>NZ_JAPYKH010000048.1 GCF_029623345.1 Sphingomonas phyllosphaerae
GTGAATGGGTTCTTTGTATTGATGGTGTATATGCAACGCGCGGGCTACAATGCCTGGCGGCGACCTACTCTTCCATCGCTTGAGCGATAGTACCATTGGCGCGGTCGGGTTTCACGTCCGAGTTCGGGATGGGATCGGGTGGGACACCGACGCTATGGCCACCAGGCAATGGAGCCGGCGCGTTGCGGGTCGGCGCGCTGTTGAGCGCGCCGTCCTGTTCATCATGGGGTATAAAAATCGATGCACCTGGCTTTGGGGAGTAATCACCTGGCCAACGCTGATGTTGGGGGTGTGTGCTCTCAAGCGCGAATAGGACGATTAGTATCGGTTAGCTTCACGCGTTACCGCGCTTCCACATCCGATCTATCAAGGTCGTGGTCTCCGACCGTCCTGTGAAATCTTATCTCGAGGGAGGCTTCCCGCTTAGATGCTTTCAGCGGTTATCCCGTCCGTACATAGCTACCCTGCTGCGCCGTTGGCACGACGACAGGTACACCAGAGGTACGTTCAACCCGGTCCTCTCGTACTAGGGTCAACTCCTCTCAAATTTCGACGCCCACGGCAGATAGGGACCAAACTGTCTCGCGACGTTCTGAACCCAGCTCACGTACCACTTTAATTGGCGAACAGCCAAACCCTTGGGACCTGCTCCAGCCCCAGGATGTGATGAGCCGACATCGAGGTGCCAAACAACCCCGTCGATATGAGCTCTTGGGGGTTATCAGCCTGTTATCCCCGGCGTACCTTTTATCCGTTGAGCGATGGCCCTTCCACGAGGGACCACCGGATCACTATGACCGACTTTCGTCTCTGCTCGACTTGTCAGTCTCGCAGTCAGGCTGGCTTATGCCATTGCACTCTAACAGACGGTTTCCAACCGTCCTGAGCCAACCTTCGCGCGCCTCCGTTACTCTTTAGGAGGCGACCGCCCCAGTCAAACTACCCGCCACAGAGGGTCCCTGTTCCGGCTTCACGGAACGAGGTTAGACAGTAGACAACAACAGGGTGGTATTTCACCTATGGCTCCACGTCAGCTGGCGCCGACGCTTCAAAGCCTCCCACCTATGCTACACAGTTCTTGTCCACTGCCACTCTGAAGCTGCAGTAAAGGTGCACGGGGTCTTTCCGTCTAACCGCGGGTACTCCGCATCTTCACGGAGAATTCAATTTCGCTGAGCATGTCCTGGAGACAGTGGGGAAGTCGTTACGCCATTCGTGCAGGTCGGAACTTACCCGACAAGGAATTTCGCTACCTTAGGACCGTTATAGTTACGGCCGCCGTTTACCTGGGCTTCATTTCAGAGCTTGCACCCCTCCACTTAACCTTCAGGCACCGGGCAGGCGTCAGACCCTATACGTCGTCTTGAAGCCGACTTAGCAGAGCCCTGTGTTTTTGCTAAACAGTCGCTACCCCCTGGCCTGTGCCCCCAATGATGGCTTGCGCCTACATTGGGCCTCCTTCTTCCGAAGGTACGGAGGCAATTTGCCGAGTTCCTTCAGGACACTTCTCTCAAGCGCCTTGGTATACTCTACCTGACCACCTGTGTCGGTTTCGGGTACGGTCTATACGGTGGGGCTATTTCCCGGGACAGCTTCGAAGCCGGCTCAATCCGATAAGAGCCGACAACACACGCCATCCGTCACACACCACCAGGCTGCGGAATATTAACCGCATTCCCATCGACTACCCCCTTCGGGCTCGTCTTAGGGGCCGGCTCACCCTGCGCGGATTAGCCTTGCGCAGGAACCCTTGGTCTTTCGGCGAGAGGGCATCTCACCCTCTTTATCGCTACTCATGTCTGCATTCGCACTTCCGATACCTCCACCACCCATTACCAGATGGCTTCACCGGCTTACGGAACGCTCCGCTACCGCGTGATCATAAGATCACACCCTAAGCTTCGGTGCACGTCTTGAGCCCCGTTACATCTTCGCCGCAGGAACCCTTATTTAGACCAGTGAGCTGTTACGCTTTCTTTAAAGGATGGCTGCTTCTAAGCCAACCTCCTGGTTGTTTTGGGATTCCCACATGCTTTCCCACTTAGACGTGACTTGGGGACCTTAGCTGTAGGTCAGGGCTGTTTCCCTCTTGACGACGGACCTTAGCACCCGCCGTCTGTCTCCCGAGTAGTACTCGTGGGTATTCGGAGTTTGGTTAGGTTTGGTAGATCTCGCGACCCCCTAGCCCATCCAGTGCTCTACCCCCCACGGTATTCGCTCGAGGCACTACCTCAATAGTTTTCGCGGAGAACCAGCTATTTCCCGGCTTGATTGGCCTTTCACCCCTAAACACAACTCATCCGGTAACTTTTCAACGTTAATCGGTTCGGACCTCCAGTGTGTGTTACCACACCTTCATCCTGGTCATGCCTAGATCGCCGGGTTTCGGGTCTAATACTTCAAACTATAGCGCCCTATTCAGACTCGCTTTCGCTGCGCCTACACCTATCGGCTTAAGCTCGCTTGAAACATTAAGTCACAGACCCATTATGCAAGAGGTACGCTGTCAGGCCTCAAGGACCCTCCAACTGCTTGTAGGCAATCCGTTTCAGGTACTGTTTCACTCCCCTCATCGGGGTGCTTTTCACCTTTCCCTCACGGTACTAGTTCGCTATCGGTCGCATACGAGTATTTAGGCTTGGAGGGTGGTCCCCCCATGTTCAGACAGAATTACACGTGTTCCGCCCTACTCGAGTCCTCTTGTCTCACTTTCGCATACGGGGCTGTCACCCGCTACGGCCGATCTTTCCAGATCGTTCTGCTAGTTGAACAAGAGGCACTGGCCTGGTCCGCGTTCGCTCGCCACTACTAACGGAATCTCGGTTGATGTCTTTTCCTCCAGCTACTGAGATGTTTCAGTTCGCCGGGTTCGCTTCTCGAAACCTATGTATTCAGTCTCAAGATACTCAAAACCCCAATTACCCTAGCTGAGCCGCGCGCCGGCACGCTTCACAGGTCCCATCAAAGTAATACTTTGATGGGCGCCTGCCACGCGTGGCGTCGCTCGGCTCTTCTGGGATAATCAGGATGAGTGGGTTTCCCCATTCGGAAATCTGCGGGTCAAAGGTTGCTCACACCTCACCGCAGCTTATCGCAGCGTGCCACGTCCTTCATCGCCTGTATGCGCCAAGGCATCCACGAATTGCCCTTACCTCACGCTTGAGAGCCCACACCACCAACATCAGCGCTGGAGACAGCCCCCTGCGGGACCGCTCACTCGGCAGTAGCGCTCAAGTGGCTCAAAGGTGCGGGTGATTAATCTCAGCCAGATTTGTGAATCGCCAGCCTATCGGTTCGCACGCCGGCCTCGCAGCCAGCGCTTCCCCTCAAAGCCGACGCCTTCACGGCATCGATTTTAAGAACCCATTCACAATGTCAAACAAGGAGTGCCACGCACTCCCCTAACCCGGTGCTCGCGCACACGGGATCTCGTGTCTTCATCAAACTGGATAGTTGTTCGTTCTCAGCGTGCCGCACGGCAGCGATGGTGGAGCCTATCGGGATCGAACCGATGACCTGATGCTTGCAAAGCAACCGCTCTCCCAGCTGAGCTAAGGCCCCATGCGCCAGTGGCGAGACGCAATAGCAACGCTATCGCGCACAGCCACCAGCACGGCCGGCCTGCGCCGCAGGTCCGACGACGCGGGCTTTGCCCGCGGCGCTGGTGGCGCTCGCAACGCTCCAATCTGGTGGGCCGAGTAGGAGTTGAACCTACGACCTCACGCTTATCAGGCGTGCGCTCTAACCACCTGAGCTACCGGCCCGTGCCCGCTGCGCCGTCAGTCACGGCAAAGCCGCGCATCCGGTTCCCATCAAAGTACGACTTTGATGGG
>NZ_JAPYKH010000049.1 GCF_029623345.1 Sphingomonas phyllosphaerae
CCGAAGATGCGCCGTGCCTCATGCCCGAACATCGCCCAGCGCGCGCCATAGAGACCGGCGAACAGGATGAAGAGCGCGATGTTGAAGAACCACAACACCTCGCCAATCGGTTTGAGCGCGGGGCCGATGCCGGGCACCTGCGGCAGCGCGAGAGCGAGGATGCCGGTGCCCATGGTCGCGGCAAACCAGTTGGGTGTGAACTGGCGGATCATCTCGCGCGGGTGATCGAGCCTGCTTAGCGGCTTGAGGCCGGTCAGGGCCGAAGGTGCGTCGGCAATCATGCGACCTGCTCCTTGATGAGGTCCGTCAGCGCGTCGGCCGCGCGGGTGCGATAGCGTTCCTTGTGGCGCAGCGCGTGGAAGGCGCGATCGGGTAACTCAAGCGCCAGCTCGACCAGATCGCCGGCCTTGAGCGCGCGTGCGACGACCAATCGCGACAACACAGCGACGCCGGCACCGGCCTCGACCGCGGTACGCACCGCCTCGTTGGACGGCAGCGTCATCGCTACCGTCAGCTGGGCCGGATCAAACCCGCGCGTTCGCAGCACCTCCTCGAAGGTCGAGCGCGTGCCCGAACCCTGCTCGCGGACGATCCAGCGTGCAGCGCGAAGCCAGTCCTCGTCGACACGCTCGGCGTCCCTGCGTCCGACCAGCACCATCGGATCGCGTCCGACTTCCCAATGCGCCAGCGCTGGTTCGTCCACTTCGCCTTCAACGAAACCGAGTTCCGCCGCTCCGCTAAGGACCTGCGCTGCCGCGCCTTCGGTGTTGTCGATCGCCAGCTCGACCGCGATCTGCGGGTGGCGCTCGTGGAAGGCGGCAAGCCTTGCGGGCAACCAGTAGCTTGCGATCGTCTGGCTGGCGACGATCCGCAACGAACCACGGGCAAGCCCGGCATAGTCCGCCAGCATCGTCTCGGCATGCGCTGCCCGCCCCAGCACCGCGCGCGCTTCCTCCAGAAAGCCGCGGCCCGCTTCGGTCAGCTGGATGCCACGCCCGACGCGGTGAAACAGAGGAACCCCGTAGCGCGCTTCGAGGGCCGCGACCGCGCCGGAGGCAGCGGACTGCGTGACGTTCAGCACCTCTGCTGCCTTGGTGACGTGTTCGCGCTCGGCGACACCGACGAATATTCTGAGTTGCTCCAGGGTCATGCAGCTTATATCGCGCAATCTTATCGATACGACCAACCGTTTGATCCGTTTATTTCAATCTGGATATCGGAACGATCGGTAATCCTTCGTCTGCGATAGTCTTGAAGGCTTGAAGCGATCCGCGCGCTTGCGGCGTTGGTTCGTCCATGACTGATATGATTGAGCGCAAATCCGATCCCTACAACGCCGAGCCGACGCCCGGCGCGCTGATCGAGCGGTTCCTGACGCCGCAGGCGCTGTTCTACGTGCGCAGCCATGGTGCAGTGCCCGATCTGCCTGCCGATCACCGGATCGAAGTGAGCGGGACGGGCATGGCGAGCCGCTCCTTCTCGGTGGAGGAACTGAAAAGCGCGTTGGCCACGCGAACGGTGACGGCAGTTCTCCAGTGCGCCGGCAACCGGCGCACGGATCTCCAGCAGGTCGCTAAAACGTCCGGCGACCCCTGGGACGTGGGCGCGATCGGCAATGCGGAATGGACCGGCGTACGACTGTCCGACGTACTGGATGCCGTCGGTGCGCCGAATGCGTCCGACCTGTTCGTGGCGTTCACCGGCGCGGACGAGGTGGACGTCGAAGGCGAGGAAGCATTGTTCGGGGTCTCGATCGCCATGGACAAGGCGCGGCAACCCGACGTCCTTATTGCCTGGGCGATGAACGGCGAGCCGCTGACGCCCGAACACGGCGCACCGCTCCGCATGGTGGTGCCGGGCTATGCCGGGGTGCGGAGCGCCAAATGGCTGACACGGATCGAGGTGCGCGAGACGCCATCCGACGCACCGATCCAGGCGCACGACTACAAGCTCTTTCCTGCCGATGTGACGAGCGACACCGTCGACTGGAGCCAGGGTCTGACCATCAATGCCATGCCGCTCAACGCCGCGATCTGCGTGCCCGGCTCTGGCGAAAGCCTGCCGGCCGGGGAGGTGCGGATCGAGGGCTATGCCATCGCCTATGATCGCCGCGTCTCTCGGGTCGAAGTGTCGGTAAACGGTGGTCGCGACTGGCAACAGGCGACGTTCACCGATGATCCGGAGGCGCACTGGGGTTGGCGGCGCTGGACCCTCGACGCCACGCTCGCCAAGGGGCGCCAGCACCTTGTCGTGCGCGCCTTCGACGAGACTGGACAGGGTCAGCCCGAGCGGCCGGATACGGTGTGGAACTTCGCCGGCTATCTGTGCACCGCCTGGCATCATGTGCACGTGCTGGTCGAATGATCGAAGCATCAGCGGCATCGGACCTCGGCTTCTGGATCGATGCGATCGGGCGGCTGGTGGTGGCGACCGCGGCTGGGATGGTGCTCGGCTGGGAACGCTCGCGCGAGAACCGGCAGATCATGGGATTGCGAACGCTGGGTCTGGTCGGTCTGGCGAGCTGCATCGCCGTGCAGGCGATCGTGCACAGTGGCTTGCCGAACGTAAACGCCGATGCCGCAGGACGGGCGATGCAGGGCATTCTGTCCGGCGTCGGCTTCATCGGTGCCGGCGCGGTGCTGCGGGTCGGCCAGGGTCAGGAAGTGCATGGATTGGCGACCGCCGCGTGCATCTGGGTCACGGCCACGATCGGCGCGGCAGCAGGGTTGGCGGTGTGGCCGCTCATCATCGGCGGGTTGAGCCTTGCGATGCTCGTACTGTTCGCGGGCGCTCCGCTCGAACGTCGCATTCGCGAGCGGGCCAGGCTGACTCCGGCAGAGGCCGACCGGAAGGATGCCGAGCGCAAGCCGTGATCCCGCTGGTCCGCCCAGTGCCTGTCGGCGCTAAGAAGCGGCCAGGCGCTATCAGGAGACAAGCCCCGCATCGGCCTGGCGCCGGACCTCATCGGCGATCGGATGCAGCTCGGCAGCGGGTCGCTCGCCCACTACACTATAGCCGATCCCGTCGACAGCCCATGTGACCCGGCCCATGGTCCCGCTGGACGTGCTGGTCATGCTTGCGCTCTTGTCGATCTGCATGGGCCTCGTCAGCACCGCGAGCTTCGACGCCTGCGGTCCATCGTAGAGGAGCAGTGCCGCAGGACCGTGGGGCGTCGCGACCAGCCGCCCCCCACCATAGCGATATCCCGCCGTGCTGAGGTCCGGGATCGTGACGCGCTCACCCAATCGAGCGGAGGTCCATCGGATCAGCATGGCGCGCTGGTCGGGGCCGATCTCCGCCGGTCGTATCCGGTCGGCGGCATAGACACGGAAATTGTCACTCGCCTCGTTGGCCAGCGCCGCGATACCCGCGCGGGG
>NZ_JAPYKH010000005.1 GCF_029623345.1 Sphingomonas phyllosphaerae
CATATTCGGCGATGGAGCGAGACGCGGATCGACGCATCCGCGAGCGCCACAACCCGCCAAGTCCGGCACGGATCCTCCTCCGCCCCCCCGGCAGCCCCGGGGCGGCGCAAGCCGCCACGCTCGACCGCCGCATCTGGGCGGTCGAGGAGCGTGGGCCGCACGGTTTCGGCATGGAGGCGAACAAATCAGCGCATGGCCTCGCTCTCGGCGAGGCCATTCCTCATCTCTCTAACCGCGCAGTGCGGGGTTCATACCACCCGGCGGTATCGCGTTGCGGTCGATCGCGCGCCCGAGGCGGGCGAGTTCGCGACCCAAAGCGGTGTCGCCGGCACGGAACCGCGCCAGCTCCTCGGCAGACAGAGTCGCCAGCATCGCCGCGACCCGCTCCTCCTCCTCGCGACGGCGCGTGACGTCATCGTCGGGCGGCGGCGCGCGGCCGAGCAGCCGGCGCACCAGCTCGGCGGCCGAGCGCGGCAGCGTCAGCCGGTAGGCGTTGCTGATCTGGCGCACCTGAGGGCCGAACGGCTCAGCGTCCTCTCGCGGCGCGAAGCGGCGGATCCAGTCGAGGAAGCCGTGCGAGCGGAGCCGCTTCAAGGCCGCGTGCACCGCGCTCCGCGTCCGCCGCAGTCGTTCGGCGAGATAGTCGATCGAGGGGTCGAGCCGGCCGGTGCGAAAGTCGATGATGCGCATCATCTCGCGCAGCACTTCGATCGCGATATGTCCTAGCGGACCGTTGCGCTTGCCCGGCTCCTTGCCTTCGCGGTCGTAGCGCTCGGCCGCGCGCATCCGCGCGTTGCGCTCGCGCCGGTCGAAGGCGGACCAGAAGTCGCCCTCGCGCATGCCGATGCGGTAGCTCGATCGTCGTATCGGCTGACCTGTGCGGTGCTTCTTCGGCCCGACGGCGGAGACGATCTCATGGAGCGAGCGCGCCGTCATTGCCGCGCCTCCGACAGATCGAAATCATAGACGGTGAATAGGAGAGCTCGGCGCTTAAGGAGCGCGCAGGCCGGCATCCCTGGGTGCGACATCGTCGAAATCCCGGAGCTAGCGGTCGTAGGGCGCACGACGTCAGCGGCCGAGGCGACTCCGACCGTGGCAGGACGTGCGAGGCAGGGCGGCGACATCGGTCGCCATCTCGAATCGGGCTCAAGGAGGAACGGGGATGCGCGCTGACGAGCGCACATGCACAAAGCCGCCCGCCACGAGTGACGAACGGCTCAAGCTCTGAACGAGCGGTGTTGGCGATTACGATGGTAGCGGAGGAGGGACTTGAACCCCCGACACGCGGATTATGATTCCGCTGCTCTAACCAGCTGAGCTACTCCGCCCCAAGGGCATTCGCCGAAGCGAGGGCGCCTCTTAGCAGGGCGCGCGGTGCCGTCAAGCGACAACCGGCACGCCGTAAAGATCATGCTCGTCGGCGTCCTCGATCGCCACGCGGACGATGTCGCCGGGCGCGAGATGGCCGGCGTCGCGCAGCTGCACCTCGCCGTCGATCTCGGGCGCGTCCGCCTGCGAGCGCGCGGTGGCGCCGCCGCTCGCCGGGTCGACCGCGTCGACGATCACCTCGAGCGTGCGCCCGACCTTGGCGGCGAGCTTGGCCGCCGAGATCGCTGCGGTCTTCTCCATGATGCGGGCATAGCGCTCCTCCTTGACAGCCTCGGGCACCGGGTCAGGCAGGTCGTTCGCCGACGCGCCAGAGACCGGCTCGAAGCGGAAGGCGCCGACGCGATCGAGCTGCGCCTCGTCGAGCCAGTCGAGCAGATACTGGAAATCGGCCTCGGTCTCGCCGGGAAAGCCGACCACGAAGGTGGAGCGGATCGCGATGTCGGGGCAGATCTCGCGCCAGGCGCGGATCCGGCCGAGTACCTTGGCGTCGTTGGCGGGCCGCTTCATGCGCCGCAGCACCGCGGGCGCGGCGTGCTGGAAAGGAATGTCGAGATAGGGCAGCACCAAGCCCTCCGCCATGAGCGGGATCACCTGGTCGACGTGCGGGTAGGGATAGACATAGTGGAGTCGCACCCAGGGGGCGATCCGGCCGAGCTCGCGCGCCAGGTCGGTCATGTGCGGCCGCACCTCGCGATCCTTCCAGCGCCGCGGCTGATCGCGAATGTCGATCCCGTAGGCGGACGTGTCCTGGCTGATCACCAGCAGCTCGCGCGTCCCTGCCGCCACCAGCTTCTCGGCCTCGCGCAGGATCGCGTCGGGGCGACGGCTGACCAGATCGCCGCGCAACGACGGGATGATGCAGAAGGAACAGCGGTGATTGCAGCCCTCCGAGATCTTCAGATAGCTGTAATGGCGCGGGGTAAGCTTGAGCCCGGCATCGGGGATCAGATCGACATACGGGCTGATCGCCGCCGGCGCGGCGGCATGGACCGCCTCGACCACCTGCTCATATTCATGCGCGCCGGTGATGGCGAGAACGTCGGGGAAACGATCGCGGATCGCCTCCGCTTCCTTGCCCATGCAGCCGGTGACGATCACGCGCCCGTTCTCGGCGATTGCTTCACCGATCGCCTCGAGGCTTTCCTCCTTGGCCGAGTCGAGGAAGCCGCAGGTGTTGACGAGTACGACGTCGGCGCCGGCATAGTCCGGCGACATCTGATAGCCGTCCGCGCGCAGCTGGGTCAGGATCCGCTCCGAATCGACCAGATTCTTGGGACAGCCAAGCGAGACCATGCCGACACGCGGCGGGGAGGGGAGTACAGTTGCCATGAGACGCCGCGCACATAATGCGCGACGGCCGGATTTGCCAGCACCGCTGACGTAGCGATAGGAACGCGAAGTGAACGGGCGGGAGACAGACACGATGCTGGCGATCGGGCTGATGTCGGGCACCTCGCTCGACGGCATCGACGCGGCGCTGATCGAAACCGACGGCGAGCGCGCTGCGCGGCTGGTGGCGTTCCGCGGCGAGCCCTATTCGGACCCGGCGCGCGCGCAGCTCGCCGCCGCGACCCAGCTGGCGCTCGGCTTCCGGCGCCCGCGCGCCAGCCCGCCGATCGTCGCCGCGGCCAAGCTGATCACACGGACCCACACGCTGGCCGTGCAGAAACTGCTGCGCGACGCCGGAGTGACGGCGGTCGAGGTCGAGGTCATCGGCTTCCACGGCCAGACCGTCGCGCATCGCCCGGATCGCGGCTGGACCTGGCAGATCGGTGACGGCCAGACGCTCGCCGACGTCACCGGCATCACCACCGTCGGCGACTTCCGCTCCGCCGACGTCGCCGCGGGCGGGCAGGGCGCGCCGCTGCTGCCGGTCTATCACGCCGCGCGCGCCGCCGCGCTCGACGAACCGGTCGCGGTGCTCAACCTCGGCGGCGTCGCCAACATCACCCTGGTGGCGGATGGTGCCCCGCTCGCCGCCTTCGACACCGGCCCCGCCAACGGCCTGATCGACAGCTGGATGGAGCAGGAGGCCGGCGAGCGCTTCGACCGCGACGGTGCCACCGCCGCGGCCGGACGGGTCGATGAGAGCGTGTTGGGCGCCATGCTCGACCATCCTTTCTTCGACGCGCCCTATCCCAAGTCGCTTGATCGCAGCGACTTCACGATCCAGCCGGCACGTGGGCTGGGCTTGGCCGACGGCGCGGCGACGCTGACGGCCTTCACCGCAGCGAGCGTCGCGGTGGGATTGCGGCTGCTGCCGCGGGCGCCGCGGCGGCTGCTCGTGGGCGGCGGCGGACGGCTCAACCCGACGCTGATGCGGATGATCGCCGAGCAGACCGGATTGCCGGTCGAGCCGGTCGACGTGCTGGGATGGAACGGTGATTCGCTTGAGGCCGAGGGCTTCGCCTTCATGGCGGTAAGGACGCTCCGCGGGCTGCCGATCAGCTTTCCCGGCACAACCGGCGCACCACGTGCGCTGTGCGGCGGTACCGTCTTCCGGCCCCGTGCGCGCTGAGGCTCAGCGCGTGACGGTCACCGTGGCGGGGTGGTGCTTGTCGAGATAACGCTTGATCCGCCTCACGTTGCGCGTGTTCGAGCGATACAACAGGTCGGCCGCGTCGCCGATCAGCGGGATCGCGCCGAGCAAGGTGTCGAAGCCGATCCGCGCGGTCATGCCCATCAGGGCGGCGCGGCTCATGCCGAGATTCCGCGCTTCCCAGACGACCCACATGCCCATTGCCGCGGTGACCAGGTCGCCGATCACGGGGACCAGCCCGATGATGGCGTCGAGCCCGACCCGACGATTGATGCCGGGGATGACGAACAGCCCCTCGAGCAGCTGTTCCATCGCCTCGACTCGGCGGCGCACTGAGGCGGGATCACTGCCGGTCGGCAGCGAGTGGAGCAGCGACGCGGTCAGCGGCGTGGGACGGGCGTTCATGGGACTTAATTGGTGTCGACGCGCAGCCGGTTCAACGGGTGCCAGGCACGCGCGTTCGGCTGCCACTGGCGCAGCCGCAGCGCCACGAGCGACCAGCGGAACGGTTGCGCGAGCGGGATGAACGCGACGTCATCCGTGAGCAGGCGATCGGCGGTGGCGCTCGCGCGCGCGCGCGCGTCAAGCGTGTCGGCGAGACGTGCCGCCTCGATCGCCTCGCGTGCGTCGTCGGAGCAGGCGACGCAGGCCTCGCCGAGGTACCAGCGCGCGCTGTCATAAGGGGCGACCGCGTCGACGAGACGCAGGTCAGCGTCCGCCGCATCGGCGGCGACTCGGATCGGGCGCACGCCGATCGCGTAGAGGTCGCGCGCGAGCCGCGCCCACAGCAAGGTGCCGCCCGCGCCGACCGGCAGCGCGAGCCGAAGCCTCGGTGCCGCCCCGCTGGCGAGCCGCCACGCGCTCACGCGCGCGCGCGCCGCCGCCTGGCGCTGCTCGGTCAGCACGGTGCTCCATCCGGGGTTGGCGGGCGGCGCGGCGGAGTCGAGCTGCTCCGGCAGCACGGTCTCGCGCGTCGCCCAGTCGGTCGAAACGCTCGCCACCAGGTCGCCGCGGTCGAACGCCATGGCGATCGCGCCGCGGTTGGCGGCATCGGCGAGGAAGCCGTCGCGCCGCAGCACCGCCAACCCGAACAGTCCGGCGGCCGGATCGATCTTGACGTTGATCGGCGCGGGGTTGGCGGCGCGCAGGAGCGGCCATGCGGCGATCGTACCGCCGGAAACGAGGTCGGATTGGCGCTCGACGAAGCGCAGGATCGCGGTCGCCGCGCGCTCGCCGCGGAGCAGCACATTATCCTCGGGGGCGGGGCCCGGCTCCTCCGGATCGCGTTCGGGATCGAGCGCGGGGGTGAGCAGCAGCCCGCCCCCGCGCTCGGCACGCTGGCGGAACGGACCCGCGCCGCCCGGCGGGCGCGGACGATCGCGCACCAGCGCGAGTTCGGGCTGGGCGAACAATTTGAGCAGGTCGGGCCTGGGCCGCGCCAGCTCGACCTCGATCACCTCGGGGGTCATCTCGACGATCGACGACACCGCGGTGAGATAGGGGGCGAGCCGGTTGCCTGAGCGCGGGTTTATTTCGCGCCGCAGCAGTGCCACCACCTGCGCCGCACGCACCGGCGCCCCGTCGGGCCAGTGCGCGTCGCGCAGGCGAAAGATGTAGCTGCGCCCCTCGTCGGTGACGATCCAGCGCTCGGCCACGCCCGCCTCGACCTGCCCCGCGGCGTCCAGCCGGACAAGACCCTCGGCCAGCGAGTCGGTGAGTAATCGATCCGGTTCGGTGAGGCGCGCGCGGTCGCGTCCGGGCAGATGGGGCGCGCCGCCGATGACGCTGACCACCACCGGCCCGACATCGGCGCGCCGCCCGCAGCTGGCGGTGGTGAACAGCAGGGCGGCCGCGGTTGCTCGCCCGAAGATGGTGCGGACGGCGGGACTCGAACCCGCACGCCGATGGCAGAGGATTTTAAGTCCCCAGCGTCTACCGATTCCGCCACGTCCGCCCATCGTCGCCCACGAAGCGGTTGCGACCGACCGCGTCAACCCGGCGCGTCACTCACCGACGTTGAGGCGGACGCGCATCTCCTTGCCGGGCTTGAAGAAGGGTACGCGCTTGGCATCGACCTCGACGGTCTCGCCGGTGCGCGGGTTGCGGCCCACACGAGCATCCCGCGCGCGGGTGGAGAACGCACCGAAACCGCGCAGCTCGACTCGGCCGTTGCTGGCCAGGCGCGCGGTGATTTCGTCGAAGAACGTAGCCACGATCGCCTCCACGTCGCGCTGCGCCAGCTCCGGATTACCGGCGACCAACTGCTGCACCAACTCCGAGCGTATCATCCTGCGTCCACTTCCGGCGTATACCAATCGAGCCGGGTTGATACAGATAAGCCTTCCCACGCGATAGCACCGATCTGGTCGTTTTTCAGCATAATGGGTCAGTGTTGTACGGTTGAGCGCTAACATCGAATGAGAAAAGGGGACCGGCCTCGCGGCCGATCCCCCCACGTCACCTCGCGGTGCCGCATCCCGCTTACTTCTTGGTGTCGCGCGCCTTGAGCGCCTCGCCCAGAATGTCGCCCAGCGACGCGCCCGAGTCGGACGAGCCATACTGCGCCACCGCCTGCTTCTCCTCGGAGATCTGCATCGCCTTGATCGAGAAGGTAGGCTTTTTCGAACGATCGAAGCCGGTGACCATCGCGTCAAACTTCTGCCCGACCTGGAACCGCTCCGGACGCTGCTCGTCGCGATCGCGGCCAAGGTCGGTGCGCTTGATGAAGCCGGTCGCGCCGTCATCGCCCTGCTGCACTTCGAGACCCGCGTCGCGAACCTCGAGCACGGTGACGGTGACGACCTGGTTCTTGCCCAGGCGATCGCCCGCGCCCGCCGCGACAGGGCCGCCGCGCTCGAGCTGCTTCATGCCGAGCGAGATGCGCTCCTTTTCCGGATCGATGTCGAGCACCACCGCCTGCACGGTCTCGCCCTTGCGGTGCAGGTTGAGCGCGTCCTCACCCGATACGCCCCAGGCGATATCGGACATGTGGACCATGCCGTCGACGTCGTTGTCCAGGCCGATGAACAGGCCGAACTCGGTCGCGTTCTTGACCTCGCCCTCGACGGTCGAGCCGATCGGGTGCGCGGCGGCGAACGCCTCCCACGGGTTGTTCTGCGCCTGCTTCAGACCCAGCGAGATGCGACGCTTGTCCTCGTCGACCTCGAGCACCACCACGTCCACCTCCTGCGAGGTCGACACGATCTTGCCGGGATGGACGTTCTTCTTGGTCCACGACATCTCGGACACGTGGACGAGACCCTCGATGCCTGCCTCAAGCTCGACGAACGCACCATATTCGGTGATGTTCGTGACGCGGCCCGACAGCTTGGCGCCGACCGGATACTTGGCCGACGCGCCATCCCACGGATCGCTCTCGAGCTGCTTCATGCCCAGCGAGATGCGCTGCGTGTCCTTGTTGATGCGGATGATCTGCACCTTCACGGTGTCGCCGATGTTGATCATCTCGCTCGGGTGGCCGACGCGCTTGTAGCTCAGGTCGGTGACGTGCAGCAGCCCGTCGATCCCGCCCAGGTCGACGAAGGCGCCGTAGTCGGTGATGTTCTTCACCACGCCGTCGATGATCTGGCCCTCGTGGAGCGACTGGATCAGGCCCGAGCGCTGCTCGGCGCGAGTCTCTTCCAGCACGGCGCGGCGCGACACCACGATGTTGCCGCGCTTGCGGTCCATCTTGAGGATCTGGAACGGCTGCGGGATGTCCATCAGCGGCGTCACGTCACGCACCGGGCGGATGTCGACCTGCGAGCCGGGGAGGAATGCCACCGCGCCATTGAGGTCGACGGTGAAGCCGCCCTTGACGCGACCGAAGATCACGCCCTCGACGCGCGCGGTCTTGCTGAACTCGAGCTCGAGCTTGTCCCAGGCGGCCTCGCGGCGCGCACGGTCGCGGCTGAGCATCGCTTCGCCGTGCATGTTCTCGACGCGATCGACATACACCTCGACCTCGTCGCCGACCTTGAGCTCGGCCTTCTGTCCGGGTGCCGGCGCGAACTCGCGGAGCGGCACGCGGCCCTCGCTCTTCAGACCGACGTCGATCACCGCCAGGTCGTTCTCGATGCCGGTCACGGTGCCGAGCACCACGCGGCCCTCGAAGCTGTCGGCACCGCCGAACATGTCATCGAGCAGCGCCGCGAATTCGTCGCGCGAGGGAGTTGCCGTAGAGGCCATAAAATCGTTCGTCCTAGTCGTGTTTCCGGCCAAGCGGTTGGGTCCGCTGGTCTTGGCCATCACTGTCGCGCCGACCCCATGTCGCGCGCGACATCCATGTCGGCACGAGGTGCGAGGAGACGCCGCCCATAAGCGAAAAGGCGCGAGAGGACCTGCCTGTCGCGCCATGCCTCCGCGAGCCCCAGCCCACCGGACGTCTGTTATATAGCGGATGATGCAGGAGGCGACAAGCGTATGGCGCATCGGCGGCAGAGGTGCCGCCAAGGCACTGTCAGACAGGCGCCTGGGCTGCCGCCAACGCTTCGCCGACGTCAGAACATCATGCTCACGCCGGCGGCACGGCCATCGCGGCGGCGCGCGCAAGTCGCGCCTCCACCAGCACGATCGCCTTGGCCACCGCTGCCTCGATCGACAGGAAACTGGTGTCGAGCTGCGCCGCGTCGATCGCGGGCACCAACGGTGCGGTGGCGCGCGAGCTGTCGCGATCGTCGCGCGCACGAATGTCGGCCAGCACCTGGTCGTAGCTGGTGTCGTCGCCGCGCGCGCGCAGCTCGGCATGGCGGCGCTGCGCGCGGATCGTCGGCGTCGCGCGAATGAACAGCTTGGCATCGGCGTCGGGGGCGATCACCGTGCCGATGTCGCGCCCGTCGAGCACCGCGCCGCCGGGCTGGTGCGCGAACCTTTTCTGCCGCTGGAGCAGCGCCGCGCGCACCAAGGGATGCGCCGAGACGATCGACGCGATCTGCCCGGTCGCGTCGTCGCGCAGCGCGGAGTCGGCGAGCAGATCCTCGTCGAAGCCGCAGGCGGCGACCGCATCGGCCTCGATCGACGGATCGAGCTCGAGCCGCATCACGGTGATCGCCACCGCCCGGTACAACAAGCCGGTGTCGAGGTGGGGAACATGGTAGTGACGGGCCAGCGCGCGCGCGATCGTGCCTTTGCCCGAGGCCGCAGGCCCGTCCACCGCGATGATCACGCCGACTCTCCGGAAAGCTCTGCAAGCTGCTGATAGAAGGCGGGATAGCTCGTAGCGACCGGGCTCGCGTCGTCGAGCGTGATCGCGTCGCGCGCGTGCAGGCCGGCGACCGTCATGCTCATCGCGATGCGGTGATCGAGTTGGGTCGCCACGGTGGCGCCACCCGCGATCTTCTCGCCGCCATTGCCGTGCACGGTGAGCCCGTCCTCATGCTCGACGGTGGTGACCCCATTCGCCTCAAGCCCGGCGCGCATCGCGGCGATCCGGTCGCTTTCCTTGACGCGCAGCTCCCCGGCACCGCGCGCGACGGTAGCGCCGGAGGCGAAGGCGGCGGCGACGAACAGTACCGGATATTCGTCGATCATCGACGGCGCGAGATCGGGCGGCACCTCGATCCCGCTCAGCGCGGCGTGGCGCACGTGCAGGTCGGCGACGGGCTCGCCGCCCACGGTGCGCGGCTCCAGCTCGGTGATGTCGGCGCCCATCATCCGGAGCGCGGTGACAAGCCCGGCGCGGGTCGGGTTGAGGCCGACATTCTCGATCACCACGTCGCTGCCGGGCACCACCGAGGCAGCGACCATCCAGAAGGCCGCGGACGAGGGATCGCCCGGCACCGTGATCGACTGCGGCCGCAGCTCGGCCTCGCCCTCGAGCGCGATCACGCGGCCGCGCGGCCCCTGCTCGACCGTCAGCCGCGCGCCGAAGCCCGCGAGCATGCGCTCGCTGTGGTCGCGCGTCGGCACTGGTTCAATCACGCGCGTGATACCCGGCGTGTTGAGCGCGGCGAGCAGCACCGCCGACTTCACCTGCGCCGAGGCGACCGGCAGCTCATAGTCGATCGGCACCGCGGGGACGAGGCCGCGCACCGTCAGCGGCAGCCGCCCGCCCGGCGCCGCGGTGATGTCCGCGCCCATCTGCGCGAGCGGCGTGATCACGCGCCCCATCGGGCGCGCCGACAGCGAGGCGTCGCCCACGAAGGTGGCGCTGATCGCGTGGCTCGCCACCAACCCCATCAGCAGTCGCGTCGAGGTGCCCGAGTTGCCCATGTCCAGCGCCTGCACGGGCTGGAGCAGCCCGCCGACGCCGGCGCCCTGGACGCGCCACACTGCGTCTTCGCCGCGCGCAATCGTCGCGCCCATGGCGCGCATCGCGGCGGCGGTGGCGAGCACGTCCTCGCCCTCAAGCAGCCCTTCTATCCGGCTCTCGCCGACGGCCAGTGCCGAGAGCATCAGCGAGCGGTGGCTGATCGACTTGTCGCCGGGCACTCGAATGCGGCCGGAAAGCCGGGCGGGCACGCGGATCACTCGCGCGGAGGGAGGGGTGTGAGGGGAATGCGCCATTGTGCGCGGTGCTTGCCAGCCGGCTTGTGCTATGGCAAGGCGCGCCCCACTTCGACGGCCATCCATCGTCGATCCACCCATCCGAAAGGCTTTGCACGGCATGATCAAGCCGGAATGGGGCACGAAGCGTACGTGCCCGAAATGCGCGACGCGTTTCTACGACCTCGAGAAAGACGACCCCGTCACCTGCATCAACTGCGGGCACGCGTGGGAGCCCGAGCCGATCCTCAAGTCCAAGCAGCCGATGCCGTTCGAGCAGGCCAAGCCGGACAAGCAGGAGCCCGATCGCGATCTCGCCGGTGACGACGAGGATCTGGAGACGAACGAGGACGAGGAGCCCTCGCCCGACGACGAGGTCGATCTCGGCGGTGACGACGATCTCGGCGTCGAGACCAGCAGCGACGAGGACGAGAACAACTAAGTTCGAAAAAATGCGAGGCAGGCGGCCCAGGCCGCTTGCCAAGCCAGCAGACCCCGGCTAGGGGGCTGCCTCCCGGGACGGAATGGGGCCGTAGCTCAGCTGGGAGAGCGTCGCAATGGCATTGCGAAGGTCAGGGGTTCGATCCCCCTCGGCTCCACCATTCCCTCGTCCCGCCGCCCGCGCGACTGTCGCGGAGCCTCAAAGCCAGTTCTGATCCTCGCGCCGCCGCGATCCTGCTTGGCTACCAACCTGGCCTACTAGCCGGCTGGTACTTCAAGCTCATTTTCTCGTCTCCACGCGCAGCCTAGGTCGGGGATCCGGCCTGATCGGCCGTTTGAGGGATGAGGCGAGCATGGCGGCCAAGAAGATCGACCGGGCATATCTCCTGCGCCGCTCCGAGGAGCATCTGATCCGCGCCGCCCGCGCGAGCGACGATTCCGCGCGCCTGCTGCACCAGCGCTTCGCCGATCTGTACCGCGCGCGTGCCAATGGGGAGCGCCTGGTACAACAGGACTAGTCCTCAAGCGCAAAGCTACCAGGAACCCCCTAATCTGCGATAGGTTTAGCTCCCGAACCGGATGCATGTAGCGTCCGGACCGGAGGGTTGATCGTGCGCTACCTCGTCGGCCGGATCAGTGCTGCTTCGTCGCCGCTCGGCGCCGTGGCGGCGGTGCGTTCGTCGTCATCTGGTTCGCGTTTCCGCTCGGCCCAGCCGCGGCAGCGTCACGACGCGGCAGCCGCGAACCGGCCCGCTTTGCCGGTCCTGAGCCGCTACGCTGCACCGGGCGCGGTGCGGGCGGGGTCGATGAGGCCGGGAGGGCGTGCGGCCGATCGAGCGCGTCACTCGCGGCGCGCGGCGCCGAGCCGTCCGGGCGACTGACAGGAGGACCAAGATGAACAAGCATGAGCTTCACGGTGGTGCCCGCTATCTCGGCGGCAAGGTGGAGAAAGCGATCGGCGATGCGGTGGACAGCCGCGACTGGCAGGTCAGCGGCGTCAAGGATCAGGTCGCCGGCGGTGCTGAGAACGTGTTCGGCCGCGCCCAGTCGGTCGCCGAGAACGTCGCCGACGCCACCCCTGGGCTGATCGAGGAAGCCCGCGAGAAGGTCGGCGACGCCGCCACACGAGCGGCCGATGCCGCAACGCGTGGTGCGCACGAGGCGCGCGACGCGGTGCGGAACGGCGACGAGCGCTTGCTGTGGGCGGCGGTCGCCGCGATTGGCGGCTTCGCGCTCGGCTGGCTCGCCAGCGGCCGGCGCGGCTGACGCGGGAGCGCGCGTGTCACCGTCGCTGAAATCGCTGCGCGAGACCGCCGATCTGCGCCACCTGCGCCAGATCATCGCCGGTCTCGACGAGGGCGTGATCCTGATCGATCCCGACGAGACCCTGCTGTGGGCCAATGCCGCGGCGCTGGCGATGCATGGGGTCGAGCGGATCGAGGAACTCGGCAGCACGGTCGACGCGTATCGCGCGCGCTTTCAGCTAAGATACCGTAACAACCATCGGCTCGAGGCGGACGATTACCCGATCGAGCGGGTAGCGGCGGGCGACTCCTTCTCCGAGGTGGTGGTCGAGGTCACCGTCGCGGGCGATGAGGAGCCGCGCTGGGTGCATCAGGTGCGCAGCCTCGTGCTCAACGACGGCGACGAGGATGCACCATCGTGCGTGGTGCTGGTGATCCAGGACGTCACCGCGCGCTACGAGGCGGAGGACCGCTTCGAACAGTCCTTCAACGCCAACCCCGCGCCGGCGGTGATCTGTCGCCTCGCCGACCTTCGCTTCGTTAAGGTCAACCAGGGCTTCCTCGAGATGACCGGGCATGCGCGCGACCAAGTGCTGTGCAAGACCGTCTACGACATCGACGTGTTGCGTGGCGCCGACCGACGCGAGCTCGCCAAGGAGCGGCTCGCCGAGGGGCGCACGATCCCGCAGATGGAGGCCGAGCTCGAGCTGCCGGGCGGCGGCACCAAGCTGGTGATCGTCGCCGGCCAGCCGATCGACATGGGCGATCAGCCCTGCATGCTGTTCACCTTCGCCGATCTCGAACCGCGGCGAAAGGCGGAGTCGCAGCTGCGCCACAGCGAGGAGCGCTTCACCCGGACCTTCCAGATGGCGCCGGTGCCGATGGCGATCGGCGCGCGCGACGGACATCTGCTGTGTGAGGTCAACGCCAGCTTCACCGCACTGACCGGCTATGCCGCGACCGAGATCATCGGCCGTTCGCTCGCCGACGCCGGCCTGTGGTCGAGCGATGCGGTGCGCGTCGACATCGAGGCCGCGATCGAGAACGGATGCGACCTGCGCGCGCACGAGGCGCGAATCGCCGCCAAGGACGGCGGCGCGATCGACTGCCTCGTCTCCACCGAGGCGATTACGCTCGGCGACGATGCCTGCCTGCTCTGGGCCTTCCAGGACATCACGCGGCGCAAGGCGACCGAGCTCGAGCTGGTCGAGGCGATCGAGGCGGTGATGAAGGATACGAGCTGGTTCAGCCGCTCGATCATGGACAAACTCGCGCGGCTGCGCGCGCCTCAGCCCGACGCGGGCGGGCCGGGGATCGACGATCTCACCGCGCGCGAGCGCGAGGTGCTGGCGCTGATCTGCCGCGGGCTCGACGACAAGTCGATCGCGCGCGCGCTGGGCGTCTCGGGCAACACCGTGCGCAACCATGTCGCGCGGATCTACGCCAAGATCGGCGTCAACCGCCGCACCGCCGCCGCCGCCTGGGCGCGCGCGCGCGGGTTCGAGAGCGAGGCGGTCGCGGTCGGTGTGCGGGAGGTGCCAGCATGACGAAGGATCCCGAGCGGCGTGAGGCGGCGGATCGTCGCCGCGCCAAGGGAGCGGCGCGCGCGGCGATCGGCAAGCTGATCGGCGACGATGCCGCGGTGCGCGAGGGGCGCGCGCAGCAGGAGGAGGTGGGGCGCACGCCCCGCCCCGACCGCAAACAGGAAGAACAGGAGTGACTATGGCGACGAATGTGACGGGCGGCTACGCGCCGCTGGATGAGGTGGCGTTCGCGCGCGCGGGCAAGCGCGTGTCGTGGGGCGCGATCTTCGCGGGCGTGGTACTGGCGGTGGCGGTACAGCTGCTGCTCGGCATCCTCGGCACCGGCATCGGTCTATCGATGGTAGACCCGGTCGAGGGCACGACGCCTGGCGCGACCGGCTTCGGCATCGGCGCCGGGCTGTATTGGCTGATCACCACCGTCGCCGCCCTCGGCGCCGGCGGCTACGCTGCGGCGCGGCTGTCGGGCGTGACCGAGCGGTTCGACGCGCTGGTCCACGGGCTGGTCGTCTGGGGGGTGACGCTGATCCTCACTTTGTATCTCCTCACCTCGGCGGTGGGCGGCATCATCGGCGGCGCGTTCCGCACCGTCGGCGCGGTCGCCGGCGCGGCGGGCACGACGGTCGGCGCAGCGGCACCGAAGGTCGCGCAAATCGCGGGCGTCGATCAGAATGACGTGCGCGACGAGGCATCGGCCTATCTTTCCGACGCACCCAGCGACCCGGCGCAGATGACGCCGGAGCAAGCGCAGAAGGAGATCGCCAAGCAGCTGCCGGGGCTGACGCGCGGCGGCACCGACGGCGCTCGCGCCGAGAGCCGCATCGTCGACATCGTCGCGGCGCAGCGCAAGATCAGCCGCGCCGAGGCGCAGGCGCAGGTGACTCGCGCCAAGCAGGATTTCGTGAAGGCGAAGAACGACGCCGTGCAGACTGCCAAGTCTGCCACCGACGCCGCCGCCGGTGCTGCCGCCAGCACCTCGTTCATCCTCGTGCTCGCGCTGCTCGCCGGCGCCGGTGCGGCCGCGTTCGGCGCGATGTCGGCGACTCGCCGCCGTCTGCGCTGATGACCGGCGGCGGGCAAGCGTACCACGCCCGCCGCCACCTTTCTCTGCAAGGAGCCTGACATGACCAAGAAGATTGGCCTGGGCATCGGCCTTGGTGCACTGCTCGCGCTCACCGCCTGTAACACCGTCCACGGGGCGGGCAAGGACCTCGAATCGGCCGGTGCCGCCGTGTCCGACGCGTCGGGTACCAGCAAGAAGAAGTAATTGCCGCTTCCCTGTGCGACCATGGCGGCCGGGTCACGTCGAAGGGCGCGGCCCGGCCGCTCGCGTCCTAACGAGGCGACGCGGCAGCTTCCCGCCGCGGCCCGGCTGGGCCAAAGACGGCGGAGCGCCGCGTGACGCGCGACAAGGGGAGAGCGGTTGGTCAACGAGCATACGATCCGCGACGTGGTCATCCTCGGCGGCGGCACCGCGGGCTGGATGACGGCGGCAGCGCTGTCGCGCTTCCTCGACAATGGCGTGACGCGGATCACGTTGATCGAGTCGGAGGAGATCGGCACCGTTGGCGTGGGCGAGGCGACGATCCCCCCGCTGATCACCTTCAACCAGATGCTGGGCATCGACGAGGACGAGTTCCTGCGCGCCACGGCAGGGACGTTCAAGCTCGGCATAGAGTTCGTCGACTGGGGCGCGCTGGGCGAGCGCTATCTGCACCCATTCGGCGCGCACGGGCGCGACCTCCAGGGGATTCACTTCCACCAGCTCTGGCTGCGCGCGGCACGGCGGGCGCGAGCGGCCGGCGGCAGCATGCCCGATATCGCCGACTGGGCGGTCAGCGGCGTCGCCGCCCGCGCCGGCCGCTTCGCGCGCCCCGCGTCCGACGCACCCGCGTCGCTGCGCGAGTTGCGTTACGCCTTTCATTTCGACGCGGCACGCTACGCCGCCTTCCTGCGTCGCTACGCCGAGGCGGCGGGCGCAATGCGGATCGAGGGGCGCGTCGTCTCGGTCCGCCGCGACGCCGCGACCGGGCAGGTCGCCGCGCTGCGCCTTGCCGACGGTCGTGAGGTGGCGGGCGAGCTGTTCGTCGATTGCTCCGGCTTCCGCGGACTGCTGATCGAGGAGACGCTGGCGACGGGCTATGAGGATTGGCGTCACTGGCTGCCGTGCGACCGCGCGGTCGCGGTGCCCTGCGCGCTGTCGGGCGACCCCGAACCTTACACGCGTGCAACCGCGCGACCGTTCGGTTGGCAGTGGCGCATCCCGCTGCAGCACCGGCTCGGCAACGGCTATGTCTATGCCAGCCGCTATCTCGACGACGACGCGGCCGAGACGGCGCTGCTCGGCTCGCTCGAGCGCGAGCCAGAGGCGACGCCGCGCCGCCTATCCTTCGTCGCTGGGCGCCGCACGCTGGCGTGGAACGCCAATGTCGTGTCGCTCGGGCTCGCGAGCGGCTTCGTCGAGCCGCTCGAGTCGACTTCGATCCACCTCGTCCAGGCCGGCATCGCCAAGCTGATCGCGCTGTTCCCCGACCGCCGCTTCGATCCGGAGGAACGCGACGAGTACAACCGCCACATGCGCGACCTGTTCGAGGACGTGCGCGACTTCATCATTCTCCACTACAAAGCGACGCGGCGCGCCGACACGCCTTTCTGGAACGCGGTGCGTACGATGGACGTGCCCGAAACGCTGCGGCGGCGGATGGCGCTGTTCGCGGGCAAGGGACGGATCTTCCGCGACACCGCCGAGCTGTTCACCACTGCGAGCTGGGTCGCGGTCGGGCTCGGTCAAGGGCTGATGCCGGCGGACTACGAGCCCGCAGTGGACGCACTCGACGAGGCGAAGGTCGCCGCCGCGCTGCGCCAGATGCACGCTGCCGGCGCGGCCGCGGTGGCGACGCTGCCGACCCACGCGGATTATCTGCGGCGGTCGGGGATCATGGCGCAGGTTGAATAGAGGCGGACGGCGTTTCCGTCGTCTTCGCGGCGACTGATGGGTCGAGACGGAACATCGCGTTTGTACGACGGCGTCATTCTGCGCTCGTGTCGCCCACCGTCCGCACACCCACATGCCGAGGTGTTCGCGACAGGGTGGACCCTGAAACGAGTTCAGGATGACGCCAGCAAGTGCGGTGATGTCAGCCGCCCCTCGCGTGAGAGACGTGTCCACGCTTACCCATTTCGCCGATTACCAGCCCCTATCCCACGACATTTCCTATCTCCCCGCCTTGGACGCGCACGCCTTTTCGGTTAACAGCCGCGGATCATGCCAAGCCCGCGCACCTTGTACGAGAAGGTCTGGGACGCTCACGTGGTCGAGCGCCGAGACGATGGTTCCTGCCTGATCTACATCGACCGCCACCTCCTTCACGAGGTGACGAGCCCACAGGCGTTCGAGGGCCTCCGCGCCGCCGGCCGCTTTGTGCGCCGACCCGACCTCACGCTCGCGGTGCCCGACCACAACCTCCCCACCACCGCGCGCACCGACGCCGCAGGGCACGAGCTGCCGATCGCCGACCGCGAGAGCGCCGAGCAGCTCGCCGCGCTGCGCCGCAACGTCGCCGAGTTCGGCGTCCCCTATATCGACGCGCTGTCGGCCAGGCAGGGGATCGTCCACGTCGTCGGCCCCGAGCAGGGCTTCACGCTGCCGGGCACCACGATGGTGTGCGGCGACAGCCATACCTCGGCACACGGTGCGATGGGGGCGCTCGCGTTTGGCATCGGCACCAGCGAGGTCGAGCACGTGCTCGCGACGCAGACGCTGATCCTCTCGCCTTCCAAGACGATGGAGGTGCGCGTCGACGGCGCGCTCGGCTATGGCGTCAGCGCCAAGGACGTGGTGCTGGCGATCATCGGCCGGATCGGCGCCGCGGGCGGCACCGGCCATGTCATCGAGTTCACCGGCGAGGTGATCCGCGCGCTGTCGGTCGAGGGGCGGCTGACGATCGCCAATATGTCGATCGAGGGCGGCGCGCGCGCGGGCATGATCGCGCCGGACGAGACCACCTTCGCCTATCTGAAGGGGCGCCCGATGGCGCCGCAGGGCGAGGACTGGGCGCGCGCGGTCGACTGGTGGCGCACGTTGCCGAGCGACGCGGGCGCGCGCTTCGATAAGGTCGTGCGGCTGGCGGCGAGCGACATCGCCCCGGCGCTCACCTGGGGCACCAGCCCCGAGGACGTCGTGCCGATCACCGGCAGCGTTCCCGCGCCCGACAGCTTCGCCGACGCCTCGAAGCGCGCCGCCGCGCAGAAGTCGCTCGATTACATGGGTCTCACCCCGGGCATGCGGATGCAGGACGTGCCGATCCAGCACGTCTTCATCGGCAGCTGCACCAACAGCCGCATTGAGGACCTGCGCGCCGCCGCCTCGGTGGCGAACGGCCGTCGCGTCGCCGACGGCGTGCGCGCTCTGGTCGTGCCCGGCTCGGGCCTGGTCAAGCGCCAGGCCGAGGCGGAGGGGCTCGACCGCATCTTCACTGCGGCAGGCTTCGAGTGGCGCGAGCCGGGCTGCTCGATGTGCCTCGCGATGAACCCGGACAAGGTGCCGGCGGGCGAGCGCTGCGCCTCCACCTCGAACCGAAATTTCGTGGGAAGACAGGGACCTGGCTCGCGTACCCATTTGTTGTCGCCGGCAATGGCGGCGGCGGCGGCGGTGACCGGGCGGCTCGCCGACGTGCGCGAGCTGATGGGATAATCGACGCGATCACCCGAGGGGATAGTCCATGAAGAAAGTGCTCATGTTCCTGATCGCCGGCTCGGTGCTGAGCGGCGTGGCGGCTTATGCGGCGATCGCCAAGCCCGCGATCCCGCCGAGCAACCCGGCGCGCTGATGCAGGCCGTCACCCGCGTCAGCGGCACCGCTTATCCCTGGGGCGCCGAGAACGTCGACACCGACGTCATCATCCCGGCGCATTGGCTCAAGACGATCACGCGCTCGGGGCTCGGCCGCGGCGCGTTCGAGACGGTGCGCGCGCAGCCCGGCAACCTCTTCGACGACCCGCGCTACGCCGGCGCGCCGATCCTGATCGCGGGCGACAATTTCGGCTGCGGCTCGAGCCGCGAGCATGCCGCCTGGGCGCTCGCCGACATGGGAGTGCAGGCGGTGATCGCGCCGAGCTTTTCCGACATCTTCTCGGGCAACGCCTTCAAGAACGGCATCGTCACGGTCGTGCTGCCGCAGGAGGCGGTCGATCGGCTGGTCGAGGTAGCAAAGACCGACCCGGTCACCGTCGATCTCGAGACCATGACCGTCACCACGCCGTACCAGGATCGCTATACGTTCGAGCTCGACGCGTTCCGCCGCCGCTGCCTGATGGAGGGGCTGGACGAGGTCGGCCTCACGCTGGCAAAGGATACCGTGATTTCGAAATTCGAGGAGCGGCTCGGCGTCGAGCGGCCCTGGATCAGCGGGAGAGCGGATGATGCGGGCCTTGCTGTCGAGGGCGCCCGGCGGACCTGACACGCTGGAGATCGGCGAGCTGCCCGATCCCGTCGCGGGCGCGGGCGAGGTGGTGGTCGCGGTGAAGGCCTGCGCGATCAACTACCCCGACGTGCTGGTGATCGAGGATCGCTACCAGATGCGTCCGCCGCGCCCCTTCGCGCCGGGCGGCGAGATAGCGGGCGTGGTCGCTGCGGTCGGGGAGGGCGTTACCCGCTGGCGGATCGGCGACCGCGTCATGGGCAACACGTTGATGGGCGGGCTGAGCGAACGACTGCGCTTCGCCGAGGACTCGCTCCACGTCGTTCCCGACGGGCGCAGCTTCGAGGAAGCCTCGGCGCTGCTGCTCACCTATGCGACCACGATCCACGCCCTGGTCGATCGCGGCGCGATCGTCGCGGGCGAACGCCTGCTGGTGCTCGGCGCCGCAGGCGGGGTCGGGCTCGCGGCGGTGGAGCTGGGCAAGGCGCTCGGCGCGCACGTCGTCGGCGCGGTGTCGAGCGAGGTCAAGGCGGCGGCGGTGCGCGACGCCGGGGCGGACGAGGTGCTGGTCTACGAGCGCGCGCCGTTCGACAAGGACCAGAGCAAGGCGCTGGCGGACCGCTTCAAGGCGGTCGGTGGGCCGGATGGTTTCGACCTGGTCTACGACCCGGTCGGCGGCGCCTATGCCGAGCCCGCGCTGCGCGCGCTCGGCTGGGGAGGGCGCTACCTCGTGGTCGGCTTCCCCGCCGGCATTCCCAGGCTGCCGCTCAATCTCACGTTGCTGAAGAGCTGCGACGTCCGCGGCGTCTTCTGGGGCGCGTTCGCCGCGCGCCATCCCGAGCGCAACCGCGCGCACATCGCCCGCCTGTTCGCGCTATGGGGCGAGGGCAGGATCGCCCCGCGTGTCACCGAGGTGTTCCCATTCGAGCGTGGCGGCGACGCGATCGCGCGCATGGCCGCGCGCGAGTCGGTCGGCAAGCTGGTGGTGCGGGTCGGGACGTAGGTTCATCGCTTGCGCCGCCGCGAACAAGTCCGGATGACGGAAGGTGTGAGGAGCGCGCCCCCACATCCCCACCGCCTGACCGCCCGTTGCGCCGCGCCCCCGCGCGCACTATCCCGGTACGCTACACCGTGGGGAACCAGCATGACCGCTTTCGAGGACCGCCAGCGCGCGTTCGAGGCCAAGTTCGCGCGCGACGAGGAAGTGGCGTTCCGCATCGTCGCGCGGCGCAACCGCCTTGTCGGGCAATGGGCCGCCGAGCTGATGCAGCTCACCCCGGCCGAGACCGACGCTTATGCCAAAGCGGTCGTCCAGGCCGACTTCGAGGAGGCCGGCGACGAGGACGTGGTGCGCAAGGTCTACGGTGACCTCACTGCCGCCAACGTCGACGTCGAGGAGGCCGCGGTGCGCCGCGCGCTCGAGGAGAAGACGATCGAGGCGCGGCGTCAGCTGCTGCAGTCGGAGTAGGACGGACATGCCGATGGAGGGAGCGGAGATCGCCGCGCTGATCAAGGCGGGCATCCCGGATGCCGAAGTGGAGATGACCGATCTCGCCGGCGATGGGGACCATTGGTCCGCACGCGTGGTCGCGCCGTCGTTCGCGGGCATGCCGCGGGTGAGGCAGCACCAGGCGGTCTATGCCGCGCTGGGCGGGCGCATGGGTGGCGTGCTGCACGCCTTGCAGTTGACCACCGCCGTTCCGAAATAGGCGCGGTACAAGAGGGTTTAAGCGATGACCGACGACACGAACGCCCGCATCGACGCGGTGGTGAAGAACAATCCGGTGGTGCTGTTCATGAAGGGCACGCCGCTGTTCCCGCAATGCGGTTTCTCCAGTCGAGCGGTGGCGATCCTGGAGCGGCTCGGCGTGACGTTCGAGAGCGTCGACGTGCTGCAGGACCAGGCGATCCGGCAGGGCATCAAAGGCTATTCGGACTGGCCGACGATCCCGCAGCTCTATGTCGGCGGCGAGTTCGTCGGCGGCTCGGACATCATGATGGAGATGTACGAGTCGGGCGAGCTGGCCGAACTGTTCCAGAACGCCGGCGCCGCGGCGGCCGAAGCGAAATAAGCTGAAAGCGGGGAGGCGGCGTCTCCCTACCTGAAGCGATCGTCACCCCGGCGAAGGTCAGGTTTCAGGTGGGAAGGCGGTCGTGGGGATCACGTGCGTCCCCCGCCGGGCCCCGGCCATCGCCGGGGTGACGTGTAATGGGAGCGGCGCGATCGCGGCACTTCCGCGAGCGAGTGCGATCAATGCTCCAGCCCATGCAGGAGCCTAGCGCCGCAACTACCTGCCGCTCGTGGCTCTGGGTTCCTGCGCGCGCAGGAACACGGCGGGCCGGTGAGCGCAGCCTCCGCGGAGCAGAGGCGGGCGAGAGCGCCAGATCGTTGGAACGGCGCCGTGTTCGTTGGAAGCACGTGAACGCTTTCTGCCGCTCCCTATCGCAGCCGGCGTGCGAAGGCCCCGCGCTATTCCGCCGCATTCTTCTGGTCGGCTGAAGCGAGATCCCGAACCGCTCAAAAAGCAAGCGATAGCGGCAGGCCGACCCTCGTTCGCGCGTTTGACTACAGCTGTAATCGCTGGCATGATTACACCTGTAGTCGATAGGAGCGAGTCGTGGCCGAGCGGATCAGCGATGCCGAGCATGCGGTAATGGAGGTGCTGTGGGACGACAGCCCGCTTACCGCACAGGACGTGGCCGAGCGGGTCGACCCCGCGCGCGGCTGGAGCGCCGCGACGGTAAAGACCTTGCTCGGCCGGCTGCTCGCGAAGGAGGCAGTGCGCCACGACGTCGACGGCCGCCGCTACCTGTACAGCCCGGCGGTGCAGCGCGAGGAGTATGTCGAGGGCGAGTCGCGTCGGTTGATCGACCGGCTGTTCGGCGGCCGGCTCACGCCCCTGGTCGCGCACCTCGCCGAGCGCGATGCGCTGACCGAGCAGGACATCACGGAGATCGAGGCACTTCTGCGGGAGTTGAAGCAATGATCGGCTGGGCCATGGAAGCCTTGCTCGCGTCGGCGCTGCTGATGCTGGCGGTGCTGGCGCTACGCGCGTCGGTGCGGCGGGCCTTCGGCGCGCCGGTCGCTTACGCGCTGTGGGCGATCCCGGCGCTGCGGCTGCTGCTCCCGCCCTTGCCCGCGGGCTGGCGCGCCGAGGCGCTGCCGACGCTTGCCTCGCTGCCCGCCGCCGCGCCGATCGCCCACGCGCTCGAGCCGGTCACCGCGCTGCCCGCGCTGGTGCCGCAGACGGCGTCGCTGCTGCCGGCGATCGTGCTCGGTACCTGGGCCGCCGGCGCGGTCGCGCTGCTGTTGTGGCAGGTCGCCGATTACTGGCGGTTCCGCTACCGGCTGCTGCGGCGCGGCATCGCGGTCGACCGCGTCGGCGCGATCACGATCGTGCAGAGCGAGGCGGCGAGCGGACCGGTGGCGTTCGGCGTGTTCGACAAGGTCGTCGCCTTCCCGCGCGACTTCGCCGCGCGCTTCGACGCCGAGGAGCGCGCGCTCGCGCTCGAGCATGAGCTGGGCCATCACCGCCGCGGCGACCTCGTCGCCAATTGGGTGGCGCTGGCGGTGCTCGCGCTCCACTGGTTCAACCCGCTTGCCTGGATCGCCTTCCGCGCTTTCCGCGCCGACCAGGAGATGGCCAATGACGCAGGCGTGCTCGTGCGGCTCGGCGGTGCCTCGCGCCACGCCTACGGCTGCGCGATCGTCAAGGCGGCGCATGGCCGCGCCGTGACCGCCACCTGCCACCTCCACACCGTCAAGGACCTGAAAGGGAGACTGCGCATGTTGAGCAAGACGCGCGCCTCGCGCACCCGGACGACGCTCGGCGTCGCCGCCACCGCCGCGATCGCGCTCGGCGCGCTCGGGCTCACCGCCTCGGGCACCCAGGCGGCGGAGCGGATGCGGGGCGGAGTCGAGGAGGCGGTCGGGATCGACCCGCATGCGTTCGACGACGCGCTGTCGCTGATGGCAAGCTTCCCCAAGCCGCGCGCCGCGCCGGCGGTGTCGAGCGTGCGAGCGGTGCCCGCGGCCGGCCACCACGGCCAGCGGGTCACGATCGTGCACGACGGCCGAACCACGACCTACGAGGACCAGGACGCGGCCGACTATATCGCGGCGCACCCGGTGCCGACCCCACCGGTGCCCCCGGTCGCGCCGCTGCCACCGGTGCCGGCCTTCGCCGCGGTTCCGCCGCTGCCGCCGGTGCCGCCGGTGGCCAGCCGCCGCTGCGGCGGCCAGCCGACGCGCTTCGTGATGAGCGCGACGCAGGATGGCCAGCGCGTCACCGTGATCTGCTCCGACCATGTCGAGCGCGCCGCGCGCGAGGCGAGCCGGGCGGCGGTAGAGGCGCGCGGACAGCGCGACGGCGCGATGCGCACCGCGCTCGCCAGCCTGGAGCAGACCCGCGCGCAGCTCGCCGCCAACCGCGACATGCCCGCCGAGGCGCGCCGCGAGGCGGTGCAGGGGGTTGAGCAGGCGTTGCGTGAGCTGCGCGACGAGATGGCGCAGCGCGACGACGACTGAGCAACGTCGCTTGCTTCGCCCCCGCTTGCTTCGCCCCCGCTTGCTTCGCCCCCGCTTGCTTCGCCGTCGCGCAGCCGCCATCTGGTGGCGCGATGGCGAAGCCTCCTCCCACCGGCGTGGCCGTGCCGCTCGAGCCGCTCGTCACTCGCGTGCTCGCCCCTAACGCCTCGGCCTATACCTACACGGGGACGCAGACCCATATCGTCGGGCGTGACGATGTCGCAGTGATCGATCCCGGCCCCGACGATGCCGGGCATCTCGCCGCGCTCCACGCCGCGATCGCGGGACGCCCGGTTCGCGCCATCCTGATCACCCACCACCACCGCGACCATTCCCCCGCCGCGCGCGCGCTCGCCGCCGCGACCGGTGCGCCGATCGTCGGCGCCGCCGCGATGGTGCGCGGCGTGGCGGGCGAGGGCGCCGCGGTCGATGCCGCGTTCGATCGCGACTATGCCCCCGACCGCGTCCTCGCCGACGGCGACAGCGTGAGCGGCGACGGCTGGACGCTCACCGCGCTCGCCACGCCGGGCCACACCAGCCAGCATCTCGCCTACGCGCTGGAGGAGAGCAAGGCGCTCTTCTCGGGCGACCATGTGATGGGCTGGGCCACCAGCGTGATCTCGCCGCCCGACGGCGACATGGGTGAGTATCTCGCCAGCTTGGAGACGATGCTCGCGCGCGACGACCGCGTCTATTACCCCGGCCATGGCGAGGCGGTGGAGCGGCCGCAGCGGCTGGTGCGCGGCATGCTCGGGCACCGCAAGCAGCGCGAGGGGCAGATCGTCCGGCTGCTCGGCACCGCGCCGCACACCGTCGCCGCGCTGGTCGAGCGCATGTACGTCGGGCTCGACCCACGGCTGGCGGGGGCGGCGGCGCGCTCGGTGCTGGCGCATCTGGTCGATCTGGAGCGGCGCGGCGTGGCGACACAGGAGGAGGGCGCGTGGCGGATCACCTGACCGGGCTGGGCAGGCTGCTGGTGTCGCTGGCGATCGCCACCGCGATCCTGGTCGCGACCTTCGTCGGCTATCGTTATTATACCGAGCGCTACACCGTGACGACCGATGATGACGGCGTCGCGGTGGCGCGCGTGGTCGCCGGGCGGCTGTACGGCAGCAGCGATCTGCGCGTCAGCCATCTCGCCGGCACGGTGCAGTCGACCGCGGCCACCACCCGGATGTTCGGCTGGCTGCGCTACGTGCGGCTGATCAAGGCGCCCTACGACGTCGACTATTTCGTCGACCTCGGCGCGCTGGCGCCGCGCGACTTCCGCTACGACTCGCGCCGGCGCACGTTGCTGGTCGAGGTGCCCGACGTCGTCGTCGGCAATCCCAACGTCGACGAGAGCCGCGTCACGCTCGACACCACCACCGGCTTCCTGCCGCCGCGCGGCGCGATGGCCGAGCTGCAGAAGATGGTCTCGGCCAAGGCGACCGCGGTCGTCGCCGCCAAGGCGCGCGAGCCCGAGAACATGCGCAAGGCGCGCGACAACGGCCGCGTCGCGCTGGAGCGGCTGTTCGCGGGTAGCCTCGACGCGGCCGGGCTGCCCGTGACCGTCACGGTGCGCTTCGCCGGCGAGCCGCGCGACGGCAGCAGCGAGCGCTGGGACCTCAGCCGTTCGCTCGAGGAAGTGCTCGGCAACAGCAGCTGACTTGATCCCGCGGCGCTGCCGGGCCATCTGCGCACCCATGGACCAGCCGACCAACCTCGCCGGGCTCGACCTGCGCGCCGAGATCGACCGCCTCCGCAAGGAGCGCAACGCCGTGATCCTGGCGCATTATTACCAGAAGCCCGAGATCCAGGACCTGGCCGACTTCGTCGGCGACAGCCTCGACCTCAGCCGCAAGGCGCAGGCGACCGACGCCGACGTGATCGCCTTCTGCGGCGTGCGCTTCATGGCCGAGACCGCCAAGATCCTGTCGCCGCAGAAGACCGTGGTGCTGCCCGACATGGACGCGGGCTGCTCGCTCGAGGACAGCTGCCCGCCCGACCAGTTCGCCGCCTTCCGCGCGCAGCACCCCGACGCGATCGCGCTGACCTACATCAACTGCTCGACCGCGGTGAAGGCGCTGAGCGACGTCATCGTCACCTCCTCCTCGGCCGAGACGATCCTCGCCAAGATCCCGCCCGAGCAGAAGATCATCTTCGGTCCTGACCGCAACCTGGGCGGTTATCTCGCGCGCAAGACCGGGCGCGACCTGATCCTGTGGCCGGGCGTGTGCATCGTCCACGAGGCGTTCAGCGAGACCGAGCTGCTCAAGCTCAAGGCCGAGTATCCCGGCGCGCCGGTGGTGGCGCACCCGGAATGCCCCGCGGTGATCCTCGACCATGCCGATTATGTCGGCTCGACCCGCGGCATCCTCGAATATGCGATGGCGATGCCGGGCGAGACGCTGATCGTCGCGACCGAGCCGCACATCATCCACCAGATGGAGAAGGCGCTGCCGGACAAGCGCTTCATCGGCGCGCCCGGCGCGGACGGCAATTGCAACTGCAACATCTGCCCGTACATGGCGCTCAACACGATGGAGAAACTGTATCTCGCGCTGCGCGACCTGAGCCCGCGGATCGAGATCGAGGAGGGTCTGCGGCTGCGTGCGAAGAAGAGCCTCGACGCGATGATGAGCATGGCCGGTGCGACGATGGGGCAGGGCGACCTCGGCAAGGTGAAGGTGACGGGGGACTGACGGAGGCGGGCGCACCACCACCTCGTCTGCTCTCCTTCGTCCGTCATCCCGGACTTGGTCCGGGATCCACCCGACCACATCCGCGCCGGCCGCTGGGCGCGCGGAACGATGGATCCCGGACCCAGTCCGGGTCGACGGCGGGTATGACTGGGATGACTTCCGGTTTCCTCTGCCGTCCACCATCCCCCGCCACCCGCGCGCTTCCCCTCCACCGCCGCCATCGTTACGCAGGGCGGCGATGAAGACCCTCCTCCCGCTCGCCCTCCTTCCGCTGATTGCCGCCGCCGCACCCGTTGCCGACCCGTATCGCTGGCTCGAGGAGATCGAGGGCGCGCGCGCGCTCGATCAGGTCAAGGCGTGGAATGCCGAGACCGAGGCGGCGCTCACCAAGGACCCGCGCTTCCCGCAGGATCGCGCCCGCGCGCGCGAGATCCTCGACGACGAGGCGCAGATCGCCGACCCCAACGCGGTGCTCGGCGACCAGGTCACCAATCTGTGGCGCGACGCGCGCAATCCGCGCGGGCTGTGGCGGGTGTCGCCGCTCGCCGACTATCGTGCGGGCAAGCCCAAGTGGCGCACGCTGATCGACGTCGACGCACTCGGCAAGGCCGAGGGCAAGAGCTGGGTGTGGCACGGCGCGAGCTGCCTCGAGCCGGCCTATGCGCGCTGTCTCGTCGAGCTCAGCAACGGCGGCACCGACGCGCAGGTGGTGCGCGAGTTCGACCTGACCACCGGCCGTTTCGTCGAGGGCGGCTTCGTCGTGCCGGAGGCGAAGAACGACGCCGCCTGGGTCGACGCTGACACGCTGCTGGTCGCGACCGACTGGGGCAAGGGCTCGCTGACCGACTCGGGCTACCCGCGCATCGTCAAACGGTGGAAGCGCGGCACCCCGCTCGCGGACGCGAAGCTGGTGCATGAGTCGCCGGTCACCGCGGTGGAAGTGACCCCGCTCGCCTTCGTCGATGCGAAACGTCGATGGCCGATGATCAGCGTCGGGCGCAGCTTCTTCGATCGCGCCCTGCTGCTCGGCACCGACGACGGCCGCTTTGTCCCGCTCGGCCTGCCCAAGAACGCCGACGTGATGGAGGTGATCGACGGCCGCGTCGTGGCGCGGCTGAGCCAGGGCGCGCTCGGCTTCCCCGCGGGTGCGCTGGTCGCCTGGTCGCTCGCCGACATTGCCGCCGGCCGCCGCGCGACGCCCGAGCTGGTGCTCGCGCCGACCGAGCGGCAGGCGATCGAGGAGGCGGGGGCGAGCGACCACGTGCTCTGGGTCAAGCTCCTCGACGACGTCTCGGGCAAGCTGCTCGCGCTGCGCCGGAGCGGCGACGGCAGATGGACGCAACGCGCGGTCGCGCTGCCGGGCAACAGCACGGTGCATCTCGCGACCCAGATTGGCGCCAGCGACGAGACCTTCGTCTCGGTCGAAGGCATGCTGACGCCGCCGACGCTGTACGTCGCGGGCGAGCAGGGCGCGCCGCGCGTCGTCCAATCGCTGCCAGCGCGCTTCGACGCGAGCCGGTTCGCCGTGGCCCAGCGCTTCGCCACGTCACGTGACGGCACACGGGTGCCCTATTTCCTCGTCACCAAGAAGGGCGCCAAGGCACCCGCGCCCGCGCTGATCCACGCGTACGGCGGGTTCAAGCTGGCGCAGACGCCGACCTATCTCACCGGCCAGCCCTATCGCGCCGGGCCGCTGGCGCTGTTCTGGGTCGAGCAGGGCGGCGCCTATGTGCTCGCCAATCTGCGCGGCGGTGGTGAGTATGGCCCGCGCTGGCATCAGGCAGGGCTGCGCGAGAAGCGCCAGAACGTCTACGACGACCTTCACGCGGTGGCCGAGGATCTGGTGTCCACCGGCGTATCGGCGAAGAAGAAGATCGCAGTGTCGGGGCGCTCCAACGGCGGGCTGCTGGTGGGCGTGGCGCTGACGCAGCGGCCCGATCTGTACGGCGCGATCATCGCGGGCTCGCCGCTGGAGGATATGAAGCGCTACGCGCACCTGTCCGCCGGCGCCTCGTGGATCGACGAGTACGGCGACCCCGACAAACCCGCCGACTGGGCCTTCATCCGCCGCTACTCGCCGTATCAGAACGTGCGCGACGGTGTGCGTTACCCGCCCGCCTTCTTCTATCTCTCGACCAAGGACGATCGCGTCCATCCCGGCCACGCACGCAAGCTGGCGGCACTGCTCAAGGCCAAGGGCAACCCGGTCTATTTCCACGAGTATCTGGAGGGTGGCCACGCGGTCGGCGCCGATCACGCCGAGGACGCCAACCGCGCCGCGCTGCTCGACGCGTTCCTGCGGCGCGAGCTGATGGGGAAGTGAAGAGTGTGCCCCGGCGGAAGCCGGGGCCCAGGTGGGAGACTCCGGTGAGTCTCACCACCGCCCGCCCGACTGGCCCCCGGCCTTCGCCGGGAAACGGTGAAGGTGGAGCTCCGCCCCAAATACCTTGACTCGCCCCCGTCCGCTTCCAGACAAGGGCGCCATCCAAGATACTTACGGGAGCAAGCGCGTGGAGAGCAGCCGGCGGGACCTGATGATGATGATGGCGCTCGGCGGCGCCGGGGCGGTGGCCGCGACCGCCGCGGCGGGCGAGGCCGAGGCGGCCGCCCCCGCAATCCCCGCCAAAGTGGTCCATCACGTCTTCTTCTGGCTCAAGAACCCCGGCGATGCGGCCGATCGCGCCAAGCTGATTGCCGGGCTGCGCACGCTGGCGGGCATCCCCGCGCTGCGCGGCCTCCATATCGGCGTGCCCGCGCCGACCGAGCAGCGCGACGTGATCGACTCGAGCTGGGACGTGTCCGAGCTGATGTTCTTCGACAATGTCGCCGACCAGAAGGCCTATCAGGACCATCCGATCCACCGCGCCTTCGTCGCCGCATGCGAGCCGCTGTGGCGCAAGGTGACGGTGTACGACGTGCTCAGCGCGTGAGGTAAGGGGGCGGGCGATGGCCCCTGTCCTCCCGTTCCCCGGCGAAGGCCGGGGCCCAGTTGGAAGGCCTTCGTGGATCTCACCGGCGTTCCCCAGCTGGACCCCGGCCTTCGCCGGGGTACGGAAGCGCGTGAAGCGGGCCGGACAAGCGTGCTGACAAAAGAGCGGAGCGCGCGCGACCACCCGAGCCGCGCCGCTCCCGGCCCTCAGTGCATCAGCTCGACCGCCATCGCGACCGCCTCGCCCCCGCCGATGCACAGCGAGCCGACGCCGCGCTTGGCGCCGCGGTTCTCCAGCGCCGCCAGCAGCGTCGCCAGGATGCGCGCGCCCGACGCGCCGATCGGGTGACCCAGCGCGCAGGCGCCGCCGTTGACGTTCACCACCTCGTGATCGAGCGCGAGCTCCTGCATCGCCACCATCGCGACGCAGGCGAAGGCCTCGTTGACCTCCCACAGGTCGACCTCGTCCTTGCTCCAGCCGGCGCGCTCCAGCACCTTCTTCATCGCCGGCACCGGCGCGGTGGTGAAGCGCGCGGGGCGGTGCGCATGCGCGGCATGCGCGACGATCCGCGCCACCGGCGTGATCCCCAACTTCTCCGCGATCGACAGCCGGGTCAGCACCAGCGCGGCGGCGCCGTCCGAGATCGACGAGGCGTTCGCCGCGGTGATCGTGCCTTCCTTGGCGAAGGCGGGCTTGAGCGTCGGGATCTTGGTGATGTCGCCCTTGCTCGGCTGCTCGTCGACGCTCACCGTGGTGGTGCCCTTGCGCCCGACGACGTCGACGCTGACGATCTCGCGGTCGAACGCGCCGCTCTGCTGCGCCGCCTGCGCGCGCTGGAGCGAGGCGATCGCGAAATCGTCCTGCGCCTGGCGGGTGAACTGATACTCCTGCGCGGTGTCCTCCGCGAACACGCCCATCGCCTTACCGGCGTCATAGGCATCCTCGAGCCCGTCGAGGAACATGTGGTCGAACAACCGGTCGTGGCCGATCCGCGCACCGCCGCGGTGCGCCTTGGAGAGATAGGGGGCGTTGGTCATGCTCTCCATCCCGCCCGCAACGAGAAGATCGATCGAGCCCGCGGCGAGCGCGTCGCTGCCGAGGATCGCCGCCTGCATGCCCGAGCCGCACACCTTGTTGAGCGTGGTGGCCTCGACATGCTCGCCGAGCCCGGCGCGGATCGCGGCCTGGCGCGCGGGCGCCTGGCCGACCCCGGCGGAGAGCACGTTGCCCATGTAGATCCGCTCCACTGCGGCGGCGTCGACCCCGGCGCGCTCGACCGCGGCCTTCACCGCCGCCGCACCGAGCTCGCTCGCGCTCAGCCCCGCCAGGCTGCCCTGCATCGAGCCCATTGGCGTGCGCGCGTAGGACAGGATGACGACGGGATCGGTGGCCATGGCGGGGTTCCTCTCGTGCGATATGTTGCGCCGCATCTAATCGCTCGCGGGGTGCTTTACAAACCGCTAGGCGGTCGCGGGTGACCAGCGGGACGGCAGCGAGCGAGCGGTGGACGGGGCAGGGCGAGCGCTCGTCGAGCGCCTTCGCCGCCGCACCTTTCTCCCTTCTTGTTCCCCGGCGCAGGCCGGGGCCCAGGTGGGCCAACTCGCATTTCAGTCACGACAGCCTTCCCTACTGGATCCCGGCCTTCGCCGGGGAACAGCGAGTGGTTGGTGGGGCGCCCGGTTTGCGTCGCCGGCCGGCGCCTCACCATGGCTGATCCGCTCGTCTGGCCCGCGCTGCTGGGCGTGCTCGGCGCGATCGTCGGCAGTTTCCTCGCGACGATCGCGGTGCGCTGGCCGGCCGGGCGCTCGGTGCTCACCGGCCGCTCGGCGTGCGACTCGTGCGGTCGCACGCTCGCGGCGCACGAGCTGGTGCCGCTCGTCAGCGGCGCGGTCGCGCGCGGCAAGTGCCGCAGCTGCGGCGCCGCGATCGACCAGCGCCACCTGCTCGTCGAGGCGGGCTGCGCCGTGATCGGAGTCGCCGCCGGGCTCGCCGCGCCGGGCTGGGAAGCAGCGGCGGGGGCGCTGTTCGGCTGGCTGCTGCTGGTGCTCGCGATGCTCGATGCGAGCGACTTCTGGCTACCCGACGAGCTGGTCGCCGCGCTTGCGCTCGGCGGTGCGGCGAGCGCCTGGTGGTGCCCGCCCGATCTCGCCGAGCGCGTGATCGGCGGTGTCGCCGGCTTCGCGCTGCTGTGGCTCGTCGCGGCCGGCTACCGCCACTGGCGCGGGCGCGATGGGCTGGGCGGGGGCGACCCCAAGCTGCTCGGCGCGATCGGGCTGTGGCTCGGCTGGCGGCTGCTCCCAGCGGTACTGCTCGTGGCAGGGCTGATCGGGCTCGGCTGGGTCGCGTTCCAGCACCTGCGCGGGCGCGGGCTGGCGCGCGACGACGCGCTGCCGCTGGGGACGCTGCTGGCGATCGCGGCTTATCCGGCGTGGCTCGCCATGATAGTCTCGGCGCCATGACGCTCGCTCTCCTGCTCGCGCTGGTCCAGGTCGCGCCGGCGCTCCCGGCCGACTCGATCGACGGCCTCCCGCTCAGCACGTTGCCGCGCCAGGAACTGCCCGCGCGCGGCTGCGCCGCTTATCTCTTCTCCACCGGCCAGGTGCGCGGGCTCGCCGCGGTGGCCGCCGCGGATCCGGCAACGCTGCGGATCGCGCTCGACGGCGCGATCCGCGACCTACCGCGCGCCGCGTCGGCGGGCACGGTCGCGCTCGGGCTCAACGCCGAGTCGGTCTATCGAGCCGACGACATGACCGCGACGGTGCAGCTCACGATCGAGCCGCGCCCCAATCTCAACAACGGCGCCGCGGTGCCCAGCGCGACGCTGCGGCTCGACCGTCCGGGGCAGGACACACTCGTGGTACCGCTCGCCGGACTGGTCGGCTGCGCGCCCAGTGCCGCCAAGTCGCGCTGAGCGGGACGCCATGAGAAAGGCCCGGCGGACCATGTCCGCCGGGCCCCTGCCCACGGCTCGTGCCGCCGACGCTGGCGCGTCAGTGCAGCGAGTCGATTTCCTCCTTCAGCCTGAGCTTCTGCTTCTTCAGGTCCGCGATCACGATCGTGTTCGGCGCCGGTCGCTGCGACTCACTGGCGATGCGCTGCTCGAGCGTCGCGTGCTTCGCTTCCAGGGCCGAGAGGTGCGCGGTCTGCATGGCAGTAGCCTCCTTCTTGGTTGAACGGGACTCCGGATAAAAACACGAAACGCCCGAAGAGTCGCGTGTCATTTGATGACGCTCGATCGACCGCCGCGACGATGCGACGACTCGTGCGGCGCGCGCCGTTTGCGCTAGGGAGGAAGCGGGCGCCGCTGCTAGGGACGGCGGCGCACGATCAAGGGGGTGGCAGATGCAGGCGGACGCGGACGAGGTGGAGATCGCGGCGCGGCTCGGGGCGCTGCGGGTCGAGCACCGCGACCTCGACGCCGCGATCGCCGCGCTGGGCGAGGGCGCTACCGCCGACCAGCTCCAGCTGATGCGGCTGAAGAAGCGCAAGCTGCGGCTGCGCGACGAGATCGCGCTGCTCGAGGATCAGATCATCCCCGACATCATCGCCTGAGCGCAGGCTCGCGCGAAAGATGGTCAACGCGCTTGGCGGCGCGCGGCAGTTCGTGGCAGAATCAACGGCATGGCACAGCTACTCGACGCCGAGCGAATGCAGCGGCGGCTGATCGACACCGTCTACATGGAAGCGATGGTGCTCGCCGACGAGGCGCGCCACTATTTCGACGAGGGCGGACGTGCCGAACGCGAGTCGCTCGCGCCGATCGAGCGGGTGACGTTCAGCTGCGAGTCGCTCAAGGTGACGACACGGCTGATGCACGTGATCGCCTGGCTGCTGATCCAGCGCGCCGTGATCGCGGGCGAGCTGACGCCTGGCCAGGCGATCGACCCGGCGCGCCGGCTCGGCGCCGCGCCCGTGACCGAGCCGGGTGAGGTCGAGGCGTTGCCCGAGCGCGCGCGCGCGATGATCGCCGCGAGCAGTGAGCTGCACCGCCGCGTCGCCCGCCTCGATCGCGCGCAGGTGGCGGATCAGCCGTCGACGAGCCCGGCGCGCTCGATGCTCGACCGGCTCACGACCGCATTCTGAGGCGGGCGCGACGTTCTAAGACGGTCGAAACGGACAGGAGCGGTGGCAGAAGGCGAGGTAAGCTCAGGACAGGCCGTCTCCTGTCGTCGCGCTCTATTCCCTTCCGCCGTCAGCCCCGCGGAGGCGGGGACCCAGACACGCTGACGATGCGGCTCCATCCAGGGCCTGCGCGTCTGGATTCCCGCCTCCGCGGGAGTGACGGACGAAAGGATGCGATGACACTCCGCGCCGACAACATCGACCCAGCACGGCCGCACGCGCCCGCGCTACCCTCCTCAACTCCTCACGCGCCGATCCGCGCCCGCGCCGCCGCATATTCGCGCGCGATCCGCTCCACCCGATCGGCCACCGGCTCGACCCGGTCGACCGCGCCGATGCCCTGGCCCGAGCCCCAGATATCGCGCCACGCCTTGGCCTTGGCGCCGCCCTCGTTGCCCGCGGCCGAGCCGAAGTCCATCGTGCGAAAGTCGCCCTGCGGCAGGTTGTCGGGGTCGAGCCCGGCCGCGGCGATCGATCCGCGCAGATAGTTGCCGTGCACGCCGGTGAAGAGGTCGGTGTACACGATGTCGGCCGCGCCGCCGTCGACGATCCCCTGCTTGTAGCGCGTGTCGGCGCGCGCCTCCTCGGTGGCGATGAAGGCGGAGCCGATATACGCCAAGTCCGCGCCCATTGCCTGCGCCGCGAGCACCGCGTCGCCGGTGGCGATCGCGCCCGACAACGCCAGCGGGCCGTCGAACCAGGCGCGGATCTCCTGCACCAGCGCGAAGGGCGAGAGCTTGCCCGCGTGGCCGCCGGCGCCGGCGGCGACCGCGATCAGCCCGTCGGCACCTTTTTCGACTGCCTTGCGCGCGTAGCGGTCGTCGATCACGTCGTGCAGCGTGATCCCGCCCCAGGCGTGGACCGCGTGGTTGAGGTCCTCGCGCGCACCGAGCGAGGTAATCGTGATCGGCACCTGCCACGTGGCGCAGACCGCGAGGTCGCGCTCGAGCCGATCGTTCGAGCGATGGACGATCTGGTTGACCGCGAACGGCGCCGCCGGCCGGTCGGGATGCGCGCGATTGTGCGCCGCGAGTTCCTCGGTGATCTGGTGGAGCCATTCGTCGAGCAGCGACTCGGGGCGCGCATTGAGCGCGGGAAAGGACCCGACGATCCCCGCCTTGCACTGTGCGATGACCAGCTCCGGCCCGGATATGATGAACATTGGCGAGCCGATGATCGGCAGCCGGAGGCGGGACAGGAGCGGCGGGATCGACATGATCCGGTTTATGTGGAGGCGCCCCGGCGCTGGCAAGGCTGACGCCACGTCAACCGTGATCGCAGCCGGCCGCGTCGACGTCTCCGCTTTGCTCTCGTGCAAGGGACGCCTTACGCATCGCGGTCGTGGGAGGGTTTACGAATGTGATTCCCGTGCCGTCATCCCGGACTTGATCCGGCATCCATGCCTTCGCGAGAACAACGACTTGAGCGGACGCGGCACCATGTAGCCCGGCTTGGGGCCGGGATGACGGCACGGGATGAGCTTCACGGCATCACATCGTCCTGCGCGATAACTCGGCTTCGCGGTGAGGGATCGATGGTGTCAGCACACCATCGTGCGTCCGGGCAGATCGAGGGGCCTCGCCTATTCCACTTGCTCCAGCGTCGCTGCGGCGGCGTGCGCGTTCTCGACGTAATGCGCCGCCGAGGCGCGCAGCGCCGCCACCGCGGCGTCGTCGAGCTCGCGCACCGCGCGCGCGGGGCTGCCGATGATCAGGCTGCGCGGCGGGAAGACCTTGCCCTCGGTCACCAGCGCGCCCGCGCCGACGAGGCAGTCGTCCCCGATCACCGCTCGGTTGAGCACGATGGCCCCCATGCCGATGAGCACGCGCTCGCCCAGCGTGCAGCCGTGCAGGATGGCGCGGTGGCCGATCGTGCAGTCGGCGCCGATGGTCAGCGGGGTGCCGGGATCGGAGTGAAGCGTGCAGCCCTCCTGCACGTTGCTGCGCGCGCCGATCACGATGTCGGTATTATCGCCCCGGATCGTCGCACCGAACCACACCCCCACATCCTCGCCCAGCCGCACAGCGCCGATCACGTCGGCGCTCGGTGCGACCCAGGCGCGGGCGGCGAGCGTCGGTTGCTGTCCCTTGAAGGCATAGAGCGGCATCGGTCGTCTCTCCTGTCGCTGCTGTCCCGCGGCGGGAAGCGCGCACGGCACGGGGAACATGGTCCTAAAAGTAAATTTCGCGTTAAAGCATAGTCATGGATCGCAGACTCGTCCTCACCAATGAAGGCGCCCGCCACCCGTTCCGCCGGTCGCTGCCGCCGCCCCCGCCGCTTCTCGCCGCGCCGCCGACGCGCACGCGGGAGGATGCGAAGCTGTTTCTGCTGAGCTTTTCGGCCTTCTTTACCTGCTTCTATACGCTGATCGCCTGATCGCGGCGCGGCGCCCGCGCTTTGTGGCGCAGCGTGGCGCCGGCGAGCTCGCGACGACGAGTCGTGGAGGCGGACAAAGGCCTCCATTTCACCGGCGTCATCCTGCATTCCTTCAGGATCCACCGTGCCGCACGAGCCCATGGCGCCGCTTGTGCGGACCTGTGGGATCCGGCAGCAAGTTCAGCATGACGCTTGCAGGACGTGTTGCTGCGCCATCCAGCACGCGCGGCGACGGCAAGCGCGTTCACCTCTTCCCCGCTGTCCTACACGCATGCGGCCTGGCACGACGCTCGACCGCGCTCTGTCTCATTGCCAGCGCTCGCGCGCGACGACACACGCCGGCACCACAACTCGGCTACGCGCGAGCCCTCGAGCGGCTCAACGTTCGCGCGTGTCGCGCCCGCGACTCAACATTCGCAACATTCGCGTGACCGGCTGCCGCGTCTCTCCGCTACGTGGAGCCGCTGTTTCACGAACAATAGCAACCACTTGTGAGGCAACCTTCGGGCCGACCCAAATGGCCCGCGAAAGTTGAGTCATGTTGGAGCCGGCCCGGCTCAGTCGCAGGCGCGGTGCAGCCGTTGCGCGATCCAGGCGGAGACAACGCACATGCCCGCCACCACTAGCAGCAGCTGCGCCGGAGTAACGCCCATCGCGGTGATCGCCGCCACCACGATCGAGCCGATCGTCATCGCGCCCGCGTTGACGACGTTGTTCGCCGCCACGGTGCGCGCGGTATGGTCCTTGGTCACCGTGGTGGTGAGGAAGGCATAGAGCGGCACGACGAACATGCCGCCGAAGATCGCCACCCCGAGCAGCGCCAGCAGCACCAGCGCAGCGTGCGGCTGGTGCAGGAAGCCGACCATGTCGAACAGATGACCCGGCGACGCGGGGATCCACAGTCCCACCACCCAGCGGAACGCGAGCACCGCCAGACCCATCGCGATCACCGAGGCGGGCGAGTAGCGCGCCGAGATCTGGCCGCGCAGCAGCAGGTTGATCACCACCGACCCGATCGCAACGCCGACCGAAAAGACCGCCAGCACCAGGCTGGCGACGCTCGCGTCCGCGGTCAGCACGTTCTTTACCAGCGGCGGGAAGACGATGATCAGTACCGAGCCGATCGTCCAGAAGAAGCTGATCGCGCAGATCGCCAGGAACAGCCGCGGGATGTGCATCGTCCCCGCGATCAGGCGCCAGGAGGCGCGGAACGGATTGAGGTCGACCGCCAGCTTGGGTCCGAGCCGCGGCGCCGGGGGAACGGCGCGCGCGGTGAGCCAGCCGAGCAGCGCCACCGCGAACGTCAGCGCCGCCACCAGCGCGGTGGAGCGATAGACGAAGCCCGCCACGATGGTGCCGAGCAGGATCGACAGATAGGTCCCCGCCTCGACCAGTCCGGTGCCGCCGAGCACGTCGTCCTCGTCGAGATGCTGCGGCAGGATCGCGTATTTGATCGGGCCGAAGAAGGTCGAGTGGACGCCCAGCCCGGTCACCGCGGTGAGCATGAGCACCAGCGGGAAGGTCACCGCGCCGGTGCGTGCCAGCATCAGCCCGGCGGTGCCGACCGCCATGATCGCGATCTCCACTGTCTTGACGATGCGGATGATCCGCGCCTTGTCCATCGTGTCGGCGAGCTGGCCGGCCAGCGCCGAGAGCAGGAAGAAGGGCAGGATGAAGAGCGCCGCGCTCAGCGCGTTGAAGAAGCTCTCCTGCGTCTCATCGGCGAAGATCTCATAGGTGGCGAACAGCACCATCGAGGTCTTGAACAGATTGTCGTTGAAGGCGCCGAGGAATTGGGTGGTGAACAGCGGCAGGAAGCGCCGCCGCTTGAGCAGCCCGAGGGCATTGATCATGACGCGGGACCAGGCCCTTCGGATAGTTGGTACTTGTCGCGGCCATAGCCTCTGGGCGCGCGCGTTCCAAACGCTGTTTTTCGCGGGCGCGGGTTGCGCCGCGGGCGCGGGCGGTCCACGTCGGCCGGCGATGCTGTCGCTGCCCAATCTCCTGACGCTGTCGCGGATCGTCATGGTGCCGCTGCTGGTCGCCTTCCTGTGGTGGCCGAACTGGCAGGCCGGGTTTGCGATCGCCTTTTGCCTTTACTGCTTGATGGGTATCACCGACTATTTCGACGGCTATCTGGCGCGCGCGCAGGGCACCGTCTCCAAACTGGGCGTGTTTCTTGACCCGATCGCGGACAAGATCATGGTCGCCGCGGTGATCCTCATGCTGGTGGGGACCCGCCACGACGATGTCGCGGTGATCACCGGCGTCCATATCATTGCCGCTCTGGTGATCCTGCTGCGCGAGATCGCTGTGAGCGGTTTGCGCGAGTTCCTCGCGGGCCTTCAGGTGTCGCTGCCGGTGTCGCGATTGGCCAAGTGGAAGACGACGCTGCAGCTGGTGTCGCTCGGTGCCTTGATCCTCTCGGGCGCGGTGCCCGCGGCGGTGTGGGTCCACCAGGTCGGGCTCGCCAGCCTGTGGGGCGCGGCGGCGCTGACGATCGTGACGGGGTGGGACTACCTCCGCGTCGGCCTGCGGCACATGGATTGAGCGCGGTGCGGCTGCTGTATTTCGCCTGGGTGCGCGAGCGCGTCGGCGTCGGCGAGGAAGAGGTGACGCCTCCGCCATCGGTGACGACGGTGGCCGAGCTTGTCGCCTGGCTCGCTGCCGCGAGCGAGCGTCACGCCGCTGCATTCGCCCAGCCGGCGCGACTGCGCGCGGCGGTCGACCAGGCGTTCGTGCCGCTCGAGGCGTCGATCGCGGGCGCGCGCGAGGTGGCGATCTTCCCGCCGGTAACGGGCGGGTGATCCGCGTCGCCGTCTCGCCCGCCGCGATCGACGTCGCGGCCGAGCTGGCGGCACTCGAGCGCGACGGCGCAGTGGCGAGCTTCACCGGGCTGGTGCGCGGAGACGACGGCGTCGCCACGCTGGAGCTGGAGCATTACCCGGGAGCGACCGAGGTCGCACTGGAGCGTCTCGCCGCGGCGGCGAGCGCGCGCTGGTCGCTCACCGCGGCGACGATCGTCCACCGCGTCGGGCCAATGGCGCCGGGCGAGCGAATCGTCTTCGTCGGCACGTGCGCACCGCACCGCGGCGCGGCGCTGGAGGCGTGCGCCTATCTGATCGACCGGCTCAAGACCGACGCGCCCTTCTGGAAGCGCGAAACGGTGAACGGCGCGGCGCGCTGGGTCGAGGCGCGCGACGGCGACGGCGAGGCGGCGGCGCGCTGGGAGTAGAGGTCGGTCCCGTGCCGCTAGTGTCCCGGCGAAGGCCGGGGCCAGTTGCGAGGCTGGGTGGACTCACTTGCGCCTTCCCAGCTGGACCCCGGCCTGCGCCGGGGAACAGTGGGTTGAAGCGGCGCGGCTCACCTCATTGCGGCAGCACCCAGCGGACCCGGTCAGTGTAGGTCGCGGCGACCGGGGTGCCGGCATCGTCGAGCGCCGCAGTGAAGCGGCCGCGGCGCTGGTAGAGCCGGCAGGTCGCCCGGTCGAGCGCGTCATGCCCGCTCGACGCGGTGACGCTGCACCCGGTGACCTTGCCCGCAGCGTCGACCTGGAGCGCGATCGCGACCACGCCCTGCTCGCCGGCCCGAATCGAGGAAGGCGGGTAGTCCTCGGTCGAGATCCAATTCGTGCGATCACCGCGGGCGCGGACGCCGACGGCCCTGCTCAGCGGCGGCGGGGGCGGGGTGACCGCCACGGTGCCGCTGCCACCACCGATGATCGGCGTGATCGGAATGATGGGCGTGACAGGCTCGATCGTGAAGGGCTTGTCGATCGCGGTCTGCACGACCGGCTCGGGCGTGACGCTCGTCTGGGTCGGCTGCTGTTTGGACGCGGTCTGCCTCGGCTGCGGCGCCGGATCAGGTGGCGGCGGCGCCTCCAACGGGATGTTGCGGATGGTCAGTTCGGTCGCCACGTCGCGGACGAAGCTCGCCGCCATGCCGCTGACGAACACATAGCCGATCAGGCCATGAATCGCGGCGACCGCGGCGAGGGTGGCGAGGCGTCTCGAACTGGGGACCCGGTCTGCATAAGCCATGCGACAACCCTCCAACCTGGAGCGCCGTGGGGACCATATTGCCCGACCATCGGCGAGCTCCGGACCTGAGAAGCTGCGCCCCGGCCGCAGCGTGGTCAAGTTGAGGTTCGACGCGCAATGGGCGGAAAACGGGACATCTTCTGCCACTCAGCCCGCCGCCTTGAGCACCTCGCCGAGCAGCTGGAAGTCGCGCTCGCGCGGCGAGGCGCGGCGCCAGACCAGCGCCAGCGTGCGCACCGGATGCGCCGCGTCGAGCGGGCGCGCGGCGACGTTGGTATGCTCCAGGATGCCGGCGTCGAGCGCGATCTTGGGCAGCATCGTCACGCCCAGTCCGTTGTCGACCATCTGCACCATCGTATGCAGCGAGGTGCCCAGCATCGTCGCCTCGGCGCGTAGCTCGGCGCGGTTGCACGCCGCCAGCGCATGGTCCTTGAGGCAGTGGCCGTCCTCGAGCAGCAGCAGCCGGGTTTCGTCGATCTCGGCCGGGCTCACCGCCGCGGGCGTCGCGGGCATCTCGCCCGCGGGAAAGGCGAGGAAAAGATGATCGTCGAACAGCGGCAGCGTCGTCACCTCGCCGCAGGCATAAGGGAGCGCGAGCAGCACGCAGTCGGTGCGGCCGTTTTGCAGCGCCTCGCACGCCGGGCCGCTCGGCTCCTCGCGCAGGAATAGCTTGAGGTCGGGATAATCACGTCGCAGCCTTGGCAGCACGCGCGGCAGCAGGAAGGGCGCGATCGTGGGAATCACGCTCATCCGCATCTCGCCTGAGAGCGGCCGCCCCGCCGCACGCGCCATGTCGCCGAGCTCCTCCGCCTCGCGCAGCACGGTGCGCGCCTTGGCCGCGATCTGCTCGCCCAGCGGGGTGAAGCGGACGACCCGTCGGGTGCGCTCCACCAACGTGACGCCGATCAGCGTCTCCAGCTCGCGCAGCCCCGCCGACAGCGTCGACTGGGTGACGAAGCACGCTTCGGCGGCGCGGCCGAAATGCCCATTGTCCTTGAGCGCCACGAGATATTGCAGCTGCTTCAACGTGGGTAGGTAGATGGCTGCCATTTATCGCCTCGGTCGATCAACAGCTTCGTAATAACCGACTTGATCGATCATGCGAACCCTCTTAGTGTTGGGTCAACCAGAGGCGGCCGACCGCCCGCACGCGAGAGGATGGCTGGAACTCCCTTTCTCATCAGGAGCCTTCCATGCTGACCATCGGCGACACTTTCCCCGCCATCACCGTCCCCGTCCAGCAGGGCACCGGCGCGCTCCCGGCCGGCGAGACGCTCGACCTCACCACCGCCTTTCCGGGCAAGTGGAAGGTGCTGTTCTACTGGCCGAAGGACTTCACCTTCGTGTGCCCGACCGAGATCGTCGGCTACAGCCAGATCAAGGGTGACTTCGAGGACCGCGACGCGGTGCTGATCGGCGCCTCGACCGACACCGCGCACGTCCACCTGGCGTGGCGTAAGTCGGATCCGGATCTCGCCGCGGCCGACTTCCCTTGGCTGGCGGACAATGGCCGCAAGCTGGCTGACGCGCTCGGCATCGTCGACAAGAACGAGCATGTCGCCTTCCGCGCCACCTTCATCGTCGATCCCGACAACGTGATCCAGGCGGTCCAGGTTAACGGCCTCAACGTCGGCCGCAACCCGGCCGAGACGCTGCGTGTGCTCGACGCGCTGCAGACCGACGAGCTGTGCCCGTGCAACTGGAACAAGGGCGACGACGTCCTCCAGGTCGCGGCCTGATCGATCGGGGGCGGGGCCGCGCGTTCCGCCTCCTTCAACTACCCGTCGCCCCGGCGGCTGCTGACCCCGCGCAACCGCGGCGGCCGGTCGCGCCGGGGCGACTCACGTCCGAGAGAGAGACATGGCACTCAAGGAATTCGCGGGCACCTTGCCCGACTTCGCCAAGGACATCCGGCTCAACGTCGGCTCCTTGCTCAACGAGACGGTGCTCAACGACCAGCGCAAATACGGCCTGCTGCTCGCCTGCGCGCACGGCTCGGGCCACAAGCCCTTGGTCGAGGCGACCGAGGCCGAGGTGGCCGACAAGCTCTCGCCCGAGGCGGCCAACGCCGCGCGCGCTTCGGCAGCAGTGATGGCGATGAACAACGTCTATTACCGTTTCACCCACCTGGCCGGGAACGACGAATACCAGCGCATGCCTGCCAAGCTGCGCATGAACGTGATCGCGGCGCCAGGGATCGACAAGGTCGACTTCGAGCTGTTCAGCCTGGCGGTCAGCGCGATGAACGGCTGCGGCATGTGCATCGACAGCCACGAGCAGGTGCTCAAGAAGGCGGGGGTCACCGCCGAGGTGATCCAGTCCGCGGTACGCGTCGCCTCGGTGATGAAGGCGGTCGCGACCGTCCACTCGGTCAGCGCCTGAGCGACGCCCCGGCGCGGTGGCCGCGCCGGGGCCGCGACGTCACATCAGCACCGCGCGCACGAAGCCGTAGGTGCTGGTGATCGTCAACACGGTGCCGACCAGCACCAGCATCAGCTTCATCGGGATCCGTTTGGCGAACAGCGCCCCGAGCGGCGCCGCAGCCACGCCCCCGATCAGCAGACCGATCGTTGCGGTGGCAAAGTCCTCGAGCCCGAGATGGTAGATGAAGGTCGCCGAAACGATCGTGGTGAGGAAGAATTCCACCGCGCTGACCGTGCCCACCACCTTGCGCGGCTCAACCCCCTGCACCAGCAGGTTGGAGGTGACGATCGGCCCCCAGCCGCCGCCCCCGGCCGCGTCCATGAAGCCGCCGATCAGTCCGAGCGGCTCGACCACCTTCGGCGTGCTCACTTTGGGCGGGAACATCAGCCCGCGGATCAGCAGATAGATGCCCACCGCGATGAGATAGCCGAGCACGAACGGCTTGACTGTGTTGCCGTCGAGATTGGTGAGCAGATAGGCGCCTGCGACGCCGCCGATCACACCGGGGATCAGCAGCCGCAGGAACAGCCCACGGTCGATGTTGCCGTGCAACGCATGGCTGATTCCCGACACCGCAGTCGTGAAGGTCTCGACAATATGGACGTTGGCGGAGGCGCGCGCTGGCGCCACGCCCATCACCGCCACCAGCAGCGTGTTGCAGATCACGCCGAAAGCCATGCCGAGCGCGCCGTCAACCAGCTGAGCACCGAAACCGACGGCGATGAAGGGGAGCAGGCCGGCGACGTCCAGCTGAGAGAGTAACTGCATGCACCTTCCTGAACGCACCCGCCGCGGGCCTGATGCTAAGGGCTTGAGCGATCATCCACAACCACGATAGGAAATTCGAGTTTCCGGCGCCCAAGCAGTGCTTATGGAAACCGCCGCGGGTTCGCCTTATCTGTGGGCGACAACCATGCTCATGCGTCGGCGCCGCCGGCGTCTCAGGGGAGCCGGCGGGGACACGGATGGCGCGACTGAACGAATATCTCGACTCGATTCGCGCGCGCGATCCCGCTCCACATTCGCGGCTCGAGATCCTGACGTATCCGGGGGTGTGGGCGCTCGGCTTCCATCGCATCGCCCACCGCCTTTATCGCCGGCGCTGGTTCTTGGGCGCCCGTGTGGTCAACCATGTCTCGCGGCTGCTCACCGCGATCGACATTCATCCCGGCGCCAAGATCGGGCGGCGCTTCTTCATCGACCATGGCTTCGTGGTGATCGGCGAGACTGCGGAGATCGGCGACGACGTCACCATCTACCAGTGCGTCACGCTGGGCGGCACCAGCCCTGACAATGGTGTCGCGGGCAAGCGCCACCCGACCATCGCCGACGGTGCCATCATCGGCTCGGGCGCGCAGGTGCTCGGCCCGATCTTGGTAGGCCCGCGCGCCAGGGTCGGTGCAAACGCGGTGGTGACGCGTGACGTGCCCGCCGGCGCGGTGATGGTCGGCATTCCGGCGCGGCCGACGATCGTCGAGGGAGGTGCCGCGCCTGAGCCGCGCTTCGTCCCGTACGGCACGCCGTGCAGCGAGGTGTTCGATCCCGCGACGCAGAAGGTGGAGATCCTTCGCTGCGAACTGGAGGCGATGAAGAAGCGGCTCGACGCGCTGATCGCCGAGCGCGGCGACCAGCCGGAGCGCGACCGCGCCTGATGGGGATCGTCACGCCCTTTCCCGGCGGCGCGCGGCCGAGCCAGGTGGGTTTCGAGCGGCTCGAGCTCAACCGCATCCTCGATCTCTACGGCCGCATGGTCGCGGCCGGCCACTGGCGTGACTATGCGATCGATCTCGGTCGCGACGCCGCGGTGTTCAGCGCCTTCCGCCGCACCGCCGAACGGCCCGAGTTCCGCATCGAGAAGCGACCGGCGCTGCGGCAGCGACAGGGCATGTGGGCGCTGGTGGGGGAGGCGGGGCAGGTGGTCCGCCGCGGCCATGAGCTCGGCCCGGTGCTCGCCCCGGTCGAGCGGCGGCTGATGAAGTTGGTCGAGGAGTAGGTCCGCGTCGCGGCTGGATCGCTGCCGGCCCTGTGCCTCATGGCCTTATACCACCGCACCGATCGGGGGCAGCCGGCGGCCGAGCGCGCCCAGCCGCCGCACCAGATGCGCGCGGATGACCTGCCAGAAGGCGGACAGAGACAACAGCGCGGCGCCGATCACCAAAGCGGTAAGCGCGGCGGAGAGCTCCACCGCACCGGTGGTACGGATCAGCGCCGACATCGCGTAGAGTACATAGACCAGGCTCGACACCAACAGGGCGCGACGGTCGATCGCGAGGGCCACGAGCGCGAACATCAGGTAAAGCAGCAGCACGGTGACCGCCGTGCCGAGTGCGAGGCGATCCTCGAACACGCCGAGCAGCTGGAACACGGGATGCGCGATCATCGGCGCGGCGACGAGATGGAGCCAGAAAGCGACGTCCGCTCGCCGCGTCTCGCGACGGGGGTCGCTCATGTCCCAGCGCATCGCGACGGTGAACACGGCCAGGCCGCCGGTGAGGAGCATCGCCGAGACGAGCGACCGCGACGTCGGTACCGCCGCCACGATCAGGCTGATGACGAGGCCGACCGACGCGGCGGCGCCGGCCGCGGGGGTGATGGGCACGCGAAATCGTCGCCAATGCATCCACGCCCCGAGCGCGGCCAGTCCGGCCGCTGCGCTGACCGCCGCGGCGCTCGACCGCTCGTTGATCAAGACGGCGTGCGGCTCCGGGATCGCGACGACCGCAGCCGCGACGCCGCCGACGAAGGTCAGCAGCAACACGATGCTGGGCAATGCCATACGCCGCCGCGCGGTGAAGTAGAGCGCAAGCACCCACGCGGTGGCAGCGATCGCCGCTGCTCCCGCCGCGGGAGCCACCAGCCCGCCGAGCTGCGCCACCGCGACGAGCAGCAACGTGATCGCAATGGTGACGAAGACATCGTTGAAGCCGGTGAGGAAGCGGAAATGTTCCTCGTCTGCCGCAGGGGTCGCGCGCAGGACGGCGACATAGTCGCGGAAGTCCGCGGCAAGCTGCGGCGGGAGCACGCCCGCGGTCACCGCCTGATCGAGGTCGCTGTCGCTGTACATGGGCGCGACTGTCGCGCTGGTGCCCACGATGCGCAACCCGTCCTACGACCCGATCCGGGTTGGTCGCTCAGCCGCGCGTGAGTTTCGCCCCTATCAGCATCGCCTGCGCCGTGCCGGAATCGGGCACGATCTCGCCGGCGCGATCGATGATCGTCGACCAGTGCGCCGCGACGCCCTCGGGCGAGAGCGCCTCGCCCTCGAGCAGCACGCCCGGCGTGAGCGTGATCTGACTCGCCTGGAACACGCCGGCGCCGGCACCGACGATCTGGTTGCTCGGAGCCTCCTCGCTGACGAGGAACAGCGCGGCGGGCGCGACCTTCTCCGGCGCAAAAGCGGCATAGGCCTCGGCCGGGAACAGCTCCTCGGTCATCCGCGTGCCGGCCACCGGCGCGATTGTATTGACGCGAATGTCGTAGCGCGCACCCTCCAGGTGAAGCGTGCGCGCCAGCCCTACAATGCCGAGTTTGGCGGCGCCGTAATTCGCCTGACCGAAATTGCCGAACAGGCCCGAGGACGAAGCGGTCATCAGCACACGGCCGTAGCTCTGCTCGCGGAACGTGTCCCAGCACGCCTTGGTGGCGTTCGCCGAGCCGATCAGGTGGACGTCGACGACGAAGGCGAAATCCTCCAGCGTCATCTTGGCGAAACTGCGGTCGCGCAGCACGCCGGCGTTGTTGATCAGCACGTGGACGCCGCCCCAGGCCTCGCGGACGCGCACGACCATCTCCTCCATCGCGGCAGGATCGGTGACGCTGGCGCCGTTGGCCATTGCCTCGCCGCCGGCGCGGCGGATCTCCTCGACCACCGCCTGCGCCGCCTCCGAACCACCCTGGCCCGAGCGGTCGCCGCCGGGATCGTTGACGACGACGCGCGCACCGCGACGGGCGAGCTCGAGGGCATAGTGCCGACCCAACCCGCCGCCGGCGCCGGTGACGATGGCGACGCGGTCGTCGAAGCGGATGGACATAAGAAAGGCGCTCCCTCGTGCGATGGAGCGCCTCTCCTAGTCAGGTGCGCGGCGGGCGAGAAGCCCGCCCCGTCCGATCAGCGACGACGCGCGCGTGCGCGCTTCTTGCCGCCGGCGTCGCTCGCCTGCATGCAGCCGTCATATTGGCCCTTCTTGCAAACCGGGTATTCCGACTTGGCCGCGGGCGCCGGAAAGGCCTGATCGGGCGACGGCGCAGGCTGGAAGCGCACGGTCGCGCCGGGTTGCGGCGTCCCCGACAGCGCCGGTTGCGACGGCTGATAGCCACCCGCGGTCTCGGTGCCCATGGCACCACCCGCGGCGGGCTGCGGCGAGGCCGGGCTGGCGGACGGTGGGGTCGCGGCGTCACCGGTTGAGGGCGCGGTCTGCATCGGCGCCTGCTGCTGGCTCATTGCCGGGTCGGCGGTGGTGTCGGCCGACGGGGCCGGCGCGGCATCGGCCGGCGCCGTGGCGTCGGGCGCGGTGGTGGTGTCGGGCTGCATCGTGCCGGTCTGCGGCGTCTGCTGCGGAGTGTCCTGGGCGATCGCCATCGTCGGGACGGCGATGACGGCGGCTGCTGCCAGAAGGATCGTCTTCATGTCTTCTCTCCTGCCGTGCGTTCGATCAGAAACGCGTAAAGTCACGCGGGTCGGCCAACGAACTGACGGCGAGAAAAGGTCCCTCGTTGCGCCGGCGCACCGAAGAAGAGGCGTGGACAATCCATCCGAAGTGTCGTGTTCCCGCGAACGCGCGTACCCAGGTTCGGGAGCGTAGCGCTCCGCCGCCCTGAGCTCCCGCCTTCGCAGGAACACGAACACCTCAGTAGTAACTAATTGTAGTTGAGCCTCAATGTCCCGTATCTAGTGCGTAGCCGGCCGAGCGCACGGTACGGATGATGTCGGGCCGTCCGCCCTCGTTTATCGCCTTACGCAGACGGCGGATGTGGACGTCGACGGTGCGGCTCTCGATGTCGCTGTCGTGCCCCCAGACGCTGTCGAGCAGCCGCTCGCGCGAGAAGACATGGCCAGGATGCTCGAGGAAGTGCTTGAGCAGGCGAAACTCGGTCGGCCCGAGCGCGACCACCTCGCCGCCGCGGCGAACCTTATGGCCGACCGTATCCATCTCGAGGTCGGCATAGGTAAGCTGCTCCCCCGCCAGCGCGGGACGGACGCGGCGCAGCACCGCCCCGACGCGTGCCACCAGCTCGCGCGGCGAGAAGGGCTTGGTCACGTAATCGTCGGCGCCCGTCTCCAGCCCGCGGACCCGATCCTCCTCCTCGCCGCGCGCGGTGAGCATGATGATCGGCACATTCTGCGTCTCGGCGGCGCGGCGCAGTCGGCGGCATACCTCGATCCCCGAGATGCCCTCCACCATCCAGTCGAGCAGCACGATATCGGGCGGGGTCTCGCGCGCCATGAGCAAGGCCTCCTCGCCGTCGATCGTGTGCTGGACGGCGAAATGCTCGCGCGTGAAATGCCACACGAGCAGTTCGGCGAGGCTGGCGTCGTCCTCCACCAGCAGCATGCGGGCCTTGGCCATCAGATGGTACCCCCGTGATGAAGCTTGTCGCGCTCGGTCAGTCGCGTCCCCGTCGCCGCGAAATAGACCATCTCCGCCACGTTGGTGGCGTGATCCCCGATCCGCTCGAGGTTCTTGGCGACGAACAGCAGGTGCGCGCACTGGCTGATCGTCTTGGGGTTCTCGACCATATAGGTCACCAGCGTGCGGAAGATGCTGTCGTAGAAATCGTCGAGCGCGCGGTCGCTCTCGCACACCGCCAGCGCCTTGTCGGGGTCGCGCGCGGCGAAGGCGTCGAGCACCTCGTGCACCATGCCGGACGCCATCTTGGCCATGGCGGGGAGCGTGGAGATCGGGTCGATGCGGTGCTCGCTCTCGATCTGCGGCACGCGGCGCGCGATGTTCTTGGCATAGTCGGCGATGCGCTCGACCACGCCGGCGATCTTGAGCGCGGCAACCACCTCGCGCAGGTCGTCGGCCATCGGCGCGCGCAGCGCGATGATCCGCACCGCGGTGCGCTCCACCTCCGCCTCCAGCGCATCGATCTTGCGGTCGCCCGCCGCCACGCGCGCGGCCTGCTCGGCGTCGCCGCGCTGCAGCGCCACCATCGCCTCGGCTATCGCGCGCTCCGCCAGGCCGCCCATCTGCGAGATCAGCCCGCGCAGCTGGCCGATGTCCTGGTCAAAGGCCTTGACCGTATGCTCCTGGCTATTCGGCATTCGTCCCATCCCGTCTCTCAGCCGTAGCGCCCTGTGATATAATCCTTCGTCCGCTCCTTACGCGGATTGGTGAAGATGTCGGACGTGTCGCCGTATTCGACCAGTTGGCCCAGGTGGAAGAAGGCGGTGCGCTGGCTCACCCGCGCCGCCTGCTGCATGTTGTGGGTGACGATGACGATCGCGTAACGGCCGCGCAGATCGTGAATCAGCTCCTCGATCCGCGCGGTGGCGACGGGATCGAGCGCGCTGCACGGCTCGTCCATCAAAATCACCTCGGGATCGACCGCGATCGCGCGCGCGATGCACAGCCGCTGCTGCTGCCCGCCCGACAGCGCGGTGCCGGAATCGCCGAGCCGGTCCTTGACCTCGTTCCAGAGCCCGGCGCGGGTGAGCGAGCGCTCGACGATCTGAGCCAGATCGGCCTTGGAGCGCGCGAGCCCATGGATGCGCGGGCCGTAGGCGACGTTTTCGAAGATCGACTTGGGGAAGGGGTTGGGCTTCTGAAACACCATGCCGACGCGCGCGCGCAGCTGCACCACGTCCATCGCCTTGGCGTAGACGTCCTCACCGTCGAGCCGCACGTCGCCGGAGACGCGCGCGCCCGGGATCGTGTCGTTCATCCGGTTGAGCGTGCGCAGGAAGGTCGATTTGCCGCAGCCCGACGGGCCGATGAAGGCGGTGACGTCCTCCTGGCGGACGTCGATGCTGACGTCGCGGATCGCCTGCTTCGCGCCGTAGAAAACGTCGACGCCGCTCGCGGTCATCTTGGGCGGGGCGTTGCTCATCACCAGCGGGTCTCGAAGCGGTTGCGGAGGTAGATGGCGAGACCGTTCATCGCCAGCAGGAAGACGAGCAGCACGATGATCGCGGCCGAGGTCTTCTCGACGAAGCCGGCCTGCACGTCGTCGGACCACAGGAAGATCTGTACCGGCAGCACGGTCGCCGGATCGGTCAGCCGCTCGGGCGGAGCGGCGATGAAGGCGCGCATGCCGATCATCAGCAGCGGCGCGGTTTCTCCCAGGGCGCGCGCCATGCCGATGATCGTGCCGGTCAGGATGCCGGGCAGCGCCAGCGGCAGCACGTGATGGAACACCACCTGCACCGGCGAGGCGCCGAGCGCGCGCGCGGCGTCGCGGATCGAGGGCGGGACCGCGCCGATCGCGTTGCGCGCCGCGATCACGATCACCGGCGTGGTCATCAGTGCCAGCGTTAGCCCGCCGACCAGCGCCGCCGAGCGTGGCATGTGGAAGGTGCCGAGGAACACCGCCAGTCCGAGCAGCCCGAAAATGATCGATGGCACAGCGGCGAGATTGTTGATCGACACCTCGATCAGGTCGGTCCAGCGGTTTCGCGGGGCATATTCCTCAAGGTACAGCGCCGAGAGCACGCCGATGGGGAAAGCCAGCAGCAGCGTGACCACCATCGTCAGCAGCGAGCCTTTGAGCGCTCCCCAGATCCCTGCGCGGGTCGGGTCGGTTGAGTCGGCGCCACCGAGAAAGTCGCGGTTAAGTCCGCGCGAGAGGAGCGGCCCGAGCGCATGCGCGACCGAGCGCTCAGCGGGGGTGCCGCCACCTTTGAAGGCGATGTCGAGCCGGGAGGCGACCGGCACGTCGATCGTGGCGCGACGTCGCAACAGGCTAGGATCGCGTTTTACGGCCTCACGGACGCGCAGCCAGGCCGCGTCGGACAGCAGGGCCGCGCCGCCGGCGCGCGGGAAGGCGCTCTCGGCGGCGGAGTCGACCGCTCGTTCCAGCCCCGCCCCGGCGAGCGCCAGGTCGGAGCGCGGACCGCGCAGCTGTTCCGGCGTGACGTTCAGCCCGGCGCGCGCTAGGTCAAGCGGTAGCCCGATCCGCGTCTCGACGAAGCCGCCGGCGCCGCGCGCCAGCATCGACGCAAGCAGGAACAGCAGGAAAGCGGCCGACGCGGCCACGGCGGCAAGCCCGAGCAGGCGGAAGCGCCGCTCGGCGGCATAGCGCTGGCGCACGCGCCGCTGCATCGACGCGGTGCGCCAGTCGGTCGGGCGTCGCTCTGCCGACACGGCGGCGCTCACCGGCGCCTCAGGGCGAAGCGACTTACTCATAGGCCTCGCGGTAGCGCCGTACGACGATCAGCGCGACGACGTTGAGCAGCAGCGTGATGACGAACAGGGTGAGCCCGAGCGCGAAGGCGGCGAGCGTCTTTGCCGAGTCGAACGCCGCTTCGCCGGTGAGCAGATCGACGATCTGCTTGGTGACGGTGGTGGTGCTGGCGAACGGGTTGAGCGTCAGCGTCGCCACGCCGGAAGCTGCCATGACCACGATCATCGTCTCGCCGATCGCGCGGCTCACCGCCAGCAGCACGCCGCCGACCACGCCTGGCAGCGCCGCGGGAAGAAGCACCTGCCGGATCGTCTCGGAGCTGGTCGCGCCCATCGCCAGGCTGCCGTCGCGCATCGCCGCAGGCACGGCGGAGAGCGAGTCGTCCGCCATGGACGAGACGAAGGGGATGATCATCACGCCCATCACCGCCCCGGCGGCGAGCGCGCTCTCGGACGAGACCCAGCTCACCCCCAGCGCGACGCCGAGATCACGCACCGCGGGCGCCACCGTCAACGCCGCAAAATAGCCGTAGACGACGGTCGGCACGCCGGCGAGGATCTCGAGCAGCGGCTTGACCCAGCGCCGCGTCCGTGGCCGCGCATATTGCGTCAGATAGATGGCGCTCATCAGCCCGAGCGGGATCGCCACTGCCATCGCGATCACCGCCCCGATGAAGAACGTGCCCCAGAACAAGGGCACCGCGCCAAGCGCGGCACCCGGGTGGCGGGGGTCGATCGCCTGCGGGCTCCAGTGCGTGCCGAGCAGAAAGTCGGTCAGCGGCACGATCCGGAAGAAGCGCGCGCTCTCGAACAGCAGCGAAGCGACGATGCCGATCGTGGTGACGATCGCGATCAGCGAGGCGCCGAGCAGCGCGCCCATGATCGCCCGTTCGACATGCGTGCGCGCCGAGAAGCCGGGGCCTACGCGCAGGTAGGAGAGGGCGCCCCCGACGAAGGCGAGCAGCAACGCCACCGCGGTGGCGATCCAGTCGTACCGCGCCTGCGCCGCAGCATAAGCCGGCGCGAGCTGCTCGGAGAGCGGGTGAAAGGCGCCGTAAGCGCGCCCGGCGGCGAGATTGCGCGCTTCCGCCAGGATCGCCGCGCGGTCGAGCCCAGGCGAGGGCAGCGCCGCGGCGCCGGGCGTGGCGAGCACCGCCTCGGTCACGAGTGCGGGCGAGGTGAGATGCCAGACGGTGAGAAAAAGCAATGCGGGCAGCAGCGTGCCCATCGCGACGAACCAGCCGTGATGCTGCGGCAGCGAGCTGAAGCGGCGGGTCGTACCGCGGCGAAAGCGCGCGGCGCGCGCGCGCGCGGTGACCCAGCCGATCAACGCCAACGCGGCGATCACGAAGGCGAGCGCGAGCGGGGACATCAGCGCAACACCGCCGGATCGAGCGCGATCTCCTGCGCGATCACCGCCGCGGCGCGGCGCTGCACCGGCTCCGGCGAGGCAATCAGCCCGCGCCGCACCAGCGGACCCTGCCGGCCCCACAGCGTAGCATATTGCCGCAGGAAGGCACGCAACCCCGGGATGGCGCGCAGGTGCGCCTTCTTGACGTAAAGGTAAAGCGGTCGCGCGCCGGGATAGCTGCCGTCGGCGATCGTGGCGTAGCTCGGCGCCACGCCACCAAGCGTCACGCCGCGCACCGCGCCGGCATTCTCCTCGAGATAGGCATAGCCGAAGATGCCGATCGCGTCAGGGTTGGCGCGGAGCTTCTGAACGATCAGATTGTCGTTCTCGCCCGCGTCGATATAGGCGCCGTCGTCGCGCAGCCGATGGCAACGTGCGGCGAACTGCTCGGGCGCGCGCTCGCGCAGCGCGCGCGTATCGGGTTCGACCGCCTCGCAGCCCGGCGCCATGATCAGCTCGACGAAAGAGTCACGCGTCCCGCTCGTCGCCGGTGGCCCGTAGACCTGGATCGGGATGGCGGGCAGCGCCGGGTCGACGTCGCGCCACAGCCGCGCGCTATTCCGGCGGCCGCCGGGCGCGGCCGCGAGCGCGCGATAGAGGTCGGTCGTGGTCAGCGCCATGCCGGACCCATGCAGCGACTCGGCCAAGGCGATGCCGTCGATGCCGACCTGCACCTCGAGCACCAAACCGACGTCGTGGCGTGCGCACGACTCATATTCGGACCGGTGCATCCGCCGCGAGGCGTCCTCGATATCGGGGTGCGCGGCGCCGATGCCGGCGCAGAACAATTTCATCCCCGCGCCGGTACCGGTCGACTCGATCACCGGCGGCTTGGCACCGACCGTGTTGGCAAGGAACTGCTCGGCGACCAGGGTCGTGAAGGGATAGACCGTGGAGGAACCGACGACGCGGATCTGGTCGCGCGATCCCGCCGCTCCGCCAGCGGCCTGGTCGACGCAGCCGCCCAGCGCGCCAAGCGCCGTCGCCGCCAGCACGAGGTGCGGCAGCGTCGCCGGCATCCTGGCCGCGAGCGCTTGGACGAGGCGCAACATCATTCCCCCGAGCGGGCGACCGACACGGCGCCGCGATGGCGCCGCCAATGTGACACGTGAGTTACGCCTTGATGACAGCGGCGGCCGAGCCGCACTCAGGGCAGCGGCATGGCCACGGCTGCAGGCAGGGTCACCGCCACGCGCGTGCCGACGCCGACCTGGCTGGTGATGTCGAGCCGCCCGCGATGCCGCTCGACGATATGCTTGACGATGGCGAGCCCCAGCCCGGTGCCGCCGAGCGAGCGGCTGCGACCCGGATCGACGCGGTAGAATCGCTCGGTGAGGCGCGGCAGATGCTCGGGTGCGATGCCCTCGCCCTGGTCCGCCACGACGAGGCAGAGGTTGCGGTCGACGGCGCTCAGCGACACCTCCACCGGCGTGCCGGCGCGGCCGTACTTCATCGCATTGCCGACCAGATTGTGGACCAATTGCGAGAGCTGCGCCTGGTCGCCCATCACGCGCGGTATGTCCTCGGCCAGCTCCAGCCGGATGTCGTCGCCGCGATTGCCGTGCGTGGTGTAGAGCGAGTCACACGCATCCTGCACGAGCTCGGCGAGATCCACCTCGGCGCGCGGCAGCCGGAACTTCTCCGCCTCGATCCGTGACAGGCTCATCAGGTCCTCGACCAGCCGCTCCATCCGCCGCGCCTCGTCGAAGACGATACCGAGGAAGCGTTGGCGTAGCCCCGGATCCTCGCCGGCGGCGTCGGCGAGCGTCTCGACATAGCCGAGGATCGAGGCGAGCGGGGTGCGCAGCTCGTGGCTGGCGTTGGCGACGAAATCGACGCGCATCCGCTCGGCGGCATATTGGTCCGTCTGGTCGACGAGATGGACCAGCCGCAGCTCGGGCCCGAGCGCGGCGGTGCGCATCTGCCAACGCTGATCGAGCGTGCCGATGCCGACGAGGTCGACGGGATGCTCGGCGCCCTCGGCGAGATGCTCGGCCGCGCCGGGGTGACGGATCGCGACGCGCGCGTCCTCGCCCAGGATATGCTGGCCGAGCAACGCGCGCGCCGCGGCGTTGGCGACCACGACGCGGCCGGCGCGGAGCACCAGCACGGGTTCGGCGATCGCTTCGAGCGCGGCCTCGTAAGGCACCTCGGCGCGCGTCGGCTCGGGGGCGGCGTCGGCAGGCAGCTCTTCCGGGATGGTGGCGATGATCACCACTAGGGCGGCGCAGCCCGCCAGCGCGGCGAGCGGAGTCTGATAATCGTCCGCCAGTACGAGCACGACCGCGGCGGTCGCGACCGCGATCGCGATCGCGAGCCAAGTGCGGAGCGGGATCTCGTCGATCACGTGCGGCGGTGCAGCGCGGATCGTCCCAGTTGGGCAGCGGGCGCGCGCGCGGAGAGGCGGCGAAATGCCACGATCACCGTCAGCACGGCGATGATGATCAGCGTGTCGGCCAGCCAGTCCATGACGTCACAGTCGCGGTGGAGCGAGGGGATCGACTGGAATACCTCGATCAGCGCGCCGAGGAAGGACATGCGCTCACCGATCCGCAGCAGTGAGGTCGCCGGGAAAGCCAGCACCGACAGGATCGTCAGCGTGCCGAAGGCGAACATATGCTGCCATTTGTCGCTGATATGGCCCACCGACGGCGGGTGCGGCATCAGCGCCAGCGTCACCGCGCCCACGGTGGCGACGATCAGCGCGATAAGGAACAGCGGGCGCACCTGCGCCAGCGACGTGGTCTCGGTCATAGCCGCTCCAGCGTGGGGATGAGCTCGTCGAAGCCGTCGATGGTCGCCTCCGCGCCGAGCTCCTCGACGGGCTGCATCAGGAAGCCGAAACGGCAGGCCACCGCAGGCAGGCCTGCGGCATGCGCAGCCTGGATGTCGTAGATCGAGTCGCCGACGAACGCCGCCCGGCCACCGCCGCAGCGCGCCACCATCGCGTCGAGCGGCAGCCGCGACGGCTTGCCGTTGCCCGGCCCCATCGTGTCGCCGCCGATGATCGTGACGAACCGGTCGGTCAGGCCGAGCTGGTCGAGCACACAGCGCGCGAGATGCTCGAGCTTGTTGGTCACGACAGCGAGCCGGACGTCGCGCGCGGCGAGCGCGTCGAGCGCCTCGATCACGTGCGGATAGGGCTGGGTATGGACGGTGAGATGCGCCTCATAATAGTCGAGCAGCCGGCGGTGGAGCACCGCCAGCTCGTCCTCCGAGCAGCCCCCGGTCGCGGCCATCCCCTGCGCCAGCATGTGACGCGCGCCGCCGCCGATCATCGGCTTGACCTCCTCCACGCTGAGTGTCGGCCGTCCCACCGACGCGAGCGCGTGGTTGGTGGCCGCGGCAAGGTCACCCGAGGTGTCGAGCAGCGTGCCGTCGAGGTCGAACCCGACGATCGGGAAAGGGAAGTCGGTCATGCGCGCGCCGCGTTGCCGCCTCATACTGGAATTGGCAAGCAAAGGGTGGCAGGGCACGCCCATGTCGAGCCAGCCGCCCGTCGCCCCCGTCGCCATCGTCGTCCTTGCCGCGGGCAAGGGCACGCGGATGAAATCCGATTTGCACAAGGTGCTGCATCCCGTCGCGGGACGGCCGATGCTGCTTCACCTGCTCGCCAGCGCCGCCACGCTCGCGCCGGAGCGCACCGTGGTCGTGGTCGGCGCCGGGCGGGAGCAGGTCGAGGCGGCGGTGGCGCCGCTCGGCGCCGCAACCGCGCACCAGGCCGAGCAGCTCGGCACCGGCCATGCTGTGATGCAGGCCGAGGCGGCGTTGGCGGGCTTCGCGGGCGACGTGCTGATCCTCTACGGCGACGTGCCGCTGGTCGGCGCGGCGACGATGCGGGCGATGCTCGACCGGCTCCACGCCGCCGACTCGCCCGAGGTGGTGGTGCTCGGGTTCCGCCCCGCCGATCCGGGCGCCTATGGCCGGCTGATCGTCGCGCCCGGCGGCGACCGGCTCGAGAAGATCGTCGAATATAAGGACGCCAGCGCCGCCGAACGTGCGGTCGACCTGTGCAACACCGGGCTGATGGCGGTGCGCGGCGACCGCCTGTTCAAGCTGCTGGCGCGGCTCGGCAACGCCAATGCGGCGGGCGAATATTATCTCACCGACGTGGTCGAGCTGTCGGGCCAGGCCGCGGTGATCGAGGCGGCGGCTGACGAGGTCGCGGGGGTCAACAGCCGCGCCGAGCTCGCCGCGGTCGAGGCGACGTGGCAGCAGGCGCGCCGCGCGCGCGCCATGGCGGAGGGTGCGACGCTGCTCGCGCCCGAGACGGTGTGGTTCGCGCACGACACGGTGATCGGACGGGACGTCACGATCGCGCAGAACGTGGTGTTCGGTCCAGGTGTCGACGTGGCGGACGGCGCGACGATCCACGCCTTCAGCCATATCGAGGGTGCCAAGGTGGCGAGCGGGGTCGAGGTCGGCCCCTATGCGCGGTTGCGGCCGGGCGCGGTGCTCGAGGCGGGCGCGAAGGTCGGCAATTTCGTCGAGGTCAAGAACGCGGTGCTGCACGCCGGCGCCAAGGCCAACCACCTCAGCTACATCGGTGATGCCGACGTAGGCGCCAAAGCCAACATTGGCGCCGGCACGATCACCTGCAACTACAACGGCTATCTTAAGAGCCGTACCGTCATCGGGGCGGGCGCATTCGTCGGCTCCAATTCGGCGCTGGTCGCCCCCGTGACAATCGGAGACGGCGCCATCGTCGCGGCAGGTTCCGTTATTGTCCGGGACGTTACCGAGGATTCACTTGCCCTCGGACGCGCCCGGCAGGAAGAGCGCGCGGGTTGGGCGGCGCGCTTCCGCGCGTCGATGAGAGCAAAGAAGGGCGGCCAGTAGCATGTGCGGTATCGTCGGTATCCTCGGCCATGACGACGTGGCGGATCGCCTGCTCGACGGGCTCAAGCGGCTCGAATATCGCGGCTATGACTCGGCCGGCATCGCCACGGTGGTTGACGGACACATCGCGCGCCGGCGCGCCTCGGGCAAGCTGATCAACCTCCAGCGCGAGCTCGCCGCCGATCCGCTGCCCGGCCATACCGGCATCGCGCACACGCGCTGGGCCACCCATGGCGGCCCCACCACCAATAATGCGCACCCGCACGCCACCGACGAGGTGGCGGTGGTGCACAACGGCATCATCGAGAACTTCAAGGCGCTGCGCGACGAGCTGATCGCGCGCGGCCGTGTCTTCACCAGCGAGACCGATACCGAGGTGGTCGCGCACCTGATCAGCGAGAAGGTCGAGGCCGGTGCCGCGCCCGAGGACGCGGTGCGCGAGGTGCTGCCACGGCTCCACGGCGCCTTTGCGTTGGCGATCCTGTTCCGCAGCCACCCCGGGCTGCTGATCGGCGCGCGGCTCGGCTCGCCGCTGGTGGTCGGCCACGGCGACGGCGAGACCTATCTTGGCTCGGACGCGCTCGCGCTCGCGCCGTTGACACAGCGCATTGCGTATCTCGACGAGGGTGACTGGGTGGTCTGCACGCGCGACGGCGCGCAGGTGTACGACCGGGAGAACAAGCCCGTCGAGCGGCCGGTGACGATCTCGGGTGTGACCGGCGCGCTGATCGACAAGGGCAATCACCGCCACTTCATGCAGAAGGAGATCTACGAGCAGCCGATCGTGGTCGCCCAGACGCTGCGCAGCTATCTGCAGCGTTTCGAGGGGCGGATCACGCTGCCGATCCCCGACTTCGATCTCTCCGGCATCCGCCGGGTGACGATCGTGGCGTGCGGCACGAGCTTCTATGCCGGGATGGTCGCCAAATATTGGTTCGAGCAGTTCGCGCGCGTGCCGGTCGACCTCGATGTCGCGAGCGAGTTCCGCTACCGCGCGCCGGTGATGGAGGAGGGCGGTCTCGCGCTCTTCATCAGCCAGTCGGGCGAGACCGCGGACACGCTCGCCGCGCTGCGCCACGCGCGCGCCGAGAAGCAGACGATCGCGGTGGTCGTCAACGTGCCGACCAGCACGATGGCGCGTGAGGCCGACCTGCTTCTGCCGACCCATGCCGGCCCCGAGATCGGCGTCGCCTCGACCAAGGCGTTTACCTGCCAGCTCGCGGTGCTCGCCGCGCTCGCTGCCAACCTCGCCAAGGCCAAGGGGCGGTTAACCGAGGCGGAGGAGCGCAACATCGTTCGCCAGCTCGCCGAAGCGCCCGCAGCGATCAACGGCGCGCTCGCCTATGACGAGTCGATCGAGGCGATCGCGGGCACCGTCGCCGGCGCGCGCGACGTGCTTTATCTGGGGCGCGGGACGGACTATCCGCTGGCGCTGGAAGGGGCGCTGAAGCTCAAGGAGATCAGCTATATCCACGCCGAAGGCTATGCCGCGGGCGAGATGAAGCACGGCCCGATCGCATTGATCGACGAGCATGTGCCGGTGGTGGTGATCGCGCCGACGGGTCCGCTGTTCGACAAGACCGTCAGCAACATGCAGGAGGTGCAGGCGCGCGGCGGCAAGGTGCTGCTGATCAGCGACTATGACGGCGTCGAGGCGGCGGGCGAGGGCTGTGTCGCGACGATCACCATGCCCAAGGTCCATCCGCTGATCGCGCCCTTGGTCTATGCCGTGCCGGTGCAGCTGCTCGCCTATCACGTCGCGGTGGCGAAAGGGACGGACGTCGACCAGCCGCGCAATCTGGCGAAGAGCGTCACGGTGGAGTGACGCGGACGCTTTGCAAACGCCGGACCCCTCGCTCGCGTGCGCGCTCGCCTGCCTGCTGCCCTCGCCACCGACGTCATCCTGAGCTCGTCTCAGGATCTACGGTGCCTCAAACGGAACGGCGGCTGAACACGCGGCGCGGTGGATCCTGAGACGAGCTCAGGATGGTGGAAGGCATGGATCGGGTTGTTGGTACTCAATCACCGCCCGCCAGCTCGCCCAGCACCACCCGCTCAAGCCCGAGCCATGCCGCCATCCGCTCCAGCTCGGCGAGGAGCCTCGGCATCGTGTCCGCGGGCGCGCCCCGCTCTAGCGTCACGCGGCGCGCCGCCAGGACATCCTCGGCGCGCTCGGCCTTGAGGTCGACGCGCGCAACCAGGGCCTCGTCGAGAAGGAATGGAAGGACGTAATAACCGTGTTGCCGGCGCTCCTGCGGCACGTAGATCTCGATCCGGTAGCGAAATCCGAACAACCGCTCGGTCCGGCTGCGCTCCCACACCAGAGGGTCGAACGGCGCGAGCAGCGCGGCGCCGCGCACGCGCCGCGGCGGCGCGATGGCACGATGCAGCCACGCGCGTTGCGACCAGCCCTCGACTCTCGCGGGCAGCAGGACGCCGGCCTCGGTCAGCGCGGCGATGGCGTGGTCGCCCTCGGCGGGGCGGAGCCGGTAATAGTCGCGCAGATCCGCCGCGGTGGCGACACCCAGCGCGCGCGCGGCGCGCTCTACCAATGCGGCTTGCGCCTCTTCGACCGAGGGTGTCGGCAGCGCCAGCAGGTCCGACGGAAGGACTCGCTCGGGCACATCGTAGACGCGGGCAAAGCTGCCGCGCCGGGTCGCGGTGGTGATCCGGCCCGACCAGAATAGCCATTCGAGCGCGTGTTTGGTGTCGCTCCATTCCCACCAGCCGCTGCGGCTCGCGCCGCTCTCGAAATCGGCCGCGGTGAGGGGGCCTTCGGCAGCGATCCGTTCGAGCACCGCCATGGCCTGGGCGCGGTCCTCGCCAGCGAAGCGGCGCAGTCGCACATAGCCGGTCTCGCCACGCTCGGCGCGCGCCATCCGCCAGCGCAGCAGCGGGTGGAGGTCGAGCGGCAGCAGCGACGCCTCGTGCGCCCAATATTCGAACAGCCGCCGCTGCCCTCGCGGCCCCCAGGCGCTGCGCTCCAGCAGCGCGCGGTCATAGCCGCCGAGCCGCGCGAAGGCCGGAAGATAATGCGCACGCGTCAGCACGTTGACGCTGTCGATCTGGAACAGGCCGAGGCGATCGGCGGTCGCCCGTAATGCCGCCGCCCCGACCCGCAGCGGCAATCGCCGGCCGAATCCCTGTGCCGAGAGCGAGATGCGACGCGCCTCGCGCAGCGAGAGGGTCAGCGTCATGCCGCTCGTCCTGACCGAGCCGGCGGCCCGGCGTCAACCCTCCGACAGATCAGGCGGCTTGCGCCACTCCCGGTGTCGCGCCGGCACGCACGTGATCGTCGATGGCCTCGACGATCGGGGCGATCAGCTCGGGCGGCAGGGTATGCCCCATGCCATCGATCTCGAGCAGCCGCGCGCCCGGTATGGCGCGGGCAGTCTCCCGCCCGCCCGCCGGCGGCACCAGCGGGTCGTCGCTGCCGTGGATCACCAACGTCGGCGCCGTGATCGCGCGCAGCCGCTCGGTACGGTCGCCATCGGCCACGATCGCCGCCATCTGGCGCAGGAAGCCGGTGGGGCAGCGGTTGCGCAGCGTCTCGGCGCGGATCCGCTCCGCCATCAGCGCGTCCTCCATCGGAAATCGTCCGCTGACCGCGCGGCCAGCCATCGTGCCATGCGCGACGATCGCCTCGACGTCGTTGCTGCGCGGTTGTCGCAGAAGCAGCGCGGTGGCGCGCATCGACGGGCGCGAGCAGCCGGGATGCCCCGTGGTGGACATGATCGAGGTGAGCGAGGCCGCACGCTCCGGCCACCCCGCGGCGACCAGCTGCGCGATCATCCCACCCATTGACGCGCCGACGAAATGCGCGCGCTCGACGCCAAGCGCGTCGAGCACGCCGACCGCGTCAGCCGCCATGTCGGTCAGTGTGTAGGGCACAACGGGCACCCGGCCGAACTGCTTCTGCATCACGGTCCAGACGATGCTCGGCACGCCCGCGTGGTCGAACTTGGTGGAGAGGCCGACGTCGCGGTTGTCGAACCGGATCACGCGATAGCCGCGGGCGACAAGCGCATCGACCATCGCCGGTGGCCAGCGCACCAGCTGTGCACCTAGGCCCATGATCAGCAGGATCGCCGGCCCGTCGCGCGGGCCCGCCTGTTCCACGTCGATCTCGATCCCGTTCGCTCGTACCAAGGCCATCGCTTGCTCCGTCCCGGACGCGCCTCCCGCCGCACCCCTAGGCTTGTATAATAGGCGTCATATCGTCGTCACGTGAATGCAACATTTCCATTCCGGTTCCGCTGCGCCGCATCCCGTGTTAGCGCAGCGACTTTATGGCCGATCGCCTCCATCTCGACCGCTTCCTGCCCTATCTGCTGTCGGTCACCTCCAATCGGGTGAGCGATCGAATCGCGCGCGCCTATGACGCGCTGTTCGGACTATCGATCCCGGAGTGGCGGCTCGTCACGCTGATCGCGGAGCACGCGCCGATCACCCAGGTCGAACTCGGCGAACGCAGCCGGATGGACAAGGTGACGGTGAGCCGCGCCGCGATCGCGCTGACCGGGCGCGGGCTGCTCGAGCGCAGCCCCAACGACACCGACCGGCGCTCGCATCACCTGCGGCTGAGTGCGGCGGGGGAGGTACTGTACGCGCAGGTCGCGCCCGAGGCCAAGGCGCTGGAGCGGCGCATCTTCGGTCGCTTCACGGCGGCGGAGCTCGAACAGTTCACGGACATGCTGCGGCGGGTTGACGCCGCAGCGCAGGAGGAAAGTTGAATGGCGCAATTGCCGCTGATCGCGGGCGTTGAACTCGGCGGGACGAAGTGCATCGCGGTCCTGTCACGCGGGCCGGACGCGATCCTCGAGGAAGTGCGCGTTCCCACCACGCGGCCGGAGGAGACGCTGCCCGCGCTCGAGGCGGCACTCGACCAGTGGCGCGGCTTCGCGGCGATCGGCGTGGCGAGTTTCGGCCCGGTCTCGATCGACCCGCACTCCGGCGACTATGGCAAGATTACCTCGACGCCGAAACCGCATTGGGCGAACACCGACGTCGCGCGGCGGCTCGGCGCGCGCTACGACGTGCCGGTGGGCTTCCACAGCGACGTCGTCGGCGCGGCGCTGGCCGAGGCGCGCTGGGGCGCGGGGCAGGGGCTGCCCGACCTCGCTTACGTCACGGTGGGAACCGGAGTCGGCGCGGGTATGATCGCACATGGACGCCCGGTCGACGGGCTGACCCATTCCGAGTTCGGCCATATCCGCCCCCCCCGTGTCGCCGGTGACGACTGGCTCGGTGCCTGTCCCTATCATGGTGCCTGCGTCGAGGGGCTCGCCGCCGGGCCCGCGATCGCGGCACGGACGGGGATCAAGGGCGAGGCCCTCGCCGCCGATCACCCGGTGTGGGAAACGGTGGTCGGCGCGCTGTCGACGCTGTTCGCGACGCTGACGCTCACCGGTGTGCCGCGCCGGATCGTGCTGGGCGGCGGCGTGATGGTAGGCAACCCTTGGCTGCTGCCACGGTTGCGTGCGGCGACGGCGGCGAACCTGAACGGCTATGTCGCGCTACCCGAGGTGACGGACATGGACACGTTCATCGTCCCCGCCGCCCTCGGCGGCAACGCTGGGCCGCTCGGCGCGGTGCTGCTCGGCGCGTTGGCGGTAGAGAACCGGCTCGGCACTGCGTTAGCGGGGTAGATAGCGGGAGAGCGGGCGGGGCATGCCGCATGTTTCGCTCGCGAACCCCTGCTCGACTTATGTGAGTCGCGAGAAGCGCCTGTCACCGCGGGCGGCCGCTTCGTACCTGGCGCGGATCGACGCAGCAGGCGACCAGGCGATTTCTTCTAGATTCGTCTGTGGAGTCAGCGCGACGCTCCTTACCCTTCGTCACCCGGACTTGTTTCGGGATCCACTCTTCCGCGAGGTCGACGCGTCCGGACTATGCGGCGCGATTGATCCTCGACCAAGGCTGTCTTTATATTAGCGACGGGTCGAGTGAAGGAAGAGTTTCGCAGAGGGATCCCTCAAGAGAAGGCTCCGACATGTCCTGGCAGGTGAGTCTTATGCTCGATCCGCCGTCATCTCTCCCCGGTCCGGCTTTACACGACGTACAACAGCGCGGCGCAGACGGCACGTTGCGTCGAGACGTATGTCGAACGGCGGCCGATCTCCCGCGCCATGGCGTGCGCGGGAGATCGGCCCTTGATCCCTCCCGCGAGGCTTCCTCCCGCCGGGTGGTTCTTTCCACCCCGTGACCATTCCCATCGGAAGCGACGACCCCCGACCCGCCGACGCGGGCGCGCCTTCATTACGACGACAGATCGGACCTCATGTCGTAGGTGCCTCCGGCGTGACCGGCGAGTCCAGGAGCGGCGCGAGCGCATCGACCGGGCTGACCGTTGGCAGCGCCGCGAGCGCTTCCTCGAGCCGCGTCCCGCTGCCACGATTGAGCGGTCCGCTGAGTAGGCCGAAGACGCGATCACTCGGCTTGGTCTCGAATCCTGCGGCGTAGCGCTGGTGCAGCGAGCCGAGCTCGCCCATCCGGCCGAGCATCGCCAGCGCGATCGCGTGACGCAACACCACGATCTGTTCGACGTCGCTGAGCGGCGCCGCTGCGCGGGGCAGCAGTGACTGATCGGCAGTTACGAGATCAGCCCAGCGCCGCTGCTTCCACAGGATCTCGCTGCGCAGTGCGGCACTGTTCGGCACCTCCGCCAAGATCGCGACCGCCTGGTCGACCCGGCCGAGCTGCGACAGAGCGATCGCCTGGATACGCTGGCGCTCCGCGATCATCGCGGGCGTATAGTCGTTCCTCGCGGTGGTGCGCAGCAGCGTCACCGCGTCGCCCGGCTTGCCCGCGAGGATCTGCAGCGTGGCCACCCGCGCGGACAGCGGCCCCTGCGCGATATCGCTGGTGCGGTAGCGTAGCTGATAGGCGAGCAGGTCGGCCGCCTGCTGGTACAGACCGGCTTGCACGAGGCGCTGCGCAAAGGTCTCGATCAGCTGATTGCCGCTCGCGCCCGACGGCAGGATGTCGCGATAGTCCCACAGCAGGGTCGCGCTGCGCGGAAGCGGCATGGTCGCACCCGGACCGATCAACGCTTCGAGCTGGCGCTGCACCTCGGCGCGGAAGTCGGCCGGGCGGCGGTTCACGTCGAAATAGCGGAGCAGCGCGCCGCCCGCGGCGAGCGCGACGGCGTGATCGCCGCGCTCGGCGGCGAGCCGGAAGGTGAGTGCGCGCGCACGCTCCTCGATCGCATCGCTGCGCCAGGTGAAGGTGAGCGCGTCGAGCTGCTTGATCGCCGCCCCCGGCGCGAGCGACCGGTCCGCCAGGCCGACCTCGATCAATCCCAGCTTCGCGGTCGCACGATCCGCCGCGGACCCCTCGCGTTCGACCTTGCCAAAAAGCGTCCGCGCTGGGGCATATTGTCCCTGGAGCGCCTGCGCCCGTGCACGCAACAGCGTCGCGCCCGGGTGATCCGCCGGCATACCCGCGAGCACCGCCGTCGCGGCCTCGGGGCGGCCCGTTTCGAGCGCGACCGTGGCGATCGCTAGCGTGAACGGCGTCCTCGCTACCGGGGGCCTGGCCATCAGCGCCGGCGTGGCGCAGTTCACCAACGCGCGCGCTGCCTCATATTGGGCGAGCTCCGCCAGCGCGCGTAGCCGCCAGGCGCAACGCTCGGCGCTCGGCGCGTCCGTCCCGCCCGACGGCGGCGTGAGTGCGACCAGCGCTTCACTGTCGTGATGCGCCAGCGTCAGTGCGGCGCCATAGGCGATTCGGAACGAGTCGAGCAGCAGCAGATCGGGTTCGTCCTGGCGCATCGTCTCGAGCACGCCCAAGGCCTCGGCGCCGCGATCCTGCCCAATCAGGCTGCGGGCAAACGCCCAGCGCGCCGGCTGCCGCTCGCTCGCGGAAACGCTCAACGCGTGCCAGGACGCGGTGTCGGGCACGATCGGCCAAGCCGCCTTGCCGCTGGGCAGCGGCAGCCGCGCGAGCGTCGGCGCGAAGGTGGCGCCGCTCGTCTGCGCCATTGCGCCGCCGGCGGCGAGCGCCAGCGCGAGCGCCGCGCTGAGGCGCGCGCTCACGACAGCACATCCGGGATCAGGCCGAGCAGCGCCACGCCGGTACCGCCCGCGGCGGTGGCGAAGAAGAACAGGCCGATCAGCGGCCATGACGGCGCATCCTCACGGCGATCGCGGGGCGCTGTCGAGGGTTCGATGTCGAACGGGTCATCGTCCCAGCGGCGATCGCGCTGGTCGTCGCGTGACGCCGGTGTCTCACTGTCGCGGGTGATTACGCGATAGCGTGGCGGAAGGTTTCGTCCAGGCATTGACCATCCATCGAGTTGCTCGTCCTATCATAGGAGCGGATGAGCGGCGCGCGGTGGTGCCGCGACGCTTTCGGAGGATCGCTTGAGACGCTCGCTGCTGCGTGCCCTGCTGCCGCTCGTGCTGGTCGCGGCTGACCGCGGCGCCGACATCCGCGGCTATATCACCGATCGGCCGATCGTGTACGTCGATCCGATCGAGCTGCCGCTGTTCGAAGGTGGCACGATCGGCGGTCGGATGCGGGTGCGGCTGGCCTTGCAGGCGTCCGACTCCAATGGCGCGCTGCGACTCTATCAGCAGCGCCCAGAGGCACGATCGGTGCTGCTGGTCGCGCTCATCGACTTTGATCGCGCCGAATGTGGCCCGCTGGCGCCGATCAATGCCGAGCGGATGAGCGGCGTACTCAATCGCGCCATACAGCGCACGGGGCTGAGCGACGCACGCCAGGTGCTCATCCTTGAAGTGACCAGCGAGCCGGTCTGAGCGACGCTGGCTTCACGCCGGCGGGGTGGCAGGCGCGTGCGGAGGCGCGACGGGCGCGGCGCGCCGGCTTCGGTACAAACGCGGGAGCGTCAGGGTAACAGCGAATGTGCCGGCGAGCCGTTGCCGCTCAAGACCGCGGTGGCGCAAGCGTCGAGCGCGAGCGTTGATACGCCAAGCTCGTCATGCACAGCGTGATTGGTGCGCCCGACCACCGCTGCCGCTCCGATCAACGCGCCCGTCGCTACGGTCCTTGTTCGCGATGCGCGATCATCGGGAGGTTGCTAGCGCCTATGATCGGCCGCGGTGTGTCTTCGACCGACATCGTGGCAGGCAATGGCGGGAAAACGCAAACCGAACTGGCGTGCGCCGAGATGCGCTGTGCCGGCGACAAGCCGCCAAGCGACGCGGCCCGACGGGCGCCGATCATAACGGGCGATCGATCGCAGGTAAGGGCCGCTAGGACCGTACGGTCGCATCGCGCAGAGTCGGGCATACACCCGACGGCGCGGCGTCGATCAGTTCGCGTCGGCGGACGGCATGCCGCGACCGCGCGCGACCTAGGTCGCAGGTCGCGCTGATAGGCCTGCGGACCGAGCGGGCGTGCCGTTGGCGTCAGCGGGTGGGAGCGGCGGAGCAGCGACGCGCGGTGTGCTCACCCGCGGCGTGGCGGGACCCAAGCGTGGTGGGTCAGTGCGCGTCGGTGCCGGCGTCTGGGCCGCCGCCGGCCGCGGTATCGACGGTCGCGGCGCAGGCGAGAGCGCAGTGAGTCCGGCCGCACTGGCGACGCGCTGCTGCGCCACCGGCATCTCGGGCGCGGCACGTCCGGCGAGCGCGGTGCTAAGCCTGAGCGCGGCTGCAGGCGTCATCGCCCCCATCATCAGCGCCAACGACCGACCGCGCATGCGCCGCGCGACCTGTGCCTGCAGATCGATATCCAACGCCGCAAAGACAGGCGCTGCGCGGTTCGGCTTCATCGTCTGATAGACTCGCGCGAGATCCTCAATCGGTTGTGGCGCATCGCCGTGACCGCCCGCCTGATCCGCGCGCGTGCCGTCGCTGCGGCGGGCACCGAGCTGCGATTGGACCCGCTGCTCCAGCGCCAGCGCGCTCTGCTCGCGGAGCTCCGCCGCACGATTGCGTCGCGCGATCGCTTGGTCGCGCTCGCTGATGCTCTGCGCGATCGCGTTGCCGAAACGATTATCGCTCACCGCCTCGGTCGCACTTGTCCCCGCCACCGCATGCGCGATCGTCGAGGCCGCGGCAGCCCCGGCGGTGAGCGTGAGCAGCGAGGGCCGCAGCAGGCGCTTGGTCCAGCCGCGCGCCGGCACTGCTGTCGTATTGGCGGGGGTCAGGCGGCTCGCAGCCGCCACACCGGCGCGCGCCGCGCCGAGGGGAACAACTTGGTCGGTCACGATCGGAATTCCTCGGCAGCGGCGTTGGGCGACGGTTCGGTGCGATCGACCTCTCCGTTGGGCAGTTGGCCGCGCTCATCGGTCGAAGAGCGCGCTTCGGTCGACGGGACAACCGCGAGCGCTCTGCCCTGGCCATTCCGGCCACTCTTCTCCACTCGGCGCGCGCTGGTGATAGGTGTGGGCGAGGATTGGACGGGAGTCGAAGCTGCGTCGTCGCGCGCCTCGCTCGCTTCCTGCGTGGGCGACGAAGACGCCCGTACCATCGCGTCATCGGCGGCGCTCGCGTCGGCCTCACCGGCTTCGCGCGGCGCGCCCCGTGCGCCGTTCGCCGCCGCCAAGATGCGCTCGGCGACGCCGTTGCCGATGTCGATCATCAGCGACAGCTCGTCGCGCAGAGCGGTCAGCTGTGCCCGCAGGTCGCGTGCGCCGCGCACCGCCGCGTCGAGCGGCGGCCCTTCGGCGCTCAGCACCTTGGTGAGCGCGCCGAGCGCCTGCTGCGAGGTGTCGGTGGCGGCTTCGAGCGAGGCGACGACCTCGATCAGCCCGGCGTGGCGAAGCTTGTGCACGGCGCGCGAGAGCCGCACCGTCTGCACCAGCACCGCGGCACAGAACAGCGAGGTGATGACGTTGGTGATGAAGGAGAGGTCCGTCACGACGCCACCTGACCGACCGGAGTGCTCAGCCGGATCGCAGCGAGCGAACTGTGCGTGCCGATCGTCCCCGCCGCGAGCGGGACACCGCGGCACTCGAGTGCGACGCCGTCGCCGGGTGCGTGGTCGAGCGTGATCGTGCGCCCCACGCTGAGTGCGAGATAGTCTTCGATCCGCAGCTCGCGCTCGCCGAGCACGGCGTCGACCTGCACCTCGGTGTGCAACAGCTCCTCCGCGATATGGCTCTCCCACATCGTGTTGCGTCCCATCTTCTCGCCGACGAAGCGCTCGATCAGCTTTTCCCGTACCGGCTCGATGGTGGCGTGCGGGAGGACGAGATGGAAGCGACCGCCGCGACCTTCCATGTCGATGCGGAAGCTGGCCACCGCGGTGAGGTTGGTGGGCGCCGCAATCGCGGCGAAGCGCGGTGTCACCTCCACTCGCTCGAGCGCGAAGTCGACGGGCTCGATCGCCTCGAACGACTGGGCGAAGTCGTCGAGCGTCTGCTGCATCATGCGCCCGACGAGATGGGTCTCGATCGCGGTGAAGGCGCGACCGTCGATGCGCATCGTACTCGGCGCGCGGCGACCGCCCAGGAGCGAGTCGACCACCGCGTAGACAAGCGACGAATCGACGGTGATGAGCCCGTAATTGCCCCATTGCTTGGCGAGGAAAACGCCGATCATGGCGGGGAGCGGCAGATGATCCATGAACTCGGCGAACCGCATCGTGCTGACGCGCTCGGCGCGGACGTCGAGCGAGTCGGCGGTGAGATTGCGCATGCTGGTACCGAGCGTGCGCACCATCCGCTCGCACACGACCTCCAGCATCGGTAGTCGCTCGTGATTGGCGACGTCCGCCTCGATCAGCGCGCGCAACCCGGTACGCCGCGTCGGTCGCGGCGCGCTTTCGACGCCGAAGAGAGCGTCGATGCTCGCCTGGTCGAACGTGTCCGGCGCGCCACCGCTTGCACCTGGCTCGCTCGTGTCGGTCGCCTTGGCCTGACCTGAGTCATTCATGGTGTCGGTCGCAGCCGGGGTGGCGATGGGGGCGGCGCTCGCCGCCGCCGCGGCATTCGGCCGCGCCGGTGTCGGCGAGGTACCCGCGCGTGCCGCGGCATGCGAGGCGTCATCTTCGAGCGCCGTCGCTCGGGCCGCCGCGGGTGCGCGCGCGTCGCTCGATCGCGGCGTCGCGGCGGCGGTCGCACGATCGGTGTTGACGCGGTCGCCGGGCGCCGAACCGGTATGTTCCGGGCGTGCGGGGGAGGGGGTGGAGCCGGGCGCGCGGCCGTCGGGACTGGTGGTCATTGCTCGATCAGATCCTGGATCAGCACCTCGTTCACGCCATCATGGCCGAGTGCGTCGCGCAACCGCACCAGGATCTCTTCCTTGACCCGGAACACGGCGGCCGAACCGCTGAGATCCTCCGGGCGCAGCTCACGCAGGAACGACTGCAGCGTGTCGAGGATCAGCGGCATCGCCGAGGTGATCCGGCCAACCTGCGCGGAATCAGAAGCGACGATGACGAAGTGCAGTTTGAGGAAATGCTGTCGGCCGTCGGCGCTGCGCAAGGTCACCACGATCGGCGGCACGTCGACGTAGCGCGCGCTGGCCGCCTGGCCGCTTGGCTGTCCAGCCGTGTCCCCGCCGCCGAACGGCCATACGCCGGCGAGTGCCAAGCCACCGCCGATGATCAGGAGAGCGGCCAGGCCGACGATCACCGCCAGCAACAGGCGACGTTGCTCGTCGCGCGGTTCCGTCGTCACCGCCGCGGTGCCGCGGGACCGGTCGAATCTCAACACGTCGGCTCGTTCTGCCACGTCATACCTCATGCTTGGCCGCGCAATTTCGGGCGGTGAGCCACCACCCGGCGCGGTTGATCCTATTATAGGGGCGAGCCTCGGGCAGTTGTCGCGACGCGCTGGTTTTTGGTGCGAGGTCCGCGCCGATCCCGGTCGCGACGGCGGCGCCGCGGCGTGAAACGCAGGAAGGTTGGGCGAGAGAGACGAATGGGAGCCGACGTATCCACCTATGTGCTGCTGAGTCACCAGGCCGCGCTGCGGCGTCAGCTCGACGTCACCGCCAACAACATGGCGAACAGCAGCACGGTTGGCTTCAAGCGCGAGCAGGAAGTCTTTCGCGAACATGTCGAGCGCGTCCGTCGCGCCCCGATCGAGGACGCCAAGCGCCTGTCATTCGTGTTGGATTACGGTCAGGTGCATGACTCACGCGCGGGCGCCTTCCAGGCCACCGGCAATCCGCTCGACGTGATGATCGACGGCCCGGGCTACCTCTCGGTGGAGGATGCGAGCGGCGTGACCGCTTACACGCGCGCCGGGTTCATCACGCTGCTCACCAACGGTGAGCTCGGCACGCCCTCGGGCGCGCCGCTGCTCGACGAGAACGGCCGCCATATCACGGTACCGCCGGAGGAGCAGGGCAGTCTCGCCATCGCCGAGGACGGTACCGTCTCGACCAGCGCCGGCCCGATCGCGCGGCTCGCGGTAACCCAGTTCGACGAGATGCGCGTGAACGAGCGCGGCGACGGCCTGCTCACCGGCGCTGGCGGGCGGCTGCTGCCGGCGGCTGAGACGCGTCTGCGGAGCGGTGGCGTCGAAGGCTCGAACGTGCAGCCGATCATCGAAACGACCAACATGATCGAGGTGCTGCGCGCCTATCAACGTACCACCGAGGCCGCCGCCAACATCGACACGTTGCGCAAGCTGGCGATCTCGCGGCTCGCCAAACCCGACTGATCACCTTTCCGATCCACTCTCTTCACAGGAAAACCTAGATGCGCTCCCTGTCGATCGCCGCGAGCGGAATGCTCGCGCAGCAGACCAACGTCGACGTCATCGCGAACAATATCGCGAACATGAACACCACCGCCTTCAAGCGGCAGCGGCCCGAGTTCGAGGATCTGTTGTACGAGCAGGTGAGCCGGCCCGGCGCGGCGACCAGCGCTGACGGCACGCGCGTGCCGGCGGGCATCCAGCTCGGCAGCGGCGTGCGCGCCGCGGGCGTATATCGCGTCCTCGAACAGGGTGCGACCACCGAGAGCAAGAGCAAGTTCGACATCGCGATCCTGGGCCAGGGTTACTTCCGGATCGCGCTGCCCAACGGCGAGGTCGCTTATACCCGTTCGGGCGCGTTCAAGCTCTCGGACCAGGGCGAGGTGGTGACGACCGACGGCTATCGCGTCCAGCCCGACATCACGATCCCGAACGGCGCCACCGACGTGTCGATCAGTCCAACCGGGCTCGTTCAGGTCAAGCTGGCGGACCAGGTGCAGCTGCAGGATGTCGGCCAGCTCGACCTCGCCACCTTCGTCAACGAGGCGGGGCTGGAGGCGCTCGGCTCGAACCTGTTCCAGGAGACCGAAGCCTCGGGCCAGCCGACGGTCGCCAACCCAGGGCAGCCGGGTTTCGGCTCGCTCAAGCAGGGCTATCTTGAGGCGTCGAACGTCAACCCGGTGGCCGAGATCACCGCGCTGATCAGCGCCCAGCGCGCCTATGAGATGAACAGCCGGATCGTGAAGACGGCCGACGAGATGCTCGCCACCACAACGCAGCTGCGGTGAGGGCGATGCGGATCGGGTTCGCCCGCCTCATCGTCGCACTCCTGCCGCTGGCGGGAGCCTCTTCGGCGGCGCAGCCCGCGGCACCAGCGGCACCGGTCGTGCTCGCGCAGCCGGTCGCCGCCGGAGCGGTGATCGGTGCCGACGACCTGCGCGAATGGGGAGTGGGCGATCCGCCACCGATGCGCGGCGCGCTGGCGGCGGCGAACATCGTCGGGCGCGCCGCGGCGCGCCGGCTCGCTGCGGGGATGGTCGTACGCGAAGGCGACGTGCGCGCGCCGCAGGTGATCCAGCGCGGCGAACCTGTGACGATCGTGCTGCGCAGTGGCGCGCTGACGATCAGCACGCAAGGCCAGGCACTCAACGCCGCGGGATTGGGTGAGCCGGTCCGGGTGATGTGCGATCCCACCAAGCGGACGCTCTCGGGCCGTGCCGAAGCGCCGGGCCGCGTCGTGGTCGCCGGGTGAAAGAAGGAACAGCGTGATGAGACTGCAGCCCTACCGCGGCGCCCTGCTGCTGACTGCGATCGTGCCGCTGCTCGCCGGCTGCGGCTCGGTCGGCCGGCTCAAGGCGATCGGCAAGCCGCCCAAGATCGAAGCGGCGGAGACACCGGTCGCCCCGACGGTGACACCGTCGCTCGGCGACCGAGCGCAATATGGTCGAGATCCGGCAACGATGACCGAGCCGGGCGGCAGCGCTTCGCTGTTCCGCACTGGCGCCGGCGCCTTCTTCCATGACCAGCGTGCCTCACAGGTCGGTGACATCCTCACGGTGCGGATCAGCATCGCCGACAGCGCCACGCTCGACAATAAGTCGAGCCGGGCGCGAAGCGGCAGTGACAGCATCGGCCTGCCCAATTTTCTCGGGCTGGAAAATACGCTGAAGAAAGTGCTGCCGTCGGGCGCCAACCCGGCGTCGCTGATCGACACCAAGAACGCGTCGGGTAGCACCGGCACGGGCAACACGTCGCGCAGCGAGCAGATCAACACCGTGGTCGCTGCCACGGTCGTTGGAGTGCTGCCTAATGGCAACCTCGTGATCCGCGGTCACCAAGAGGTGCGGGTCAATTTCGAGCTGCGCCAGCTGCTCGTCAGTGGCATCGTCCGACCGCAGGATATCGCGCGCGACAATAGCGTGCTGAGCAGCCAGATTGCCGATGCCCGCATCAGCTATGGCGGTCGCGGGCAGATCACCGACGTGCAGCAACCACGCTGGGGTCAGCAAGTGATCGAGGCGGTCTCACCCTTCTGAGCAAGACGGGCGCACGTCTAGGCCCTTCGTGCCACTCGTGAGGACGTGATCGGCAAATCGCGAAGCGGTCGCCGGTCACGTCGCGGTCTTGGCTGGCCTTGGTCCGGGACTTGGCGACGAGATGCGCGCGCGACGATGGTGAGCCGAGGTTTGTGAAGAGGCGATGAGCAAGCCTATCACGGCCTGCCGCACCCGTCCTGACCTCATCACTCCGCTGCGACCTGCTTCGTTCGCCGCAAGGATATCGTGGCGACCGAGCGATGGGGCGGCGCACACCTATCTGACTGGGGCGCGGTAATTTGATGGGGCGGGTCAAATTCCTCTTTCCCAACGATGAGGGCAACTACCTCCACGACACGCCGGACCGCGACCTGCTCGACCGCATTGACCGTCATCTCAGCAACGGTTGTATCCGGCTGGAGAAAGCGCCGGTGCTGGCGCGCTGGCTCACAGGTCGTCCGCTGCCGGTGTCGACGCGGATGCCGGAGCAGGCGGTGGCGCTCCAGGTGCCCGTTCCGGTCTTTCTCACCTATCTCACCGTAACCGAGAGCAAGACGCGTGTGGCGTTCCACGACGACACTTATGGTCGCGACGCCGGAGGTTGAGGCGCCACCCACGCCAGCGTCGCTCAGCCGGAATTCGCCAGGAAGGCGGGTAGGGCGGCGGCCCGGAGCGACAGTGCCGCCAGCGCGGGCGCGCGTTGCAGCGTGACGATGTCGGGGACGGTGGCGCGCGTGAACTGCCAGGCAATCGCCGCGGTGATGTCGGCTTGGAGCGGACGGCCCTCGGCGAGCCACTCGTCGACCTTGGAATAGCAGGCGTCGAGCAGGGTGTAAGCCGCGATCAGCTGCGCCTGGATCCGCTCCAGCCAAGGCTGATGCTGCTTCTCGGCCGGCCGCAGCCGACGCTCATAGGCGATCTGCATCGTCTTCTCGCAGGCGGCCAGCGCCAGGCCGATGACCCGCTGCGCGGCGACATAGTCGTCCACCGCGGCGGGCGTGAGATGACGCTCGATCGGGGTGAGGCGCTCGGCATAGGCGAGGATCAAAGTCGAGTTGATCAGCTGGGTGCCGTCATCCAGCACCAGCGTGGGCGCCTTCACCACGGGATTGATCGCGGCAAAGGCGTCCAGGTCGCGGAATACTGACAAGGGCTCGAGCGCGAAGGGCAGGTCCATCATCGCCAACGACACCGCGACGCGGCGGACATAGGGCGAGTCGAGCATTCCGATCAGACGCATCATCGTCTCCGCCCCGTTCCTTAGCCAAAGGCCGCGACGACAACTCTAACGATCGCTCGACTTCCTGTCCTACGGGGGGCGACCCGAGGTGGCCGATCCCCGGTGAAGCGAGGGGCTTAGCGCAGCCGTCGCGCCAGGAGGATCAGCAGCAGCCCGCCGATCGCGAGCGCGCTGCCGTAATCGGCCCACACTCGCTGATCGAGCATGAAGCTCGACCGCGGCCAATGGATATAACCTAGCCCCTGGCCGATCCAAAGCACACCCATCAGCGCCATCGCGGCGCCGAGCACGATCAGGATCGGCCGGAGGCGCATCGGCTCAGCGCTGCGTCAGCGGCACGTAGCTGCGCTGCGTCGGCCCGGTGTAGAGCTGACGCGGGCGGCCGATCTTCTGATCAGGGTCGGTGATCATCTCGTTCCACTGTGCCACCCAGCCGACCGTGCGGGCCAGCGCGAACAGCACGGTAAACATGCTGGTCGGGAAGCCGATCGCCGAGAGGATCACGCCCGAGTAGAAGTCGACGTTCGGGAACAGCTTCTTCTCGACGAAATAGTCGTCGTTGAGCGCCAGCTCCTCGAGCCGCAGCGCGGTTTCGAACAGCGGGTCCTGCACGTTGAGCGCCTCGAACACCTCGCGCACGGTCTTTTGCATTACCGTCGCGCGCGGGTCGTAGTTCTTGTAGACGCGGTGGCCGAAGCCCATCAGCCGGAACGGATCGTTCTTGTCCTTGGCGCGCGCGATGAACTCGGGGATGCGCTCGGGCGTGCCGATCTCGTGCAGCATGTTGAGCGCCGCCTCGTTGGCGCCGCCGTGCGCCGGCCCCCACAGACAGGCGATGCCCGCCGCGATGCAGGCGAACGGGTTGGCGCCCGACGAGCCGGCGAGCCGCACCGTCGAGGTCGAGGCATTCTGCTCGTGATCGGCGTGAAGGATGAAGATCCGGTCCATCGCGCGCTCGACCGCGGGGTTCACCTCGTAGGGCTCGGCCGGCACGCCGAACGTCATGCGCAGGAAGTTGCCCGTGTAGCTCAGCGAATTGTCGGGATAGAGGAAGGGCTGGCCGACGCTGTACTTGTACGCCATCGCCGCGATCGTCGGCATTTTGGCGATCAGCCGGTGCGACGCGATCATGCGCTGCTGCGGATCATGAATGTCGGTCGAATCATGGTAGAAGGCGCTCAACGCACCGACGACGCCGCACATGATCGCCATCGGATGCGCGTCGCGACGGAAGCCGCGGAAGAACTGTGCCAGCTGCTCGTGCACCATGGTGTGGCGTGTGATCGTGTGGCTGAAATGGTCGAGCTCGCCTTGGTCGGGCAGCTCGCCGTTGAGCAGGAGGTAGCAGACCTCCATGAAGGTCGACTGCTCGGCCAGCTCGCCGATCGGATAGCCGCGGTGGAGCAGCACGCCCTCGTCACCGTCGATATAGGTCAGCTTCGACTGGCATGAGGCCGTCGAGGTGAACCCCGGATCATAGGTGAAGGCACCGGTCTGCGCGTAGAGCTTGCGGATGTCGACCACATCGGGGCCGACCGAGCCCGACAGCACCGGATACTCGAGCTCCTTGCCCGACAGGGCGAACTGGGCTGCTTCGGTCATGGATGATCTCCTGTCAGGCTTTGTGGTCCGCGATCCGAGCGAGGCTCTCGTCGCGCCCTAGAAGGACGAGTACGTCGAAGATGCCGGGCGAGGTCCTCCGCCCGGTGAGCGCGGCGCGGAGCGGCTGGGCGACCTGCCCCAGCTTGACTTCGGCCGCCTCGGCCACCTGCCGCACCGCGGCTTCGGTGGTCTCCGTATCCCAGTTGTGCACTGCGTCAAGCACGCCGTGCAGCCGCGCCAGCAGCGCGGGCGCCTCTCCTGCCAGCAGCGGCGCCGCATCGGCGTCGATCGCGAGCGGACGCGTTGCGAAGAGAAACGCAGTACCCTCTGCGAGCTCGTTGAGGTTGGCGGCGCGCGGCTTCAGCGCCGGCATCGCCGCGGCGAGTGCGGCACGACGCGTGTCGTCGTGATCGAAGCCGAGCTTCTCCGCAACTAGGTCGGCGAGCCGCGAATCGTCACTGGCCCGGATATAATGACCGTTGAGATGCTCGAGCTTCTTGAGATCGAATCGGCTCGGCGATTTGCCCACGGCGTCGAGGTCGAACCAGCGGATCGCGTCCTCGCGCGCGATGATCTCCTCATCGCCATGGCCCCAGCCGAGCCGCAGCAGGTAATTGTCGAGCGCCTCGGGGAGGATGCCCATCTCGTCGCGGTAGGTCTCGATGCCGACCGCGCCGTGGCGCTTGGAAAGCTTGGCGCCGTCGCTGCCGTGGATCAGCGGAATGTGCGCGTAGACCGGGTCGGGCCAACCACCCTCAATCGCGTTCATCGCGCGGTAGATCGGCAGCTGGCGAAAGGCGTTGTTCAGATGGTCGTCGCCGCGGATGACGTGCGTGACCCCCATGTCGTGGTCGTCGACCACGACCGCGAGCATGTAGGTCGGCGTGCCATCGGAGCGCAGCAGCACAAGGTCGTCGAGCTCGGCGTTCTGGACGGTGACCTCACCCTGGACGCGGTCGTCGATCGTCGTCGCGCCCTGGGTCGGCGCGCGCAGGCGGACGACATAGCTCTGGTCCGCAGGCCAGTCGGTGCGGTCGCGCCATGGCGAGCGGATCCGCAGCGGCTGCTTGGCCGCCTGCGCCGCAGCCCGCATCGCGTCCAGCTCCTCGGCGGTGAGATAGCAGCGATAAGCGTGCCCGGCCTCGATCATCCGGTGAGCGACCTCAGCGTGGCGGTCGGCGCGCGCGAACTGATAGACTTCCTCGCCGTCCCAATCGAGCCCGAGCCAGCGCATGCCATTCAGGATGGCGTCGATTGCCGGCTGGGTCGACCGTGCGCGATCGGTGTCCTCGATCCGCAACCGGAAGGTGCCGCCATAATGCCGCGCGAAGAGAAGGTTGAACAGCGCGGTGCGCGCGCCGCCCAGGTGAAGGAACCCGGTCGGTGACGGGGCGAAGCGCGTGACGACGGCGCGCTCTTTGATCTCGGTTGCGCTCAAGCGCGCGTGCTCCCAGGCTGGATGGTCGGATGGCTCGACCGGCCGCGCTCGCCCCTAGCAAAGCCTCTCTCCCGCATCAAATCGCGTCCCGTGCCGGCAACGCTTTGGAACGATGGCTGGAAGCGGAGCGCGACCAACTATTTCTCTGGCTGCCGGTAGCGCTGGGCGCAGGCGCGGCGGGCTGGTTCGTGCTGCCGGGGTGGCGCGAGTGGGTCGCTTTGATGCTCCTCGCGCTCGGCGTCGCCTCGGCCGCGGCGGCGAGCTGGCGCGGCGGGCGCGCGGCGCCGTTCGCGGCGATGCTGGGGCTGGCGGTCGCAACGGGGACCGGACTGGCCTGGGCGCGCGGGGACCGAGTTGCTGCGCCGACGCTCGATCGGCCCGCGGTGGTGCGGCTCGCCGGCATGGTGGAGAAGGTCGAGCCGCTGCCCGCGCGCGGGCTGGTGCGCGTGACGTTGGGCGCGCTGCGCTGGGAGCGGCGACCGCGCCGCGTGCCGCTGCACGTGCGGGTCAGCCTGCCGCAACGCGCGGTGCCCGCCACGCTCGGCGCGGGCGCGACGATGATGCTGCGCGCGCGGCTGATGCCGCCCGCGCCGCCGGCGGTGCCGGGCGCCTATGACGCCGCGCGCGCGGCGTGGTTCGACGGAGTCGGAGCGAGCGGGCGCGGCTTCGAGCCTGTTGCCTTGCGCGGGTTGGGCGCGCCCGGCGTGCGCGATCGGCTCACCGCGCATATCACCGCTGCGCTCCCAGGAAGTGTTGGCGGGATCGCGGCGGCGCTGGTGACGGGTGACATGGGCGCGATCGAAGACAGCGACTCGCTCGCGATGCGCCGCGCCGGGCTGGCGCACCTGCTCTCGGTCAGCGGGCTGCATATCACCGCGACGGTAGGGATCGTGATGGCGGCCGTGCTCCGGCTGCTCGCGCTGTCGCGGCGCCTGGCGCTGACCGGACGACTCCCGCTCGTGGCCGCGGGAGCCGGGGCGGGGGCAGCGATCGGTTATACCTGGCTGACCGGATCGCAGGTGCCGACGATCCGCAGCTGCGTCGCCGCGCTGATGGTGCTCGCCGCTTTGGCGCTCGGGCGCGAGGCGCTGACGCTGCGGCTGGTAGCGATGGGAGCGCTGGTCGTGCTGCTCGCCTGGCCCGAGGCGGTGGTGGGGCCGAGCTTCCAGCTTTCCTTTGCCGCGGTCGCTTCGATCGTTGCGCTGCACGAGCATCCGCGCGTCCGTGCCGCGCTGCTGGCGCGCGACGAACCTTGGCCGCGCAAGTGGCTGCGCGAGGCGGTGTCGCTGCTCGTCACCGGCGCAGTGGTCGAGCTCGCGCTGATGCCGATCGCCGTCTTCTATTTCCACCAGGCCGGCGCCTATGGCGCGATCGCCAATATCGTTGCGATCCCGCTGACCACCTTCGCGATCATGCCCTCGGTCGCGCTGGCACTGCTGCTCGATCCGGTCGGCTGCGGTGCGCCCGCCTGGTGGCTGGCGGGGCGCGCGATCGCGCTGCTGTTGTGGATTGCGCACACCGTCGCCGCGCTGCCCGGCGCGGTCCGCGCGATCCCGGGGATGCCGCTCGGCGCCTTCGCCACGCTGGTGGCCGGCGGCGTGTGGTTCGCGCTATGGCGGACGCGGTGGCGCTATCTCGGGCTGGCGCCGCTTATCGTCGGGGCGGCCTGGACGCTGGCGACGCCCGCGCCCGACCTGCTCGTCACGGGGGACGGGCGCCATCTCGCGGTGCGTCAGGCCGACGGCGGCCTGGCACTGCTGCGCGACCGCGCGGGTGGCTATGTCCGCGACGCGCTCGCGCAGAACGGCGGGATCGACGGCGTGCCGGGGCTGCTCAGCGAATCGCGCGAAGCACGCTGCAATCGCGATCTCTGCTGGTGGCAGCGCCGTGTCGCGGGACGCTGGCGGCGCGTGCTGGCGACGCGCAGCGGCTATACGGTGCCGGCGGTGCGGCTCGCGACGCTATGCGCCGGCGCCGATGTGGTGGTGAGCGAGCGCTACCTGCCACGGCGCTGCCGCGCGCGTTGGCTTACGCTCGACCGCGCCACGCTGGCGCGCACCGGCGGGGTGGCGATCACCTTCGCGGACGAGCACGTGGTGGCGGTCCGGACGAGGAGCGACGAGCACCCCTGGATTACAGCGGCAGAGGCGCCGCAGCATGTCCCTGCGCATAAGGGAAGGCAGGAGCTTAGGCTCTGCCGCCACCGGCCTCGGCTTCCTGCATGTGCAGGCGCACCGCGGGATCGGAGAGCGGTTGACTAAGCGGCGCTAGGCCGAACCCCAATCGCTCCGAGGAGGCTGCGACCCACGCTCAATCGTAGCGACGCAGAATCCCCGCCAGCTTGCCCTGCACGCGCACCTGGGTCGGCGCATAGCGCTGCGGATCGTAGGAGCGGTTCGCGGGATCGAGCCGGATCATCGCGCCCTCACGACGGAAATATTTGAGCGTGGCCTCACTCTCGTCAATCAGCGCCACCACGATCTCGCCGTCGCGCGCCACTTCTTGACGGCGGATCAGCGCATAGTCGCCATCGAGAATGGCGGCGTCGACCATCGAGTCACCTGCCACCTCAAGCGCGAAATGCTCGCCGCTGCCGAGCAGCGCGGCGGGGACGGGGAGGGTGGTCGCGCCCTCGAACGCCTCGATCGGCACGCCGGCGGCAATGCGGCCGTGGAGCGGGATCTCGACGACGTCGTTGGCGGGCACGGCCGGCTCCACCGGCGCCCGCTTAGCCGGGGCGGCGGCGCGCTTGGGTTCGCCGCGCTCGGGCGCCTTGAGCACCTCCAGCGCGCGTGCGCGATTGGGCAGGCGGCGGAGATAGCCCCGCTCCTCGAGCGCGCTGATCAGCCGGTGCACACCCGACTTGCTCTTCAGCTCAAGCGCCTCCTTCATCTCCTCGAACGAGGGCGACACGCCGCTCTCGGCGAGCCGATCCTCGATGAAGCAGATCAGCTCGTGCTGTTTGCGCGTCAGCATGTTCACACTCCCCACTCGCGAACGGATGCGGAACCTTTATGGAACACGATGGGCCTCGTCAAGCGATGACGAGGATTTCCGCCGAGTCGCCCGCGCGTGCCGCCGGGGCGTTGGGCGGCCGCACGATCAGGCAGGTCGAGCGCGCCAGCGTGCGCAGCATCGAACTGTCCTGGATCGTCGAGGCGTAGGCGCAGCCGTCGCGCAGCTCGGCGCGGAGATAGTCGCTGCGTTCGCCGTTGCCGGGCAGGTCCTCGCCGAGGATCGCGCTGGTCGCGGACGGGAACGGATCGGCCGCGCCGGCGATATGCGCCACCAGCGGGCGGACGAAGAGCAGCGCGGTGACGAAGGCCGAGACCGGGTTGCCGGGCAGCCCGACGACCGCCAGCCCACCGCGCCGCCCCGCCAGCATCGGCTTGCCCGGACGCAGCGCGATCCGCCAGAAATCGAGTGTTACGCCGGCCGCCGCCAGCGCGGGACGTACCAGGTCATGGTCGCCGACCGACGCCCCGCCGGTGGTGACCAGCACGTCGGCGTCGACGGCGGCGAAAGATCGGGTGAGCGTGTCGAGCCGGTCGGGCAGGATGCCGAGGTCGACGATCTCGGCACCGGTGTCGGCGAGCAGCGCGCGCAGTAGCAGCCGGTTGGACTCGGGCAGCGCCTCTCCCGGCGTGCCGGGTTCGACCAGCTCGTCGCCGGTGGCCGCCAGCGCGACGCGCACCGGTCGCGCCACCGCGACCCGGCCGACACCACCGGTGGCCGCTACGGCAATCCGCGCGGGGGTGAAGCGCTCGCCGCGTGCGACCAGCACGTCGCCTTCGCCGAAATCGAGCCCGCGCGCACGCACGTTGCGCCCCCGATGCGCCGGGCCCTCGCCGTCGAGCGTGACCTGATCTCCTGCGCGTCGCGCCTCTTCCTGGACGATTACCGTGTCACTGCCCGCGGGCATCACCGCGCCGGTAAAGATCCGTACCGCCTCGCCGGGCGACAGCTCGCCCGGATAGGGCGCTCCGGCCGCGCTCTCGCCGACGACGCTGAGTGGGCCGGGCAGGTCGGCGTAGCGCAGCGCATAACCGTCCATCGCCGAGACGTCGCGCGCGGGCTGAGTACGCCGCGCCACCACCGATGTCGCGGCCCAGCGCCCGAGCGCCTCACCGAGCGACACCTCGACCAGCGCGACCGGCGTGCCCAGCGCCAGCACGCGCGTCTGTGCCTCGGCGACGGGCAGCAGCGCGGATCGCGGCGCGAGCGCCATCAGGCGCGCCACTCGCCCGAGCGACCGCCACTCTTGGCGAGCAGGCGCACCCCGCCGATCACCATGGCTTTGTCGAGCGCCTTGGCCATGTCGTAGACGGTGAGCAGCGCGACCGACACCGCGGTGAGCGCCTCCATCTCGACCCCGGTCTTGCCGTCGGTAGCGACGGTCGCGGACGCGGTGACCCCGCCCTCATCGACCGTGAGATCGAGCGCGACACGGCTGATCGGCAGCGGGTGGCAGAGCGGGACGAGCTCGCTGGTACGTTTGGCCGCCATGATTCCGGCGACGCGCGCCACGGCAAGCACGTCTCCCTTGGCAACCGCGCCGTCGCGGATCGCGGTGGCCGCCTCCGGCGCCATGTCGATCCGCCCGGTCGCCAGTGCCTCGCGCCGCGTCACCTGTTTGCCGCCGACGTCGACCATGTGCGCCGCACCGGCGTCATCGAGATGGGTGAGCCGCGCCATCTCAGGCGATCAGAGCGCGGGTTGCCGCCGCCACATCGGATTGGCGCATCAGCGCCTCGCCGATCAGGAAGCAGTGGACGCCGTGGGCTGCGAGCGAGTCGAGGTCGGCGCGCGTGCTCAGGCCGCTTTCCGCCACCAGCAGCGTCCCCGGAGGCGCTTGCTCGGCCAGATCCCAGCTGCGCCGGACGTCGACGTCGAAGCTGCGCAGGTCGCGATTGTTGACCCCGATCAGCCGCGAGCGGAGCCGCGCCGCGCGTTCCAGCTCGATGATGTCATGCACCTCGACCAGCACGTCGAGCCCCTGCTCGATCGCTGCGGCTTCACACTCGGCGAGCAGCGCGTCGTCGAGCGCGGCGACGATCAGCAGGATCGCGTCCGCACCGATGCTGCGCGCCTCCAGCGCCTGCCACGGATCGACCGTGAAGTCCTTGCGCAGCACCGGCAGGTCGCAGGCGGCGCGGGCAGCGATCAGATAGTCCTCGTGCCCTTGAAAATAGGGCGCGTCGGTCAGCACCGAGAGGCACGAGGCGCCGCCTGTGGCGTAAGCGCGCGCGTGCGCCGGCGGATCGAAGTCCTCGCGGATCAGCCCCTTTGACGGACTGGCCTTCTTGATCTCGGCGATCAGCGCGTGCCGCCCCGCAGCGACGCTCTGCTCCAGCGCCGAGCGGAAGCCGCGCGGGGCAGTCTGTGCCACGGCGCGCTCGCGCAACGCGCTGTCGCTCACCGCGGCACGGCGCGTGCGCACCTCGTCGCGCTTGGTGGCGCAAATATCTGAGAGGATGGTCATGCGTAGGCGATCCAACGGTCGAGCAGCGCGCCCGCGTCGCCGTGGTCGAGCGCCTCGGCGGCGCGCGCCGCGCCATCGCGGAGGGAGGAGTCGCGGCCTGCGAGCACCAGCGCCGCGGCGGCGTTGACGAGCACCGCGTCGCGATACGCGCCGCGTTCACCGTTGAGCAGCTGGCGCAGCGCGAGCGCGTTATAGGCCGGGTCGCCGCCGCGGATCGCCGGAGTCGGATGGCGCGCGACGCCGGCGTCTTCGGGAGTGATTCGCGTCGGCAATGCCACCGCGCCGATCGAGACCACGTGCGTCGGGCCGGCGCCGGAGATCTCATCGAGCCCCTCCTCGCCCGCGACGACCAGCGCCGCCTCGCTGCCGAGCTGCTCCAGCGCCTCGGCGTAGATCGGTGCGTAGTCGGGCCGTGCGATGCCGATCAGCTGGCGCGTGACGTGCGCCGGATTGGCGAGCGGCCCCATCAGGTTGAAGATCGTGCGCCGCCCGACCCTGCGGCGGATCGGGGTGATGCGCCGCATCGCCGGATGGTGGTTGCCCGCGAACAGGAAGCAGATGCCGAGGTCGCGTAGCGTCGCTTCCGCCTGCGCGCCAGCACGCTCCATGTCGAGCCCGAGCGCCTCGAGCGTGTCGGCCGCGCCCGCCTTCGACGAGGCGGCGCGATTGCCGTGCTTGGCGACGGGCACGCCGCACGCTGCGACGACGAGACTCACCGCAGTCGAGACGTTGAGCGTGTGCTGGCCGTCGCCGCCGGTGCCGCAGACGTCGATCGCGCCCGCCGGCGCAGTGATCGGGATCATCCGGTCGCGCAGCGCGCGCGCCGCTTCGGCGATTTCGACGCTGGTCTCGCCGCGCAGCGCCAGCTGGAGCAGGAAATCGGCGATCGCCTCCTCGCTCGCGCGTCCGTCCAGAATATCGGCGAAGGCCTGCGCCGCACTCTCGCGTGACAGCGGCGAGGCCGGGTCGGGCATCAGCGTGACGATGCTCACGCCGCCACCCGAGCGACGTGGTCGATGCCGGCGAGCCGCAAGAAATTGGCGATCAGCGCATGGCCGTGCTCGGTGGCGATGCTCTCGGGATGGAATTGCACGCCGTGGATCGGCAGCTCGCGGTGGCGTAGCCCCATCACCGAGGCGTCGGCCGCGGTGGCGTTGACCGCGAGCGCGTGGGGCACGTCGGTGACGATCAGCGAATGGTAGCGCGTCGCGGTGAAGGGCGAGGGCAGTCGCTCGAACACGCCGGTGCCGTCATGCTCGACGGGGCAGGTCTTGCCGTGCATCAGGCCGCCGCGCACGACGCGGCCGCCGAAGTGCTGGCCAATCGCTTGATGGCCGAGGCACACCCCGAACAACGGCCGGCGCGCCTCTGCACAGGCCGCGACCAACTCGAGGCTGATGCCGGCCTCGTTTGGCGTGCACGGCCCCGGCGAGATCAGGATCGCGCGTGCGCCGCTTGCCAGCGCTTCGGCCGCGGTCAGCTCGTCGTTGCGCACCACGCGGACCTCGGCACCCAGCTCCATGACGTAATGGACCAGGTTCCAGGTAAAGCTATCGTAATTGTCGACCACCAGGATCATGCCGACCGCCATAACCGATGCGGGGCGCATCGCAACACGCCGCTGCGCCGCAGTGGTGAAAGGATTCTTGCGCGGCGGCAAACAATCGACATAGCGGGGCCACCACTCGTGCGGAGCCAGCGGCTAAGGCATGCGTTGTGGTCAGCGAGGAGAAGGTCAATGCTGCGTACGCTAGTCGTGATGGTCGCTGGTCTCGCGCTGCCGCTCACCGCCGCGGCGCAGACCGAGAGCGCGGGGGATACAGGTCGGGCGCCGCAGCGCGTGCGTAGCGTCACGCTGTCGGGTAACGAACAATGCCCCAAGTCGCAGGGCGATGAGGTGGTGGTGTGCAGCCGCATCAACCCCGATGAGCAGTTCCGCATCCCCAAGGAGCTGCGCAACACCGCCGAGCCGGCGGCGAAGAACCAGGCCTGGACCAATCGCGTCGCGGTGGCGGACCGCGCCAGCCGGGTGAACGGCGGCGTGCCGGACAGCTGCTCGCCGGTCGGCGCCGCAGGTCAGTCGGGCTGCGCGCTCGCGATCAACAACGCCTTTGCCGCCGAGAAACGCGCCGCGGAGAAGAATGACTCGATGATCCCGGGCGGCCGCTGACGTCCAGGGGGTTCCGTCATCCCTGACGTGGTCCGGGATTCGGCGCGTGGCCTATTCAGCGATTTGTTGCTTCCGCGGCGGCGTCTATTCCGCCCGACGTCGGGACGACCACCTGAAGCGAAGCCAGGACCACTCCCGAGCCCTTTATTGACCGAAGGTCGGCTCGCTCGCCTGACGGATCGCCTCGCGCGCCGCGGCCAGCAACGCACCCGACTTCGCCTCGCACTCGCGCTGCTCGGAGGCCGCATCGCTGTCGGCGACGATGCCCGCCCCGGCCTGCACGTGGATCATACCGTCCTTCACCACGGCGGTGCGCAGCACGATGCATGAATCCATCGAACCGTCGGGCGAGAAATAGCCGACGCCGCCGGCATACGCGCCGCGCTTCTCCGGCTCGAGCTCGGCGATGATCTGGCAGGCGCGCACCTTGGGCGCACCGCTGACCGTTCCCGCGGGGAAGCCGGCGAACAGCGCGTCGATCGCGTCGTGCCTGGGGTCGAGCCGGCCCACCACGTTCGAGACGATGTGCATGACGTGGCTGTAGAACTCGATCCCGTAGCTATCGGTGACCTGCACCGTACCCGCCGCGGCGACGCGACCGACGTCGTTGCGGCCGAGGTCGAGTAGCATCAGATGCTCGGCGCGTTCCTTCTGGTCGGCAAGAAGGCTGTCGCGATTGGCGGCGTCCTCCGCCGCGGTGCGTCCGCGCGGGCGCGTGCCAGCGATCGGGCGTATCGTCACCTCGCCGTCGCGCGCACGCACCAGGATTTCGGGGCTTGAGCCCGTCAGCGCGAAGCCGGGCAGGTCAAGATGGTAGAGGAAGGGCGACGGGTTGACCCGCCGCAGCGCGCGATAGAGTTCGAAAGCGGGGAGCGGGAAGGGCGCGGTGAAGCGCTGCGCCAGCACCACCTGGAAGATGTCGCCGGCGGCGATATAGTCCTTCGCCGTCGCAACCATCTCGCCGTAGCGCCCCGCCGGCAGCACCGGCGCGAGCGCCAGCTCGGTCGCGTCGGTCCGTATCGGTACGGGCAGTGCGCCGTGCGCCAGCCGCGCCTCGACGGCGTCGAGCCGCTCCATGGCACGCGCCACCACCGAGTCCGGCTCGTCCTCCGACGGCCACACTGGCGCAACGAGGTAGAGCGCGTCGGCGAGCCGGTCGAACACCAGCACCACCGTTGGTCGTACGAACATCAGGTCGGGCAGACCGAGCGGGTCAACCGGAGCGGCGGGCAGCTTCTCGACCAGCCCGACTGTCTCATAGCCGAAATAGCCGACGAGACAGGCGAGCGCACCGGGTAGCTCGGCCGGCACGTCCATGCGGATGCTCGCCACCAGCGCGCGCAGCGCCGCCAGCGTCGGCTCGGGACAGGGCGCGAATGTGGCGCGATCGTTCAACCAGTCGCGGTTGATCTCGGCATGCTCGCCCTGCGCGCGCAGCACCAGGTCGGGAGCGAGTCCGATCAGGCTGTAGCGCCCGCGCACCGCGCCGCCCTCGACCGACTCGAGGAGGAAGTCGCCGCGACCCGGCTCGATCAGTTTGAGCGCGGCGGCGACCGGCGTCTCGGTGTCGGCGATGCGACGACGCCACACCAGCGCGGGGCGGCCCCCTGCCAGCGCGGCGCGGGCCGCGGCGGCGCTATTGTCCTCCGCCACCGACCAAATCCTGCTTGAGCTGCGCGATAGCGTCGTCGAAGCGCTTGGCACCCTGCAGCTTGGCCACCGCATTGGCGAATTGCTGCGCATATTCGGGACCGATCGCACGGCCGAGATCGGTGCGTGTGGCCTGGATCAGCGGCGGCTGCTTGCGCGCGTCACCCGGCACCACCTGATTGAGCTTGAGCACCAGCCAGCCCTTGCCGTCTGGCGATGGCACCGCGCGCGCGCTGCCGGGGGCCATGCTGAACAGCGCGGCGAGCACCGGGTTGACCTGGCCGCGCGCGGTGATCTCGCCGCGCGACGCACTGATCGGCTGGACCGGGGGCGCCTTGACCCCCGATGCCGAGAGCGCGACCGGCAGAGCGGCGCCCGCGTTGACCTTCGCCACCAGCGCGCTCGCCGCCTGCTGCGCCGCCTTGGCGGCGCGATCGGCAGTGAGGTCGGCGAGGACTCGCGCGCGCGCCGCGGCGAGCGGCACCGGCGTCGGCTGTACCACGCGATCGAGCGCGACCACCGCGAAGCTGCCGTCCTCCCCGAGGTTGACCGTGGTCGGCGTGTCACCCTCCTCGGCAGCGAAGGCGGCGGCGACGATCGGCGCCATGCCCGCGTCGGCCGGGGTCTGCGGCTGGTCGGGGTTGGTGCCGTTCTGCAGCAGCGCCGGCGTGCTCTGCGCGGCGAGTTTCTGGTCGTTCACCACCTCGCTGATATTGGCATTGTCGGCCAGCGAGTCGTCGACCTTGTCGCGGACCGCGCCGATCGCCGCCTTGGTCTTGCTCGCGCGCAGCTGGGTGACCAGCTCGTCGTGCGCCTGCGCCAGCGTCTTGCCGGAATCCTGGGTGACCTTGTCGACGCGTGCGACGACGAAGCCGATCGCACCGCGCACCGGCCCGACGACGGCGCCGCTGGCCGCGGCCGCGATTGCCTGCGCCACCGCGGGCGAGCTCTGCGTCGCAAGCGCGCCCTGGTCGACGCCGGTGATCGTGCGCGGCTCCAGTCCGGCGGCGCGTGCCGCGGCGGCGAGCGGCGTGCCCGCCTTGACCTTGGCGGCGAGCGCGCCCGCCGCCTTCTCGTCGAGCACGGTCACCAGCGTGACGTCGCGCAGCGTCTTGGGCGCGTAGGTCGTCTTGGCGGCGTCATAGGCCTTCTGCACCTCGGCGTCGCTCGGCGTCACCTGGCCGGCGACCTGCTGCGGGCCGACGACGGCGTAGCGGATCACGCGCCGCTCAGGCGTGGTGTAACGCGAGATGTTGCGCTTATACCATTGCTGCACCTCGGCATCGCTCGGCGCGGCACCGGTGGGCGCGGCCGGCACGAAGGCGACCTGGCCGGTGCGGCGCTCGAGCAGCAGCGAGGCGTAGGTGAGCGCGAGCTGCTGCGGCACCTGGTGCGCGCCGATCGTCGGCTGGGTGAGGAACTGTACCATGATCTGGCGCGCGAACTGCGCCTGCACCTGCGCGTCGGTGAAACCACGCTGCGCGATCAGCCGCTCATAGGCCTGCTGGTCGAACTGGCCGGTCGCGCCGGCAAAGGCGGGGATCGCCTTCAGCTCACTGCCGATCAGTGCGCGGCTGACCCGCATGCCCTGGCCGCGCCCGAAGGTCTCGAGCGCGAGTGCGCTGACGTTGCGGTTGATCACCGCGTCGAGCCCGCCGAGCTGGACGAACTGCGCCATGTCGAGCGTCGGCTGCTCCTGCCGCGCCTGGGTGAGCTCGTCGCGCGCCTGTTGGCGAACGTCCGCGGCGGTGACGCTCTCACCGCCGACGCTCGCGATCGGGTGGCCGACCAGCCCGGTGCTGCTCGCCAGCCCGGTCACGTCGCCCGCCGCGAAGGCGAGCGCGATGACGATCAGGACGCCGAAGGTGACGATCACGCCGACCTTGGAGTGGATGATGCCGCGGAAGAAGGTGAGCATAAGTGAGCGGGGACCGGATAAAGGAGAACGCCGCGTCCTAGGGACAAGCCGAGGTGGCATCAAGCCGCGCGGCCGGTTATCGCGGAGCCGAAACGAGAAGAGGGGAGCGGGATGACGCGTCGCAAGCTGGTCGCCGGCAACTGGAAGATGAACGGCAGTCGCGCTGCGCTGCGCGAGCTCGAGGCGATCGCCGCCGTCGCGACCGAGACGCCGGCGGTGGACGTGATGGTGGCGGTGCCGTTCACGCTGATCGCGCCGGCGTCGGAGCGTGTGCCGGCGCTGATGATCGGCGCCGAGGACGTGCACGAGGCCGACAGCGGCGCGCACACCGGCTGCGTCTCGGCGGCGATGGTGCGCGAGGCGGGCGCCCGCTTCACCATCGTGGGTCATTCCGAGCGGCGCCACGACCAGCATGAGACCAGCCAAGACGCCTGGGCGAAGGCCGCCGCGGCGCACCGCCAAGGTCTGCACGTGATCCTATGCTGCGGCGAGACCGGGGCAGAGCGCGACGCCGGCCGGGCCGAGCGCGTGGTACAGGCGCAGATCGAGAAGTCGCTGCCCGAGAATGCCGCGGGCGACTGGCTCACGCTCGCCTATGAGCCGCGCTGGGCGATCGGCACGGGTGCGACCCCGACGCTGGAGGACATTGCTGCGATCCACGCCATCGCGCGCGCCAAGATGCGCAAGCTCATCGGCGACGCGGCCAGCAGTGTGCGGATCCTTTACGGCGGTTCGGTCACGGGCGACAATGCGCGCGCGATCCTGGCGACGCCCGATGTCGACGGTGCTCTGGTCGGTGGCGCGAGCCTCACCGCGGCCAAGTTCGTGCCGATCATCGCCGCCGCGGCGGCGGCGGTGTAGCGGGTGTACGCGCGGGGCGGGAGGCGCCGCTCCCTACCCAATGTTTCAATGATGATGTGGCTGCACGGACGTTACGCCACCTCCACCTCCGTCATTTAGGACGTGGTCCGGGTTCGCGCCGTCCGCGAGAGAAACGCTGTCTTGGTGTGGGAAGGGTGGATCCCGGACCACGTCCGGGATGACGACGTGATGGAAAGCGAGGAGGAGCGGTAGCACTGCAGCGCCCGCTCACCTCAGCCGAACCGCGCCTTCAGCAACGCATAAGCCGCGCGCAACCCGTAGGCCTCACCGCCACGTGGGCGCGCCGGCTTGGCGGTCGGGCGCCAGGCGAAGGTGTCGAGATGCGCCCAGGCCAAGGTCGCGGGTACGAAGCGGCGCAGGAACAGCGCCGCGGTGATCGCGCCCGCGAAACCGCCGTCGGGCGCGTTGACCAGGTCGGCAACGTCCGACTTGAGCATTTCGTCATAGCCGCCCCACAAGGGCAGCCGCCACAGCGGGTCGCGCACCGTCTCCGACGCGCCGAGCAGCTCTGCGGCGAGTGCCTCGTCCTGCACGAAGGTGGCGGGCAGATCGGGCCCCAATGCGACGCGCGCGGCGCCGGTCAGCGTCGCGAAGTCGATCAGCAGGTCGGGCGCCTCCTCCACCGCGCGCGCCAGCGCATCGCCCAGGATCAGCCGGCCCTCGGCGTCGGTATTGGTATTCTCCACCGTCAGCCCGAGCCGCGTCTGGAGCACGTCGCCGGGGCGAAAGGCACTGCCCGAGATCGCATTCTCCACCGCCGGGATCAGCACATGCAGCCGCATCTTGAGCCGCGCCTGCATCACCAGTCCGGCCAACGCCAGCGCGTGCGCGGCGCCACCCATGTCCTTCTTCATCAGCCGCATGCCGGCGGAAGGCTTGATGTCGAGCCCGCCCGAGTCGAAGCACACGCCCTTGCCGACCAGCGCCACACGCGGGTGCGCCGGATCGCCCCACAGCAGCTCGATCAGCCGCGGCGCGCGCTCGCGGCTCGCCGCCTGGCCGACCGCGTGGATCATCGGATAGCCGGTCGCGAGCGCATCCCCGCGCGTGACCGTAACGCTCGCGCCATGCGCCCGTGCCAGCGCGTCCGCCTCGGCCTCCAGCTCGGCGGGGCCAAGATCGCTCGCACCGGTGTCGACCAGGTCGCGCACCCGCGCGGTGGCAGCGGCGATCCGCACCGTCTCGTCGACCGCTCCGACATCGCTGGTCAGCAGCACGCGCGGCCGCGCGGGCTCGGCCTTGCGGTAACGCGTGAAACGATGCTGCGCGAGCAGCCAGCCGAGCCCGGCGGCGCCCAGCGTCGGCTCGCCGGCGAGGCGATAGCTGCCCTCGGGCAGCGTATCGCCCAGCGAGGCGAGCCGCCACGGGGATGACGGCTCTTCGTCGCACACCAGCAGGGCGCCCCAGTCCTCGGCGCCGTCGCCGGGCAGGATCGCGCGGTCGCCCGCCTTGCCCGTCACCCGCGCCGCCACCGCGGCCGTGCGCGCCCGCGTCGGCTGGGTGGCGAGCCAGGCGTCATACGCGTCGGGGTGGACGACGTGGAGCAGCCGCGCGGGCTGGCCACGATCGGGCTGGAGAAGCGCTGAAAAGTCGATCATCGCGCGACCAAAGCAGGACTTGGGCGGCTGCGCAACGCACGGTTCCCTTCGCGCGACCGGCACCTTACATCGCCGCCATGACCACGCACACGACTCGCATGCTGATCCTCGGTTCGGGCCCGGCCGGCCTCTCGGCGGCCATCTACGGCGCGCGCGCCGGCATGGCGCCGATCGTCGTCCAGGGCATCCAGCCCGGCGGCCAGCTCACCACCACCACGGACGTCGAGAATTATCCGGGCTTCCGCGAGGTGATCCAGGGCCCCTGGCTGATGGAGCAGATGCAGGCGCAGGCGGAGCACGTCGGCACGCGGCTGATGTGGGATACGATCGTCGAGGTCGATCTGACCCGCCGCCCGTTCCGGCTGATCGGCGATGGCGGCGACGTCTACGAGGGCGAGGTGCTGGTGATCGCCACCGGTGCCCAGGCCAAGTGGCTCGGGCTCGACAGCGAGGATGCGATGAAAGGCAAGGGCGTCAGCGCCTGTGCCACCTGTGACGGCTTCTTCTACCGCGGCAAGAAGGTGGCGGTGATCGGCGGCGGCAATACCGCGGTCGAGGAGGCATTGTACCTCACCAACCATTCTGACGACGTCACGCTGATCCACCGCCGCGACTCGCTGCGCGCCGAGCGCATCTTGCAGCAGCGCTTGTTCGCGCATCCGAACATCACGGTGCTGTGGAACAAGGAAGTGCGCAACTTCGTCGACGGCGGCGGCAATGCCGGCCTCGTCGCGCTTGAGCTCGAGGATACCCGCACCGGCGAACCTTCGCGGCTCGATGTTGACGGCGGCTTCGTCGCCATCGGTCACCATCCCGCGACCGAGCTGTTCCGTGGCCATCTCGCGCTCGACGACGACGGCTATATCGCGGTCGAGACCGGCTCGACTCGCACCAGCGTGGCGGGCGTGTTCGCGTGCGGCGACGTGATGGACAAGGTCTATCGCCAGGCGGTCACCGCGGCGGGCACCGGCTGCATGGCCGCGCTCGACGCCGAACGCTTCCTCGCCGCCGCGGAGTTCGCCGAGCTCAGCGAGGCGGCGGAATAGCGCTCAGATCAGCGCCTTGCTGGCGGCGAAGCGGGTCAGCGCGCCGAACGTCTCGAGCATCTCGCCGTCGACCTCGTCGTCCTCAATGACGATGCCGAGCCTGTCCTCCAGCTCGGTGAGCACGCCCGCGACCGCCATGGAGTCGAGTTCGGGCAAAGCGCCGAACAGCGGCGTGTCCGCGCGGAAGGTGTCAACCCGCTCGGGGGACAGCGCCAGCACATCGGCAAGTACTGCGCGCACCGTGGTCTCGACCTCACTCATGCCGTCCGGGATCACGCTGCCTCCTCGCTCGCGCCGCGGCGAGCGGCGATGCGCGCGGCGTTAGGCGGCGACGCGGTGGAGCGCAACCGGGTCGCTTCCCACCATGCGCGATGACGCGCGCGCTACTGTCGGCGCACGATCCGCTTTAAAGGCTGATGTCATGGTTCCGCTCGATCCCGTTCCGCTCCCGATCGATCATGTCCTGCGCGGCGAGCCGGACACGATCGCGCTGGTCGATCGCGCCGGCACGCTCACTTACGCGGAGGTGGAGGAGGCGGTGGCGCGGCTCGCCGGCTGGCTTGACGCGCAACGGCTCGCGCCCGGCACCCGCGTCGCTACCTGGCTGCCGAAGACGCGCTTGGCCTGCTGGACGCCGCTCGCCACTGCCCGTGCGGGTCTGGTCCATGTGCCGATCAACCCGTTGCTCAAGCGCGCGCAGGTCGCGCACATCCTCGCCGACAGCGGCGCCGCGCTGCTGATCACGCACGCACCGCGCGCCGCCACGCTGGAGCACGGCGACCTGCCCGCCAGCTGCGTGCTCCACGTCGACGTCGGGCAGGGCGACGCACTGCTACGCTCGCGCGCCGACCCCGACCTGCTCGCGGCGCTGCTCTACACCTCGGGTTCGACCGGTCGGCCCAAGGGCGTGATGCTGAGCCATGCCAACCTGTGGCTCGGCGCGATCAGCGTGGCGCACTACCTGGCGATCACCCCGGACGATCGCGTGCTCGGCGTGCTGCCGCTAAGCTTCGACTATGGCCAGAACCAATTGCTGTCGACCTGGGCGGCGGGGGCGAGCGTCGCGCCGCTTGACTATCTGACGCCACGCGACGTGGTGAAGGCGATCGAGCGCGTGGGCGCCACCACGCTTGCCGGGGTGCCGCCCCTGTGGGTGAAGCTGCTCGAGGCGGAGTGGCCGGAGGCGACGGCGGCGCGGCTGCGGCGGCTGACCAACTCGGGCGGCGCGCTCACGCCGGCGCTGGTGCGCGGTCTGCGCGCGCGCTTCCCCGAAGCACGTCTCTTTCCGATGTACGGGCTGACCGAGGCCTTTCGTTCGACCTATCTCGACCCGGCGCTGGTGGATGATTATCCCGAGTCGATTGGCCGCGCGATCCCCTTCGCCGAGGTGCTCGTGATACGTCCGGACGGCACACGCGCGGCGGCGGACGAACCCGGCGAGCTGGTCCATGCCGGGCCGCTGGTGGCGCAGGGGTATTGGCGAGATGCGGAGCGTACCGCGGCGCGCTTCCGCCCCGCGCCGCCCTTCGCGCGCGCGGGCGGCATGGCGGTCTGGTCAGGGGATACAGTGGTGGAGGGCGGCGACGGGCTGCTCCGCTTCGTCGCGCGCGCCGACGAGATGATCAAGACCGCGGGCAACCGCGTCAGTCCGCAGGAGGTGGAGGAAGCAGTGACCGCAGGCGGCGAGACGAGCGAGGCAGTCGCGATTGCCGTGCCCGACGCACGGCTCGGCCAGGCGATCCTGGTGGTCGCGCGCGGCGACGGCGGTGCTGAGGCCGGACTGCGCGATCGATTGAAGCGCGAGCTGCCTGGCTTCATGCAGCCGGCGCGCTTCCTGTGGCGTGCCGAGCTGCCGCGCAACGCCAACGGCAAGCTCGACCGCACCGCGCTGCGGGAGGAGTTCGCGTGAAGCCGATGGGGCCGCTGCCGCCCGCCTTCGCGCACCAGCAGGGGGCGCTGACGATCGCTGGCGAGAATGCCGAAGCGCTGGTGGCCGCCCGAGGTTCGCCTCTGTTCGTCTACGACCTGACCGCAGTCGCGGCGCAGGTGGCGCGTTTCCGTACCGCGATGCCTGGCGCGGTGGGGCTCCACTACGCCATCAAGGCCAATCCGATCGCGCCGCTGCTGGCGGCGATGGCGCCGTTGGTCGACGGGCTTGACGTCGCCTCCGGCGGTGAGCTCCATCGCGCGCTCGCGGTGAAGTCCGCCGCCGCAGTGAGCTTCGCCGGACCGGGCAAGCGCGATGACGAGCTGGCAGGGGCGATCGCCGCCGGTGCGACGCTCAACATCGAGTCGGCGGGCGAGGCGCGGCGCGCCCTCACGCTTGGGGAGCGGCTCGGGATCGCCCCGCGGGCGGCGGTGCGGGTCAACCCCGACCTCGAGCTGCGCGGCTCGGGGATGAAGATGGGCGGGCGCGCCTCGCCCTTTGGGGTGGACGCCGACGACGCCGCCGCGGTGGTGCGCGCGCTGATCGCGGGTGGGGCGACATGGCGCGGCTTCCATATTTTCGCAGGGAGCCAGGCGCTCGACGCCGCCGCGCTGATCGAGACCCAGGCGGCGACGCTCGCGCTCGCGGCGCGGCTGGCTGATGCAGTCGGCACCGCGCCGCCGCTGGTGAACCTGGGGGGCGGCTTCGGCGTGCCCTATTTCGCGGGAGACGTGGCGCTCGACGTCGAGCGGGTCGGTGAAGCGCTGGCGGAGTCGCTGGCGCGCCGCGCCGACGTGCTCGCGGACAGCGGCTTCGCGCTCGAACTGGGCCGCTGGCTCGTGGCGGAGGCGGGGGTGTATCTCACCCGCGTGGTCGACCGGAAGGTGAGCCGCGGCGAGACCTTCCTCGTCGTCGACGGCGGGCTGCACCACCAGCTGGCCGCCTCGGGCAATTTTGGCGCTGTGGTACGGCGCAACTATCCGCTCGCCGTGGCAGGCCGGATGGGGGCGGCGGGCGAGGAGGAGGTGAGCGTCGTCGGTTGCCTCTGTACCCCGCTCGACCGGCTGGGCGATCGCTTGCTGTTGCCGCGCGCGGCGGAGGGCGACGTGATCGCCGTGTTCCTCGCCGGCGCCTACGGCCTCACCGCAAGCCCGAGCGCGTTCCTCGGCCACCCCGCGCCCGCGGAGGTTGTGGTCGGTTGAACGGAGCGCGGCGTCATGCGGCCGCGTTTATGGTGGCGAGGGCGCCTGGACCATCGTTCTCGCGGTAAGATGGCCCCCGGATCAAGTCCGGCATGACGCTTCCTGAAGAGGCAAGCGCCTTTTACGGCTCGGGCGCGCGGCGCGGAACATCGATCATGCCGCCGCCAGCACGCGCTTCGTCCAAGCATCGAACAACTGCGGCCAGCGCGATCCCGGCAGTTCGGGCGGCAGGTAAGCCGGGCCGAATCCGTGCCCACCCTGCTGGAAGAAATGCGCCTCCACCGGCACCTGGGCGGCCTGGCAGGCGGTGAGCATCGCCATCGGCTCGGTCAGCGGCACCATTGTATCGTCGAGCGCGTGCGCGATGAAGATCGGGGGCGTGTCGCGACGCACCCGCCGGTTCGTGTCGAACCGCGCCGCCGGGCGGGCGCCCACCCGCATTCGGTCGCCGGTGATCACGGGATAGACCAGCCCCGCGAAGGTAGGGCGCGCGTCGCCCGCATCGGCACCGTCGACGGGCTCGTATACCGGATCCATCGACGCGGTGGCGAGACTGGCCGCGAGCAGCCCGCCCGCGGAGAAGCCGACCGTGCCCAGTTTCGCCGGATCGACGCCGTAGCGCGCGGCATCGGCGCGAATCAGTCGCATCGCGCGCTGTGCGTCCTGTAAGGGCACGTCCTCGCTCTCCAGCCAGCCCTCGCCGGGAAGCCGATAGGCCAGCACGAAGACGGTGACGCCGAGCGGGGTGAAGACCTCGGCGACGTTGATCCCCTCGTTCTCGACCGAGAGGAAACGATAGCCGCCGCCGGGCATCGCCAACACAGCGCGGCCATCGGGCTGCGCCGCGCGATAGACGCCGACGACCGGCTCGGCGACACCGCGCAGGTGCAGCTCGCGGCGCGGCGGAGTGCCTTCCATGCGGTTGTCCGGGGTGGGGAGGCGGCGCGGCGCGTTGGGCGGCTGTTTCGGCCAGAGCCGGAAGTTCTCGGCCGGGGGCCAGGCAGTGTCCCGCGCCGCCCCCTGCGCCAGCGCGCGCGGCGCGGCGGCGAGTGTCGCCAGTCCGGCGGATGCGCCCATCATCGTGCGTCGATCGATCCGCATCTGCGCGCTCCCGCCGCGATTGTCCGTGTGGGCGGGTCTATGGGATGGCGGAGCGTGTAGGCAAGTGGCCGTCGACCGCCGGCGAGCGCCGCTTAGGCGATATGCGCAGAGACGCGGAGTCGCAGAGAAGACGCGTCCGGCGCAGAGCGCGCACATCATCGCTCCCAGCAGGGTTGTGCCGATCGCTGACGTGGCGAACGACTTCTCTGCGTCTCCGCGCGATCATCCTTCTACCAAGCCGTCATACGAGAGGCCCCCGCCGGATCGCTCCGACGGGGGCCTCGACGCTCGGACTGGGCCGCGTCTCAGGCGAACAGCTTCGACCAGGCGCGGGTCGGACGATCCTTCCACAGCCCGCGGTGATACGCGTCCGAGGCCAGCAGCGGCATCACCGAACCGGCCTCGGCGAACACCATCTGCTCGATGCCGGTGTTGACCTTGCCCCAGCTCGCAGCTTCCTGCAGCGTGGACGACGAGCAGGCGCCGTCGCGCACGTCGGCGACGGTGATCTGCACGGCATATTTGTGCACCGCGACGTCCTCGTGGCCGAGGATCTCAGCGCACACCACAGTGTCCTGGATGAAGTTCTTGGGCACGCCGCCGCCGATCATCAGCAGGCCCGTCGTGCCCGCCTTGATCTTGATCTCGGTGAGCTCACGGAAGTCGGCCACCGCGTCGATCATCAGATAGGGCTTGCCCGCCTTGGCCGAGTCGACCTGGTGCTTGACCAACCCGAAGCCCGCCGAGGAATCGACGAACGCCGGGCAGAAGATCGGCACGTCATGCTCATAAGCGAGCTTGACCAGGCTGTTCTCCTTCTTGCCGTGCTCGACCAGATACTTGCCCATCTCGCGGATGAAAGCGCGGCTCGAATAGGCCTTCGGCTCCAACGACTCGGCGATCTCGAAGATCGTGTGGTCGACGTTCTGGAGCGCCTCCTCGTCGATGTACGTGTCGTAGATGCGGTCGATGTAGAGCGAGCGGAGCGTGTCGTCGTCGGGGATCTCGAGCGCCTGATAATGCTTGTGGCCGAGGCCCTCGAAGAAATCCATGTCGACGATGGTCGCGCCCGTGGCGACGATCACGTCGACCATGTTGTTGCGCACCAGCTCGGCATACAGGTCCATGCAGCCGCCGGCCGAGGTCGAGCCGGCGATCACCAGACACACCGTGCAGTCCTTGTCGGCCAGCATCTGGTTGTAGATCTTGGTGGCGCGGCCGAGATCGCGGCTGGTGAAGCTCATGTCGCTCATCGCGTCGATGATCGGGCGCGCGTCGAAGCTCTTGATGTCGACGTGCTTGACCTGCTTCGACAGCAATTCCGCCTTGCGCGTGTCGTTGATCGTCGCCTGATCGTGCGAGGGGGCGAGGGTGTCGGTCATGGGGTGCTCCCATTGGGGTACACGTCGTTCACGGGGACGCGGAAACCCATCTGACGGCGGCACGCCAAAGCGCGCCGCCGCCAATTCCTTGTAGTCGTAAGGTTACAGCTTGACGACGTTGCTCGCGACCGCGGGTTCCACCACGGTATAGAGCGATTGCATCGGTTCGTCGGTCGCGATCACCGTCTCGTCCGAGCCGAAGCCGTTGAACGCGGTGCGCATCGCCGACCCATAAGCGCCCAGCATGCCGATCTCGACATAGTCACCGACCGTGATGTCCGCGGGGAGCGGGAAGGGCCCGGGCATATGGTCGAGGTCGTCGCAGGTCGGCCCCCAGAAGCTGAACGGATGGTCGCGGACGGTCGATTCCGGCTCGCGCAGCAGCGCCACCGGATAGCGCCAGCCGATATGCGCCGCGTCGAACAGCGCGCCATAAGCACCGTCGTTGATGTACAGTTCCTCGCCGCGGCGCCGCTCCACGCGTACCACCACCGAGCTGTACTCGGCACAGAGCGCACGACCCGGCTCGGCCCATAGCTCCGCCGAATAGCTGATCGGCAGGCTCTCGAACGCGCGATGGATCGTCTCGAAATAGCGCTCCAGCGGCGGCGGGGTCATTCCCGGATACGCCGAGGGGAAACCGCCACCGACGTCGATGACGTCGACCGTCACCGCCGCGCCGACGATCGCCTGGCGCACGCGCTCCATGGCATTGCTGTACGCCTCGGGCGTCATCGCCTGTGAACCGACGTGGAAGCAGATGCCGAGCGCGTCCGCTACCTGGCGGGTCGCCAGCAGCAGCTCGCGCGCCTCGTCCGGCGCCACGCCGAACTTCGACGCGAGGCTGAGCTTGGAATGCTCCGACGATACGCGCAGCCGAACGCAGAGCGTCAGGTCCGCGGCGCCGCGGGTGGCGCGCACGATCTTCGCCAGCTCTTCCATGCTGTCGAGCGAGAAGGTGCGGACGCCGTGGGTGAAATACGCCTCGGCGATGGCCTCCTCGGCCTTTACCGGGTGCATGAAGCACAAGGTCGCCTGCGGCAGCGTCCGTGCGACCAGGCGCACCTCCGCGATCGAGGCGACGTCGTAAGACGTCACGCCGTTGTCATAGAGCGTGCGTAGCAGCTCCGGGCTCGGATTCGCCTTGACCGCATACATGGTCCGGCCCGGAAACTTCTCCGTGAAGAAGCGGGCGGCCCGTGCCGCGGCATGCGGACGAACGATCGTCACCGGCTGAACCGGGTGACGGGCGGCAATGTCGAGGGCCCCGACGACGAAATCGGCGGGAACGGTCGAGAGGGGCGCTAACCCCAGCGCGCGATGATGCTGGTGCAACTCAAGGGACCTCCAATTGCCTTGCGGCATACGGTGACAAAAGCTGCCTTGCGGTTGGAAGTCCCATGGGGCAGCGGAGGCGCGAATTAGGATCGCTGGACCGCCTTGTAAAGTGGTTCGGTGGACGAAAGGTTCAAATGTGACTGTTCTGCGACAACCGACGCGAGCGGGGGTGCGCGACGCCGCCGCCAAGGTCGCCGCCATCCTCCCGCCGACTCCCATATTCGTCCGTGAAGTCAACGGGGTAGACGTGGTGTTCAAGGCCGAGTCGCTGCAGCCGATCGGCGCCTTCAAGGTGCGCGGCGCCTGGCATCGACTGACCGCCTTGGACGACGAAGCGAGGCGCAGGGGCGTCGTGGCGTTCTCCTCGGGCAATCATGCGCAGGGGATCGCCTGGGCAGCGCGCCGGCTCGGCATCGCCGCGACGATCGTGATGCCCGCCGACGCGCCGCGGGCGAAGCGCGAGTCGACGCTCGCGCTCGGCGCCGAAGTGGTCGATTATGACCGCGCGACGCAGAGCCGCGAGGCGATCGCGGCGCGGCTCGCCGAGGCGCGCGGTGCCACGCTGGTGCCGAGCTTCGACGATCCCTGGGTGATCGAGGGGCAGGGCAGCGCCGGGATCGAGGCGGCGCGGCAGATCGAGTCGCTCGGCCTGCCCGCGCCGCGCCGCGTGGTGGTGCCGTGCGGCGGGGGCGGGCTGGCGGCCGGGATCGCGCTGGCGCTGCCCGAGGCGGCGATCACCTTGGTCGAGCCCGAAGGCTGGGACGATATGCGCCGCAGCCTTGAGGCGAGCTGGATCGAACCGGTCGGCGCGCACCCACCGCCGACCGCGTGCGACTCGCTCCAGACCAAAGAGGTCTCGCCGCTGACCTTCGACGTGCTGTCGCGCCGCGACGCGATCGGCGTGGCGGTGAGCGAGCGCGCGATCCGCGAGGCGCAGCGCTGGGCGGCGGCGCAACTGCGGCTGGTGATCGAGCCCGGCGGCGCGGTGGCGCTGGCGGCGCTGCTGACGGGGCAGGTCGCCGCCGAGCCGGGTACGCTCGCGATCCTGTCGGGCGGCAACGTCGACGCGGCCGCCTATGCCGCGGTGCTCGCCGGCGAGCCGATCGACGTCGCGGCGACGCACGAGTCGGCAGAGCCGGTATGACGCCCGCGTTCGGCAGTATCGCTGCGGCGGCGCCCGCCTTGGCGATGCTGGGCGCGCTCGCCTGCCTGATCGGCGGAGGCTATCTGATCGCGACGCGGCGCGACCGCACCAAGGGAGTATTGATGCTGGTGATGGCCGCGGTGCTGGTCGGCAACGTGTTGATCTGGGTGGCGTGAGTTCGACACCGTCGCGCGAATGTTGCGAATGTTGAGTCGCTGCGCGTTGGAGCGTGGAGCAGATGTTGATCTGGCGAGGGAGCAGGGTGAGGGCTGGGCGCATCCGCGACGCGTATCGCGGCGGCGGTGCTGTAGGACAGCGCTCAACTCTAGCGAAAATCCTCCCCGGCATGGGGAGGGGGCGGTGCCCGCCCGGCGTGGTGGAGGGGCTGTCCCCACAAGCGCCGCGCCCGCGGAGGCCCCCTCCACCAGGCTGCGCATCGTCCCCCTCCCCGCTATGCGAGGAGGGTTTAGGAGGCCCGGTCGCGAGTCACTTGATCGGCGAGTTCGGATCCAGCCGCATGTCCAGATACGTGTCGACCGACCGCATCAGGTCGTCCATCTCGTGCTCGAAGAAGTGGTTGGCGCGCGGGATCACGTCGTGGTGGATGGTGATGTGCTTCTGCGTGCGCAGCTTGTCGACCAGCTTCTGCGAGGCGAGCGGCGTCACCACCTCGTCCTCAGCGCCCTGGATGATGATGCCCGATGAGGGGCACGGCGCCAGGAAGCTGAAGTCGAACATGTTCGCCGGCGGCGCGATCGAGATGAAGCCGCGGATCTCGGGTCGGCGCATCAGCAACTGCATGCCGATCCACGCGCCGAAGCCGAAGCCCGCCACCCAGGTGGTCTGCGCCTCGGCGTGGAAGCTCTGCACCCAGTCGAGCGCGGCGGCCGCGTCGGAGAGTTCGCCGACGCCATTGTCGAACACGCCCTGGCTCTTGCCGACGCCGCGAAAGTTGAAGCGCAGCGTGGCGAAACCCCGGCGCTGGAAGGTCTTGTAAAGCTCCTGCACGATACGGTTGTTCATCGTTCCGCCCGCGTTGGGGTGCGGGTGGAGGATCATCGCGACGGGCGCGCGCGGGCGCGGCGCTGGGGCGAAGCGGCCCTCGATACGGCCTTCGGGTCCGGGGAAGATGACTTCGGGCATGGTCACTCGTCTGGAGGCGGGGCGTTGGGCCCGGCGAGAATGGCGCTATATAGGCCGCGCGCCCGATAATGGAACGATTGGTTGACCGAACCCTCATCCCTCGACGACACGGCCCTGCGCGACGCCCCTGCGACGGATGCGCCGGTCTACCTCGATCACGCCGCGACCGCGCCGCTCATCGCCGCTGCCCGCGCGGCCATGGTCGAGGGCATGACGCACTGGGCCAACCCGTCGTCGCCGCACGCCGCCGGCCGTGCCGCGCGCGCCGCGCTGGAGCGCGCACGCGGGCAGGTGGCGGCGGCCTACGGCTGGCGGCACGAGACATTATTCACCAGCGGCGCCAGCGAGTCGCTCGCGATCGCGCTGGGCCGTGCGGTGGCAGGGCGGCGCGTGGTCAGCGCGGTGGAGCACGATGCCGCTCTGCGCGCGGCGGGGGCCGCCGAGGTGCTGCCGGTCGATCCGCTCGGCCGCGTCGACCCGGCGCGGATCGGTGACGTAGCGGGCGCGGTCGTCGCGGTGCAATGGTGCAACAGCGAGACCGGGGTACGCCAGCCGATCGCCGCGATCGCCGCGGCGGTCCACGCGCGCGGCGGCATCCTGCTGGTCGACGCGGCGCAGATGCCCGCCTCCGACGAACTCACCGCTCATGCCGACCTGGTCGCGCTGTCGGCGCACAAGCGCGGCGGTCCGCCCGGCATCGGCGTGCTGCTGGTGCGCGACCTGGCCGTACTCCACCCGAGCGGCGGGCAGGAGCGCGGCTATCGCCCCGGCACCGAGAACCTGCCCGGCGCGCTCGGCTATGCCGCCGCGCTCGCCGAGCCCGAGCCCGATCATGGCGAGCTGCGCGCCCGACTCGACGACCTGATCCGCCGCTCGGGCGGCGAGGTGGTCGGCGCGGCCGCCGAGCGCCACCCTGCGATCGGCTCCTATCGCATGCCCGGGGTCGCCGCGGCGGCACAGCTGATCCGCTTCGACCTCGATCGCATCGCAGTGTCGGCGGGTAGCGCCTGCGCCAGCGGCAGCCTCAAGCCCAGCCACGTGCTACGCGCGATGGGCTGGAGCGAGGAGGCCGCGCGCGAGGTGGTGCGCGTGAGCTTCGGCCGTGCCACCACCGCCGCCGAGGTGGAGCGTTTCGCCGCCGCCTGGCGCGCGGTGGCGCGGACGCGGCGGTTCGCGGCATGACCTACCTCGACTATCAGGCGACCACACCGCTCGCGCCCGAGGCGCTGGAGGCGATGCTGCCGTGGCTGCGCGACCAGCACGCCAACCCCCATTCGCCGCATCGACCTGGCCGCGCCGCGCGCGCGGCGGTGGAGCTCGCGCGCGACCGCGTCGCGGCGCTGCTGCCCCTGGGCGGGCGACTCGCCTTCACGGGGGGCGCGACCGAGGCGCTCAACTGGGCGGTCAAAGGCGCGCCGGCCGGGCGGGTGGTGACGATCGCGACCGAGCATGCCGCGGTGCTCGACAGCGTCGCGGCGCGCGGCGACTCGGTCGTGCTGCCGGTCGGCACCGGTGGGCTGGTCGATCTCGCCGCGGCCGAGCGCGCGATCGTGCCCGGGGTGGCGCTGGTCGCGGCGATGCTGGTCAACAACGAGGTCGGCGTGATCCAGCCGCTCGACGCGCTGGCGGCCATGGCCAAGCGCGCAGGCGCGCTGCTGCTGTGCGACGCGGTGCAGGGGTTCGGCCGCGTGGCGATCCCCGCCGCCGCCGACCTCGTCGCGGTATCGGCGCACAAGGTGTACGGACCTAAGGGCATCGGCGCGCTGTGGATCCGCGACGGCGTGACGCTCGCGCCGCTGCTCCACGGCGGCGATCAGGAGGGCGGTCGCTCGGGCACTCTGTCGCCCGCGCTCTGCGCCGGATTCGGGGCGGCGGCGCTGCTGCTCGCCGAGCGACGCGAGGCCGACGCCGCGCACGTCGAGCGGCTGTGGCAGGTGGCACGTGAACGGCTGCCCGGCTGGACGGTCAACGGCACCACCGAGGCGCGCTGCCGCGGCAACCTCAGCGTGCGACGCGACGGGGTCGACGTGGCGCGGCTGATGAGCGACGTGCGCGACGTCGCCTTCTCGGCCGGGTCGGCCTGTGCCAGCGGCTCGGGGCGGAGCAGCCACGTGTTGCGCGCGCTCGGGCTGAGCGAGGCCGAGGCGCGCAGCACGATCCGGCTCGGGTTCGGCCGCTACACGCGCGAGGACGAGCTCGCGGCGGCGCTCGACCGGCTCGACGTCGCCGCGCGCGCGCAGCGGATCGCGGCATGAGGGTGTGCTTCACCGATGGCGGCGCGGTGCGCGAGATCGAGGCGGCGCCGGGCGAGCGACTGCTCGACGTGGCGCGGCGCGACGGTCAACCGCTGGAGGGGACCTGCAACGGCGAGCTGGCGTGTGCGACCTGCCACGTCATCGTCGCCGCGGAGGACTTCGATCGACTGCCACCGGCAAGCGAGGAGGAGGAGGACATGCTCGACCTCGCCCCCGACGCGCGACGCACCAGCCGGCTCGCCTGCCAGATCGTGCTGACCCCCGCGCTGGATAAGCTTTCGGTTCGATTACCAACAAGTTCAGCATGAGTGCAGCGCGACTCCGCGATGGTCCTCGCACAGGGACATGTGAGGAGTGTTGCACATGAGATGGATGATGATGGGCCTCGCCGGCGTACTCGCGGCGACCTCGCTGGCACCGGCGGCGGAGGCGCAGCGCTGGCGCGACGACGATCGCGGCTGGCACGACAATGGCCGCCATCGCGGCTGGGACCGCGGCGACCACCGCCGCTGGGACCGCGAGCGCCGCTGGCGCGACGACCGCCACTGGCGCGGCGACGGCCGACGCTATGGTTGGAACGGCTATGGCCGTGATCGCGGGTGGGATCGGGGCCGTACCGTGTGCCGCTGGCAGGACGGGCGCTACGGCCCGGTGAAGCGGTGTTTCCGCGTCCGCGGCTGACGCGGGCTTGATCGCGCCGCCCGGCTCCGCCATATGGCGCGCGGGAGTCGGGCGGACGTGGTCGTCGCCAACCTGGTCAGGTCCTGACGGAAGCAGCCACAACGATTTCGCCGCGGGTCGTTCCGGCTCCCACCTTTCCCGGCATCGCGACCGACCGCTCAGCTTGTCACCTTACCGGGTCGACACATCGCTGCGGCGTTGCAACAAAGCGGGGCGTCGCCTGTTTCGCTACGCATGCGAAACTTCTCCCGACGGGACCTGATCAGCACGGCCGGCGGCGCTTCGCTGGTCTCCAGCCTTTCCTGGGCCGTGCCCGGCCTCAGCCAAAGCGGGGGTGGCGAGACACCGTTCTCCTGGGCCATCCTGCAGCAGCGTGCCGCCGCGCTGGCCAAGCGCCGCTACCAGCCGCCGCGCGAGAGCGCCGCGGCGAAGACGCTCGACTTCGACGACGTCGGCACCATCCGGTTCAAGCCCGATCGCACCGTCGCGGGCGGCATCCGGCTGTTTCCGCTCGGCAACGGCGCGGTCACGCCGGTCGCGATCAACCTGGTCGAGAACGGTCGCGCACGCCCGATCGTCTTCTCGCCCGAGCTGTTCGAAGGCGGCAAGGTCTCGCCACCGCCGGGCTTCGCGGGTTTCCGCGCGATGGAGACGGGGCGCGAGAGCGACTGGCTCGCCTTCCTCGGCGCGTCCTATTTCCGCAGCGCCGGGTCGCAGGACCAATATGGCCTGTCGGCGCGCGGCATCGCGGTCGATACCGGGCTGACGCGGGAGCAATTTCCCAATTTCACCGAGTTCTGGATCGAGCGCGGCGGCGACCAGAGTTTCACGATCTACGCGCTGATGGACGGCGAGAGTCTCACCGGCGCCTATCGGTTCGTCAGCCGCCATCCCAAGGCAGTGGTGCAGGACGTCTCCTCGGTGCTGTTCCTGCGCCGCGCGGTCGAGCGGCTCGGCGTCGCGCCGGTGACGAGCATGTTCTGGTACGACGACCGCACGCGCCGCGGCGCGACCGACTGGCGCCCCGAGATCCACGACTCGGATGGTCTCGCGCTAATCAGCCGCGCGGGCGAGCGCGTGTGGCGGCCGCTGCGCAACCCGCCGCAGCCCGCCACCGACAGCTTCGCCGCCGACGACGTGCGCGGCTTCGGGCTGCTCCAGCGCGACCGCAACTTCGACCATTATCAGGACGACGGCGCCTTCTACGACAAGCGGCCCAACCTGTGGGTCGAGCCGCGCGGGTCGTGGGGGCGGGGGCGCGTGATGCTCTACGCCTTCCCGACCGACAGCGAGACGGTCGACAATGTCGTCGCTTTCTGGACCCCGGCGGCGCCGGTGCGCGCGGGCCAACGGCTCCAGTTCGACTATCGCCTGACCTGGACCTCGGACGACCCGAGCCTCGACCGTGCCGCGCACGCCGCCGACGTGTGGGTCGGCGCGGCGGGGCGACCGGGACTACCGGCGCTGGCGGGTGCGAGCAAGCTGGTCGTCGACTTCGCCGGCGAATCGCTCGCCGGTCTCGATCGCGACAGCAAGGTGACCGCGGAGATCGGCGTTACCCGCGGTACGTTGCTGCACAGCGCCGTCTACCCCGTCGTCGGCCAACGCAACCGCTGGCGTGTCACCGCCGACATCCGCCCCGCGGCGGAGGGCGGCACCACCGGCCCGGTCGATGTGCGGCTGTACCTCAAGCGCGGTGAGGCGGCGCTGAGCGAGACCTTGCTCGTGCCGATCTACCCGGCGTGAGCGCGCTGCCGCCGCGGCTCCCCCCCGAGGCACCGCTCGCGATGCCCGAGCAGCGCTTCGACGGATCGCCGCCCGTGCCGTCGGCGCCCCCGCCGATCGTCGGCGCGATCGGCTCGCCGACCGACGTGCTCGCGCGCCGCGCCATTCTGGTGCTGCTGACGCTGGTGCTGGCGCTGTTCGCTTCCACCTCGCTCAAGGAATCGGTGCTGAGCGACGGCATCGGTGTGACCGACGCGCTGCTGCTCGCGATCTTCTTCCCGCTCTTCGCGCTGCTCGCCTTCGGCTTCATCAACGCGACCGTCGGCTATGTCGTGTTGACCACCGGTCTCCATCCCGGGTTCCGCCCGGTGCCGCGCTGGTCCGAGCCCTTGCACGGGCGCACCGCGGTGCTGATGCCGGTCCATAACGAGGACGTCGCCGACGTGTTCGGCCGGCTCGCGCATATGGCGGACGCGCTCGAGCGCGCTGGTGCGGCGGGATCGTTCGATTTTTTCGTGCTGAGCGACTCCGCCGCCGACAACGAGGCAGCGGAACTCGCCGCCTGGGAAATCCTTTCGCGGCGCAGCGCCTGCGCGATCTATTATCGTCGGCGCACGGAGAATGTCGGGCGCAAGCCGGGCAACATTGCGGAGTGGTTGCGCCGCTTCGGCGCTGGCTACGACTATATGCTGATGCTCGACGCCGACAGTCTGATGGGCGGCGAGACGATCCTCGGCATGGCGCAGATCATGGACCGGCGTCCTGCCGTCGGTCTGCTCCAGACCGTGCCGCAGGTGATCGGCGCGCGGACCCTGTTCCAGCGCTGGATGCAGTTCGCCAGCCGCATCTACGGCCCGATCGCCACCGCCGGGCTAGTGTGGTGGTCCGGTCCGGAGGCGACCTTCTGGGGCCATAACGCGCTGATCCGCGTCCGCGCCTTCGCCGACAGCTGCGGCCTGCCGGTGCTGCCCGGCCAGCCGCCGTTCGGTGGCACGATCATGAGTCACGATGTCGTCGAGGCGGCGCTACTGCGGCGGCGCGGCTGGCGCGTGCACATGGTCATGACGGAGGACACGTTCGAGGAATACCCGCCGACGATGATCGACGCCGCAGTGCGCGATCGACGCTGGGCCCAGGGCAACCTCCAGCACCTCGCGCTGCTTCACGCCTCGGGCTTCCACTGGATCAACCGCTTGCAGCTGCTGCTCGGCGCCGCGGGCTATCTCGCCTCGCCGCTGTGGCTGCTGCTGATCACGGTGAGCGTGGTGCAGGCGGTGCGTGGCGAGCGCGGACTGATGTCCGGCGATTCGACCGGCACGGTGCTGTTCGTCACGCTCGCGCTGTTGTTCGGACCGAAGCTGCTCGGCGTGCTCCACGCGATCGCAGACGTGCGGCTGCGGCGATCGATGGGTGGAACGGGCGCGATCCTGCGCTCGGTTGCGCTCGACGTGCCGCTCTCGACACTCGCGGCTCCCGCGATCGCGCTGACCCAGACGATCGACCTCATCGGCATCACGCGCCAGCGCCGCGCCGACTGGCAGCCGCAGAACCGTCGCGGCGACTCGCTGGCAATGGCGGCGATCCTGCCGCGCTACCGCTGGCATCTCGGATTGGGACTGCTGCTGGCTGCGCTAACGCCGCTGATGCCGCTCACCGCTTTGTGGCTCGCGCCGGTCACGCTCGGGCTGCTGCTGTCGCCGCTGATCGTGCAATGGACCGCAAGCGAGCGCTGGGGGCGTCGCGTTGCGGCGGGGCGGCTGTTTCTGACCGACGTCGGCGTGCCCGAGCCGCAGCCGCTGCCGATCCTTGAGGAAGCGGCGGGTCGGGGCGCCTGACCGTCCCACGAAAAAAGGGAGCGCCCAGCTGGGCACCCCCCTTCCTCGTCACGAACGATCGAGCAGCTCAGTTGCTGTCCGAATCGTTGCCGTCGTCGGCGATGATGATGATGCCGGCGACGACCGCCGCGGCGGCCACGGCCGCCACGATCAGCCCGCCGCCCGCGAGCGCCTTGCTGTCCTTCGAGGTCGTCCTGCCGGCGCGAGCCGACTTGGCGACCGACAGGCTCGCTGCCGGGTTCGCCGGCGCCGCGACCGCCGGAGCGACCGCGAGCGAGGCGGCAGCGGCCGCGACCAGATACTTACCAAACGTCATTACTTATCTCCCCGGGAGGAGGAGCTCGTTTTCCATGTCATCGCTGATAAGGCAATTCTGAACTGACCCAAAACGCGACCGGTTGATGACGAGCAGCGGCCACGTGACGCGTTTTGCTCGCGATCGATCCTGCTCATTCCTTCGCGGTGCCGGGCTCCGCCATGTTGCGGTGCATATGCGCGGTAACCTCCGCTGGGAGGACGTGCGCCGCCGCGGCCTGGAGCTTGTTCTTCCAGCCCGACACGATCGAGTGCTTGCCCGCCATCAGCGCGTCCCAACCGTCGCGCGCCACTTTGGCGGGATCGGACTTGCTGTCCGAGGTGCCGACGTTGGTGTCCATCATGTCGGCGCGATCGAAGAACTCGGTGTCGACCGGGCCGGGCATCAGCGTGGTGAGGGTGATGCCCTCATGGTCCTTCAGCTCGTCTCGCAGCGCGTCGGTGAAATGGTCGACGAACGCCTTCGTCCCATTGTAGACCGCCTGGAAGCTGCCCGGGATGAAGCCGGCGATCGAGCCGGTTACCAGCACCTTTCCGTCGCCGCGCGCGGCCATCTGTTGCAACACCTTCTGAAGCAGATAGGTGGTGCCGGTGATGTTGGTGTCGACGACACGCTTCCAGTCGGCAACGTCCTGGTCGAGGAAGGCACGGCCGAGCCCGACCCCCGCGTTGGCACAGAGCAGGTCGATCGGCCGCCCGCCAGCGGCGGTGAGCAACTGGTCGACACCCGCGATGGTGGCGAGATCGGCCTCCACCGAACTGACCTGCGTACCAAATTGCTCGAAGTCAGCGGCGGCGGCGTCGATCAGCGGTTCGTCGGCGACGACAAGGATATCGTATCCGTCCTGCGCCGCGAGCGTCGCCAGTTCGAACCCGATGCCCGTGGAGGCGCCCGTGATAATCGCGAATTTGTACGCCATATTTGTCTCTCCTCAGTCCAGACCGGGTTTGAGCACGATCTTGGTGACCTCGTTCTGCTGGTCGTGGAACATTTTGTAGCCCTTCGGGCCCTCGCTCAGCGGCATCCGGTGCGAGATCAGGAACTCGGTGTCGATCTTGTCCTCGAGGATCGCCTGAAGCAGCGCGGGCATGTAATGCTGGACGTGGGTCTGGCCGGTCTTGAGCGTCAGCCCCTTCTCCATGAAGGCGCCGAGCGGCCATTTGTCGACGAACCCGCCATACACCGCCGGCATCGAGACGCGGCCGCCCTTGCGGCAGGCGATGATCGCCTGGCGGTTGGCATGCGCGCGATCGGTGCCGAGGAAGGTCGACGCCTTGATCTGGTCAAGCACGTTGTCGACGTAGAAGCCGTGCGCCTCGAGACCGACCGAGTCGATCACCGCATCGGGGCCGATCCCGCCGGTCATCACCATCAGCGCCTCGTAGACCGCGGTCTCCTCGAAGTTGATCGTCTCCGCGCCGAACCGCTTGGCGAGCGCAAGCCGATTGGGGAAATGATCGATCGCGATCACGCGCTCGGCGCCCATGAGGAAGGCCGATTGCACGGCGAACAGGCCGACCGGGCCGCAGCCCCACACCGCGACGGTGTCACCCGGCTCGATGTCGGCGTTCTCCGCGGCCATCCAGCCGGTGGGCAGGATGTCCGAGAGGAACAGCACCTTATCGTCCTCGATCCCGTCGGGGATGACGATCGGGCCAACGTCGCTGAACGGCACGCGGACATATTCGGCCTGGCCACCGGCATAGCCGCCGGTCATGTGGCTGTAGCCGAACAGGCCGGCCATCGGCTGGCCGTACAGTTCCTGCGCGATGTCCTGGTTATCTGCGGGGAGGCCGTTGTCGCAGGCGGAATATTGGTGCTTCGAGCAATGGTAGCAGCTGCCACATGAGATAGTGAAGGGCACGACCACGCGCTGCCCCTTCTTGAGGGTCGACTTGGGCCCGATCTCGACCACCTCTCCCATGAACTCGTGGCCGAGCACGTCGCCCGACTGCATCGTGGGGATATAGCCGTCGTAGAGGTGCAGGTCCGAGCCGCAGATCGCGGTAGAGGTCACCTTGATCACGCAGTCGCGCGGGTTGACGATCCCGGGATCGTCGACCGTGTCGACGCGGACGTCGTGCTTGCCATGCCAGGCGATCGCCTTCACAGCCCCATCTCCTCATATTGCTGGCGGTTCATCGCGGGGGTGGCGATCTCGCCGGTCTCGAGCAGCTGCTTGAGCCGGCGCAGGTCGCGGCGTGCCTGGATCGCGGGTTCGCGCTGAAACATCTTGGCGATGAGCTTGCCGATCACGCCGCCGGGCGGATCATACAGGATCGTCGCCACCACGACGGTGCCGCGCGCACCCGCATCGTGAAACTCGACGCGGCCGGAATTGGGCACTTCCGCGCCCTCTTCGCTGGTCCAGGCGAGCAGGCGGTGCTCTACCTCCTCGGTTATCCGCGCATCCCACTCGACCGTCCCGCCGGCGGGAGCCTTGACCACCCAGTGCGAGCGGCGCTGGTCCAGCACGTCGATCCGCTCGACATTCTCCATAAACCCGGGGAGGTTCGCAAAATCGCGGAAGTGCGCATACACCTCCGCGACGGGTCGGTTGATCGTCACCGCGCGCGCGGTGATCTGCGTTCCCGTCGCCTCCGGGACCGATCCCTTGGCGCGCTGTATCGCGTCGCGCTGCTTGGAGGTGGCGAGGGGGGCGTCGTCGTTCTGCTGGTGAAGCAGCTGGTCTGCCATCGAACGGGCTCCTTAATGCCTGCTGCTCCACCAAGCGCGCGCTGTCGTGATCCGTTCCTCGCGATTCCAGCTGGTTAACCTGGCTCAATGACCTTGGCTCAAGGGTTGCCCTTGCCGCCGTGCGCGCCCACCGCGGTACCGGTGGAGAAGCTGGTGCCGTCCTCGGCGAGTGCGACGTACAGCGGAGCCAGCTCGGCCGATTGGCCGGCGCGGCCGAGCGGTGTGTTTTGGCCGAACTCGCCCATCTTGCCCGGCAGCTGGCCGCCCGCGACCTGGAGCGGGGTCCAGATCGGTCCGGGCGCCACCATGTTGACGCGAATGCCCTTCTTCGCGAGCTGCTTGGCCAGCCCCTTGGTGAAGATCAGGATCGCGCCCTTGGTGGAGGCATAATCGAGCAGCTCGGGTTCGGGATCATAGCTGTTGACCGAGCCCGTGTTGATGATCACCGAACCCGGCGGCATCGACGGAATCGCCGCCTTGGCGATGCGAAACATCGCGAAGATGTTGGTCTCGAACGTCCGGACCATCTGCTCGTCGCTGATCTCGGAGATATCCTCCTTGCTCTGCTGGTAGGCGGCGTTGTTGACGAGCAGGTCGAGTCCGCCGAGCCCCCGCACCGCATCCGCCACTAGCTTGGTGCAGGCGCGCTCGGTCCGGATATCCGCCGGCAGCAGCACCGCCTTGCGCCCGGCCTGCTCGATCAGCGCCTTTACCTCCTGCGCGTCGGGCTCCTCGGTGGGATAGTAATTGATCGCAACGTCCGCGCCCTCGCGCGCGAAGGCGATCGCGGCAGCGCGTCCCATGCCGCTGTCGCCGCCAGTGACGAGCGCGCGTCGCCCGGCTAGCTTGCCCGAGCCGCGATAGCTGGTCTCGCCGCTATCAGGGCGCGGGTTCATCTTCGACTGGAGCGCCGGCCAGGGCTGGCGCTGCTCGCGGAAGGGCTGGTTGGTGTATTTGGTGCGCGGGTCGCTGAGCTTGGCGGGACCGGACGGCTGCGCGCCGCTGCCCTGCGCCGCCGCGGTGGTGGCGGTGAAGGCGAGGCCGGCGGCGGCACCGCCCAAGATGGTGCGGCGCGTCGTGCCCTGATCGTCCATGTCGCTGATCTCCAGAGAGTATTCCCGTCGAACGGGTGAGCGGCTTGGAGGTTCAGGGGGCAGGGCGACGACGCGCGAATGTTGCGCATGTTGCGTCGCTGGCGCGTTTGAACATGGGGCGATTTGCGGCAGGGGGACGTCGATCATGTCAGGAGCGGCCGCCAGGATAGCTCGATCCCCGCCAAGTAGCGGAGTGTGAGATCCTCTCGGCGCGCGGGAGGATCTGGCGCGCGGCCGAGCTTAGCTCGCCCTCCTCACGGCCCGTTCGCTGCCAGCTCCGCAAGCCATGCCTTGGCCGTGCCGTCCGAGGGCGCGCGCCAGTCGCCGCGTGGGGACAAAGCGCCGCCGGCCGACACCTTCGGCCCGTTGGGGATCGCCGAGCGCTTGAACTGGCTCGTCTGGAAGAAGCGGACGAGGAAGCGCTCGAGCCACAGCCGCACCGTGTCGAGTTCATAAGCGGTGCGCGCGGTCTCGGGGTAGCCGATCGGCCAGCGTCCCTGCTCGGCGTCGCGCCACGCGTGCCAGGCCAAGAAGGCGATCTTCGACGGCGCGAGCCCGTGGCGGATCACGTAATGCGCGAAGAAGTCGTTCAGCGCGTAAGGCCCGATCTTGCTCTCGGTGCTCTGCAGCTCGTCGCCCGGTACCAGCTCGGGCGAGATCTCCTGCGACAGGACGGCGTCGAGCACCGCGTTGGTCGGCGCGTCATACTGCCCGGTCGCGATCGCCCAGCGGATCAGGAACTGGATCAGCGTCTTGGGCACCCCGGCGTTGACCGCATAATGGCTCATCTGGTCACCGACGCCATAGGTGCACCAGCCCAGCGCCAGCTCGCTGAGGTCGCCGGTGCCGACCACCAGCCCGTCGCGCTGGTTGGCGATGCGGAACAGATAATCGGTGCGCAGCCCCGCCTGGACGTTCTCGAAGGTGACGTCATACACTGGTTCGCCGCGCCCGAAGGGATGGTCCATGTCCGCGAGCATCCGCGTCGCGGCGGGGCGGATGTCGATCTCCTCGGCGGTGATGCCGAGCGCGTCCATCAGCTTCCAGGCGTTGCTCTTGGTGCCCTCGCTGGTGGCGAAGCCGGGAAGGGTGATGCCGATGATGTCCGCGCGTGACCGTCCGAGCCGGTCGAGCGCCTTAGCCGCGACGATCAGCGCGTGCGTGCTGTCGAGCCCGCCCGACACGCCGATTACCAGCCGCCGGGCGTTCGCCGCGACCAGCCGCTTGGCGATGCCCTCGACCTGGATGTTGAAGGCCTCGTAGCAATCCTCGTCGAGCTTGGCGGGATCGTTGGGCACGAACGGGAAGCGGCGCAGCTCGCGCTCCAGCCCGACGTCGGTGAAATCGGGCCGGTGCGCGAAGCCGATGCGGCGGAAGCGTGTCTCGGGATGGCCGAGCAGCGCGGCGCTGTCGTTGAACGTGCCGTTGCGCAGCCGCTCTAGCGCGAGCCGCTCGAGATCGACGTCGGCGATCACCAGCTCGGCCTCGTGCGCGAACCGGGTCGATTGTGCCAGCAGCTCGCCGAGCTCGTGGACCGTGCCCTGGCCGTCCCAGGCGAGGTCGGTGGTGCTCTCGCCCGGTCCCGCGGCGGAATAGACATAGGCGCACATCGCGCGCGCCGACTGCGACGCCGACAGCATCATCCGCTCGCGCGACTTGCCGATCACCACGTTCGAGGCGGAAAGATTGGCGCACACCAGCGCGCCGGCGAGCGCGCCGAGCGTCGAGGGCGGGGTGGGGGACCAGTAATCCTCGCAGATCTCGGCGTGCACGACGAAGCGCGGCAGATCCTCCGCGGCGAAGATCAGGTCAGTGCCGAACGGCACCTCCTCGTCGCCGACGCGGATCGTCAGCCCGGCCAGCCCGGCGCCGCTCGCGAACCAGCGCTTCTCGTAATATTCCCGGTAGTTGGGAAGGAAGGTCTTGGGCACCACGCCGAGCAGGCGCCCGCGCGCGATCGCCAGCGCGCAATTGTACAGCCGGCCCTCGCGCTCGAGCGCGGCGCCGACCAGCAGCACGGGGCGCAGCTCGACCGAGGCCGCCACCACGCGTGCGATCGCGTCGCGCGTGGCGCGCTGTGACGCCGCCTGGAGGTGGAGGTCGTCGATCGCGTAGCTGCTGAGGTTGAGCTCGGGAAAGACGACGAGATCGACCGCGTCCGCGTGCGCGCGCCGCGCCAGCGCGATCGTCTGCTCCGCGTTGAAGGCGGAGTCGCCGACGCTGGCGGGCGGGGTGGCCGCGGCGACACGCAGCAGGCCGTGGTGATGGATCGAGCGGAAGGGCGGGTTCATGCCACTGGCCTAGCCGCCCGCGCGTCGCCTCACCACCCGGTGCATCTTAACTTCTCTCAGTCGCCGCACCGCGCTAGGCTGGTGGACGCGATGAACCCAGCGCTAACCTCGGCGAGCGACCCGACTTTACTGTTCGCGCATGGCGGCGAGATGGGCCAGCGGATCCTCGCGCACGACTGGTCGGGTTCGCCGCTCGGCCCGATCGCCGGCTGGCCCGGCGAGTTGCGCAACGCGTTGGCGCTGGCCCTGCCTGCGCGGGTCGAGATCGTGATGTTCTGGGGCCCTGACTATGTCGCGCTCTACAATGACGCGTACGCGCCGACGATCGGTGCCAAGCACCCGCACGCGCTGGGACAACCCGGCCGGGTGGCGTGGAGCGAGCTGTGGGACGATCTCGAGCCGCTGCTCGCGCACGTGCGCACCACCGGCGAAACCTTCGCGGCCAAGGACCGCCCGTTCTACATCGAGCGCGCCGGGCTGGGCGAGACGGTCTTTTTCGACGTGAGCTACTCGCCGGTGCCGCTGACCGACGGCAGCGTCGGCGGGGTGCTGTGCATCGTCTCCGAGACCACCGCGCGGGTGCGCGCCGCGCGCGCGATGGCGGAGGACCGCGAGCGGCTGCGCGAGATGTTCGACCAGGCGCCCGGCTTCATCGCGGTGCTGCGCCAGCCCGGCCATGTCGTCGAGCTGGCCAACGCGTCCTACCGCCGGCTGGTGGGCGGGCGCGATGTGGTCGGCCGCGCGCTCGCCGAGGCGGTGCCCGAGGTGGCGCAACAGGGGTTGCTCGAGAAATTGGACTCGGTGGTGGCGACGGGTGTGCCCTACCGCGGCAGCGACGTGGCGCTGCTGCTGCCGCGCAACGGCGGCGCGGCGGAGGAACGGCGGCTCGACTTCATCCTCCAGCCGATCACCGATACGAGCGGTGCCGTAACCGCTGTGTTCGTCGAGGGGATCGACGTCACCGGGCGTCATCGCGCCGAGCGCGCCCTTGCGCTGAGCCGCGACTCGCTCGAACTCGCCACCGAGGCGGGCGAGATCGGCACCTGGAACTATGACCTCGCGAGCGACCGTTTCACCTGCTCGCCGCGGACTTGGGGCATGTTCGGGATCAGCCCCGGCCCGCCGCAGGCGCTCGCCGAGTTTGGCGAGATGCTCCATCCCGAAGATCGGGCCCGCGCGCGCGCGGCTTTCCTCGCCGCGATCGATCCGGCGCGACGCGAGCGCTACGACATCGAGTATCGCACGCGCCCGGCCGCGAACGGCTCGTTCCGCTGGCTTGCGGTGCGCGGACGCGGGCTGTTCGAGGGGGAGCGCTGCGTGCGCGCGATCGGCACCGTGATCGACGTGACCGCGCGCAAGCGCGAGGCCGACGCGCTGCGCGAGAGTGAGGCGCGCTTCCGCATGCTCGCCGACAGCCTGCCCGCTCTGGTGTGGCTGACCGACGCCGAGCTGAACCTCACCTTCGCCAGCGAGGGCTTTCGCGCGATCCTCGGTGTCGCGCCCGACGAGGTCGTCGCCGGCGGGTGGCTCTCGCTGCTGCCGAGCGAGCTGCGCGCCGCGGCGGCGCGGCGGCTGGTCGAGCGCCAGCGCGCGCGCGACCCGCTGAGCGGCGACTATCGCCTGCTCACCCGCGCGGGCGGCGAGCGCTGGGTCCATGCCGAGGCGCGCCCGCGCTTCCTCGGCGGCACCTTCCTCGGCTATGTCGGCTGCGCGATCGACGTCACCGAGGCACATCTCGCCGGCGAGCGGCTCGAGGCACGGGTGGAGGAGCGCACCGTCGAGCTCACTCGCCAGATCGCCGAGCGCGAGAAGGTGGAGGAGACGCTCCACCAGCTCCAGCGGCTCGAGGCGATCGGCCAGCTCACCTCGGGCGTGGCGCACGACTTCAACAACCTGCTCACCGTGGTGCTCGGCAACGTCGAGATGGTGTCGCGCGCTGCCGCGCGTGGGCCGCTGACGCCGCGCGCGCTCGAGCAGCTTGATCACATCCGCGTGGCCGCCGAGCGCGGCGCGACGCTGACCGCGCAACTGCTCGCTTTCTCGCGCCGCCAGCGACTCGAGGCCAAGGTGGTCGACCTCAACGCCGCGGTGACCGGGCTGGTGCCGCTGCTTGAGAGCACGCTGGGGCGCTCGATCGCGATCGAGGCGGCGGTGTGCGACCAGCCCTGGCCCGCGATGGTCGACCCGACCCAGCTCGAGCTGATCCTGCTCAACCTCGCGATCAACGCGCGCGACGCCATGCCGGGGGGTGGCACGCTGCGGGTGAGTACCGCCAACGTCACGCTCGGCGCGCCGGTGCGGCCGGAGGAGCCGTCCGCGGGCGATTACGTCCGGGTCGCGGTGAGCGACACCGGGACTGGCATGACGCCCGACGTGCTGGCACGCGCGTTCGAGCCCTTCTTCACTACCAAGGAGGTGGGCAAGGGCTCGGGGCTGGGGCTGGCGCAGGTGTTCGGCTTCGCCAAGCAATCGGGCGGCGGGGTGCGGATCGACACGCGGCCGGGCGAGGGCACGCGCGTCTCGGTCTACCTGCCGCGCGCCGCCGTGGCACCGAGCGAGGCGCCGGTAGGCGAGCCGCGCGACGGTGGCGGCTCGGTGGCAGGACGGCGCGTGCTGGTGCTCGACGACGAGGATCGCGTGCGCGAGATCACCGCCGACGCGCTGCGCGACGCCGGCTGCGGCGTGGTCGAGGCGGCGGACGGCGCCGCCGCGCTCGAAGCGCTCGACGCCGATCCCGCGATTGAGGCGGTGGTGGCGGACGTCGCGATGCCGCTGATGACGGGGGTGGAGTTCGCGCGCCGCGCGCGCCAGCGCCGACCGACGCTGCCGGTGCTGTTCGTCACCGGCTATGCCGACGCCGAGGAACTCGCCGACGTGCCCGCGCCGCAGGTGATCCGCAAACCGCACACGCGCGCCCAGCTTGTCGAGCGCCTCGCCGCGCTGCTCGCGCCCGCGGAGCTGTCCCAAGGCTGACTGACCGGTTCAGCGATCATTCTATCATCCCGCGCTAGGCCGTGCGCATGATGGGGCCGGCTGGTGCGCCGGCGAGTGAGAGTACGGGTCATGATCAAGGCGTTGGTAGTGGGACTGCTGGTGAGCGCCGGAGTGGTGCCGGCTGCGTCGGCGCAGCAGGGCACGTTGCGCGACGCGATGCGCGCGCGCATGCAGGCGCGGGTCGAGGCGCGCGGTGACGCGCCGCGCGGGCCTGGGCCGCAGGCGCAGGCGCCCCGCGCCGAGTGGAATCGGCCCGACCGACCCGAGCACGTCGACACTGGCGGCTTGGCGCGCCGCGAGCAAGGCGGCAGCGGCCGTGGCGGCGACCGTGCGGGCTGGGGCGCGCCGCCCGCGCCGGCGCCAATGCCGCGTCCCGACGCGCGCCCCGGTGGCTGGGGCAATGGCGCCGTTCCCGCCGAGGTCCGCGGCGACGTCGACCGCTCACGTGCCGAGTGGCGCAGCGGGCGCGACCGGTCGCCCGGATGGGACCGGCGCGACGACGCGCGTACGCGCGCCGACGGCGATTGGCGCAGCGCGCGCCGCGACGGCGGCTGGGAGCAGCGCGGTCGAGACGACAGCGCCCGGCAGCGGCGCGATCGCGGCAACTACGCCTGGGGCAATGGCTACAACCGCGGCTATAACGGAGGCTGGGGCGGCCGTGACGACCGCGCGCGCTGGGACCGCGACTGGCGCCGCGACCAGCGTTTCGACTGGAGCGGCTACCGCAGCAGCAATCGCTCCGCCTATCGCCTGCCGCGCTATTACGCGCCCTATGGCTGGGGCGGCGGCTATACCCGCTTCGGCATCGGCGTGCGGATCGCGCCGACCTTGTTCGCACGCAGCTATTGGATCGACGATCCCTCTGCGTATCGCCTGCCCGACGCCTATGGGGCATACCGCTGGGTGCGCTATTACGACGACGCGCTGCTGGTCGACCTCGACAGCGGCCAGGTGGTGGACGTGATCTACGACATCTTCTGGTGAGCCGGACGCGGCGCGCAGCGGGTTGCGCGCCGCGTCGAGCCGCGCGATGGACCCGCCATGGCCCTGACGACCCTTCCCCCGGGCGGCCCCTCCGCCGCGCGCGCCGCCATCGGCGCGGCGGTGGCGGCGAAGCTCGACGCCGATCCCAGGATGCAGCGTCTGCCGAGCGAGCAGGTCGCGGCATGGCGCTGCCTCGACTTCCTCGACCGGGCATGGTGTGACTGGCTCATCCAGGTCATCGATTCGAACCGCCGCCCGTCGTCGCTGCTAAGCGACCGCGGCGACCCGAACAACCGCACCAGCGAGAGCTGCGACATGGATCGTTTCGCCGACGGCATCCGACAGGTCGACGAGTCGATCGCCGCGTTGCTCGGCATCGCGCCCGAGTTCGGCGAGACGATGCAGGGACAGCGTTATGCGCCCGGCCAGCTGTTCCGCACGCACCACGACTATTTCCACGAGGGCGAGAGCTACTGGCCGCGGATGCGTGAGAATGGCGGGCAGCGCACCTTCACCGCGATGATCTACCTCAACGAGGTGGAGGAGGGTGGCGCGACCTGGTTCCCGCAGGGTGGACTGCGTGTGTCGCCGCGGCGCGGGATGTTGCTCGCCTGGGACAATATGAACCCGGACGGCAGCCCCAACACTGCCACGCTGCACGAGGGCATGGCGGTGGTGGAGGGCACCAAATATGTCGTCACCAAGTGGTTTCGCGAGGAGCCCTGGGGACGGGCCGCGCGCGCAGCGGCGGAAGCTGCCGCGGCCGCCGCGGCAGCGTCGACGGGCACGCCCGCCTCTGCTAAGCGGTGACATGCTCCAGGCCAGCCCCGGTTTCTCGCTCAGCACCCGTCCGCGCGCGATCGCGCGCTGGCTCTACTGCGTCGCCGCGCTGATCGTCGCGATGGTGGTCGTCGGGGGTGTCACCCGGCTGACCGAGTCGGGGCTGTCGATCACCGAGTGGAAACCGATCTCGGGCGCGATCCCGCCGCTCACCACCGCGCAGTGGCAGGCCGAGTTCGCCAATTATCAGCGCATTCCCGAATATCAGCAGCTCAACCGCGGCATGACGCTGGACGGCTTCAAGGCGATCTTCTTCTGGGAATATGCGCACCGGCTGCTGGGGCGCGTGATCGGGCTTGCCTTTGCGCTGCCCCTGATCTGGTTCGCGGTGAAGCGCCAGGTGCCGCGCGGCTATGGCTGGCGGCTCGGCGCGCTGCTCGCGCTCGGCGGGCTGCAGGGCGCGATCGGCTGGTGGATGGTCGCATCGGGGCTGTCGGTGCGCACCGACGTCAGCCATGTGCGGCTCGCGGTACATCTCGGCACCGCTTTGTTCATCCTCGCGGGGATCGTATGGACCGCGCGCGACCTCGTCGCGCTCGCCGACAACCCGCTGGCGCGCCCGGCGCCGCTGCGCGCGCTGCCCGCGCTGGCGCTCGCCCTGCTGGCGGTGCAGATCGTGTTCGGCGCGTTCACCGCGGGGCTCGACGCCGGCTACGCCTTTGCGAGCTGGCCGCTGATGGGCGACGCGCTGTTCCCCGCGGGTGCGCCGATGGTCACGCCAGCGTGGCGCAACGCGGTCGACAATCCGATCGTGGTGCAGTTCATCCATCGATGGTTCGCCTTCGTCGCGGCGGCGGGACTGCTGCTGCTGGCGCATCGCGCACGGCAGTCGCGCGCGCACCGCGCTGCGGCGGCGGTGGCGCTGCTGGTGGCGACGCAGATCGCGCTCGGCATCGCCACGCTGCTCAGCGGCGTGGACCTGCCGATCGCGGTGGCGCATCAAGCCAATGCCGCACTGCTGCTGATCAGCGCGGTAATGGCGGCCCATGCCGTGAGCCGCAATCGCGCCTAATCGGGTACGGGTATCGATATACCCGTCGACAAAGGCCCGGAAACCTTGACTTCGCGAGGCTGTGGCGGCAATGGCCGTCCATCGACGCGCAGGCCCGGCGGGGCGGCGCGTCTTTTCTATTCGAACGCGAACAGAGGTCACAGGCACCATGAAGGCGCTGATGAAGACCACCAAGGCGGCCAAGCCGCACGAGGTGGAGAAGAAGTGGCACATCGTCGATGCCGAGGGCCTGGTGGTCGGTCGTGCCGCGGTGGTGATCGCCAACGTGCTGCGCGGCAAGCACAAGACCAGCTTCACCCCGCACGTGGACTGCGGTGACAATGTCATCGTGATCAACGCCGACAAGGTGCGCTTCACCGGCAACAAGCTGGGCGACAAGGTCTATTACAAGCACACCGGCTACGCCGGCGGCATCAAGGGCGTCACCGCGGCCAAGGTGCTCGAGGGGCGCTTTCCCGAGCGCGTGCTCGAGAAGGCCGTCGAGCGGATGATCCCGCGCGGCCCGCTGGGCCGCCAGCAGATGCGCAACCTGCGCATCTACAAGGGCACCGAGCACCCGCACGAGGCGCAGAGCCCCGCGGTGCTCGACATCGCCGGCATGAACCGCAAGAACAAGGTGGGCGCATAATGTCCGACAACCGCCAGTCCCTTTCCGACCTCGGCGCCGCGCTCCAGGAGCAGCGCGAGACCCAGCAGGACGGCGCCGACGCGTCGGCCGAGGCCTATCTCGCCGGCAGCATCGAGCCGCCGGTCCAGCGCGCCCCGCTGCGCGCGCAGGAGATCGACAAGCAGGGCCGTGCCTATGCGACCGGTCGCCGCAAGGACGCGGTCGCGCGCGTGTGGCTCAAGCCGGGCTCGGGCAAGATCACGATCAACGGTCGTGACCAGGAGATCTATTTCGCGCGGCCGACGCTGCGTCTCGTCATCAACCAGGTGTTCGGGATCACCGAGCGCGAGGGTCAGTATGACGTGGTCTGCACCGTCAAGGGTGGCGGGCTCTCGGGCCAGGCCGGCGCGGTGAAGCATGGCATCAGCCAGGCGATCACCAAGTACGAGCCGGTGCTGCGCGCGCCGGTGAAGGCGGCGGGCTTCCTCACCCGCGACAGCCGCGTCGTCGAGCGCAAGAAGTACGGCCGCGCCAAGGCGCGTCGCAGCTTCCAGTTCTCGAAGCGCTAAGCGGGGGCGTGGGTTGGTGCTCCTGCGCATGCAGGGGCGCAACGCCACAAGCACCAGCCTTCGTTGCCCTGGGTTCCTGCGGTCGCAGGAACACGGAGCGACAAAGACAATCCAGGCAGGGCGGTCCGGCGACGGGCCGCCCTTTCCGCATCTGGCGGATGTCACTTCGGTAACAGCGGCGTGACAGCGCGCGTCACCGATCCGTCGTCAAGCTGACACGCAACAAGTGGAGAGAGGTCGGACATCACCGTCGCCCGATTTCGGGTTCAACGAAGGTAACGCGCTGACATGACAGCAGTGATGACGACGGCCGGGGTCGCCCAGGCCTATGATCGCTGGGCTCCGATCTACGACCTCGTGTTCGGGCCCGTCTTCCGCCAGGGCCGCGCCAGCGCGATCCGCGCCGCGGACCGGATCGGCGGCCGCATCCTCGAAGTGGGGGTCGGCACCGGCATCTCGCTGCCGGGCTATGCGCGCACCAGCCGGGTGACCGGCATCGATATCTCCGAGGATATGCTCGACAAGGCCCGCGCGCGCGTCCGGCGGCAGAACCTCCACAACGTCGACGCGATCCGCGTCGGTGATGCCGAGGCGCTCGACTTCGCCGACGAAAGCTTCGACGTCGTCGTCGCGCAATATGTCGTCAGCGCCGTGGCTAACCCGAACCGCGCGCTCGATGAATTCGCGCGGGTCTGCCGGTCGGGCGGCGAGATCATCATCACCACGCGGGTCGGTGCCGAGAAGGGCATGCGCGGGACGATCGAGAAGACGCTGATGCCGGTGACCAGCCGGCTCGGCTTCCGCACCGACTTCCCGTTCGCGCTCTACGAGGATTGGATCGCGGGACGCGACGATGTCACGCTGACCGAACGCCGCGCGATCCCGCCGCTCGGCCATTTCTCGCTGGTGCGCATCGCCAAGCTCGACCGGGAGGAGCAGTGATGCCGACGATCCGCAAGCTCCGCTTCGAGGACGAGCAGGGCAATCCCGGCTTCCGCGCGCAGCTCAAGGAGCAGCGCTGGGACGACCATCGCTTCTACCACCACAATCTGGTCAACCAGAGCCTGCACTTCGTCAGCGCCTGCACCTTCCTGGTGGCCTATGCTTTGCTGTTCGTTGACGCCGCGCTCGCGAGCCTGCTCGCCTGGGGTGTGGCGATGACGAGCCGCCAAGCCGGGCATTTCTTCTTCGAGCCCAAGGACTATGACCACGAGAACGGGGTCAGCCACGAATATAAGGAAGAGGTCAAGGTCGGCTACAATCTCACGCGCAAATATGTGCTGATGGGGTTGTGGCTGGCGATCCCGGCGGTCCTCGTGGTCGAGCCGACGTTGTTCGGGCTGCTCGAGCGTCCCGAGGGGCTGCTCGACTGCCTCCGCCATGTCGGCTTCGGCTGGCTGTGCTTCGGCGTGGCGGCGATCTTTTTCCGCGTGACTCAGTTGTGGATCGAGCGCGACTTGGAGACGGGGATCGTCTGGGCGACCAAGATCGTCACCGATCCGTTCAGCGACTTCCGCCTCTATCGCACCGCGCCTGCGCGGCTGCTCAAGGGCGAGCGTAGCGAGGATCATCACGCGGCGGCGTGAGGCCGCGATCGTGCCGACTGTCTCCGCTTCAGCGCTGTTTCCCGGCGCACGTCGGGGGCCAATCGGGAGACGCCGGTGAGACCCACCATGTCCTTCCCAGCTGGGCCCCGGCTTTCGCCAGGGAACGACGACCGGAGGGGCTGAGTCTCATCGCCCCAGCCGCACCCGCAGCGACTCGCGCAGCGCCATCCGGCGTAGCTGCTTGTCGCTGACCGCAGGGCCGCTCCACCAGCCGTCCGCGTGCATCACGCGCGCGGCGGTGACGAAGCGGCGGACGATCTCGTCGAACAGCGCCTCGCCCATGTCGAGGCTGAAGATCAGCCGCCCGGTCCCAACCCAGCTCAGCGCCAGCCCTTCGGCGCGGAGGTAATATTGCAGCATCCAATTGTAGCGCGACGGCCGCGTGTAGAGCACGGTCCAGATCGTCGACAGGTTGGCGACCGCGACCGGCAGGTCCTCAGCGGCGAGCGCGGCATTGAGCTGCGTGGCGCGCGCGTCCCACTTGGCATCGAGCCCGTCGTACAACGCCTGCATCGGGCGTGTCTCGAGCCGGCGCAGGAACGAGTCCATCGCCGCCATGACATAGGGATGCGCGTTGAAGGTGCCGCGCGCAAAGCAGATGTCGACGGGGCGGTCGTCGCGCCAGCGCTTCATCAGCGCGGCGCGTCCGGTCAGCACACCGACCGGCAGCCCGCCGCCCAGCGTCTTGCCCCAGGTGATCAGGTCGGGCGCGACCCCGACGCGGCGCAGCAGGCTGCCCGGCGCGAGCCGGAAGCCGACGAACACCTCGTCCGCGATCAGTACGATGTCGTTGGCGCGGCAGGTCTCAGCGAGGCGGTGGAGCCAGCGCGCATAGCCGTCGAGGTCGGTGCCGGCGCGGCGCGCGCTGTCGACCAGCTGGCTGTCCGACGGCGCGCCCGCGTTGGGATGGAGCGCCTGGAGCGGGTTGACCAGCACGCAGGCGATGTCCTTCCGGGAGGCGAGCACGCGCAGCGTCTCCTCGCTCATCTCGGCCAGCGTCAGCGTGTGGTCGGCGGGCACGGGGTTGCCGATGCCGGGCTGCACGTCACCCCACCAGCCGTGATAGGCGCCGGCGAAGCGCACCAGCCGGCGCTTGCCGGTGTGATAGCGCGCCAGCCGCACCGCCTGCATCACCGCCTCGGTGCCCGACATATGGAACGATACTTCGTCGTGCCCCGACAGCGCCCGCAGCCGGCGGACGTTGTCGGCCACGACCGGGGGGTAGGCGCCGAGCAGCGCTCCGAGCGGCTCGGCGGTGGCGACCGCCTCGCGCAGCGTCTCCTTGTAGAAATCGTTGCCGAACAGGTTGACGCCGTAGGAACCGGTGCAATCGATCAGCCGGTTGCCGTCGAGGTCGATCAGCCAGGCTCCCTCTGTCCGCGCGACGAAGGCGCCGACCGGCAGCTTGGCGCGTACCACCTCGGCGAAGGGGAAGGGGACGCGGTAGCGGCCGGTGAATTGCAGGTCGGAGAGGCCCGCGCGCGTCTCGGCGGTGAGCGCGAGCGTCTGCGGGAAGCGTGCGGCGTAAAGTTCGCTCAGCCGGCGGAAGCCGTCGCGCCGTCGCGCCGCGACCGCGTCGGCACAGCCGTCGGTGCGGAAGAAGCGTTCCTCCGGGTGGCTATAATAGGGAATCTGTCCTGCCACCCGCTTGGCTATGCGGACGTGCCCGCCAAGCGATGGGTGCTTGGCACGCGACAGCCGCAGCCGCTCGCGCCCCTTGCTGACCGCGAACAAGGTGGTGGCGACCGCGCCGGCCACCGCGACGAACGTCTTCTTCTCCATGCCTCCCCACAGACCCTCACGATGACGCAGGTGTGACAATGCGCTCGGCTTTCCTCCGCCTGCTGCTGCAGGAGGACCTCAACTTCCTGCTGACCAACCGCATCCCGCGGCGCTGGGCGACCAAACTGGTCGGCCGCATCGCCGCGATCGAGCATCCGCTGGTGGCGCGACCCGCGCTGGCGGCATGGCGCTTCTTCTCGGATGTCGATCTCTCCGATGCCGCCAGCACCGAGTTCCGCTCGCTGCGCGACGGCTTTATCCGCCGCCTGCGCTCCGGTGCGCGCGCCTATGACCGTGATCCGGCGACGCTGGCGAGCCCGTGCGACGCGATCCTCGGCGCGCACGGCCGGATCGAAGGGGACCGCGTCTATCAGGTCAAGGGCTTCCCCTACCGGCTGGGCGAGCTGGTGCCCGATCCTGCGCTGGTGGAGCGCTTTCGGGATGGCTGGTACGTGACGCTACGGCTCACCGCAGCGATGTATCACCGCTTCCACGCTCCCGCCGACTTGACGGTGGAGGGCGTGACCTATCTCTCGGGCGACTGCTGGAACGTCAACCCGATCGCGCTGCGGCGGATCGAGCAGCTGTTCTGCCGCAACGAGCGCGCGGTGATCCAGGCAAGCGCCGGCGGGCGGCCGCTGCTGCTGGTGCCGGTCGCGGCGATCCTGGTGGCGAGCATCCGGCTCGGCTTCCTCGACGTCGAGACCGTGCTGCGCGAGCAGGGCAGCGCACGCGTGGCCTGCGACGCGCGCATCGGGAAGGGAGAGGAGATGGGCTGGTTCGAGCACGGCTCGACCATCCTGCTGTTCCTGCCGCCCGCGGCGCGGCTGCGCGACGGGCTGCGGCTCGGCGACACGATCCGCGCGGGGCAGGTGCTGGCGGATTGGTGAGGCGGGGGGCGGGTTGCCGCTTTAGCTTTTCCTGCTGGCGCCATCCTGAGCTCGTCTCAGGATCCACGGTGCCGCGTACCCAACGCCAAGGAGTGCGCGGATCGGTGGATCCTGAATTAAGTTCAGGATGACGGAAAATAGTGAGAGGGAGGAGGGTAGCCCGCCCCCTCTCTCACCCGACCCGATCCGCCACCAGCGCGTCCACCACCGACGGGTCCGCCAGCGTTGAGGTGTCGCCCAGCGCGCCAAGGTCATTCTCCGCGATCTTGCGCAGGATCCGGCGCATGATCTTGCCCGACCGCGTCTTGGGCAACCCGGGTGCGAACTGGAGCGCGTCCGGCGTGGCGATCGGTCCGATCTCCTCGCGCACCCATTGCCGCAGCGCCGCGCGCAGCTCGTCGGACGGCTCCTCGCCGGCGTTGAGCGTGACAAAGGCGTAGATGCCCTGGCCCTTCACCTCGTGCGGCATGCCCACCACCGCCGCCTCGGCGACGCTGGCATGCGCCACGAGAGCGCTCTCCACCTCGGCGGTGCCCATGCGATGGCCGCTGACGTTGATCACGTCATCGACCCGGCCGGTGATCCAGTAATAGTCGTCCGCGTCGCGGCGGCAGCCGTCGCCGGTGAAATACTTTCCCGGGTAGGTGGTGAAATAAGTCTGGAAGAAGCGCTCGTGGTCGTTCCACACGGTCCGCATCTGCCCCGGCCAGCTGTCGATCAGGCAGAGGTTGCCCGCGGTCGTGCCCTCCAGCACCTTGCCCTCGGCGTCGACGATCTGCGGCTGGACGCCGGGCAGCGGCCTGGTCGCCGAACCGGGCTTGAGATCGGTGGCGTAGGGCAGCGGCGAGATCAGGATGCCGCCGGTCTCGGTCTGCCACCACGTGTCCACCACGGGGCAGCGCGAATCGCCGACGACGCGATGGTACCAGTTCCACGCCTCGGGGTTGATCGGCTCGCCGACGCTGCCGAGCAGGCGCAGCGAGGCGCGGCTGTGGCGGGTCACCCACTGGTCGCCCTCGCGCATCAGCGCGCGGATCGCGGTGGGCGCGGTGTAGAGGATATTGACGCCGAGCCGGTCGACCGTCTCCCACAGCCGGCCATGGTCGGGGTAATTGGGCACGCCGTCGAACATCACCGTGGTAGCGCCATTGGCGAGCGGGCCGTAGACGACATAGCTGTGGCCGGTGACCCAGCCGATATCGGCGGTGCACCAGAATATCTCGCCGTCGCGATAGTCGAAGACCTCCTTGAAGGTCTTGGCGACCCAGACGAGATAGCCGCCGGTAGTGTGGAGCACGCCCTTGGGCTTGCCGGTCGAGCCCGAGGTATAGAGGATGAAGAGCGGGTCCTCGGCGCCCATCGGCTCGGGCGCGCAATCGTCATCCACGCCCTCCAGCGCGTCGTGGAGCCAGACGTCGCGACCTGCGGTCATCGCCACGCCGCCGCCGGTGCGGCGGATCACCAGTACGTGCTCGACGCCAGGGCAGTGCGCCACCGCCTTGTCGACGTTCGCTTTCAGCGGAATGCGCTTGCCGCCGCGGCAGCCCTCGTCGGCGGTGATGACGATCCGGGAGTCGCAGTCCTGAATGCGGTTGGCGAGGCTGTCGGGCGAGAAGCCGCCGAACACGATCGAGTGGATCGCGCCGATCCGCGTGCAGGCCAGCATCGCCGCGGCCGCCTCGGCAATCATCGGCAGGTAGAGCGTCACGCGGTCGCCGCGACGCACGCCGAGCGACTTGAGCACGTTGGCGAAGCGGCACATGTCGCGGTGCAACTCGCGATAGGTCAGCGTGCGGGTCTCGCCGGGCTCGTCGCCCTCCCACACGATCGCGACCTGATCGCCGCGGGTGGCGAGGTGGCGGTCGACGCAATTGACCGAGACGTTGAGCTCGCCGTCAGCGTACCAGCGGATGCGGAAGTCGGCCTCGTCGAACGACGTGTCCTTTACCTGGGTGAAGGGTGTGATCCAGTCGACCCGCTGCGCCTCGTCGCGCCAATAGCCTTCGGGATCGGCGACCGAGCGGCGATAGGCCTCCTCATAGCCGGCGCGGTCGATGCTGTCGGGCAGGCCCGCCGGCGCGGGGTGACACGTCTCGCTCATCGCTCGTACTCTCTCCTCGATCCTTGTCGTCGCCGCGCTGGCCTCAGCCCTCGGGCGGCAGCGGCGGCGTCTCGTCGCCCAGGTTGAGCCCGTGGCGCATCAGCATCGGCACGTTGGCGACCGCGAACAGCATCGTCACCGGGATCACCACCCACACCTTGTAGATCGCCCACAGGTCCCAGCCGCGCTGGGCGCCGTACAGCGAAGCGGCGCCGCGCCACACCGCCTCGTTGGCGATCGCCATGGCGATGAAGAACAACACCCAATTAAGCGTCAGACGGTGCCAGCCGCGCTCGCTCAGCCCGGGATAGCTCGACCCTATCAGCTGCTGGAGCAAAGGACGCCCGGTCGCCGCGCCGAAGCCCAAGGTGGCGGCGAGCAGCGCGTAGACGATCGTCGGCTTGGTCTGGATGAAGCGCGGGTCGCGGAAATACATCGTCAGCCCGCCGAACACGATCACCAGCCCGGCCGAAATCAGCAGCATCGGCGGCACGCGGCCGAGCTTGGCCTTGGCAATCACCAGCGCGACCACGCTCGCCAGCACGAAGGCGGCGGTGGCGACGATCACGCGCGCGAGCAGCAGCGCCTCGACCCGCCCGAGGTCCGACAATGCTGGCGTCACCGCCGCGACGAGCCGCCGCGCGCTCTCGCCCGGCAGTAGGAAGTTGACCGCGAAGAACACCGCGAGCGGGCCGTAATCGACCAAAGCGCGTGCGCCCGCCGACTCCTTCGGCGTCGCGCTCACTTGCGCGGCCCCGTGTCGACGCCGGCGATGATGCGGCTGACCTCGCGCGCGTCGAACGGGCGCAGGTCGTCCATCTGCTCGCCGACACCAATGGCGTGGATCGGCAGGCCGTAGCGCTCCGCCGCCGCCACCAGCACGCCGCCGCGCGCGGTGCCGTCGAGCTTGGTCATGACGAGCCCGGTGACCCCCGCCACCTCCTTGAACACCTCGATCTGGTTGAGCGCGTTCTGCCCCGTGGTCGCGTCGAGCACGAGCAACACGTCGTGCGGCGCGGCGGGGTTGAGCCGGCCGAGCACGCGACGGATCTTGGCGAGCTCGTCCATCAGCTCGCGCTTGTTCTGGAGCCGGCCGGCGGTGTCGACGATCAGCACGTCGGTGCCGATCTCGGTCGCCTTCTTCACCGCGTCCCACACGATCCCGGCGGCATCGCCACCCTCGGGACCGGTGACGATCGGCACGCCGATCCGCTCCGCCCAGGTACGAAGCTGGCCGATCGCGGCGGCGCGGAAGGTGTCGCCCGCGGCGAGCATCACCTGATAGTCCTGCTCCAGGAACAGATGCGCCAGCTTGGCGATCGTGGTGGTCTTGCCCGAGCCGTTGACGCCGATCACCAGTACCACCTGCGGGCGCGGGAAGGCATCGATGCCGAGCGGCTTGGCGACCTGCGCCAGCACCTTCTCCACTTCCTCGGCGACGACGAGGCGGATGCCGAGCTCCTCCATGTTGCGCTCGAACGTGCCCTCGGCGAGCCGCGCGCGGACCCGGCCCGCGGTCTCCGGGCCGAGGTCGGAGCCGATCAGCGCCTCCTCGACCTCGTCGAGCGTATGCTCCTCGAGCCGCGCGCCGCCGAGGCCGGCGAGGTTGCCGACCAGCCGGTCGGAGGTGCGGCGGAAGCCGCCCAGCAGCTTGTCGTGCCAGCTCGTGCTCATGCGATGGTTCCGGTGAGATGGTCGGGCGCGGCGGCGACGATCGCGACGTCGTGCACGCTGCCGACGGGGAGGGGGGCGGCGAGGCGGACCTCGCTGAAGTCGGGGGCGTGGCCGCGGTCGCCAGGACGCTCGACCAGCACGCGCTGCACCGTGCCGACCTGGCGCACGAGCCGGCGCGCGAGCCGCGCGGCCGAGGCCGCGCGCAACGTCGCGGCGCGGGCGCGTGCGACTTCCGGCTCGACCTGCGGCATGCGCGCCGCCGGCGTGCCCGCGCGCGGCGAGTAGGGAAAGACGTGAGCGTGGGAGATGTCGGCCTCGTCGACCAGCGCGAGCGTGTTGGCGAACATCGGCTCGTCCTCGGTCGGGAAGCCTGCGATCAGGTCGGCGCCGATCGCGAGTTCGGGGCGCGCGGCGCGCAGCCGCTCGACCAGCGCGAGCGCCTCGGCGCGGCGGTGCCGCCGGCGCATGCGCTTGAGAATGAGGTCGTCCCCCGCCTGCAGCGAAAGGTGGACGTGCGGCATCACCCGCGGCTCCTGCGTGAGCAGCGCGAACAGCGCGTCGTCGATCACGTGCGGGTCGAGCGAGGAGAGGCGGACTCGCTCAAGCCCGGGCACGCCGGCGAGCAGCCGCTCGACCAGCGCGGCGAGGCCGGCGCCTCGGTCGTCGTAGCTGGCGAGGTCGACGCCGCTCAGCACCACCTCGCGCTGCCCCGCCTCGACCAGCGCCGCGACGCGCGGGACGATCTCGGCGATTGCGTCGCTGCGGCTTGCGCCGCGACCCTGCGGGATGGCGCAGAAGGTGCAGGCATGGTCACAGCCGTTCTGCACGCCGACGAAGGCGCGGGTCTGCGCGCGCGGCCGCGGCGCATTGCCGCGCGCGCTACCCCAGCTGGCCGGCAGCAGCTTGGCGGCGTTGGGTACGAGGCGGTCAACTTCGGGCATGGCGGCAAAGGCGGCGCGATCCATTTCGGCAGCGCAGCCGGTGACGACCAGCTCGGCGTGCGGCAGGCGACGCCGCAGCCGGCGCACCGCGGCGCGCGTGTCGCGCATCGCCTGGTTGGTGACCCCGCAGCCGTTTACCACCACCACCCCCGCGTCGGCGAGCTGGCGGATCGCCTCGCTCTCGGCGATGTTGAGGCGGCAGCCGAGCGTCACGACCTCGGGCTGGGGAACGGCGGACATGGCGCGCGATCTAGGGGGCGCGGCGGGCGAAGTCGACCCTATGGTGTGTCGGGCGGAAACACGATCTGCCCCGCATCGCGGGTAGGGCGAGCGCGGCGCGCCAGCGCGGTGGTGGAGGGGGCTCGCCACGAAGCACTACGCCCGCGGAGGTCCCCCTCCACCCCCGACATCACCGGCGGTCAGCCTCCGCGCGAACGGGGAGGATCACGATGTGCTCACCCCCGCGGTGCCATCACCTCGATCACTCCCGCCGCGACATGGGCGGTGACCGGCGTGTGCGCCAGCACCTCGCCGTCGATCGAGATCGGCAGCGGCGGGTCGCTGCGCACGCGGATCGACGTGCCCGAGAAGGTCACCACCTCGTGGTGGCGCTCGTCGCGGCCGAGCCAGCTCGCCGCCCAATTCTTTACCAGCCGGCGCTTGTAATGACCCGTCACCACCTGGACGACGATCTTGCCCGAGTCGACCGCGGCCTCGTCCACCAGCCAGGTGCCACCATGGTACGGGCCGTTCGAGATCCGCACCTCGACCGCCTTGAGCTTCTGCTCGCCCTTGCCGTCACCCGCGTCGACGTAGAGCGTGAACGGGCGAAAGCGGGTCAGCTGATAGCCCGCCCAACCGAGATAGCCGAGCCGCCCCGCCACCTTCTTGAGCCGGTGCGGCACCGTCTCGGCGATCTGCGGGCTCAGCCCCATCGCGGCGCAATTCGCGAAATAATCGTCGTCGATCATGCCGAGATCGATCCGCCGCGGCGCGCCGGTGCGGAACACCTCGATCGCGCCATCAATGTCGAGCGGCAGGCCGAGCGTGCGCGCGAAGCTGTTGGCGGTGCCGAGCGGCAGTACGCCGAGCATCACGTCATGCCCGACCATCAGGTCGACCAGCCCGCTGATGGTGCCGTCCCCGCCGCCGAGGATGAGCAGGTCGGGCTTCTTCTCCAGCGCCTTGCGCACGGTGCGGTCGAGGTGCTCGGGATTCTTGACGGCGTGCGGCTCGACCTTGAACGGCAGCTCGCGCAGGCGCCGGCAGGCGCGGCGGAACAGCTTGCGCCCGCGCCGCGACTTGGCGTTGACGACGAGCGCGGCGGAGCGGATCTCTCTCATATGCGGGCTAACGCGCGAGCGGGCGTTCCGCTGCCGTAACGCTTGCATGGCGCGTCCGATTGCGGGAAAGCCGCTGGCATGCACGCTGCCTATCCCGCGCTGCGCCTGCGCCGCACCCGCGCCGCCGGCTGGAGCCGCCGCCTCCACGCCGAGCATATCCTCACCCCCGCCGACCTGATCTGGCCGATGTTCGTGACCGACGGCGAGCAGGTCGAGGAGCCGATCGCGACATTGCCGGGTGTGTCGCGCTGGTCGATCGACCTCGCGTTGGCGCGCGCCAAGGAGGCGCACGATCTCGGCATCCCGTGCCTCGCGCTTTTCCCCAACACCCCGCGCGACCGCCGCAGCGACGACGGTGCCGAGGCGCTCAACCCCGACAATCTGATCTGCCGCGCGACACGCGCGATCAAGGATGCCGTGCCTGACCTCGGCATCCTCACCGACGTCGCGCTGGATCCTTATACGGCGCACGGCCATGACGGCGTGATCGACACCGCGGGCTATGTCCGCAACGACGATACGGTCGAGCTGTTGGTCGGGCAGAGCCTCAACCAGGCGCGCGCCGGCGCCGACATCATCGCGCCGAGCGACATGATGGACGGTCGGGTCGGCGCGATCCGCGCCGCGCTTGAGCGGGACGCGCACGTCAACGTCCAGATCATGGCCTATGCCGCCAAATATGCCTCGGCCTATTACGGCCCGTTCCGCGACGCGGTCGGCACGCGCGGGTTGCTCAAGGGCGACAAGACCACCTATCAGATGGACCCCTCCAACCGCGAGGAGGCGCTGCGCGAGGTCGCGCTCGACCTCGCCGAGGGCGCGGACAGCGTGATGGTCAAGCCCGGCCTGCCGTATCTCGACATCGTCCGCGCGGTGAAGGACGCCTTCGCGGTGCCGGTGTTCGCGTACCAGGTGTCGGGCGAGTACGCGATGATCGAGGCGGCGGTGGCCGCCGGCGCGGCCGACCGCGACGCGATGGTGCTCGAGACGCTGCTGGCGTTCAAGCGCGCGGGTTGCGCGGGCGTGCTGACCTATCACGCGGTGCACGCGGCGCGGCTGCTCGGCGCGTGATCGTCACAGAACGCCTGATCCTGCGCCCGGCCGAGCCGCGCGACCGCGCCGCGCTCCACGCGATGTGGGCAGACCCGCGCGTGATGGCGGATCTCGGACCGGTGAAGAATGAAGCCGCGAGCGACGCGGCGATCGCGCGGCACGCCGGCTACCGGACGGATCATGGATTGGGGTTCGGCGCGGTCGAGCGCCGCGACGCGGGCGAGGTGATCGGCTTCTGCGGGCTCAAGCCCGGCGCGCCGACAGCCCCGATCCGCGGAGAGCTCGAGATCGGCTGGATGCTCGCGCATGCCGCCTGGGGGCAGGGCTATGCGAGGGAAGCCGCGGCGGCGTGGCTCGACTGGGCCTGGGCTCACCGCGCCGAGTCGCGCGTCGTCGCGATCACCGCGGCGGCCAACACCGCGAGCCAGCGGCTGATGGAGCGGCTGGGCATGCACCGGTTGGCCGAGGGCGACTTCGATCATCCCGATTTCGCCGCCGACGACCCGCGCCGCGTCACCGTGACCTACGCGATCGACCGTCCGCGATGATCGAGACCGAGCGGCTCACCCTGCGCGGCTGGCGCGCGGAGGATGTCGAGTCCTTCCACGCGATCGCGCAGGACGCCGAGGTGATGCGCCACATCGGCCCGCCCGAGACGCGGCGCGAAAGCCGCCGCTTGTGGCGCCGCATGGCGGCGGCGCAGGCACGCTACGGCCATTGCTTCTGGGCGGTGGAGCGCCGCGCCGACCAGGCCTTCATCGGCCTGTGCGGACTGCTGCCGCTGCCGCGCCCGGTGCGAGGCGAGGTCGAGATCGGCTGGCGGCTCGGCCAGGCGCACTGGGGCCAGGGCTATGCGCATGAGGCGGCCTCCGCCTGCCTCGAATGGGCGTGGGAGCATCTCGACGTGCCGGCGATCGCGGCGGTGACCGTGCCCGGCAACACGCGCAGCCGCCTGCTGATGGAGCGGCTCGGCATGACGCGCGTGATCGGCGGCGACTTCGACCATCCCGAGCTGGATCCGGGCGATCCGCTGCGGCGCCATCTGCTCTATCGCATCGCCCGGCCGACGCGTGGCTGAGCCGCGGTCGGGACGCGGCGGCGTGGCGCCGCTGTTCGTCGCGACCATGCTAACGGGCTCGTTCCTGCTGTTCCTCGTGCAGCCGATGATCGCCCGGCTGGCGCTGCCGCGGCTCGGCGGCGCACCGGCGGTGTGGAACTCGGCCATGCTGGTCTACCAGGCGCTGCTGCTCGGCGGCTATGGCTACGCCCACCTGGTCAGCCGGCTCGCGCCGCGGCGCCAGCACGCGATCCATCTCGCGCTGCTGCTCGCCGCCTGTGCCTTCCTGCCGATCGGCCTGAGCGACCGCGCGTTGCCCGCCGACAACGAGCCCGCTTTGTGGGTGCCGTACCTGTTCGCGCTCTCGATCGGGCCGCTGTTCTTCGCCGTGTCGTCGCAGGCGCCCCTGATGCAGCGCTGGTACGAGCTGGCGCGGCCGGGCACCGACCCGTACCCGCTCTACGCCGCCTCCAATCTCGGCAGCTTCGCCGGGCTGATCGCCTTCCCGCTGCTGGTCGAGCCGCTGCTGCCGGTGACGCAGCAGCGCTGGCTGTGGAGCGGCGGCTATTTGCTGCTGGTCGCGCTCGTGCTGCTGTGCGCGACCCGGCTGCCGCCGCGCGCCACCTCCGCCGCCGACATCGCGCCGGCCGCGCCGGCGCCGCCGCGGGGGCGCGTGCTGCTCTGGGTTGTGCTCGGCCTGGTGCCCTCGGGCATGATGCTGGCGACCTCGACCTTCATCAGCACCGACCTTATCGCGATGCCGCTGCTGTGGGTAATCCCGCTCGCATTGTACCTGCTCAGCTTCTCCATCGCCTTTGCGGCGCAGCGCTGGCTCGCGGACTCGCTGACGCGCGCGGCGCCGGTAACGATCCTGCTGTTCGGCGGCATCATGATGGGCGGCTTCGCCAACAGGGCGACCGCGAGCACGCTGATGGCGCTGCTGCTGCTATTCATGATTTCGGTGGCGCTGCACACGCGCCTGTACCGGCTGCGCCCCGAGCCGGCGCGGCTGACCGGCTTCTATCTCGCCATGTCGGTCGGCGGCGCGCTGGGCGGGGTCTTTGCCGGGCTGGTGGCGCCGACCTTGTTCGACTGGACCTGGGAATATCCCATCCTGATCCTCGCCGCGGGTGCGCTGGTGCCGCAGGCGCCGCTCGCTGCCGGACTGCGCGCGCTCTGGGCGCGGCGCGGGGCACGCTGGGCCGCCGTCGCGGCGATCGCGCTCGCGCTGGCGGTGGTGGCGGGTGCGTTCGCGCATGAGGCGGGCGGGTTGCGCACGGTGCGCTACACCGGCGCGACCTTCGCGGTGGTCGCCGCGGTTGGCCTGCTGACGCTCGGCGCGCGCGCGCCCTATCTGATGGTGCTGGCGAGCGCGCTGCTGCTGTTCGGCGGGTTCCGCTCGCTGTCACTCTCGCTCGAGCCCGGGGCAAGGCTGCGCAGCTATTTCGGTGTCTACACGCTGGTGGAGGAGCCCCGCCGACGCACCCTGGTCCACGGAACGACGCTGCACGGCGTCCAGCTCACCGGCACGGCCGCGCGCGAGCGCACGCCGACGAGCTATTACACCCCCGCCACTGGGGTGGGTCGCGCGATGCGGGCGGTGCCGCTGTTGTTCGGCGACACGGCGAGGATCGGCGTGGTCGGGCTCGGGACCGGGACGCTCGCCTGCTACGCGCGGCCCGGTCAGCGCTGGCGCTTCTACGAGATCGACCCGGCCATGGCCGAGCTCAGCCGCACGCACCGCTTCACCTTCCTAGCGGATTGCATGCCGGACGCGGCCATCGAGTTGGGTGATGCGCGCGTGTCGCTCGAGCGCGCCCCGACGGCGAGCCTCGATCTGCTCGCGCTCGACGCTTTCTCCTCGGACGCGGTGCCGATGCACCTGCTGACGCGCGAGGCGTTCGCGGTCTACGCCCGCGTGTTGGCACACAATGGCGTGCTAGCGGTGCATATCTCGAACCGCTTCATCGATCTCGGACCCGTCGTCGCAGCGGCAGCGCGTGCGGGGGGGTGGCGCGCGCTCATCCTCAACCATGTTCCGGCCGACGGGGAAGAGGAGGGCACGCCCTCCTCCTGGATCGTGCTGACGCGCGATCCGTGGACGCAGGCACTGCTCGCGGGTGACGATGGCGACTGGCACATGCTGCGCCGGCGCCCGGGCTTCGCGCCGTGGACCGACGATTATGCGACCATCCTTCCGCTGCTGCGATATTGAGCGGGCGAGGCATTGCGAAGAACTGGCCCGCCCTCTCGCGTCATCCTGGACTAGGTTCAGGTTCGACCTTTCGGCACATGCCGGCCGCCGGGCACGCCGGCCGGTAGAGCCTTGGACGAGGTTAGGATGGCGCTGGCCAATAAGCTCACGCGAACTTCGCGCTTCGCGCCCGGGTCAGCCGCTCGGCAGCGAGGCGGCGAGCGCGTCGATACGGCGGGTCTGGGTCGCGGCGGTGGCGCGCGCCGCATCCAGCGCCTGCTCGAGCGCGGGATAAGCGGGCTGCAGCGCCTGCGCGCGTGCCGCGGCGAGTTCCTCGAGCTGGTTGAGCGAGTCGGCGTAGGCCGAGCGCAGCGAGTCGAGCTCGGCGATCGCGGTCTGCGCGTCGAGCCAGCGCTCGCTGCCGGCCGCCGCGCGCCGGGCCGCGGAGGCCCGAGTGGCGGCGCGCTCGGCCGCGACGTCGAAGTCGCGCGCCGCGCTGGCGCGCGCCGCAGCGATGGTACCGAGCCGCGCGTCGAGCCCAGGATCGGCAGCGACCGGCGACGGCGGCGGCGTGGCGGGCTCCTCGAAGCCGAGCTTCTCGACCGGTCGCGGCGCGAGGGAAGGATAACCGCTCATGTCGGCGCCGCAGCCGGCCAGCGACAGCAAAGCAGCGGCTATCAGCGGGAGGGTGGCGAGCGGCGACGGGGTTCGCGGAAAACGTGGCATGCGATCTGCGTAGAGGCGCGAAAAACTTACCGCAACGCTCTTGCGCCCCCGACCGGCGGCGTCTAACAGCGCCGCTCCATTGCGCGCCCGTAGCTCAGCTGGATAGAGCATCAGACTACGAATCTGAGGGTCGGACGTTCGAATCGTTCCGGGCGCGCCAATGGATGCCCACCGCGAGGTGGGGCAGACGGTCGGCTTCATGCCATGCCGCGATGCGCCCGTAGCTCAGCTGGATAGAGCATCAGACTACGAATCTGAGGGTCGGACGTTCGAATCGTTCCGGGCGCGCCACCGTTCACCGCCGCAGCGCGGGCGGGAGCGGGTCGGTGTTGACCCGTCTTCGTCGCATTCGGGGAACCCCGGCGTCAGGCGCCGCTGACCTTCTGGCCGCTACTGTCGGACCCGGTCGCGTCCATCTTCTTCGTCGCCGCCTTCTTCGCGCCCGTCCCGGTATCGCCGCCGCGTCCGGTGCCGAGACTGCCGCGCGCGCCGGCACCGACGTTTGTGGTGATCGCACCCGGACTACCGCCCGCGCCTTTCTGTGCCATCGTCCGTCTGCTCGCTCCGTCACACCAAGAACGACGACACTCACGAAGCAGTTCTGAGCGAAAACAATGATCTGAGTAGGCAACCTCGAGCGAAGCTCAGCAAGGTGGCGCGCTCGCGTGTGGTGGCGGAGAGGGTGGGATTCGAACCCACGGTGAGCGTGAACCCACGGCGGTTTTCAAGACCGCTGCCTTAAACCACTCGGCCACCTCTCCGCAGGCCACCCGCTTAAACGCGACGCGGCGGCGAGTGCAAGCGCTCGCTCGATTTGCGGTTTCGTGCGCCGACCCGCTGTGCCAGTAGGTCCCGACCATGACAGCGGTCGCAACGCTCGCCCGCGGCATCGCCGCCACGCTCCTCCTGCTCGCCGCGCCGGCCTCCTCGGGGCAGGGTGTCGCGCCGTCGGCGGCCGATGCCGAGGCATCGGGCTTTCAGGCCTACCTGGCGCAAGTTCGCGCGCGCGCCGTTGCCGGCGGGGTGCGCTCAGCTACAGCGGACAGCGCGCTCGCCGGGCTCACCTTCAATCCGCGCGTGGTCGCACTCGACCAGCAGCAGCCCGAGGCGCGCCCCAACGCACCGGTGCCGCTGTTCGCGCCGTATCGCACCGCGCACGTCGACACCGCGCGAATCTCACGCGGGCGCGCCGCTTACATCGCCAACCGTGCCAGGCTGGCGCGCGTCGAGGCGGAAACCGGCGTGCCCGAGCAGATCATGGTCGCGATATGGGGGCATGAGACCAATTACGGGTCCTACACCGGCAATTTCGACTTGCTGCGCAGCCTCGCCAGCCTCGCCTATGAGGGGCGTCGCCGTCCGCTGTTCGAGGGCGAGCTGATCGCCGCGCTCAAGATGATCGATCGCGGCGTGCCGCGGTCGCAGCTGGTCGGCAGCTGGGCGGGCGCGATGGGCAACCCGCAGTTCCTGCCCTCGGTTTACCTCCGCCTTGCGCGCGACGGCGACGGCGACGGTCGGATCGACATCTGGAACTCCTCGGCCGACACGCTCGCGTCCATCGGCAATTACTTCACCCAGGCGGGCTGGCGCGCGGGCGAGCCGTGGGGCGTCGCGGTCAGCGTCCCCGCAGGCTTCTCGCGCGCGAGCGTCGCCAACCGGCTGGTCTCGCCGCGCTGCCCGCGCGTGTTCGAGCGGCACAGCGGCTGGCGCAGTATGGCGGAGTGGCGCGCGTTGGGGTTGGCGCCGCTCGGTGGGAGCTGGCCCGGCGATCAGGTGCAGGCGGTGCTGATCGAACCCGACGGTCCCGGCGCGACTGCCTATCTGCTGACCAGTAATTATCGCGTCATCCTCGACTATAATTGTTCCAACTTCTACGCTCTGTCGGTGGGCTTGCTCGCCGACGCGATCGCGCGCTAGGGCGCGAGCCTCGACGCGCATCAACGCTTTTCCCACGCCTGCCATCGAACCGGATCCCGCCCCATGACCAAGCTGCTGACCGTTCTCGCGCTGCCCGCCGCCGTCCTCGCGGTCGCCTATCCCGCCATGGCGGCGGCGCCGCAGTTCGACACGCCTGCGCCGGTCGCCTTCATGGAAGACCTGTCCTCGGGCGCGGTGCTCTACGCCAAAGATGCCGACCGCCGCATGCCGCCCGCGTCGATGGCGAAGATGATGACGGTCTATACCGCCTTCCAGATGATCAAGTCGGGCGACCTCAAGCTGTCGACCGAATATGAGGTCCGGCCCGAGACCTGGAAGCGCTGGCACGGGCCCGCGGCCGGGTCGACCATGTTCCTCTCGGTCGGCGAGCGCGTGTCGGTGGCGAACCTGCTGTACGGCATCGTCACGCTGTCGGGGAACGACGCGTGCGTCGTGCTCGCCGAAGGTGCGTCGGGCACGGAGCAGGCCTTCACCGAGCGCATGAACGAGAACGCCCAGAAGCTCGGGCTGACCAACAGCCATTTCGGCACCTCGAACGGCTGGCCCGACGGCGGCATCACCTATGTCACCGCGCGCGACCTCGCCAAGCTCGCTGCCGCGACGATCACCGAGTTCCCGCAGCTCTACAAGCAGTTCTACTCGCGCCGCGATTTCACCTGGGGCAAGACGATGGGCGCGGGCGCCGCGATCACCCAGGCCAATCGTGATCCGTTGCTGGGCCGCGTCGCCGGCGCGGACGGGCTCAAGACCGGCCACACCGACGAGGCGGGCTATGGCTTCACCGGCTCGGCCGAGCAGAACGGGCGCCGGCTGGTGATGGTGGTCGCGGGGTTGACCAGCTTCAACCAGCGCGCGCAGGAATCCATCCGCTTCATGGAATGGGGCTTCCGCGCCTGGCAGGCGCGCCCGGTGGTGAAGGCGGGCAAGTCGGTCGGCACCGCCGCGGTGCAGCTGGGGGATGCCAGCGAGGTCGAGCTGGTTGCGCCCAAGGCGCTGGCGGTGACCGTGCCCTCGGGCACGCGCCCGCAGCTCTCCGGCAAGATCGTTTATGACGGTCCAGTGAAGGCACCGATCAAGCAGGGCGCGCATATCGCGGATCTCGTCGTCTCCGCACCCGGTCTGCCCGAGCAGCGCATGCCGCTGGTGGCGGCGCGCGACGTCGGCCAAGCGGGCTTCTTCGGGCGCGCCATGGCGGGCCTGCGCGGCCTGTTCTGATGCCGCGGGGGCGCTTCCTCAGCCTGGAGGGTGGGGAAGGGGCCGGCAAGTCGACCCAGGCGCGCGCGCTTGCCGCGGCGCTGCGTCAGCGCGGCGTCGACGCCGTCGTAACGCGCGAGCCCGGCGGCAGTCCGGGCGCCGAGGCGATCCGCGCGCTGCTGCTGGAGGGCGAGCCGGGTCGGTGGAGCGCGCGCGCCGAGACCTTGCTGTTCGCCGCGGCGCGTGCGGATCATGTCGAAAAGGTGATCCGGCCGGCGCTGGACGCGGGTCGTTGGGTAATCTGCGACCGCTTCGTCGACTCGACGCGGGCCTATCAGGGCGTGGCCGGCGGGATCGACGACGCCGACGTGCTGGCGCTCCATGCCTTCGGCAGCGAGGGACTGCTGCCGGACCGCACCTTCCTGCTGACGCTACCACTCGCGCTCGGTGCCGAACGGGCGGCACGACGGGATCGCGGCGAAAGCGATCGTTTCGCCGCGCGCGGGTCTGACTTTCACGCCGCCGTCGCCACCGCCTTCGAGCGTTTCGGCGCTGCCGAATCCGAGCGCTTCCGCTCCATCGACGCCTCGCAGCCGCCCGAGGCGGTGACCGCCGCGATCCTGGCCGAGCTGGCGGACTTGGTGCCGTGACCACGCTACGCGGCCATCGCGCCGCGATCGACGCCTTCAGCGCGGCGCTGCGCGGCGGCAATGTCCATCATGCCTGGCTGCTCGCCGGTCCCGAGGGGGTCGGCAAGGCCACGTTCGCACGCGCCGCCGCGGCCCGACTGCTCGCCGAAGCGATGAGTCCGGGACAGCTCGCTCCCGGTCTCGCCGTCCCGCTTGAGCATCGCACCGCCACGCTGCTCGCCGCGGGTTCGCACCCCGACTATCGCGAGCTGCGCCGCCTGCCGAAGAAGGACAAGGAGGACGAGCTGGCGCGCTCGATCACGGTCGACCAGGTGAGGGCGCTCGGCCCGTTCCTCGGCACGATGCCGTCGCTGTCGCCCCGCCGCGCGATCGTGATCGACGCCGCTGACGATCTCGAGCGCCCCGGCGCCTCCAATGCGCTGCTCAAGAGCCTGGAGGAGCCCCCCGCGGGGACAGTGTTCCTGCTCGTCAGCCACGCGCCCGGGCGGCTGCTCGCCACGATCCGCTCGCGCTGCCGGGTGCTGCGCTTCGAGCCGCTCGGCGACGAGGACATGGCGGCCGTGCTACGCGCAGCGCTGCCCGACGCTGATCCCGATGAGGTCGCCGCACTCGTGAGTGCGGGCGACGGGTCGCCTGGGCGCGCGCTCGGCTATGCCGGGCTCGATCTCGGCGCGATCGAGCAGACGTTGGGCGAAATCGCGCGCGACGGCGACCCAACGCTGACGCGTCGCGGTGCGCTCGCCAAGTCGCTCGCGCTCAAGGCGGCGCAGCCGCGCTACGAGGCGTTTCTCGACCGCGTGCCGACGCTGATCGCATGCGCCGCGGCGACCCGCGTCGGCGCCGACCTGCGCGCCGCGCTCGACGGCTATGACGAGGCGCGCTCGGTCGCCGCCGCGGCACGCGCGCTGTCGCTTGACCAGCAGGGCACCGTCTATGAGCTCGCCGGCATCGTCGCGCGGCTGGCATCGCGCGAGGGAGAGCGTTAGGAGGCGCGGCATGGGCGACCCCTTCTATATCACCACCGCGATCAGCTATCCCAATGGCCGCCCGCATATCGGCCATGCCTATGAGGCAATCGCCGCCGACGCGATCGCGCGCTTCCAGCGCCAGGCCGGACGCGACGTGCGCTTCCAGACCGGCACCGACGAGCACGGGCTCAAGATGGTCCAGACGGCACGCGACCGCGGCGTCGAGGTGCGTGCGCTCGCGGACGAGATGTCGGGCTATTTCAAGGCAATGTGCGACAGACTTGCGATCAGCTACGATCGTTTCATTCGCACCACCGACGCGGATCATCACCGCGCCAGCCAAGCGATCTGGCAGGCGATGGCGGACGCCGGCGACCTCTACCTCGACCGCTACGAGGGCTGGTATTCGATCCGCGACGAGGCCTTCTACGACGAGAAGGAGCTGGTCGACGGGGAAGGGGGGGCGAAGCTGTCGCCGCAGGGCACGCCGGTGACCTGGACCGCCGAAGAGACATGGTTCTTTCGCCTGTCCAAATACCAGCAGCCGCTGCTCGACTTCTACGCGGCGAACCCGGACTTCATCCGCCCCGAGGCGCGGCGCAACGAAATCCTGCGCTTCGTCGAGGGCGGGCTGTCCGACCTGTCGGTGTCGCGCACCAGCTTCGACTGGGGCGTGGCGGTGCCGGGCAGTCCGGGCCACGTCATGTACGTCTGGGTCGACGCGCTGACCAACTATCTCACCGGGGCCGGCTATCCCGACGGCGAGCTGCGCTACTGGCCGGCGGACCTGCATCTGATCGGCAAGGACATCGTGCGCTTCCACGCGGTCTACTGGCCGGCGTTCCTGATGTCGGCCGGGATTGCGCTGCCTAAGACGGTGTTCGGCCATGGCTTCCTGCTCCATCGCGGCGAGAAGATGTCGAAGAGCCTCGGCAATGTCGTCGATCCGCTCGATCTCGCCGAGGCGTTCGGGGTCGACGGGCTGCGCTATTTTCTGCTGCGCGAAGTCAGTTTCGGCCAGGACGGCAGCTACTCGGCCGAGGCGATCGTCATGCGCGTCAACGCCGAGCTGGCGAACGCGTTCGGCAATCTGGCGCAGCGGACGCTGTCGTTCATCGCCAAGAACCTTGGCGGCGCCTTCCCGGACGCCGGCCGCGCCGACGAGGCCGACGCGCAGCTGATCGAGGAGGTGGTCGTCGCCTGCGCCGCGCTACGCGCGGGGTTCACCGACCTGCTGCTCAGCCAGGGAGTCGAGGCATGGCTGCGCGGCGTCTTCGCGTGCAACCAATATATCGACGCGCAGGCGCCCTGGTCGCTGCGCAAGACCGACCCCGAGCGGATGCACGCCGTGCTGCGCACGCTGGTGCGCGCGATCCGCACGCTCGCGATCGCGATCCTGCCCGTGGTGCCCGAGGGCGCGGGAAGCGTGCTCGACCAGATCGGCGCTGACGAGCGCGACCATGCCGCGATCGACGACGACGACTGGTATCAGCGCCGTTTCGACGCCGGTGGGGTGATCGCACCGCCGACTCCGGCCTTCCCGCGGCTCGAACTGCCCGCCGCGACGGAGCCCGCCTGATGCTCGCCGACAGCCACTGCCACCTCAATTACGAGGGCCTGTTCGAGCAGCAAGCCGCGGTGCTCGAGCGCGCGCGCGCGCGCGGCGTCACCGCGGTGCTCAACATCGCCACGCGCGAGCGCGAGTGGGACGCGGTGCTCGCCACCGCCGAGCGCGAGCCCGACGTCTGGGCGAGCGTCGGCATCCATCCGCACGAGGCGGACCAGCACCCGCACATCGACACCGCGAAGCTGGTCGAGCGCGCGCGCCACCCGCGCGTGGTCGGCATCGGCGAGAGCGGACTCGACTATCATTACGACCATTCCGACCGCCAGCGGCAACAGGCGAGCTTCCGCGCGCATATTGCCGCGGCGCGCGAGAGCGGCACGCCGATTATCGTCCACACCCGCGACGCGGAGGAGGATACGGCCGCGATCCTGCGCGAAGCGATGGAGCAGGGGGCTTATACCGGCGTGATCCATTGCTTCACCGCCAGCGACCGGTTCGCGGATCAGGCGCTCGAGCTCGGTATGTTTATCTCGATCTCCGGCATCGTCACCTTCCGCAACGCCGAGGCATTGCGCGCCACCGCGGCGCGGATCCCGCGCGAACGTCTGCTGATCGAGACCGACGCGCCGTTCCTCGCGCCTGTGCCGCATCGCGGCAAAAACGGCGAGCCTGGCTTCGTTGCCGATACCGCCGCCTTCCTGGCCCGGCTCCGCGGCGAAGATGTCGAGGAATTTCAGCGCTATACCGCTGAAAACTTCTACGCACTCTTCAGCAAAGCGCGGCCGGCGTGAAGGTTCGCATCCTCGGCTCGGGCACGTCGTCGGGGGTTCCGCGGATCGGAGGCGACTGGGGCGACTGCGATCCGGCCGAGCCGCGCAATCGCCGTACCCGCTCCTCGCTACTGGTCGAGCATGACGGCGTGCGCGTCCTCGTCGACACCAGCCCTGACATGCGCGCGCAGCTGCTCGCAGCTGAAATCGGGCAGGTCGACGCAGTGATCTGGACGCACCAGCACGCCGATCATGTCTTCGGCATCGACGACCTCCGCCAGGTCTATCATGCGCTCGGCCACCCCGTGCCGGGCTATGCGCGCGAGGGCTGCGCGGCGGCACTGCGCCAGCAGTTCGCGTATGTCTTCAAGGGTGCCGGCGGCTATCCGCCGACCGTCGAGCTCGCGCTGCTGCCCGATCGGCTCGGCATCGGCGGCCTGACGGTCGAGGTCGTCGACCAGCCGCACGGCTCGATCAGCTCGGCCGGGCTACGCTTCACCGCGGCCGGGTACTCGATCGGCTATGCCACCGACATCAGCGGCATGACCGCGGCGATGCGCGAGCTGTACCGCGGCGTCGACGTCTGGATCGTCGACGCGCTGCGTCGCCGGCCGCATCCGACTCATCCCGATCTCGCCACCGTGCTCGGCTGGGTCGAGGAACTGCGCCCGGCGCGGACGGTGCTGGTCCATATGGATCAGTCGATGGACTATGCCGGACTGCGCGCCGAGCTGCCCGGCGGCGTCGAGCCTGGCTATGACGGCTGGGAGGTTACGGGGTGAGCGAGCGTCTGGGCGCCGCCCTGATACTGCTGCTCGTGCTGGTGCTGCCGCTATCCGCGCTGGTTACCCGACGCATGCCGGGGCAGACGATGCTCCGCTACGCGCTGGCATGGGGTGGGCTCTTCATCGCCTTGTTCGCGATCGCCACATACTTTACATAATACATATTATCGATTTCGCTCATGCGCGGCCGCTCGTGGCAACGAGGAGATGCTGGCGTCCACTAGCGCCTACTTGCGGGCGTCCCGAGCATTGTGGCAGCGCCTTACCGTAACGATGGCGGACGTACCGGTGATGGGATTACGCCTGATGGGTGTCGCCTTTGTCGCGTTTCTCGGTGCCGTTGTCGCGCTCGATCGATATAGCGCGGCGGGTTTGCAGATCGCACGCGACGAATGTCGACGTCAGGGCATATTGCGCATCTATGACCGGGAACTTTGGCAAACACTTGTGAAACATGCCGAAAAGCGCCGGCGGCTGACCAAAACGTCCCGCGACATGCAGCCCGACGGACGCTTCGATCGCACTATCTATCAACTACATCTCGACGGCAAGCTGGTGGCCGAGTTGCATCTACTTCGCTTCACGCCGGTCTCCGTCAGCTCCAAACTCGGCCTTCCTCACCGCTTGAACGTCTACACCTGTGCCTGGAACGAACGACGCGATCAGTTCATGGCGCTAGCGCCGTTATTCACATGACGCATTCGACCTTGTCATGACGCACCGGGTTGCCGACGCCGCTACGTACAAACCCGTCTTCGTCCGAGCGGCGATCATTCCGCATGGATATTAGCCTCCCCACGCGCGCTATGTCGGTTTCGCAACCAGCATGAGGGCTGACATGGACGCCGCCGCAGTCTTCACAACGCTCGATCTCGAGCTCAAGCCAGATCCCGCACGTACGGTAATCCGGCCGTTCAGCTTCGACTATCCGGAGGCGTTCGCCGCGGGCAAGCCGAGCCGCGCGAGCGCGGTAGCCGCGCGGCTGATGGCGCTCGACGAGCCGATGCGGCAGCGCATGCTCGGGCTGCTCCACGAAGCGATGCGGCCGCGCCATCGCCGCGTCGACCAGGTCTTCCTGCGTCGCTTCGACGAGGTGCGCGAGGCGATCGGGATCGCTGTCGATGCCGAGTGCGATAGGCTGCTGGTCGGCGCCTATTTCAGCCAAGAATATGCCTTCGAAAGCGCGGCGCTGTTCAACCCCTCGATCGTCGCCGTGCCCGACCAGGATCCGAGCGACGACCAACTCTCCTTCCTGCTCTCGCTGCGCGGCGTCGGTGAGGGTCATATCTCCTCGGTGACGTTCCGCTCCGGAAGCTGGGACGGCGGCACCCGCCTCACGGTCGACCCGCCGAGCCCGCAGGGCGTGCCGCCGCGGATCGAGCGCGACGACGACGCGGGCTGGGTCCGGCTGCGCTCTGACGACAGTGAGGACATCTCCGAGACCGTGATCTTCCCGATCCTGCCGAGCCAACGCAGCGGCGTGGAGGACCTGCGCCTCGTCCGCTTCACCGATCGCGACGGCACGCAGAGCGTGATCGGCACCTATACCGCGTTCGACGGCCGTGTCGCCCGCGCCGAGTTGCTGCGCGGCATCGACCTGCGCACGTATGAGATGCGCCCGCTCACCGGCGCGATGGCCGGCTACAAGGGTATGGCGCTGTTCCCGCGTCGGATCGGTGACGACTTCGTGATGCTCGGCCGCCAGGACAATGAGAATATCTGGCTGCTCCGCTCCGACGATCTGCACCACTGGGAACGCGGCGAGATCATCATGCGACCGGAATATCCCTGGGAATTCGTGCAGATCGGCAATTGCGGCTCGCCGATCGAGCTCGCCGAGGGCTGGCTCGTGTTCACGCACGGCGTCGGGCTGGTGCGCGGCTATTGCGTCGGCGCCTGTCTGCTCGACCGCGACGACCCGAGCAAGGTGCTGGCGCGCACCCCCTCCCCGCTGCTCTTCCCGAGCGCCGAGCAGCGCGGCGGCTATGTGCCGAACGTCACCTACAGCTGCGGCGCGCTGCTGCACCGGCGCCGTATCCTGTTGCCCTATGCGATTGGCGACGAGCACACCGCGTTCGCCACCGGGAGCGTCGACGATCTGCTCAGCGTGATGCGCTGAGAACATTGCCACCGTCTCACCGCTATGCTTCACTAAGGTTTGTTTCGTGGGGGAAAAGCGATGCGGGTGGGCGTCGGGAGCGCGTTATTAAGCGCTGTGATGTTGTTCCTCGCTGGCGCGGGCGAAACGGCTGTGCAGGCACGACAGGCAACGCCCGCGGACGCGCCCGAGCGTGCCGCCGATGCGCGCGACAAGATGATCTGCAAGCGTTTCGTCCGTACCGGTTCGCTGGTCGATGGCTATCGCTCGTGCAAGACCAAGTGGGAATGGGAGCGCGAGCGCGAAAATCTGCGGCAGCAATCCGTCACTGACTCGTGTCGCGACCGCGCCAACGGTGCCGCCTTGTGCAGCTGAGACGATCCGCCCTCGCGCTACTCCTCGCGTCGCTTCTCGCTGCGCCGGCGGCATCGCAGAATCCGGCACCCGAGCCGGCACCGCGCTATGAGCGGATTTCGCTGTGGCCGAACGGTGCGCCGGGTGTCGGGAAGCGCCGCGCCGAGGCCGAGGTGGCGCGCGATTACTGGGTCCGCAACATCCACGACCCATCGCTGATCCCCTTCCCCGCACCCGCCGCCAAGCGCAACGGCGCCGCGATCGTGATCCTGCCGGGCGGCGGGCACAAGCTGCTGGTTTGGACCAACGAGGGCACCAAGGTGGCGACGGCGCTCAACCGCGCCGGCATCACCGCTTTCGTACTCAAATATCGGCTCGCGAACGAGCCCGGCTCGACCTACACGGTCGAGGGCGATGCTGCCGATGACACGCGCCGCGCGATCCGGTGGGTGCGCGCCCACGCCGCCGTGTACGGCATCGACCCGGCGCGGGTCGGAGCGATGGGCTTCTCCGCGGGGGGCGAGCTTGTCACCCAGGTCGCCGATCATCCAGAGCCAGCGGGGCGACCGCGGACCGACGCGATCGACTCGCTCTCCGCCCGGCCCGACTTCCAGGTGCTCGTCTTCCCCGGTCCGCGCGGCGTGCCGGCACCGGCGTCGGCGATCACGACCGCGCCACCGGCCTTCCTCGTCGCCGGCAGCCGCGACGACTGCTGCGCGGCGCCCACCGTCGCCTTGTACGAGCAGCTGCGCCGCGCCGGCATTTCGGCCGAGCTGCACATGTATGCCGACAGCGGCCACGCCTTTAATCTCGACGAGTCCGAGCGGCTCTCGATCCTGCACTGGCCCGATCGGCTGTACGACTGGCTGGCCGACGGCGACTGGCTCTCGCGGCGAGCGGATAAGCGCTAAGCGGCGTTGCGTCGCACCGCGCCGTCGCTACGCTGGCGACGAAGGGGAAATCATATGCGCTACCTGCTCGCCGCGACCGCGTTGTCGCTCGTCGCCACACCCGCGCTCGCCGCGCCCGACTATGCGGCGGCGATCGACGCCGATTATGACAAGTCGCTCGGCGCGATGTGGGACGACTTCCACCGCAATCCCGAGCTGTCGTTCAAGGAGGTGCGCACCGCGGCGAAGATGGCGGCGGCGCTGCGCGCGGTGTCCGGCATGCAGGTCACCGAGAAGGTCGGCGGCACCGGCGTGGTCGGCGTGCTGCGCAACGGCACCGGCCCGGTGGTGCTGGTCCGCGCCGACATGGACGGGTTGCCGGTCGAGGAGAAATCAGGGCTGCCGAACGCGAGCACGGTGCGCCAGGTCGGCGTCGATGGTGTCGAGGCGCCGGTGATGCACGCCTGCGGGCACGACACGCATATCGTCGGGCTGCTCGCCACCGCGCGCCGGCTCGCCGCGCTCAAGGATCGCTGGACGGGCACGGTCGTGTTCGTTGTCCAGCCCGCCGAGGAACGCGTCGGCGGCGCGGCGGCGATGCTGCGCGACGGGCTCTACACGCGCTTCCCCAAACCACAGTATGCGCTGGCCTATCACTCCAACTCGGAAGGGCTGGCCGGGACCGTCTCGGCCTCCGAGGACATCCAGTACAGCTCGTCCGACAGTGTCGACATCACCGTGCCGGGGATCGGCGCGCACGGCGCCAGCCCGCACACCGGCAAGGACCCGGTCTATATGGCGAGCCAGCTCGTCATCGCCTTGCAGGGATTGATCAGCCGCGAACGCCAGCCGCTCCGCCCCGGCGTGATCACGGTCGGCAGCTTCCACGCCGGGCTCAAGCACAACATCATCTCGGACGAGGCCAAGCTGCAGGTGACCGTCCGCGCCAACGACGAGGCCACGCGCAAGCAGCTGCTCGCCGGGATCGAGCGGGTCGCACGCGGTATCGGCGAGCTCAACGGCATGCCCGCCGACAAGATGCCGGTCGTCAAGGTGATCGAGGGCACGCCGACGACGATCAACGATGCCGCGCTGGCGCGCCGGCTCAACGGCGTGATGGCGGCGACGCTCGGCGCCGAGAAGGTGATCCCGTTCCAGCAGAAGGGCATGGGGGCGGAGGATTTCGCCGCCTTCGTCCAGCCCGAGCTCGGCGTGAAGGGCTATTATTTTGCAGTGGGCGGCACCCAGCAGGCGGTGTTCGACGCCGCCGCCAACGGTGGCCCGCCGGTGCCCTCGCATCACTCGCCCCTGTTCAAGGTCGACCCGCGTGCGGTGGTGACCACCGGCGCCACTGCGATGACCGCGGCGGTGCTGGATCTGCTCAAGCGGGGCCAAACCGTCGCGAGCTGAGGGGAGCAATCGTCACCGCGGACAACAATGCCCGAGGGCTAGTTGCGGCGCTTACGATCGGGACTCCATCGTTCGCGGAAGCACGACAACGATAACACACGGGAGAGGATGATGCGTTTTCCCTTGGCCGCGCTCGTCTCGCTGGCTGGCCTCGTGCCGGTCGGGGCCACGGCACAGGCGACGATGAACCATGTCGCGATCAACGTCACCGATCAGGCGCGGAGTGTTGCTTATTACGAAGAAGCGTTCGGGCTCAGCGAGATCCCCGCACCGCTCGGCGCCGCGCCGGGCGGACCGCGCTGGTTGCGGCTGGGCAATGGAGTCGAGCTGCACATCCAGGCGATCAAGGTGCCTTTCACCCCGCCCCCACGCATCATCCACTTCGCCCTCACAGTAAGGGACCTCGATCCCGTCCTCGCCTTTCTCAGGAAGACCGGCCGCACCTGGACCGACTATGCCGGCACGGTCGGCGCGATCAAACATACGCGCACCGATGGCGTCCGCCAGATCTTCACCCAGGATCCCGACGGCTATTGGGTAGAGGTCAACGACGCAGCCAACCGCCCGCCGCGCTGACGCTGGCCGCGCGCGCCGTCCGCTGCTAGCGCGTCGACATGAGCGAGCAGCGAACGAGCGCCGAAATCGATCGGTTGGTGGCCATCATGGCACGGCTGCGTGGCCCCGGCGGCTGCGAGTGGGATCGCGCGCAAACTTTTGCGACGATCGCACCCTACACGATCGAGGAGGCGTATGAGGTCGCCGACGCGATCGCCCGCGGCGCGATCGACGAGCTGCGCGACGAACTCGGCGACCTGCTGCTCCAGGTGGTGTTCCACAGCCGCATTGCCGAGGAAGACGGCGCCTTCGCGCTGGCCGACGTCGCCGCCGCGATCAGTGACAAGATGGAGCGCCGCCACCCGCATATCTTCGGTGACCTGGCCGAAGGCGGCCATCACCTGTGGGAGGAGGTCAAGGCCGCCGAGCGCTCCGACAAGGGGGCGGCAGGGGCGCTCGACGGCGTCGCAACGGCCCTGCCCGCCTTGATCCGCGCCGAGAAGTTGCAGAAGCGGGCGGCGCGCACCGGCTTCGACTGGCCCGACGCGAGCGGTTCGCGCGCCAAGGTCGACGAGGAACTGGCCGAGGTGGAGGCCGCACGCAACCAGGCCGAACGCGTCGAGGAAATCGGCGACTTGCTGTTCGCGGTGGTGAACTGGGCACGGCACCTGGGGGTCGATCCGGAGGAGGCGTTGCGCGCCGGAAACGCCAAGTTCGAGCGGCGCTTCCGCGCGATCGAGGCGGCAGGCGGCGCAGGTTTCGCGGCGCTGCCGCTCGCGGAGAAAGAGGCGCTGTGGCAGCGGGCGAAGGCGGGTTAAGGAGCGGACAGCGCCTCGAGACGAGGCTTCGACCGGCTCAGCCGCTCCTCAGCGCGGAAGGATGCGCTCGTTCGTTCTACGCCGCACCGCTCGCGCTGAGGAAGCGCTGAGCTTGTCGAGGCGCCGTCTCGCAGCAACGCCGCTAGGCAAATCCCTCACCCGTGCCGCGCCAGAAAGCGCTCGTGCACCGCGGGCGCCATCCGCACCTCGTAGCGCACGCGGTCACCCTCGACGTGCTGGTCGAGCACCTCGCCGTTGGCATGGAGCCATGCCGCCCCGGCGCCGTCGCCCGCATCGAGCGCGATGGCATAACGCTGGTGGCCTTGCGTCAGCAGGTCGGCGACGTGGCGAGTCAGCTCGTCCACCCCCTCCCCGCTCAGCGCCGACAGCGCTACCACGTCGTCGCGCCGCGCCGCTTCGTCGAGCAGCTCAACCCGCGCCTCGCCGTGAAGCAGGTCGAGCTTGTTCCAGGCCTCGATGAGCGGTGTCGTCTCGCTCACGCCGACATCGGCGAGCACGCCCTCCACGTCGGTCTTCTGCGCCGCGGTATCAGGGTGCGCCACGTCGCGAACGTGGATCAGCAGGTCGGCCGAAACCACCTCCTCCAGCGTCGCCTTGAACGCCGCCACAAGCTGGGTCGGCAACTCCGAGACGAAGCCGACCGTGTCCGACAGGATCGCCTTGTCGATACCGGGCAGGCTGATCTGGCGCAGCGTCGGGTCGAGCGTGGCGAAGAGCAGATCCTCCGCCATCACGTGCGCGCCGGTAAGCCGGTTGAACAGCGTCGACTTGCCCGCGTTGGTATAGCCGACCAGCGCGATCACCGGCCACGGCGCGCGCTGTCGCCGCTCGCGGTGGAGCCCGCGCGTGCGGGTCACCTGCTCCAGCTCGCGCCGCAGCCGCGCCATGCGGTCGCGGATCAGCCGACGGTCGGCCTCGATCTGGGTCTCGCCCGGGCCGCCGAGGAAGCCGAAGCCGCCGCGCTGGCGTTCGAGGTGGGTCCAGCTGCGCACCAGGCGACCCGATTGATAGTCGAGGTGCGCGAGCTCGACCTGAAGTCGGCCCTCGGCGGTCGCGGCGCGCTCGCCGAAGATCTCGAGGATCAACCCGGTTCGGTCGATCACCTTGGTCTCCAGCGCGGTCTCGAGGTTGCGCTGCTGGATCGGGGTCAGGCTGCCGTCGACGACGACCAGCCCCGCTTCCTCCATCCGCGCGCGCGCGGCGAGCTCCTCGATCTGGCCGGCGCCCATCAGCGTCGCGGCGCGCGGGGTGCGGATGCGCAGCGCGACCCGGTCAGCGACGACGACGCCGATCGCCTCGGCGAGGCCGGCGGTCTCCGCCAGCCGCGCCTCGGCGTCGCGCGACGACCCGCCGAGATCGGGATAGACGACGATCGCGCGCGCACCGCGGGAGAATTCGTCGCGGTCGCGCTCGAAGCCAGTGCTCATGCGCCCACTCTCACTCTTCCTCGCCCGCCGCCTGCTCCTCGGCCAGGTTGAGCGGCCGCGACGGCTGGATCGTCGAGACCGCGTGCTTGTAGACCAGCTGCGACATGCCGTCGCGCTGGAGCAGCATGCAGAAGAGGTCAAAGCCCGCGATCGCACCCTGCAGCATCACGCCGTTGACGAGAAACATCGTCACCGGGTCTTCTGACTTGCGCACCGCGGAGAGGAAGATGTCCTGCAACAGCTGCTTTTTGCCGCCCTCGCCGAGCTGGGCGACGATGCTTCCGACGTCGATCGCGCCAGCGGGCATGATGGTGGAGATGGCGTGCTTGTAGATCAGCTGCGACTGGCCGTCACGCCGCAGCAGCACCGAGAAATTGTCGAACCAGGTGACGATGCCCTGGAGCTTGACGCCCTTGACGAGGAACATCGTGACGGGGGTCTTGGACTTGCGCAGCGCGTTGAGGAACAGGTCCTGGAGCGAGGTCTGCTTTTCGGCCATTGGAGGGTCCTTGTTCTTGGCGGGAGGTTCCCCGCAGGGTGCACCGTTGCCGGCGTCGGAAGGATCGCGCTGTAAAGCGGCAGGGCTAAGTTAGGGTTCCCGCGCCGACGCGTCTAGGTGGGAGCGGTGGTGGGCGGCGGACGATCAGCAGCACCTCCACCCGTTCGCCTCAAGCACGCTCTGAGCGCAGTCGAGAAGCGCACGGTCTTGAGGTCGGCGCACGGCTTTCCTCTCGACACGCCGCCTCGGCAAGCTCGACGGCCGCTCGAGGCGAATGGGGCGGGGGGTGCGGGTGTCTCTAACCTATCTGTTCACCGCCAGCAGGCGTCGAGAGCAGCCGGACGCTGGGCACGCCCCCTTTCCTCCCTATTCCTCCCGCGTCTCGGTGATCCCCAGCAGCTTGAGCTTCCGATGCAGCGCCGAGCGCTCCATCCCGATGAAGCTCGCGGTGCGCGAGATATTACCCGAGAAGCGCCGGATCTGGACGCGCAGATATTCGCGCTCGAAGGTTTCGCGCGCCTCACGCAGCGGCGCGCCCATGATCGCCGTCGCGCCCGGGCCGGCGTCGTGGCCGCCGAGCACCTCGGCGGGGAGCAGGTCGAGGTCGATCCGCCCGATTCGGTCGCCGGGCGCGAGAATGATGGTCCGCTCCACCACGTTGCGCAGCTCGCGCACGTTGCCGGGCCAGTCGTAGGACTGGAGCGCGACCAAGGCGTCGGTCGCAATCTCGGGCACCGGCACGCGGCGCTCGGCGGCGTAATGCGCGACGAAATGCTCGACCAGCGCGGGGATGTCCTCGCGCCGCTCCGCCAGCGGCGGGATCGTCACCGGCACCACGTTGAGGCGATAGTAGAGGTCCTCGCGGAAGCGACTTTCGGCGATCTCCAGCGAAAGGTCGCGCGCGGTGGCGGAGACGACGCGCACGTCGACCTTGACCACGCGCGTGCCGCCGACGCGGGTGAAGCTCTGGTCGGTGAGCACGCGCAGGATCCGCGCCTGCGTTGCCTGCGGCATGTCGGCGATCTCGTCGAGGAACAGCGTCCCGCCGTGCGCCTGCTCAAGCAGGCCGGTGCGGACGAGGTCCCCGCCCTCCTCCACGCCGAACAATTCCTCTTCGACCCGGTCGGGGCTCATGCCCGCCGTGCTGACAATCACAAAATTGGCGTGGGCGCGCTGGCTCCAGCCGTGGAGCAGGCGCGCCGCGACCTCCTTGCCCACGCCCGCCGGCCCGACGATCAGCACGCGGCTGCCCGTGCCCGCGACTCGCTTGAGCGTCGCACGCACCGCATTGACCGCGGTCGAGCTGCCGGTGAGATCGGTACCGCGCCCCGACGCCGCGCGCAGGCTCTTCACCTCGGCGCGGAGCCGCTCGGTCTCGGTCGCGCGCTCGACCATCAGCAGCAACCGCTCGGCCTGGAACGGCTTTTCGATGAAGTCGGCAGCACCCTTGCGGATCGCCGCGACCGCGGTGTCCAGCGTGCCGTGGCCCGAGATCACCAGCACCGGGATCGAAGGATCGCGGCGCTTGATTTCCTCGAGCAGGTCGAGCCCGTCGAGCCGCGAACCCTGCAGCCATACGTCGAGCAGCACCAGGCTGGGGCGACGCGTCGCGATCGCCTCCAGCGCGGCATCGCTGTCGCCCGCCATGCGGGTCTCATAGCCCTCGTCCTCGAGCACGCCGGCCACGAGTTCGCGGATGTCGAGTTCGTCGTCCACGACTAGGATGTCGATCGCCATAACTGTCTAGATCCGATTCCTGGTCAAAGCGGCGATCGTGCGATCGTCGTCGGTGGAACCCGCGCCGGGCGGGAGAGAATCCTCGGCCGCGAGCGGAGCGAGCAGCGACGCGTCGAAGGACAGCGTCACCACGGTACCGCCGCCCGTGCGGTCGGCGAAGGTCATCGTGCCGAAATGCTCCTCCACGATCTTCTTGACGATGGCGAGCCCCAGGCCGGTGCCGCGGGCGCGCGTCGTCATATAGGGCTCGACGATGCGGTCGCGCTCGAGCGGCAGGCCGACGCCGGTGTCGGCCACCTCGATCACGACACGGCCCTCTCCTTCTCGCAACGTCATCGTCACCGCGCCCTCGCTGATGTCGGCGGCCTCGACCGCCTCGACCGCGTTCTTGACGATGTTGGTGAGCGCCTGGCCGATCTGGCGGCGGTCGCACACCAGGGTCGGCGCGGGCTCGTCATGCTCAAGCACGAAGCGGATGCCCGGATGTGCAACCTCGTGGAGGAACATCGTCTGGCGCGCGATGTCGACCAGCGCTTCCTCTCGAAAGACGGGCTTGGGCATGCGCGCGAAGGAGGAGAATTCGTCGACCATGCGGCGCAGGTCGCCGACCTGACGGACGATCGTGTCGGTCAGTCGCGCGAAGGTGGTGTCGCCCGCCTCGATCTTGCTGCCGTAGCGGCGTTGCAGCCGCTCGGCGGCGAGCTGTATCGGCGTCAGCGGATTCTTGATCTCGTGCGCGATGCGCCGCGCCACGTCGGCCCAGGCGGCGCGACGCTGGTCGGTGAGCTGCTGCGTGATGTCGTCGAAGGTGATGATCGGCCCGGTGCCGTCGCGCGCGATCCGCGCCGCGAAGGTGCGCATCTCGCCCTGCACGTTGTGCTGGACGTTGGCCTCGCGCGCGCCCTGGTCGAGCATCGCGTCCAATTCAGGCGCGACCGCCCGCAGCACGCGACCGACCGGCGGCGCGTCGAGCCCGAGCAACGTCTGCGCCGAGCTGTTGACCAGCCGGATCGTGCGATCCTGCGAGTCGATCGAGATCACCCCCGCCGACACGCCGGACATCACCGCCTCGATCAGCGCGCGCCGGTTCTCGAGCTGGGTATTGGCGGTCACCAGCGCGGTGTTCTGCGTCTCCAGCCGCGCGGTCATGCTGTTGAAGGCGGTGGCGAGCGTGCCGACCTCGTCGCGGGCGGGGGTCTCGAGCACGCGTGCGGAAAGGTCGCCCTCGCCCACCCGGCGTGCGGCGTCGACCAGCTCGCCGACCGGGCGCACCAGCCGGTCCGCCACCGCCAGCGCGATCCACACCGCGACGCCGACGATCAGCAGCGAGACGATCAGCAATGCGGCATTGAACAGGAGCTGGATCGAGCGCGCGCGCGCGATCAGCTGGCGATAGTCGTTGAGCACCGCGCCGCCACGGTTGAGCTGGTTGGCGAGCTGCGGGTCGAACACGCGCGCCGAGTAAAGATAGGTGTGCGGCTGATAGTCGAGCCTGGTCAGCACGCCGACGCGGTCGCCCGAGCGCACCACCACCGACGCCGCCCCGCCCTCGATCTGGTCGATCATTGGCATGGTGACGACCCGCTCAAGCTGTCGGTCGTACGGATTGACCAAGGCACGGGTGCGCAGCTCGCCGTCCTGCCCGCGCTGGACGATCAGCGCCTCGGACAGGTTGCGGAGGTACAGCTGATAAGCGAGACCCGCGGCGAACCGCTTGCTCTCGATCGGGTCGGCGCGGAGATAGTCGGCGAGGTCGCCCGCCATCGTCATCGTCTCGCGGCCGACGCGGTCCGACTCGTTGCGATAGCTCTCCTGCGCCACCGAGGCGGCGTTCTCGAACATGCCGCGAGCGCGATCCGAGTACCAGAATTGGACACCGTACTGGAACAGCAGCGACGCGAAGATCGTCACGAGAAGCGCGGGCACCGCGGCGACGAGCGAGAAGAGCAGCACCAGCCGGACATGAAGCCGCCCCTCCCCGCCCACCGGCGAACGCGCGGCACGATTGAGCGCAATCCGGCGCCCCAGCAGGATCATCAGCGCGATGCCGGCGACCAGATTGGCGACGAGCAGCAGCGCGACGACCGGCGGCTCGATCAGCGCGGCCGAACCGCCCTCGCTGCGCACAGAGAAATAACTACCCACGCCGATCGCGACCGCCACCGCGAGCACCGCTAGCTCCAGCGCCGGCGTCACCGTCGGCCGCCGACGGGCGGGCGACGTGGTGGAAGAGGAGGGAGTGACTCCCGCGATCATCGCTCCTCCGCTACAACATCGGTGTTGCACAGAGAACACATATTTCGGGAGCTTATGGCTCGTCCGATCCCGCCGCCCGCGCGCCCGGACTGATCCCGAGCGCGTCGAGCCGCTTGCGCAGCGTGTTACGGTTGAGCCCGATGGCGCGGGCGGCGCGCAGCTGGTTGCCGCCGTGCCGCGCCAACATCGCCGCAATCAGCGGCCGCTCCGCCGCGCCGATGACGCGATCGTAGAGCGACCCATCGTCGAGCGCGCCCGGCTGCTCGCGCGCCAGCCGCTCGATCATCGCACGGACCGCCGCCTCGATGCCGGGATCGGGCAGCGCCTCGGGCAGGCCGGCGCCGGAAGCGGGCACGGCACCGATCGTCGCCACCACCTCGGCCGCGCCTATCCGGTCGTCGCGCGACAATGCAGCGAGCCGGCGCATGAGATTTTCCAGCTCGCGGACGTTGCCGGGCCAGTCGTGCGCCTCCAGCGCGGCGAACGCCTCGGCAGCGAGCGTCTTGCGCGGCAGCCCCGCCTCGGCGGCGCGCTCGAGGAAGTGGCGCGCGAGCTCCGCGATGTCACCGCGGCGCTCGCGCAGCGCGGGCAGCGCGACCGGCACGACGTTGAGCCGATAATAGAGATCCTCGCGGAACTGCCCGCCCGCGACCGCCTGCTGCAGGTCGCGGTTGGTAGCGGCGACGATCCGGACGTCGGCGCGGATCGTGCGCGCGCCGCCCACGGTGGTGAACTCGCCCGATTGGAGCACGCGGAGCAGCCGCGTCTGCGCCTCGATCGGCATGTCGCCGATCTCGTCGAGGAAGAGCGTGCCGCCCGCGGCCTGCTCGAAGCGGCCGGCGCTGCGCTGCGCCGCGCCGGTGAAGGCGCCGCGCTCGTGCCCGAACAGCTCGGCCTCGATCAGCTCGCGCGGGATCGCCGCCATGTTGATCGGCACGAACGGCGCGGCGCGCCGTGCGCCGAGATCGTGGATCGCGCGCGCAACCAGCTCCTTGCCCGTGCCCGACTCGCCCGAGACCAGCACGGTGAGATCGTTCGAGATCACCCGCGCGATCACGCGGTACACGTCCTGCATCGCGGGCGAGCGCCCGATCAGCGGCAGCTGCTCCTCCTCGGCGGCTTGGTCCTCCGCCGCCGCGCCACCGCGCTTGAGCGCCGCCGCGACCGTGCGGGTCAGCGTGTCAAGGTCGAACGGTTTGGGGATATAGTCGTACGCGCCCGCCTCGGTAGCGCGCACCGCGGTGGTCAGCGTGTTGCGCGCGGAGAGCACGATCACCGGCATGTCGGGTCGCTCGGTGGCGAGCCGACCGGCATGGTCGATGCCGTCGCCGTCCGGGAGCACGACATCGGTCACCAGGACGTCGGGCGGGTGGGTGCGCAGCTCGCGCGCCATGTCGGCGAGGCTGGCGGCGGTGCGCACCGCGTGACCGGCGCGGCGCAGCGCGTGCGCCACCACGGTGCGAACCGCGTCGTCGTCGTCGACGATCAGGACCTTGCCGCTGGTCATGCGGCGCGCGGCAGCAGCAGGCGGAAGACGGTGTGGTGCGGCTGGCCCTCGCGCGCATATTGCACGATGCCGCCCATGTCGCGCACCAGCTTGTCAACCAGCGCCAGCCCCAGCCCCTTGCCCTCGGGTCGCCCCGACACGAACGGGTCGAAGAGATGGTCGGCGATGTCGTCGGGCGCGCCCGAGCCGGTGTCGATCACGCACAGCTCGATCGGCAACGCGACCCGCTCGCGACCCTTGCCCGTCGCCACGGTGATGCCGTGACGATAGGCGGTGGTGAGCATGATGCGCCGCTCGCCGCGTTCACCCAACGCCGCGGCGGCGTTCTTGAGCAGGTTGAGCACCACCTGAAGCAGTGCGTCACGGTTGCCGAGCACCGGCGGCAACGACGGGTCATAGCGCTCCTCGATCGGAATATCGCGCGCGAACCCCGCCAGCGCCACGCCGCGCGCGTGTGCGAGCAGCGGGTAGATGTTGAGCGGCGCCACCTCGCGCGGCCGGGTGTCGGTGAAATCCTCCATATGGTCGATCAGCGCGGCGATCCGGTCGACCTCGGTGATCACCAGCCCGGTGAGCTCATCGGGCGCGGCGCCGTCGGCGATCAGCTGCGCCGCACCGCGGATGCTCGACAGCGGGTTCTTGATCTCATGCGCCAGCATCGCCGCCGCCCCGACCGCGGCGCGCGCCGCCGCGGCGCGGTCGCCCGATACGCCGAGCCGGCGCGAGGCGGCGGCATGGTGGAGCGTGATCGTACGCCACCCCGGCTGGTCGATCACGGCGGCCTCGACCAAGTCGACGCGCACCCGCGCACCGCCGCGCGTCTCCAACTCGATGTCGAAGGCGGCGAAGGCGTGACCGGCACGGCGAGTCTCCGAATCGGTGACACCGAGCAGCTCGGCGACGGTCTGCCCACGCATCGCTCGCTCGGACAGGTTGAGCAGCGTCTCGGCCTCGGCGTTGGCGCGCTCGACTCGGTCCTCCGGGTCAACCACCAGCACCGCGACCGGCAGCGCGGCGAGCAGCTCCGCCTCGCTCGGCCCGCGCTGCGTCGACCTCACGCGGCGTCCCGCATCCGGTGCGGCGCGTAGAAGTCGGCGAGCATCACCTTGACCCGCTCTGGGTCGGGCTCCTGGTTCACCGCGTTGCGGAACTCGGCCGAGCCCTGGATGCCCTTGGTGTACCAGCCGATGTGCTTGCGCGCCATGTTGACGCCGGTGATGATGCCATAGTGACTCAGCATCATGTCGTAATGCTCGCAAATTACGGCATATTGTTCGTCGAGCGTCGGGTCGGGCCGACGTTCGCCGGTGGCGAACCAGTGCATCACCTGCCCGAGCAGCCACGGTCGCCCATAAGCACCGCGGCCGATCATCACGCCGTCTGCGCCGGACTGCGCCAGCGCCGTCTCGGCGTCGTCGATCCCGCAGATGTCGCCGTTGACGATCACCGGGATCGTCACCGCCTCCTTGACCGAACGGACGAAGCCCCAATCGGCGCTGCCCTTGTACATCTGGTTGCGGGTGCGACCGTGGACCGTAACCATGCGCACGCCGAGGTCCTCGGCGATGCGCGCGAGCTCGGCGGCGTTGAGGCTGTCGTGGCACCACCCCATGCGCATCTTGAGCGTCACGGGCGCGTCGACCGCGCGGACCACCTCCTTCACGATCGCCGCGGCGAGCCCGAGGTCGCGCATCAGCGCCGAGCCGGCGTCACCGTTGGTCACCTTACGGACCGGGCAGCCCATGTTGATGTCGATGATCGCAGCGCCCTTGTCGCGCGCCAGCCGCGCCGCCTCGCCCATCTCTAGCGGCGTGCAGCCGACCAGCTGCATCGACACCGGCTCCTCCGAGACATGCCACATCGCCTTCTGCAGCGACTGGCGTGTTTCGCGGATCGCCGCCTGGCTTGCGATCATCTCGGTGACATTGAGCCCCGAGCCGTAGCGCCGCACCAAAGTACGGAACGGCTGGTCGGAGACGCCGGTCATCGGCGCGAGCACGACCGGCTGGTCGACGCTCACCTCACCGATGCGGATCGGCGTGAGCCGGGGAGAAAGAGGCTGATTCATCGCTGCTGCTCGAAAAATAGGCAGGTAGTCGACCCGGACCGCTCTGGCAAGCTCGACGCGGAGCAGCTAGGGCGCGCCGCCATGACCACGGTCGCCCTCATCGTCGCCGCCGGCAGCGGCTCTCGCAGCGGTAGCGCCGCGCCCAAGCAATATGCGTCCGTCGGCGGCCGACCGATGGTCGCGTGGAGCCATGCCGCGCTCTCGGCGCATCCCGCAGTTGACCGGGTCATCGTCGTCATCGGCGAGGGCCAGCAGGCGCAGCTCGCGGCGGCGGTACCCGGCGCCGAGTGGGTCACCGGCGGCGCCGAGCGGCGCGACTCCGTGCGCGCGGGACTTGACGCTGCCGCGGGCGCGATGCGCGTGCTGGTGCATGACGCCGCGCGCCCCTTCGTACCGCTTGCGGTGATCGACCGGCTGCTGGCCGCGCTCGACCACGCGCCCGGCGCGATCCCGGTGCTGCCGGTCGCCGACACGCTGGTTGCGGCGGATGGTGCCACGGTCGCGCGCGAGACGCTCGCGCGCGTGCAGACGCCGCAAGCGTTTGACGCCGCCACACTGGCGCGGGCGCACGCGGCATGGGAGGGCGGTGCCGCGACCGACGACGCGCAGATGGTGCGCGCGCTCGGGCTGAGCGTGGCACAGGTCGAAGGGGACATGATGCTCGACAAGATCACCTACCCCGCCGATTTCGCCGCCGCGGCCGCGCGCGTCGGTGTGGAGACCCGCTCGGCGAGCGGCTTCGACGTGCACCGGCTCGAGGACGGCGAGGAACTGTGGCTCGGCGGCGTGCTGATCCCGCACCACCAGGGTCTCTCCGGACATAGCGACGCCGACGTCGCGCTTCACGCGATCACCGACGCGGTGCTCGGCACGATCGCGGCGGGCGACATCGGCACGCACTTCCCGCCAAGCGATCCGCGCTGGCGCGGTGCCGAATCGGGACAGTTTCTCTCGCACGCGCGCTCGATGGTCGAGGCGCGCGGCGGGCGGATCACCTTCGTCGACCTCACCCTGATGTGCGAGGCGCCCAAGATCGGCCCGCATCGCGCCGCGATGCAGGTTCGGATCGCGGAACTTCTCGGGCTCTCGACCGATCGGGTCAGCGTGAAAGCGACCACCACCGAGCGACTCGGCTTTACCGGACGCGGCGAGGGCATCGCCGCGCAGGCGGTCGCGACCGTGACGCTGCCGGGCGGGTTCGTCGCATGAACCGTCTTCCCTCGCTCCCCGTCGTGCTGGCCGGCGTCGCGCTCCTCGCCGCGCCGCCCGCCGCCGCACAGGACCGCTGCCTGTCAAGCACCGACGCCGAGTCGATCGCGCTGGTCGCCATGCCCGAGATCATCCGCGACGCCGGCCGCGTCTGCGCTGCGCTGCCCGCCTCCAGCCTGCTGCGGAAGTCGGACAGCGCCCTGCTCCAGAAATACGATCGCGAGGCTGACCGGGTCTGGCCCGCGGCGCGCACCGCCATCGCCAAGCTCAGCGACCCGGCAGTGGAACTGCTGCTGTTGAGCGACTATGCGCGCCCGATGCTGACCTCGCTCTTCGCGCCGCAGATCACCGGGCGGATCCAGCCCGGCGACTGCGGGACACTCGACCGGCTGGTGACGCTGCTCGAGCCGCTGCCGGCGCGCAACACCGCGGGCATCGTCGTCGCGACACTGCAATATCTCAAGGCCGAGAAGAACAAGGGCAAGCGCGACGCCATCCCCGACCTGCCGGTCTGCGCCGCGGCGACCGCGCCGTGAGCGACGAGGTCCTTCCCCAGCAGCTGGTCGACGCGGCGCGCCGCGTAATCGAGGCCAATCGCGCCGCCGGGCGCCGCGTCGCGGTGGCGGAGAGCTGCACCGGCGGGCTTGTCTCCGCCGCGCTGACCGAGATCGCGGGCTCGTCCGACGTGTTCGACGCCGGCTTCGTCACTTATTCGAACGAGGCCAAGCAGCGCCAGCTACGGGTGAGCGGCGACGTGCTGGACACCTTCGGCGCCGTCTCGATCGCGGTGGCGTGGAGTATGGCGCAAGGCGCGCTGGCGCAGTCCACGGCGGACGTCGCGGTGGCGATCACCGGCGTCGCGGGTCCGGGCGGGGGGACCGAGAAGAAGCCGGTCGGCACCGTGGTGTTCGCCCGCGCCGAGCGCGCCGGCGACCCGGCCAACGTGGTCGCCGACAAGCGTTTCTTCGGCGATCTCGGGCGCGCCGGGGTGCGGCTTCAGGCCGCGTTGTGCGCGCTCGAGCTGCTGCTGCCCGAGCCCGAGGAAGAACCCGCCGACGAGTCGCCGTAGAGCGCACGCGCGCGCTCCTCGAACGCGCCGATCATCTTGCGCAGCGCGACGCCGAATACCTGCCCGGCGAGCATCTCGAACATGCGGTTTTTGAAGGCGAAGTCGACAGTGAAGTCGACGAGCGAGCCGCCCTCCCCGTCGGGGCGGAAGCGCCAGTCGTTGTGAAGGTACTTCAGCGGTCCGTCGACGTACTCGACGCGGATCGTGTCCGGCCGCATCTTCGCCACCTTCGAGGTGAAGGTCTCGCGCAGTCCCTTGAAGCCGACGATCATGTCCGCCAGCGTCTCGCTGTCGCCGTCGCGGCGCACACGCATCGCGGTCACCCACGGCAGGAACTCCGGGTAGCGGCGCACGTCCGCGACCAGGTCGAACATCTGCTCGGGGCTGTAGGGCAGCCGGCGGGTCTCGCTATGCTTGGGCAAGCTTGGCCTCGCGCGCTGCCCGCATCTTCGCGAAATCGTCGCCGGCGTGATAGCTCGAGCGCGTCAGCGGCGACGATGCCACCAGCAGGAAGCCCTTGGCGCGCGCGATCGCGGCGTAAGCGTCGAACGCCTTGGGGGGCACGAACTCGGCGACCTTGGCGTGGCGCGGGGTCGGCTGGAGATACTGGCCCATCGTCAGGAAATCGATGTCGGCCGAGCGCATGTCGTCCATCACCTGATGGACCTCGAGCCGCTCCTCGCCGAGCCCGAGCATGATGCCCGACTTGGTGAAGATGGAGGGGTCGAGTTTCTTGACGCTCTCCAGCAGCCGCAGTGAGGCGTAATAGCGCGCGCCGGGCCGGATCGTCGGGTAGAGCCGCGGCACGGTTTCCAGATTGTGATTATACACGTCTGGACGCGCCGCGACGATGGCCTCCACCGCGGCTTCGTGCTTGTTGCGGAAGTCGGGTGTGAGGATCTCGATCGTCGTCGTCGGATTGGTGCGACGGATCGCGTCGATCACCCGAACGAACTGCCGCGCGCCGCCATCCGGCAGGTCGTCGCGGTCGACGGAGGTGACGACGATATGCTCCAGGCCCATCTGCGCGGCGGCGTCGGCGACATTCTGCGGCTCCATCGGGTCGACCGCGCGCGGCATGCCCGTCTTGACGTTGCAGAAGGCGCACGCGCGCGTGCAGGTGTCGCCGAGGATCATCACGGTCGCGTGCTTCTTGGTCCAGCACTCCCCGATGTTCGGGCAGGCGGCCTCCTCGCACACGGTGGTGAGGCTCTTCGAGCGCATCAGCGCGCGCGTGGCGGCGAAGCCCTCGCTGGTGGGCGCCTTGACGCGGATCCAGTCGGGCTTGCGCTGGCGCGTCGGAGCCGAAAGCGGAGTCATCTCGTTCATGCCGTCGCAGATAGCGGCTGGCCGTCTTCGAAACAACGGAAGGGTATCTGACAAATGAGCAAGTTTAACGATATGGTCGAGGGCTATTATCGCTTTCGCGGCAACGAGTGGCTGGAGGAGCGCGAGCGCTGGACCGAGCTCGCCGCAGGGCAGTCGCCCAAGGTGATGGTCGTCGCCTGTTCGGACAGCCGGGTCGATCCCGCCACCATCTTCGGCAGCCGTCCCGGCGAGGTCTTCGTCGTCCGCAACGTCGCCGCTTTGGTGCCGCCGTTCGAGAAGGGGGGCGGGCGCCACGGTGTCTCGGCCGCGCTCGAGTTCGCGATCACCGTGCTGCAGGTCGAGGAAGTCCTGGTGCTCGGCCACGGCGCGTGCGGCGGCGTCAAGGCGGCGCTGTCGGGCGACCTCAAGGGCGCGGAGCCGGGCTATGGCGGGTTCGTCGCGGACTGGATCGACCTGCTCGACGACGCGCGCGAGAAGGTGATCCACGAGCACGGCCAGGGGCCTGAGGGTCAGACCGCGCTGGAGCAGGAGGGCGTCAAGGTCTCGCTTGCGAACCTGATGACCTTCCCGTTCGTGCAGGAGCGGGTCGAGGCGGGCAAGCTGCGGCTGCACGGCGCGGTGTTCGCGATCGCCGACGGCAAGCTGCGCGTGTTGCAGGACGACGGCCACTTCGAGCCGGCGTGATCAGGTTAGGGGCGTACGCGTGAGTGGGCGCCCCCACCCTCTTCTGTTCCCCGGCGGAGGCCGGGGTCCAGTTCGGGGCCGTTGATGAAACTCTCCACGGCTCTCTCAACTGGGCCCCGGCCTTCGCTGGGGAACAGGCACTAGCTGAACGCTCTCACCCCGCCTTGGGCGCCACCAGCGCGTCCTTATCCTTCGGCAGCTCCGCGGTCACCTTGATGTTCAGCTCCTTCAGCTGCTTGGCCGAGACGAAGCTGGGCGCGCCCATCATCAGGTCCTCGGCCTTCTGCGTCATCGGGAAGACGATCACCTCGCGGATGTTGGGCTCGTCGGCGAGCAGCATCACGATCCGGTCGATCCCCGGCGCCGACCCCCCGTGCGGCGGTGCACCGAACTTGAACGCGTTGATCATGCCCGCGAAATTGGTGTCGACGTCGGCCTTGGTATAGCCCGCGATCTCGAACGCCTTGTACATGATGTCCGGCCGGTGGTTCCGGATCGCACCCGACGACAGCTCGATGCCGTTGCAGACGATGTCATACTGATAGGCCAGGATGTCGAGCGGGTCCTTGGTCTCCAGCGCCTCCAGCTCGCCCTGCGGCATCGAAAAGGGATTGTGGCTGAAGTCGACCTTCTTGCTCTCCTCGTCATACTCGAACATCGGGAAGTCGACGATCCAGCAGAACTCGAAGCGTGACGTGTCGATCAGCCCGAGCTGGTCGGCGACGCGGGTGCGCGCCAGCCCGGCGAGCTTGGCCGCCTGCGCCTCCTTGCCGGCAGCGAAGAACAGCCCGTCGTCCGGCCCGAGCCCAAGCGCGTCGGCGAGCGCGTTCATCTTCTCCTCGCCGTGGTTCTTGGCGATCGGGCCGCCCCACTCGCCGCCTTTGCGCGTGGCATAGCCGAGTCCCGCATAGCCTTCCCCCTGCGCCCAGGCGTTCATGTCGTCGAAGAACTTGCGACTCTTGTCGGCGGTGTTCGGCGCCGGGATCGCGCGTACCACGTCACCGGCCTCGACGATCGAGGCGAAGCGGCCGAAGCCCGAGCCGACGAACTGCTGGCCGACGTCGCTGATGATCAGCGGGTTGCGCAGATCGGGCTTGTCGTTGCCGTATTTGAGCATCGACTCGCGGTAAGGAATGCGGCGGAACGGCAGCGCCGAGACGGTGCGGCCCTTGCCCTGCCAGTCGGCGAACTCCTCGAACACGCCGTGGAGCACCGGCTCGATCGCGGCGAAGACGTCGTCCTGCGTGACGAAGCTCATCTCGAAGTCGAGCTGGTAGAACTCGCCCGGGCTGCGATCGGCGCGCGCGTCCTCGTCGCGGAAGCAGGGCGCGATCTGGAAATAGCGGTCGAAGCCCGCCACCATCAGCAGCTGCTTGAACATCTGCGGCGCCTGCGGCAGCGCGTAGAACTTGCCCGGATGCACTCGGCTCGGCACGAGATAGTCGCGCGCGCCCTCGGGCGACGAAGCCGTCAGGATCGGGGTCTGGAACTCGGTGAAGCCCTGCTCCACCATGCGGCGACGGATCGAGGCGATCACGCTGGAGCGCAGCATGATGTTGGCGTGGAGCTTGTCGCGGCGCAGGTCGAGGTAGCGGTTGCGCAGCCGGATCTCCTCCGGATATTCGGCGTCGCCGAACACGGGCATCGGCAGCTCGGCCGCGGCGCTCTGCACCGTCGCCGCGCGCGCATAGACCTCGATCTCGCCGGTCGCGAGCGCGCCGTTCACGGTTGCTTCGCTGCGTCGCTTCACCTCGCCGTCGATCGTGACCACCGACTCGACCCGCATGCCCTCGAGCAGCGCCAACGCGGGCGAGTCGCTGTCGGCGACGATCTGGGTGACGCCATAATGGTCGCGCAGGTCGACGAAGAGCACGCCGCCATGGTCGCGCTTGCGATGCACCCAGCCCGAAAGGCGGACGGTCTGGCCGGCGTCGTCGGCGGTCAGCGCGGCGCAGGTGTGGGAGCGATAGGCGTGCATGGGGCGGAAACTCTGGCTGCGGCGCCGCGCTTCGCTCCGGGCGCCGGCGCCGCGGGAAGCGACGGCACGGCGGCCTTCGACGCGCCGCGACGGCGGTTGTCGGATGGTCGCCGCCCTCTCGCGTCATTACCCTCTTTGTCAACCCGCGCCTGCCCGGCTATGGGCAGGCGCTTATGCACGTTCACCCCCTGATCACCGACAGCGCGACGCTGGCCAATCTCTGCACCCGCCTCAGCGAGGCGCCGTACGTGATGGTCGACACCGAGTTCATGCGCGAGAGCACCTATTACCCGGAGCTCTGCCTGATTCAGATCGCCGACACCGAGGAGGCCGCGGCGATCGACCCGATGGCGCCGGGCATCGACCTCGCGCCCTTGCTCGCCCTACTGGTCGACAATGAGGACGTACTCAAGGTCTTCCACGCCGGTGGGCAGGACATCGAGATCATCTACAATCTCACCGGCAAGACCCCGCACCCTTTGTTCGACACCCAGGTGGCGGCGATGGCGCTCGGCCAGGGCGAGCAGATCGGTTATTCCAACCTTGTCGACAGCTGGCTCGGCATTTCGGTCGACAAGGGCGCACGCTTCACCGACTGGGCGCGCCGCCCGCTCGACGCGCGCCAGATCGAATATGCCATCGGCGACGTCACGCATCTCGCCGCCATCTTTCCCAAGATGCTGGAGCGGCTGCGCAAGACCGGCCGCGGCGCATGGCTCGACCAGGAGATGGAGCGGCTCGCCGATCCGGCCAATTACGCCAACGACCCCGACGTGGCGTGGAAGCGCGTCCGCGTGTCGAGCCGCAAGCCCGAGGTGCTCGGCCGGCTCAAGGCGATCGCGCGCTGGCGCGAGCTGGAGGCGCAGACCAAGGACCTGCCGCGCGGCCGCATCGTTAAGGACGAGACGCTGGCCGATCTCGCCAGCCACCCGCCGCGCAAGCAGATCGATCTCGCCAAGGTGCGCGGCCTGTCGCAGACCTGGGCGGGCAATGACATCGGCGCGCGGCTGATGGCGGCGATCGAGGCGGCAGGGCCGCTGCCCGACGACGAGCTGCCGCCGCGCGAAGATCGCAAGCCCGGGCTCGGCCGCGAGGGCGCGCTGGTGGCGGATCTGCTCAAGCTGCTGCTCAAGATCCGCGCGCGCGACATCGACGTGGCACCGCGGCTGCTCGCGCGCGGCGACGAGCTGGAGGCGCTCGCGGCGGGACAACGGCACGGGCTGCAGATCCTGCAGGGCTGGCGCTACGACCAGTTCGGTCACGACGCGCTCGACCTCGTCGAGGGGCGGCTCGGCTTCGCGGTGCAAGGCGGCAAGCTCAAGATGACGCGGACCGAGGCGGCGGCGTGAGCCGGGTCGCGGCCGCGTCCGTCCTGCTGGTCGCGCTGGCGGGCTGCGCGCCCAAGCCGGCCGCCCCTACGCCGGTCGCGAGCGCTGAGGCGCCCGGCACGCGCTGCGACGCCGACGCCGCGGCAGCGCTGGTCGGGCGCGCGGCGGACGCGTCGCTGGCGGAGGCGCAGCGGCTGAGCGGCGCGCGCACGGTGCGGCGCTATGCCACCGGCGACGCGCTGACCATGGACTATCGCGCCGATCGGCTGAACGTGGAAACCGACGCGAGTGGGACGATCGTCAAGCTGAGCTGCGGCTGAGGGCTGGCCATCCTGCCCCCGTTGCCGTCGTCCCGGACTTACTCCGGGATCCACCGTGCCGCGCACTTAGTGGCCGCTGGTACGCGGACGAGTGGATCCTTTAACAAGTTCAGGATGACCCTGGTAGGAAGCAGGGAGAGCCCGCGCCCACCTCAGCCGCCCTCACCCCAGCCGCGGCTGCAACCCGAGCAACTGCGCGAGCACCTTGTGCCGCTTCTGCACGGTCTCGCCGTACAGCGCGGCATCGTCGCCCCTCAGCGTTACCACCAGCTCGCCCGCCTCGACCCGTAGCGAGGAGCGCGCCAACGGCCCGGCCACACCGCCGCTGAGCCGCTGCCCCAGCCGCAGCGCGGTGCCCCAGGCGGCGGCACGCCGCAGCGACGGCTCGTCCGCGAGCAACGTCAGCGGCGGTGGCGGGGTCGCGGCGCCGCCCATCCCGGTCCACAGCGCCTGCCCCAGCATCGCGCGGCCGCGCGCGTCGATGCCGACCCAATTGCCGTGAAGCGCGATCTCCAGCCCGCGCTCGGCGCGGAAATCCGGGTTGGCGCGCCAGCCGACGTCGGCGAGGTGACAGGCGGCGGTGCGCAGCCGCGCGTCGCCCGCGTCCTCGCCCGCGAACAGCGGCGCGATCCAGGCGTCGAGCAGGTCTCCGTGCTCCGGGAAGCGACCGCTCACCCGCCCTTCGTCGCGCGTCGCCACCACCAGCGGGTCGAGCGCGCGCTCCTCGGCGGTGAGTTCGTCGTAGAGCAGTCCCTCGCGCAGGCCATAGGCCGAGACGATCGTCTGCGTGCTGCCGAGATGGCCCAGCACCGCGGCGAGCAGCGCCGCAGCGTCGCTGAGTGTGGGCACGCGCCCGCCCGAGATGCCGGGGATCTCGCGCAGCCGCGCCTTGTTGACGTGGGCCAGCGTGCGCCGCAACCGCGCGATCGTGTCCGACGACATGCCATATTGATGAATGACGGGCAGCGGATAATGAGTCACCACCATGTCCAGCCGCGCCAACGCGCGCCAGGATCCGCCGACCAGATACAGCGGCGTATCGCGCCCGGCCGCGCTCCAGCCCCCCGCGGCGAGCAGCGCCCCTACCTTCTTGTCGAGCTGTCCCGACTCACGCAGCGCGCCGATCCGCAGCACCCCGAGCGGAAAGGAGGCGCGCTCGTGCAGCGCACCGCCGCGCACGCGCACCAGCTCGAGGCTGCCACCGCCCAGATCGCCGACGATGCCGTCGGCGTCGGGAATGCCCGACAGCACGCCCAGCCCCGCCGCCTCCGCCTCCTTCTCGCCGGGGAGCGTCTCGACGGCGAGGCCCGCCGCCTCGGCGACCGCGACCAACTCGTCGCCGTTCGCCGCGTCGCGCACCGCCGCGGTCGCCACGGTGCGCAGCCGCGTCACCTCCATCTCGCGCGCCAGCCCGGCGAAGCGTTGAAGCGCGGTGCGCGCGGTCGCCATCGCCTGCGCGTCGATCGCGCCCGACTGCGCCAGGCTGCGCCCTAGGCCGGCGAGGACCTTCTCGTTGAACAGGATCGAGGGCAGCCGCGGCGATCCCTGATACACCACGAGGCGGATCGAGTTGGACCCGATATCGATGATCGCGGTGCGCGGCGGCTCGTCGCCTGCGACGGCCGCCGGGCGCCGCACCCGGCGCGTCGGCAACAGCCTCAACGCCGTCGCCTCAGCGACAGCACCGGTACCTCGTCACCGTCGAGCGCCGCCCCGCGCCCCGACAGCGACGGGTTGACCATGAAATAGCGGTGAAGGTTGAACGGTTTGTCTCCTGGCTCGACGCGGACGTAGCTGCCATCGGGCTGAAGTTCCCAGCTCTGCTCATTATCGATCAGATTGGCGACCATGACCTGATCGAGCACCTGATCATGCACCGTTTCGTTGTCGAGCGGCAGCAGATATTCGACGCGTCGGTCGAAGTTGCGCGGCATCCAGTCGGCGGAGGAAATATAGACCTTCGCATTATCGTTAGGCAGCGCGGCGCCGTTGCCGAAGGCGGCGATGCGGCTGTGTTCGAGGAAGCGGCCCACCACCGACTTGACGCGGATGTTCTCGGACATGCCCGGCACGCGCGGCTTGAGGCAGCAGATCCCTCTGACGATCAGGTCAATCTCCACGCCGGCATTGCTCGCCTCGTAGAGCTTCTCGATGATCGTGGGATCGACGAGCGAGTTCATCTTCGCCCAGACCGCGGCGGGGCGACCGGCGCGAGCATGCGCGATCTCGCGGTCGATGTCCTGTATCAGCCGCTCGCGCAGGTTGCGCGGGCTGAGCACGACCTTCTCCATGTCGCCTGGCTCGACATAGCCGGTGATGTAGTTGAACAGCCGCGCCGCGTCCCTACCGAGGCGCGGGTCGGCGGTGAAGAAGCTGAGGTCGGTGTAGATCCGTGCCGTCACCGGATGATAGTTGCCGGTACCGAAATGGCAGTAGGTGCGGAACTTGCCGTTCTCGCGCCGTACCACCATCGCCACCTTGGCGTGCGTCTTCCAGTCGATGAAGCCGTAGACCACCTGCACGCCGGCGCGCTCCAGCGCGCTGGCCCATTGCAGATTTTGCTCCTCGTCGAACCGCGCCTTGAGCTCGACCACCGCGGTCACCGACTTGCCCGCCTCCGCCGCCGCGATCAGCGCGCTGATCACCGCGGACTGCTTGCCCGCGCGGTACAGCGTCTGCTTGATCGCGACCACGTCGGGATCGTTCGCCGCCTGTTTGAGGAAGGCCAGCACGACGTCGAAGGTCTCGTACGGATGGTGGACGACGATGTCCTTGGAGCGGATCGCGGCGAAACAGTCGCCGCCGAACTCGCGGATCCGCTCGGGGAAGCGCGGCGTGAAGGGGACGAACTTGAGGTCGGGCCGGTCCTCGTCGGCGAGCAGCGACAGGTCGCCGATGCCGAGGAACGAGCCGGTCTCGGTGACGATCGCGTCGGCCCCGCCGAGCTCGTCGCGCAGCACCGCGGCGAGCGTGTCGGGCATGCCCGTCTCCAGCTCGAGCCGGATCACCCGGCCGCGGCGCCGGCGCTTGATCGCGTTGGCGAAGTAGCGGACGAGGTCCTCGGCCTCTTCCTCGATCTCGATGTCGCTGTCGCGCAGCAGCCGGAACTCGGCTGCACCGAGCACGTCATAGCCGGGGAACAGCGCGGGCGCGAAGCGCTTGAGGATCGATTCGGTGGCGACGTAGCGCGCCCCGTCGCCGGGCACGCGGACGAAGCGCGGCATGCCCGGCGGCAGCATCACCAGCTCGCGGATCGGCTCCTTGTCGGAGCGGCGCACCAGGTCGAACATCACCGCCATGCCGCGATTGGGCAAAAACGGGAACGGGTGCGCCGGGTCGAGTGCCTGCGGCGTAATCACCGGGAAAAGCTGTTCGTGGAAATGCGTCTCGAGCCACGCCTGCTGCTCGGCGTCGAGCGCGGTGGCGAGCGCGTGGCTGCCGAGCACCGCGATGCCAGCTTCGGCGAGCTCGGCGCGAATGTCGCCCCACACCGCCTGCTGGCTCGCCATCAGCGAGTCGGCCTCGGCGACGATCGCGGCGAGCTGCTGACCGGGGGTGAGCCCGTCGGCTGAGCGCGCCTCGACGTCCTGGAGCTGTTGCCCTTTCAACCCCGCGACGCGCACCATGAAGAATTCGTCGAGGTTCGCGCCCGAGATGGCGAGGAAGCGCAGCCGCTCAAGCAGTGGATGTGCGCGGTTGCAGGCCTCGTCGAGCACGCGACGGTTGAACGACAGCCACGACAGCTCACGATTGAAGTAGCGGCCGCCGTCACGGTCCACGAAGGGATCGTCGAGCACGTCCTCGGCGTCGATGCGGGCGATGGTGGTCGGTCGGGTCATGGCTGGTCGCTCTGCGCGGTGAACGCCGCGTCGGGCTGGAGGGTTTCGCGCGCCAGCGGGATCGACAGTCGGCGCCGACCCGCCAGTGCGGCGCGGTCCAGTCTCTCTATAGCATCGATGACAGCGGCATGACTCCGCTCGACCCGCGCGGCAAGCCAGGTGATCAACTCGGGCCGCGCGTCGAGGTGTCGCCGGGCGAAGCCCCGCTCGAGCAACACGCGCACCAGCGCGTCGTCGGGCGCGCCGATCGTCGCCGCCGGGCTGGCGGCGAGACGCGAGCGCAGGTCGGGCAGCGTGATCGCCCACGTCGGCGGCAGTGCCGCGGCGAGCAGCAGCAGCGGGCGGCGTTGCTCCTGCGAGCGGTTCCAGGCGTGGAACAGCGCCTCCTCTTCCCGGGTCTCGGCATCGTCGATGAAATGACCGCCCGAGCGCGCCGCGAAAATCTGCCCCAGCAGCGTGCGCCCCGAGCGCGGCGGGCCGGCGATGATCGCGGTGCGCACCGGCCATGTGGCCCAGTGATCGAGCAGCCGCACCGCGGCAGCGTTCGAATCGGTGACAAGGAACTCGGCGTCGCGCGCGTCGACGGGCAACGCCAACGGCAGCGCGAACTGGCTCATCCCACCGGTCCGCGCGGCGGCGCGGCGGCGGGCGCGGACGCCGCGGGGGTGGCACCGGGCGGCGCGCGCCGGATCCGCAGCGTCGTGCCGCTGCCGAACACCTGCCAGCCGCGCGCCTCCATCGCCGCGCGGAACGCCTCGGGGGTGCCCGCATAGCTCACCGCCATCAGCGAGACGCCACCGAGCGCGAGGCTGGTCGTCGCCGCCGAAGAGACGCCGGGCACGCCACGCAAAGCGCCCTCGGTGCCGGTCACCGCACTCGCGTCGGGGGTATCGAACTGCACCGTGATGCTGCTCGCGATCGCGACGGGCGCGGTAAGATCACCGAACGTGTCGGTGAGGTCGATCGGCGTCGGCGTCGCCGCGGGCATGATCGGGTTGAGCCCGCTGTCGGGGTCGAGCGCGCCGCCGCGCAGCGCCTCTTGGTAGATCGAATCGAGTCGCCGCACCGCCTCGTCGAGCAGCGCCGGGATCCCGCGCGCGCTGCCGACGCGCAGCGTGAAGCCGCGCAGCAGGCGATGATCGGGGCCGTAGCGCGCCTCGAAACTCCCTACCACCGGGCCGCCCGGCCACTGCCGCGTCAGCCGCGCAGTCGGCATCAGCACGTCGCTCGCCCCAAATTGGTCGAGCACGGCGCGCCACCAGCCGCGATCGGGACGCTGCGTCTCGCCGAGATTGAGCAGCAGCGGGTCGGGTCCCGTGCCGCTCGGCCGGACATAGTCGATCGTGCTGCCGCCGGTGCGGAAGCGCGCCCAGGCTTCCTGCCACAAAGTGCGCTGCTCGAACGCGGTGCCCACACCGGTCGCCCATTGCACCGGCACGACGACGAACGGCGGCGAGCGCTCGACATAGGCTGAGACGCCGAGCAGCGCGGCGGTGCGCGCGCGGTCGAACAGCAGGCCCAGCCGCGCGATATAGCGGTTGGGCCCGATCTGCTCCTGTTCGACGACGATGCTCGACACGATCGAGTCGAGCGCGCCGTCGGGCAGCGTCCGCTCGCCCGCGCCGAGCCGCTGCGCCAGCTGGGTGAAGCCCTTGCGCTGCGCCTCGCGCCAGCCGGCGAGTCGCGCCGCCTCGGCGTTGGGGCCCGAGACGTCGACGCGCACGCCGCTGACCTCGAAATCGTCCGAGCTGTCCACGGCGGCGACGCCGCGGTCGCCGCCTTCGATCTGCGCGACGACCGCGGCAGCGCCGAGCGCGCTCGCGGCCGCGACGGCGATGATGGCAAGGAGGCGTCGCATGTCGCGCGTCTTTTGGCGAAGCAGGCGTGGAAATCCAAGCGCGATGTGGCTAGGCGCGTCGCCATGAGCAACGAAGGTTACACCTACGAGCAGGCCGGCGTCTCGATCGCCGCCGGCAATGCGCTGGTTCGCGCGATTGCGCCGCTGGCCCGCGCGACGCGCCGCCCCGGCGCCGACGCCGACCTGGGCGGCTTCGGCGGCTTCTTCGACCTGCGCGCGGCCGGGTTCACCGATCCGCTGCTGGTCGCCGCCAACGACGGGGTCGGCACCAAGCTCAAGCTCGCGATCGAATGGGAGCGGCACGAGGGCGTTGGCGTCGATCTCGTCGCAATGTGTGCCAACGACCTGATCGTTCAAGGCGCCGAGCCGCTGTTCTTCCTCGACTATTACGCCACGGGCCGACTCGATACGGCGGTCGCCGAGCGCGTCGTCGCCTCGATCGCGCAGGGCTGCCGCATCGCCGGCTGCGCGCTGATCGGCGGCGAGACGGCGGAGATGCCGGGGATGTATGAGGTCGGCGACTATGACCTCGCTGGCTTCTGCGTCGGCGCGGTCGAGCGCGGTGACGTGCTCACCGGCACAACGATCGCGCAAGGTGACATCATTCTCGGCCTCGCTTCCTCGGGCGTTCACTCCAACGGCTTCTCGCTGGTACGGCGACTCGCCGCCGACAAGGCATGGAAGCTCGACCGCCCGGCGTTGTTCGACCCGGACGAATTGCTGATTGATCACCTGATGGCGCCGACTCGTATCTATGTCGTCAGTCTGCTGCCGCTGCTGCGCGCACACCGGATCAAGGGCCTCGCGCATATCACCGGCGGCGGACTGCTGGAGAACATCCCGCGCGTGCTGCCCGCGGGCACGCACGCGATGGTCGACGCCGATGCCTGGGAGCAGCCGCGGCTGATGGCCTTCCTGCAGGCGCAGGGCGCGATCGAGCCGGAAGAGATGGCGCGCACCTTCAACTGCGGCATCGGCATGGCGGTCGTGGTGGCAGCGGATCAGGCCGATGCCGTTGCCGCGGCGCTCCGCGAGGCGGGCGAGACGGTCCACGTGATCGGTCGCATCGAGGCGGGCGAGCGCGGCTGCACCGTTTCGGGCTCGACCGAGACGTGGAGCGCGCGCGCCGGCTGGACCGCGACTCACCGCGCATGAGCGCGCCGGTGCGGGTGGCGGTGCTGGTCTCAGGCCGCGGTTCGAACATGCGCACCCTCGCCGGAGCGGGAGGAGAGGCGTATCAGATCGCGCTGGTCGCCTCGGACAAGCCCGAGGCGGCGGGGCTCGCCTGGGCGCGTGCGCAGGGGCTCGCGACCTTCGCGCTGTCACCGCGCGGCATCGGCAAGCCCGCCTATGAGGCGGCGCTCGACGCGGCGCTGCACGACGCGGGCGTCGAGGTGATCGCGCTGGCGGGCTATATGCGCCTGCTCTCGGACGATTTCGTCGCGCGCTGGCGGGGCAGGATCATTAACATCCATCCCTCGCTCCTGCCCAAGTACAAGGGGCTCGACACGCACGCGCGTGCGATCGCGGCGGGCGACGCGGTCGCGGGCTGCTCGGTGCACGTCGTCACCGAGGAGCTCGACGGCGGCGCGGTGCTCGGTCAGGCGGAGGTGCCGATCGAAGCGGGGGACACGCCGGACACGCTGGCCGAGCGGGTGTTGGCGGCGGAGCACCGGCTGTACCCCGGGGTACTGGCCCGCTTCGTGCGAGACGGGGCGTGGCGTAAGGGGTGAGTGGTTGAAGCGAGGCGGTTGTTCGCGAGCCGTCGCGCCCTCTCCCACCCGCCGGCGTCATCCTGAGCTTATTTCAGGATCCAGCTTGCCGCGGACAACTCGGCACCTGTGCGATCCGGGTGAATCCTGAGTCAAGCTCAGGATGAAGGCAGGCGTGGGTCTAGGCGGCCGGATTCTCGCCGACCGTTCAATCTGTCCTGCTCAGCTACACCCCTCGTCCGTACACGCGATCGTCGTGCCAGGTCGCGCCGACGAGAAAACGGCGCTCGCCCACGACCGTGAAGCCGTGCTTCTCGTAGAAACGGTGCGCGCGCCGATTGCCGCCGTACACGCCCAGCAGCACGCGGCCGCATCCGGTTGCCCGCGCGTCGTCGAGCGCGCGCGTGATCAGCGCCGTACCGAGGCCGGTACCGTGATACGGCACCAGCGCATATATCCGCTTGAGCTCGATATCACCCGGTAGCGGGGCCACCGGCAGGTCGGGCGGGGTGAGCAGGCTGTAGCCGACCGGCGCCGCGCCAGGGTCGACCTCGGCCAGCGTCGCCACCGCGCCCCCGTCGAGATAGCGCGCGAACGCCGCCGCGCTGCTGTTGCGCGCGACGTGGGCGACGATGTCGGCGCCGTCGAGCACGCCCGCGAACGCCTCAAGGAAGGTCGCACCCGCGACCAGCGCGAGCGCGTCCGTATCCCCGGCGCCGGCGCGACGCAGTCGCCATGCCGGCGCCGTCATCTCAGCCGACGATCTCTTCGGGCTTGAAGAAGTAAGCGATCTCGATCGCGGCATTCTCGTCCGAGTCCGAGCCGTGCACCGTGTTCGCCTCGATCGACTCGGCCAGCTCCTTGCGGATCGTGCCCGGCGCGGCATTGTCCGGGTTGGTCGCGCCCATGATGTCGCGGTTGCGCTGCACGGCGTCCTCGCCCTCTAGCACCTGGACGACCACCGGGCCCGAGATCATGAAGCTCACCAGGTCACCGAAGAACGGCCGCTCCTTGTGAACGGCGTAGAAGCCCTCGGCCTGCTCCTTGGTCATCTGGATGCGCTTGGACGCGACGACGCGGAGCCCTGCCTCCTCGAGCATCTTGGTGACCGCGCCGGTCAGGTTGCGACGCGTCGCGTCGGGCTTGATGATCGAAAAGGTACGGTTCGCGGCCATGACGGTCACGGGCTCCTGCTGATAGATAAGGGAAGTGGCGCTCCCCTAGGCGGGGGCGTGGCGCGAGGCAAGCGCTACGCCGCCTGCTCCCAGCGCCCGCTCTCATTCTGTTTCCAATAGCGCCGCGTCACGCGGGGATGGTCCGCCAGCGCTTTCCACGCCGCGCGCGCGGGCGCGATCTGATCCTCGGCGAAGAAGTGAAACACCCGATCAAAGTCGAGCGCGTCGTCGCGCCACTCCCCATCAACCAGCGCGACGTGGCGCGCGCCGTTGGCGGCATCGAGCGCGCCCGCGATCAGTACCGGCTGGCGCCCGTCGTCCGCCTCGCCCAGCCGCGCGTGCGGCAAAAAGCTTGACGGTGCGTAGCTCCACAGCAGCCGGTCGATCGCGAGCCGCAGCGCCTCCTCGGCGGCGACGATCAGCAGCCGCGCGCCGTTCGCCACCACCTTCTCCGCCACCTGCGGCAGCGCGCGCTCAAGCGGCATGCGGGTCAGGTGGTAGAAATCCACCTGTACCGTCCGCTCGCTCGGGTCGCCCGCCATCCCACTCACTGCTCGCAGGCGTCCGCCACGAAGCGGTCGAGCACGCGCACGCCATAGCCGGTCGCGCCCTTAGCCCAGGTCGGCCCGTCCTTGTCGGCCCAGACCATGCCCGCAATGTCGAGGTGCGCCCAGGCCACACCGGCGTCAACGAAGCGCTGCAGGAACTGCGCCGCGGTGATCGAGCCGGCGCCGCGCGGCCCGACGTTCTTCACGTCCGCGATCGGCGAGTCGATCAGCCGGTCATAGGCGTCCGCGAGCGGAAAGCGCCACAGCTGGTCGCCCGAGGCGCGCCCGGCAGCGAGCAGCGCGTCGGCCAGCGCGTCGTCGTTGCTGAAAAGGCCGCCATATTCGTTGCCGAGGCTGACGATCATCGCGCCGGTCAGCGTGGCGAGGTCGACGATCCGCGTGGGCTTGTGCTCGCGCTGCACCCAGGTGAGGCAGTCGCACAGCACCAGTCGCCCTTCCGCGTCGGTGTTGATCACCTCGACGGTCTGGCCCGACATGGTGGTGACGACGTCGCCCGGCCGCTGCGCGTTGCCGTCGGGCATATTCTCGACCAGCCCCATGACGCCGATGACATTGGCCTTGGCGCCGCGCTTGGCCAGCGCGAGCATCGCGCCCGCCACCGCCGCGGCGCCGCCCATGTCCCACTTCATGTCCTCCATGCCCGCCGCCGGCTTGATCGAGATGCCGCCGGTGTCGAAGGTGACGCCCTTGCCGACCAGCGCGGTGAGTGGGACACCCTCCCCCCCACCGCTCCACCGCAGCGCGAGAATGCGCGCCTCGCGGCGCGAACCCTGGCTGACGCCGAGCAGCGCTCCCATGCCGATGGCGCGCATCTCCTCCTCGGTCAGCACCGTCGCCTCGAGGCCCAGCCCGTCCACCGCTCCGAGCACGCGCTCGACGAAGGTCTCGGGATAGAGGATGTTGGGCGGCAGCGTGGCGAGCAAGCGGGCGAGCGCCACGCCGTCGGTCACCGCGGCGCGGTCGCGCCAGGCGGAATCGCTGCCCACCACGGTGAGCGCCGACAGCGTGGGCTTCTGTTTATCGGCGAGCTTGGTGCGGTATTCGTCGAAGCGCCAGGCGCGCTGCGCCGCGCCCGCCGCGAAGCGTGCCGCTGCCAGCGGCGCGGCGCCGCTGAGGTCCGCCATCGCGGCGGTGGCTCCGCTGGTGAGCAGCCGCGCGACCAGCGCCCCGCCGGCGCGCTCGTAAGCGGCATCGTCGCCCGCGCCGACCCCGAGCAGCAGCACGCGTCGCGCGCCGTCCTCCACAGGGACGAACAGCTCGGCCGCGCCGCCTGCCTCGCCGTCGAAACGCTGACCCGCGGCCGCCGCGGCGAGCAGCGCGTCGGCACCCTCGACCAGCCCGGCGGTGCCGCCGCCCTTCTGTACCGGCAGCACCAGCACCTCGCCCGCGGCGGGGGCGGTGTCGGGGCGGGTGGCGGCGAACGCGATCTTCATGCGACTGTCCTTCTCGATCATGCGCGTTGAATAGGGCCGAGCGCGTCAACTGGCAAAGCGTTGCAGCCGCGCCTGTGCGATGCGATAGGGCGGCGTTGCGCCGTCGCCATCCCGGCCGCGCGCGCGGGGGTGCAACGGGAGCGACGTGACGCGTAACGATCTTCTCGCCGGCGGCGCGCTGTGGCTGCTCGCCACCGTACCGGCCGCGGCGCAGGCACCGGCCGCGCCAGTCGCCCCGGCGACGCCCGCCGCCGCGGCGCCTACGCCCGCTCCCGCGAGCGAGACCGAGCAGGTGCAGTTCAGCGCCGCCGCGCTCGAATATGACACCAACGCCGACATCGTCACAGCGACCGGCGAGGTGCGGATGACGCGCGGCGCCGACCGGCTGCGCGCCGAGCGCGTGGTATGGAACCGTAAGAGCGGCAAGGTGGTCGCGACCGGCAATGTCGCGGTAACCGACCCCGAGGGCGACATCGCTTATGGCGACTCGATCGAGCTGACCGACACGCTGCGCGACGGCCTGGTCGACAATCTGCTGGTGGTGCTCGAGCAGGGCGGGCGGCTCGCCGCGTTGCGCGGGACGCGCGAGCCGAGCGGCATCTACAATCTCGACCACGCGGTCTATTCTCCCTGCGCGGTGACCGACTCGGACGGCTGCCCCAAGGAGCCCGCCTGGAAGATCACCGCGGTCAAAGTGACCTATGACGCCGACCGCCAGCGTGTCTCGTACGAGGGCGCGCGCTTCCACCTCTTCGGCCTGACCAGCCCCTCGCTGCCGCGCTTCAGCCACTCAATTGCGCAGAGCAACGATAGCGGCCTGCTCACCCCGTCGATCGGCCTCACTCGTCTCAACGGCGCCGAGCTGGTGCTGCCGTTCAACTTCGCGCTCGGCCCGAACCGCTCGCTCGTCATCGCGCCGCACCTGTTCTCGTCCGAGGTGCCGATGCTCGAGGCGCGCTACAGCGCGGTCAACGAGCTCGGCGCTTATTCGATCGCGGGCTATGCCACCAGCAGCCGGCGCAGCGACGACCTCTCGAGCGGCTTCATCTCGGACACGACCCGCGCCTTCCGCGGCTATCTCGACGGCAGCGGGCGCTTCCAGCTCGATCCCAACTGGAGCATCTCGGGCTCGATGCGGATCGTGACCGACCGCACCTTCCTGCGCCGCTACGACATCTCCAACGACGACCGGCTGCGCACCACGATCGCGCTCGAGCGGATCGACACCGACAGCTACTTCTCGCTCGCGGGCTGGGCGGTGCAGACGCTGCGCGTCGGCGACCGCCAGGGCATGCAACCGGTGGCGCTGCCCGAGCTGGACTATCGCCGCCGCATCACCGATGCGCCGCTCGGCGGCGTGCTCCAGCTTCAGCTCAACACGCTCGCGATCGGGCGCAAGGCGGGCCAGGACACGCAGCGCGCCTTCGCCAGCGCGCGCTGGGACTGGCGCGGCGTCACCGTCGCGGGTCAGGAAGTCACGCTGACCGCTTACGCCCGCGGCGACGCCTATAATTCGGACGACACGGTCGCCACCGCGGTCGACCAGTATCGCGGCGTCGAGGGCTTTCAGACGCGCGCGATCGGCGCGCTCGCCGCCGACGTGCGCTGGCCCTTCGTCGGCGAGCTGTTCGGCGGGTTGCAGCGCTTCTCGCCACGGGTCCAGGTCGTGGCGACGCCGCGCACGCGCAACATCCAGGTGCCCAACGAAGACGCGCGGGCGGTCGACCTGGAGGATTCCAACCTGTTCGCGCTCAACCGCTTCCCGGGTTACGACCGCTGGGAGGATTCGAGCCGCGTGACCTATGGCGCGGACTGGTCGCTCGACCTGCCCGGCGTTGCGATCACCACCAACGTCGGGCAGAGCTACCGCCTCAACTCGCGACCGAGCATCCTGCCCGATGGCACCGGCCTGTCGGACCGCTTCTCCGACATCGTCGGTCGCACCAACGTGCGGATCGGCGAGTTCGTCACGCTCACGCACCGCTACCGGCTCGACAAGGACAACTTCGCGGTGCGCCGCAACGAACTCGACGCCACGGTCGGCTCGCGCCGCACCTACGCGAGTGTCGGCTACCTCCGCCTCAACCGCGACATCACCGAGCTGGAGGATCTGCAGGACCGCGAGGAAGTCCGCGCCGGCGGACGCGTCGCCTTCGCGCGCTTCTGGTCGCTGTGGGGCTCGGCGGTGGTCGACCTCACCGACCGCGCCGAGGACCCGTTGTCGCAGGCCGACGGCTTCACCCCGATCCGCCACCGGCTCGGCGTCGCTTATCAGGACGATTGTCTCGAATTGGGCATGACCTGGAAGCGCGATTATCGCACCGTCGGCGATGCCCGCCGCGGCGACAGTTACCTGTTGACGCTTTCCTTCAAGAACCTCGGCCGCTAAGCCCCTGTTCAGTTCGCTCCGGGCAGGAACGGCCGCTGCGGCCCTTGTCCGGGAGCCGTGGTGGACGCGATCGACGTGCGGCGACGCGATAGGGATTTCGAGATACACGTGATGATCAAGACGAGGCGCGCGACGCTGACCCGCCGGTTGCTGGCGGCGCTGCTGATGGTGGGGACGGCCGGCGTGGCGATCGCGCAGACCGCCGCTCAGTCGGCCGGGGCCGATCAGGACGGCGCCGAGCAGGAGGCGCAGGGCGTCGACCCGACCGGGCTCGGCCTGCCCGCCAACCTCCAGGTGTTCGGCAACGTCGATCCAAACATCCGCAAGGCGACCGCGATCGTCAACGAGGCAGTGATCACGCGCACCGACGTCGACCAGCGCGTCGCGCTGGTTGCCGCCGCCAATAACGTTAAATTGTCCGATCAGGAGCGCGATCGCCTCCAGCTTCAGGTGCTGCGCCAGCTGATCGATGAGACGCTGGAGATCCAGCAGGCGAAGACCGCCGACGTCACCATCACCAAGGACCAGATCGACCAGAGCTTCGCCCGCGTCGCGCGCAACTTCGGCAAGACGCCCGAGCAGTTCGCCGCCTTCCTGCGCGAGAACGGCTCGTCCGACCGTTCGATCCGCCGTCAGATCGAGGGCGAGCTGGCGTGGAGCCGCTATCTCAGCAAGCGGGTCGAGCCGTTCGTCAACGTCGGTGACGAGGAAGTGAAGGCGATCCTTGACCGGCTCGAGGCGGCCAAGGGCACCGAGGAGTTCCACCTCAACGAGATCTATCTCGGCGCGACGCCCGACCGGCAGGAGCAGGTGTTCACCAACGCGCGCCAGCTGATCGCCGAGATCGGCCAGGGCAAGGCGCCCTTCGCCTATTTCGCGCGCAACTTCTCCGAAGCCTCGACCCGCGGCGTCGGCGGCGATCTCGGCTGGGTGCGCGCCGCGCAGCTGCCCGATGCGCTGGCCCAGACGGCGACGACGATGCAGGTCGGCCAGGTCGCCGGTCCGGTGGCGACGCCCGGCGGCTTCTCGATCCTCTACCTCGTCGACAAGCGCCGCGTCGGCAGCGCCGACCCGCGCGACTCGCGGCTCAGCCTGAAGCAGCTGACGATCAAGTTCCCCAATGGCACCACCCAGGCGCAGGCGACCGCGCGCACCTCCGCCTTCGCCGAGGCGATCCAGAAGCTGCAGGGCTGCGGCTCGGTCGACAAGGTCGCCGCGACGCTCAATGCCGAGGTGGTCAACAACGACGCGATCCGCATCCGCGACCTGCCGCCGCAGCTGCAGAACATCATGGTCAACCTTCAGGTCGGCCAGGCCACCCCGCCGTTCGGCTCGCCGACCGAAGGCGTCCGTACGCTGGTGCTGTGCGGGCGCGACGAGGCCCAGGGTGGCCAGTTGCCCGGCGCGCAGCAGGTGCAGAGCCAGCTCGAGCAACAGCGTGTCAATCTGCGCGCGCAACAGGCGCTCCGCGACCTGCGTCGCGACGCGGTGATCGAGTATCGCTGAGGATCGACGCGTGACCCAGCCGATCGTGATCTCGATGGGGGACCCCGCGGGGATCGGCCCCGAGACGATCGCCAAGGCGTGGATGGAACGCGAGGCGCGCGCGCTCCCGCCGTTCGTCGCGGTCGGCGACGTGCGCGCAGTGGCACGCGTGTGGGACGGGCCGATAGCGCCGGTGAGCGACCTCGCCGCGGTCGACCGCGTGTTCGCCGAGGCGCTGCCGGTGCTCACCGTGCAGGACGGGGGCGAGATCGTGCCGGGCCAACCCGACGCCGACGGCGCGCGCTGCGCGCTGCACGCGCTGGAACTCGCCGCCGGGCTGGTGCGCTCGGGCGCTGGCCGCGCCTTGGTGACCGGGCCGGTGTCCAAGTCGCAGCTCTACGGCGTCGGCTTCACCCACCCCGGCCAGACCGAGTTTGTCGCCGAGCGCTGCGGTATCGCGCGCGACAATGCGGTGATGATGCTGGCCGGTCCTGGGCTGCGCGTGGTGCCGATCACGACGCACGTCGCGCTCGCCACGGTGTCGGGGCTGCTGAGCGTCGAGCTGATCGTTGCCAAGGCGCGCGTGACCGCGCGCGGGCTGACGCGCAACTTCGGGATCGACGCGCCGCGGCTCGCCTTCGCGGGGTTCAACCCGCACGCGGGCGAGGACGGCACGATGGGGCGCGAGGAAATCGACGTGATCCGCCCCGCGATCGAGCAACTGGTCGCGGAGGGGATAGACGCGCGCGGCCCCTTCCCCGCCGACACGATGTTCCATGCCCGCGCTCGTGAACAGTATGACGCGGCTTTGTGCTGCTACCACGACCAGGCGCTGGTGCCGCTCAAGACGCTTCACTTCGACGACGGGGTCAACATCACGCTGGGGCTGCCGATCGTGCGCACCTCGCCCGATCATGGCACCGCCTTCGGCATCGCCGGCAAAGGCGTGGCCCATCCCGGCGCGACGATTGCCGCGATCGCGATGGCCGACGCCGCGGCACGCCAGCGCGCGCGCTGCGCCACCGTGGCGTGAGCGAGGCGCCCGCGTCGGTGACGCTTCCGCCGCTGCGCGACGTGATCGCGCGCTACGGCCTTAACGCGTCCAAGGCGCTGGGACAGAACTTCCTGTTCGACTCGCAGCTGCTCGCCCGCATCGCGCGCGTGCCGGGCGATCTCGCCAGCGCCGAGGTGCTCGAGGTCGGCCCCGGTCCGGGCGGACTGACGCGCGCGCTGCTCGCCGCGGGCGCGCGCGTCACCGCGATCGAGCGCGACCGTCGCTGCATCCCCGCCCTGGCCGAACTGGGCGCGGCGTATCCGGGACAGCTGGAGGTGATCGAAGGCGACGCCACCGTGATCGACGCGCGCGCGCTGTTCACGACCGCGCCGCACATCGTCTCCAACCTGCCCTATAACGTCGGCACTGCGTTGCTGGTCGATTGGCTCTCGGCCGAGTGGCGCCCGTGGTGGCAGTCGCTCACCCTGATGTTCCAGCGCGAGGTGGCGGAGCGGATCGTCGCGCCGGTCGGCGGCGAGGCCTATGGCCGGCTCGCGGTCCTCGCGCAGTGGCGCGCCAGCGCGCGGATCGCGATGCCGGTCCACCGCTCGGCCTTTACCCCGCCGCCCAAGGTGATGTCGGCGGTGGTTCATATCGTGCCCGAGGACGCGCCGGAGGGCGTCCGGCTGGCGACGCTCGAGCGCTTGACCGCGGCGGCTTTCGGACAGCGGCGCAAGATGCTGCGGCAGAGCCTGCGCGGCGTGCCCGGCGCGATCGCCGCGACCGAGGCGGAGGGGATCGACCCGACGCGGCGCGCGGAGACGGTCAGCGTCGCCGAGTTCGTCGCGGTGGCGCGGCGGCTGGATAGTGAGCGGGGCGGCTGAGCTGCGGAGGTGGGCCGCTCCACCAACGCCGGCTGCCACTCCACCACAACCGCCACCCCGGCGGAAGCCGGTGTCCAGTTAAGGATGGCAGCCGACCGCGCGAAGGTCTTCGCTCCTGGTTCCCGGCCTGCGCCGGGGCAACAAGGACGGGGAGCCGCTAGCTCAGCTGAAGGTCAGTGCTGCGTCGACCATAACGTGGCTTCAGATGAACTCGATCTTTGACACCACATAATACCGGTCGCCCGCGGGCACAGCGACCTCGACCTCGTCGTCGACACTGCGCCCGATCAGCGCGCGGCCGAGCGGTGAGTTGTAGCTGATACGACCGGTCTTCGCGTCGGCCTCGGTCTGGCCGACGATCTGATAGCGCACCGGCTTGTCGTCCTCGTCGATCAGCGTGACGGTGGCGCCAAACACGATCTTGTCGCCCGACAGATCGCGCGGGTCGATGATCTGCGCGCGGCTGAGCTTGTCCTCGATGTCGGCGATGGACGCCTCGATCTGGCCCTGGCGCTCCTTGGCGGCGTGATATTCCGCATTCTCCGAGAGATCGCCGTGCGCTCGCGCTTCCTCGATCGCGTCGACGATCTGCGGCCGCTCGGTCTTGAGGCGCTTGAGATCAGCGTTCAGCTTCTCATAGCCCTCCTGCAGCATCGGCATCTTCTCGACCGTCGCCATCGTCTATCCTTCGAATAACACCCCCCGAGCGGTCGCGTCGTCGCGATCGCCCGCACCATCCGGATTGTCTGGGGATCAGTTGTGCGGCTGCGAATAATAGGCCTGCAGCGGACGCACTTCAAGCTTGCTCCCGGAATTGCCGGCCACTCCGGCGCCAATCGCGGCAGCCGCCTGCACGGCGGCCGATGCGGTGGTGAAATACGGGATTTTCCCGTTCACCGCGGAGGCGCGGATCGGCTGCGAGTCCTTGAGGCTCTGCCATCCTTCGGTGGTGTTGAAGATCAGGTCGATCTTGCCGTCCTTGATGCGGTCGACAATGTGCGGTCGCCCCTGCGCCACCTTGTTGATCCGCTCTACCGGCAGCCCGGCGCGCTCGAGATGGTCTGCCGTACCCGTCGTGGCGACGATGACGAAGCCAGCCTCTACCAGCGTGCGCACTGCCGGAACGATCGCCTCCTTGTCGCCCTGCTTCACGCTGACGAACACCGCGCCGCGGCTCGGCAGCACCGTACCCGCACCGAGCTGTGACTTGGCGAAGGCTGTGGTGAAATCGCGATCTATTCCCATGACTTCGCCCGTGCTCTTCATCTCGGGCGAGAGCACCGGGTCGATGCCCGGGAAGCGGCTGAACGGGAACACCGCTTCCTTCACCGCGAAATAGTCGATGTCGCGGTTGATCGCGGGCAGGTTCGCGAGCTTCTCGCCCGCCATCACGCGCGCCGCGATCTTGGCGATGGGCGCGCCGATTGCCTTGGCGACAAACGGTACGGTGCGGCTGGCGCGCGGGTTGACCTCGATAAGGTAGACCAGCCCGTCCTTCACCGCGAACTGGATGTTCATCAGCCCGCGCACCGTCAGGCCATTAGCGAGCGCCTCGGTCTGGCGCTCGATCTCGGCGATGATCTCGGGGGCGAGCGAATAAGGCGGGATCGAGCAGGCGCTGTCGCCCGAATGGACCCCCGCCTCCTCGATATGCTGAAGCACGCCCGCGACCACCACTTGGTCACCATCGCAGATCGCATCGACGTCGACCTCGACCGCGTCGCGCAGGTACTGGTCGATCAGCACCGGCGCGTCGCCCGAGACCTGCACCGCGGTCTGGATATAATCCTCGAGCTGCTGGTCGCTGTCGACGATCTCCATCGCGCGTCCGCCGAGAACGTAGCTCGGCCGCATCAGCACCGGATAGCCGATGCGGTTGGCGACGTTGAGCGCCTCCTCGCGACTGCGCGCGATGCCGTTGGCGGGCTGGCGCAGCTTGAGGCGGTTGACCAATGCGGCGAAGCGTTCGCGGTCCTCGGCGAGGTCGATCGCGTCGGGCGAGGTGCCGAGGATCGGGATCCCCGCCTGCTCGAGCGCGCGCGCCAGGTTAAGCGGGGTCTGACCGCCGAACTGGACGATCACGCCGACCAATTCGCCCGACTGCTGCTCGACGTGGAGGATCTCGAGCACGTCCTCGGCGGTGAGCGGCTCGAAATAGAGCCGGTCGGAGGTGTCATAGTCGGTGCTCACCGTCTCCGGATTGCAGTTGACCATGATCGTCTCATAGCCCTGCTCCGCCAGCGCGAAGCAGGCGTGGCAGCAGCAATAGTCGAACTCGATCCCCTGCCCGATCCGGTTCGGCCCGCCGCCGAGGATCACGATCTTGCGCCGGTCGCTCGGCTGCGCCTCGTTCTCGGGTTCGCCGAACATCGGCGCCTCGTAGGTCGAGTACATGTACGGCGTCTTCGCCTCGAACTCGGCGGCGCATGTATCGATCCGCTTGAACACCGGGCGGACGCCGAGCTTGACGCGGCGCTGGCGCACCTCTTCCTCGGTCACCCCACCGGTCATCGCCTTGACCGCCTCGTGGATCAGCCCCGAGCCGCGCGCGATGCCGCGCTCCATGCCGCGGAGATTGGCCGATTGCAGCGCAAGCCAGGCGAGCCGCTTGTCAGAGAAACCCATCGCCTTGAGCCGGCGCATGCCCGGCGCGTCGATCGGCAGCCCGTTGGTCATGACCTCGCCCTCGGCGGCGACGATCTCGGCAATCCGCTCGAGGAACCAGGGGTCGTACTTGGCAATGGCGTGCACCTCGGCGACGGTGAAGCCCTCGCGCAGCGCCTGCGCGGCGACGAGCAGCCGGTCCGGCGTCGGGGCGGCGAGCGCGGCCTCGATCTCGGCGCGCGGCGCACCGGCGAGCCGCTCGACATCGTTGAAGCCCGACAGGCCCGTCTCCAGCCCGCGCAGCGCCTTCTGCATCGACTCGTGGATGTTGCGCCCGATCGCCATCACCTCGCCGACCGACTTCATCGCAGTGCCCAGGATCGCCTGCGCGCCCTTGAACTTTTCGAAGGCGAAGCGCGGAATCTTGGTGACGACGTAATCGATCGTCGGCTCGAACGAGGCCGGGGTGGCGCCGGTGATGTCGTTCTCGATCTCGTCGAGCGTGTAGCCGACCGCCAGCTTGGCGGCGACCTTGGCGATCGGGAAGCCGGTCGCCTTGCTAGCCAGCGCCGAGGAGCGCGACACGCGCGGGTTCATCTCGATGACGATGAGGCGTCCGTCCTTCGGGTTCACCGCGAATTGGACGTTCGACCCGCCGGTCTCGACGCCGATCTCGCGCAGCACCGCGATGCTGGCGTTGCGCATGATCTGATATTCCTTGTCGGTCAGCGTCAGCGCCGGCGCGACGGTGATGGAATCACCCGTGTGGACCCCCATCGGATCGATGTTCTCGATCGAGCAGATGATGATGCAATTGTCCGCGCGATCGCGGACCACCTCCATCTCATATTCCTTCCAGCCGAGCAGCGACTCCTCGATCAGCACCTCGGTGGTGGGTGAGGCGTCGAGCCCCTTACGGACGATCTCGAGGAACTCCTCGCGGTTGTAGGCGACGCCGCCGCCCGTCCCGCCGAGGGTGAAGCTGGGGCGGATGATCGCGGGCAACCCGACCTTGTCGAGCCCGGCGAGCGCCTCGGCCTCGGTATGCGCGATATGGCTGCGCGCGCTCTCCAGCCCGATCTTGTCCATCGCGTCGCGGAACTTGAGCCGGTCCTCGGCCTTGTCGATCGCCTCGGCGTCGGCGCCGATCATCTGGACGCCGTATTTCTCCAGCGTGCCGTCGCGGAACAGCGCCAGCGCGGTGTTGAGCGCGGTCTGCCCCCCCATCGTCGGCAGCACCGCGTCGGGCCGCTCCTTGGCGATGATCGTCGCGACCACCTCGGGGGTGATCGGCTCCACGTAGGTGGCGTCGGCCAGCTCGGGATCGGTCATGATCGTCGCCGGGTTCGAATTGACCAGGACGATGCGATAGCCCTCTTCCTTGAGCGCCTTGATCGCCTGCGTGCCGGAATAGTCGAACTCGCACGCCTGGCCGATGATGATCGGCCCCGCGCCGATGACGAGGATCGAGGAAATGTCGGTGCGTTTGGGCATGCGTCAGGTCCTGCCTTCAAGGCTTCTTGTCTCGGGAGACGGCGCGCCGTCCGCCCGCTATGTCGTCACCGTGCGGCGTCAGGCCGCGCGCAGCGCCGCCACGAACCGCTCGAACAGATACAGGCTGTCCTGCGGCCCCGGGCTCGCCTCTGGGTGATATTGCACGCTGAACGCGGGACGGTCGGTCAGCTCGAGCCCGGCGTTGCTGCCGTCGAACAGCGACACGTGGGTCTCGCGCGCGTTGGCGGGCAGCGTCTCGCGCTCGACCGCGAACCCGTGGTTCATGCTGGTGATCTCGACCGCGCCGTCGCTCAGCCGCTTGACCGGGTGATTGGCGCCGCGATGGCCCTGGAACATCTTGGTCGTCCGCGCGCCCACCGCCAGCGCGAGCAATTGGTGGCCGAGGCAGATGCCGAACATCGGCTTGCCGGTGTCGAGCAGTTGGCGGATCACCGGCACCGCATAGTCGCCCGTTGCGGCAGGGTCGCCGGGACCATTGGAGAGGAAGATGCCGTCAGGCGCGAGCGCCATGACATCGTCGAAAGTCGCCGTCGCGGGCACCACCGACACCTTCGCTCCGGCCTGAACGAGGTTGCGGAAGATGTTGAATTTGCTACCGTAATCCACCGCGACCACGTGCGGCCGCGCGCCCTCTCCGGCACCGTCATAGCCGAAGCCGAGCCGCCAGATGCCGCCCTCCCAGCTGCCGTGCGTCTCGCGCGTGACATGCTTGGCGAGGTCCATGCCCTCCAGCCCGGGCCAGCCGCGCGCCAGCTTGAGCAGCAGGTCGAGGTCGAACTGCCCGTCGGGCGCGTGCGCCACCACGCCGGTCGGCGCCCCGCCGCCGCGGATGCGCCGGGTCAGCGCGCGCGTGTCCACGCCCGCGAGCCCGATGCGCGCGTGCCGCTCCATCCAGCCGGCGAGATGCTCCATCGCGCGGAAGTTGCTCGGCGCGGTCGGGTCCTCGCGTACGATCATGCCGAGCGCGTGCGGATTGTCGGCTTCGACGTCGTCGGGATTGGCGCCGACATTGCCGATGTGCGGGAAGGTGAAGGTGATGATCTGACCCGCGAAGCTCGGGTCGGTCATGATCTCCTGGTAACCGGTCATGGCGGTGTGGAAGCACACCTCGCCGACCGCCTGGCCAGTCGCGCCGAAACCGCGACCCCACGCCACCTCGCCGCTGGCGAGGACGAGAACGCCCGTCGCTCCATCCGGTCTGGGCGCGTGCGGAAACGTGGCGTCGGCCATGGCAGGCGGGCACTCCTTGTGTGGGTCGGCAATGTCGCTAAGCCCCGCCCGCTAGAGACGCGCGCCGGACGCGTCAATCGGTTAAGGACACGGGTATGATTCGGGACGACATCAAGGCCGCGCAGATCACGGCGATGAAGGCGGGCGACAAGGCGGCGCGCGCCACCATCGGGCTGATCCAGGCGGCGGTGAAGAATCGCGACATCGAGCTGCGCACCGGCGCGGCACCGGCGGACGACGACGCGGTGGTGGTCGAGGTGCTGCAGAAGATGGTGAAGCAGCGCCGCGAGTCGATCGCGATGTACGAGCAGGGCGGCCGCCCCGAGCTGGCCGCGGCGGAGCAGGCCGAGGTGGCGGTGATCGAGCGCTTCCTGCCGCAGCAGATGAGCGAGGACGAGACCCGCGCCGCAATCGAGTCGATCAAGGCCGAGCTGGGGGCGGCCGGCATGAAGGATATGGGCCGGGTGATGGCCGAGCTGAAGGCGCGCCACGCCACCACGCTCGACATGAGCAAGGCGAGCGCGCTGGTGAAGGCGGCGCTGGCGGGGTGAGATCGCGGGCGGAGTGAGGGTCGCACGGGCGCGCGCAAGCGCAGAGCGGTTCGAGCGCTTCGCCCTGCCCTGCGCGCGCCTTCCGTCAACCCGGACTTGATCCGGGATCCATTGCTCCGCGGGGGAGAGCTTTCGGGATCCGCGGCCCGGTGGATCCCGGAACACGTCCGGGATGACGGGAGCGGAGGTGCCGGGTCGACGGCCAATGTGAGCCAGAACACCCCGTCCCACCGCGACACATTGCCCCTCGCGCGATCCCGCGCCATAAGGGGGTATAATGCAGCGGTGAGTCTCACCCCCGCCTTCCTCGACGAGCTGCGCGCTCGCACCTCGCTCACCGCGCTGGTTGGCAAGACGGTCAAGCTCACCCGCGCCGGGCGTGAGTCGAAGGGCTGCTGCCCCTTCCACAACGAGAAGACTCCCAGCTTCTACGTCAACGACGACAAGGGCTTCTATCACTGCTTCGGCTGTTCGGCGCACGGCGACGCGATCCGCTGGCTGACCGACCACCAGGGCCTGCCCTTCATCGACGCGATCAAGGAACTCGCCGCCGCCGCGGGGATGGAGATGCCCGCGCAGGACCGCCAGTCGGCCGAGCGTGCCGAGCGTGCCAAGTCGCTCCACGACGTCATGCAGGCCGCCGCCGACTTCTTCACGCAGCAGCTCGGCGGCAGCGAGGGTGCCGCGGCGCGCGCGCTGCTCGACCAGCGCGGGGTGAGCACGACGACGCAGCGCAGCTTCGGCTTCGGCTACGCGCCCGACTCGCGCACGCGGCTCCGCGCCGCGCTCAAGGATTTCGGCGACGCCATGCTGATCGAGGCCGGGCTGCTGATCCAGGTCGAGGGCAAGGAGCCCTATGACCGGTTCCGCGGCCGGCTGATGATCCCGATCCGCGACCCGCGCGGACGCGTCATTGCGTTCGGCGGGCGCATCATCGGCGAGGGCGAGCCGAAATACCTCAACTCGCCCGATACCCCGCTCTTCGACAAGGGCCGCACGCTCTACAATCTCGACCGCGCCGCCGCGGCCGCACGTAAGGCTGAGCGGCTGTTCGTGGTCGAAGGCTATATGGACGCGGTCGCGCTGGCGCAGCACGGCATTGGCGAAGCGGTAGCGCCGCTCGGCACCGCGCTGACCGAGGCGCAGCTCGAGCGGTTGTGGCGCGTGGTCGACGTGCCCTATGTCTGCCTCGACGGCGACGCCGCCGGCCAGAAAGCCGCGATCCGCGCGGCCCAGCGGGCGCTACCCTTGCTCGCGCCGGGGCGAAGCCTCGCCTTCGTCACGCTGCCCGAGGGGCAGGATCCTGATGATCTGATGCGCGCGCGGGGTCCGGGCGCGTTCGAGCCGCTGGTGCGCTCGGCGCAGCCGCTGGTCGACCGGCTGTGGCAGCACGAGCTCGCCGCCGAGCCGCTGACCACGCCCGAGCAGCGCGCCGGCTTCAAGCGCCGCCTCGGAGAGCTTGTCCAGTCGATCACCGACCCGAGCGTCCGCGCCGAATACCAGGCCGAGTTTCGCCACCGCTTCGACGAGCAGTTCGCGCGCAACCGCCAGCCGTTCCAGCAGCGCACGCCCTTCTATCCAATGGCGCAGCGCCGCCCCGGACAGAAGTGGACACCCCCGCCCCCGCCCGTCACCGAGGACGCCAAACGCGTCGGCGCCGCCGGCGGGATCGATCGCGTGCTCGCCAAGGCGGTGCTCGCAGGTCTGATCCGCCACCCCGCCGAGATCGCGCGTCACATGGAAGTGCTCGGCGGCCTCCGCCTCGCCGAGGGCGCGCTCGGGCGGCTGTTCGAGGCGGTGGTCGATGTCGCGCTGGAGGATCGTCGCGGCGATCCGCTTGATAGCGGGCGCTTGGTCACCATATTGGCGCGATCCGGTTTCGATACGGTCGCGCATGACCTCTTGAGAGCCGATACGATGCCCTATTCGTTCACGCGAGCTGGCGGCGACGAGAAGCAGGCGCGCGATGACCTCGATGAGGCGATTGCGATCCTGGTCGCCCGGCCGGAGGTCGATGCGGCGCTGGCGGAAGCAACTTCCGCGATGAAGGCGCGCTTCACCGCCGAGGCGTTCGAACGACAAGTGGCATTGGTGAACGAACAACGTGCGCTGGATGAGCGGCTTGCAAATCTGGTGCAGGCAAACGAAGACGCTCGCGCGCTTGGACTTGAGGACGATTGATGGCGAAGATGAACGGTGGCGGTGGTGACGAGGGCGCGGAAGTGGCCGATGCTCCGCTGATCGATCTCAACGACGCGAGCGTCAAGAAGCTGATCGCGCGCGCCAAGAAGCGCGGCTACATCACCTACGACCAGCTCAACGAGGCGCTGCCGCAAGATCAGATGTCCTCGGACCAGCTCGAGGATGTCATGTCCGCGCTCAACGAGATGGGCGTCAACATCGTCGAGAACGAGGAAGCCGGCGAGGACGGCGAGCCCGAGGAGCGCGCCGACGACGACGAGGCCGAGCCGGTCGACGGTGACAGCGATTCAGACGGCACCGCGCCTGCCCCCGAGGCCAAGAAGAAAGAGATCATCGACCGCACCGATGACCCGGTGCGCATGTACCTGCGCGAGATGGGCGCGGTGGAGCTGCTCAGCCGCGAGGGCGAGATCGCGATCGCCAAGCGCATCGAGGCCGGGCGCGACACGATGATCCTCGGGCTGTGCGAGAGCCCGATCACGTTCAACGCCATCATCGACTGGTCGACCGCCCTCAACGAAGGCACAATGCAGCTGCGCGAGATCGTCGATCTCGACGCGATGCTGTCCAAGGGCCCGTCGGCCGAGCAGGTCGAGGGCGCCGAGGACGACAGCGGCGAGATCAGCGAGTCGAGCACCGGCCCGTCGTTCAAGGAGGAGGAGGAGCCCGAGGAAGCCCCTGCCGACGACGAAGACGACATGACCGAGCGCCGCACGCCGCGGCCGTCCGACGACGAGGAAGAGGACAACACCCTCAGCCTCGCCCAGATGGAGGAGACGCTCAAGCCGCTCGCGCTCGAGAAGTTCGCCAACATCACCGCGATCTACCGCAACTTCTCGAAGATGCAGGAGAGCCGGCTCGACGCGATGGCGTCGGGCGCGGATCTCTCCGACGCGCAGGAGCGCAAGTACCAGAAGTTGCGCGAGGAGCTCACCGCCGAGGTGGAGAGCGTGCAGTTCCACCAGAGCAAGATCGAGTATCTGGTCGATCAGCTCTACAGCTACAACCGGCGCCTCACCGCGCTGGGCGGGCAGATGCTGCGGCTGGCCGAGCGGCACAAGGTGAACCGCAAGGACTTCCTCGACCAATATATGGGCCATGAGCTCGACGAGGGCTTCCTTGAGGCGGTGCGCGGGCGCGACAAGAAATGGGCCGCCTTCGCCACCAACGAGGCGCCTGCGATCGACCGCATCCGCACCGAGATCAGTGAGATCAGCCAGCAGACCGGCATGGCGCTCGCCGAGTTCCGGCGCATCGTCAACATGGTGCAGAAGGGCGAGCGCGAGGCGCGGATCGCCAAGAAGGAGATGGTCGAGGCCAATCTCCGCCTCGTGATCTCGATCGCCAAGAAGTACACCAACCGCGGCTTGCAGTTCCTGGATCTCATCCAGGAAGGCAATATCGGCCTGATGAAGGCGGTCGATAAATTCGAGTATCGCCGCGGCTACAAGTTCAGCACCTACGCGACCTGGTGGATCCGCCAAGCGATCACGCGCTCGATCGCGGACCAGGCGCGCACGATCCGCATCCCGGTCCATATGATCGAGACGATCAACAAATTGGTCCGCACCAGCCGCCAGTTCCTCCACGAGCAGGGTCGTGAGCCCACGCCCGAGGAGATGGCGGAACGCTTGAGCATGCCGCTCGAGAAGGTGCGCAAGGTGATGAAGATCGCCAAGGAGCCGATAAGCCTCGAGACGCCGATCGGCGACGAGGAGGACTCGCACCTCGGCGACTTCATCGAGGACAAGAACGCGGTGATCCCGGTCGATGCCGCGATCCAGGCGAACCTCAAGGAGACGGTGACGCGCGTGCTCGCCTCGCTCACCCCGCGTGAGGAACGCGTGCTGCGCATGCGCTTCGGCATCGGCATGAACACCGACCACACGCTGGAGGAGGTCGGTCAGCAATTCTCGGTAACGCGTGAGCGTATCCGGCAGATCGAGGCTAAGGCGCTGCGCAAGCTCAAGCACCCCAGCCGCAGCCGCAAGATGCGTTCGTTCCTCGATCAGTGATCGCGTACCCGCTTGGGCGGGTCGCTCCTTGATCTTTACCAGCCGCGACGGTCGCATGATCGTCGCGACTGATTTTTCTTACATTGACGACGATCAATTCACAAGTACGTGAATAACCTCAATCAATTGCACATGATTGACCCGGCATCCGGCCGCGACATGCCGCGCCTCGAAGTCACGGCTTCGGCGCTGGTCCGCCACTTCGGCGAGTGGCAGGAACGTGCCGCCCGCGCGCCGGTGTATGTGCTTCATCACGGACGGCCTCGCGTGATCCTCGTCGGCGTAGAACTCGCGGCAACGCTCGGTGCCGGCGGCAAGCCGGACCGGCCCGCTGCTGCGCTCCTGGATCCGATCCTCGACGCGCTCGATTTGCCGTTGCTGCTACTCGACAGCGAGGGTCTGATCGCGCGCGCCAACACTACCGCACGCGCGCGCTTCGGCGAGCGCGTTGCGCCGCACGCCGATATCGTCGCCCTGTCGCGGCGTGATGGCGGCGCCCTGGCGGCAGCGGTGCGACGCGTGCTCGATGGTGCCGCGCGCGAGCGGGTGATGGTCGTGCTGGATCGCTCACCCAGCCGCGCGTTGGTGGTGGTGGTGGAGCCGCTGCCCGACGGGTGCCTGCTGCGGATCGAGGACGAGACCGCGGCAATGGAGGCGCAGGCGGCCACCGCCGCGCGTGACTCGATCGTCGCGGCGTTTGAAGCCACCGGGCTTGCCGCGCTCGCGCGGGTCAGCCTACGCGGCCATCTCGTCGCGCCCCAACCTGCCTTGGCGGCGCTGCTGGACATGTCTCCTCCGTCCCTAGCCGGCACGCACTTCCTTGCCCTGGTCGCCCCGTCCGACCGGCCGGCGGTCGGCGAATCGCTCGAACGCGCCAGCGCGGGCGAGACTGCCGAAGCCGTGACAGCGGCACTGTTGACTAACGATGGCGAAGTGCTCCCCGTCGTGCTCAGTTTCTGGCCGACCCGGGTCAATGGACGTGCCGAAGAAGTGGTCGCGGCGGTGGTTCGTCGCCCCGCGTAAACCGCACCTTTACGTCGATCAGCTAGCTCGCAGCGCGCGGCCGAGGCGCGCCGCGATAGCGTGGAGGCAAGAAACATGGCGGACGCGAGTCAGCGCCCCGAGGACGGTCCCGCCGACCTGATCCTCGCGATGGTCGCGCGCGACGGCACCGCCGCGTCGCGCCACTCCCGGGCGCTCGCCGAACCGGGCGCGCCATTGCGCGATCTCGCCGACGCGATTCATGCTTTGTGCGTCGTCCATGGCACCTTCCCCGGCATGGTCGATCACGCCACCACGCACGGCGTCGACACGCTCGCGCCGGCGTGGCTGGCACGCGCCGCGAGCGCGATGGCGGCGGAGCGCGTGCTGCTGGTACGCCTCGCCGCCGCGGCCGGACCTCTGCCCTCGACGCCGGGCCAGGCGAGTGCCGCCGCCGCGATCCTCCAGCAGCGCGACACGCTGGCGCTGCTGGCGCGCTCGGACCGGCTCGGCTGTGCCACCGGCGCCGCCGCCGCCTTCGTACTCGACTGGGTGGCGATCCGCGGCCTGCTCGAGCGTTGCGCGGCGCGGCTGGGTGAGGAAGCCGCCGCCAGCTTCGCCACCGCGCGCGACGAGGCGGTTGATATGCTGCGCGGCCTCGCGCTGGCACCAGCGCGGATGCGCGCGCTCACCTTCGGGGCCGACCAGTTGCTGACCCAGCATCGCGGCCTGTGGCAGTTGCTTGAGTCACGCGCCGCGGCGCGGGGCGGCTGAGCCGGCTTGTCAGCCGCTGCGCCGCGCCGCATGACGACGCATATGGAGCGGTTCGAGGGCACCGGCGACTATGTTGCCACCGATGATCTCAAGGTCGCGGTCAACGCCGCGGTGCGGCTGCGGCGCCCGCTGCTCGTCAAAGGCGAGCCCGGCACCGGCAAGACCGTCCTGGCGCACGAGATCGCGCGCGCGACCGGCTATCCGCTGATCGAGTGGACGGTGAAGTCCACCACCAAGGCACAGCAGGGCCTCTACGATTATGACGCGGTGGCGCGACTGCGCGACGGCCAGCTCGGCGACCCACGCGTCAACGACATCGCCAACTATATCCGCCGCGGCAAGCTATGGGAGGCGTTCGAGCGCGACACGCCCGCGGTGCTGCTGATCGACGAGATCGACAAGGCCGACATCGACTTCCCCAACGACCTGTTGCAGGAGCTCGATCGCATGGAGTTCCACGTCTACGAGACCGGCCGGACCGTGCGCGCCACGCAGCGCCCGATCGTGGTGATCACCTCGAACAACGAGAAGGAGCTGCCCGACGCCTTCCTGCGCCGCTGCTTCTTTCATTACATCCGGTTTCCCGACCGGGCAACGATGCAGGCGATCGTCGACGTGCATTTCCCCGGCATCCAGACGACGCTGGTCAGCCGCGCGCTCGACCTCTTCTACGAGGTGCGCGAGGTGCCCGGGATCAAGAAAAAGCCCTCCACCAGCGAGCTGCTCGACTGGCTTCGGCTGCTGCTGCACGAGGACCTGCCGCTCGAGGTGCTGCAACAGCGCGACCCGGCCAAGGCAATCCCGCCGCTCCACGGCGCGCTGCTCAAGAACGAGCAGGACGTGATGCTGTTTGAGCGGCTCGCCTTCATGGCGCGGCGGCACGCGCCGCGGCCCTGAGCCGAGTGCGATGTTCCTCGCCTTCCTCGATTCGCTTCGCGCCGCGGGGATCCCGGCGAGCCTCAAGGAGCATCTGCTGCTGCTCGAGGCGCTCGACGCCGCGGTGATCGACCGCTCGCCCGAGCAATTCTACTATCTCAGCCGCGCGATCTACGTGAAGGACGAGGCGCTGCTCGACCGCTTCGATCAGGTCTTCGCCGCGGTGTTCCGCGGCGCGCTGCCGGCCGAGGGCGTCGCCCCCGCCGAGCTGCCGGAAGAGTGGCTCCGCGCGCTGGCGCAGCGCCATCTCACCCCGGAGCAGCGTGCGGCGATCGAGTCGCTCGGTTCATGGGACGAGATCATGCGGGCATTGCGCGAGCGGCTCGCCGAGCAGCACGCGCGCCACCAGGGCGGCAGCAAGTGGATCGGCACCGGCGGCACCAGCCCGTTCGGCAACGCGGGCTATAACCCCGAAGGCGTTCGGATCGGCGGCGAGTCCACCCACGGCCGCGCGATCAAGGTGTGGGAGCAGCGCGCCTTCCGCGACCTCGACTCCTCCCGCGCGCTCGGCACGCGCAACATCAAACTGGCCTTGCGCCGGCTCCGCCGCTTCGCACGGCAAGGCGCGGCGGTTGAGCTCGACATGGACGCGACGGTGGACGGCACCGCGCGCCAGGGCTGGCTCGACGTGCGCCTGCGTCCGGCGCGACGCAACGCGATCAAGCTGCTGCTCTTCCTCGACGTCGGCGGGTCGATGGACCCGTTCGTCACCGCGTGCGAGGAGCTGTTCTCCGCCGCCACCAGCGAGTTCCGCGACCTCGAGTTCTTCTACTTCCACAATTGCGTCTACGAGGGCGTGTGGAAGGACAATCGCCGCCGCTTCGAGGCGCGCACGTCGACGCTCGAGCTGCTCCACACCTATGGCCGCGACTATAAGCTGCTGTTCGTCGGCGACGCGGCGATGAGCCCGTACGAAATCACGCATCCCGGCGGCTCGGTCGAGCACCATAATGACGAGCCCGGCGCGGCCTGGCTGCGGCGGTTGACCGAAGCTTATCCCGCCGCGGCCTGGCTCAATCCGGCGCCGGCAGCGCACTGGGGCTATTCCGCCTCCACCGCGCTGGTCCGCGACCTGCTGAACGGGCGCATGTTCCCGCTGACGCTCGACGGGATCGACGCCGCCACGCGCGAGCTGGCGCGCCAGCGCTGAGCGCGGCTCAGCCGCGCCAGATCCGCAGCGGCGCGCCCGGCCTCAGCCCGCCCTGGTGCGCCGGGCACCGTGTGTAGCGGAAGGCCTTATCGACACAGAGCCAGAGTTCGTCGAGCCAGCCCTCGCGCGTGGCGGTCACGCGCATCATGTCGGCGCGCATTCCCTGGTTCACGCGCGCCACTGCCGCGGCCATCGCGCCCGCGGTCAGCGGTCGACGTGACAGCGTCGCCATGTCGGGGAAGCGCAGCCGACCGTACATCGCGTTCGACTGCGTGAAATAGCGCTCGGGGGAGTAGTCCGCGATGCAGGTGCCGTGCTTGGCCCATTCATGCTGGAGCAGCTGCGCCGAGGGAGTGGCGCAGAGATGCCGGCGCAGCACCGCCGCGGGCAGGATCGGGGTGGCGCGGCAATATTGCGGCCACTCCTTTCCCTCGCCGTCGGGCCACAGGCCGTGGAGCACGAAGCCGAAGCGGTTGGCCGAGCTGCATTGGAAGCGTGCGTCGCGGTTGTCGCCGTGGTCGCGGCAATATTGCGGGCTCCACGTCACCGCCAGCGTGTAGCCGCCGATCGGCACCCGCCGCGCCGGCTGGCGCGCGCTCGGCAGATCGGGGCGCGGCGTCGCGATTGTGTCGGGCAGCGCGCAGGAGAGCGCCTGCGCCCCCGCGCTCCCGGGCAGCGCCACCAACGCCGCCACGGCCACCAAGCGCCTCATGCCAGCTCCTCCCGATCGCCGTCCAACCCGTCATCATCGGCCTCGTCCAAGCCGAACCAGTCGCGCACCGTGGGCGCGAACAGCTGCGCGACCGCGGTCACCTCGAGCGCGACGCGCAACACCCCGAGCAGCGTCGGCAGGGCGAGCGGCGCGCCGAAGAGGCTGAACAGCAGCGCCAGCATATGCAGCGTCGTCAGCAGCACCACCATCCAGCGCACCCAGGCGACCCCGCGGCGCGCCACCGCATACCATTGGAACAGCGCGAATGCGACGTTGAGAGCCAGCGCCGCGGCGAGCATCCAGCCGAACGCGGCGGTGCGCGGGTCGGCGGCGAGCCGCGTCGACAGCTGCTCCCAGGTCAGCGCCCAGATGAGCAGCCCCAGCGCGAACGAGGTCAGGTACAGGCGCTCGAAACGGACGATCGGGGGCGGACGCGTCACGATAACCTCTCATGGTTGCGCGCGCGCTCTGCGCCGCCACATCCGCCGACGCAAGCCGCCAGCCTCACGCCGCGGCGACGTCGAGCCCGATGTCCGCCGCAGGCGCGGACTGGGTGATGCGACCGACGCTGACATAGGTCACTCCGCTCGCTCCGATGGCGCCGATCGTCTCGAGCGAGACCCCGCCCGACGCCTCGGTCGGCACGCGCCCGCTGACCAGCGTGACCGCCTCGCGCAGCATCGCGGGCGGCATGTTGTCGAGCAGCAGGTGGGTCGCCCCCGCGTCGAGCGCGGGCGCGATCTGGTCGAGCCGGTCGACCTCCACGATGATGTCGGCGATCCCGGCGGCGCGGGCGAGCGCGGCAGCGGGGCCGACCCCACCCGCGACCGCGACATGATTATCCTTGATCATCGCCGCGTCCCACAGCCCCATGCGGTGGTTGCGTGCGCCGCCGGTGCGGGTGGCGTATTTCTCGAGCCTTCGCAGCCCCGGCAGCGTCTTGCGGGTGTCGAGCAGCGTCGCCCCGGTGCCCTCAAGCGCCGCGACATAGGCGTCGGTCAGCGTCGCGATCCCCGACAGATGCTGGATCGTGTTGAGCGCCGAACGCTCCGCGGTCAGCACCGCGCGCGCTGCCCCGGTGACCCGCAGCAGCTTGGCACCGGGTGACACGCGGTCACCGTCGCGCACCAGCGGCTCGATCGTCGCGTCGGCATCGAGCCGGCGGAAGAAGGCGGCGGCCAGCTCCACCCCGCAGACGATGATCGCGTCGCGGCTGTCCATCGCCGCCGCGAACCGCGCCGTCGCCGGGATCACGGCCGCGGACGTGATGTCGCCTACCCCGCCCAGGTCCTCTGCGAGCGTCGAGTCGACGAAGGCGTCGGTGTCGAAACCCTCCAGCACGAAGCTCATGGCAACACCTCGCCCGGCGCGATGCCCCACAGCCGCTCGGTCTGGATGAAGCCCGCCTGGCCATGGACGTCGAAGCGGCACCAGCCGTTGCCGCACTGGCTCAACCGCCCGACCACGCCCGGCTGCGCGCGCCACAACACGTGCGGGCCGCCGGGGCGGTCGCGCAGCTCGGCGGGCTCGCCGCCGGCGACGATCGCCGTGCGGGTATGGCTCACCAGCGTGCCGAGCATCCAGCCCTGCGTACCGCCCGGGTCCTCGACCTTGCGCCACTCCTTGAACACCGCGACGACGCGCACCGGCAGATCGGCGCGCACATAGACCCAGCTCGACGGAAAGGTACGCCCCGGGCCGGTCCGCATCCGCGCGCGCGACGGGCTGAGCGAGGCGTAATAAGGCGGCTCGCGCAGGTCGGGCGCGGCGTCCGCCGCCGCCCCGCACGCCATCGCCAACGCCATCACCGCCGTCGTAGCGGCGCTCCGTCTCGCTGAGATCCCGCTGTCCACGCGCGAGTCTGTAAGAGGCGCGCGGCGCGCCAGCAACCGCTTACCGTTGACGCCCGCGCGGGGCTGCGCCAATCCGGGCGCATGGCCGACCCGCGACGCTGCACCCATCCCAAGGTGACCGTCACGCGGGAGCTGCCCGACGTCGTCATGCAGCGGCTCGAGCAATTGTTCGACACCAGCAACAACCGCGGCGACCGCCCGCTCTCGCGCAACGCGCTCGCTGCGGCGATGGCGGACAGCGACGTGCTCGTCCCCGCCGTCACCGACACGATCGACGCGGCGCTGATCGCCGGCGCGGGCGAGCGGCTCCGTCTCATCGCCAATTTCGGCGCGGGCGTGAACCATATCGATCTGCGCGCGGCGCGGGCGCGCGGCATCATCGTCACCAACACGCCCGGCGTGCTCACCGAGGACACCGCCGACCTGGTGATGGCGCTGATCGTCTCGGTGCCGCGCCGGCTCGCCGAGGGCGAAAAATTGGTCCGTTCGGGCCAGTGGACCGGCTGGAGCCCGGGCGGAATGCTGGGCTATCGGATCGGCGGCAAAGCGCTGGGCATCGTCGGCATGGGGCGGATCGGCCAGGCAGTGGCGCGGCGCGCGCGCGCCTTCGGGCTGTCGATCCACTATCACAATCGCCACCGGCTGCCCGCGACGGTCGAGCGCGAGCTCGGCGCGACCTGGTATGACGAGCTCGACAACCTGCTCGGCGCGATCGACGTGCTGACGATCCATACCCCGCTCAATGCCGACAGCCGCGATCTGATCGACCGCCGCCGGCTCGCGCTGCTGCGCCGGCACGTCTTCGTCATCAACGCCAGTCGCGGCGGCATCCTCGACGAGGGCGCTTTGGTCGACGCGCTCGAGGCGGGACAGCTCGCGGGCGCCGGGCTCGACGTCTGGCGCCACGAGCCCGAGATCGACCCGCGGCTGCTCGCGCTGCCCAACGTCGTCATGACTCCGCACATGGGCTCGGCGACGTACGAGGGTCGCGTCGCCTCGGGCGAGCGCGTCATCGCCAATATCCGCAGCTGGGCCGATGGGCACCGGCCGCCCGACCAGGTGCTGGAGGGCTGGGTCTGAGCCCTTGTCGCGGCGCGAATGTTGCGAATGTTGAGTCGCCGGAGCGTTTCGCGCGTGGGACTCAACATTCGCGATATGTCGCCTTGCATCTCACGTATTCGATGTAAGCAACTAAGAAACGACACATTTCGATTTCCGAATGCGGTTTCTCGCCCGGCCGCGGCTGGCGCGAATGTTGAGTCATGTTGGACATCCGGCGGAGAGCTATAACCGGCCCCGCCGGCCGTTCAGACCAGCGGCGATGAGAAAGATCGAGCGCAGCGCCGAGATGCGGAAGGCGCGATGATCCCGACCTCTCCCCTGCAGGGGAAAGGTTGAGGCGGGGCATATCCAACAGCGTAGCGCTCGCGGAAGCGCCCCACGCCTGCCCCCTCGGAAGCGAGGGGTGTCACCGGACATCACCTCTTTCTAGCAAATCCGCCCCTACGTAGGACAGCCCCGCACCCGGTCAGCGCCCGAAGGCGGCGCGATACGCACGCGCCACTCTCGGCAGGTGACCGTCGGTGAGCTTGGCGTTGATGCCGCCGTCGGAGCGGTTCCAGTAATTGTGGTGCGAGAGGCGCGACCCCTGTGCGCCGATCCAGGCGGCGAGCAGCTGCGCGAACACAACGGCACGGTCGTCGTCGACGCCCCATTCCGACAGGCCGATCAGCTTGCCGTGGCGCGCGCCGAAGCTCGACAGCCAGGCGAGGCCGAACGGTTGCGACAGGCGGTAGCCGAAGATCGAGCGACCGCCATCGCGCATGTTCTGGTCGTCGTAGCGGCCCTGGTAATAGAGATCGAGGCTGACGACGTCGACCACGTCGTCACCGGGATAGCATTGCTCCGGGTTGATCCCGCCCTCCCCGATATTGGGGCACCAGTCGAAGTAGAAGCGGTGCGAGACCTGGCGGAAGACGCCGGCGATGCGACGCCACGCCGCGACATAGAGCCGCGCCGCCCAGCGCCCACCCGCGTCGCGCGCGGCGAGCGACTGCGACGGCAGGTTGAACTCCCACGGCAGGCGCACGTAGATGCGGCCGTTCCCCTTCGGATAAGCGGCCAGGATCGCGCCGGCGACGCGCCGGTAGAGGTCGTCGCGCTGGCCCGCGGTGACGCTGTCATAGCCGCCCGGGCCGCCGACCGGCACCGACCATTGCACCCGCCGGCCCTGCGCCAGCACCTCGCGACCGACGCCGGCGATATAGTCGATCGACTGGTCCAGCTGCTCCCAGCTGTCCTGGTTGAAGTAGAGCAGGTCGTGGTCCTGCGGCCGGCCGAGCCACTGCGCCCATTGCCGCATCGCGGCGGGGTCGTTGCCCGTAATAGCCCCGAGCTGACGCGTCGGGATGCCGTCCTGGCGCAGGCCGGTCACCTCGACGGCCTGGCCGCGGCACGCCGCCAGCGCGGTCGCGGCCGCGCCCGCCCCCAGCCGCAGCGCATCGCGTCGGCTCGTCTGACGCGGCTGATCGATCTCGAACATTATTTTCCTCCTCGAACCCCCGCGCTCGCGTAGGAGTTGCTGCGACTGCGAGAAAGCCTCGCACCCCCTGCGCCCGCTCCGCTCGCGCCGCATCGACCACCCTTCACCGGCTTCCGTGCCCCGGCTGCGACGAACCGCGGACGTCACTTCGCTTCTGTCCGATCAGAAATGTCCCGCCCGTCGTTCGCCGCTAAGTCGTTGTTTTTCGCGGGTCCGCCGGCGGGGTTCGGGACCGACCGCGGCGCCGCAGCGTTGAGGTGGCGGAGGTGAGCATGACCAAGGAAGACGAACGTTGGATGCGCGAGGCGATCGCGGTGGCGCGCTCGAAGGGGTCTGATCCGTCGACGTCGCCGCTCGGGTCGGTCATCGTGCTCGACGGCAAGGTGCTCGCGGCCGAGCGCAACCAGACCCACGAGCTACCCGACGCCACCGCGCACGCCGAGATGATGGCGATCCGTCGCGCCTGCGAGAACAGCGGCGAGCTCGAGCTGCGCGGCGCCACGCTCTATTCGACGCTGCAGCCGTGCGGCATGTGCACCATGGCGTCGATCTGGTCGAAGGTCGGGCGCGTGGTCTACGGCGCCGGCCGCGAAGACGTCCATGCGATGTACTGGGAGGCGCAGCACGTCGACACTTTGTCGTTCATCACCGACGCCTACCGCGACGACATCGTGATCGAGGGCGGCTGCCTGCGTGAGGAGTGCGCTTCGCTCTATTACCCGCCCGACGCCGAGCTGCCCGAGGAGGAGCAGGCGAACCTGTGAGGGTGATGACGCGATGAAACCTTCTTCTGCGGAGCGGCTCGCGCCCTGCCCCCCGCCGTCATCCTGAACGCGTTTCAGGATCCATCCGTCCTCGCGTCCCCCCGACCGTCGGGTGCGCGGCACCGTGGATCCTGAAACGCGTTCAGGATGACGGAGCATGGTGCGGCGGAGTGAGAACGAGGTGAGGTTGAAACCCCTTTTCTCTCGCTGCCGCCCCTACCCCGACGCCGCCGCGTCCAGCCCGCGATAGCGCTCCACCATCGCGCGCACCTCGACCCGCGCGCCGAGCCGCGCGCAGAGCAACGCGGTGCCGCTCACCTTGCGCTGGACGAACAAGGTGTCGACCGGCGGCAGGTGCCAGGTCGAGCGGTCGCGCGCCACCGCGGTGGCCTCCTCGCGGATCACGCCGACGAAGCTGCGGTCACCGAAGTCGAACAGGCCGGGCCGGCCGAGCTCCGTCAGGATCACGTCGATCATCCGGTCGACCGCCGCACCGTGGCGCTCCACCGCCGCGTGACCGAGGAAGCCCGCCGCCAGCGCCGCGTCGCGCACGCGCACGCGGTCGCCGTCGAGCCCCGCCATCAACAGCCGGTGATAACCCGCGCGCGTTTCCGCGTGCACCGGCCGCGCCGCGCCGAAGTCGAGCAACACCAGCCGCCCGGTCTCCGCCTGCCAGCGGTAGTTGGCGAAGTTCGGGTCGGTCTGCATCACGCCCCAGTCGAACAGCTCGCGCAGCACCAGCCGCACCAGCGCCGCGCCGGCGGTGTCGCGCGTCTCCTGCGGCGCCTCGGCGAGCGTCTCGACGGGCGCGCCCGCGACGAAGTCCATCGCCAGCACGCGATCGGTACTCAACGCCGGCTCGGCCGCAGGCACGACATAAGCGGGGTCGTCGCCCAGCAGGTCGCGATAGCGCTCCAGCATCGCCAGCTCGCGCGCGTAATCGGCCTCCTCCTGGAGCTGGCGCTTGGCCTCTTCCAGCAGCGGGCGCAAGTCGAGCTCGCGTGGCAGCAGACCGGTGACGCGCAGCAGCGTGGCGACATTGTCGACGTCGGCATCGATGCTTTCCGCCACGCCGGGATATTGCACCTTGATCGCGAGCACGCGCCCGTCGCGCAGCTCGGCACGATGGACCTGGCCGATCGAGGCCGCGGCGATCGGGTGCGCCTGGAAGTGGCGGAAGCGCTTGCGCCAGCCCTCGCCCCATTGCTGCGCGAGCACGCGGTCGAGCTGCGCGGGGGGCATATGGTGCGCACTCTCGCGCAGCCGCGCCAGGATCGCGGTGAGCTCGGGCGGCAGCACGTCGCCCGCGTCCATCGAGATCATCTGCCCCAGCTTCATCGCCGCGCCGCGCAGCTGCGAGAGCTGGTCGGCGACGCGCGTGGCGTTGGCGGGGGTGAGCAGCAGTTCGTTCATGCGCGGCCGCTCACCGGTGGCGAGCCGCCGCGCTCCCTCCGCAATCATTCCGCCCGCGACGCCGCCGGCGAGCTTGCCGAAACCGCCCAGCCGCGACCATCGCCCGCTCGGTACCGCGCGTCCGCGCTCGTCCACCATCACTCACTCCTTCGCGCGCGTGCAACGGCCGGCGGCGGCGTTCGGGTGCACGGAGACGAACACACCATTGACAAGCAAATTGATTTATCCGTCTAATCAGAAGCGTAGCCGGGTGGCAGCGGATCACCCGGCGCGGGCGGGAGAGTGACGATGCGGCGAGCGACGACATGGGCGGGCGCGGTGGCGCTCGCGGCGCTGACGGCGAGCGGCGGCTACGGCCAGCAGGCGGGTCCGTCCGGCGTCGACCTCGCCGACCCGCGCGTCGGCACCGCGCCGCTCGACCGCCCCGAGCTGATCGGCAACGCCCCGCCACCGGGCGAGCCGACCTATTCGGGCATCACCTCGCCCGGCGCGCGGCTGCCGCACAGCGCGGTCGAGGCGGCGCCCGTCAACGTCAACGTGCCGCTCTCCTACCCCAGCGGCGTCGCGACGCCCTATTATTACAGCAACCCGACGATGATCGGCTTCACCGCGGGCGGTGGGCCGACCTATGGCGGGCGCGCGCAGCCCTTCGTCATGCCCGTGGTCGGCGACTGGACCGTGCCGCCGGCCTCGACCGAGGCTTATTACGACAAGGCCAAGGAGCTGGCGTCGCCGGGCTATTACGCCGCCGACCTCACCAGCATCGGCGTCAAGGCCGAGCTGACCGCAACCCGCGCCACCGGGCTGATGCGCTTCACCTTCCCCGCGACCGAGCGGGCGCATCTGATCCTCAACCTCAACCGCCGCGGCGGCGCGGTCGAGGTGGTCAACGACCGCACCGTACGCGGTGCCGCGACCGCCAACGATGATCACGATGCGCGTGATGGCCGCTATTTCGTCGCGGTCTTCTCCAAGCCCTTCAAGCGCTTCGGCACGTTCCGCAAGTCCGCTGGCGGTGGTCAGGGCTATGGCATCGGCGGCGCGGACGTGATGCCCGATGCGCGCGCGATCGAGGGCGGGTTTGCCGGCGCCTACACCGACTTCACCACCCGCGCGGGCGAGCAGGTACTCGTCAAAATCGCACATGGCGCCAGCTACGCCGACGCCGAGGCGCGGCTGCGCGCCGAGAGCCCGGGCTGGGACTTCGACGGCATCCGCGGGGCGGCACGCGCGGCCTGGTCGGGGCTGCTCGACCGAGTGCAGGTGAGCGGCGGCAGCGAGAAGCAGCGGCGGCTGTTCTACTCCACCTTGTTCCAGTCCTTCGCCAGCCCCCGGCTGATCGCGCGCAAGGGCGAGCGCTTCGCCGACAGCAACGGCAAGGTGCAGACCGCGACGCACGACCGCTACGGCCCGGTGCCGTTCTGGGATACGGGGCGCAACCAGATCGTGCTGCTCGAGCTGCTCGAACCCCAGGTCGTGCAGGACATCATGGCGTCCGAACTCGACATGGCGCGCGAGCGCGGTTTCATGAACACCTCGTTCCATGGCGACAATGCGGTGTTCCTGTATCTCGGCGCGATGCGGCGCGGCATCCCGTTCGACTATGCCGCTGCCTACGACTACATGCGGAAGAACGCGACCGACCCGGCCGGGCCGCGCGGCTATCTCGCCGAATATATGCGCCGCGGCTGGATTTCGGACGAGGTGCCCGCGGGCAACCCCAGCCCGCCCTATGCGGGCGGCAAGGCGGGTGCGGCGACCACGCTCGAATATGCCTGGGACGACCATGCCATGGCCGAGCTGGCCGAGCGGCTCGGTCGCCGCGACGACGCCGCGCTGTTCCGCCGCCGCGCCGCCAACTGGCGCAACGTGTTCGACAAACGCACCGGCTTCATCCGCGGCCGTACCGACGACGGCACATGGATCGCGCCGTTCGACCCGCAGGAGCCCTATTACAACTTCATGATGAAGGAGGCGTCGGGCTGGTCGACCTTGTGGCTGGTGCCGCACGACGTCGGCGGACTCGCCAGTGCGCTCGGCGGTCGCGCGGCGTTCAACGCCAAGCTCGATCGCTTCTTCGCCACGCCCTACACGCCCAAGGGGATCTGCCGCGACTGCACCGGCATGGTCGGCCAGTATGTCCAGGGCAACCAGCCCGACCAGCACGCGCCCTTCCTCTACGCCTGGGGCGGGCAGCCGTGGAAGACGCAGGCGCTGACCCGCCGCATCCTCGACACGCTGTACGGCAGCGACGCCTCGGGCTTCGGCTATCCCGGCATGGACGACCAGGGTGCGACCTCGTCGTGGTACGCGCTGGCGGCGCTGGGCTTCTACCCGGTCGACCCGTCCAGCGACGTGTACATGCTGGCGAGCCCGCTGTTCGATCGCGCCGCGGTGACGCTCGGGAACGGCAAATTGCTGGAGATCGTCGCCAGGGGTAACGGCGCGGCGAATCCGTACATCCAATCGGCGACGCTCAACGGGCGGCCCTGGACCAAGGCGTGGTTCCGCCACGACGACGTCAAGGACGGCGCGCGATTGGAGCTGGTGATGGGGCCGACGCCCAACAAGGCGTGGGGCAGCGCGCCGGCGGACGCGCCACCGACGCTCACGCCGATGCCGCGGTAGGTACGGGGAGACGCCCCGGTCGTCTCGGGGAGGTTAGCGGCGGTAGCAGTCAGAACGCCGCCCCTTCCCGCCGCCACCCCGGCGCACGCCGGGGTCCAGTTGCGGGACGCACGTGGCGCTCACAAGGGCCTTCCCACCTGAGCCCCGGCGTCCGCCGAGGCGATGCGCTGGGGGGCACTCCCGTGTTCCTGCGCACGCAGGAACCCAGGGCTATTAAGGGTAACACCGGCCGCTCCGGGCTCCTGCGTGCGCAGGAGCACGGCACGGCCATGATCGGGATGGGTCGACCGCCACCAACCTGTTCCCCGGCGCAGGCCGGGGCCCGTTGCGCGACGGCCGTGACTCCCACGGCGACCTTCGCACCTGGGCCCCGGCCTGCGCGGGGAACGCCATCAGCGAGAGGGCCTGACTCTCACCCCTGCGCCATGCGCCCGAACGACGGCGGCCGGTCGGCCGGTGCGGTCCCGAAGCGCGACGGCGACGCGCCCATGGTGAACTCGAGCGTCCCGCCCTTCACCAGGTCGCGGTGCGCGATCCAGTTGCGCGTCCACGGCTTCCCGTTCCAGCGCACCGACTGGACATAGGGGCGGTCGGGCGCGTTGCCGATCGCGCGCACGCGCAGCCGGCGACCACCGCCGAGGTCCAGCTCGGCGGCGTCGAACAGCGGCGAGCCGAACACGTATACCGCGCTGACCGGATCGACGGGATAGAAGCCGAGCGAGCTCAGCACGAACCAGGCGCTGGTCTGGCCGCAATCGTCGTTGCCGATCACGCCGTCGGGGTCGGCCTTGTACATCTCGTCGCACAGCCGCCGCACCATCGCCTGCGTCTTCCACGGCGCACCCGCGAAGGCGTAGAGGTAGGCGACGTGCTGGTCGGGCTCGTTGCCGTGCGCGTACTGGCCGACCAACCCGGAGATGTCGGGCGGCGCGTTCTTGGGCAGCGTCGAGGGCGCGCTGAACAAGGCGTCGAGCTTGGCGACGAACTGGGCGTCGCCGCCGAAATGCTCGATCATGCCGTAGCTGTCGTGCTGGTTGAGGAAGGTCGCCTGCCAGCCATTGGCCTCGGTATAATCGCGCTGCTTTTCCGGATCATGGCCGAGCTGGATCGGATCATAGTCCTTCCACCAGCTGCCGTCGGCGAAGCGCGGGCGCGCGAAGCCGATCGACGGGTCGATCACGTTGCGCCAGTTGCGCGCGCGCCGGCGCAGCGCGGCGGCGTCGGCGGTCGCGCCCGCGGCTTCGGCGATCACCGCCGCGGCCCAGTCGTCATAGGCATATTCCTGCGTGCGGCTGACCGACTCCCAGGTCTTGTCAGCGGGCACGAAGCCCAGGTCCATGTACCAGCCGCGCCCGAGCGAGCTGTCCGAATCCTTGAAGTCGCGGTCGAAGGCGCGGCGCCGCAGGTTGGGCCAGGCGGCGGCGTAATCGGCCTTGATGCCCTTGGCGCAGGCCTCCGCCATCACCGACACCGCGTGCCAGCCGATCATCGTGCCCGTCTCGACCCCCTGAAGCGGCCAGACCGGCGGCCCATAGGGGCTCTCGACCGTCTGGCGCACGAGGTCGCGCACGAGCAGCCCCGCCTGCTCGGACTTCACCAGCGTGAGCAGCGGGTGGAGCGCGCGATAGGTGTCCCACAGCGAATAGGCGCTGTACGCCGCCTCGCCGGCGGGGACGCGATGGACCTCGCGGTCGAGCCCGACATAGCGGCCGTCGCGGTCGGTGAAGAGCGTCGGCCCGACGAGGCAGTGATAGAGCCCGCTCGCCATGATCGTGCGCTCGGCGGGGGTGGCGCCCGCCACCTTGATCGAGTCGAGCTCGCGCGCCCACCGCCGCCGCGCCGCGGTGGCGGTGGCGTCAAAGTCCCAGCCGGGCGCCTCCTCCGCCAGCGCCTGCTTGGCGCCGGCGACGTCGACCGCGGAGATGCCGGTCTTGATCAGGATCGGCGCGCCGCCGGCCTGGTCGTAGAACAGCGCAACCTTGAGCCTGGCGCCCTTGGCCGCGCGCGCGCCGGCGGGCAGCGGGCGGTCATCGTCGCCGTAGAACTGCACGCGGTCGGGCTGGCGCGAGAGCCGCATCGCGAAATGGATCCGCCGCCCCTTGGCCCAGCGGTGGACGCGACGGCTGCCGGTCAGCAGCCCGTCGGCGTCGAGCTGGAGCGAGGCCTCGTCGACCAGCACGCCCTTATCCCACACGTCGAGCACCATGTGCGCGAAGTCGACCAGGATGTGCGCGGGACCGTCGGGGAAGCTGTGGCGGTGCCAGCCGGTGCGGTCGGTCACGGTCAGTTCCGACAGCACGCCGCTCTCGAGCCGGACGCGATAATAGCCGGGCTCGGCATGCTCGTCGGAGAAGCGCTGGCGATAGCCCTGGTCGGGATCGCTGAGCGGACCGGGCTCGAGCTGGACCGGGCCGCGCGTCGGCACCACCAGCACGTCGAGCATGTCACCGATGCCCGTGCCCGACAGATGCGTGTGGCTGAAGCCCATGATCGACGTGTCGGTGCGGTGATAGCCCGAGCAGGAATCCCAGCGCGTGTTGTCGGTGTCGGGGCCGAGCTGGACCATGCCGTGCGGCATCGTCGGCCCGGGGAAGGTGTGGCCGTGGCCGCCCGTGCCGATGAACAGGTCGGGCGCGGCGGCGGCGGCGGCGGGCGCCGCGCCGCCCTGCGCGCGCGCGGCGGCGGGGAGCGCCCCGGCCAGGCCGAGCGCGGCGGCGGAGGCGAGCGCCTCGCGGCGGGTGGTGGTCATGTCGGGTCCTTCGAGATCGTTCAAAGCGGCGTGGCGAGCAGTGCGGGGCGGCGCCGCTCGAGATCGAGGATGAGGTCGCCGAACAGCCCGTTGGCCCAGGCGAACCAGGGCCGCGTGAACTTTGCCGGATCGTCCTTGTGGAAGCTCTCGTGCATGAAGCCGGTGCCGGCATGTGTCGCCTTGAGCCAGCGCAGGCATTGCAGGATCTGCGCGTCGTCGTCGCTGTCGAGCGCGCGGCTGACGATCGACATCGGCCAGATCATGTCCATGCCGACGTGCGGCCCGCCAATCCCCTCGGCCGCTTTGCCCTTGAAGAAATACGGGTTGCGCTCGCTCCACGCCAGCGCCTGGGTGCGGCGGTAGAGCGGGTCGTCGCGCCGCGCCGCGCCGAGCAGCGGCAGCGCCGAGAGGCTCGGCACGTTGGCGTCGTCCATGAAGATGGCGTTGCCATAGCCGTCGACCTCATAGGCCCAGACCTCGCCGCCCTGCCCGTCCGGCATCTTTCCGTGCGCCGCCAGCGCGGCCTCGACCTCGGCCGCCAGCGCCTCGGCGTCGGCGGCGCTGGTCGCGTCACCCGCGGCCTCGCGCTGGACGGTGGCGAGCATGCGGAGAGCGCTCACGGCGAACAGGTTGGACGGGATCAGGAAAGGATAGAAGCAGGCGTCGTCGGACGGGCGGAACATCGAGTGGATCAGCCCGACCTTGCGCGTCGGCGCGCCGCGCCCCTCGAACATCAGCGTCTCGGTGGGCGAGAGATTGAGTCGCTGGAACCGGTAAGGCCCGTCGTCGCTCTTGCGCTGCTGCTGGCGCAGCGTCGCCACCGCCAGCGCCATCGCGCGCTGCCACGTCGCGTCGAACGGCGCCTTGTCGCGCGTCGCGGTCCAATAGCCGTGCGCCAGCCGCATCGGATAGCAGAGCGAGTCGATCTCCCACTTCCGCTCGGCGACGCCCGGCTTCATCTCGGTCTTGTCGTCGCGCGCGCCCAGGTTGGAGCGCGCGTGCGGGTCCTCCATGAAGGCGTTGGCATAAGGGTCGATCAGGATGCAGCGCGCCTGCCGCTGGATCAGCCCATGGAAGAGCCGACGAAGCGGCGCGTCCTTGGGCGTGAGATGCACATAGGTTTGCAACTGCGCCGAGCTGTCGCGCAGCCACAACGCCTCGATGTCGCCGGTGATGACGAAGGCGTCGGGCTTGCCGTCGACCGTGCCGACCTTGGTGACCGTGGTATCGAGCGTGCTAGGGTAGCAATTCTCGAACAGCCAGGCGAGCTCGGGGTCGGCGATGCGACGCTTCACCCGCGCGATCTCGGCCTCGACCGCGGCGCTGGTGAACTTGCGCTGCGCCTTGGGCGGGCGCTTGCTTGCGAACGCCTGCGCCGCCGCGGCGCGAGGCAGTGCGCCCGCGACCGCCGCCGCCCCCGCACCCGCCATCAGCGCGCGCCGCGCGATCACTTCACCGCCCCGGGCGCGCTCATCGAGAAGGGCCGGTCCGCTTTGGCGGTGCCCCATTGCTTGTTCGGCGTGGGGCCCATCACGAAGCGCAGCGTACCGCCCGCCTGCAGCGCCTCGCGCGACAGCCACGGCTTGGCGTAAGGCACGCCGTTGAGCGTCGCCGACTGGATGTAGACATTGTCGCGGCTGTTGTTCTCGGCCTCGATCGTCAGCACCTTGCCGCCGGGCATGGTGACGCTGCTGCGGCGGAACAGCGGGCTGCCGATGGCATATTGCCCCACCGTCGGCGTGACGGGATAGAAGCCCAGCGCGGAGAAGACGTACCAGGCCGAGGTCTGGCCGTTGTCCTCGTCGCCGGGGTAGCCGTCGGGTGCGGCGGAGTAGAGTTTCCGCATCACCTCGCGCGCGTGATATTGCGCCTTCCACGGCGCGCCGGCCCAGTCGTACAGATAGATCATGTGCTGGATCGGCTGGTTGCCGTGCGCATATTGGCCCATGTCGACGATCTGCATCTCGCGGATCTCGTGGATCACCTGGCCGTAATAGCTGTCGTCGAAGATCGGCGGCGTCGAGAACACCGAGTCGAGCCGCGCGACGAACTTGTCGTCGCCGCCCATCAGCCCGATCAGCCCCTGCACGTCCTGCATCACCGACCAGCTGTAATGGACCGAATTGCCCTCGGTGAAGGCGTCACCCCATTTGTACGGACTGAACGCGGCCGACCAGCTGCCGTCCTTGTTGCGGCCGCGCATCCAGCCGCTCTGCGGATCGAACAGCTTGCGATAATTCTGCGCGTGCTCGGCGTATTTCTTGGCGTCGCCGGTCTTCCCGAGCGCGGCGGCCAGGCGCGACAGCGAGAAGTCGGCGGTGGCATATTCGAGCGTGCGCGCGGCATTTTCGTTGATGCCGACGTCATAAGGGACGTAACCGAGCTGGTTGTAGAGTTCGACGCCCTCGCGCCCGACCGCGCTGACCACCTTGCCGCTCTTGTCGCGCGGGCGCCCCTCGGACGTTGTCGCGTTCTTGACCATCGCCTCGTACAGCGTCTCCGCGTCGAAGCCGCGCACGCCGTTGAGATAGGCGTCGGCGATCAGGTTGGCCGAGTTCGACCCGATCATCACGCTGCGGTGCCCCGGGCTGGCCCATTCCGGTAGCCAGCCGGACTCCTTGTAGGTGTTGACCAGCCCCTGCATGATCTCGCCGTCGCGCTCGGGATACATCAGCGCGAAGAAGGGGAAGACCGCGCGCCACGTGTCCCAGAAGCCGTTGTCGGTATAGAGTGGGCCGTCGTGGACCTTGCCGTCATACGGGCTGTAGTGGATCAGCTTGCCGTTCGCATCGCGCTCGTGGAACTCGCGCGGGAATTGCAGCATGCGCCACAGCGCCGAATAGAAAGTGCGGCGATTGTCGAGATCGGGGTCGTCGACCTTGATGCGGTCGAGCTCGGCCGACCAGGCGGCACGCGCCTTGGCCCTGGTCTGGTCGAACGTGTCGCGCCCGATCTCGCCGTCGAGATTGCGTTGCGCCTGCTCGGCGCTGATGAACGACGAGGCGACGCGCGCGCCGACCTGCTCGCCCTTCCTGGTCGCGAAGCTGATCACCGCGCCGACGTGATCGCCCTCGGCGCGGCGCCCCGCGGTCAGCGTGCCGTTGCCGTCGAAGGTCTGGCTGACGGTGAAGGGCTTGTCGAACTCGACGACAAACCAGTTGCGGAAGTTGGCCGGCACGCCGCCGTGATTGTTGCTGACATAGCCGGTGATGCGGCGCCGCGCCGGGTCGACCGACACCATCGAGCCGCCGGCATAGCCGTCGAGCAGGACGTGCGCGTCCTTGGTCTCGGGGAAGGTGAAGCGGAAATGCGCGGCGCGCGCGGTCGGCACGATCTCGGTGGTGACGTCATAGTCGGCGAGATACACCTTGTAGCCCCAGGCGCGGCTCTCCTCCGCCTTGTGGCTGTACCAGGAGGCGCGCTCGGCCTCCTTCGCCTTCACTGCGCCGGTCATCGGCAGCAGCGCGAAGGCGGCATAATCGTTCATCCACGGGCTCGGCTGGTGCGTCTGCTTGAACCCGTTGATCTTGTGCGCGCTGTACGTGTAGCCCCAGCCGTCGCCCATCTTGCCGGTGACCGGCGTCCAGGCGTTCATCCCGAACGGCACCGCGATCGCGGGATAGGTGTTGCCGTAGGACAGCTCATAGCTGCTGTCCGTCCCCATCAGCGGGTTGACGAGGTCGACCGACGCCGGCGGCGCGTCCTGCGCCACCGTCGCCGCGGGGGAGAGCATCGTGGCGGAGGCGCACAGCGCCGCGATGATGCCCCGGCGCCGCGCGCTTGCCATGTTCACTCTCCCTGAGACGTATCGATGATCAGAACTTGAAGGCCGCGCCGAGATAGAAGCGGCGGCCGGAGTAGACGTTCGAGATGAAGCGGTCCTTGGTGTCGTTGCCGAGATGCTGGCGCTGCTCGGACTTGGTGAGGTTGATCACCGAGGCGGTGATCTGGACGTTCTTCATCACGTCGATCGCACCGTTGAGGTCGAACTGCTCGTACGGATCGTCGTAGACGTTGAGACCCGAGGACAGCCCGCGCACGACCTCGCCGCGGCGGTTGTACGAGACTCGTGCCAGCACCGGCCCGTGCTCGTAGAAGAGCGAGGCGTTCACCTGCGTCTTCGCGCTGCCGACCAGCGGCGAGGTACCCAGCTTCGTCCCGTTCAGCGCCACGTCGGCCTGCGACGTGTCGTTGTAGGTGAAGTTGACCTGTGCGCCGAGGCCGAAGTCGAGCGTGTGCTGCGCGTAGACCTCGACGCCCTGCGACACCGCCTTGGAGCCGTTCGCCTGCGTCGAATATTGCTGCACCGTCACCGTCTCGCCCGCGACCTCCTGCGGGAAGTCGACCACGACCGGCACGATGAAGTCCTTCACGTCCTTACGGAACAAGGTGAAGCCGACGACCGAGCCGGGGTGGAAATACCATTCCGCGCCCGCGTCATACTGCCAGGCGTTGAACGGCTTGAGGTTGAAGTTGCCGCCGTTGCCGAACCAGCCCGGCAGTGCGCCGAACTCGGCGCGGTCGAAGACGAACGCGTCGGAGTTGAAGGTGAGCCCGCGCGCGCCGGCGAGGTCGCCGTAACCGGGCCGGCTGATCACCTTCGACGCCGCGGCGCGGATCAGCAGGTTCGGCATGGCCTCCCACGAGATGTTGAAGCTCGGCAGGAAGTCGGTGTAGCTCTTGTTCTCCTGGTTCGGGCTGAACACCCGCACCTCGCGCTGGCTCTGCGGGATGACCGAGCAATTGCCGTCGGCGCCGACCGGCTTGTTCGGGTCGAACGCGCCGCCCGGGCCGTTCACGCAATAGTCGTTCTCATAATAGAGAACGTCGGTCGACGTGCCGTCCTGCTTCGTGTTGACGACGCGTAGGCCCAGGTTACCGCGGACGTTGTCCATCTTGAAGTTGGCCTGGGCGTAACCGGCCCAGATCTTCTCCTGGATGTTGTAGACGTTCTGCGGCTCGGGCACGCGCACCGGGCCATTGTAGGTGCGATTGAGATAGTCGACGTAGTTGTTGATGTTGATCGCCGGGAAGGCGCTCGCCTCGAAGCCGCCGGCGATGTTGCCGAGCGAGTTGGGATAGAAGATCTCCGGCAACGCCAGCGCACCGCCGGCGGTGTCCTGGAAGCGCAGCGTGTTGGCCGCGTCCGAATACCATTCGAACCGGCCGGTCTCGCGGTGGATGCGCCCGTCACGCCACTTGGCGCCGACCTGGATCGAGGCGAGGAACGGCGAGTCGAAGCTGCGCGTCACGTCGACCTGCGCGTAGCGCTGCGAGATCGAGCTGTTGTTGAAGCCCGAGCCGGTCGAGCCGAGGTCGATCTGTGCCACGCCGTTGAGCATGTTCTGGATCACGTCGGGCGAGAAGTTCATCGCGATCGACTGATCCGTGAAGTTCCACGCGCTCAGCATGTTCCCGTTGACCGAACCGTTGCGCGGCTTGGCCTGGGCGTAGAATTGGAACGAGGGGCCGCCGGTCGCCCGCGTCTTGCCGAAGACGACGTCGACGCTGAGGTGATCGACGTTCCACTTGGCGTGGACGTCGTAGGTGTTGGACACGCTCTTCTCGCGCGCGAGCGTGTCCTGCGGCGCCGGCGTCTCCATCGTGCAGGGATTGGCCCGGGCGCGGCACGCCGTTCCCTCGGGCGGGACCTGGAAGGTCGCGCCGGTCAGGACCGTGCCGCTCTTGTCGAAGGTCGCGTCGGTGAAGAAGTTGCCATAGCCCCATTCGGGGATCTTGATCGTGCTGCTGGTATAGTTGCCGTCCAGCTGGAAGCGGAAATAATTGGCCGTGATCTCGAGATTGTCGAACGGCTTGGCCTGCATCGTCGCCTGGATGCCGAGCCGCTTGCGCTTCTGGTTGAGGATCGTCTCGCTGACCGACTGGGGCGCCCAATAGCCGTTGCCATAGTGGGTACCGCTCTGCGTCGTGGTGCCGCCGTCCGTGCCGTCGTTCCAGTAGTTGATCGCCGAGTCGTTGGCGAAGGTATTGCCGTTGACGTCGGTGGCGGGATGGGTGCCCTTGTCGTCGGTCCACCACTGCCAGCTGTCGCCCGAGGCGCTCAGCGAGCGGTTGGTGCGCACTTGATAGGTCGCGCCGACGAGGAATCCGAGCGTCTTCTCCTCGTTGTGCCACGACAGCAGGCCCGAGACGTTGGGCTCCACCTTGTCGCTGACGTCGGCGTAGGTGCCCTCGGCGGAGACCGTGCCCGACCAGGGCTCGAGGTCGAAGGGTACGCGCGTGTGGTTGATGATGACGCCGCCGACGCCACCCTCGTCGAGCCGCGCCTCGGGTGACTTGAACACCTCGACGCTGCCGATCAGCGTCGAGGGCAGCAGCAGGTAATTGAACGAGCGCGAGGGCTCGCCGCTGTCCGCGGAGGCGATGAAATTGCCGTTGAGTTCGGTCAGCGTCAGGTCCGAGCTGAGGCCTCGGATACTGACGCGGCTGCCCTCGCCGCCGTCGCGGTCGATGATCACGCCGGGGACGCGCTGGAGCGAGTCGGCGACGTTCTTGTCGGGAAACTTGCCGACGTCCTCGGCGGTGATCACGTCGACGAAGGCGTTGGCCTCGCGCTTGCGGTTGAGGCTCTGCTCGATCGAGCGGCGATAGCCGGTGACGACGATGTCACCGCCGTCCGCGGCGGAGTCGGCGGCGTCGGCCTGGAGCTGGCCGGGGCTGTCGAGCGTGCTGTTGGCAGCGGGCGCGGAGACCTCGCCGGTGTTGCTCGACGGCGCCGGCACGACCGTCTGGTCGGGCGCCTTGTCGGCCTGCGCGCCGGCGGCGGTCGAGGGGCTGGTCTGCTGCGCCTGCGCGCTGCCGACGATCCCCGCGGCCAGACTCACCCCTGCCAGCAGCAGCGGCATCCGACGGCGCAGCGACGCGCGCGACGGGGCTTGGGCAGTGAAACCTCGCATAAGTCCATCCCTCCTCTTCGCGGCGGGATTCGTTGCCCCGCCGCGTCCCTCGACCGAACCGCCGCGAGCGCGCCAGCGGCACGCTGCACCCCTCATGCCGAGCGGCGATCACGAGGTTAATCAGACAATAGCAAAAGCAAATTGTCAAATGGAAGAATTGAGAACGTTCGCGCAAACCTTTGCGAACATGAGGACTTGTAGCCGGGGCGGTCTTATTCGACCGCCTTCCACAGCGCGCCAGGCTTGGGCAGGAGGAAATGGCTGAACGGCAGGATCGCGGCACCAACCGCGGGCGCGTCCTCGGACAAAGCGGCGCGTTCGACCGGCGCCACCGCGGGCGCGTCGGTGATCTCGCCGAGCAACGCGTTGACGCGTTCGGCGAGCGACTCGACCACGGCGGCCGGCAATCGGCCACCGATCAGCACCGCGGCGGGGTCGATCAGGCAACTGATCGCGTCCAGCGGGGTGCACAGCTGCCGCGCCGCGCGGTCGAGCCAGGCGTCGACGCTGGCGCGCGCGCCCTCGCTCGCATCCGAGGCGAGCGCGGCGGCGATGGCGACGCCGTCGCGCGCGAGATGCTCCTGCAGCCCCGAGCGCGATACCAGCTTCTGCACCTGCTGGCGCGTGCCGTCCTCGCCCGGCGCGAGCATGAAGCCGAGTTCGCCGCTGCGGCCATGCGCGCCGCGCGCGTAGACGCCGTCGCTCACCACGCCGCCGCCCAGACCCGAGGAGATCAGGATATAGAAGAAGTTGCTCAGCCGCTGGCCGCGCCCGAGCTGCATTTCGCCGGTCGCCGCCGCGGCGGCGTCATTCTCGACGAAAACCGGCAGTGCGAGCGGCTCGGCGAACAGCGCCGCCATGTCGACCCGCTCCCAGGCGTCATAGGCGGCGGGCCGGCCCGGCAGATCGACCGAGCCGAGATCGTCCGGCACCGCCACGCCGAGCCCGACCAGCTTGGCGGGGTCGACCCCGGCAGCGCGCAGCATCGGCTTGATCGAGCGGCGATAGAAAGAGCGCACGTCGTCGGGCAGCGCGAAATCGACCTCTTCCGATCGCCGCGCCAGCGTCTCGCCGGCGAAATCGACCAGCACCAACGTGATATGATCACGGTCGACGTTGACCCCGATCGAGTAGCAGGCGTCGCGCTTGACCTCGAGCTTGGTCGGCGGCTGGCCGCGCCCACCGCGGCGCTGCCCGGCTTCCTGGATCAGCCCGTCCTGCAGCAATCGCCGGGTAATATTGGCGATCGCCGGCCCGGTCAGCCCGGTGATCTGCGCCAGCTCGACCCTGGTTAGCGAGCCGCCGACTCGGATGGCGTGGAGCGTCACCCGTTGGTTGTGATCGGCGGCGCGTTCGAGGTTGGTGCCCGAGAGGCGCGGCGGTTCCCCGCTCACGCCGCCCGCCCTGTCGCCGCCCACCTCGTCGCGGATCGTCGCATGCCTGTCATCTCCTGAACTGTTATCGCTCCCGTTCCAGCGCCTTTCGCCGGGCACCGCAAGCAAGAACAACCGGCACGCCGAATTTGAATTATGCAATTTGGTGTTCTAAACAGCCAAGTTCAGGGATCAACGCGCGGCCTTCACGCGCGACGTGCAAGGGACGGGGGAGAGCGCGATGCGATATCAGGCGGACGGGCCGGCGGCGCGCGCGCCGCTCGCTGGGGTGGAGCTGGGCGGCACCAAATGCGTGGCGACGCTGGCGCATTCGCCCGACGCGGTGCTCGACCAAGTGACGCTGCCGACGCTCGCCCCGGACGAGACGCTGCCCGCGCTCGCCGCGGTGCTGGCGGGCTGGCGCGAGCGTCACGGGCTCGCCGCGGTCGGCATCGCCTCCTTCGGGCCGGTGTGCCTCGACCGCGCCTCGCCGCGATACGGCCATGTCCTCGCGACGAACAAGCCGGGCTGGCGCGACGCCGACGTGCTCGGCACCGTCGCCGCCCCGCTCGCGTTGCCGACCGGGTTCGACACCGACGTCAACGGCGCGGCGCTCGCCGAGATGCGCTGGGGTGCCGGCCGCGGGCTCGACGATTTCGCTTATGTCACCGTCGGCACGGGCGTGGGCGTCGGGCTTGTGGTGCACGGCCGCCCCACGCGCGGGCTTGGCCACAGCGAGATCGGCCATATCCGCGTACCGCGCGCGCGCGGCGACGACGCCCCGAGCGCCTGCCGCTACCACGACGATTGCGTCGAGGGGCTCGCTTCGGGAAGCGCGCTGCGGTTGCGGCTCGGCGACCGCGACGTCGCGACGGTCGGACCCGACGACCCGGTGTGGGAGCCGATCGTCGACGTGCTTGCGGCGATGTGCCATGCGCTGGTGGGCAGCACCGGTCCGCTGCGGATCGCGATAGGAGGCGGCATGCCGGTCAAGCAGCCGCACCTGCTCCCGCGGATCGCGGCGCGGCTCGAGGTGAGCCTGGCCGGTTACATGGAGTTGCCCGAGAACGGCTATATCGTCCCGCCTGCGCTCGGCGACCGCGCCGGTCCGCTCGGCGCGATCGCGCTCGCAGCCGACGCGCTGGAGGAAGCCGCCGACGTCGCCGCGCGGATCGCGGCGGAGGCGATGCTGTGAGCCGCGCCGCGCGCCCCCGCCCCGCCATCATCCGCCACCGTCTCGCCGCCGGCAGCGCCGCGCTCGCGCTGCTCGGCGCCCCAGCGGTTGGGCAGCAGGCCTCCTCACCTGCCAGCGCGACCGGCCCGGCGCGCACGATCGACGCGGTCGACCCGTTCATCGGCACCGGCGGCGAGGGCCACACCTTCCCCGGCGCGGTGGCACCCTTCGGCATGGTGCAGCTCTCGCCCGACACCGACACAAGCTGCGTCATCCGCGAATGCTACGCGCATGCCGCCGGCTATCGCCACGACGACCCCACGATCGAGGGTTTCAGCCACACGCATTTCTCGGGTGCGGGCCACTCCGATCTCGGCGACGTGCTGGTGATGCCGGTCAGCGGCGACGCGGTGGCGATGGACCCGGGGACGCCCGAGGCACCGGGCTACCGCTCGCGCTTCGCCCATGCCAGCGAGGTGGCACGCCCCGGCTATTATGCGGTGACGCTCGACGCCCCGCAGGTGCGCGCCGAAATGACCGCCGGGACGCGCGTCGGCGTGCACCGCTACACCTTCCCGGCGGGCAAGGCGGCGCATCTCGTGCTCGACCTGCGCCGTTCTCTCTACAATTACCCCGGCAAGGTGCTGTGGTCGGGGCTGCACCTGCGCGCCGACGGCACGCTGACCGGCTTTCGCGAAACGCGCGGCTGGGCACCGGGGCGCAAGCTGTTCTTCGCGATGCGCTTCTCGGCGCCGCTTACGGGACATGCGTTGGTCGATCGCGACGCCGACATCACCTACAAAGGTTTTCAGGCACCCGGCCGCGGCAGCGACGCGCTCGCCGAGAAGCTCGGCAAGCAGTTGGAAGGGCGGCTCGACTTCGGCGCACTCGATCGCCCGCTCGAGGTCCGCGTCGCGCTCTCGGGGGTGGACGAGGCGGGCGCCGTCGCCAATCTCGACGCCGAGCCGGGCGACTTCGACGCCACGCTGGCGCGCACCCGCGCCGCCTGGGACGCGGCGCTCGGCGCGATCGAGCTGGAGGCGCCCGCGCCGACCCGGACGATCGTCGCCACCGCACTTTACCACAGCCTGATCGCGCCGAGCGTCTGGAGCGATGCGGACGGGCGCTACCGCGGCCCGGACAACCAGGTGCATCGCGCCGAGGGCTATACCTTCCGCTCGACCTTCTCGCTGTGGGATACGTTCCGTGCGGAGCACCCGCTGCTGACGCTGGTGCAGCCGGCGCAGACCACGAACGACGTCGTGCGCTCGCTGGTCGACAGCCAGCGCTACAGCCCGCACGGCATCCTGCCGGTGTGGCAGTTCGCCGGTCGCGAGACCTGGACGATGATCGGCTATCACGCCGTGCCGGTGATCGCCGATGCCTATCTCAAGGGCTTTCGCGGCTTCGACGCGAACGCCGCGCTCGACGCCATGGTCGCCAGCGCGGACTATGCCCCGTATGGCGGGCTCGGCGACTATATGAAGCTGGGCTATGTGCCGATCGACCGCGAGCCCGAGGCGGCGTCGAAGACGGTCGAATATGCCTATGACGACTGGACCATCGCGCGGATGGCGCGCGCGCTGGGCCGCACCGCCGTGGCGCAGCGCTTCGAGCAGCGCGCGACCAACTGGCGCAACAGCTTCGACGTCAGGACCGGCTGGCTGCGCGCGCGAAAGAGCGACGGCAGCTATCGCACGCCGTTCGACCCGACTGCGATCAACTACGGCTCTGATTATACCGAGGGCAATGCCTGGCAGTATAGCTGGTTCATGCCGCAGGACCAGGCCGGCCTGTTCCGCTTGCTGGGCGGCGACCGCAAGGCGATCGCCAAGCTCGACGCGATGTTCGACTATGATAATTCCAAGCTCGACTACAGCCATGCCGAGGATATCGCCGGGCTGATCGGCCAGTACATCCACGGCAACGAGCCGAGCCACCACGTCGCTTATCTCTACACGTACGCCGGCGCACCATGGCGCACGCAGGAGCGGCTCAAGCAGATCGTCGACACGCAATACCACGCCACGCCCCAGGGGCTGAGCGGCAACGACGATCTCGGCCAGATGTCGGCCTGGCTGGTGTTCACCGCGCTCGGCTTCTACCCGGTGGCGCCGGGCAGCAACCAATATGTGATCGGCCGCCCGTTCGTGTCCCGCGCGACGCTGCGGCTGCCCGACGGCAAGAGCTTCGCGGTCGTCGCGGCCGGCTTGTCGGACGCGAACCGCTACGTCGGCACCGTGACGCTCAATGGCAAGCCGCTGACGCACAGCTGGATCGGCGACGATGAACTGCGGGCCGGCGGCGAGCTGCGCTTTACCATGACGGCGCGTCCCAACAAGGCGTGGGGCGCGGGACGCGCCGCTCGACCGTTCTCGACTACGCGCTGAGGGCTTCCAGTCCGCGCCGGCAATCCCGCCCCGCTGAGGCCGCCTTCGGCGTCGCGGAGGTAGCGGGGATGACGGCGAGAGGAGGCGTCGATCCTGAGCGCATCAGATCGACGCCTCGCCGGCAGGCGCCGGTAACTGATAACCTATGCGGGCTCGTGCTCCCGCACCTGCGGCGGTTCAGCGCGATCGACGGGGACGTCGGCGGATCCAGGCGTCGACGCTTGTCGGAGCACGCTGACCGTTCAGACGGGGGGATCGGCCGCCCGCCCCGGCGTCGCCTCCGCGCGCCCGCTCAGCGGCGCTCGGGCCGGCGCAGCCGCGCGCTGCTGATGCTGGCGAGCAGCAGCTCGTAATGATCGTTGGTATAGCCCGCGGCGAGGAAGCCCTTTACCGCGCTCACCGGCACCGCGAAGCCCTGGTGCCAGGCATGCACCGCGAGCCGGCGCAGGGCCTCCAGCTTTGGATCCGCCAGCCGCGGATTGGGCTGCTTGCCGAACAACACGCCCATCGCCACCGCGATACGGCCGGGCTCGCGCAGCGACGAGATCCGGTCACGTCGGGCCAGCGACACCACCAGCCACTCGAGCGCGCTCAGTGCCGCGCGGTCGGCGGTGACCTCGGGCTCCGCGGTCGGCGCGACGGGGGCCGACGCGAGATGGCGCTCGGCGGAGAGCGCGGCGGCACCGCCGATAGCGGACGTGAAATCGATAAAGGCCATGTCGTCTCTCCCCTTCGGAGTATGCGGGGCGCACGCCACCCGCCGGAAAACCGGGGCGAGAGCGCCGTGTCAGTCTAGAGCGAGGGTGCAGCGCGTCGGACGCGCCACCGTACCGGCGATCAGGTCGCTGGATCGTGGGTGAGCGGTCGTACCATCGCGGCATCCCTCCGGTGAAGGTGCCGCCGGAGCGTCACCGCCGTTTCTATACTGTGTGGTATAGAAAGCCTGCCGGACGGCGTCAACGCTTTATGTACCGCTCGGTAGCGTTTTTTCTTACGAGCAGCTCAGCGCGTCGGCCACATTGCGAGACTGGTGTCGACCACCTGCTCGAGTTCGGTGCGTGTGGCGCCCGAACCGGCCTGCACCGCCATGCCCTGCAGGATCGCATAGAGATACTGGCAGAGTGCCTGCGGCGTGATGTGCGCGGGGAACTCGCCGGCCTGCTGCGCCTGCTCGAACCGCTCGACCAGTGCCTTTTGCGACGAGGCACGGCGCGCGATCACGTCGTCCTTGATTGACTGGCCCTCCGACCCGCAAGCGGTGGTGCTGATCACGCCGAGGCACCCCTTGGGGCTCCCGCTGTTGCACTGCGCGTTGATCGCGCCGCGCATGAAACACTCGGCGACGGCACGTGCGGTCGGCTGGTTGAGCGCCTCGCGCGTATAGGCCAGCTTCTCCGCCTCGTAGAGGTCGAGCGCCTTGTGGAACAGCGCTTCCTTGTTGCCGAAGGCGGCATAGAGGCTGGGCTTGGTGATCCCCATCGCCGAGGTGAGGTCGGCCATGGACGCGCCCTCATATCCCTTGGTCCAGAAAACCCCGAGCGCCGCCGCGAGCGCCTGCTCGGTGCAGAACTCACGCGGGCGGCCCTTGACGGCGGAACAGGCGGTGGCAATAGATTCCATAACGGCCGGTATGTAATGCGCCTGCAACGCCGCGTCTAGGTGGGCTCGGCTCGTCCTGTCGCAGCGCGCGGAAGAGCCGAGGGGGGTCCCGATCCCTTGGCGGCCCCTGATCGGTCGCTCATCCCAGCTTCGTCACCGATCGTGTTCCACCGTCGACTCGACCACGAGTATTGCGACCGTCGCGGGTGCGGATCAGTGGATGGCCGCACACGTCCGGGATGGCGGAGGTATTCGGATGAGCGCGCCAATGCCAGCGGCATCCCCGGCCAAGCCGTGACGCGATCTCAGCGATAGCGCCCCATCGTCACCTTCAGCACCTGCGGGCGATCGACCAGGTTGATGCCATAGTCGGTCTGGTCGCCGTTCCACACGCGCGACATGACCCATTTGCCGTCCTGGAAGCCGCCCTCCTCGACTCGCACCACCATGCCCTCGCCGCTCGCGGCGGAGAAGGTGACCCGTGCGTGGTCGCCCACCAGCAGGAACTCGTCGTCGGAGAGCTGCGCCACCGCGACGCCACCGACCGGCTCGTTCGCCCAGGGCGCGGGATCGGCCTTGAGCCAGGTCCACTCGCGCATGCCGAACTGCCACTCGCCCCAGGTCGCCGCGATCTTCCACGCGCCGAGCGTGGTGGAGACGGTCGCGCCGTCGTCGGGCTTGGCCGCGCCCCAGGTCGGGCGCGAGGCCGCGAGCCGCGCCCAGTCGCGCGCGATCGGCGCCAGTGTCGCATAGGGCAGAGCGATGGCGTCGAGCGTCTCGGCGTCCAGTGCCTTCGCCCCCAGCGGGAAGTTGTAATAGCCGGTCGCGTCCATGCCGAACGGCGCATAGCCGATCGCACCACGGCCCAGCGCGGCGTAGAAGAAGCGCGCGAACTCGCGCGCATTGCCGATCTCCGGCACCATCAGCGCATTGTCGGGACGCGCGTATTTGTCGAGATACTGGACGACGTTAGCGCTCTTTCGATCGTAGATGTCCGGCGCGGCGAAATCGATCGACGGCGCCGCCGCCTTCCAGATGTCGAGCACGTCCTGCTGCGGCCCGCCGCTGGCGACGCCGTCGGGATCGGGCACGTTCGACGGCCCGGCGAGCGCGGCGTTGACGTACATCGGGAGCGGCTTGGCTTTCTTCCCGGCGGCCGCGATGGCGTTGACGTAGGAGGCGACGTACCAGGTGTTGAAGGCGCGGTCGGCCTGCGCCCCGAACGCCTGCGCCCAGGTGCCGCGCTTGCCGGTGCGCTTCGCCAGCGCGGGCGGGATCGGCTGCGCGAACAGGCGCTCGCCCTCCGCGCCATAGTCGCGCGGGTTGCGATAGCTGCCCGTCTCATTCTCGGGCTGGACCATCACGACGGTGTGCTGCTGGTCGCGGTCGCGAAGATATTCCATCACCTTGACGAAGGCGCGCCGGTCCGCCGCCAGGGTCGCCTGCGACAGCGGGGTGAGCACGCCGTGATCCTTGCCGTCGCGCGTCTTCATCCTCGGAAAGCGGCGGTTGTCGAGCTTGACCCAGTCGGGCGTGTAGCCCGGACTCGTGTTCTTCCACGTGCCGAACCACAGCAGCACCACGCGCTTGTCGTGCGCGCGCGCCTGATCGAGCAGGGTCTGCAGGAAGGAAAGGTCGAACTGGCCCTCGCGCGGCTCGACCTGCTGCCAGGCGATTGGGATCTCGATCGTGTTGGCGTGGATCCGGTCGAGCACCGGCCACACCTCAGGCAGCGCCGCGGCATAGTTGCTCGAATTGTTGACCTGCGCGCCCAGCATCAGGAAGGGCGCGCCGTCGACCAGCAAAGCGTGCCGCCCGTCCTGGCGCACCAGCCGTGGCAGTGGCGCAGCGGCCTGCGCGCGCGCGGTCGTCGCGCCCAGAACGGCGGCTCCCGCCGCCGCGAGCATCGCGGCTCGTCCCCATGATCTGGTCATTCACCCTCCCCTTTCGGATCGCCGTACATGATGCCGCGGCCGTCGGTGCCGACATAGACCCGGCCGTAGCGCCGCGGGTCGCCGCTGATCACGCGCAGCCGCAGCCCCCAGCGATGCGCCGCGTCGTTGATCTGGATCCAGCGAACGCCACCATCGGTCGAGCGATAGATCCCGCGCGCGCCGTCGACCGCCGCGATCGCGTAGAGTGCCGGCCAGGCGCTGCCCGGCGCCTCCTTGCCGAGCCCGAAGTGGTCGATCCGCGCCGCGCTGTCCGCCCGGGCCCAATGCTCGCCCGCATCCTGCGAATGGTAGAGCGTGCCCGCGACGAGCAGCCACAGCGCGCCGGCGCGCCCCGGCACCGCCACCATGGGATTAGCGGCCTCGCGCCCCGTTGCGCGCGCGCCCGAGAGATCGCCGGGCAGCCCCTGCCCTGCCACGGCCGCGAAGCTGGCACCGCCGTCGTCGCTGCGCATCACGCGACCGCGCTCGGCATCAACCGCAAAGAAGCGGCGCGGATCGGCCTTGTCGGCGGTGACGCGCGCGCCGACCGGCAGGCCGGCGATCGCGTGCCAAGTCACGCCGCGGTCGCGCGTCAGTAGCGGCCGGTCGCTCTCGACCAAGAACGTCGCGCCGTCGGCCGAGACGGTGATCGCGGCGCTGCCGGTCTGCGCGCGCGTGGTTGTGCTGTCGGGACGCATGGTGGTCTCGCTCGCGGGAAGCCGGAGCGGCGCCCAGCGCTCGCCGCCGTCCTGCGACCAGGCGAGCGACGTGTCAGGCACCACCGGCTTGTGCGTGTTGCCGCTGCGGACCAGCACCAGCGGTGCCGCGCCGGCATAATCAAGCGAGTTGGTGTTGGTCAGGAACGGCGTGCGGTGGACGTGCGCGGGCGAGCGCGTGAGATCGGCGTGACGAAAGCCGCCGAGGTCACCGAAGCCCGAGACCAGTGGCGCGCCGCCGGTCGGACTCACCAGCGTGATGATCGCGGTCTGCTCGATCCCGCGCGTCCAGGGCGCCCAGCGCATCGTGCCCGGGCGCGCGAACGCGTCGGTCGCGTAGACGGTCGCGCCGGTGACATAAGCGGCGTGGGTGGGATCGAACGGATCGATCGCGAGCCCCGCGATCCAGTGACCGAAATTGGCTTGTCCGTCGAAGTCGAGGAAGGGCGTGGCGCTGACGTCGCGCGTGCTGCGGCGCCACAACTCGTCCCAGTGAGCGCCCGCGTCGGTCGAGCGCCACACCGTGTCGACGGGCTGGTAGCGATTGACCGTGCTCACCGCGATGACGCGTGGGTCCTGCGCCGAAACCGCGACGCCGAAGAAGCCGCCCGGCACCTCACCCGCGGCGCGTGGCGGGGTGACGTCGCGCCACGTGCCGGCGTCGGGGTCGTAACGCCACACCGCGCCGTCTTTGACTCCGTTCGGGCCGATCGCGTCGCTGTAACTCAGCGTGACGACACCGTCCCCGGCCACCGCGGCCTTGACCGGGAGCAGGGCGGCGCGCGGTCCACCCCCGACCGCGCGCCAGGTCGCGCCGCCGTCATCGGAGCGGAACAGGTGGTGCTCGCCCGGGTCGGCGCTGCCGACGAACATTCGACCGCGGCGCGCCGGATCGAACAACACGAACGACAGGCCGCCGTGAGTCGTCCGCGGCCGATCGGGGCGGCCGAGCCCGGCGAGCGGGAAGCGCGCCACCTTGCGCCACGTTGCCGCCGAATCGTCGCTGCGCCACAGACCGTCGTGACGCGAGCCGAAGAAGAGGGTGGCGCGCGCGTTGGGGTCGATCGCGAGCCGCTCGCCCAGGCCGCGCCCGTCCTCATTGCCGCCCATCGCAAACGGCACCGCAGTCGTGCGCCAGTGCGCGCCGCGGTCGCTGGAGCGCAGGATCGCGGCCGGACCGCGCGCGCCCATCCCGACCGCGAGATAGACGCGGTTCGCGTCGACCGGATCGGGCGCGACGCTCTCCACGCCCATGTAGCTTGGTTCGGCGGCGTCGTCCTGCAACGGCACCCAGCGCCTGGTGGCGGCGTCCCAGCGATAGGCGCCGCCCATGTCGGTGCGGAGATAGGCGAGCCCGCGCTCGGCGCGGCTGAAAACGATGCCGGGCGCGAAGCCGCCGCCGCCCACCGTCACGTTGTGCCAGGCATAAGGTGCCACCGGCGCAGCGAGAACGTTCACCGCCGGCGAGGCGAACATGGCGAGGAGGATGGCAGCCGGTCGGATCCTCAACCTCTTTCCTCTCACGCGATTTATCAGATTACTTTAAAGCGGCTATGGCATGGAAGGTACCGCTACCACAATGGCTTCCAACCGGCCCCGCCCGTGCCCGCCATCCTGAGCTCGTTTCAGGATTCACGGTGAGGCTAAACCAGCCTTGGTGGCACTCGCAGGACGGTGGATCCTGAAACAACTCCAGGATGGCGGCAGGAGACGAGCCACGCCCGCCCCTCTCACCGCGCCCGCGCGCCGGGGCGACGCCGTGGCGCTGCGTCCGATTGGCGTCGCACCAATGTGTGATCGAGCACGAGATCGGGCGCGCTCGCGGTAGGGTCATCGCGACGCGCACGCAGCATCTGGGTCAGCATCTGAACCGCGGCGCGGCTCATGTCCGCGATCGGCTGGTGGATGGTGGTGAGCTCGGGCCAGATCGTCGTCGCTAGCGTGCTGTCGTCGAAGCCGACCACGGTGAGATCGCCGGGTACGTCGAGCCCGCGCCGGTGCGCCACCGCCACGCTGGCGGCGGCCATGTCGTCGTTGCTGGCGAAGATTGCGCTGGGCGGCTGCGCGATGTCGAGCAGCTCCTCGGTGGCGTCGAGCCCCGAGCGGTAGCTGAACAGCCCGTGCGCGATCAGCGCCTCGTCGATCGGCAGCCCCGATCCCGCCAGCGCATCGCGATAGCCTGCCAGCCGCTCCTCGCTCGCGGTCAGATTGGGGTTGCCGGTGATGAAGCCGACGCGTTGGTGCCCGAGTGCCAGGAGATGTTGGGTCATCGCGCGTGCCGCGGCGCGGTCGTCGATCGAGACGCGACCGATCCCGGCGGGCGAGCTGCTCGTCGCCACCACCACGGTCGGCACGCGTGCGGCGAGCAGCACATCGAGCACCAGCGGCGAGTCGCACAGCGGCGGCGGGAGGATGATGCCGTCAAGGCCCGAGGCGACCAGTCGCTGGGCGACCTCCGCCTCATGCTCCCCTGGGTCGCATTTCTGCACCACCAGCTGGATGTCGCCGCGCCCCGCCTCGTCGAGACTGCCGAGCAGAAAGGCGCTGAGATAAGCCTCGCTCGGGTTGCTGTAGAGCAGGCCCAGCCGCACCTGCGACGCGCCCGCCAGGCTGCGCGCGGCGCGGTTGGGCGCATAGTCGAGCCGCTGGATCGCCTCGCGCACCGCCGCGCGCGTCGCCTCGCGCACGTTGTTCTCGCCGTTGATCACGCGCGATACCGTCATCGTCGAGACGCCGGCGAGCTGCGCCACATCGGCGATCGTCGGTGCCCCGGTCTGGCGCGATCCCGTGCCGCGGATCCTGCGGATGTCCCCACTCATGGCTGCGATACGTACCAGTAAAAGGCGCCGCGCCTAGTCGCGCTGACGAAAATGCTGATAGCGTTCTCAAGTAGCCGCTTCTATGTTCACGCCGTTTACGGGATCGCACCGTCAGGGGCTGGCGACCCGTCTCGGGAGGGGAAGAATGGGGCGTTTCTCGCAATTTTCGCTGACGCTGCTGCTGGCCGGCAGCGCCACCGCCGGCGTCGCGCAGGTCGCGCATCCCGACCGCTGGCCCGCGGCCAAGAGCGTCGGCTTGGTCGACGCGGCGACCGAGGCCAAGGTCACCGCTCTGATGAAGCAGATGACGCTGGAGGAGAAGATCGGGCAGATGATCCAGGCCGACATCGGCTCGATCAAGCCCGAGGACCTGCGCCGCTATCCGCTCGGTTCGATCCTGGCAGGCGGCAGCTCGCCCCCGCTCGGCAGCCCCGACCGCTCGCCCGCCGCCGCCTGGGTCGCCACCTCGCGCGCCTTCAACGCGGTGGCGCTGGAGCGGCGCGCCGGCCACGTCGCCGTCCCGCTGATGTTCGGCGTCGATGCGGTACACGGCGACAACAATGTCGTCGGCGCGACGCTGTTCCCGCACAACAGCGCGCTCGGCGCGATGCGCGACCCCGCGCTGATCCGCCGCATCGGCGCGGTCACCGCCGAGGAGACCGCTGCGGCGGGGATCGACTGGGCGTTCGGGCCGACGCTGGCGGTGCCGCAGGACGATCGCTGGGGCCGCGCCTATGAGGGCTATTCCGAGGACCCGGCGGTGGTCGCGTCCTATGCCGGCGCGATGATCGAGGGGCTGCAGGGCGTCCCCGGCCAGCAGGGCATCCAGCACGGCCATGTCGCCGCCAGCCCCAAGCATTTCCTCGGCGACGGCGGCACCAAGGACGGCGTCGACCAAGGCGACACGCAGGTCGACGAGGAGACGCTGATCAAGGTCCATGGCGCCGGCTACCCGCCCGCGATCAAGGCCGGCGCGATGACGGTGATGGCCAGCTTCTCGAGCTGGAACGGCCAGAAGATGCACGGCAACCACTCGCTGCTGACCGACGTGCTCAAGGGCCGCATGGGGTTCGAGGGCTTCGTCGTCGGCGACTGGAACGGCCACGGCCAGGTGCCGGGCTGCACCAACAATGACTGCCCCGCCACCTTCGCCGCCGGGCTCGACATGGCGATGGCGCCGGACAGCTGGAAGGGCATGTTCGACACCACGCTCGCCGCGGTGAAGGCGGGCAAGCTGCCGATGACGCGCATCGACGACGCGGTGCGCCGCATCCTGCGCGTCAAGATGAAGCTCGGCCTGTTCGACCCGGCGCGGCCGTGGGAAGCGCGCGGCGGCACCGTCGGTTCGGCCGAGCATCGCGCCGTCGCCCGCGAAGCAGTGGCCAAGAGCCTCGTGCTGCTCAAGAACAATGGCGTGCTGCCGGTCAAGGCGAACGCCAACATCCTCGTGGTCGGCGACGCCGCGGACGATATCGGCCGTCAGGCGGGCGGCTGGACGCTATCGTGGCAGGGCGACGGCAACACCAATGCCGACTTCCCCGGCGCCACCTCGATCTACGCCGGGATCGCCGCCGCGGCCAAGGCGGGCGGCGGCACCGCGACCCTGTCGCGCGACGGCAGCTTCGCGGCCAAGCCCGATGTCGCGATCGTCGTGTTCGGCGAGCAGCCCTATGCCGAGATGCGCGGCGACGTCCGCACGCTCGAGTTCGAGGCGGGCGACAAGGAGTCGCTTGCGCTGCTCAAGAAGCTGAAGGCGGCGGGCGTGCCGACCGTGTCGGTGTTCCTCTCGGGGCGGCCGTTGTGGGTCAATCCCGAGTTGAACCAATCGGACGCGTTCGTCGCGGCCTGGTTCCCCGGTTCCGAGGGCGAAGGCGTCGCGGACGTGCTGGTCGGCGGCAAGCGCGACTTCACCGGCAAGCTCTCCTTCAGCTGGCCAAAGAACGCCGGCCAGTTCACGCTCAACAAGGGCGCGGTGGGTTACGATCCCTTGTTCCCGTTCGGCTATGGGCTGAGCTACGCCAGCCGCGGCAGCGTGCCGACGCTGAGCGAAGAGGCCGGGGTCGACGCCAGTCTCGCCAACACCAGCCTGTTCTTTGCGCGCGGGCGCGTGCCAGCGCCGTTCCAGCTCGCGCTGGACCCCATGGTGACCCGAACCGCGGTCGACAGCGCCACCGCGCAGGAGGGCGCCGTGCAGCTGAGTTGGCGCGGTGCGGGCAGCGCGCGGATCACCGGCCCCGCGCTGTCACTGGTGCGCGAGACCAACGCCGACCTCAACCTTCAGATCAGCTACCGCGTCGATCGAGCCGCGACCGGGCCGGTGTCGCTCGCGCTGGGTGGCGGCAAGGTCGATGTCGCGCGCGCGCTCGACTCGAGCGCCGGCTGGCACGTGCTGCGCGTACCGCTGAAGTGCTTCCGCACCGCCGGTGCGACCATGGAGTCGGTCGATACGCCGATGGCACTGGGCGCGACCGCGCCATTCGCGGTCGCGATCGCGGATATCCGGCTCGCCACCGACCCCGCAGGTGCGGTATGCCCGGGCGCATGACGATGGACCTGCCCGGGAACCTGCCCAGCCGCCGCACCGTGGTCGCTGCGCTCACCGCCGCGCCGCTCGCCACGCCTTTCGCCGCCGCCGCCGCACCCGCGGCGCCGGACGATATTCCCGGCGCGACGATCCTGCTTTGGCCTGACGCCGCGCCCGGCGCGCCCGCGACGCTGCCGACGCCCAAGATCGAGCAACGATCGAAGGACGCGAGCTTCAACGATCGGTGGGTCACCGGCGTGGCGCGGCCGGGCCTGACGGTACGCCGTCCGGCGCGCGCCAACGGCGCCGCGGTGCTGCTCATTCCCGGGGGTGGCTACGGCTTCATCGCCTGGGACAATGAGGGGGAGGAACAGGCGCGCTGGCTCAACAAGCTGGGCGTCACCTGCTTCATCCTCTCCTACCGGCTGCCTGCGGAGGGCTGGGGCAATCGCGCGCTGGTACCGCTCCAGGACGCCCAGCGCGCGGTGCGCGTGATCCGCGCGCGCGCGAGTGAGTTCGGGGTCGATCCCAAGCGGGTCGCGGCGCTGGGCTTCTCCGCGGGCGGGCATCTCGCCGGCAGTCTCGCCACGCGCCACGCCGAGCCGGTCTACGCGCCGGTCGACCCCGCCGACGAACAATCGGCGCGGCCCGATCTCGCCGGGCTGATCTACCCGGTGGTCACACTGGCGGAGTCGTTCACGCACCAGGGCTCGCGCGACAATCTGCTGGGCACGCCGTCGAGCGACGCGCAGCGCCGCGACGCCTCGGTCGAGCGCCGCGTGACGGCCGACACGCCGCCGGTCTTCCTCGTCCATGCGAGCGACGACAACACGGTGCCGATCGAGAACAGCCTGGTGCTGTACCAGGCGCTGCTGGCGGCGAAGCGGCCGGCGGAGCTGCACGCCTTTGACCAGGGCGGCCACGGCTTTGGTACGCGCCTGCCCGACAGCGCGCCCGGGTCGGTCTGGCCGAAGCTCTTCGCGGCGTACGCGGCGCGGCAGCGGGTTTTCCCCACGTCGGGGTAAAGCGGCCGCAGGGAGCGAAACCTGTCATTCCGGCGGCACCGTCACTTATGTCACGCCGCGGCGCCCGACCTTCCTCCGTCATTCCCGCGCAGGCGGGCATCCACATACGCTGTACGATCAGCTGGAGGCGGGACGTCTGCGCGTCTGGATCCCCGCCTGCGCGCGGATGACGAAGATTAAGTGCCGGCGCTCATCAACGTTGTTCGGAGCCGCGACATGAACTTCGCTTCCTCTCGTCTCCTCGCTCCGCCTCGTCCCCCTCACATCTCCCCGCGCGTGCGCCGGATCGCGAACCAGCGCTTCACATTGGCGTTGTGCTGCTCGAGGGTGTCGGCGAAGACGTGCCCGCCGCTACCGTCCGCCACGAAATAGAGCGCGCGTGACGGCGCCGGATCGAGCACCGCGTCGATCGACAGCCGCCCCGGGTTGGCGATCGGTCCGACCGGCAGGCCGGTCGAGGCGTAGGTGTTGTAGCCGTTCTTGGCGTGCAGCTCGCTCTGACGGATGCGGCGGCCCAGCGGGCGACCCTTGGTGATCGGGTAGATCACGGTCGGGTCGGCCTGGAGCGGCATGCCGAGCCGCAACCGGTTCGAGTAGACCGCCGCCACCATCCGCCGCTCCGCCGGCTTGCCGGTCTCTTTCTCAACGATCGAGGCGAGCACCAGCGCCTGCTGCGGCGTCGTCACCGCCGACGTCGGCCTGCGCCGCTTCCATGCGGCGGCGAGATAGTCGCGCATCGCGCGCTGCATGCGCGCCAGCACCGCGGCGCGCGGCTCGCCGCGCTCGAACGCATAGCCGTCGGGCAGCACCGATCCCTCCGCGGGCGCCGCGACGTCGCCGCTCAGCGCGTCGGCGCGCAGCAGGACGTCGCGCACCATTACCGCTGGCAGCCCCTCGGGGATGACCACCAGCCGCTGCACCACCTTGCCGCTCTGGAGCAGCGCGAGCACCTGCGACGCGCTGGCCCGCGCGGAAATCGCATATTCGCCCGCGCGGATCGGTGTCGCGCTGCCAAACAGCCGCGCCTGCAAGCGGAAGCGGCGCGCCGAGGCGATCACGCCCGCGCGCTCGAGCGCAGTGGCCGCACCCGCGAGCGAGCTGCCCTCGGCGACGGTCACGGTCGCGTCACGCCGTAGCGGGCCGGCGCCCTTCCAGCCCTGCGCCACCCACACGCCCGCGCCGAACAGCAGCAGTGCGACGATCAGTCCGAGGCAGCCGAGCCGGCGCATGACTCAGCGGCCTCAGATCGTCTTCATCACCAGCGAGGCGTTGGTGCCGCCGAAGCCGAAGCTGTTGTTGAGCACCGCACGCACCTCACGCTTGCGCGCGACATGCGGCACGAGGTCGACGCCCTCGGCACCCTCGGACGGGTTGTCGAGGTTGAGCGTCGGCGGCACGATCTGGTCGCGCATCGCCAGGATGCAGAAGATGCTCTCCACCGCACCCGCACCGCCGAGCAGATGACCGATCGCCGATTTGGTCGAGCTCATCGACAGCCCACCAACGGCATCCCCGAACAACCGCTTGACCGCGCCCAGCTCGATCATGTCCGCCATGGTCGAGGTGCCGTGCGCGTTGATATAGTCGATGTCCGATAGCGCGAGGCCCGACTTGCGCATCGCCATCTCCATCGCGCGATACGCGCCCGATCCTTCCGGCTCGGGCGCGGTGACGTGGAAGGCGTCTCCTGACAGGCCGTAACCGATCACCTCGGCATAGATCTTCGCGCCGCGCGCCTTGGCCCGCTCATATTCCTCGAGCACGACCACGCCCGCGCCCTCGCCCATGACGAAGCCGTCGCGGTCACGGTCATAGGGGCGGCTGGCCTGTTCCGGCCGGTCGTTGAAGCTGGTGTTGAGCGCGCGCGCCGCGGCGAAGCCGGCGATGCCGATCGGGCAGACCGTGCTCTCCGACCCACCCGCAAGCATCACGTCAGCGTCGTCCAGCGCGATCATCCGCGCGGCGTCGCCGATCGAGTGCGCACCGGTCGAGCAGGCGGTGACGACCGCATGGTTCGGCCCCATCAACCCGTATTTGATCGAGACCTGGCCCGAGATCAGGTTGATCAGCCGGCCGTGGACGAAATGTGGGCTGACTCGCTTCGGTCCTTTCTCGGCCAGCACGAGCGACTCGCTCTCGATCCCTGGCAGGCCGCCGATGCCCGAGCCGATCGAGCAGCCGGCGCGGAACCGCGCCGCCTCGCTCATCTCGGTGAGCCCGGCATCCTCAAGCGCCTGGCCGGCCGCGTCGATGCCGTAGACGATGAAGGGATCGACCTGGCGCTGGACCTTGTGATCGACACGCTTGTCAGGATCGAAGCCCCAGGGATGGTCCGCGGGCTTCACCTCGCACGCGATCGTGCACTTCTGATCCGACGCGTCGAAGCGGGTGATCGGGCCGGCGCCCGACTTGCCCGCGATCAGATTGGCCCAGCAGGTCTCCACGTCGGCCCCGAGCGGGGTGACGAGGCCAAGACCGGTGACGACGACACGGCGCATAGACTTTCCTTCTTCACCGGCGCTGCGCCACGCGTCGCGCTGCCGGCTCTCGCAAACGAAACGGCTCCCCACCCTCTGGTCGAGGACAGGGAGCCGCTCAGATCAGCTCGCTGGAGCGGGAGGTCTCCCCCCGTTCCTCAGCCCTTGTGCTCGTCGATATAGGTGATCGCGTCCTTCACGGTCGAGATCTTCTCGGCCGCATCGTCGGGAATCTCGACGCCGAACTCTTCCTCGAACGCCATCACCAGCTCGACGATGTCGAGGCTGTCCGCGCCCAGATCGTCGATGAAGCTGGCGTCCTCGGTGACCTTGTCGGCCTCGACGCCGAGATGCTCGACGACGATCTTCTTCACGCGGTCGGCGGTCTCGCTCATAGCTTTCCCTCTTTCAATTGGGGGGTAGGTTTCGAATTGCTGAACGCAGGTAGAACGGGCTCGCTCCCGTGGCAAGGGTGCGAATGGCTCGCGACACCCTCCTGCGCCCTGCCGTTCACCGCCTCAGCGGCTCAGATCATCGCCATGCCGCCGTTGACGTGCACCGTCTGCCCGGTGACGTAACCGGCCTCGCGCGACGCCAGATACACCACCGCAGCGGCGATGTCCTCGCCGCAGCCGAGGTCGCCTGCGGGGATGCGTCCGAGCAGCGCGCTCTTCTGCGCCTCGGGCAGCCCGTCGGTCATCGCCGAGCGGATGAAGCCCGGCGCGACGCAGTTGACCGTGATGTTGCGGCTGGCCAGCTCCTGCGCGAGCGCCTTGGACATGCCGACCAGACCGGCCTTGGAGGCGGCGTAATTGGCCTGCCCGGGGTTGCCGGTCTGCCCCACCACCGAGGTGATCGAGACGACGCGGCCGAAGCGCGCCTTCATCATCGGCTTGGCGGCGGCGCGGATCAGGCGGAAGGCGGCTTCAAGATTGACCCGGATAACCTGGTCCCATTCGTCGTCCTTCATCCGCATGGCGAGATTGTCGCGCGTGACGCCGGCGTTGTTGACGAGCACGTCGAGCTTGCCGAGCGCCTCGACCGCGCGCGGCACCAGCGCGTCGACCGCGGCCGCGTCGGACAGGTCGCAGGCGAGCGCGACATGGTCACCGCCGAGCTCGTCGCGGAAGTGCTCCAGCTTGTCGGCGTTCGAGCCCGACAGCGCGAGGCGCGCGCCCTGCCCGGCAAGCCCCCGCGCGATGGCGGAGCCGATCCCGCCGGAGGCGCCGGTGACCAGCGCGGTCATGCCTGTGAGATCGAACATCGTGCCTCCTCATATCTGGCCTGACGCTTTATCGCCTCCGATCCGGTCGGCAAGCCCGCAATGAGACGCGGGAGTGCCGTGACAAAGCGCCGGCGGCCCCGCTAGGATTGACCTACGTCGCTTATACCGAGGGGAGGTGTGAGCGGCGTGGGGGAACGAGGATGACGAGCATCGCGGGTGCCAGCGTCGCGGGGGCGAGCGCGGGTAACGAGGCCGAGCGAACCGACGGCGCGTTGCCGCGCGGCGGACGCGACCGCGCCGTCGATGGATGGCGTGCGATCGCCGCGCTGTTCGTCGTTGTCGCGCATGCCGCGACGTTCCGCTTCGGCGCAGCTGAGGGCGCGCTCGCGCACGTTGCGCAGCGGCTGGCGACGCCGCTGGCGCAGACGGGCGTTCAGATCTTCTTCGTCATCAGCGGCTATATCATCACCGCGCTGATGATGCGCGAGCGTCAGGCCAGCGGTCGCGTCGACCTCGCCGCGTTCTACACCCGGCGCAGCTGCCGCATCCTGCCGCCGCTGCTGGTCTATTACGCCAGCCTCGTCTTGCTGGACGCGAGCGGCGCACTGTCGCTGCCGCGAACGAGCTTGGTATCCTCCGCCAGCTTCTCCTGCAACACCGGGATCGTCGACTGTCATTGGTGGGTGGCCCATACCTGGTCGCTCGCGGTGGAGGAGCAATTCTATCTCGCCTGGCCGATGCTCTTCGTGCTGGTGGCACCGCTGCTGCGCGCGCGATTGCTCGCCTTCGGCGTGATCGCATGTGGCGTCGCCGTCGCGTTGCGGCCGGGCGTATTCCACAGCAACGCCACGTCGTTCGGCTGCATCGCCGCTGGTGCGCTCTATGCCTCGAGCGCCGCGCTGCGCCACATGGTTCAGCGCGCCCGTGCCACCGCGCCGTGGCTCGCCGCGGTCGCGCTGCTGGTCGTTGCGCCACTCACCCGCTTCGACGCCGCCGTGGCGGTGTTCCTGCCACCGCTCGTCACCTATGTCGTCTTCTGCGGGAATGCGTTGCCGTGGGTACGCGCGATCTTGAGTGCTCCGCCGCTCCAGCTGGTCGGCGCGGCGTCGTACAGCCTGTACCTCTGGCAGCAGCTTTTCCTGGCACAGCCGCGTCATTACGCGGCGGACGCGCCGTCGCTCCTGCTGCTGCCATTCGTGGTGCTGGCATCGGTGTGGCTGGTCGAGCGCCCGGCGATCACGCTCGGCCGCCGGCTTTCACGTCGCCTTGTGGTCGCGGCGTGATCAAAGGCGCTTAAGCAGCGCCTCGACGTCGTCCATCGACACCACGCTGACCGCCTCGACGTCGGGCGCGATGCGCTTGACCATCGGCGCGAGCACCTTGCCGCCGAACTCGACGAATTCGGTCACCCCCGCCTCCACCATCGCCAGCACCGACTCGCGCCAGCGCACGCGGCCGGTCACCTGCTCGACCAGCAGCCGCCGGATTGCGCCGGGGTCGGCCACCGCGGCGGCGTCGACATTGGCGTAGACCGGCACCAGCGGCGCGCGCAGCTCGGCCTCGGCCAGCGCCACCTCCATCGCGCGCGCGGCGTCCTCCATCAGCGAACAGTGGAACGGCGCCGACACCGGCAGCAGCACCGCGCGCTTGGCACCCAGCTCATTCGCCAACGCGACCGCGCGCTCGACCGCGACGCGATGCCCCGAGATCACCACCTGCGACGGATCATTGTCGTTGGCGACGGTGCAGACCAGCGGCTCGCCGCCCTCGGCCAGGATCGAATCGACAGCGGCGCCCGCGATCGTCTCGGCCTTGGCAACGTCGGCGCCGAGCAGCGCCGCCATCGCCCCCTCGCCCACCGGCACCGCCGCCTGCATCGCGCGACCGCGCCGCTTGAGCAGCCGCGCCGTCGTGGCGAGGTCGAAGGTCTCGGCCGCGCACAGAGCGGAATACTCGCCGAGCGAGTGGCCGGCGACGTAATCGGCCTTGTCGGCGAGCGCGACGCCGCCCTCCTGTGTCAGCACCCGCAGCGTGGCGATGGCGTTGGCCATGATCGCGGGCTGCGCGTTCTCGGTCAGCGTAAGCTCGTCGGCGGGTCCCTCGGCCATCAGCCGGCGCAGATGCTGGCCGAGCGCCTCGTCGACTTCGCCGAACACCGCCCGCGCCACCGCCGACGCATCAGCGAGCGCAGCGCCCATGCCGACCGCCTGGCTGCCCTGACCGGGGAAGATGAACGCGAGCATCGTGCCTCTCCTTGGAAAGGCTGCGCTGCTAGGGCGGCACCCGGGAGCGGTCAACCGGCGCAGCCGCGCGAGGGGACGCGCAGGGGAGCTGGGGACTTGCGCGCGCGGCGGCTTTGCGTCATAGCGCGCGCTCTCGGGGCGGGAAGCTTACGGCTTCTTCCGCCCCTTGTTGTTGCACGACAGCCGGAGGGGCGTGGCACATGGGGTGCCCGTCAGCGATCGGCCAACGAAGAGGTACATGCATGGCTCTGTACGAGCACGTGTTCCTTGCGCGCCAGGATCTGGCACAGGCGCAAGTGGACGCGCTGGCGGAAGCCGCGACCAAGGTGGTCACCGACCAAGGCGGCACGGTCGTCAAGACCGAGACGTGGGGGCTGCGCAGCCTCGCCTATCGCATCGCGAAGAACCGCAAGGCGCATTACGTGATGCTCGAGATCGACGCGCCGGGCGACACCGTCGCCGAGCTGGAGCGTCAGACCAGCATCAACGAGGATGTGATCCGCTACATGACCGTCCGCGTCGACGAGCATGAGCAGGGCCCGACCGTGATGATGCGCAAGCAGGAGCGCGACCGCGAGCGCCGCGGCGAGCGCGGGGATCGGGGTGATCGTGGAGACCGGGGTGACCGGGGTGACCGCGGCGATCGTCCGCGTCGTGACCGCGAAGAGGAGATCGCATAATGGCGCGCCCGTTTTTCCGCCGCCGCAAGTCGTGCCCGTTCAGCGCCAAGGATGCGCCCCGGATCGACTATAAGGACGTCCGTCTGCTCCAGGGCTTCGTGTCCGAGCGTGGCAAGATCGTCCCGTCGCGCATCACCTCGGTGAGCGCCAAGAAGCAGCGCGAGCTGGCGCAGGCGATCAAGCGTGCGCGCCACCTGGGCCTGCTGCCCTACGTCGTGAAGTAAGGAGAAGAGCAGATGGATATCATCCTGCTTGAGCGCGTCGAGAAGCTCGGCGGCATCGGCGACGTGGTGAAGGTAAAGGACGGGTTCGCCCGTAACTACCTGCTGCCGAACAAGAAGGCGCTCCGCGCCAACGAGGCCAACCGCAAGGTGTTCGAGGCCAATCGCGCGCGCATCGAGGCCGACAACGCGTCGCGTCGCTCGGACGCGGAGAAGGAGGCCGGCTCGTTCAAGGATGCGCAGGTCACGCTGATCCGCCAGTCGTCGAACACCGGCCAGCTGTACGGCTCGGTTGCGGTGCGTGATCTGGTCGAGGCGCTCGAGGCCGACGGTCACAAGGTGACCAAGAGCCAGGTCGTGCTCGACCGTCCGATCAAGGCGATCGGCGTGTACGACGTGCGCGTGCAGCTCCACCCCGAGGTGGCAGTGATCGTGAAGGTCAACGTTGCGCGCTCGCCGGAAGAGGCCGACATGCAGGCGCAGGGCGTCGACGTCATGGCGCAGGTGTTCGAGGAAGGCCGCGACCAGGGCGGCTTCACCGAGGACTATGATCCCAACGCCGAGCCGGGCGCGACCGCGGAGGCGCAGGACGAACCGGCGCAGGGGTGAGCCCCGCGCTGCCGTTCGCGGTGAACAGAAAGGCCCGCCCGGAGCGATCCGGGCGGGCCTTTCCGTTTGGGCGCCGTGGGGGGGTGGGGAAACGACGCCCGGGGAACTCTCTGTTTAGGGCACCGTCACGACGGCGCCAACCACCGCGGCGAGCGGGACAAGTGCGAGAACTAGCGGCATAATCTTGCTCATAGCGCGACCTGTTGTGCTGGATTGCCGGGGAGAATGCACACACCGCGCAAAGGTTGCGGCGGGCTGAACGAATAGCCGCTGCGACAAAGCGTTTCGCCGTGCGACGAGCGACGCTCCCGAGCGGAACGCGCGTGATCCGGACGGGTTGAGCCTGCAGTGACGGCGACGGTGCACCGGATCGGGTGTGGCGGCTGCCTTGTGTGAGCGTAAGGACATCCGGATTGTGACCGCGTCGGACAGAGACAGGAGAGAGCGCGTCAGCGCGCTGGGCAAGGTGCTGCGCACGAGCGTGACGGTGCCGACCGACACCTATATCACACAAGACATCCCGCTGCTGCTAACGCGGCTATCGCAGGTGCCGGCGAGCGGGACGAAGCCAAAGTAGGTTTCGCGCCGCCACCTCACGGGGTCATCCCGAGCTTGTCTCGGGATTCATCGCCCCGCAATGGCCGCCTGGTTCATTCACGCGGCACCTTGGATCCTGAAACGAGTTCAGGATCACGCCAGTGGGGGCCATGGCGGCGCCCCGTCACCGTCGCGCGAACAGTTTCTCGATATCGGGGAAATCAAGCTTCACCCAGGTCGGGCGTCCGTGATTGCATTGGCCCGAGTGCGGCGTCGCTTCCATCTCGCGCAGCAGCGCGTTCATCTCCGCCAGTGAGAGCGCACGCCCGGCACGGACCGAGCCGTGGCACGCCATCGTCCCCGCCACCGCGTCAAGCCGCTCGCGCAGCGACAGCGCCTCGTCATAGGCGGCGAGCTCGTCGGCGAGGTCGGTCACCAGCGCGGTCGGATCGCCGCTGCCGAGCAGCGCGGGAGTGGCGCGCACCAGCATCGCGCGCGCGCCGAACCGCTCCAGCTCGAGCCCGAAGTCGGCGAGTTCGGCCGCACGCGCCTCGAGCCGGTCGCAGGCGGGCTCGTCGAGCTCGACCACCTCGGGGATCAGCAACGCCTGGCTCGCCACGCGCCCGCCGGCGAGCGCGGCGCGCATCCGCTCCAGCACCAATCGCTCGTGCGCGGCATGCTGGTCGACCAGCACCAGCCCGTCCTGCGCCTCGGCGACGATATAGGTCTTGTTGACCTGTCCGCGCGCCGCACCGAGCGGGTAATCGTCGCGCTCGGCCGGGGACGCCCAGCTCGCCTCGGCGCGCGCCTGCGGCGGTGGCCTCAGGAAGGTGGTGCGCTGCTCGCGCAGCAGCGTGCCGCCGGGCGACGACCCCAACGTCGGCAGGGTATCGAAGCCGAACGCCGGGGCCGCGACGGCAGCGACCGGCTCGGGCCGCCACAAAGCGCCGATGTCCGCCGGCGCCGAGTGCGCGACGCGGTGGCCGGCAGCGTCGAGCGCGCGGCGCAGCCCGGAGACGATCATGCCGCGCACCAGCGCCGGATCGCGGAAGCGCACCTCGGTCTTGGCCGGGTGGACGTTGACGTCGACCTCGCTCGCTGGGACGTCGAGGAACAGGGCGACCACGGCGTGGCGGTCGCGCGGCATCATCTCGGCATAGGCGCCGCGGATCGCGCCGATCAGCAGCCGGTCCCGCACAGGCCGCCCGTTGACGAAGAGATATTGGTGATCGGCCACGCCGCGATGGAAGGTCGGCAGCCCCGCCACACCGCCGAGCACATGCCCGTCGCGTTCCAGGTCGACCGCGACCGAATTGTCGGCGAGCGCGCGGTCGGTCAGCGCGGCGACTCGCCCCGGCCGTCCCTCCGCCGCGGGCACCGCCAGCACGCGACGACCGTCATGCTCGACCGCGAAGGCGATGTCGGGGCGTGCCATCGCGAGCCGTTTCACCACATCGAGGCAGCTGGCATATTCGGAGCGCGGCGAGCGCAGGAACTTGCGCCGCGCCGGCACGCGCGCGAACAGCTCCTCCACCACCACGCGCGTACCCGGCGGCAGCGCGGCGGGGCCGTCGTACTCGACCGTGCCGTTGTCCACGGTCCGCGCCCAGCCCTCGGCGCCGCGCGGGCGGCTCTCGACCGTCAGCCGCGCAACCGAAGCGATCGACGGCAGCGCCTCGCCGCGGAAGCCGAGCGTCTGCACCGCCTCGATCGCGTCGTCGGGCAGCTTGGAGGTGGCGTGGCGCTCGAGCGCAAGCGCGATCTCGTCCGGGCTCATGCCGCAGCCGTCGTCGGCCACCTCGATGCGCTCGACACCCCCCGCGGCGAGCACCACCGCGACCCGCGTCGCGCCGGAGTCAATCGCGTTCTCGACCAGCTCCTTCAACGCGCTGGCCGGTCTTTCGACCACTTCGCCCGCGGCGATGCGATTGACCAGATGCGAGGGGAGCCGGCGTATTGACACAGCGCAGCACCTAGCCCAAGCCGCCGCTTCCCGCGACCCCGCAGATAGAATTGCACGCATGATTCACGGCGGCGGCGCGCGGATCGGATATAGACGAACATGGCCGGTCGTCCCGCCCGGCGCGCACAGCAACGGACCACAACCTCAATGGTATTCTCGCGCTTGTTCAAGATGACCTCGCACGACATGGCGATCGATCTCGGCACCGCGAACACGGTGGTGTACGTGCGCGGGCGCGGCATCGTGCTCAACGAGCCATCGGTCGTCGCGGTCGAGACCATCAACGGTCAGAAGCGGGTCAAGGCCGTCGGCGAGGACGCCAAGCTGATGATGGGCAAGACGCCCGGCTCGATCGAGGCGATCCGCCCCTTACGTGACGGTGTCATCGCCGACATCGATGTCGCCGAGCAGATGATCAAATATTTCATCGAGAAGGTGCACGGCCGCCGGCGTTTCATGCGCTGGCCCGAGATCGTGATCTGCGTCCCCTCGGGCTCGACCAAGGTGGAGCGCCGCGCGATCCGCGACGCCGCGCAGAACGCCGGCGCCAGCGCGGTCTATCTGATCGAGGAGCCGATGGCGGCGGCGATCGGCGCTGACATGCCCGTGACCGAGCCGGTCGGCTCGATGGTGGTCGACATCGGCGGCGGCACCACGGAGGTGGCGGTGCTGTCGCTGCGCGGCCTCGCCTACACCACCTCGGTGCGCGTCGGTGGCGACAAGATGGACGATGCCATCGTGAGCTACGTCCGCCGCAACCACAACCTGCTGATCGGCGAGGCCACCGCCGAGCGGATCAAGCAGGAACTGGGCTGCGCCAAGCCGCCGATCGACGGCATCGGCAAGACGGTCCACATCAAGGGCCGCGATCTGGTCAACGGCGTGCCAAAGGAGATCCAGATCAACCAGGCGCAGATCGCCGAGGCGGTGAGCGAGCCGGTCGCCGCGATTGTCGATGGCGTCCGTATCGCGCTGGAGAACACCGCGCCGGAGCTGGCCGCCGACATCGTCGACCAGGGCATCGTCCTCACCGGCGGCGGTGCGCTGCTGCAGGGGCTCGACGAGGTGCTGCGCGACGAGACCGGACTGCCGGTGACGGTCGCGGACGACCCGCTGATCTGCGTTGCGATCGGGACGGGCCGCGCGCTCGAGGACCCGATGTTCCGCGCTGTTCTCCAGAACGGATAAGCTCGAGGCGAGGAGATGGCGGCAATGGCGCCGTCACGGGATCGGCGTCCGGGCTTCTCGCGGCGCGCGCAGTATAGTCTGTTCCTCACCTACATCCTCGGTATTGCCGGGGCGGTGGTCGGCGCGGTGCTGCTTGCGCTGTCGACCTTCAACCCGGTCGCCTTCAACGCCCTGCGCGCCGCGGTGGCGGAGCTGACCGCGCCGCCGGCGGCGCTGCTGGCGGGCGCGGGCAGCCAGATTGCCTCGGTTCCCGACGCGATCGCCAGCCACTTCCAGGTGCGCAGTGAGAACCAGCAGCTGCGCGCGCGGCTCAACCAGGCGCGCGGCGCACTGCTCGCCGGCCGGCAAGCGCAGATCGAGAACGTGCGGCTGCGGCGTCTCCTCGTTCTGCGCGACCGGCTGCCCGAGACGATCGCGGCAGCGCGGATCGTCAGCACCAGCGCGTCGAGCACGCGTCGCTTCGGCCTGCTCAACGCGGGCAGCTTCCAGGGCGTGGAGGACGGCCAGCCGGTGACGGGTCCGGAGGGTCTGATCGGGCGCGTGCTGTACGTCGGCCCCGATACCGCGCGCGTGCTGCTGATCACCGACCCCGAGAGCGTGGTGCCGGTACGCCGCACCCGCGACGGCCGCCCCGCATTGGCGGCGGGGCGTGGCGACGGGCTGGTCGACGTGCGCACGATCGATACCGCCGACGGGCGCTTCCGCCCCGGCGACCTGTTCGTCACCTCGGGCACGGGCGGCATCTTCGTGCCCGGCGTGCCGGTCGCGCGGGTGCTGCGCGCAGGGACCGACAGCGCACCGGCGCGACCGTTCGCGCGCCCCGACTCGC
>NZ_JAPYKH010000051.1 GCF_029623345.1 Sphingomonas phyllosphaerae
GCAGCCGCAACGCTCGCCTCACGCTGCCGTCATCCTGAGCTTGTCACAGGATCCACCGACCCGCGAGCGTCTCGCCGCCCGATCAAGCGGCACGGAGGATCCTGAAACGCGTTCAAGGATGATAGCGGGTCAGCGGATACTCCCCGCCCACTGCCTCAGAACTGCACCTTCGCCCCCGCGCTGAAGTTGCGCCCGACCAGACCGGCATAATGCCAGCTAGCCAGATAGTTCGGGTTGGTGGCATAGGCCCCGGACGCGAGCGGCGCGCGCGCGTTCGTTACATTCTCCACGTTGAGGAACAATCGCAGCTGGTCGTTCACCGCCACGCCCGCGTTCAGGTCGACGTAGAGGAACGGGCGGACGTAGCATTGTTTGTTGACGTCACTGCCTTTGGGGATCGGCGCCAGCGTGTGGCTGCACGACAGGTCGATCTTGCCGTCGACCGGCGCGATCTCGTCGGCCGCGACCTGCTTGATGCGACCGACATAATAAGCCGTCGTCGCAAGCGAGAGATTGCCCCACTCCAGCGCATTCTGCCAATTTCCGCGGATCCTCGGCGTCCCGCCACCCGATGACAGTTGATACGGCCCCAGCGTGCCCGCGTACCGCTGCACCACACCGCCGGGCGTCACGAGATCGAGGCGGAGCACGCGCGTCGCGTCGAGGCGCTCGCTCAGGCGAACGCCCCGGGCGAGCGCGAGGTGCGCGTTCGCCTGCACGTCGATGCCCGAGCTCACCTGGTAATTGGCGTTGACGTAGGGCACGTCGAACACGATCAGGCGCGGCAGCGCGTTGGGATTGGCGGGGTCGGGCGCGTCGATGACGTTGCAGCGATAGCCTTTGCCCACCGCCGCCAGCGCGGCGCAGCCGGCAGTCGCATCGGTCTCCCCGTAATAGGCCCGAATCGCTTCGCCGCGCAGCGGCCCGCTGATCACCAGGTTCGACTTCTTGACGTTGTAATAGTCGACCGTCAGATCGAGTCCGTGCGCGGGCTTGATGATCGTGCCGAGCGTGAGGCTGCGCGAGACTTCGGGCAGGATGTCGGGATTGCCGGTGGTACCGCGCCCCAGCCTGTAGTTGCTGACATAGGCCGCATTGCCCGGATGCGCCGCGACAAAGCTGGCCGGCGGGTTGAAGGAGGAGAAACCCGCATAGCTGCTGAGCGGATTGTTCTCCGCGAAGGTTGGTGCGCGGAACCCTTGCGAGTAGGTGGCGCGGAAGGCGATCGGCTCGACCGGGCTGAGCCTGACGCCGATCTTGGGCGAGAAGTGGCCATAGCCCTGCGAGTAATGATCGTAGCGGCCGGACACGTTGACATCGATCGCGCGCGTGAACGGCGCGTCCACCTCGAAGAAACCGGCCGTCACGGTCTGGCTCCCCTGCGCCGACGACGTAATCAGCTGGTAATAGCTCAGGTCGAAGTTCTGGTTGCGGTTCATCAGCGTCTCGCGGCGGAGCTGGAAGCCGGCGCCGAGGTTGAGATCACCGCCGCCCAGCGCCGTCACCGCCTTGATGAGCGACCCCCCGATCGTCGCGACTGTCGACGAGGAAGGCGTGGTGCGGTCGGGCGAGACCTGCGCCCGCACCGCCGCGCTG
>NZ_JAPYKH010000052.1 GCF_029623345.1 Sphingomonas phyllosphaerae
TGCGGACGGCAGCGGCGCGGTAGAGCCGCTTGCGAACTTCATGAGCAACCCGGCAGGTGCGGCGATCGTGAATGCGTCGGGTCCGATCCGGCAGATCGTTCAGGGCAGTGCAGCGGCACCCCGGCGCTTTCTGGCGGTCGCCGAGGTGGTGAACGGCGCGCCGGGCCGCATCGTGCAGGTGCAGCGCGACTGAGATGGACCCGCTTGTTGCCGCGATCGAGCCATTGATCCCCGGTCTGCGCCGCTATGCGCGGTCGTGGTTGCGCGATCAGGCGATGGCGGATGACGTGGTGCAGGATTGCCTTGAGCGCGCGGTCGGGCGCTGGCGGCAACGACGCGGGACGGAGGTCCGCCCCTGGGTCTATGCGATCCTGCATAATCTGTTGGTCGACCATCAGCGGCAGCATATCCGGCGAGGTACGGCGGTTCCGCTCCACCTCGTGGACGACGCCGCGCTCGGCCGTCCGGCCGATCAGGACACAGGCCTGCACCACCGCGACCTGTTGCGCGCGCTTGATGCGTTGCCTGAAGAGCAGCGAACGGTGCTGCTCCTCGTCTCGGTTGAGGGTCTGCCCTATGCGGAGGTCGCTGCCGTCGTCGGCGTGCCGCTGGGCACAGTGATGTCGCGCATATCGCGGGGGCGCGACCGACTGGCGACCCTCCTCCGGGAGGGTGAACGGCCGCGATTGAGGAGCGTGCAATGACCAGCCCGATCGGCGAGGACGATCTGGCCGCATGGATCGATGGCAGGCTGTCGCCCGAGCGGCAGCGCATAGTCGACGCCTACCTTGAAGGCCAGCCAGACTTACACGCCCGCTTGCGGGAACAGGCGGAGCAGGCGCGAGCCCTTACATCCCTATTCGCCCCCATTGCGGATGAACCGATCCCGGCGACTATGCGCGTCGCTGCTATCAGGGGACGGCAACGCCAGCCGCGATGGCAATTCGCCATCGCTGCGTCGCTTTTGTTGGCTGTCGGGTTTGGCGGGGGCTGGTCGAGCGCGCGGTGGAGCGGTGAG
>NZ_JAPYKH010000053.1 GCF_029623345.1 Sphingomonas phyllosphaerae
CGCGGACGGCAGCGGTGCGGTAGAGCCGCTTGCGAACTTCATGAGCAATCCGGCAGGTGCGGCGATCGTCAACGCATCGGGTCCGATCCGGCAGATCGTTCAGGGCAGTGCAGCGGCCCCCCGGCGCTTTCTGGCGGTCGCCGAGGTAGTGAATGGCGCACCGGGCCGCATCGTGCAGGTGCAGCGCGACTGAGATGGACCCGCTTGCCGCCGCGATCGAGCCCCTGGTCCCCGGTCTGCGCCGTTATGCCCGGTCGTGGTTGCGCGATCAGGCGATGGCGGATGACCTGGTGCAGGATTGCCTTGAGCGCGCGGTCGGGCGCTGGCGGCAACGACGCGGGACGGAGGTTCGCCCCTGGGTCTATGCGATCCTGCACAATCTGTTGGTCGACCATCAGCGGCAGCATAGCCGGCGAGGTACGGCGGTTCCGCTCCACCTCGTGGACGACGCTGCGCTCGGCCGCCCGGCCGATCAGGACGCAGGCCTGTACCACCGAGACCTGTTGCGCGCACTTGATGCGTTGCCCGAGGAGCAGCGGACGGTGCTGCTCCTCCTTTCCGTCGAAGGTCTGTCATATGGGGAAGTCGCTGCCGTCGTCGGCGTGCCGCTGGGAACGGTGATGTCGCGCATATCGCGGGGGCGCGACCGTCTGGCGACACTCATCCGAGAGGGTGAACGGCCGCGATTGAGGAGTGTGCGATGACCAGCCCGATCGGAGAAGACGATCTGGCCGCGTGGATCGATGGAAGGCTGTCGCCCGAGCGGCAGCGCCTGGTCGACGCCTACCTTGAAAGCCAGCCGGACATGCATGCCCGTTTGCGGGAGCAGGCGGAGCAGGCGCGAGCCCTTGCATCCCTGTTCGCCCCGATCGCGGATGAACCTATCCCGGCGACGATGCGGGTTGCAGCCATCAGGGGACGGCAACGCCAACCGCGTTGGCAACTCGCCATCGCCGCGTCGCTTCTGTTGACGGTCGGGTTTGGCGGGGGCTGGTCGAGCGCGCGTTGGAGTGGCGAA
>NZ_JAPYKH010000054.1 GCF_029623345.1 Sphingomonas phyllosphaerae
ATCCACCTCGCCGCTTTGGCGCGCCATGTCGGGGTCGACCTGCCGCTGAAGGACTGGGAGACCGAGGGGCACGGCGTGCCTTTGCTGGTCAACCTGCAGCCCGCGGGCGAGTATCTCGGCGAGGATTATTACCGCGCCGGCGGCGTGCCTGCGGTGGTCAACCAGCTGATTGAACAGGGTCTGATCGCGGAGGATGCGCTGACGGTCAACGGCCGCACGATGGGCGAGAACTGCCGCGGCGTGGCGATCGAGGACGAGGCGGTGATCCGCCCGTACGACCGCCCGCTCAAGGAGGCGGCGGGGTTCCTGGTGCTGTCGGGCAATCTGTTCGACGCGGCGGTGATGAAGACCAGCGTGATCTCGCCCGAGTTCCGCGACCGTTATCTGAGCAACCCGGCCGACCTCAACGCCTTCGAGGGCCCCGCGGTGGTGTTCGACGGACCCGAGGATTATCACGCGCGGATCGACGATCCCGCCACCGGGATCACGCCCGAGACCTTGCTGTTCATGCGCGGCGCCGGGCCGGTCGGCTATCCCGGTGCGGCCGAGGTGGTGAACATGCGCCCGCCGGCCTATCTGATCACCGAGGGTGTCCACGCGCTGCCGTGCATCGGCGACGGGCGCCAGTCGGGGACGAGCGGGTCGCCGTCGATCCTCAACGCCTCGCCCGAGGCCGCGGCGATGGGAGCGCTCGCCTTGCTGCGCACCGGCGACCGCGTGCGCGTCGACCTCAACACTGCGCGGGTCGACGTGCTGGTGGACGAGGCCGAGCTGGCCGAGCGCCGCCGCGCGCTGGAGGCGGCGGGGGGCTATGCCTACCCGGCCTCGCAGACGCCGTGGCAGGAGATCCAGCGCGCGGTGGTGGGGCAGATGAACACCGGCGCGATCCTGGAAGGCGCGGAGAAATACCAGCGCATCGCGCAGACCATGGGCCTGCCGCGCGACAATCACTGAGGGAGTTTGGCGGCGGGGCGC
>NZ_JAPYKH010000055.1 GCF_029623345.1 Sphingomonas phyllosphaerae
CACCCGATCCAGGAGACGGGCAAGCGCCCGACCGCAGGGCTCGACCGCAACCTGGCGTATCTCGGGCTGGTCGAGGTGCTGTACGGCTATCCGCTCGACGGCGTGGTGCTGACGATCGGCTGCGACAAGACCACGCCGGCCGCGCTGATGGCGGCGGCGACGGTCAACATTCCCGCGATCGCGCTGTCGGTCGGGCCGATGCTCAACGGCTGGCACAAGGGCGAGCGCACCGGCTCGGGCACGATCGTGTGGAAGGCGCGCCAATTGCTCGCCGCGGGCGAGATCGATGATGCCGAGTTCATCCGGCTGGTGGCGAGCTCGGCGCCGTCGACGGGCTATTGCAACACGATGGGCACCGCGACGACGATGAACTCGCTGTGCGAGGCGCTCGGCATGTCGCTGCCCGGCTCGGCCGCGATCCCGGCGCCGTACCGCGACCGCCAGGAGGTCGCCTATCTCACCGGCAAGCGGATCGTCGAGATGGTGGCGGAGGACCTCAAGCCCTCGGACATCCTGACGAAGGACGCGTTCCACAATGCGATCAAGGTCAATTCGGCGATCGGCGGCTCGACCAACGCGCC
>NZ_JAPYKH010000006.1 GCF_029623345.1 Sphingomonas phyllosphaerae
GGCGACGCCGTCCTCGTCCACGCCCAGGTCCATCGTCTTGAGATCGACGTTGAGACCCAGCGAGCGCATCTCCTTGACGAGCACGTTGAAGCTCTCGGGGATGCCGGCCTCGAACGTGTCGTCGCCCTTGACGATCGCCTCATAGACCTTGGTGCGGCCGACGACGTCGTCGGACTTCACCGTCAGCATCTCCTGCAGCGTGTAGGCGGCGCCGTACGCCTGAAGCGCCCACACCTCCATCTCGCCGAAGCGCTGCCCACCGAACTGCGCCTTGCCGCCCAGCGGCTGCTGGGTAACGAGCGAGTAGGGCCCGATCGACCGCGCGTGGATCTTGTCGTCCACCAAGTGGTGCAGCTTGAGCATGTAGATGATGCCCACCGTCACCTTGCGGTCGAACTGGTCGCCGGTGCGCCCGTCGAACAGGTCCGACTGGCCCGAGCGATCGAGCCCGGCGAGCTCCAGCATCTCGGCGACGTCGGCTTCCACCGCGCCGTCGAACACCGGGGTCGCCATCGGCACGCCCGCCTTCAGGTTCTGCGCCAGCTCGACGATCTCGTTGCCGTCACGGGCGCGGATGTCGTCGAGATAATGCTCGCCATAGACCGTCTCGAGCCGCTCCTTCACCGCCGCGGGCATCTCGCCCGCCTTGGCGTCCGGGTTGGCGTCACGCCAGTCTTCCAGCGCGTGCGCAATCTGCTGGCCGAGGCCGCGCGCGGCCCAGCCCAGGTGGGTCTCGAAGATCTGCCCGACGTTCATGCGCGACGGCACGCCCAGCGGGTTGAGCACGAGGTCCACCGGCGTCCCGTCGGCGAGGAACGGCATGTCCTCGACCGGCAGGATGCGGCTGATCACGCCCTTGTTGCCGTGACGGCCGGCCATCTTGTCGCCCGGCTGCAGCTTGCGCTTCACCGCGACGAACACCTTGACCATCTTGAGTACGCCCGGCGGCAGTTCGTCACCGCGCTCCAGCTTCTCGCGGCGATCCTCGAACTTGTCGCGGATCTTCTTGGCGGCCTCGTCATACTGCGCCTTGACCGCTTCCAGGTTGGCCTGGACCGTGTCGTCCTGCACCGCGAACTTCCACCACTCGTGGCGGTCGACGCTGTCGAGCAGGTCCATGTCGATCGTGGCGCCCTTCTTCAGGCCCTTCGGCACCGCGGTGGCGACCTGGTCGAGCAGCATCTCGCGCAGGCGCGACCAGGTGGCGCGGTTGAGGATCGTGCGCTCGTCGTCCGAGTCCTTCTTCAGGCGCTCGATCTCCTCGCGCTCGATCGCCATCGCGCGCTCGTCCTTGTCGATGCCGTGGCGATTGAAGACGCGCACGTCGACGATCGTCCCGGCGACGCCCGGCGGCAGGCGCAGCGAGGTGTCGCGCACGTCGCTGGCCTTCTCGCCGAAGATGGCGCGGAGCAATTTCTCCTCCGGCGTCATCGGGCTCTCGCCCTTCGGCGTGATCTTGCCGACCAGGATGTCGCCCGGCTCGACCTCGGCGCCGATATAGACGATGCCCGCCTCGTCGAGGTTGCGCAGCGCTTCCTCGCCGACGTTGGGGATGTCGCGGGTGATGTCCTCCGGCCCGAGCTTGGTGTCGCGCGCCATCACCTCGAACTCGTCGATGTGGATCGACGTGAACACGTCGTCCTTCACGATCCGCTCGGAGATGAGGATCGAGTCCTCGTAGTTATACCCGTTCCAAGGCATGAACGCGACGAGCGCGTTACGGCCCAGCGCCAGCTCGCCGAACTCGGTCGACGGGCCGTCCGCGATGACGTCGCCGACATTGACCACGTCGCCTACCTTCACCAGCGGGCGCTGGTTGATGCAGGTCGACTGGTTCGAGCGCTGGAACTTCATCAGCGTGTAGATGTCGACGCCCGACTCGGCCGCGCTGACGTCACCCGTGGCACGGATCACGATGCGGCTGGCGTCGACCTGGTCGATCACGCCGGCGCGCTTGGCCGCGATCGCCGCGCCCGAATCGCGCGCGACGGTCTCTTCCATGCCGGTGCCGACGAACGGCGCCTCGGCCTTGACCAGCGGCACCGCCTGGCGCTGCATGTTCGAGCCCATCAGCGCACGGTTGGCGTCGTCGTTCTCGAGGAACGGGATCAGCGACGCCGCGACCGACACGAGCTGCTTGGGCGAGACGTCCATCAGCGTGATCGTCTCGGGCAGCGCCATCAGGAACTCGCCCGCCTGGCGCGCGGAGACGAGCTCCTCGGTCAGCCGGCCGTCTGCGTCGAGGTCGGCGGAGGCCTGCGCGATCGTGTGCTTGGCCTCCTCCATCGCCGACAGATAGACCACCTCACCGGTGACCTTGTTGTCGACGACCTTGCGGTACGGCGTCTCGATGAAACCATATTTGTTGACGCGGCTGAAGCTCGCGAGCGAGTTGATCAGACCGATGTTCGGGCCTTCCGGCGTCTCGATCGGACAGATGCGGCCATAGTGCGTGGGGTGGACGTCGCGAACCTCGAAGCCCGCGCGCTCGCGGGTGAGGCCGCCCGGCCCGAGCGCCGAAACACGACGCTTGTGCGTCACTTCGGAGAGCGGGTTGGTCTGGTCCATGAACTGCGACAGCTGCGACGAGCCGAAGAACTCGCGCACCGCGGCGACCGCGGGCTTGGCGTTGATCAGGTCGTTCGGCATGACCGTCGACACGTCGACCGACGACATGCGCTCCTTCACCGCGCGCTCCATGCGCAGCAGGCCGACGCGATACTGGTTCTCGAGCAGCTCGCCGACCGAACGCACGCGGCGGTTGCCGAGATTGTCGATGTCGTCGATCTCGCCCTTGCCGTCCTTCAGGTTGACCAGCGTCTTGACCACCGCGAGGATGTCCTCGGTGCGGAGCGTCGTCACCGTATCCTCGGCATCGAGGTCGAGGCGCATGTTGAGCTTGACGCGACCCACCGCCGACAGGTCGTAGCGGTCCGGATCGAAGAACAGGCCGGCGAACAGCGACTCCGCGGTCTCGAGCGTCGGCGGCTCGCCCGGGCGCATCACGCGATAGATGTCGGACAGCGCCTGCTCGCGCTCCTCGGCCTTGTCGGCCTTGAGCGTGTTGCGGATCCACGGCCCCGTCGTGACATGGTCGATGTCGAGCAGCTCGATCCGGTCGATCCCGGCCTTGTCGAGCTTCTCGAGGCTCTCCGGCCCCATCTCGTCGCCAGCCTCGACGTAGATCTCGCCCGTCTTCTCGTTGATCAGGTCATAGGCGGAATAGCGGCCATAGATCTCCTCGGTCGGGATCAGCAGCGTCTGCAGACCGTCCTTGCCCGCCTTGTTGGCGGCGCGCGGGGTCACCTTGGTGCCCGCGGCGAACACCACCTCGCCCGAGGCGGCGTCGATCAGGTCGAACGTCGGCTTCACGCCGCGCCAGTTCTCGGCCGCGAACGGGATCTGCCAGCCACCCTCGCCGCGCACATAGGTGACGCGGTTGTAGAAGTGGTTGAGGATCTCTTCCGAGTTGAGACCGAGCGCGTACAGCAGCGCCGTCACCGGCAGCTTGCGCTTGCGGTCGATGCGGACGTTGACGATGTCCTTGGCGTCGAACTCGAAGTCGAGCCACGACCCGCGATACGGGATGACGCGCGCGGCGAAGAGATACTTGCCGCTCGCATGCGTCTTGCCGCGATCGTGGTCGAACAGCACGCCCGGCGAGCGGTGCATCTGCGAGACGATCACGCGCTCGGTGCCGTTGATGAAGAACGTGCCGTTCTCGGTCATGAGCGGCATGTCGCCCATGTAGACGTCCTGCTCCTTGATATCGAGCACCGAGCGGGTCTCCGTATCGGGATCCACCTCGAACACGATCAGGCGCAACGTCACGCGCATCGGCGCGGCGTAGGTGATGCCGCGCTGGCGGCACTCCTCGACGTCGAACTTCGGCGGCTCGAGCTCGTAGGTCACGAAGTCGAGCTCGGCGGTGCCGGCGAAGTCACGGATCGGGAACACGCTGCGCAGCGTCTTCTCGAGACCCGAGACGTAGCCGATCGAGGGATCCGAGCGCAGGAACTGCTCGTAGCTCTCGCGCTGGACCTCGATCAGGTTCGGCATCTGCACGACTTCGTGGATGTTGCCGAAGACCTTGCGGATGCGCCGCTTGCGCGTGCCGCTGAGCCGGTCGGAACGCGCGGAGCCCGCGTCGATCGCCTTGGTTGCCATAGGAGCGTGTGCCTCGTCAGCCAGAAATACGGGCGCTTGGGACAGAACGGCGAAAGGCCGCGCGTCTTACCCCGGCGAGCGGGAGACGGCGACCTTCAGCGTCCTGAACCCCTCGACCCATACGTATGACTCGCTGCGCGACGGCGTGCCATGTCCCGAGATCGAAGGAAGTGACCGGGATATAGGCTCGTCGTGTTGGAGCGTCAACCGGGCGGGGTCGACGCGGCGGCGCGGGGGAGAGCGGTTGACCTCGTCGGCGAGCGCGGTAGCGGATGCGACGATGTTCACGCGTAACTTCCTGTTCCTGCTGGCGGCCGCTCCGCTCGCCATGCCCGCGTTGGCGCAACAGGCGAGGCCGGCGCCGGTCACCACCGTGCCGCCGGCCGACTCGGCGGTGCCGCCGCCGATCTCCTGGTCGCTGCCGCCGGGCCCTGGTGCCACGCCGAGCGTGCCCGCCGCGGTCGCGCCGGTGCGGGTCGCGCCGACGCCGCGTCCCACGCCCACCGCCCGCGTGTCGCCCGCACCGGTGCTGCGAGCAAGTGCGACGCCGCGGGTCGCGCCTACGCCGACCCCGCGCAGCAGCGCCACACCGGCTGAACCTGCGCCGGCCGCCATCGCGACGTCGGTTGCTGCACCCAGTCCGTCGGTGACACCGTCCATCGCGGCTCCCGTCGCGACACCGTCGTCGACGCCGTCGCCCAGCGCTGCGGCGAGCGGCATCGGACCAGTGCCTCCACCCGCTCCCGCTCCACCGGCACCGCTGTGGCGGGCCGACGGGCTGATCGCGGGTGCGCTCGTCCTGCTGGTCGGCGTCGCGCTGCTGCTGTGGCGGCGGCGACGCAACGGACCGAGCGACGGGGACGCCGATGAGGTCGCGGTCGCCCCGATCACAGCGGAGCCGCGCGCGCACCGGCCGCCCTCGGAGCCGGCATCACGCATCGCGCCGGTGCCGAGCGGCCCCACCCCGGCGTCGCCCGCCGTCGGCGCACCGCGCGCGCGCCTCACGCTCGCGCTGCGCCCGCGCCGCGGCGGGATCAATCTCGTCACCGCGACGCTCGACGCCGAGCTGGAGATCGTCAACGCGGGCGACGCGCCGGCGGGCGCGGTACAGGTCGCGGCGCGGCTGCTGAGCGCGCATCGCGACCAGCAGGCCGAGCTCGATGCGCTCTTCGCCGAGCCCGGTGTGCGTCCCGCGGTGATGCCGTTCGCGCTCGCGCCGGGCGAAGGTCGCGTGCTGCCGCTGCTGCTGACGCTGCCGCGCGGCGCGATCCGGCCGATCGACATGGGCGGGCGGGCGATGTTCGTGCCCGTCGCCGCGGTGGACGTGCGCTATGCCAGCGGGGCCGCGAAGGCGCAGAGTGCGGCGGCGTTCGCGGTGGGCGTGGAACGCGACGGCGCGGCGAAGCTCGCGCCGTTCTGGCTCGACGGTCCGGCGCGGATGCACGAGACGCTCGGCGCGCGGCCGCACGGCGAGCCCGTGATGCGCTAACGGCTGATCCGGGTCGGCCGCAGCGATCGCACCGACGGTTGTTAGATCGCGCGGCGTCCGCCAACCCGCGGCCGTCACTCCGGACCTGGTCCGAAATCCAGCCTCCCGTATACACCGCGAGACCTGCTCCTGCGGGTCGGTGGATCCCGGACCAAGTCCGGGATGACGGATGGGGGCGCGCCATGTCGGCGCGTCGGGCCCGTCACCACGCGCGATCGACGAAGCGTCCACCGGCACGCCATTTCCACCAACGCGAACGGGGCGACCTTCCGCCAGGAAGGCCGCCCCGCTGCTGCTGAGCCCGTGCCCCGCGGGCGAACCCGCGGGATCCGGTGATCGGCTTACTTGAGCTCGACGGTCGCGCCGGCTTCCTCGAGCTGCTTCTTGACCTTCTCGGCCTCGTCCTTGCTCACGCCTTCCTTGACCGGCTTCGGCGCGCCCTCAACGAGAGCCTTCGCCTCGGTCAGGCCGAGCCCGGTGAGCGCGCGGACCTCCTTGATGACGTTGATCTTCTTGCCACCGTCGCCGGTCAGGATCACGTCGAACTCGGTCTTCTCCTCGACGGCCGGAGCCGCCGCACCGGCGCCGCCGGCGGCCGGCGCCGCAACCGCCGCAGCGGCCGAGACGCCCCACTTCTCTTCGAGCAGCTTCGAAAGCTCGGCGGCCTCGAGGACGGTCAGCTCGCTCAGCTGGTCAACCAGCGCGTTCAGGTCTGCCATGATGTTACTTCCTATCAAGCGGGGACAGGTGCCCCAAGTTCACGAAACAAAAGCCGGTCAGCTGCCCGATCAGGCGGCTTCCTTCTCCGCATAAGCAGAGAGGACGCGCGCGATCTGCGCGGCCGGTGCCTGGGTGATCGTCGCGATCTTCGTGGCCGGGGCCACGATGAGGCCGACGAGCTTGGCGCGCAGCTCGTCCAGCGACGGAAGCGTCGCCAGTGCCTGCACGCCGGCCAGGTCGAGCGCGGTCGCGCCCATCGCGCCGCCGACGATCTCGAACTTGTCGGTCGTCTTGGCGAAATCGACCGCCACCTTGGCTGCCGCGACCGGATCGGTCGAGGACGCCAGGCCGACCGGGCCCGTCAGCATATCGCTGAGCGAACCGTAATCGGTGCCGTCGAGCGCGATCCTGGCAAGCTTGTTCTTCGAGACCCTGTAGCTCGCGCCGGCATCCCGCATCCGGTTGCGCAAGTCGGTCGACTGCGCCACCGTCATCCCGAGGTTGCGGGTGACAACCACCACGCCGACCTTCGAGAAGGTATCGTTCAGCTCGGCAACGGCCGCGGTCTTCTGACTACGATCCATGCCATTCTCCACGTTGGGACAGAGGGCCGAGGCCGACTGTCCGAGTACGAACCGCCAAGCGCGAGCGCCCGGCGATACAGTCCAGCGATGGGGAATGGGAGCCCGTGTGGGCAGCGACAGCACGTGCCTATGAGAGGCGCGCCGCTGCCGCGTTGGTCCTGTCCCCGTCTCGGCGGGGAATTAAGGCCCTGGGGCCACCCGCTGTCTCGGACGGTGCGTCACCACCCGGGGGGCGGGACGCGCGGGGCGGCACATAGCGGATCGGGCGCGCCAGTCAAGCGGGTCACCGCTGTCACGCAGCCGTAACGCTCACGTCATTCTCCTCTCATCAAACTGTCGCGCCCGTGCCTCGGAGCGCGGCCATTACGCCTGGGTACAAGCACATAGCGCCCAGGGAGCGTCATGACCGACCAGCAGCTCAGCCTCGCCACCGCATCCTACGAAGACGGTGACATCGACACCAACCCGACGCGCAACCCGCATCTCGCCGACCTCGTCGCGCGTCGCTACTCGCGGCGCCAGCTGATGGGCGGGATGAGCGCGATGACCACCGCGGTGTTTGGCGGCGCGCTGCTCGCCGGCTGCGACGACGACAACAAACAGGACGTCATCACCGTTTCGGATGGCGTTAACGTGCAGACCCAGGGTGGCCGCGTGGTGACGCTCACCGCCACCGCGACCGACAATGCCAGCACGACCAAATTCACTCAGGTCAGCGGCCCGACCGTACCGGTGATCACGAGCGGCAACTCGATCACCTTTACCGCGCCCAATGTCGCGCAGTCGACCGCGCTGGTGTTCGAGTTCACCGCCAGCGGGGGCAGCGGTTCGAGCAGCGCGCGCTCCACGGTGACCGTGCTGCCGGCGACGCTCGCCTTCGCCGCGGTGGCGAAGAATCTCAACGACATGGTCACCGTGCCGTCCGACTATCAGGTGACCGTCCTCTACCGGCTCGGTGACCCGATCGCGGCCAGCGTCGCCGCCTATGCCAATGACGGCAGCGACACCAATTTCGCCCAGCGCGCCGGCGATCATCACGACGGCATGTCCTTCTTCGGCCTCGCCGCGAGCGGCAACACGCCGGACACCACCAACAACACGCGCGGCGTGCTCGTGCTCAACCACGAGAACATCACCCAGGCCTATCTGCACGCCAGCGGCCCGTCGCCGTCGCCCCGCCCGGAGGCCGAGGCGATCAAGGAGATCGAAGCGCACGGCGTCTCGGTGATCGAGGTCACCCGCGCCAGCAACACCGGCGCGTGGAGCTACGTCCAGGGCAGCGCGCTCAACCGTCGCATCACCCCCAACACGCCCGTGCAATTCAACGGCCCGGTGCGCGGCAGCGCGTCGCTGCGCACGCTCTACTCGGCCGACGGCACCACCGGGCGCGGCACGATCAACAATTGCGCCAACGGCTATATGCCCTGGGGCACCTACCTCACCAACGAGGAGAATTGGGCGGGCTATTTTCGTCGCACCGGGGGGGATGCCGCGGTCCGCACCGCCGCAGGCAACGCCAAGCAGAACGTGTCGCTGACCCGCTACGGCATCAGCGAGGGCCGAGCCGGCAATTACGGCTGGACCACGGTGACGCCGTCCGACGCGGCCAGCACCGTCTTCATGCGCTGGAACGCCACCGCCAGCGCCAGCGCCGCGGCGGACGGCACCGCCGACTTCCGCAACGAGCCCTTCCAATTCGGCTGGGTGGTCGAGATCGACCCCTATACGCAGACCGCGACGCCGCGGAAGCGCACCGCGCTGGGCCGCATGAACCACGAGGGCTGCATGGCCGGTCGCGTGATCGCGGGCGTCCGCCCCGCCTTCTACATGGGGGACGACGCGCAGAACGAATATATCTACAAGTTCGTCTCGGCGACGCCCTGGATCGCCGGCGATGCCACGCCGAGCGACCGCCTCGCGACGGGCGACAAATATCTCGACACCGGCACGCTCTATGTCGCGCGCTTCGAGGCCGACGGCACCGGCACCTGGCTGCCGCTGACGTTCGGGCAGAACGGGCTGACCGCGTCCAACGCGAGCTACGCCTTCGTCGACCAGGCCGACGTGCTGATCAACGCGCGCCTCGCCGCCGACGTGCTCGGTGCGACGCGGATGGATCGGCCCGAGTGGACCGCGGTCAACCCGGTCAACGGCGAGATGTACTGCACACTGACCAACAATTCGTCGCGCACCCCCGCCACCACCGACGCCGCCAACCCGCGCGCCTATACCGATCCCAAGCTGCCACAGGGCGACGTCATCAACGCCGACCCGCCGACGAGCGCGCAGGCGACCCGCGGCAATGCCAACGGCCATGTCATCCGCCTGCGCGAGGCCGGCGATACCACCGAGGCCACCGGCTTCACCTGGGACATCTACGCTTTCGGCGCGGGCAGCGACCTTGATCCGACCAACATCAACCTGTCGGGTCTCGACGCGAGCAACGACTTTTCCTCGCCCGATGGCTTGTGGTTCGGCCTGCCGAGCAACGCCAGCGGTCAGGTCGCGCCGGTGCTGTGGATCGAGACCGACGACGGCGCCTATACCGACGTCACCAACTGCATGCTGCTCGCGGCGATGCCGGGCAGCGTCGGCGACGGCGGCACGCGCGTGGTCAACAACACGCTGACGACGGCTGCCAATACCACCACGACGAGCACCACCACCACGCGCATCGGCGCGGCGCCGGGCAGCAAGCTCAAGCGCTTCCTGGTCGGGCCCAAGGAGTGCGAGATCACCGGCATCACCTCGACCCCGGACGGCCGCTCGCTGTTCGTCAACATCCAGCACCCGGGCGAGAACGGCGGCCCGGCAAACATCACCTCGAGCTGGCCGGCGAACCAGGCCGGCGCGGTGACCAGTCCGACACGCCCGCGCTCGGCGACGATCGTGATCACCAAGAACGACGGCGGCGTGGTCGGCCTCTAACGCGGACGCGAGGACGGTACCGCCGCCCGGCCGACGGGCGCGGTCACGTCTATAGCGACAGACGTGCGCGTACCCGTTCCCCGGCGAACGCCGGGCCCAGCTGGGGAACGGTTCGGTGAACCCAAGACGGCCAACCCAACCGGGCCCCTGCCTTCGCCGGGGAACAGCGTAGCCTCGCGACGCTAGCCTCCCCCACGACATCCTCACCGTACCCCGCGCGACCAGCCGAGCATCGCCGCCGCCAGTGCCGCGATGGCGGGGTCGTGCCCGGGCGCGATCACCACGAACTCCATTGCCGGCAACGCTGGTAGCGCTTCCCCGGGCGGCAGCACCGCCAGTCCGGCGGGCAGCAGCCGCGCCGAGTGCGGCATCACGCCCAGCCCGGCGCGTGCCGCTGCGCTCAGCCCGGTGAGGCTCGCGCTGGTGAAGGCGACCCGCCACGTCCGCCCGGCCTCCTCCAGCGCGGCGATCGCGCGCGCGCGGGTCACGCTCGGTGGCGGGTACAGCAGCAGCGGCAGCGGCGCCTCGGCCTCAGCGCGCCAGCCCTCGCGCCCGACCCAGGCGATCGGCTCCTCCCACGCCAGCGTGCCGCGCCGGTCGCCGCTGCGGCGCTTGACGAAGATGAGGTCGAGCTGCCCCGCGTCGAACGCCTCGTAGAGGTGCTCGCTCAGCCCGGCGCGAAGCTCGAGGTCCACCTCGGGGTGGCGGCGCGCAAAGCCGGCGAGCACGTCGGGCAGCGCCGACAGCACGAAATCCTCCGACGCGCCCAGCCGCAGCCGCCCGCGCAACGGCACCGCGGCGAGGTGGCGCGCGAGTCGCTCGCTCGCCGTCAGCACCGCGCGCGCCTGGTCGAGCAGCGCCTCTCCATCCGGAGTGAGCGCGACGCGGTGCGTGTTGCGATCGATCAGCCGCCGCCCGGCCTGATCCTCGAGCCGGCGGATGTGCTGGCTGACCGTCGACTGGCGCAGGTCGAGCGAGCGCGCGGCGGCGGTGAAGCTGCCGTGTTCGGTCACGGCGACGAAGGTGCGGAGGAGGTCGAGCGCGATGTCAGGCATGATCATCACGCTAGATGATAAGCGATATCGCGGCGATCGGGTTTGTGCATGAGCTGCGATCGCCTAGATGGAGACTGAAGCGGTGCCACCCCGTCCGTCATTTGCGCGAAGGCGGGAATCCAGACGCGCCCACCTCACGGCCAGAGGCGCGGCGTCAGCGCGTATGGATCCCCGCCTTCGCGAGGATGACGGAAGGGGGCGAGGGTTGCGAGGTGGTGGAACCGTAGCCCTTGAGACAGACGCCACCCCGAACGAAAGGTCCCGCATGTCCTCCCGCTCCTTCCGCTGGCCGCGCGTCGACCGTTACCTGCTGCTGCTGATCGCGACCGTCGCGCTCGCCGCGCTGCTGCCCGCGCGCGGCGCCTTCACCAGCGTCGCCGACGGCGCGGTGACGGTCGCGGTGGCGCTGCTATTCCTGCTGTACGGCGCGCGGCTCGCGCCCGAGGCGATCTGGGCGGGACTCACGCACTGGCGGCTGCAGGCGCTGGTATTCGCCAGCACCTTCGTGCTGTTCCCGCTGATCGGACTCGCCACCGCGGCGGCGACCAGGCCCTTCCTGCCGGCGCCGGCGGTGACAGGGCTGCTGTTCCTCAGCCTGCTGCCCTCGACCGTCCAGTCGTCGATCGCCTTCACTTCGATCGCGCGCGGCAATGTCCCGGCGGCATTGTGCAGCGCGTCGCTGTCGAACCTCGTCGGCACGCTGCTGACCCCGCTGCTGGTCGCGCAGCTGATGCCGGCGGCGAGCGGGGGCGTGTCGCTCGCCGCGCTGGAGGAGATCGCGGTGCAGATCCTGCTGCCCTTCGTCGCCGGCCAGCTGGTGCGCCCGCTGATCGGCCAGTGGCTGCTGCGCCATCCCAGGCTCACCGCGACGGTCGACCGCGGATCGGTGCTCGTCGTCGTCTACGCCGCGTTCAGCGCCGGCATGGTCGCGGGGATTTGGACCCAAGTGTCGCTGGTGGACCTCGTCGCGATCGTCGCCATCGCCAGCGTGATGCTGGCGCTGGTGCTGTTCGCCACCCGCGCCGCGGCCCGTGCGCTCGGCTTCAGCAAGGAGGATGAGATCGCGATCGTCTTCTGCGGCTCGAAGAAGAGCATGGCGAGCGGCATCCCGATGGCGGCGATCCTGTTCCCGGCCGCCTCGGTCGGGCTGATCGTGCTGCCGCTGATGCTGTTCCACCAGATCCAGCTGTTCGTCTGCGCCGTGCTGGCGCGGCGCTATGCCGAGCGCACGGACACGCCGGCGCCGGCGCTTGCCACGGTCACGGGTAGCTGACGGTCTTGGGCACTTCGGGGATCGGGATCCACTCCTTCTCGTCGCCGGGCACGCGCGCGAACTCGCCCGCCATCCAGGCGCGCTTGGCCTCGCGGATCGCCTCGCGCGACGAGTGGACGAAATTCCACCAGACGTGGCGCTTGGTCGCGAAGGCCGCGCCGCCGGCGAGCATCGCGCGCCCGCCCAGCGCCGAGCTCAGCGTGGCGGCGGTGCCGGGGCGCAGCACGTAGAGCTTGCGCGGATCGAGCACGAGACCGTCGAGCGAGGCCTCGCCCTCGGCAAGATAGAGAGCGCGCTCGTCGGTGCTGACGTCGATCGGGACGCTCGCGCCCGGATCAAGCACGACGTCGGCGTAGATCGTATCGGCGTAGGTGGTGGTCGGCGCGCGCGCACCCCATAGCGACCCCATGATGACGCGCGCGCGGGCGCCGCCCGCCTCGACGATAGGCAGGTCACCCGCGCCGACATGCTCGAACGCGGGCGCAATGTCCTCGCGCCCGTCGGGCAGCGCGAGCCAGGTCTGGATGCCCGCGAGCGCGGGACCGTCGGCGCGGACGTCGGCGGGCGAGCGCTCGGAGTGGACGATGCCCGTCCCCGCGGTCATCAGGTTGACCGCGCCGGGCGTGATCCGCGCGTCGGTGCCGAGCGAGTCCCGGTGCTGGAACGCGCCGTCGAACAGGTAGGTGACGGTCGACAGGCCGATATGCGGATGCGGGCGCACGTCGACGCCGTCGCCGGGGGCGAGATGCGCCGGACCCATCTGGTCGAAGAACAGGAACGGGCCCACCATCGTGCGCTCGCGATGGGGCAGGGTGCGGTACACCTTGAAGCCACCGAGGTCGTGCGTGGCGGGCTCGAGCGTCTGTAGGATCAGGTCGTCGCGGGTCGACATGGCGCGTCTCTCGGGTTGCGGTTGAACGGGCTAGCAGGTTGGCGACGCGGCGGAAACCTTCCGGTCCTCGCGGTCGCGGGAACGCGCGCGCGCGCCGCCCGTTGACCCGCGCATGACCCAGAAGAGCAAGCCGAAGGGCAAGAGCAAGCGCGGCTACAAGCCGGATCACCATCGCCGCGACCGCGCGATCGCGGCCGCCGGCCTGATCGGCGCGGTCGCCGCCGGTATCGGGGCGGCGCTGAAATTTGGCTGGTTCGACCGCTACTTCCCCGGCGACGACGGCGAGCATGCCGCGCCTGACCTCGCCGCGGACGCACCGACACCGGGCACGACCCGCGCGCCCGACGCGTTCCGGCCGGACCCGACCGCGCCGGTGCCCGCGTCCGAGCGCGAGTCGCTCCGTCCGGCGACCGGCCCTGCACCGACGCTCGCGGCGACGCGCGGCGAAATGGCGAACCAGACCGGCGCCGCGAACTGAGGCTGGCGACGGGCGCTCTGTGCTTGTGCCCCGGCGACGGCCGGGGCCCGGTTGGAGCGCCGCCGGTGGGTCTCCAGAGCGTGCCCCACCCGGGCTCCGGTCTTCACCGGGGTACGAGTGGAGCGGTCACGATCCGCTTACGCTAGAACCATCGCATCACGGTCGTGGGGAAGGGCGTCCACCACCCGACGCGGACGCCCGCCGCTGCCAGCGTATTCCCGGTCCAGGCGTTACACGTCGTGATCGCGTCATACCGCCCGGCACCCGGGTAGAAGGCGTCGAATCCATAATAGCCGCGCACCGCGGGCCCGGGGGCGCGGCTCGCGCGAACCGCCGCCGCCAGCCGGCGATACTCCTCCGGCCGCAGCACGATCGCGCGCACGCCAGGGCCAAGCAGCGGGCGCGACACGTGCTCGACATGGACCAGCGTCGAGTCGCTGCCGAATGCCGCGCCGAGCAGCACGCCCGGTCGCACGTCCCACCACGTCGGCGTGCCGAGATAAAAGCCGCGCTCGCCCCAGCCGATCGCGACATGGTCATAGCCGGCGTAGCGTGGGTCGACGAGGTCGGCGGCAGGGAAGTCGGCGGTCCAGTCGATCCCGGCGGCGCGCTTGGGCACCACCAGCCCGGTGTGGACGCCATTGTCCTCCACCCAGATCGTCACGCCGCGCGCCGGCGGTCGCCAGCCGGGATGGCGCGGGATCAGCCCGCCGACGGTCGCCGCGACCGCATAGCCGAAGAGCAGCAACGCGACGACGGCGAGCAGGCGACCGAGCGAGGCGGATAGGCGAGCCACGCGGCCATGCTATACCGGGAGGCATGACCGAGGAAACACACGTGCTCGACTCCCCGCCGCCCGGCGCCGCGACCGACTGGACCGTCGCGCAGGACTGGTCGCACTACACCGCCGAGGAACACGCCACCTGGGACATGCTGTTCCAGCGCCAAAGCGCGCTGTTGCCGGGGCGCGCGGCCGACGCCTACCTGCGTGGACTGGACGTGCTCAATCTCTCCAAGCCCGGCATCCCTGACTTCCAAGAACTGTCCGAGCGGTTGATGAAGCTGACCGGCTGGCAGGTGGTGGCGGTGCCGGGGCTGGTGCCCGACGACGTGTTTTTCGACCATATGGCGAACCGCCGCTTCGTGGCGGGCAATTTCATCCGTCGCCCCGATCAGCTCGACTATATTCAGGAGCCCGACGTCTTCCACGACGTGTTCGGGCACGTACCGATGCTCGCCGACCCGGTTTTCGCCGACTACCTCGAAGCCTATGGCCGCGGCGGTCAACGCGCGCTGGAGCTCGGCGCGCTCAAGCAGCTGGGCAGACTCTACTGGTACACGGTCGAGTTCGGGCTGATCGACGAGGGCGAGGGACTGCGCATCTATGGTTCCGGGATCGTCTCATCGGCGGCGGAGACCCGGTTCGCGCTGGAGAGCGACAGTCCTCACCGGATCGCCTTCGACCTGAAGCGGGTGATGCGCACCGACTATCGCATCGACGATTTTCAGCAGAATTACTTCGTCATCCCGAGCTTCGACGCGCTGCTGCGCGCCACGGTGGAGACCGATTTCGCGCCGCTCTACGGGGAGATCCTGGCACAGCCCGACGTACCCGTCGCGACGATCCTGCCTGCGGACGAAGTGATCACGCGCGGCACTCAGGCGCATGCGCGCCGCGCGGCGCAGGCGTAAGCGCCGCGTCCTGCGGCGATCACGTTACCACTCACCCGCAAAAGTTCCCGAAGAAAATGAAAAAGCACCTGTTTTGACTGCCTCGCGCTGGGGCAGGCGCGGTTCACAAGAGGGTCACGCCGATCGACGCTCTCGGGCATTCTGAACGACGGCTTCGTGCGTCGAAGTCGTGTTCCAGTCAGGGAGTTCATACATGAGATCTGTCGTCGCTATCGCCGCTGCCGCCGCCGCGGTGATCGGTGCTGCCGCGCCCGCCGCCGCCGCCACCTACCCGGTCGGCTCGCCCAACTTCCAGGCGACCGCCGGCCCCAACGGTACCTTCTCGGGCGCGTTCTACGCGACCGGCCTCGCCGCCGGCGTGTTTTCCGACACCTTCACCTTCACGCTGCCGACCAACGGCCTGGGCAGCGGCACGGTGACGACCAGCGTGACCGACCTCGGTTCGGCCAACGATCTCGACTTCACCTCGGTGACGATCAACGACATCGCGGCGCAGATCACGAAGACGGCGGGCGGCGCCTTCGAGGTCGCCTTTACCAACAACGTGCCGATCGTGGCCGGCCAGCTGAACAAGCTCGTCGTCACCGGCCTGTCGCGCGGCAATGGCGCGTACGGCGGCCAGGCCACCTTCACCCCGGTCAACTCGGCGGTGCCCGAGCCGGCGACCTGGGCGATGATGATCATGGGCTTCGGCGTGGTCGGCTATGCGATGCGTCGCCGTCGTACCGCGGTGCGCTTCAGCCAGGCGGTCTGAAGACCATCCCGCTGCGCGTCGACGTGAGTCGGCGCATCGAGGGCGGCGCAGTACCGCGTCGCCCTCACCCCGCGCCGGCTGACCACCGGCGGCCAGGACATCGCACCATGTCGAGCCGACCCATCACGCCGTCGCTCGCGGGCACCACCCGCGTGACCTATTGCCAGGATCAGCCGAAGCGCTTCCTCTGCGAGCGCGACGAGGCATCGCTGCCCACCGCTGGCGGCTATGTCGCGCTTGGGGAAGCGCGCTACGCTGTCCGCCGTGTGGAGCGGATCGCGCGCGAGGCGCTCGCCTATGTCATGCCCGACTGATCGCGTCGCAGCGCGGCTCGATCGTCGGCCTGATGGTTGTGCTCGGTCAGCCGAGGATTGTGCGCGCTCGTCTTGAACACCAGCATCACCGCGACGATCGCGACCAGGCCGATCGCGATCGCGATCAGCAGGCGTCTGGCGGCATAGCGGCCCGGTTCTCGCGGCATCATCGGCTCCCCAGCAGCGCGCCTCCAGGCGGCGCTAGTCGGCTCGGGCCCGCGGCGATATCACCTGGCGCATGACCGCCGTCGGCAACATCGTCATCCTCACCGGCGCCGGCGTATCGGCCGAGAGCGGCATCGCGACGTTCCGCGGACCGGGTGGCCTGTGGGAGGGCCACCGCGTCGAGGACGTCTGCACGGCCGAGGCGCTCGCGCGCGATCCCGCGCTGGTGCATCGCTTCTACGACTTGCGCCGCGCCGCGCTCGACACGGTCGCGCCCAACGCCGCGCATGACGCGCTGGCGCGGCTCGACGCCGCCTGGCCGGGCGAGCTGCTGATCGTGACCCAGAACGTCGACGACCTGCACGAGCGCGCCGGGGCGCGCCGTTTGCTCCACATGCACGGCGAGCTGCACTCGGCGTTGTGCGCCGCCTGTGGCACGCGCCACCCGTGGCATGACGCGCTGCCACCCGCGACGCGCTGTCCGACGTGTGGCGCGACCGCGCTGCGCCCCGACATCGTCTTCTTCGGCGAGATGCCGTACGAGATGGAGCGGATCGAGGCAGCGCTAGGGCACGCCGACCTGTTCGTCTCCATCGGCACTTCGGGCGCGGTCTATCCGGCCGCCGGCTTTGTGCGCGGCGCCGCCGCGGGCGGCGCGGCGACGCTCGAGCTCAACCTCGAGCGCTCGGCCGGGAGCGCCTGGTTCGACGAGATGCGGTTGGGACCGGCGGGCGTGCTGGTGCCGGCCTGGGTCGATGCGCTGCTGGCGGGCTGAGCCCGCTATACGCGCGCGCTACGCGATCGATCGCGATCGCTCTCGCACGCCTATGCGCCGCCTCGTAGCTGTGGTCGGCGGGCGCTCGGACGCCCGATCATGCGAGGCTATGACGCGAAATGGTGCGGCTTCACCTTCGTCGGTTGGCGATCCCCGATCCAGCGACGCCGCGGCCACCCGCCGCGTCACGCCCCGGCCCGATGGCGGACGCGCGCTGGCCTGTGCTGGCACGGGCCCTCGCCGAGTTGCGGGCGGCGCGTCGCCGCGCGGTGCGGATCGTCGACGCCGACTGCGGCGACGGTGCGCTGCTGCTCGCCGCGGCGCGGCATGCGCGCGCGCTCGGCTTTGTCGCGATCGAGGCACGCGGTGTCGACGGTGCGCCCGCGCTGATCGCGCGCGCCCGCGCCGCCGCGGCTGCGCTCGACGACGCGGCGATCGGTATATGCTTCGACTGCGCGGACATGGTGGAGGCGCTCGCGCAGGAGCACGATGTTCCGGCAGACATCGTGCTGGCGCCGGCCGCGCTCTCCGAAGCAGCGACGCTCGCCCTGGCGCGCGCCGGCGCCCGCGTGATCGCGCGGGTGCGGGCGTGACCCGGCGCGATCACGCCTGGCGCCTGGGCGGCCTCGCGTTGACCGTTGGCGCGTGCACCGCCTGTCTCTCGCTCGATCGGTCACCGCTGATGGTACCGCTCTTCGTCGCCGCGCTGCTCGGTTTGCCGCTGATGATCCACGGCAAGCGCGTGGCGCAGGTACTGCGCGCCGAGCGACGTGGCCACGCGCTTACCGCGGACGCGGTGCATGCGGCGAGGCTTCGCGCGCGCGGGCAGAACAGCGACGGGTTCGATAGGTGAGGCGGGGCGGCGATCGTCCGCTCGCCGCATCCGCGCAGGCGTCTGATCCATCTGGTGTGTACGGCTGGCGCTGAGCTCCGGCGTGTCGCCGGAGCGCAGAGCCGATGGCGGTGGATTGAACTCTAGTGCCGTCGCCCGGCCAGCCGCACCACCTTGCCGCTGCTCGTCAGCGCCGCGAGCGCGCCGGCGAGATCGGCGCGGCGGAACGGCTTGGCGAGCTGCGGTAGCTCCAACGCGAGGTCGCCGCCAGCATAGCCCGTCACCACCAGCACCGGCAGGTGCGGGTGGCGGCGGTGGACCTCGGCGGCGAGCTCGGCGCCGTTCATCCGCGGCATCATGTAATCGGTCAACACCGCGTCGACCGAGAGGCCGTCGTCGAGTGCCGCGAGCGCCGCGGCGCCGTCGCTCGCCTCGGCGACCTGATGACCGAGATCGCGCAGCATCTCGGCGGTGCCGGCGCGCACCAGATCCTCGTCGTCGACCAGCAGCACCGCAAGCGGGCGAATCTCGGCAATCCGCTCGCCCTCGCGCTGCTGCGCGCCGGTCTCGGCGTCGCGTTCGGCGACGGGCAGGTAGAGGTCGGCACGCGTGCCCTGGCCGGGCTTGCTCGTCATGACGAAGGCGCCGCCGAGCTGCGCGGCGAGTCCGTGGACCATCGACAGACCCAGGCCGGTACCCTTGCCGCGCTCCTTGGTGGAGTAGAAGGGCTCGATCGCGCGTGCGAGCGTCGCCTTGTCCATGCCGGTGCCGGTGTCGATCACCGCCAGCCGCACATAGGCGCCGGGCGCGAGGCGGAGCGGCGAACCCGGCCCCACCGCCTCGGTCGCGGCGACGACGGTGAGCCGACCGCCCTCGGGCATGGCGTCGCGGGCGTTGACGCACAGGTTGAGCAGCGCGAGTTCGAGCTGGTTGGGGTCGGCCAGCGCCGGCGGCAGGTCGTCCGGCAGCACCAGCTTGAGCTCGACCCGGCCGCCGATCGAGCTGGCGATCAGATCACGCATCCCCTCGATCAGTGCCGCGGTATCGACCGCGTGTGTCTCCAGCGCCTGTCGCCGCGCGAACTGGAGCAGGCGCTGCACCAGCGTCTTGGCGCGCTCGGCAGACTGGAGCGCGCCGTCGATCAGTCGGGCGGAACGCGCGTCGTCGGTGTAGCGCTTGCCGAGCAGGTCGAGCGCGCCCGTGATCGGGGTGAGCAGGTTGTTGAAATCGTGCGCGACACCCCCGGTGAGCTGGCCGATCGTCTCGAGCTTCTGCGCCTCGTGCAGCTGCGCCAGTGCCAGCTCGCGCTCGTCGATCGCGGCGGCGACGCGTCGCTCCAGCGTCTCGTTGAGCTCGCGCAGGGCGATCTCCGCCTGCTTGCGCTCGGTCACATCCTGGAAGATCACCGCCACCTCGCGCCGGCTCGCCGGCTCGACGCGGAAGGCGGCGAGTTCGAGGTGGCGTCGCGTCGCGACCAGCTCGCGTTCGAAGCGGATCGCCTCGCCGCTGGTCAGCACGCCGCGGTACAGCTCGATCCAGCCCTCCGCCTCGTCGCCGACCAAGGCGCGCACCGTCCGCCCGACGACGTCGGTGATACCGGTGTGACGCTCATAGGCAGGGTTGGCCTGGACGTGGACATAGTCGCTCAGCGGGCCGTGCGGGCCGTCGAGGAACTCGATCACACAGAAGCCCTCGTCCATCGTGTCGAACAAGGTGCGCAGCCGCGCCTCGCTCTCGCGGATCGAGACCAGCCGCGCGCGCGCTTCATATTGTCGCCGCCGCGCGCGGATCGCGGCACGCGCGAGGCTGATCAGCGTGGTCGGATGGAAGGGACGCTCGAGGAAGGTGACGTTGCCGAGCAGTTCGAGGTGGCGCACCGCCGCGGGATTGCGCTCCAGCCCGCCGCCGCGGCTGGTCAGCAGGATGAAGGGCAGGTCGGACCATTCCTCCTGATCGCCGATCCAGCGCGAGAGCGCGCGCACGTCGGCGGTGGCGACCGCCTCCTCGGTGACGATGGCATAGCCCGTACCGCGGTCGAGCTCGGCCACCAGATCCGTCAGCGTATCGCACGCGCGCGCCTCCAGCCCGGCCTCGCTCAGCATCCCGGTCGCCACCGCGGCGTCCCGGCCGCGCGGCGCGAGAACCAGCGCGCGTTCGGAGAGCGTGCTGCGCTTCACATGTGCTCGCCGCGCAGCGACTGCTGCTCGCCATGGAGCACGGGAACGCCGCGCAGCACGCCTTGGAAGCCGCTGAGCGGCTCGCCCAGCGTCACGCCGTGGTCACCGATCTGATATTCGCGGATCGTGTCCTCGTGCGGCCCGGTACGCTTCTTCACCACCGAGATCGCGCGGCGGACGCGGCCGAGCGCCTCGAAATAGCGCAGCAGCACGACCGTGTCGGCCAGATAGGTGACGTCGACCGGCGTGCTCATGTCGCCGACCAGGCCATGCTGGGCGACGGTGAGGAAGGTCGTCGCGCCGCAGCGGTTTAGATATTGCAGCAGCTCGTGGAGGTGGAGCACCAGCGCGTTCTCGCCGGGCATCGCCGCCTGATAGCCGTTGATGCTGTCGACCACGACGGTGCGCGCGCCATGTTCCTTGATGCAGCGCCGCACGCGCGCGGAGAATTCCCCCGGGCTCAGTTCGGCGGCATCGACCTGCTCAAGCACCAGCGCACCGTCGTCGATCATCGCGCGCACGTCGATGCCCAGCGCGACGGCACGCTGGATCAGCAGTCCGATCTCCTCGTCGAAGACGAACATCGCGGCGCGCTCGCCACGCGCCACCGCGGTCTGAATGAAGGTGAGCGCCAGCAAGGTCTTGCCCGTTCCGGCCGGGCCGAGCACGAGCACGCTGGAGCCGCGCTCCAGCCCGCCCCCGAGCAGCCGGTTGAGCTCGGGCGAGTCGGTCGTCACCAGATCGCGCGGGAAGTCGCCGCGATGCTCGGCGGCGACCAGGCGCGGATAGACGCAGACGCCGCCTCTGACGATCTTGATGTCGTGATAGCCGCCGCGAAACGAGCGTCCGCGATATTTGATGACGCGCAGGCGGCGGCGCTCGCCGCCATATTCGGGTGACAGCTCCTCCAGCCGGATCACGCCATGCGCCACCGAATGGACCGTCTGATCGTCCCGATCGGTGGTGAGATCGTCGAGCATCAGCACGGTCGCGCCGCTTCGCGCGAAATAGTGCTTCAGCGCGAGGATCTGGCGGCGGTAGCGCAGCGAGCTCTGCGCGAGCAGTCGTATCTCGGAGAGGCTGTCGATCACGACCCGCTGCGGGCGCACTCGCTCGAACGCCTCGAAGATCCGCCGCGTCGTCTCGCCCAGTTCCAGGTCGGAGGAATAGAGTAGGCTCTGCTGCTGTTCGTCGTCGAGAAGGTTCTCGGGTGGGATCAACTCATAGATGTCGACGCCGGTGAGGTCCCAATCGTGCGCCGCGGCGGTGGAGCGCAGCTCGTCCTCGGTTTCCGAAAGCGTGACGTACAGGCAGCGCTCGCCATGCTGCGCGCCGGTGATGAGGAACTGCATCGACACGGTGGTCTTGCCCGTGCCCGGGCTGCCTTCGGCGAGGAAGGTGCGTGATCGCTCCAGCCCCCCGCCCAGCACGTCGTCGAGGCCCTTGATCCCGATCCGTGCGTCGTCCGACTTCGTCCCTGGCACCCGCGATCTCCGCCCTCGTGGCGATCACCGTAGCATAGTCGGGCGCGGAGGGTAGCGCCGCACGATTGAGGCGGATGAAGCGGCACCTGCGCGGCAGGAGGAGGGGCGTGCTGTGTCGATGTCAGTGCAGCCGTCTGCTCGCGCCCCCCGCTGCCGGTCGGCCGTGCCGGAAGTCGAGCAGCGTCTCCGGCCGCATCTCGATCGAATAGCCCGGCGTGGTTGGTGCCTGATAGGCGCCGTCGCGCACGATGCAGGGCTCCAGAAAATGCTCGTGGAGGTGGTCGACATATTCCGCCACCCGTCCCTCAGCGGTACCGGCGAAGCAGAGATAGTCGATCATCGCGAGATGCTGGACATATTCGCACAGCCCCACGCCGCCGGCGTGCGGGCAGACCGGCAGCTCGGCTTTCGCGGCCATCAGCAGCACCGCGAGCACCTCGTTGACGCCGCCCAGGCGGCAGGCGTCGATCTGCACCACGTCGATCGCACCTTCGGCGATGAACTGCTTGAAGACGATGCGGTTCTGGCACATCTCGCCGGTCGCGACCTGGACCGGGGCGACGCGGCGGCGGATCGCGGCATGGCCCGCGACGTCGTCCGGGCTGGTCGGCTCCTCGATGAACCACGGCCGCGCGAAAGCGAGCGCGTTGACGTGATCGATCGCCTGGCCGACCTCCCACACCTGATTGGCGTCGATCATCAGCACCGCGTCCTCGCCGATCGCGCGGCGCGCGATACCGACGCGGCGGATGTCGTCGTCGAGGCTGACGCCGACCTTGAGCTTGACGTGGCAAAAGCCCTCGGCGATCGCCTCGCGGCACAGCCGCTCGAGCTTCTCGTCCGAATAGCCGAGCCAGCCGGCCGAGGTGGTGTAGCAGGGATAGCCGGAGCGCTCGAGTTCGGCGATACGCTGTTCCTTGCCCGCCGCCCGCGCGGTGAGCAGCGCCAGCGCCTCTTCCTCGGTGATGTAATCGGTGAGGTAGGTGAAGGGGATCTGACGCACCAGCTCGGCCGGCGTCATCTCCGCGACCAGCCGCCACAGCGGCTTGCCCGCTTCCTTGGCGAGCAGGTCCCACACCGCGTTGACGATGGCCCCGGTGGCGAGATGGATCACACCCTTGTCGGGACCGACCCAACGCAGCTGGCTGTCGCCGGTGACGCGGCGCCAGAAGGCGGCACCGTCGGCGCGGACGGCGGCGAGGTCGAGCCCCACCACCAGCGGGCGCAGCGCCTCGATCGCGGCGCAGCACAGGTCGTTGCCGCGCCCGATCGTGAAGGTAAGGCCATGGCCTTCGAGGCCGGGCGTGTCGGTCTCGAGGATGCAATAGGCCGCGGAATAATCCGGGTCGGGGTTCATCGCGTCCGAGCCGTCGAGCGAGGCCGAGGTCGGGAAGCGCAGGTCGAGCACCTGCAGGCCGGTGATCACGGTCACGCCGCCGCCTCCGTCACGAGCACGCCGGCTGCTGCGTTGCGATAGCCCAAAATGATGCCGCCTCCCCCTTGTGGTCTGTTCGTGGGTGCTATCAATGTTCACGGGTGCGCACAACGGGGATGATCTCTACCCTCGGCGTGATCGCGGACTCGTTTCAGGATCCACGTCGCCGCAAACGCCTCACGTGCAGCAAATGCGGCGCCGTTGATCCTGAGACAAGCTCAGGATGACGCCGGCGGCGGCGCGGCGGGCACGGCGTGGCCGACGCCGCTCAATACAGCCGGCTGTCCGCCTCGACGAGCTGCGCCGCGATTGCGTCCGCCGCCTCGCGCACCGACCTGGCGGCGGAGCGCGGCATCAGGTCGGCGCCGATCTTCTTGAGGAAGGGGACGGTGAGCGCGGCAGCGGCGGCGCCGCCGCGCATCACTGGGGCGGAGATGTCGGTAACGCCGGTGACGAACGGGCTGGGCGTCAGCTCGACACGGCGCTCGCGCACCGCGTCGGCGTGCGCGCGGAACGCGGCGAGCTCCTCCGGCGAAAGCGGCGGGTCGAGTAGCGCCTCCCAGCGCCGCCGCACGTCCTCGGGCTGGAAGGCGTAGAGCACGGCGCCCGAGGCGACCTGCGCCAGCGGCTTGCGATAGCCCACGCGCACCGAGAAGCCGAGCTGCTCGCTTGATTCCATCCGCGCCACCACCACCATCTCGCCCAGCGTGTGAAGCGCGAGGTGGCACGACTGCTGGATGTCGAGCGACAGCTGCCGCATCACCGGCAGCGCGACCTCGACCAGGCTCTGCGTGCGCGGCTGCTTCATGCCGAGCGAGAACAGCCGATCGGTGAGGAAATAACCGTCGTCGCTCGGGTCCTGGTCGAGGTAGCCGCGGAACTGGAGCACCTGCACCATGCGGAACAGCTCGCCATGGCTGCGGCCGAGCCGGTTGACGATCGCGGTGAAGGTGAGGGGGCTCGGCGAAGCGGCGAGCAGCTCGAGGATGTCGAGCCCCTTCTCCAGCGCGGGCGCGCGGTAGCGGCGTTCGTCCTTGCCCGCGCTGTCCTCGATCATCGGCGTCCCCCTCCGTGTCGCGCCTTGGCGCCCCTGTCACACGCTGTGTAGGCGGGGGAGGGGGCGCGCGGTCAAGAACTTCGTCCACACGAGGGAGCGTCCCGATCGTCGCCCGAGGTTCTCTTTTCTCCCGTCATCCCGGACTTGTTCCGGAATCCAGCGTACCGCGAAAGCTACAGCTTCGGATGATGCTGCCCAGTGGATTCCGGACCGAATCCGGGATGACGGAGGTGTCGAAGACGACGGGGCATCGTCGCAGCGAAACGCCGCGCTACCGCCCGACCACCTTCACCAGCCCCGCCACCGCCTGGCCGGTCGGCAGCGCACCCGAGGCGGTGAGCCGCGCCGCCGCCTCGTCCCAGCGCAGCGTGGCGCTGCGGCCGCCGTTCTTCCGATAGGCCTCGGTGGTGCCGTCGTCGTCGTACAGCCGCGCGCTGGCGTCGCGGCCGGGGAAGACGCGGATCTCGGCCAGCGCCTGCTTGGCCGAGGTGTTCTGCACCGGTGCGCCGATCGGCACGATCGAGCCCGCGCGGACGAACAGCGGCATGTGCTCGATCGGCGCGGCGGCGTCGATCCACTGGCCGCCGGCGTGCTTCTGGTTGGTCCACCAATCGTACCAGTCGCTGCCCGCGGGCAGATAGACGCGGCGGCTGGTCGCGCCCTGCTCGGTCACCGGTGCCACCAGGAAGGCGGGGCCGAACATATATTCGTCACCGACGGTCGACACCTGCGGGTCGCCCGCGAAATCCATCCACAACGCGCGCATGAAGGGCGCCCCGGTCTCATAGGTGGTCCGCGCCAGCGGGTAGATGTACGGCAGCAGCGAATAGCGCAGCTTCGACCAGCTGGCCAGGATCGGCTCGGCGGCGGCGCCATAGTCCCAGATCGCGGTCGCCGGACGCTGGCCGTGGATGCGCAGCGTCGGGGTGAAGCTGTTGTACTGGAACCAGCGCACGAACAGCTCGGGATAGTCCGGATAGTTCGCGCCCATCGCGGTGGCGCCCGCCGGGCTGAGCAGCGGCGCGTGCGCCGGGTTGCTGCTGCCGGGATATTGCCAGCCGCCGGTGTCGCTCGACCAGAGCGCGATGCCGGAGGCGGTCATGTTGAGCCCGGTCGGCACTTGGCGGCGCAGCGATTCCCAGGTCGACTGGATGTCCGATGACCAGAACAGGCAGCCGTTCGCCTGCGTGCCGAGATAGGCCGCGCGGCACAGGATCATGTTGCGGAAGTCGGGGCGATCCCGCCGCGATCCCTCGGCCGCACCGTCGGTGTGGAGCAGCGGAAAGACGTTGTGGTAGCGGTCGCCCGAGCCGATCGAATAGAAATAGCCGTCAGGCACGAGATCGGGCTCGGTCTCGTCGAGCCAGAGATAGTCGAAGCCCTGGCTCAGGATATTGTCGCGCACCTTGCCCCAGAACCAGCCGCGCGCCGCGGGATTGGTCGAATCGATCAATGCGCCGGCGCGGTCGGAGCGTACCGGCAGGCCGTCGACGGTCTTGCCGTCGACATCCTTGAGGAACCAGCCCTTGGCATCCAGCTCGTTGAAATAGCGGCTCTCCTTCTCGAAGCGCGGCCAGACCGAGATGATCGAGTGCAGCCCGCGCTGGTGCAGCTCGCGGTTCATCCCGGCGGGATCGGGGAAGAAGTTCCGGTCGATGTCGAGCTGGCCCATGCGGGTCCAGTGGAACCAGTCGAGCACCATCATATCGAGTGGATAGCCGCGGCTGCGATAGCCGTCCGCCACCGCCATCAGCTCCTGCTGGCTCTCGTAGCGCGCCTTGGACTGGATCAGGCCGAAGGCGGCCTTGGGCGGCAGCGGGGTCTTGCCGGTCAGCTTGGCATAGCCGGCGTAAAGCTCGTCGCTCGAGTTGCCGGTGATGACGAAGAAGCTGACCCGATCGCCTACCTCGCTCTCGAAGCGGGTCTGGCCGTGGATCCCGGGCGAGACGCGGGTGACGGAGGGATTGTCCCACACGATCGCGTAGTTGCGGCTGGAGACGAGGACGGGCACGCACACCTGCTCGCCCGCCGGCGCGTCATACCAGTGGCGGCAGTCGATCGTGCGCCCGCGCAGGTCGAGGATCCCTTCCTGGTTCTGCCCGAGGCCGTAGAAATGCTCGTTCGGGTCGGCCTGGAAATTCGCGCCGACTAGGAATGTCTTCTCGCCCGAGACCGTGTGCGGCGCCATCGACCAGCCGCCCATGTTGATCGTGCGCCCGTCCGCGGTGGTGATCGCGACCGAGACCGGCGGCAGCGAGGGGGCGAAATAGCGCTGCATCTGGCTCGGCGCACCGGGCCAGGGCTGCGCCTTGACGGTGACGTTGAGCGTGCTCGAGGCGAAGACGTCGCCGGCCTGGGTGGTGCTGTGCGACCAGCCCGCGGCATCGGCGGCGGCGCTGATGCCATAGCCCGGCTTGCCATCGGCCTGGTCGCGCTCGGTGGCGATGGTGACGCGGACGATGTTGGGCGCATAGGGCTCGATCGCGACGAGGCTGCCGTGGCGATCGACCGTGGCGACCGGCTCGGCGACCGCCTGTGTGCCGAGCGCGAGCAGCCCGAGCGGTAGCGTTCGCGCCCAGCGCGCCATGCTGCGGTTCATCGTCTTTCCCCTCCGATTAGTATGACGGCTTCTGCCCCAAGTGAACGTTATCGCTCAAGCGCTTTTCGGTAGCGGTACCATGTTGATGACGGGCGCACGGTCCGTCTTGAGCTAGCCACCCCCGCCGGCTTCCCTGGCCGCTCGAAGGCCTTTCCTAAAAGAGGACAGGCGCGTCATCGCGGTCGCGATCGCTCCCGCGTGCCGCGCCTCAGAACAGAGGAAGGGCGCAGCCGCATGGACGATCTGATCATCAACTTCGCTCCCACCGGGATGGTGCCGACCAAGGAGCACACGCCGCACGTGCCGATCACGGTTACCGAGATCGTCGACGACGTGCTCGCGGCCTGCGACCTGGGCGCCGGCATCGCGCACCTCCACACGCGCGACGCGCTTTCGGGCGCACCCGAGGTCAATCCGGACACGTTCGCCGCGATCATCGAGGGTATTCGACGCCACGCGCCCGATCTGGTCATCTGCGTGTCGCTGAGCGGCCGCAACGTCACCGACCCCGATCTGCGCGCCGCGCCGCTGAACCTGGATGGTGAGCTCAAGCCGGACATGGGCTCCCTGACGCTGTCGTCGCTCAACTTCGTCCAGCAGGCCAGCGTGAACAGTCCGTCGACGATCCAGTTCCTGGCACGCCGCATGCACGACCGCGCCGTATGCCCGAGCTGGAGGTCTTCGACCTCGGCATGATCAATTACCTCAAATACATGCGCTCACGCGCGATGCTCACGCCGCCGTTTTACTGCAACGTCCTGTTCGGCAACATCGCCGGCCTGCAGGCGAGCGCCGTTGAATTCGGCGCGGTGGAGGCAGTGATGCCGCCCGACGTCACCTGGGCGGCCGCGGGGATCGGCGCGGCGCAGACCCCCGCGATGTCGCTCGCGGCGGCGCTGGGGCGCCACGTCCGCGTCGGGCTGGAGGACAATATCTGGCTCGACCGCGCGCGCGCCACGTTGGCCACCAACCGCCAGCTGGTCGAGCGCGTGGTGCAGCTCGCCGAGATCGCCGAGCGTGCGCCGATGGCGCCGGCGCGGATCCGCGAGCTGCTCGGGCTGGCGCCGGGGAACGGGCGCTACGGGCGCGCGTGAGGTGGCAAACGGCCAGGAAGAGCCGACCCAAGTCAAACTGTGCTCCGGCGAACGCCGGAGCCCAGGACCACACAGGGATGACGTGGGTAGGCCTGGGCTCCTGCGTGTGCAGGGCTACGTCGGTGGATCAGCACGCCGGCCTGCGCGAAGGCCGTGCAGGGCTGCCTCTCCCGCGTCAGCCCTGCGCCGCGAGGTCGAAGATCAGTCCCGCCTCGACCCACTTCTCCCCCGAGGCGGCCCACGGCAGGCGCTGCTGGAAGCCGTCCATCAGCGTCTCCCAGGCGACCACGTCCGGGTCGGCGGCGTCGGCGCGCGCCTTGGCCGCAGGGTCGAACGCCGCGGTGACGTCCATCACCATCACCAGCCGGTTGGCGCTGCGGAAGATCTGCATCGCCGCGATCCCCGCAGCGCGGATGCTCGCCACGACCGGCTTAGGCACTGCGCCGGCGGCATGCCACGCCTCGTAGCGCGCGATCGACTCAGGCTGGTCGACGAGGTCGAGCAGCAGGACGTGGCGCCGGGTCAATTGATCCACCCGCCGTCGATGATGTGCGCCCGCCCGGTCGTGAACGCCGACTCGTCGCTGGCGAGGTACAGAGCGAGCGCGGCAACCTCCTCCGGTCGCCCGAGCCGCCCCATCGGCTGGCGCGCAGTGAAGTCGGCGCGCGCCTTGGCATAGTCGCCGGTGTCGTGGAGCCGCTGCTGGAGCGAGGGCGAGTCTACCGTGCCCGGGCAGATCGCGTTGCAGCGGATCCCGCGCGCGACGAAATCGGCCGCGACCGACTTGGTCAGCCCGATCACCGCCGCCTTGGTCGCGCCATAGGCGAAGCGATTGGGAATGCCCTTGATCGAGCTGGCGATCGAGGACACGTTGACGATGCTGCCGCCGCCGCGCTCCAGCATCGCCGGCAGGAAGGCGCGCACCGTGCGGTACATGGCGGTGACGTTGAGCGCGTTGGAGAAGGCCCAGGCGTCCTCGTCGCAGTCGAGGATGGTGCCGCTGTGGACGAAGCCGGCGCAGTTGACGAGCACGTCGACCGGCCCGGTCCGCCCCGGCAGCGCGGCGACCGCGGCGGCGTCACGCACGTCGAGCGCGAGCGTCTCGGCATCAAGGCCGTCGAGCTTGGCGCGGTCGATATCGCTGGCGATGACGCGCGCGCCCTCGCGCGCGAACAGCTCGGCGGTGGCACGGCCGATGCCCTGACCTGCGGCGGTGATGAAGGCGGTCTTGCCCGCCAGACGGTCGCTCACGCGGATGTCTCCGTTGAAGATAAATCGAGCGCGGCGCGACAATCGTCCCACAGCGGCTCGGGAATGGGGTGGCGCGCGTAGCGCAGCGTGTCCGCCACCTGCGCCGCGCCGACCAGGCCCGGGATGACGCTCGCCACCGCGGGCGAGCGCGTGGGAAATTGCAGCGCGGCGGCGGGCAGCGGCACGCCGTGGCGCGCGCAGACCCGCTCCAGCGCGGCAACGCGCGCGACCACCTCGGCAGGGGCGGGGGCGTAGTTGAAGTGTCCCTGCGCCGCGCTGCCCTCCACCAGGATCCCGCTGTTATACGGCCCGCCGATCACCACGCGCGTGCCGACGCGCGCGCAGCGGTCGAGCAGCGCGGCGGCAGCGTCGGGCTCCAGCAACGTGTAGCGGCCGGCGAGCAGGATGACGTCAAGCTCGATCGCGTCGAGCAGCCGCTCGCATATCGCGATCTCGTTGACGCCCAATCCGATCGCGTCGATCGCGCCCGCGTCGCGCAGGTCGCGCAGTGCGCGATAGCCGCCGTCGAGGAAGACGCGCAGGTGGCGCTCGGCGTCGGCGCCATGGGTCACCTCGCCGAGATCGTGCGCGAACAGGATCTCGACCCGGTCGCGCCTGAGCCGCGCGAGGCTGGCCTCGTGGCTGCGCAGGATCGCGTCGCGGCCATAGTCGAACACCGGCTCGAGCGGCGGCGCGGCGACGAAGCCATGCCGCTCGGGCGCGGCGCTGTCGGTCGGCATGAGCAGCCGGCCGACCTTGGTCGAGACGATCGCGCGCCCCTCCGGATCGTGGCGCTCCAGCGCGCGGCCGAGCCGCTCCTCCGCGAGCCCGAAGCCGTAATGCGGCGCGACGTCGAAATAGCCGATTCCCGCGGCGAGCGCGGCGGCGACGGTGGCGTCGGCGGTGGCCTCGTCCACGGCGCGGTAGAGGTTGCCGATGCCGGCACAGCCCATGCCGAGTGGCGGCAGCGTCAGCGTCATGCGGCGATCCCGTAAGTGGCGCGCGCGGTGGCATCGAACACCGCGGCGTGATGCTCGGCCGGCACCAGCGCGCGCGCCTGTGCCTGCCAGCCGGCATAGTCGCCCGCGAGCGCGAGCACGGGCCAGTCGCTGCCCCACATCAGCCGCTCGGGCGCGAACAGCGCGACCAGCGCGGCGGCGGCGGGCGCGATCGCCTCGGGCGGATCGGCGGGGCGGCGCTCGGTGAGCAGGCCGGAGAGCTTGCAGCGCACTTGTGGCAGCGCGGCGAGCGCGGCCATCTCGGCCTGCCAGGCGGCGAGATCGTCGAGGACCGGCTTGGCGCCGTGGTCGATCACGATCGTGAGCGCGGGATGCCGCGCCGCGAGCCGCGCGAGGCTCGCCAGGTGGCGCGGGCGCACCAGCGCCTCCAGCACCAGCCCGGCGTGCGCCATCGCCTCCCACACCGGGTCGCGCGCGGGCTCGTCGTACCAGTCGGCGGCGAGGTCCTGCACCATCGGGCGCAGCGCGCGCAGCTTGGGCGCGCGCGCCAGCCGCTCGACCGTGCCGACGGCGTCGGGCGCGTCGACGTCGGCCCAGCCGGTCACCGCGAGCACCTGCGGCTCCTGCGCCGCGATCGCGAGCAGCCAGTCGGTGTCGCGCGCGTCGGGTTGCGACTGGACCAGCACCACGCCGTCGACCGCCGTCGCGCCGGGCAGAGCGCGCCAGTGGTCCATCAGGAAGTCACGGTGGATCGCGGTGAGGTCGGGCGTCGGCCAGCTGTGGCCGTTGGCGCCGATGCGCCAGAGGTGGACGTGGGTGTCGATCACGCGCGCCCCCGCCGCAGCGAGAGCGCATACAGCAGCACCACCACGAAGCACGCCGCCGGCACGACCATCGCGACGACGATCGAGCCGCTGCGATCCGACACCAGCCCCATCAGCGCCGGGAACACCGCACCGCCGACGATCGCCATCACGAGCAGCGCCGCCGCGGATTTGGTCAGCGCGCCGAGGTCGCGCACCGCCTCGGCGAAGATCGTCGGGTACATGATCGACATGAAGAAGCTGGTCGCCACCAGCGCAACGATGCCGATCCCGCCGCCGAGCAGCGCCGCCGCCAGCGTCAGCGCGCCCGCGATCGCGGCGAAGCCGGCGAGCAGCCGCGCCGGCGCGACGCGGGTCATCAGCGCGGTGCCCGCGAACCGGCCCACCATGAACAGCACCAGCGACAGCGTCAGGTAATTGGCCGCGGTGCGCTCGCTCGTGCCGGGCACCGCCACCTCGCTGTAGCGGATCAGGAAGCTCCAGATGCCGACCTGCGCGCCGACGTAAAAGAACTGCGCCGCGACGCCGCCGCGCACCCGCGCCGAGCGCACCACCTCGGCGAAGTCGCCCGCGGCACCCACGCCCTCCTCGACGTCGCGCTCGGTCGCGACCGGCGGGAAGGGCGTCAGCCGGATCAGCACCGCCCAGACCAGCACGCCCAACCCGATGACGAGATAGGGCAACTGCACCGCCGCCGCCTCGGCCGCGCGTGCGGCCTCGCCGGTGACCGGCCCGGACTGACCCGACAGGATGAATTGGCTGCCGATCAGCACGCCCGTGATCGACCCGAGCGGGTTGAACGCCTGGGCCAGGTTGAGCCGCCGCGCCGCGGTGTCCTCGCTGCCCAGCTTGGCCATCAGCGGGTTGGCCGAGGTCTCGAGGAAGCCCAGCCCGCTCGCGATCACGAACAGCGCCAGCAGGAAGGCGGGATAGCTCTGCCACGCCGCGGCGGGCCAGAACATCAGCGCGCCCGCGCCGTACAGCAGCAGCCCGAGCAGCACCGCGGCACGGTAGCCGAAGCGCCGCATCGTCAGCGCCGCCGGGATGGCGAGGCAGAAATAGCCGAGGTAGAAGGCCGACTGCACCAGCCCCGCGCCGAGATCGCTCAGCACGAACAGCTTCTTGAAGTGCGCGATCAGCACGTCGTTGAGGTTGTTGGCGACGCCCCACAGGAAGAAGAGCGCGACAACCAGCACCAGCGGCAGCCGCCGCATCGACGCGCCGCTCATGCCAGCCCGCGCCCGTCCACGCGTACCGCCGGGACGAAGCCGCCCGGCGCGCGCCCGCCCAGGTCGAGCTCGAGCCCGCGCGGCGTCTGGCGGTGCGCCACCGTGCCGCCGCCCAGCAGCGTGACGCGCTCGACCACCGGCGCGTTCGGCCGCGTCGCCAGCGCGGCGACGCGTGCGGTGCCGGCGGGCGGCTTGAGGAACAGCGCGTAGAGCGCGCCGGCGCGGGTGGTGAAGCGCACGTCCTCGGCGGTGAAGGGCTTGGCCGCCTCCTCGTTCTGCGCGCCGGCGGCGACCTGGGTCGGCCCTTCGCCGTAGATCCGCCATGGGCGCGAGGCGAAGATCGCCTCGCCGTTGATCGCCATCCAGCGTTCCATCGCGTCCAGGATCTTCTCCTCCTCGGCGTCGATCGCGCCGTGACCCGGCTGCGGGATCGAGAGCAGCAAATTGCCGTTCTTCGAGACGACATCGGCCAGCCGCTGCACCACGTCCTCGGCGGTCTTGTAGCTGCGGTCGTTGAGCCTGGCGACATTGTAGAACCAGTCGCCGATGCAGGTGTCGGTCTGCCACGGCTCGGCGCGCAGCCGGTCGCTGAAGCCGCGCTCGACGTCCTCGATGATCCCGCCCAATTGGTGCGGCTCCAGCTTCTTGCCGGTGAGCACCACCTCCGGCGCGCCGTGCCACTGGATCGCGCGGTTGTAATAGTCCGCCGCCGCTTCCAGCCCGATCGCGCCGAACGGCAGCGCGGTATCGTCCATGTAGCAGAGGTCCGGCTTGTACTTGGCCATGAGGTCGGCCTGGCGCAGCAGCCACTGGGCGGCGTAGCGCGGGTCGGCAGGCGGCGGCGTCTCGATCCACTGGCCGTCGTGCGCCTCGTGCCACTTGCCCATGGCGGCGGCGCTACGGATGCCGTCGGGCGCGACGATGTGGCGGCCGGTGTAGAGCTGCTGCGGATCGAGCCCGTCCCACCAGGTGCCGCGCCCGTCGGCGCGGGTGAGGTGATAGGCGTCGTAGCGCTCGCCCGCACGCGATCCTTCGGGGTCGTAGGCGTAGGCGGTCTGGTACCAGTGCCAGGCGTGTGCGGCATGGTTCGACACGCCGAACTTGAGCCCCGCCTGCCGCGCCGCGCGTTCCCATGTGCCGACGACGTCGCGCTTTGGGCCGACACGTAGCGAATTCCAGGCGTGATAGCGGCTGTCGTAGCAGTCGAGATTGTCGTGGTGGCAGGCGAGCGCCATGAAATACTTGGCGCCGACGCGCTTGTAGCGGTCGACCAGCGCCTGCGGGTCCCAGCGCTCGGCCTTCCACAGGTTCTGGATGTCCTTCATCCCGACCTTCGTCGGATGGCCGTAGGTGCGTAGGTGGTGCTCGTAGACCGGGTGCCCCTGCATGTAGAGGAAGCGGCCGTACCAATCGCCCTGCTCGGGCACCGCCTGCGGCCCCCAATGCGACCACAGCCCCAGCTTGGCGTCACGGAACCAGTCGGGGACGCGATAGTGCGAGCGCAGCGACTCCCACGTCGGTTGGACCGGCCCGCGCACCGTGCCGGTCGGACTGGCGGCGAGGCCGGCGCGCGCGGCGAGCACCGCGGCCGAGCCGGCGAGGAAGGCGCGGCGCTGGATCGCGGCCACGCTCAGCGCCCGAGCGCGCGGCGGATCGAGTCGAGCGCGACGGGCGCCATCGCGGCATAGCCCGCGGCGGTGGGGTGGACGCCGTCGCTCGCCAGACCCTCGCGCATCGCGCCCGCCGGCGTGGCGAGCACCGGATGATAGTCCACCCAGGTCGCGCCGGTGCGCCGCGCATAGGCCTTGAGCCAGGCGTTGAGCGCGGCGATCTGCGGCGCGGGGCGCTTGTCCGGGCTCCACGGGAAGGACGCGGCGGGCGGCACCGAGGCGAGGATCACCTTGATCCCGTTGGCACGCGCCAGCTCGGCCATGCTCTGGATGTTGCCCTCGACCGTCTCGATCGTGGTCGCGCCGGTGTTGCCGGCCACGTCGTTGGTCCCCGCCATGATGTGGACGGCTTGGGGTCGAAGATCGATCACGTCCTGGCGGAAGCGCAGCAGCATCTGCGACGTGGTCTGGCCGCTGATGCCGCGGTCGACGCGGCCGTCGCGCCAGAAATCGGGCGCGAGATTGATCCAGTTGTCGGTGATGGAGTCGCCCATGAAGACGACGCGCGGCTTCTCGGCCAGCGCGCGATTGGCCGCGTCGTAGCGGCACAGCTGACCGTGGTCGCGCGTGAGCATGTGGAGGTTCGCCATGGTCCCCGCCGCCTTGTCCGCCGGCTTGGGATGCGCGGGGCAGGGGTCGGCGACGATGCCCGACTGATCGTCGGCGTACGGGTCACCGGGTATTTTCGTCTGCGCCGTTGCGACGGTGGCGGTGGCGAGCAGTGCCGCGGCGGTCGCCCAGCTGATCGATGCGCGCAACGCTTCCTCTCCCTCGCCCAGGCGCCGCCGCTCGCTCGGGTAGCGCTCCTGTCGTGACGCTACAACGGGCGGAGGGGCGGACGCAACCGGCATGAAGCGGGTTTTCACTGGTGAAGTCGTGCATGGTCTCGGGCCGGCGGCGTTCCATGTAGCGCTCGAGCGGCTGCGTCCGGGCGGAACCGCTGGAGCATTTCGGGGGGCGCTTCGAGAGGGCACCGCGGCATGCTCAGCACCTTCCCGCCTTTGCGCCGCGCCGCGTGACACACACGCTTGCGCCAGCTAACCTACAGACCTGGCGCCATTACTTCGGCGCAACAGGGGAGGATCTCACATGCGTCTCACGCGGGCGGCGATGATCGTCGCAGCGTTCTTCTCGGTCGGCGCGCGCGCGCCCGAGCGGCCGCCGATCACCGGCATCTCGCATCTTGCGGTGTACAGCCGGGACCTCGCCGCGTCGGAGCGATTCTACGCTGGCGTACTCGGCGCGCGGAAGGTGGCGGACCCGGAGAATGCCGCCGGTGCGCGCTACGCATTCAGCGGCGCGCAGTTCGTCGAGGTGCTGCCCGCGCCCGCGGGACTCGGCGCCAGCCTGTTCGCGCACGCCGCCTATCGCACCGCCGACGCCGCCGCGCTGCGCTCCTGGCTGCTCGCGCGCGGCGCCCCCGGCATCGGGGCGCTGGAGCAGGGCGCGGGCGAGCGCCGCTTCGCCGCGCGCGACACTGAGGGCAATGAGGTGCAGTTCGTCGAGACCAAGGCGAGCGCCGCGGCGGTGCCGGGTGCGGTGAGCGGCCGGATCATCCACATCGGCCATGCCGTGCGCGACCGCGCCAAGGAGGACGGCTTCTACCGTACGTTGCTCGGCTTTCGCCCCTATTGGTTCGGCTCGTTCGAGCCGCCCAAGGTCGACTGGGTGTCGCAGCAGACGCCCGACGGGCGCGACTGGCTCGAATATATGATGGTCGGCGAGGGCTCGCGCGTGACCGAGGCCTCGCTCGACGCGCGCCAGCTCGGCGTCCTCAACCATCTCTCGCTCGGCGTGAACAACATGCAGACCGCAGTGACCGGCCTGTATCGCGGCAAGAAGATGACCGGCCGCCACGACGGCCCGCAGCTGGGGCTGGACGGCAAGTGGCAGGCCAACCTCTACGATCCCGACGGCACGCGGGTCGAGCTGATGGAATATCATGCGGTGACCGAGCCGTGCTGCTCGCCCTTCACCGCGCCCGATCCGGAGGGCTGAGCAGGCGCCGTCAGTCCTCCGGTCTCGGCAGGTCGTCAGGAGAGCCACTGGTCACGCGTGTCGTGCCTGGGTTCCGGCGAACGCCGGAACCCAGGGTCAAGCAGAGCGACGCGGCACGGCGCGCGCGCCTAGGCTCCTGCCGCCGCAGGAGCACGGGGCAGCAAGGTCGCAGCGATCTCCCCAGAAGGGAGGACTCACAGGGCCGGTCCTTCACCGCGCCAGCAGCGCCAGCAGCAGTGTCAGCGTACCGAGCCCGCCCGAGAGCGTCAGCCGCAGGCCCCACCAGCCGGGCAGCTCGCGCACGGTGGGCGAGGCGGCGCGGTCGGCGAGCGGGGAGACCAGCACCGCCGCACCCAGCGCGACCAGCGACGAGGCCGGCGGTGCGCCGCCGAGCAGCCACGTCAGCAGCGCCGCCCAGGCGACGAGGCTGGGTGCCACGGCCAGCACGTAAGGCGCCGCGAAGGTGACGCGGCGTTCGAGCGCGTCCATCCACCACAGCCCGCCGAGGAACGACAGGATCACCGCGGCGTAGAGCCCGCCCACCAGTGTCGCCGCGGGCTGCAGCGCCGGCAGCGCGAGCGCGACGGCGACGCAGCCCGCGGGCGGGAGCAGCCCGGAGAGGCCGAGCCAGCGCGGCGCCGCGGGCAGCGGGCGGGGGGTCGGATCGCGCACGAGGCTCAGGCGGGCTGTGCGGCGCCGACCGGCCCGATCCCGGCGGGCTCGCCGCGCGAGTAGGTGCCGCTCAGCGTGCCAGCGGCGAGCACGCGCCCGCGCAGCGCCTCCAGCACGGCGCTGCGCCCCGGGCTGACGTCGAGTGCCGCCGCCTCGCTCAGCGCGAACAGCTGGAAGACATAGTCGTGGCTGCCGTGCCCGGTCGGCGGGTCGGGCGGCAACCAGCCTTCCTGCTGATAGCTGTTGCGGCCCACGTCCGAGCCGTCGAACGCGCCGCGCCCGTCGGCCGCGATCGCGCCTTCCTCCAGCCCCGCCGAGTCGGGCGGCAGGTTCCATACCACCGCATGGACCAGCGGGTTGGGCGCGGGCGCGTCGGGGTCCTCGACCAGCAGTGCCAGCGCGACCGCGTCGGCGGGCACCCCGGTCCAGGTCAGTGGCGGCGACATGCCCTCGCCGTCGGCGGTGAAACGCTCGGGCAGCCGCGCCCCGTCGGCGAAGGCGGGGCTGGAGAGCGTCAGCTGCGCGCCGCCCGCGGGCACGATCCCGTCCTGCACGATCACCAGCTTCGCATGGCCCGCGCGGACGTTGTGCAACAGGTTGCCGAGCCAGTGGGGAACATGTTCGAGCATAGTGCCTCCTACGGGTGTTGCGCAGTGAACCGCCGGCGCGCCGGCTGGTTGCGGGGGATCGGCGCGGTTGACGTGCCGTCGTCCGGACCGGCTCGTGCGCCGGCGAACGCCGGAGCCCAGGGCCACGAAGATGGCCCCCGCGGCCCTAGGCTCCTGCGTGCGCAGGAGCACGCCGGTAAAACACCGCGGATGGATGAAGTCTCAGCCCGACAGCACCGCCAGCAGCGCGAAGGTGGCGAGCCAGTGGCCGCCCATGTAATCGTCGTCGAGGTGCGGCAGGCTGGCGGCGAGATGCGCCGCAGCGACGTGGCGCATCGCCGCGGCGCCTGGGTGGCGCGGGCCGAGCGCGGCGGCGAGCTGGCGCCAGCACCAGGCGCGGCTGAGGTTGAGCCCATCGAGATGCGCGATCTTGCCGTCGCTCCGGTCGGAGACGTGCGCCGGCCGGAACAGCGTGACCGGCTCGCCGCGCGCGACGTCGGGCAGGAAGGCGTCGAACCACGCGCCGAACGTGACCGCGGGCAGCACGCGGCTCATCAGCAGCGCCTCGCAAAGGGCGGAGGAGAGGAAGTCGTCCCCCGACGGCTCCCACGCCTGGCAGGCGCGGTCCTCGCCGAACCAGCCGCGCGCGCGCGCGTCGATCAGCTCGACCAGCGTGGGGTCGTGTCGGAGCGCCCAGTCGCGCGCCAGCACCAGCGCGAAGCTGGTGTTGAAATGCGTGCCGACCCGCACCGCATAGGTCAGCTTCGGCAGGTAAGCGGCGAGGCGCGCGGCGAAGGCGCGCGCCAGCGGCTCCAGCGCCTTGCCCCAGGGGGCGGCATGCCGGTCCGCCTCGCCGTGAAGCGCGAGCAGCCACGCCCAGCCATAGGGTCGCTCGAACCCGCCGCTCGTCGGCCGGTCGAGATAGGCGAGCTCGCCAGCGACCTTGGCGGGGACCAGCATGGCGTCGGCACGCGCGCGGATCGCCTCGGACTCCGCCAGCGCCGGGAAGAGGCGGCGGATCGTCAGCAGCTGCCACCAGCCGTGGACGCAGCTGTGCCAGTCGAAGCTGCCGTGGAAGATCGGGTGCAGCGTCGCGGGCGGCACCGCGTCGTGTGCGCCGGTGAGCACATGGTCGAGCTTGTAGGGATAGTCGCGTCCGACATGATCGAGCGTGATGCGGGCGAAGCGCGCGGCGAGCGCGGGGTCGAGCCTGGTCATCGGATCACCCACCATAACAGCAGCACGTTGAAGAGGAGCAGCGGCAGTGCGGTCGCCGCCTGTGCGCGGATCACGCCGTAGCGGTCGCGCAGCTCGAGCAACGCCGCGGGGACGATGTTGAAGTTCGCCGCCATCGGGGTGAGCAGCGTCCCGCAGAAGCCCGCTAGCATGCCGATCGCCGCGACCGCTGCCGGATCGCCGCCGTATTGGCGCACCAGCAGCGGCATCCCCACCGCCGCCGCCATCACCGGGAAGGCGGCGAAGGCGTTGCCCATCACGATCGTGAAGAGCGCCATGCCGAGACCGTAAGCGATCGCGGCGCCGAGCACGCTCCCCGCCGGGATCGCCCCGCCGACCAGCCCGCCGACCACGTCGCCGACGCCGGCGAGCGCGAACACTGCGCCCAGGCTGGCGAGCAGCTGCGGCATGATCGCGGCCCAGCCGATCTCGTCGAGCAGCCGCCGCCCCGTTCGCACCCCCGCGAGTGGCGGTGCGCGCAACCGCCAATGGCCGAGCACGAGCGCGACGAGCGCGCCGAGCGTCAGCGCCACCAGCGTGGCCTGCTGCGAGTCGACTAGCCTGGGCAGCCGCTTGAACAGCAGGGTGCCGCCGAGCGCGGCGGCGGGGATCACCAGCGCGAGCGCGAGCAGCGGGCCGTGTGGCTCACTTGGCGTCTCGGGCTCGCCGCGGCGCATCCGGCCCGACGTGGCGGTGGCCACCAGCGCGAGCACGAGCACGCCGTTGCCAAGGTCGCCGATCGCGTCGCCGGCGAAGAAGGAGAGCGCGAGCAGCGCGTGGAACAACGAATTGGCCCAGCGCCGGTCGGCCGCGCCGAGCAGCGCGCAGGCGGCGAAGAACAGCCCCGCGACCGCGTAGACGAGGTTGAGCCCGATCATCGCGCGCGTCGCTTCAGCCGGCGATCGAGCCACCACAGCCGTGCGCCGTGGACGAGGAAGGCGGCGACCGCGCTCGGGATCGCCCAGACCGAGAGCTGGAACGGCTCGACCCGCACGCCATAGCCCTCGAGCACGCCGCGCATCAGCAGGATCGAACCGATCGCGATAAAAATATCCTCGCCGAAGAACAGCCCGATATTGTCGGTCGCGGCGGCCAGTGCGCGGATCGGCTCGCCGTCCTGCTCGCCCCCAACCCCGCGCTGGCGTGCCGCGGCGGCCTCGGCCATGGGCGCGACGAGCGGCCGCACCGTCTGCGCCGGCCCCGCCACCGCGTTGAGCCCGAGCGCGGCGGAGAGCTGACGGAACAGCAGATAGCCGGCGAGCAGCCGCCCCACGGTGAGCCCGCGCAACCCGCCGACCAGTCCGCGCGCACGCTCCTGCAGCCCGGCACGCTCGAGCAGGCCGATGACCGGGAGGACCATGTAGATCGCGGTGACGTAGCGGCTCTGGTTGAACGCGTGGCCGAACCTGGCGAGCACGGCGAGCGGGTCGAGCCCGGCGGCGAGCCCCGTCACCGCGGCGGCGACGACGATCACCAGCAGCGGGTTGAAGCGCAGCAGGAAGCCCAACGCGATCACCGCGACACCGGCAAGGACCAGCATCAGCGACGGATTCGCGCGAGGAGGGGAGCGAAGTCATGGATCGTTCGTCCGCCTCGCCTCGCGATCCGACCACCCCGGCGCACGCCGGGGTCCAGGTGGGAAGGCCGACGTGAGGACCACCCACGTCCCCCCACTGGACCCCGGCTTCCGCCGGGGTGGAGGCTAGAAGGGGAACGCTCCTTCACCTCTTCCGCACCCCGGCGGAGGCCGGGGCTCGGTCGGGAGAGCCCGCGCGGCTCACGCGAGCGGCGCGTTACTGGACCCCGGCCTGCGCCGGGGTACGTGCTCGATGGAAGAGGCGGGGCTCCCACGATCGCATCGCTCCGGACCGCACCTTCCAGACGACGACGACAGCCCCACCCGCTCACGCCGCGCCCCCGTAGCCACCGCCGCCCGGCGTCTCGATCACGACCACGTCGCCCGCCGCCAGCTCCACCGACGCGGTCGCGCCGAGCGTCTCGACGCGCCCGTCCGCGCGCTCCACGCGGTTTGCCCCCACCGCACCATCGCCGCCGCCCGCCAGCCCGAACGGCGCCACGACGCGGTGGTTGGACAGGATGTTCGCCCGCATCGGCGCCCGGAAGCGCACGCGCCGCAGCGCGCCGTCGCCGCCCGGCCAACGCCCCCCGCCGCCCGAGCCGCGCCGGATCGCGAACGTCTCCAGCAGCACCGGGAAGCGGGTCTCGAGCACTTCGGGATCGGTCAGCCGGCTGTTGGTCATGTGCGTCTGCACCGCGCTCGCGCCCGCGAAGCCGTCGCCCGCGCCCGCGCCGCCCGCGATCGTCTCGTAATATTGGTGGTTGGAGTCGCCGAAGGTGAAGTTGTTCATCGTCCCCTGCGACGCCGCCATCGCGCCGAGTGCTCCCATCAGCGCGTCGGTGACGACCTGGCTGGTCTCGACATTGCCCGCCACAACCGCCGCGGGATAGCGCGGGTTGAGCATCGAGCCCTCCGGCACGATCAGCGTCACCGGGCGCAGGAAGCCGTCGTTGAGCGGCGTGTCCTCAGCCACCAGCGTCCGCAGCACGTACAGCACCGCGGCGCGCGTCACCGCCAGCGGGGCGTTGGTGTTGCCCGGCCGCTGCGCGCTGGTGCCGGTGAAGTCGACCGTCAGCGCCCCGGCGTCGCGGTCGACGCGCACCGCGACGCACACCTCCGCGCCGTCGTCAGTGGCATAGGCGAAGGCGCCGTCGGACAGCGATCGTACCGCGCCGCGCGCCAGCGTCTCGGCGTGCGCCTGGACATGCTCCATGTAGGCCGCCACGACCTCACGCCCCTGCTCGGCGACGAGCCGCTCCAGCCCCGCCGCTCCACGCGCGCAGGCGGCGAGCTGCGCCGCGAGATCGGCCATGTTCTGGTCGATCGTGCGCGCCGGGTGCGGGCCGCTGGCGAACAGCGCGCGCACCTCGCCGCCGCGCAAGCGGCCCTTGGCGAGCACCAGGACGTCGTCGAAGACCACGCCCTCGTCGGCGAGCGTGCGGCTGTCCGCGGGCATCGAGCCGGGGCTGGTGCCGCCGACGTCGGCGTGGTGCCCGCGCGCGGCGACGAAGAAGGCGGGCGCGTCGCCGCCAGCGAACACCGGCTGGACGACGGTGATGTCGGGCAGATGCGTGCCGCCGCGATAAGGGTCGTTAACGGCATAGGCGTCCCCCGGGCGCATCCCGCGACCGCCGCCGGCGCGGCTGGCAATCAGGTGGCGAACGCAATCGCCCATCGAGCCGAGATGCACCGGTATGTGCGGCGCGTTGGCGACGAGGTGCCCGCCGGCGTCGAACAGGGCGCAGGAGAAATCGAGCCGCTCGCGGATGTTGACCGAGGCGGCGCTGCGCTGGAGCGCGGAGCCCATCTCCTCCGCCAGCCCCATGAACAGGCCGGCGAAGATCGCCAGCCGCACCGGGTCGACCGCGGCGTCGCCGGCCGCCGCGGCGCGTGCTGTGACGCGGGTGAGCCGCAGCGAGCCGTCGTCGAGCACCGTCGCTTCCCAGCCCGGCTCGACCGCGACGGTCGAGGTGGCGTCCACCAACAGCGCCGGCCCGGCGACGCGCGCGCCCGCGCCGAGTGACTCACGGCGGTGCAATGGCGCTTCGTGCTTCGCACCCGCCATCGTCACCATGACCATCTCGGGCGTCGACGCCGCCGGCGCGGGCGCCGCCATCGCCGGCGCCGCGCTCGCCCGCACCGCCTCGACCTGGAGCCGCTCGACGATCAATGCGTCCTCAGCGGTGAAACCGAAGCGCTCGCGATGCGCCGCTTCGAAGGCGGCGCGCATCGCCGCGGCGTCCGCGACCGACACTTCGATCCCCTGGTCGGTGCGCGCGTAGCGCAGCGTCGCCACCGCCTCTACCGTCGCCTCGGCCGTGCCCTCACCGTCCAACTCGGCGCGCGCCGCGGCGGCGAGCTGGTCCAGCGTCTCGCGCCACGCGCCCGCGTCGAGCGGGGCCGCGACGGTGCGCTGGCGCACCGCGCGGCGGTCGGCGAGCGCGATGCCCCAGGCCGAGAGCACGCCGGCGAGCGGGTGGATCAGCACGTCGCGCATCCCCAGCGCATCGGCGACGAGACAGGCGTGCTGCCCGCCCGCGCCGCCGAAGCTCATCAGCGCGTAGCTCGCCGGATCATGCCCGCGCGCGACCGACACCGACTTGATCGCCTTGGCCATGTTGGCGACCGCGATCGCCACCAGCCCCTCCGCCGCGGCGAGCGGATCGGGGCGCGTGCCGACGGCGACCTCCACCGTGTCGAGCAGCGCCTCAAGCCGGGTGCGCGCGGCGCCGCGGTCGAGCGGCTGGTCGCGCCCGGGCCCGAACACCGCGGGAAAATGCTCGGGCACGATCTTGCCGAGCAGAAGGTTGCAGTCGGTCACCGTCAGCGGTCCGCCGCGGCGATAGCTCGCGGGGCCGGGGTCGGCGCCGGCGCTCTCCGGCCCCACCGTGAAGCGACCGCCGTCGAAGCCGCAGATCGAGCCGCCGCCCGCCGCGACCGTGTCGATCCGCAGCATCGGCGCGGCGACGCGAACGCCGCCGATCACCGCCTCCTGGCGCCGCTCGAACGTCCCCGCCCACAACGAGACGTCGGTCGAGGTGCCGCCCATGTCGAAGCCGATCACGCGCTCGACCCCGGCGGCGCGCGCCGCCGCGGCCATGCCGACGATCCCGCCCGCCGGTCCCGAGAGCAAAGCGTCCTTGCCGCTCACCGCGCGCGCCGCGGCGAGTCCGCCCGAGGATTGCATGAAGAGGGGCGCGCCGCCGAAGGCCGCCTCCAGTCCGTCGACGTAGCGGCGCAGCACGGGCGAGAGATAGGCGTCGGCCGCGGTGGTGTCGCCGCGGGCGACGAGCCGGATCAGCGGCGCGACGCGGTGGCTCACCGATATCTGGGTGAAGCCGATCGCGCGCGCCAGCGCCTCCAGCGCCGCCTCGTGCGCGGGGTAGCGCCAGCCGTGCATCAGCACGATCGCGACCGCGCGCAGCCCGGCGTCGTGACCGGCGCGCAGGTCGCGCTCGGCGGCGGCGAGGTCGAGCGCGCGCACCAACGCGCCGTCGACGTCGACCCGCTCGTCGATCTCGACCACGCGCTCGGGCAGCGGCGGCGGGCGGACGATTGCGCGCGCGAAGATGTCGGGCCGGTCCTGGTAGCCGATCGCCAGCGCGTCGCCGAAGCCGCGCGTGATCGCCAGCAGCACCGGCTCGCCGCGCCGCTCGAGCAGCGCGTTGGTCGCCACCGTGGTGCCGATGCGCACGTCGAGCGGCGGCAGCGCGCCGTCGCGCACGCCGGTCAGCCGCCGTACCGCCTCCACCGCGGCATCGTCGTAGCGGCCGGGGTCGACCGAGAGCAGCTTGATCACCTCGATGGTGCCGTCCGCGCGCTCGGCGACCACGTCGGTGAAGGTGCCGCCGCGGTCGATCGCGATGCGGCGGAGCGGGGCGGGGGACGCGGTCGACACGGCGCAAGCTATCGCAGCGCCGCCGCTTCTTGTCGATCGCCGCGCGGCGGCTTGCTCCCGCGGGCGGGTGCGCTACACTCGGCCGATGGTCACAAGGCGACAGGTCATCGGCACTTCCCTCACCCTCGCCGCGAGCGCGGCCGTCGCCGGGCCGGCGACGCCGCCGCGTAAGCGCCTCAAACAGTCGGTCAGCCGCTGGTGCTACGAGAAGATCCCGCTCGATCAGCTCTGCGCCTTCGCCGCCAAGATCGGGCTGGACGGCATCGACCTGCTCGAGCCCAAGGACTATGACGTGCCGCGCCGCCACGGGCTGCGCTGCACGATGGGCTATGCCGCGGACGTGATGCAGATCCCCAACGGGCTCAACCGCACCGAGAACCACGCCGCGATCGAGGCGCAATATCGCGTCGGCATCCCGCAGGCGGCCAAGGCCGGCGTGCCCAACGTCATCGCCTTCTCGGGCAACCGCAAGGGCATGTCGGATGAGCAGGGCGCGGAGAACACCATCGCCGGGCTCAACCGCGTCAAGAAGATCGCCGAGGACAACAACGTCACGATCTGCCTCGAGCTGCTCAACAGCAAGGTCGATCATAAGGACTATATGGCGGACCACACCGCCTGGGGCGCACGCGTGATGGAGGCGGTGGGCTCGCCGCACGTGAAGCTGCTGTACGATGCCTATCACATGCAGATCATGGAGGGCGACCTGATCGACACGGTGCGCCAGAACATTCGCTGGATCGGCCATGTCCATACCGGCGGCGTGCCGGGGCGCCACGACCTCGACGACACGCAGGAGGTCAACTGGGGCGCCTTCGCGCGCGCGCTCGCCGATACCGGCTTCGACGGCTATCTCGCGCACGAGTTCGTCCCCAAAGGCGATCCGCTGCCCGCGCTCGCGCGCGCGGTGAAGACCTGCGCGGCGTGACCGACCGCTAGGCGCCGCGCCGCGCGTCTCGCGCACGCGGCTCGAACGTATCGATCCCGTCGAAGCGGGCGTTTAGCTTAAAGCGGGGCAGATCGAACAACTTATCGCTTCGGGCGCGGCGGTCTCGGCCCCCCCTTCGGCATCCCCCCGCAATAGCCGCGGCGCGCTCGTCTGCGGGAGTCCGCGGCACGCGTCGGCTGCTAGGCTGGCGCGCAGGGAAGAGGGGACAGGTCATGTGGGGGCAGATCGTCCGGTTCGGCGTGATCGGTGGATTGTGCGCGACGATCTACTCGTCGGTGTACCTCGCTTACGTGCTGATTATCCTGCCCGTCAGCCTCAACGTGGCGGCGGTGCTGCCCGCCTTCCTGCTCTCGGTCTATGTCGGCTACCACCTGCAGTCGCGCGTGACCTTCGGCGACGCGGGAACCGCGCCGTTCGGCCTGCGGACTCGCGCCAAGTTCGTGCTCACCCAAATCGTCGGCCTGCTGATCAACTGCGCGATCACCTGGATCATCACCGGTCCGCTCCAGGGGCCCGACTGGGTGCCGCTGGTGCCGAGCGTGCTGATCACCCCTACCGTTACCTTCGCGTTGCAGCGCTGGTAGGTGTTCCGGGCGGCGCGCCGGGTCGAGGTGCGGACGGTGGCGGGCGCGCCGCTGTGACGCTTGCGCTCGCGCCGCGCGACGGCGCCGTCGAGCCGCTCGCGGTGCGACCGTCGCCCGGCGCAGGCGCACACCTGGGCTACGTCAACCTGTTCCGCGGCTTCAGCATCGTGCAGGTGGTGCTGATCCACGCCGGCAACGCGCTGCTGCTGCGCGGCCTGCCGGCGTGGCACGGTGATGCCGCGACGGTGCAGGCGCTGCTCCACGTCGTTGCGCACGACGCGACGGTCTATTCGCGATCATCTCCGGGCTGCTCTACGGTCATCTCTTCGCGCCCTGCCCGCATCGCCGCTTCCTCGCGCAGCGGCTCTCCGCGGTGGCGCTGCCCTATGCGGCGGTGACGCTGGTGCTGACGCTGGCCACCAACGCCACCGCGCAGGCCGCGCACGACGCGCCGCTGCTGGCGCGCACACTGGCGACCAATCTGGTCACCGGCGCGACCTGGAATACCTTGTGGTACATACCCGTGATCCTGGTGCTGTATCTGGTGAGCCCGGCGCTGCTCGCCGCGCTGCGCGGACCGCGTCTGCGCTGGCCTGGCGCCGCGCTGATGCTCGCGCCGCTGCTCGCGTCGCGTACGGGTACCGAGGTGACGCCCGCGATGATCGTCTATTTCGCGGGCGCCTACGCGATCGGTATCGCGGTGGGGCTCGACCTGGAGGCACGCCTCGCCTGGCTGCGCCGGCGTGCGGCCTGGCTCGGCCTCGTCGCCGTGGCGGCGACGATCGGGCTGGTGCTGCTCTGCGTGCAGCGCGACGCCTGGCACGGCGTGTCGTTGCGCGAGAGCGCCTTCTATCTTCAGCGCGCGACGATCGCGCTGCTGCTCTTGGTCTGGGCGCGCGCGCGAGGCCGCGCTGCCGCCGGGCGCCCGCGCGGCGACCGGGTTCGTCGCCGGGGCGGCGTCCGGCATCTATTTCGTCCACGGGCCGATCCTGCGGCCGGTGGCGCGACTGATCGGAGCGTGGGTGCCCGACGATCAGCCAAGGTGGGCGCTGCTCGCCGCGATCGCCGCTACGTTCGCGGCGGGATTGCTGCTGTCGCTCGGCCTGGTCCAGCTGCTGCGCACGCTGGTCGGGACGCGGTGGCGGCTGCTGATCGGCGCCTGACGCCTAGTGCAGCTTGGCGATCGACAGGCCGTCCTGCTTGGCCCGCTCCTTCACCGATTCCTCACTCCGCGTCAGCGCCTTGGCGATCGCCTTCAGCGCCATGCCCTTCTTCGCCAGGGTATGAAGCTTCTGGATCTCGTCTGGGCGCCACGGCTGGCGGTGTCTCTCGAAGCGGTCGGCCATCGCGCCGTGCTACGCGCTTCGTGCCGTGCTGGCCAGCGGCTCAGCCGCGGGCATAGCTGACCCGCCACACCGTGCCGCCGACGTCGTCCGCGATCAGCAGCCGGCCGCGCGGATCAACCGCGACGCCGACCGGGCGGCCGCGTGCCTTGCCGTCCTTGAGGAAGCCGGTGACGAAGTCGCGCGGCGTGCCGACAGGGCGCGCGCCGCGGAAGGCGATGAACGCGACCTTGTAACCGTGCGGGTCGGTGCGGTTCCAGCTGCCGTGCTCACCGACGGAGGCGCCCCCGCGATAACCCGCGGGGAAGCTCGCCCCGGTGTAGAAGGTGAGCCCGAGCGGCGCGACGTGCGAGCCGAGCGCATAGTCGGGCGCGATCGCGCGCGCGACCAGGTCGGGGCGCTGCGGTTTGACGCGGTGGTCGAGGTGCTGGCCGTAATAGCTGTAGGGCCAGCCATAGAAAGCGCCCGGCCGCACTGACGTGAGATAGTCGGGCACCAGGTTGGGGCCGAGCTCGTCGCGCTCGTTGATCACGGCCCACAAGGTGTCGGTGCCGGGATAGAAGGTGAGCCCGTTGGGATTGCGCAGCCCGGTGGCGAAAGGCCGTGACGCGCCGGTCCGCGGGTCGACCTCGAAGATCGCGGCGCGGTCCTTCTCGGCATCGCTGCCGCGCTCCATCGCGTTGCTGTTCGAACCGACGCCGACGTACAGCCGCGTGCCGTCCGGACTGGCGGTGAGGCTCTTCGTCCAGTGATGGTTGATCGTTCCCGCGGGCAGCGCGGTCAGCCGTGTCGCGGGGGCGGTGATCCGCGTCTGCCCCGGCGTGAAGGGATAGCGCACGATCGCGTCGGTGTCGGCGACGTAGAGCTGGCCGCCCAGCGCGACCTTGCCAAACGGCGCGTTGAGCTGGTCGACCAGGATCGAGCGCGCGGCGGGCTGGCCGTCGTTGCCGGCACCGCTCAGCAGCGTCAGGCGGTTGCTCGACGCGGGCGCATTGCCGCTCAGCGTTTGCGAATGCGCGCGCGCCATCACCCAGTCGCGGATCGGATCCTTGGGGCGCTGCACCGGCTCCTTGCCGTCGTTGCGCGACTCGACCACCAGCACGTCGCCGTTCGGCAGCGCGACGACGTTGCGCGGGTTGCTGAGCCCGCTGGCGAGCGGCTCGATGCGGAAGCCGGCGGGGACGGTGGGCGTCTCGCCCTTCTTCCAGCCGACGGTCTCGTAGACGCCGACGTCCGCGACGAGCTGCTCGTGCGGCGCCGGCAGCACCGGGTTGGCGCCGTACTGGCGGTTCTGGTCGATCTGCTGCCCGCTGCCGCAGGCGGCGAGCGGGAGCGCGACGAGCGCGAGCGTCAGCCGTCGGGTCATCGCACGTCTCCCGAGCGGCGCCGCGGCACCGCCTGCCAGAACCACCCCGCGGCGAGTGCCAGCAGCACGGCGACCACCGATAGCGCGAGCCCGGTCGGCACCACCGCGGTCCAACCGTCGCGCGCGTGAATGAAGGAGTTGAGCACCTCGACGATCCAGGCGGAGAGCAGCAGCGTGAAGTGCAGCCCGAGCGCCCCCCGTCGCGCCGCGCCCGCGCGGACCAGCTCGACCAGCAGTAGAGCACCGGCCAGACCGCCCGCGATCAGCCCGGCCAGTAGCAGCCAGGACGAGAAATCGAGCCACATCATTTCGGCACTGCCGGCATAAGCGAGATCGGTGACGAGCGCGGCGACGAACAAGGTGATCGGCACTGGCAGCAGTACCGGGTAAATCGGCCGGCCTGCGAGCGCGAGGGGGGCGAGCGCTGGGCGCCCGGGGCTTGATGCCATCGAGTCAGGTCCTTCCGGTCCGAGTGGCGCGAGCACGAGCGGGCAAGGCACGCAGTTCCGCCCCCGGGGCGGGATGAAGGTATCGATCGAGATCAAGGGGCTTTCGGGTGTCGAAATCCTCCCCTTCGACACGCTCCTCCGCAGGCGCTTGCTTCGGGTCTCTTTCCGCGTCTGTCATCCCCCGCCTTTCCTCTCCCGTCATCCCCGCTTTCGCGGGAATGGCGAAAGGGGCGGATGGTCCCTGCTGCCACCACGCTGGCAGCAGGCCCGGCGTACACCGTCTCCTTAAGCCGTCCTGACCCAAGGAGACCTTCATGCTGACGTTGTTCCACGCCCCGCGCTCGCGCTCGACCCGCATCATCTGGCTGCTCGAGGAGCTCGGCGTGCCCTACCAGCTCCGCTACGTCACGATCCGCTACCGCGACGGCAGCGGCGACGGCCCCGACCCCGCCAACCCGCACCCCGACAGGAAGGTACCCGCGCTGCTCGACGAAGACGTTCTGGTCACCGAATCTGCCGCGGTGGCGACCTATCTTGCCGACCTGGCCAACGGCGCCGGGCTCGCGCCCCGGATCGGCGACCGCGACCGCGGCCCTTATCTCACCTGGTTGAGCTGGATCGAGGGCGAGTTCGGCCCCGCGATCGGCGCGCGCCTCGGCGCCCCCGAGGATGAGACCCCACCGGCCTTCGCCGCCGCGCTGGCGCGGGTCGAGCGCGCCTTGGCCGACGGGCCGTGGTTGCTCGGCGAGCGCTTCAGCGCGGCGGACGTGATGATGGGCGGCACACTCGGCTGGGCACATCAGCTGATGCCCCGGGACGGCCGCATCCCCGCCTATCTCGCGCGGCTCACGCAGCGCCCCGCCTTCCAGCGCGCCATGGCACGCGACGCGGTGCCGGCGTGACCGCACGCGACCTGCGCTGGGCGGCGGCGGGCTTCGTCGCGACCGCGCTGCTCATCCTGGCGAGCGCCGCGCCCCCGCTTCTCGCGCTGCTCGCCTCGCCGCTCGCGCGGCTCTAGGATCGGCCCCATGCGTCGCGCCGACCGCCTGTTCGAGATCGTCCAACTGCTCCGCCGCGCCCCCGGGCCGATGACCGCCGACGCGATCGCGGCCGAGCTCGAGACGAGCCGGCGCTCGGTCTATCGCGACATCGCCGCGCTGGTGGCGCAGCGCGTGCCGATCCGCGGCGAGGCGGGGATCGGCTACGTGCTGGAGCGCGGCTTCGACATGCCGCCGCTGATGCTTACCTCGGACGAGGTCGAGGCGGTGGTGCTCGGCGCGCAATGGGTGCTGGTGCACGCCGACGAGGGGCTGGCGCGCGCCGCGGCCGATGTGCTCGCCAAGGTCGCGGCGGTGATCCCGGAGCGGCTGCGCGCCGCGATCGATGAGCCCGCGGTGATCACCCCGCCCGCGTGGAGCGAGCGCGCCGACGCGGGGATCGATGTCGCGCGGCTGCGCGCCTGGAGCCTGCAAGGGCGCAAGCTGCGGATCGGCTATGCCGACGCCGCGGGCGAGCCGAGCGAGCGGACGGTGTGGCCGTTCCTGGTCGGCTATATGGACGGCATGCGCATGCTGATCGCCTGGTGCGAGCTGCGCGGGGACTTCCGCATGTTCCGCACCGACCGGCTGACGAGCGTGACCTTCCTCGACGAGCGCTATCCCGAACGCCGTGCGGTGCTGCGCCGGCGCTGGCTCGCGATGATGGCGGCGCGCCGCGAGTCGGCGGGGTAAGCGCTCAGCTCGACGCGAACAGCCAGCGGGTGAGCACCGCCGCGGCCGCGTGGCGCAGGGCGGCGTCGTGACGCGCGGCGTCGCGCGCGATCGCGGCGGGGTCGATCGGCGCGGCGCGCAGCTCGGCGGCGTGGCCCGCGAGCCACCGCTCGATCCTGTCCGCCTCGAGGTGAAATTGCAGCGCGAGCGCGTGGCGGCCGAACGCGAACGCCTGCTGGCGATACAGGTCGGTCGAGGCGAGCAGAGTCGCGCCCGCCGGAAGGTCGAAGGTGTCGCCGTGCCAGTGCAGGACCGGCTGGTTCGCGGGCAGAGCGGCGAGCGGCGAGGCCGCTCCCGCCGCGCTGAGCGTCACCGGCGCGTAGCCGATCTCCTTGGCCGGCCCCGGGTAGACGCGCGCGCCGAGCGCCGCCGCGATCAGCTGCGCGCCGAGGCACAGCCCGAGCGTCGGCCGCTCCGCCGCCAGCCGCGCGCGCAGCAGCGCCAGTTCGTCGCCGAGAAACGGGTGCTCCGACGCCTCGTAGACGCCCATCGGGCCGCCGAGCACGATCAGCAGGTCGGGCGCGAGCGGGTCGAGCGCGGCGACGCTACCCTCGGCCGCCTCGACGTAGCGGATCGCGTAGCCGGCGGCGCGCAGCGGCGCGTCGAGATGGCCGAGGTCCTCGAAGGCGACATGGCGGATCGCGACGGCGGTGAGCGGCACGGGGGACCTCCACGAATGTGACCGACGCGGCAAACGATTCGCGTCCTCTCGCCCCCACTTACCCCAGCCGGGCGGGCGCGCCACGATGAGGCGCCGTCGCGCCCGGTCGAGTGTCGCAGCGCAGCGAAAAACGGCGCGGACTTTCCGAAACTTGGTATAGGTTAACCAAGGCGCACGCGCTGCATCGGAGAGGTAGGGAGAAGCCCTTATGTCGCTCATCGTCAACGGGGAGGCGGTGGCGCTGCCATCCGACCCGCGAGTCTCGCTGCTCGATCATCTGCGCGAGACGCTGCATCTTACCGGCACCAAGAAGGGCTGTAACCAGGGCGCGTGCGGTGCGTGCACGGTGCTGGTGGAGGGCGAGCGGATCCTCTCCTGCCTCGCGCTGGCGGTGCAATATGAGGGTCGCTCGGTCACCACGATCGAGGGGCTGGCGGGCGAGGATGGGCTCCACCCGCTGCAACAGGCCTTCATCGAGCATGACGGCTTCCAATGCGGCTATTGCACGCCCGGCCAGATCTGCTCGGCGATCGGCATGGCGGCGGAGGCGGGCCGCGGCGTGCCGAGCCACGTCAGCGCCGACCTCACCGCCGCGGTCGCGCTGACGCGCGAGGAGGTGCAGGAGCGGATGAGCGGCAACCTGTGCCGCTGTGGCGCGCACAACGGGATCGTCGACGCGATCCGCGCCACCGTCGCGGCGGAGTGGGCGGCATGACCCCCTTCACCTATGCCCGCGCGGGCGATGCCGCCGAGGCGCTGCGGCTCGGCGCGGCGAACGCGACCGCCTATCTCGGCGGCGGCACCAACCTCGTCGACCTGATGCGCGAGACCGTGGCGCGGCCCGAGGCGCTGGTCGACGTCAGCGGCCTCTCCGCTGCGATCGCGGAGAGCGACGGCGGCGGGCTACGGATCGGCGCGGCCGTGCGCAACACCGCGCTGGCGGAGCATCGCGCGGTGCGCGAGCGCTACCCGATGCTGTCGCGCGCGATCCTGGCCGGCGCCTCGGCGCAGATCCGCAACATGGCGACGGTCGGCGGCAACCTGCTCCAGCGCACGCGCTGCACCTATTTCTACGACACCGACGGCTCGCGCTGCAACAAGCGCTCGCCCGGCGAAGGCTGCGACGCGCGCGATGGCTTCAACCGCATCCATGCGGTGCTCGGCGCGTCGGAGGCGTGCGTCGCGACCCATCCCAGCGACATGTGCGTCGCGCTGGTCGCGCTTGACGCGCAGGTCCATGTCGCCGGCGCCGGCGGCGAGCGGACGGTGCCGATCGCCGACTTCCACCGCCTGCCGGGCGACTCGCCCGAGCGCGACACGGTACTGGCGCCGGGCGAGCTGATCACCGCGATCGAGCTGCCCGCGCTGCCGCTGGCGGCGCGCTCTACCTATCGCAAGGTGCGCGACCGTGCGAGCTACGCCTTCGCGCTGATCTCCGTCGCGGCGGCGATCGAGCTCGACGGCGAGCGCGTCGGCGACGTGCGCGTCGCGTTCGGCGGGGTGGCGCACAAGCCGTGGCGTGCGCTCAAGGCCGAGGCGGCGCTGCGCGGCGGCCCGGCCACGCCCGAGGCGTTCCACGCCGCCGCGGCGCTGGAGTTCGCCGACGCCGCCCCGCTGCGGCACAATGCGTTCAAGCCGGCGCTGGCGGGGCGGACGCTCGCCGCGGTGCTGGGCGAGCTGGTCAAGGGAGAGGCGGCATGAGCATCGTCGATACGGCCAAGCAGGCTGCGCAGGGGCTGGTGCAGGGCGCGATGAACAAGCTCGTCCCGCTCGCGCCGGACAGCTGGATCCCCGGCGGCGTCCCCGATCCGCTGATCCAGCACAAGCACGGGCTGATCGGGACGTCGGTGTCGCGGCTCGACGGACCGCTCAAGGTGAAGGGTGCGGCACCCTTCGCGGCGGAGTTCCGCTTCGACGACATGGCCTATTGCGCGTTGGTCTACGCCACCATCCCGCGCGGGCGGATCATCGCGATCAACGGCGCGGCGGCCGAGGCGGCGCCCGGCGTGGTGCTGGTGATGTCGCACCGCAACGCGCCGCGGATGAACAAGCCGCCCGCGTTCGGCTCCTCGCCGCACGGTGTCGGCCCCGCCGACCTGACGATCTTCCAGGACGATCGCGTCCACTGGAACGGCCAGCCGATCGTCGCGGTGCTGGCCGAGACGCAGGAGCAGGCCGACCACGCCGCCGCGCTGGTCGAGGTCACGTACGCCGCCGAGCCCTCGACCACCTCGCTAAAGGGCGCCAAGGCCAACGGCATCACGCAGGGCCTGTTCATGGGCCAGCCGTTGCTCAACGAGATCGGCGACGCGGAGGGCGCGCTGGCGCGGGCCGCGGTCACGGTCGACGCGGTGTATCGCACGCCGCGGCACAACCATAATCCGATCGAGCCGCACGCCGCGACGATCGCCTGGGTCGGCGACGAGCTGGTGATCCACGACGCCAGCCAGATGGTGACCCAGCAGGCGCAGACGATCGGCGAGGTGTTCGACCTGAAGCCCGAGCAGGTGCGGCTGACCTCGCCCTATGTCGGCGGCGGGTTCGGCAGCAAGGGGCTGTGGGACCATCAGGTGATCGGCGCCGCCGCGGCGAAGATGACGGGGCGCCCGGTGCGGATCGCGCTGTCGCGCGAGGGCGTGTATCGCGTCGTCGGCGGGCGGACGTTGACCGAGCAGCGAGTCGCGATCGGCGCCAGCGCGGACGGCCGATTCGAGGCGCTGATCCACACCGGCCTCTCCGTGATGACGCCGCACAACAACATGCCCGAGCCGTTCATCCTCGGCACGCGCGCGGGTTACGCCTGCCCCAATATCCGGCTGCAGGTGGAGGTGACGCAGATGAACATGCTCGCCAACACCTTCATGCGCGCGCCGGGCGAGGCGGTGGGCACCTTCGCGCTCGAGTCGGCGATCGACGAGCTCGCGGTGGCGCTGGCGATCGACCCGGTCGAGCTGCGGTTGCGGAACGAGCCCGACAAGGATCCCACCACCGGTCTGCCCTTCTCGTCGCGCCACATCGACAAGGCGTGGCGCGACGGCGCGGCGCGCTTCGGCTGGTCGGACCGCGGCGCACCGGGCGCACGCCGCGAGGGCGAGTGGCTGGTCGGCACCGGCTGCGCCACCGGCACCTATCCCTATTATCGCATGCCCGGCGCCGAGGCGCGGATCACGCTTCGCCGCGACGGCGACGGCGTCCGCGCGCTGGTCGAGGTCGCGGCGGCGGAGATGGGGATGGGCACCTCCACCACCACCGCGATCGTCGCCGCCGAGCGGCTCGGCCTGTCGCTCGACCGTGTCGAGGTCGCCTACGGCGACTCCGCCATTCCCGGCGCGATCATGGCGGGCGGGTCGCAGCAGACCGCCGCGATCGGCGCGGCGGTGATCGCGGCGCACAACGCGCTGGTGGCCGAGCTGCTGACGCTGGCAGGCAACGACTCGCCGCTCGCGGGCCTCGCGGCGGGCGACGTCGGCAGCGAGGACGGCGGGCTGGCCAAGCTCGACGACGCCGCGCGGCGCGAGAGCTACGCCTCGATCCTGGCGCGCGCGCAGCGCGACGAGGTGACCGTCACCAAGGCCGGCACGCCGCCGCTCGAGCTGATGCACTGGTCGATGCACTCGCACAGCGCCCTGTTCTGCGAGGTGAAGGTCAATGCGGTGACGGGCGAGACGCGGGTCAGCCGCTTCCTCGGCGCATTCGACTGCGGGCGCATCCTGAACGCCAAGACCGCGGCAAGCCAGTTCCGCGGCGGCGTCATCATGGGGCTGGGCCTCGCGCTGATGGAGGAGACACAGTTCGACGAGCGCAACGGCCGGATCATGAATCCGAGCCTCGCGGAATATCATCTGCCCGTGCACCTCGACGTGCCCGAGATCGACGTGATCTGGACCGACATCCCCGACCCGCACACGCCGATGGGCGCGCACGGCGTCGGCGAGATCGGCATCACCGGCGTCGGCGCGGCGGTGGCGAACGCGATCTACAATGCCACCGGCCGGCGCGTGCGCGACCTGCCGATCACGCTGGACAAGCTGCTATAGCGCGGCGGTGGGGAAAGCGCGCGGGGGCGCGCTCGGCCTTCTGGCGCGGGGTGCGGGTGAGCCTGGTCAGCTCGGCCTTCGTCTGCGCGGCGGTGGCGGCGGCTGGCTATTTCGACCGCGACGCGGTGCACGTTTACCCGGCGCGCCCGCCGGTGCGCGACGTCGCGGTGGTCAACGTCTCGGGCGACATGGGGCTGCGCTTCCTGCTCGGCGCCTCGACCTCGCGCGGCCTGACTGAGCATCATATCGGCGTGGTCGGCATCTCGTCGCCGGTCTACTTCCGCCGACGCCGCAGCCGCGCCGAGGTTGACGCCTTCGTCGCCGATGCGGTGCGCACCGCGCTGGCGGGGTCGGGTGCGCGTCGGCTGGTGGTGATGGGCCAGTCCTATGGCGCGGACATCGTCCAGACCGGGATGGCGCACCTGCCGTCCGAGCTGCGCGCGCGCGTGGCGGGGATCATCCTCGTGCTGCCCGGTGACGCGGTCTACTATCGCGCCGACCCGACCGGCTGGGCCTATCACGGCACGCCCGACAGCGTCGCGATGACGACCGCGCGCACGCTGACGTGGACGCCGTTCACGTGCATCTACGGCGTGGAGGAGGACGACAGCCTGTGCCCGTTGCTGGACCTGCCCAACCTGCGCAAGGTCGCCATGCCGGGCGGGCACAATATCAACCACGATGCCAACGGGCTGCTGCGCCATGTCCTGGCGGCGGTGGGGAGGGCGGACCGGCCTTGACCTTGGCAAAGGCGCGGGACTGCGTGCGCCGAGATCCTCCCCGGCACGGAGCATCGGGTCGGATCGTCCCCCGGACGATCCTTGATCATGCGGGGCATGATCAACCCGATGCTGGGGACCGCCCGGCGCAGCCGGGTGGTGAAGGGGGTGGCCCCAAACGGACCGGCTCGCTCGCGGAAAGCCCTCTCCGTCAGCGCTGACGCGCTGCCACCTCCCTGCCAGCGGGAAGGATTGGCAAACCTCACGCCTCCCACCCGCCGCCCAGCGCGAGAAACAGCTGGACCTGCTCCGCCGCCAGCCGGCTGTCCGCCGCGGCGAGCGTCTGCTCGGTGCCGATCAACGTGCGCTGCGCGTCGAGCACCGGGAGGAAGCCCGTCCGCCCCGCGGTGAACAGCCGCTCCGAGTCGCTCGCCGCCTGCGCCGCCTGCGTGCGCGCCTGCGCCAGCGCGGCGCGGCGGTCGAGGTCGCGCGCATAGACGGTCAGCGCGGTCTCGGTCTCGCGCAGTGCGCCGAGGACGACGCCGTCGAAGCTGGCCATCGCGGCATCGGTCTCGGCCTGCGCACCCGCGATCCGTGCGCGCACGCGGCCGCCGTTCGGGAATTCCCAGCTGATCAGCGGGCCGAGCGAGAATTTGTAGGTGTCGCCCGCCAGCGCGTTGCGCAGCAGCCCGACCGAACCGGCGGAGGCGCCGAGCGTCACGCGCGGGTAGAGCGCCGCCTCGGCCACGCCGATCCGCGCGGTCGCGGCGTGGAGCAGCAGCTCGGCGCGGCGCACGTCGGGGCGGCGACGCAGCAGCGCGGCGCCATCGCCGATCGGGATCGGGCGGTCGAGCCGGGGCTCGAGCGCGCAGGCGGCGACGTCGCGATCGAACTCAGTGGGAGGCCGGCCGGTGAGCGTCGCCAGCCGGAACAGCGCCACCTGCCGCGCCGCGAGCAGCGTCGGCAGCGTCGCGCGGACCTGCTCCTCCTGCGCGCGCGACCGCGTCGCGTCGAGCGAGATGCCGCGCCCGGCGCGCACCAGTCGCTGGGTCAGCGCGGTAGTACGCTGCTGCAGCGCGAGCGCGCGCTGCCCCACGCCGATCTCGCGCCCGGCCGCGCAGGCGTCGACATAGGCGCGCGTCGTGTCCGCCACCACGGTGACCTTCACCGCGTCATAGGCGGCGCGCGTCGCGGCCACGTCGGCGGTCGAGGCCTCGACCGCACGGCGCACCTGCCCGGCGAGATCGAGCTGGTAAGAGACGCCGACCCGGCCCGAATAGATCGGGGCGGCAGGCAGCGCCGCCCCGGGCAGGAGCTCCTCCTCGGCCGAGCGCTGCGCGTAACCCGGGGCGACCTCGACCTGCGTCTGCGGCGTGCGGTCAGTCTCGGCGAGGTCAAGCGCGGCGCGGGCGCGTGCGATGTTGGCGGCGGCGACGCGCAGGTCGGTGTTGTGCGCCATCGCCGCCGTGACGAGTTGGTCGAGCAGCGGGTCCTGGTACAGCCGCCACCAGTGGTCGGGTAGCGGCGCCGGCGCGTAGGCGGCGGCGTCCCCCGAGACGAACGCGCCGGTCGCGCTCGGCCGCTCGATCACCGCGGTGGCGGGCCGGTGATAGTTCGGGCCGGCGGCGGCGCAGCCGGCGAGCAGCGCGGCGAGCAGCGCGGGGGCGAGGCGCCGCGGGCTCACGCGCGATGCTCCCTCGTGGCCGGGGTGGGAGCGGGCGGCACCACCTCGACCGTGGCGGTGCGCCCGACGACGAGCGAGGTGCCGGCGGGCAGGCGGTCGATGGTGACCCGCACCGGGATGCGCTGCGCCAGCCGCACCCAGCTGAAGGTCGGGTTGACGTTGGCGAGCAAATTGGCCCCGGCGCTGCGGTCGCGGTCCTCGATTCCGCCGGCGATGCTCTGGACATGGCCGGCGAGCGCGCCGTCGTCCCCCATCAATCGCACCCGCACCGCGTCGCCGACGTGGATGCGCGGCAGCTTGGTCTCCTCGAAATAGCCGATCACGTGGAGCGAGGCACGGTCGATGATCGCGAAGGCGGGATGCCCCGCGCTGGCATAGTCGCCGGGGCGCAGGTCGAGGTTGGTCACCGTGCCTGCCACGCCCGCGCGCACCAGCGTCCGCGCGAGGTTGAGCTCGGCGGTGTCGAGCATGACGCGCGCCTGCGCCAGCGTCGCCTCGAGCTGCGCCACCTTGGCGAGGCTCTGCTCGCGCACCTCGCCCGCGACCAGGTCGCCGAGTTCGCGGTCGCGTCGCGCCTCGCGCCGCGCCTGGGCGAGCTGGACCTGCTGCGCCGCGATCGCCGCCCGTGCCTGCGCCACCGCGAGCCGGTAGCGCGGCCGGTCGACCTCGAACAACGGCGTGCCCGCCGCGACCGGCTGGTTGTCGCGCACGAACACCCGGGTGACGAGGCCCGAGACGTCCGGAGCGACCTGGACCACGTCGGCGCGAACGCGGCCGTCGCGGGTCCACGGTTCCTCTTCATAGTGGAACCACAGCCGCTGCGCCGCGAGACACGCGACGGCGACCACGATCAGCGTCACGGCGACGCGGAGAATGACGATCTTTCTCATAAGTCCTAGCCGAAAAGAGCGGCGGGCGCGGCGCCGCCGAGGAGCGCAGCGCAGCCGGCCCAGAGGATGACCGTGAGCGCGACGTCGAACAGCCCGCGGTGCCAGACGAAGCGGTAGAGGCCGAGCCGCGCGAGCGCCCAGCCGATCGTCTCCGTGGCGACGAAGGCCAGCACCGCGGCGAGCAGCAGCGGGTGGACGTACACGCCCGCCAGATCGATCTCGCCGTTCATGCCGCCGCCCTCGCGTGGTCGAGCCCGCGCGCGGCGGGGAAGAAGTTGCGGCGCAGCCCGGTCAGCGCGGCGAGCCGGTCGCGCGGGGCCGGCACCTCCGCCAGCGCCGTCGCGATCGCCGCGTCGAGGCGCGCGAGCAGCGCCGTGTCGGGTGCGGCCACGTCGCCGCGGGCGCGGGCGCGATAATGCGCGGCGATCTCGGCGCGCAGCGCGGCGAGCGCGTCGTCGCCGAGGTCCTTGGCAACGTCGTTGGCGGGGGCGAGCTGCGCCAGGTTGACCCCGACGCGGAGCTCGCGCAGCGCCGCCATGCCGGCGTCGCGGTCGCCCTGCTCGAGATCGCCGACACGCGCGCCGAGCAGCCCGACGCGGTCGAGCATGCGGCTCCGCCACGCCGGCAGCGGGGCGCGGCCGGGTCGCGCCGCCAGATCGGCGAGCTCGCGCCAGCCGGCGCGCCGCAGCCGGCGCAGCGCGGCGCCCGCGCCGAGGCTGCGGCACAGCCGCGTCGCCACCATCGCCGCGGCGACGCCGGCGAGCTGCGCCACGCTGCCGTTGAAGAAGCCGGCCGCGTCGGCGGTGAAGCTGTTGGTCAGCGCCAGCCCGCCCGCGAACCCGATCAGCAGCGGCATCATCCGCCCGTACCAGCGCGGCAGCGCCATCAGTGCGCCCGCCGCCAGCAGCGCGGGCGCGAGCAGCAGCGCGAGCGTCTCGAAGCTGTGCACCAGCGGCAGCAGCGCAAACAGGTAGAGCGCGACGAGCGGCAGCGACGCGACCGTCCAGATCAGAAAGCCGCGCTGCGCCGGCACGGGGTCGTCCATCGTGGCGAAGAAGCAGCATACCACCGCCGCGATCATCGCCGCGACCGCGCCCTCGGGCCAGGCGGTCATGATCCAGAAGCCGCAGCAGGCGACGATCGCGGCGAAGGTGGCGACGGCGGAGAGCAGGGCGAGCGGCAGGTCGCGGTGGAGCGGCCGCTGCCGCCGCTCGCGCAGCAGCGCGCGTACCCGCTGCGGCGGCGCGGCGCCGGGATCGATCGTCTGTGCCGCGATCAGGCGCGCGGTATCGAGCGCCTCCACCAGCTCGCGCAGTCGGTCGAGCAGGTTGGCGATCAGCAGCTCGCGCCAGTCGGCCGGTGTCAATTCAATGGAGAGCGCGTCGACGCGCGCGATCAGGCTGGCCGGGGCGTGCGCGCCCGCGTCGCTCGCCCAGGCCCGGACGTCCCCGACCAACGCGCCCACCTCGGCCGGCACCTCGCCCTCGACGGCGATCGCGCCGAGCCGGTCCTCGACCGCGGAGACGAGCGGCAGCAGCAGCACGAAACGGTCCTGCAGCGCGCTCAGCAGCGCGCGGGTGGGGCGCGCGGCGGCGGTGTCGAAGGGGACATGCGTCGCCATGACGTGCAACTCGGTGACGTCGCCTGCGAGGCGGCGGCGCTCCTCGTCGGCGCGCTCGATCGGGGCGGGGGCGAGCGCGTCGGCGACCCAGCGCTCGGCCTCGGCCAGCAGGGTCCGCACGCGCGCGCCGAGCAGCGCGGTGACGCTGCGCGGCCAGATCGCGGCATGGACGAGCGCGGCGCAGGTCACACCGATGCCGATTTCCTGCGCGCGCAGCACTGCGACGTCGAAGATCGCCTCGGGATGGCCGACGGTCGGGAAGCCGACCAGCGCGGCGGTATAGCCCGCGAGCATGAAAAGGTAGGAGCGCGGCGTGCGATCGAGCAGCGAGACGAATTGGCAAACCGCCACCCAGCCGGCGAGCGCGAGCGAGAGCAGCAGCGGGGCGCCCACCAGCAGCGGCACCATCACCACCGCCGCGCTCGCGCCGACGAGGGTGCCGAGCAGGCGGAGCACCGCCTTGGAGCGGACCGCACCGCTCAACGGCTGGCTGGTGATATAGACGGTCGCCATCGCCCAGAACGGGCGCTCGAGCCCCAGCGCGAACGAGACGTACAGCGCCAGCATCGCCGCGGCGAAGCAATTGGCCGAGAACACGACCTCACGCAGTCCGACCTTCATCGGATCACGCCGCGTCGGCCGCCGCCAGCGCCTGGGCGAGCGACTCGAGCACCTTGCTGGCCACCGCGATCTCGGCGGGATCGATCCCCGCGAACAGCGCGGCGCGGATCTCGGCTGAGCGCGCCTCCGCCGCGGCGGCCAGCGTGCGGCCCGCATCGGTGAGGTGGAGCGTCTTGGCGCGCTTGTCGGCGGGATCGGGGCGGCGCTCGGCAAGCCCCGCGCGCTCGATCTGGTCGAGCATCGGCACCACCGTGGGCGGCTCGACCCCGAGCTGCTCGGCCAAGGCGCCTTGGCGAACCCCGTCCTCCATCCGCCCGAGCAGCATCACCGCCAGAGCGGAGGAGTGCGACAGCGAGAGGTCTGCCAGTTCACGGTCGAGATGGCGGCGATAGGCGCGCGCCAGCGGGACGAGCAACGTGGTGAGCTGACGTTCGGGCGAGAATGATCGAAGCGACACATCTATTAGTTAGCTATCTATCGAAATTCTCGCAAGAGGCAGGGTTTGGCGTTCCTGCGAACCTTCTGCTTTAAGCTTATCCCGCGCCACCGGCCCTCGCCGGTGGCGCGGCGCGCAACTCTCGCCGCGCGAGTGAACCTCAGGAGAAGGCCAGACGCTGAGCGGTCTCGCGATAATCGTGCAGCGGGCGGCCGAGCAGCCGGATGAGGCGCTCGCGATCACCGTCGTGCGGGATCATCCCGTCGCTGACGTAGCGCTCCGCCATCAGCCGCATCTCATAGGCGGTCCAGCGAGGCATGAAGCTCGCCATGTTCTGCTCGAAGCCGCTCGGATCGTCACCGCCGTAGACGATCGGGCGGCCGAGCACGTCGGACCAGATCGCCGCGACGCCGGCGCCGGTCAGCGTCTCCGGGCCGACCAGGTTGATCGTCTCGAGCGGCAGCTTGACGGGGGCGCGCTCGCGGCGGACCAACTCGATCGCGGCGACCTCGGCGATGTCGCGCGCGTCGACCATCGCCACGCCCTTCCCCCCGATCGGCATGGGATACACGCCGTGTTGCAGGATGACGTCCTTCACCATGGCCTCGTTGTCGATGAAGTAGGTGGGGCGCAGGATCGTGGCGCCCGCGCCCATCGCCGCCAGCATCCGCTCGGCGCCCGACTTGACCGCGAAATGCGGGACGTTGACCGCCTCGTCGGCGCCGAACACCGAGAGATAGACGATGCGGTCGATCCCGGCCTCGCGCGCGAGGTTGAGCGTGATGAGCGCCTGGGTGAATTCATCGCCGGTGACGGCATTGAGTAGGAACAGCGTGCTCACCCCGGTGAGCGCTGCGCGCAGCGAGTCGATGTCGAGCAGGTCACCCTTCACGACCTCGACCGCGGCGGGGAAGCTTGCCTTCGCGGGATCGCGCGTCAGGACGCGGACGTCGGCGTCGCGGACGAGCAGCTGATCGACGACGTGCTGGCCGACGCGCCCGGTGGCGCCGATGACGAGAATGGTCATGAAAGGTCTCCTTCGTATGTCGTGCTGACGAAGGTAAAGATGATCGTTCCATGATCGGGCGAATAGATGCGCATTATAGACTATGTGTTCTGCCAGCGAGACGATGTCGGCCGCTCGCCGTGCTAAGCTGTGCCGGCATTCAGTCGATCCTCCGTTGCATAAGAGCGCAAACGAGGTCGGCGCCGCCGGACCCGCCTTTGGCGTGCCGAAGCCAGGGCAAAGCACGACATTCCGCAGAAGGAACGGTTCAGGCGCTCGCGGCACGATAAATCCACGCTCAGGGCCGGGATCGCGGGAGGCTCGCGATCACGCTCGGCAGACGCCGGAGCCTAGCGCCAGGGGAGGTGCCCCGCAGCGCAGCGCTGCCGTAACGCGGCGGAGCGCCGCGTCAGGCGAGGCCGATCAAGTCCCCTTGCCGGCGCTACACAGCCTGGCCGCGACATGCGCTCACCACTGCCGGCGAAAGCTTCGGATCGCCACCACAGAGTCGCGTCGGGCGCGCTGCGTCGGGGCGCCGAGGACCGCCGCCGCTGGGGGAAGACTGGAATCAACCACCATGCTGCTCGTCGGCTGAGGCGAGGGTGCCGCGGGCGCCGAGATCGCTATTGCCGCGGGTTCGACCGCATCAACCATCTGGTCCGGCAGCACGACGGCGGGTCGGCGTGTGACCTCCTCCCGAACGGCGGTACGGTGGAGGGTGCGCGCGACGCGGGTGACAGCGGCGGGCAGCGCCGTAGGCTGCGCGACCGAGCGCGGGCGGGGGACGTTCGCTGCGATCACGCGGGTGGAAGCGACGGGCGCGGGCGCGATGCGGCCGAGCGCGCTGCCGGCGCTCGTCGCGTCCGCACGCTGGCTCGGCGCGGCCGCTCGGACGCGCGGACGATCGGGAGTCTCGTCGCGCGCGAGAGTCAGGAAGGCGAGGCCGGCGATCGCGCCCACCGCGGCGAGACCGAGCGTCGCCGAGGCGCGGCGCGATCCCGCAAGCGAGCGAGCCACGCCGCGCGGCGACGGCGCGACGCTGCCGTCGGCGTCGCCGGCTACGGGTTCTCCGAGCACTGCCAACAGCGCGGCGTCGAGCTGCTCGTCCTCGAAGACGGCGGTCGGGCGGGTCACCATGCCGCCACCGTTTGCCGGTGCTCAGCTGCCTCTCGGATCACCGCCCGCACCGGCATGGCCGTGCCCGTCGCCTCCAGAAACCAGCGCTTGCCGCGCTCCAGCCCCATGGCGGTAAGGCGACCGGTGCGATACGCGCCCGTGTCGAGCCCGACGCGGTTGCCGCGCACCTCCGGTCCGTTCTCGACGATGGTGTGGCCGTGTACGACGGTGGCGCCGTGATCCTCCTCGCTTTCGAGGAACTCCTCGCCGATCCACAGCAGGTCGCGCGGCACCTGGCGCTCGAGCGCGACGCCGGGCCGAATTCCCGCGTGGACGAACAGATGATCCTCGTGGCGCAGCGTCAGCGGCAGCCGCGCCAACCAGTCGATCACGTCGCGGCCGACCAGTTGCGCCGCCGCACGCAGCTCGCGTATTCCCGGCATGTCGTCGGTCAGCGCGGGTGACGCGCCCCAGCTGAGCAGCGTCTCGCGGCCGCCGAAATCCAGCCAGGCGCGAAAAGCCCAGAGGTCGCCGCGCAGCGCGTGCACCATCATCTCCTCGTGATTGCCCCTGAGAACGGTGAAGCGAGGATTGAGCTGGCTGAGCCGCATGCAGCCGCGCACCAGCCGCGCGCTGTCGGGACCGCGATCGATGATATCGCCGAGCAACACCATCCGCGTCGCCGACGGCGCGCGTGCAGCATGGTCGCGCTCGATCGTGCGCATCAGCGCGCGGAACAGATCGAAGCGGCCGTGCAGGTCACCGATCGCGTAGACCCGTTCCGGCTCGTTCGCGTGATCGCCGCCCGTCACTCGCTCAATACCCCCATGCTGGTGCGCTCACTCGCGCGCTCGTGACAATCCCACCGAGACGGCCAGGCCCGCCGAGAAGCTGGCCGCACCGCGCGACAGCCCTGCCGTGGTGAACCCCGTCAGCCGCAACGGTGTTCCCGCGAGCCGCGTCGAAGCGCCCGCGAACAGCTCGTGCGCGTCCTCGACGAGGCGCGTCGCCGCGCGCGCATAATGGTAGGAGGTCAGCAGATAGGCGTCGCGCCCGATCGCGAACGAGGCACCGGCCGAGGCCGCCGGGCCGTCACGCAGCTCGTACAGCGCGGTGTCGCCCAGAAAGCGATAGGTCACCGAAACGAACGGCGTCACCGCGCCGAGCGGCAGCGACGCGTCGGCGCCGACGGCATAGTCGTTTTCCCCGCTGGAGAGGCCGCTGCGCTGGGTCGCGGTGTTGATCTTGGCCCGCCCCGACAGCTCGACTTCCACCGGGCTACCCGCGGGCGCGATCGTGTAGGCGGCACCGAGCGTGAGATCGCCTATGCCCTCGGCGGTGCGCTTCACCGCGGAGGTATTGGGCGCGACCAGCACCGGCGTGGCGTCGATGCCGGTGAAGACGGTGGAGCGGCTGCGGATCCGCATCCACGGCAGCGAGGCCGAGAGCGTGAGATCGTTCAGCCGCAACCGCGCACCGAGCGCGGAGCTCCAGATCGTCGTCGTCGAGCCGGTGCCGAACTCGCCCTCGCCGTAGATGCCCCCCAGCGAGACATCGAGCGTGGCGTCGTCGCGGTCGAGCCGCTCCATCGCCTGCGGCACGGTGGCGGCGGACACGGTCGCGTTGGCGCTCGAGGGCGAGATCGCGCTCGGGGCGTCGTAGCGGATGGCCCGTTCGGGCGGTTCGAGCACCTGCGCTGCCGCCGGCAGGCTGAGTGCGGAGAAAGCGAGCGCGGCAAGGGCCGCTCTGTCATGGATCATCGGGCTCTCCCTGAGGCCGGCGTCACGGTGCCCGTCACCGCGCAGGGACTGGCGGCACCGAATGGTTAATCAACGCCTTACGCGATCAGGCCGGGAGGGAAACAGCGTTGATCGTGTGTCGAAAAGTGAACGGCCGGCGGAGTGAGACGAGCACGAAGCCGAGCGTGGCACGCGCGTGGCGCTCGCTCTGCTGCGGACTGCGGGGTGCGCGGCGCCGGCGCGGTCGGTCGCTCGTCAAGACGCCTGTCGCGACGACGGTCGCTCACCCGATGCTTCTGGTTCGTTTTGGGACAGTGACCTGTGCGTCGCTGCGGCCGCGACGCGCCTCCCCGGCGGAGGCCTGGTCACCGCTGGATACCAACGCCGGTTAAGGTGAGTCTTTCGAGAAGGTAGATAGTTGCTGCGCATGAGGAAGTTATGGCGCGTTTGATCCACCGGCTGCGGCAGTTGCGACATTCGGACGAGCGGATCACCGCGGCGGCGCGCGCCACGTTGGTCGAGTCGCTCTATGCCTCGCCGCAGTCGCTGGTGATCGGCGCGCTGACCAGCAGCGTGATCGCCACCGTGGTGGCCGCCGTCAGCCGCGATCGCTGGCTCACCGCCTGCGCGGCGATGATCGGCGTGATCGGTGGCGTGCGCATCGTCGACGCGGTGCGGCTGCATCGCCAGGGGGCCGAGGTCAAGGTTGGAGCAGGGGCGGCGGCGCGGCGGCAGGAGCGCGGCTACCGGCTCGGCGCGCTGAGCTACGCCGGGCTGCTCGGGCTGTTCGGGCTGCTGACGCTCACGCGAGCGGACGACGGCGTGCTCCAGCTGCTCGCGGTCACCACCGCGATCGGCTACGCGGCCGGGATCGCCGGGCGCAACGCGGCGCGACCCTCGATCGCGCTGTGCCAGCTGTGCGGCGCCTCCTTGCCGCTGGTCGTGGGACTATTGATCGCGTTCGATCCGCTCAAGGCGGTGCTCGCGGCGGTGATCCTGTTGTTCGTGGTAGCGATGATGGAGATCACGCTGCAGACCTACGAGGCGATCCTGCGGGCGGTGGTCGTCTCGCACGAGAAAGCCGCCCTGGCCGAGCACAATGCCAATATGGCGCGGCGCGACGACTTGACCGGGCTGGCCAATCGCACCGCTTTTCGCGAGCAGTTCGAGGCGCGGCTCGCCGCGGTGGAGGCGAACGGCGGATTGCTCGCCCTGCTCTGGCTCGATCTCGACCGCTTTAAGGAGGTGAACGACACCTTCGGGCATCTCGCCGGGAATGCGTTGCTGGTCGCGGTGGCGGAGCGGCTGCGGCGCACCTTCACCGATTGCGGCACCGTCGCGCGGCTGGGCGGCGACGAGTTCGCCATCGTCTGTGCGCTCGACAGCCCCGAGCAGGCGGTCGCGATCGGGCGGCGGTTGCTCGAGGTGGTGGGAGAACCGGCGCAATGCGATGGTCACCGGCTGCGCTCCAGCGTCTCGGTCGGGGTCGCGGTAGCGCCGCGCGACGGCACCGATGCGGACACCTTGCTCAAGAACGCCGACCTCGCGCTGTACCGCGCCAAGGAGAGCGGGCGCGGCCAGATGTCGCTCTACGAACCGGCAATGGACGAGAAGATCGAGCGTCGGCGCCAGCTCGCCGCCGAGCTGCACGGCGCGTTGCAGCGCGGCGAGTTCCACCTTGCCTACCAGCCGATCTACGATCTCGTAGGCGATCGGATCACCTCGTGCGAGGCACTGCTGCGCTGGACCAACCGGCGCCACGGCGCGGTGTCGCCGGCCGAGTTCATCCCGATCGCGGAGGATAATGGCCAGATCGTCGCGATCGGCAACTGGGTGCTCTACCAGGCCTGCCGCACCGCGCGCGACTGGCCGGTGCATATCTCCGTCGCAGTCAATCTCTCACCGGTGCAGCTGCGCGAGAGCAACCTGCCCGCGGTGGTGATCAGCGCGCTCGACTCGACCGGGCTGGCGCCGCAGCGGCTGCACCTGGAGGTGACCGAGTCGGTCCTGCTCGAGGACGTCGACTCTTCGCTCGCTGCGCTCAAAGTGCTCAATCGCCTGGCGGTAAACACCACGCTCGACGATTTCGGCACGGGCTATTCGGCGCTGAGCTATCTCACGCGTTTTTCGTTCCAGACGCTCAAGATCGACCGCTCCTTCGTCACCGACCTCGATCATAGCCCGGCGTCGATCGCCATCGTGCAGACCGTGGTCGATCTCGCCGCCAAGCTGGGGATGCGAACCGTGGCCGAAGGCGTCGAGACTGCGGCGCAGCTCGACCAGCTGCGCCGCACGCGGTGTGATGCGGTGCAGGGCTATCTGCTCGCGCGGCCGATGCCGGCGGACATGGTCGCGGCCCTGTTCGCCGGCACGCGGCTGCGCGCGGGAAATGCCTAGGCTGCGGCGCGCTCGAGCAGGCGGCTCTGCGCGCCGGTCAGCCGCCGCATCAGCTTGAGATCCGATTCGCTCAGCCGCAGCGCGGCGTCGGCCCATAGCTCCACCACCGCCTCCAGCTCGGCGAGCGGAAGCGGGTTCACCGCACGCGATGCCTCGTAGATCGCGCAATGCGCGCTGTGGCGGCGGCGGTTCTGGCGGATATAGTCAGCCACCATGCCGCGTCCGGCGCCCGGCTCGGCGAGCGCGTGGACGAGCCCCATGTCGTAGAGCTCCTCCGCCCGGTACGTCCGCCCGCTCAGGATCATCTGCTCGGCGCGCGCGGCGCTCAGCCGGCGCGACAGGAAGCAGTGCGCGCCCATGCCCGGGAACAGCCCGAACAACGTCTCGGGCAGGCCAAAGCTCGCGCCGCGCTCGGCGATGACGACGTTGAACGACAGCAGCGCCTCGAAACCGCCGCCCAAAGCGTCGCCCTCGACCAGACCGATCGTGACGATCGGCCGGTCGAGCCCGGTCATGTTGCGGTGAAGGATTTGGACGCAGGCACGGCCGTACCGCACCAGTGACTCGCGATCGCCCGCGCGGATATGCTGCGCAAACAGGTCGAGGTCCCCGCCGAGCGAGAAGACGCCGGGAAAGCGCGAGCCAAGCACGAGGTAGCGGATCGGCATGGCGCCGCTGGCGCAGGCGAGCTCGATATCGTCCTGCCAGGTCACGAAGTCGCGGAGCAGGTCGGGGTTGAAGCTCGGCCGCGTGCGCGGGCGCATATAGGTCCACAACGTTTCCAGCGCGGGATCGAAGCTCACGTCGAGCTGGTCGAGCTGGAACAACGTCCGCGCACCCGAAGCAGGCGAGTCGGCGTGCTGGAGGCGGTGATGCGGCCCGGGGACGACCGGAGGATATTCGACAGTCATGGTGTTTTCCTCTTCTCGTACAGCGCTTTGCTGCGTGAGAAGAATATCCCGGAGCGGTTGCGGATGCTGGCACTGTTATGTGTCCGGCGATGGTCCGTCAGTCGTATTCCTGCAACGCGACCACTTCGAAGTCGAACGATCGCCATCCGCGCTGCTTCGCCGCCTCCTCCGCTGGCGCGCGCTTGGCGAGCGCCGCTCGGTGCGACGTTTCGTGTCCCCAGAACACCTCGGTGCGCCCGTTGTGGAGCTGCGCGACGATGCGCCAATAATGCGTCAGCGGCGCCGCGGTTGGCCCGATCGTCTTGACATAGCCGTCGGACAGCGTCGCGCTCAGGTAACGTTTTTTCTTCGCCATGGCGGAATGCTGCCCAAACCTACGAAACAGACCTATAAGCCTTCGTGTTGTTTTTGCTCCTGCGTGCGTGAGCGCGCAGCCGAGCCGAGTGACGCCGCTCTGGACAGCACCGGCGCGAGCAACTATCGGGCGCGCCTTCGCGGCCTCTTTCGGGTTTCCGGCCGCTATAACCTCCACCGAGCCCGCGAGAAGGAACCTCCTCATGGCGTGGCTCATCCTCGGCATTGCCGTGGTCACCGAGATCATCTGGGCACTGAGCCTGAAATGGGCGGCGATGCGCCCCGGCATCCTTGTCTCGACGATCCCTATCGCGCTGAGCTTCGTCAACATGGGGCTGCTCGCGCTGGCGATGCGCGGCCTGCCCGCGGGCACCGCATACGCGGTGTGGACGGGGTTGGGTGCGGTCGGCGTTACGCTGCTCGGCGTGGTGCTGTTCGGCGAAACGCTCAACCTGGCGCAGGTCGGCTTCATCGCGCTGATCATCGTCGGCGTCGCCGGCACCAAGTTCTTCGCCTCGGCCTGAGGATTGCCCTTCACGCTGGCGCCAGGCTCCGCGCAAGGCATGGTGTCGGCTGCTGATGCTGGACGCCGCGCGCGATCACGACCGGGGTGAGCCGGTCCCGCGCAACGAACGCTTCCCCCGCGACTTCCTAACCCATATTAGGGATTTTGCGACTCGACTCGATCGCCGCGGGGGACATCGAGACTTTGCCCGACTTTAAGGAAGAGGCGCGGATCATCCGCGAGCTGGTGCGCGCGGGCAACGGGCCGGACCCGTTCTCCTCGGCCGTGCGCACCACGCGCATGCCGATGCTCATCACCAACCCGCGCCAGCCGGACAATCCGATCGTCTTCGCCAACGCCTCGTTCGCGCGGCTGACCGGCTACGACCGGGCCGAGATCATCGGCAGGAATTGCCGCTTCCTTCAGGGTGCCGCGACCGATCGCAGCGAGGTGGCGCGGCTGCGCGCCGCGATCGACCTGCGCAAGCCGATCGAGCTGGAGCTGCTCAACTATCGCAAGGATGGCACCACCTTCTGGAACCGCCTGCTGGTCTCCCCGGTGTTCAGCGACGACGGCGTGCTGACCTTCTACTTCGCCTCGCAATATGACGTCACCGAGGAGCGCGAGCGGCTTGCCCGGCTCAAGCGCGACCGCGACGAGCTGGAGGCGGAGGTGGCGCGCCGCACCGCAGAGCTGCAGGCGAGCGAGCAGCGGCTGCGGCTGGCGCTGGAGGCGGGGCGGCTCGGCACGTGGAGCCTCAACCTCGAGACGCGCCACCTGATCGCGTCGGACAGCTGCAAGGCGATCTGCGGCCGTCGTCCCGACGATTCGCTCAGCCTGGAGGAGTTGCAGGCGACGATTCACCCGGACGATCGTGCGATGCAGGCCGCCGCGATCGAGCGCGCGATCGCCGAGGGCACGATGCTCGACGCGGAGTACCGGCTCGCCCTGCCGTCGGGAGAGGAGCGCTGGGTGCAGGTGCGCGGCCAGGCCAACCGTTGCGCCGACGGTACGCCGATCGCGCTGGTCGGCACCACGCAGGACGTCACCGAGCGCCGGCGCGACCAGGGTCATCGCGCGCTGCTGGCGCGCGAGCTCAGCCACCGCGTCAAGAACACGCTCACTTCGCTCCAGGCGGTGGTGGCGCAGACGCTTCGCCGCGCCAGCTCGCTCGAGGACGCGGGCGAGACGATCGCGGCGCGGATCCAGGCGATGGCAGCGGCCAACGAGTTGCTCGTCAGCGAGGCCTTCGCCAGCGCCTCGGTGCGCGATCTGCTCGAGCGTACGCTGGCGCCCTTCGGCATCGACGACGTCCAGCGCTTCGTGCTGAACGGCCCCGCGCTGAGCCTGCCGCCGCATCTCGTCGTCGCCTTCGCGCTGGCGCTGCACGAGCTGGCGACGAATGCGACCAAATATGGCGCGCTCTCCAATGCCGCGGGCGTGGTGGAGGTGACGTGGGAGCTGATCGACCGCGCCACGCCCGCGCTGCTGCGGCTCAGCTGGATCGAGCGCGCCGGCCCCCCGGTGGTCGCGCCCGAGCGCAGCGGCTTCGGCACGCAGCTGATCCGCCGCGTGCTAGCGAGCGAGGCGGGGGGCAGCGCCGACGTCGATTACCGACGCGAGGGCGTGGTGTTCACCGCGACACTGCCACTGTCGCTCGACTAGGGAGCGTCGCCGTCCTCACGCAGGCAAGCCCCCCCCTGTAGGGGGAGCGGTTGGGGCGGGATCCTTTCACCAGCGCGGCGTGTTTGGAACCGCCGCGCCCCCGACCCCTCCTTGAAGGGGAGGGGAGTGGTTTTTACCCGACATCGTACACCCGTTGCTACGGACGACGAATGTTACTAGCGGGCGATCAACGAAGCCCATCCTCCTCGCGCCGCCGCCTCAGATCTGCGAGTAAGCGGTCGGGCTGAGGATCTGGTTGTCGGCGGCCGAGGTGATCTCGGGATCGGTCAGCCCGGGCGTGGTGATCAGCTTGCGCCACGCCGGGTCCGAGCCGAAAGTCGCCCAGTTGCGCTCGCGCGTCGCCAGGTCGGGGAAGGTGAGCAGGTAGGTCAGGCTCGGCAGGTGCGCGCCGGTCAGGTCCTGCGCGAAGAAGACCGGGGTGAGACCCGTACGGCGGAAGATGTCGATCTCGCCGCCGGTGTCGAACATGCCGATCTTGGTCGTGCCCGCTCGCTCGCTGTGGCTGTAATAGGTGCGCAGTTCGAAGATGCGCCCCTTGTTGCCCGCGGTCGCGACAGGCAGCTCGACCCGCGGGAAATGCGGAAACGCGCGCATCAGCTTGACGTCGAGCGCCACGAAAGGCGGCGCATCCGGCGTGGTGCCGAGGAAGGGTGCGGCCGCGGCGGTGTAGCGCGCGTCGGCGGCGAGCCGGTCGGGCAACGTCGCGAAGTCCGCGATCGTCGGGTGCGGCACGAGCACCTGGAGCCCCGGGGTGCCATAGCCGATCGCCACCGTGAACACGCCGATTGGACCGCAGCCGGCGCGGCGCGCGGCGGGGATGAAAGCGTCGCGCAGATAGGTGTCGAGCCGCTCGCGCATCGGCCCGCGCACCAGATGGTAGGTGCGCAGCTCATAGACCTCCGGCGCGGTCGTCGCGGCGGCGCGCTGCGCGCTCGCCGGGCCGCTCGCTAGCGCCATGCCGCCGATAGCAGCGCCCGCGAGCAGCGAACGTCGTTGGATCGCTTGCGTCATTCTGTCCTCTCCCCGGCCCTTATGCCCGTAGGAGCTGAAATGGCGCGCTCCGTCAATCCGTTACGGCAGGCCGCCGGCGGCGATCAGCCGTCCGCGCGGTCCAGCGCGGCGTGGCGGCACGATCGGCGTCGACCAACCGCTCGATCGGCCTGTCGCTGGTCTGACCGGGGGACTGGCCGCGCGCCTCGTGGCCGAAGAGCCAACGACCGACGAGCCCGCTCGAACCGGGCATTGCGCTGCCGGCGGCGCGCACCGCTGCGCCGCCGCCGCCGGCGACGAGCCAGAAGGTGCCGAAGGCCTCGGCCGCAAGGCGCCCGGCGGCGGCGATCGGGCGAGGCCGGGGAGCGAGCGTGACGGTCTTGACGATCGCCGCGGACGAGAGAGCAAGAGCGGAAGCGAGCGAAGGGGTGGGCGAGGCGCCGGCCGGCACCTCGCCCCGCGCGATCATTTGCCGCGCAGCGTGTTGATCAGCGCGATCCCGAGCACGCCGCCGAGCGCCGCGGCGGTGAACGGCCGCTCGTGGATGAACTGGCGCGCATAGTCGATCGCGGGACGGATCGTGTCCTCCACCGCATTCTTGGCCTCGCCGTAGCTCTGCCGCGCCTGGCCGCCGAGCTGGTCGGCCTTGCCCTCCGCGCGCAGGCTCTTGTCGCCAGTGCCGCTGCCCAGGCCTTCCTTGATCTTGCCGCCAAGGTCGGTCGCTGCGCCGGCGAGGGTATCAGTGTTCATCGATCGTCTCCTTCATTGAACTGCGGGTTGAACGGTGCGGCACGCGGTGCCGGGCTGTGCTGCGTGGCAGGTGCCGCGGTCAGGTCGCGATCGGCCGGAACGCGCTCGAGCAGCCGCGCCACGACGCGGCCCGCCGCCTCGCGGCCGCCCAGCCCGAAGGCCAGCGCCGCGGCGACCGCGACCGCGCCGAGCAGCAGCCCGAACGCCATGTTGATGATGTCGTCGGCCAGTCCCATGAAGCGCAGCCCGATCGCGGTGCCGAGCACGATGATCGCGACCCGTACCAGCGGCGCGGCGGCGTGCGCCCCGCTCTGCCCCTGATGCTCGATCACGCGAGCGACGAGGCGCGCGATGATCACCGCGGCGAAGATGATGATCGAGCCGAACACCACCTGGCCGAAGAGCGCCAGTACCTCGGCCATGATGCGCGAGCCATAAGCGAAATCGAGCTGGCGGAACGCCTCCATCAGGCCGAAGATCAGCACCGCGACGAACGCGCCCTTGCCGACCAATGCGCTTGGGCGGAGACCGGCGCGCGCTGCGCCCAACTCGCTCGCCGTCGCCTGCGACCACAGGCCGGTGGCGCCGATCGCGCGATCGAACCCGGTGGTGCCGAGGAACTGCGTCAGCAGCCGCGACGCGAACTTGCCGATGGCATAAGCGACCGCGAGGATCAGCGCGGCGGCGATGACGTGCGGGATCGCGTCCAGGATCAGCCGCAGCATCGCGGTGGCGGGCTGCGAAATCGCGGCGATGTTGAGCGTGTCCAGCGCGGCGATCGCGACGGGAATGATGATCAGCGCGAACACGATCGCGCCGAGCGTGCGCGGCAGCATCGACGGGTCGGCCGGAGCACTCTCCCCCAGGCTGGTGGAGAGGCGTTCGACGTGGCTGGCGGTGACCACCGCCTCGACTGCCTTGCGCGCGACCTTGGCGAGCACATAGCCGAGGAAGAAGATCAGGCTCGCGCCGATGATGTGCGGTACCGCTTGGCCGAAGCCGCGCAGCATGTCACCGAGCGGCCCGGTCGCGCCGGTCAACCCGAGCGGCTGGACGGCGAGGAACAGCGCGATCAGCAGCACGACCCAATAGGCCGCGTCGCCCACTTGGACGCCGATGCTGTCGGGATGGCGCTCGCCGAGGCTGGCGGCGTTGGCGTGGCGCGCCAGCGGCGTGCGATTGACCAGCTTCGCCACCGCCCATTTGATCGCACGCGCGGCGAGCCAGCCGATCAGCAGGATGACGAGCGCCGCGACAATGCGCGGTCCCCATTCCTCGACATAATAGAGCAGGCGTGCACCGATCTCGCGGCCGTTCGAGACGACCTGGCCGCCCGCATAGGTGACATCGTTCATGGGTTTAGATCCCCTTTGTGTAGCGTGAGACCGCGCGTCAGAGCGCGGGCGGCGCGGTGACGATGCCGCAGCCCGCAGCGGCGCGGGCGACTTCGAGCGGGACCTTGGGGTCCTTCACCTGACCCGCGACGCGGACGAAATCGCCAACGGTCAGGCGGCCCGGCGTGGTGTCGCCCACACGCGCGGCACGTGCGGCGCGGCCGAGTTGCTGCAGCTGACCGAGCGAGAGGTTTTTCTCGAGGTGCTCGCCGACGCAGGTCGATTGATCGGGCGCGAAGCCATAGCCTTCCAGCGAGGACGCGATGCGCGCCGACGGGTCGACGCACGCCGACGTCGCGCCGAGCAGGGTCAAGCACAATGCGACAGCTACTAAAGTTCTCATGGTCTATCTCCCCTGATGTGGGAAGAACCATATTAACCTAGATTGTTTCCTGGTAGTTATGCACCAGCGGTGCCGTCTTTTTTACTTGTCGCGGCGGGCGGCAAGGCAGGACTGACGAGGGCCTCGTTCGATGGAAAGGGCTATCCGCGGCGGATGATCTCGGCCGATTGAAGCGCCAGCAAGTCGTTGCATGGCAGGGCCGAGGAGGAGAATACCATCGATGTGGCTCGCGCTCCGGCCTGCGCCGGAGCACGAACCCGCCTCGTTCGATCCTGCTGTCGCGCCGCGCACCGGCGCCGCCCGTCTTCAGACGTCGAGGTTGGCGACGCTGAGCGCGTTCTCCTGGATGAACTCGCGGCGTGGCTCGACCACGTCGCCCATGAGCCGGGTGAAGATCTCGTCGGCCACGTCGGCCTGGTCAATCGCCACCTTGAGCATCGAGCGGTTCGACGGATCGAGCGTGGTCTCCCACAATTGCTCCGCGTTCATCTCGCCGAGTCCCTTGTAGCGCTGGATCGCCAGACCCTTGCGTCCCGCCGCCAGGATCCCGTCGAGCAGCTGCGACGGGCGCGCCACGAGCGACTCGCCGCGCCCGACCGTTACCGTCTCTTCGCCCTCCTCGTCGGTGGCGATCGCGTCAGCGGGCGTCTCGACGGCCGCGCCCTTCACCGGCACCAGCTTGGAGGCATGCGCGAAATTCTCGGCCTGCTCGGACGCGAGCGTGTGCATCTTGCGCGCCTCGGCGGAGGAGAGGAACGCCGGTTCGACGATGTGGTGATCGGTCACCCCGCGCCACAAACGCTCGAAATGGATGCCGCCTTCCTCGGTCAGCCCCGCGCTCCACGTCGCCTCGCTGTCACCCTGATCGAGCCGGCGGGTCACCTCGGCCACCGCGGCGGCGCGCGCCTCGCGCGACAGGTCGGGGGCGAGCGCGCCGCCCAGCGCCAGTGTCTCGATGATGACGGGGTCGTAGCGCCGCGGCACGTAGCGCATCAGCGTCCGCATGCGTCGTGCATGCTCGACCAGCGGGCGCAGGTGCGCGCCGGTGAGCGCCTCCGCGCCGCGGTCGAGCGCCATCGCGGTGACCCCCGCGTCGACGAGATATTCGTCGAGCGCGGCGTCGTCCTTGAGGTACACTTCCGATCGCCCCCGCGTCGCTTTGTAGAGCGGCGGCTGCGCGATGTAGAGATGGCCCTGTTCGATGATCTCGCGCATCTGGCGGTAGAAGAAGGTCAGCAGCAAGGTGCGGATATGTGCGCCATCGACGTCCGCGTCGGTCATGATGACGATCTTATGATAGCGCAGCTTGGACAGGTTGAAGTCGTCACGCCCGATGCCGGTGCCCATCGCCTGGATCAGCGTGCCAATCTCCTTCGAGCCCAGCATCCGGTCGAAGCGCGCGCGCTCGACGTTGAGGATCTTGCCGCGCAGCGGGAGAATGGCCTGAAAGTGGCGATCACGTCCCTGTTTGGCCGAGCCGCCGGCGGAGTCACCCTCGACCAGGAACAGCTCGGACTTGGCGGGATCGCGTTCCTGGCAGTCGGCCAGTTTGCCGGGGAGTGAGGCGATGTCCATGACGCCCTTGCGCCGAGTCAGCTCGCGCGCGCGCTTGGCCGCCTCACGCGCGGCGGCGGCGTCGATGATCTTGCCGACGATCGAGCGGGCGTGCTGCGGATTCTCCTCGAGCCATTCGGCCATCTTGTCGGCCATCAGGCTCTCGAGCGGCTGGCGCACCTCAGACGAGACGAGCTTGTCCTTGGTCTGCGAGCTGAACTTGGGGTCGGGCAGCTTGACCGAGACGATCGCGGTGAGCCCCTCGCGCATGTCGTCGCCGGTGAGGCTGACCTTCTCCTTCTTCAGCAGCCCCGACTTCTCCGCGTAATTGTTGAGCGTGCGGGTCAGCGCGGCGCGGAACGCGGCGATGTGGGTGCCGCCGTCGCGCTGCGGGATGTTGTTGGTGAAGGCGAGGACGTTCTCGTAATAGCTGTCGTTCCACTCCAGCGCGACCTCGATCGTCACATGATCGCGCGTGCCCGCGACCGAGATGGGATCGGGGAAGAGCGGCTGCTTGTTGCGATCGAGATAGCGGACGAAGGCGGCGATGCCGCCCTCGTAGAACAGCTCGACCTGCTTGGGCTCCTCGTGCCGCGCGTCGGTGAGGAACAGCCGCACGCCTGAGTTGAGGAAGGCCAGCTCGCGATAGCGGTGCTCGAGCTTGTCGAAGTCGAACTCGGTGATCTTGAAGGTGGCGGGGGAGGGCATGAAGGTGACGCGTGTCCCCTTCATGCCCTCGGCCTTGCCGACCACCTTGAGCGGCGCGACCGCGTCGCCATGGGCGAAGCGCATGTAATGCTCCTCGCCGTCGCGCCAGATCGTCAGGTCGAGCCATTCGGACAGCGCGTTGACCACCGAGACGCCGACGCCGTGGAGCCCGCCCGAGACCTTGTAGGCATTGTCGTCGCTGGTGTTCTCGAACTTGCCGCCGGCATGGAGCTGGGTCATGATGACCTCGGCCGCCGACACGCCCTCCTCGGGATGAATCCCGGTGGGGATGCCGCGGCCGTTGTCGGTCACCGAGACCGAGCCGTCGGCGTTGAGTGTGATGTCGATCCGGTCGCAATGGCCCGCCAGCGCCTCGTCGATCGCATTATCGCTCACCTCGAACACCATATGGTGGAGGCCCGAGCCGTCGTCGGTGTCGCCGATGTACATGCCGGGACGCTTGCGCACCGCGTCCAGGCCCTTCAGCACCTTGATCGAGGAGGCGCCGTACTCGCTGGAATTCTGCTGTTCTGCCATAGCGGGCATATAGGCACGGCGCCCTCCTAACGGAAGCGAAATGGCGCCCCGTTCAGCCGAGGAACTGGTCGATCCGCGCCAGCACGCGCTCGCGGATCGGGTCGGCCTCGCGCAGCAGCTCGTGGCCGCGACCGGGCAGCAGCTCGAGCTGGCCGAGCGGGAGGATTCGCGCGGCGCGGGTCACCGCGCGTGGCGACACGATCGGATCGCGCCGCGACACCAGCAGCAACGCGCGCGTGTCCACCGCGGCGAGCGCGGCGGGGCGCAGGCGGAGGATCGAGGCGCAGGCGGCGCGCGTCCAGCCCCAGCTCGGCGCGCCCGAGGCGATCTGCGGGTGGCTCGTCTTCCACCAGACCTTGTCGGCCTGGCGCTCGGGGCAGGAGGTCATCCGTCCGCCGACGTTGCCCGCGTCGCCGTCCCACACGCGCCGCTCGCCGCGACCGGTACGAGCCGCCGCTGCGGCGAGTGCGGCGATCGCCGGGGTGCCGAGCGGGCCGGCGCGCAGCCCCAGCATCGGCGACGACAGCACCGCCGCGTCGAAGCGCGCGCGCTTCTCGGCAAGCAGTCGCAGCAGCAGGTGCGCGCCCATGGAATGCGCCACCGCCACCGTCGCCGGCCGCGCCGCGACGAACTCGGCGAGATCGTCGAGCAGCGGATCGAGGCTGTCGAGGTGGTTGACCAGCGGATCGCGTCCGACCCGGCCCGAACCGCCCTGGCCGCGCCAGTCGAAGCCCGTGACGCTCCACCCGCGCCCGCGCCAATGCGCCATCGCCTCCAGGTACTTCTCGGCGAAATCGCCGCGTCCGCCGAGGAACAGCAGCCGTCCGCGCGACGCCGGCGCGGGCCAGTCATAAGCGCGCAAGCCCCAGCCGTCGCGCGCGCGCCAGGTCGTGAAGGCAAGCCCGGGCGGGTGGCGGCGGCGGTCGAGCATCGCTCAGCCGCCTGCGCGCTGGCGCAGCGAGAGGAACAGCAGCGCCGCCGCCACCATCGCCCCGGCGCCGAGCGCGAGCGCGAGATCATAGGCGCCGGTCGCGTCACGCAAACGCCCGAAGCCGATCACGCCGGTGGCGGTGCCGAGCAGGGCGATCACCAGCAGCGAGCCGTACGTCTCGCCGTACGCGCCGACCCCGAACAGCCGCGCCGCGAAAAAGGGCAGCAGGTCGTTTTCCGCGCCGTTCATCAGCCCAGCGACGAACACGATCTGCCACAGCGCGGCGAAACCGGGCGCGCGCAGCTCGAGCAGCGCGAACCCGCCCGCCGACACCAGCGCCACCACGGCGGCGACGCGGTGCGGTGCGAGCCGGTCGACCAGCGCGCCGATCGCGACTCGCGCGACCAGCTGTGCGCTGCCGAAGGCGGTGACGAGCAGCGCCGCCTCGATCGCGTCCAGCCCGCGCTCGAGCCCGAGCGGCACGAGCTGGGTCACCAGCCCGACCGTCGCGAAATTGACGCAGAAGGCGGTCAGCCCCAGCCGCCAGAAGCGCCCCTGGCGCCGCGCCGCCTGCGCGCTGGGACCGCGCGCCGTGTCCATGGGCGCGACCGGACCGGCGCGGCGCAGCGCGAGCAGGGTCAGCGGCAGCGCCACCGCGACGACATAGCAAGCGAGGACGACGAAGCCGCCGCGCCAGCCGTCTCGCGTGATCGCCGCCCCGACGATCGGCGGCATCAATAGGGTGGTCACCGACAGGCCTGAGGTGGCGACGCCGAGTGCCAGCCCGCGATGCGCGACGAAGCGGGTCGCGATCAGCCGCCCGTAGGCGACCGCGCTGGTGCCGGGCACGCCGAGCGCGAGACACAGCACCATGACCTGATAATGCCACAGCTCGCCCGCCAGCCGCGTGAAGGAGAGATAGGTGGCGCCGAGCAGCAGCAGCGAGAAGGCGATGACGGGGACTGGCCCGGCGCGGTCGGTGGCGCGACCGAAGAAGGGGATGGCGACGCAGCCGAGCAGCCCCGCCCCAGCCGCCGTGGCGATCTCGCCGCGCGTCCAGCCGAACTCGGCGATCAGTCCGGGGATGAACAGGCTCGAGATGTTCTGAAACAGCCCCGGACCCGCGCCCATGCCGACCAGCCCGCCCAGCACGAGCGGCCAGCCCGCGCGCCACTCGGCGCCGGCGCGGTGATTCGGTATACCCATCCGCGGAAAGCTCTAGGATGGTTGGCCCGCGGCCTGCCAGCGCGCGCGAAGTAAATTTCGGTTCGTCTTGGGTCGGAATGGCGGGCGGGTATCGTCAGCCGGCGCTGTCATGAATGACGCTTCTCCAGCGAGCGCGGCCGCCCTGGAGCGGACTTCGCCTGTCCTCCTCGCGTTCGCGCTGCGAAGAGGCTGAGCTCGTGAAAGCTCGTCTCGACGCGCCTGTGCTGCGTGGGTGGGATGGTGCTTCGAGACGTCGCGTCGACAGGCTCAGCGGCTCCTCGGCACGAACAGGCAGGCAGGCCCTGTCGCTGCTTCGTCTCTGAGCAACGTTCCCACGACGTGCACGCCAGCTCTTCCGTCAGAACGTCTCGCCACGCCCCGGCAGCGCGCGGTCGGGCAGCAGCAGAAAGCAGGTGCAGGCGAGCAGCAGTGCGCCCGCACCGCACGCCAGCGCGGGCGTGTAGGTGCCGGTAGCGTCGTGCAGCCGGCCGAAGCCGATGATCCCCACCGCTGTGCCGGAAAGCGCCAGCGGCATCGCAGTGCCGTAGATCTCGGCATAGGCGCGCAAGCCGAACAGCCGCGCCGCGAAGAAGGGCAGCAGGTCGTTCTCCGCGCCGTTCATCAGCCCGGCGAGGAAGACCAGCAGCAGCAACGTCGCCTGTCCCTGTGGTGCGAGTGCGAGCAGCACGAACGCCATAGCCGACACCAACGCGAACCCCGCCGCCACGGGCTGCGGCCGAAGTCGGTCGACCAGCATGCCGACCATCAGCCGGCCCGCGATCGCGCTCGCGGCGAAGGCGGTGAGCAGCAGCGCCGCCTGCGCCGCGCTCTGGCCGAACTCGATCCCGATCGGCACCAGCTGGGTCACCAGCCCGGTGGTGGCGGCGTTGATCAGCAATGCCGAGGTCACCAGGATCCAGAAGCGCCGGTCGCGCCGCGCGTCGCGCGCCGACACGCCGCTCGCCTCGCTGGGCGGCGCGCGCGGCGCGACGATCGCGCGCGGCGCGCGGCGGATCGCGAGCAGGATCAGCGGTAGCGCCAGCACCGAACTGCCAGCCGCCAGCGCGACGAAGCCGGAGCGCCAGCCGTAATGGCCGATCACCCAGCCGAGCGCAGGGGCGGCGACGATCGTGGCGAGCGCGAGCCCTGAGGTGCCGAGCGCCAGCGCGAGCCCACGCCGCCGCTCGAACGCGGCCGCGATCAGCTTGCCGTAGGCCAGGCTGCTCGTTCCCGGGATGGTGAGCACCAGCAGAACAACGCCGATCTGATAACGCCAGATCGCACCACCGATCGAGGCGAGCCACAGATAGGCGATGCCGAGCAGCAGCATCGAGGCGGTGATCACCGGCCGCACGCCGACCCGGTCGGCGGTGCGCCCGATCAGGGGCGCCGCGAGCGCGCCGAGCAGCGCGAGCCCGGCGGCGGTGGCGATCTCGCCGCGCGACCAGCCGAAGCTACGCTCCAGCCCCGGCGTGAACAGGCTGGACAGATTCTGGTAGAGGCCGGGGCCGAGCCCGGCGCCGAGCATCGCCGCCGTTACCAGCGGCCAGCCCCGTCGCCACTCGCCGGCGCCCGCCGCCGAGGCACGTTCGGTGGCGACGGGAGAAGATGGCTCGGTCAGCGGCGTGGTTCCTGCGTGCGGCGCGCGGCGCCGGATGGTCATCGCGGCCTGCGCGCTTTTCTCGTGCGAGGCAACGCCGCTGCGACACGCGGACCGCGCGGCCCGCTCGCGGTCGCGCGATCACAGCGCCAGACGCGTCGCCTCGCCCGCCGCGGCGAACAGTTCGGGTTCGGTGCCCGTCATCCACACCTGGCCAAGCGGGGCGAGCCGTTCGAACAGCGCGGCGCGGCGCGCGGGGTCGAGATGCGCGGCGATCTCGTCGAGCAGCAGCAGCGGCGCACGACCCGTGGCGCGCGCGACCAGCTCGGCGTGGGCGAGGACGATGCCGAGCAGCAGTGCCTTCTGCTCGCCGGTCGAGGCGCTGGCGGCAGGACGGGCCTTGTCGACGTGCGTGACGAGCAGGTCGGCACGGTGCGGTCCCGCGAGCGTGCGCCCCGCCGCGGCGTCCCGCGCGCGGCCGGCGCGCAGCTCGGCGGCGAGCGTCTCGGTGTCGCCGCTCCAGCCGGCGAGCGCCAGCGCCGCCCGCGGCACCGCGCCCGCGGGCTGCGCCGCCAGCGCCTCGCCCAGCGCCGCGACGGTGCGGCGGCGCGCGGCGTCGAGCGCGGCGCCGTGCTGCGCCATCTGCGCCTCCAGCGCGGCGAGCCAATCGCGGTCGGGCGTCGGCTCGGCGAGCAGCCGGTTGCGGTCACGCATCGCGGCCTCGTAACGTGTGCCGTGGCGCGCGTGCTCGGGGGCGAGCGCCAGCGTAAGCCGATCGAGGAAGCGGCGGCGCTCGCCCGCCGCCTCGGTGAACAACCGGTCCATCGCCGGGGTGAGCCACAAGACCGCGACGCGCTCGGCCAGCGCGCCTGCGCCCGCGGCGGCACCGTTGACCCGCACCACCCGTCGCTCGGGGGCCCCCGCCATCGCCCCGGTGGCGAGTTCGACGCCGTCGCGCAGCGTCGCGGCCACGCCGAAGCCGCCCGGCCCGTCGGCGCGCGCGATCTCGGAGAGAGCGGCGCGGCGTAACCCCCGGCCCGGCGCGAGCAGCGATACCGCCTCCAGCACGTTGGTCTTGCCCGCGCCGTTCGGGCCGGTGAGGATGACGAAGCCCGGCGCGGGGGCGAGGCTCAGCGCGGCGTGGTTGCGGACATCGGTGAGGACCAGGCGCACGAGCATCGCCCGCGGCTGTAGGCGGTGCGGACAGGGGCGGCAACGCGCCTCACGGTACCGCCGACATCGCGATGCGCGCAAGCCGGGCTCGCCACCCCGGGTCATGACGCCGTCGTGACGACTTGCGCCGTGCGATACGGCAGGCGAAGGGTCGCGGCATGTCCGACCCTCCCGCCTCGACCCGCACCGGCCTGTTGCTCGGCGTCGGCGCCTTCGTCTGCTGGGGGCTGCTGCCGCTCTACCTGCACCTGCTCGACGCGGTGCCGCCGCTCCAGGTGCTGGCCTATCGCGTGATCTTCTCGCTGCTGCTGCTCGTCGCGATCGTCCTCGCGCTGGGGCGCGGGCGCGCGATCCTGGCGAGGGCGCGCGGGCGCACGCTCGCGCTGCTGACCGCGACCGCGCTGCTGATCGCGGTCAACTGGTTCGTCTATATCTGGTCGGTGCAGAACGGCCATGTGCTCGAGGCGAGCTTGGGCTATTTCATCAATCCACTGCTCAACGTGCTGCTGGGTGTCGCGGTACTACGCGAGCGGATCACACGGGTGCAGGCCGGGGCGGTCGCGATCGCCGGAGCGGGCGTGGTGCTGCTCGCGCTCGACGGCGGCGGGGCGCTGTGGATCTCGCTCACGCTGGCGGTGAGCTTCGGGCTGTACGGGCTGATTCGCAAGGTGGTGGCGATCGACGCGCTCGGCGGGCTGCTGATCGAGACCGCGCTGCTGCTGCTGCCTGCGGTCGCGATCGTCGGCTGGGCCCATGCGCACGGCAGCGGCGCCTTCGGTCAGACCACGCGCATCGACGTGCTGCTGGTGCTCGCCGGCGCGGTGACCGCGGCACCCTTGCTGATGTTCGCCGCGGCGGCGCGGCGGCTTCGCTATGCCACGTTGGGGCTGCTGCAATATATCGGGCCGACGCTGCAGTTCCTCGAGGCGGTGCTGATCTTCGGCGAGCCGCTTCGCCCGGCGCAACTGCTGAGCTTCGCACTGATCTGGACCGCTTGCGCGCTCTACGCGGCGGCGGGCTGGCGCGCCGTGGCGGGCGAGAAAAGCTGAGCGGCCCTATCCGCGCTCGATCTGTGCGCCTGCGAACGCAGGAGCCTAGAGCCACAAACGGTTGACCCGCCGCCCTGAACCCCGGCGTTCGCCGGAGAACAGTGCGGTTCAGGTCGTGCGAGAGCCTGCGCGAGCGACTGCCCCGCTCACGCCGCGATCCCACGCGCGCCGCCGAACGAATCGATCGCGGCGCCCAGCTCGCGGCGCGCGCGGCGGTAAGCGTGCGGTTCGCGGATGCCCAGACGCGCGCGGACTGCGGCCAGTGGCTCGTCGAGCAGCGTTCTCGGATCCTCCGCCACGAGCCAAGCCGCCGCGCGGCCGTGGCGATAGCCTTCCCACACCGCGCGCGCGAACAGCATGCTGCGCGTCACGGCGAGGCTCTTGATCGCGGCCGCGAGCGCGATCAGCGCCCAGCCGAGCCCGCCGACCTGGGCGAAGCTGAACGCCACCAGCGCCGCCTCCCCCAGCGGGTCATCGGCCTGGTAGCCGGTGAGCACGTGCCAGAGATCATGCAGGTCGCGGATGCGACGGCCCATCCAGCCATAAGGATGTTCGGCGCCCCAGGCGTCGGCATGGTCCGCCTCGCTGACCGCGACGAGCCCGTCGGCGGTATAGCCGGTGGTGGCGAGGAAGTCGCGATAGGCGGCGCCGACCGTGCCCGGCGCGTGGCGCGCTACCGCCCCGGCGTCGGCGAGCAGCGCGGCGAGCTCGGCGCGCTCATAGGCGATTCGGCCGCCCGCCGTGGAAGCGATCAGGCGCGCGTAATTGGCGGGGGCGTTGCCGGTGTTGAGCGCGCGCATGATGCGGAAGACCTGCCGCGTGTCGTCGGGGTCGCGCATCAGTCGCCGCACCGCGTCGAGCGCCCCGCGCCAGTCGCGCCGTCCGCTGGTGCCGGGATAGGGGGGCATGCGGGTCACGGGAAGAATCCTTACTGACAAGCGTGTCAATAAAGGTGTCGGCTGGCCCTCGTCAAGTTTCCGGCTCGGGCGGGTTTGACCGGTCGTCCGCGCCGCCGCGGCGGCCCAATAGTGCCGTCGTGGCGATGTCCATTGTCACGTTGCCGACCGTGCGGACGATATCGGGGATCGTCTCCACTGCCACCAGCAGCCCCAGCGGCGCGATGGGCGCCCCGATCGTGCCCGCGATCGGCGCGATCGCGCTGACATAGCTCACCGTGCCGGGCAGGCTGACCGAGCCAAGCGAAGTCAGCGTCGCTACCACCACCCCGATCGCGAGCGTCGCCGGCGACAGCGTGACGCCGAACCAAGTCGCCACGTAGATCGCCACCGCGAGGTTCATCGCCGGCCCGGTCGCTCGGAAGATCGCCACCGCCAGCGGCAGCGTCACGCCGGCGACCCGCACCTCGACGCCGAGGTCGCGGGCGCCCTCGATCATCGCCGGCATCGAGGCGAGCGAACTCTGCGTGCTGATCGCCACTGCCTGCGCCGGCAAGGTCGCGCGCGCGAAGGCGCCGAGCGGAAGGCGCGCGCCGAGCCGCGCGATCGGATAGGCCAGCAGCATCACCGCGATCCCCGAGGCGCTCACGATCAGGATATAGTGGATCAGCGCGCCGAACGCCCCGGTGCCCGCGCGCGCGCCCACCACCAGCGCTAGCGCCAGCACGCCCAGCGGCGCGACCCACAACACCCAGTCGATCACCACCAGCATCGCGTCGCGCAGCGCAGTGAACAGGCGCACCAGCAGGTCGCGCTGGTCGCGCTCGATCCGCGCGATGGCGAACGCGAACACGAGCGTGAAGATGATCAGCGACAGGAAAGCGTCGCTCGCCGCCGCCTGGATCACGTTCTTGGGCACGATGCCGGCGAAGAACTCGCCCAGCGGCGGCACCGCGGGCACCGCGCTTGCGCCGGACAAGGCGCCGCGCAGCGCCGCGGCCGAGGCGGCGGGCAGCGGCACCAGCGCGAGCAGCAGCGGCGTCAGCAGCGCCGCGATCGTCGCCGAGGTGGCGAGCAGCGCGACGTAAAGCGCGATCGCGCGCGCCGCCAACCGACCGGCCCGCGCCGCCTCCGCGGTCGCGGCGACGCCGGTCACCAGCAGCGAGACCACCAGCGGCACGATCGTCATCTGCAACGCGTGCAGCCAGGCGGTGCCGAGCGGCTCGGCCACCGCCACCACGTTCGGCACGGCGCCGGGCGCGCCGCGCGCCAGCGCGATACCGGCGGCAAGGCCGGCGATCAGGGCAAGGAGGATACGGGTGGCCTGCGACATCAGCGCGCTCTTCGCCCTTCGTTCGTCATCGTTTATGGGAGCCCGTCAGCGGAGCGAAGGTAAGAGGCGATGGCAAGGAAATATTTCGGCACCGACGGCATCCGCGGGCTCACCAACACCGGTGCGATGACCGCAGAGATGGCGATGAAGGTGGGGATGGCCGCCGGCCGCCACTTCCTGCGCGGCGCGCACCGCCACCGCGTGGTGATCGGCAAGGACACGCGGCTGTCGGGCTATATGCTCGAGAGCGCGCTTCAGGCGGGCTTCACCAGCGTCGGCATGGACGTCACGCTGGTCGGCCCGATGCCGACGCCGGCGGTGGCGATGCTGACCAAGTCGATGCGCGCCGACATGGGCGTGATGATCTCGGCCAGCCACAATCCCTTCGCCGACAATGGCATCAAGTTGTTCGGGCCGGACGGATACAAGCTCTCTGACGAGGACGAGGAGGCGATCGAGGCGGCGATTGACGGTGACGTCGCGCTTGCCTCTGCTCATGAGATCGGCCGCGCCAAGCGGATCGACGACGCGCGCGGGCGCTACATCCACTTCGCCAAATCGACCTTCCCGAACGACCTCCGACTCGACGGGCTCAAGGTGGTGGTCGATTGCGCCAATGGCGCGGCCTATCAGGTCGCGCCCGAGGCGTTGTGGGAGCTCGGCGCCGACCTCGTCCAGATCGGGGTCAGCCCCAACGGGCTCAACATCAACGACCGGATCGGTTCGACCCATCCGGAGGCGCTGTCGGCGGCGGTGGTGGAGCATGGCGCGGCGATCGGCATCGCGCTCGACGGCGACGCCGACCGGCTGATCGTGGTCGACGAGCGCGGCCGCGTGATCGACGGCGACCAGCTGATGGCGACGATCGCGGCGGGCTGGGCACGCGCCGGCCGGCTCGCCGGGGGCGGGCTGGTCGCGACGGTGATGTCCAACCTCGGCCTGGAGCGGCATCTGTCGGCGCAGGGGTTGGGGCTGATCCGCACCAAGGTGGGCGACCGCTACGTGCTCGAGGCGATGCGGCGGCGCGGCTACAATGTCGGCGGCGAGCAGTCGGGGCACATCATCCTGTCCGACTATGCCACGACCGGCGACGGGCTGGTGGCCGCGCTCCAGGTGCTGGCCGAATTGTGCCGCGCGGGCGCGCCGGCGAGCGAGGTGCTGCACCGCTTCGAGCCGCTGCCCCAGCTCCTCAAGAACGTGCGCTTCGCCGGCGGCAAGCCGCTCGAGCAGGAAGGAGTGAAGGCGGTGATCGCCGAGGCCGAGGCCGAGCTGGCGGGCACCGGCCGATTGGTCATTCGTCCGTCCGGCACCGAGCCGGTGATCCGCGTGATGGCCGAGGGCGACGACCCGCAGCAGGTCGAGCGCGTGGTCGACCGCATCTGCGACGCGGTGCGCGCCGCGGCGTGAGGGGGGGCATGTGCTTGTCAGCACGCGTCCATCCATTTCTTTCCACCCCGGCGTACGCCGGGGTGGAAGAAGGGAGGCGTCGCGCTCGACCGGCGGCGGCGCCGACAAGTAGGCGTCGTGCACCATTCCACCCTGATCCCGCGTGACCTCGCGCGTGCGCGGCGCTATGGCGCGCGCATGCTGGAGATGCGTCCCGATTGCGAGCGCTGCGGCGTCGATCTGCCCGCCGACGCGGGCGGCGCCTTCATTTGCTCGCTCGAATGTACCTATTGCGCCGACTGCGCCGACGACCTCGATGAGCGCTGCCCGGGCTGTGGCGGCGAGCTGCTCGACCGCCCCGCGCGGGTCGGTGCGACGCTGAAGAAACACCCCGCCGCGACCGAGCGGCGCCACCGCGGATGACGCCGCGCGTGCTGATCGTCGCCGGCTCGGACTCGGGCGGCGGCGCCGGGATCCAGGCCGACATCAAGACCGTCACGATGCTGGGCGGCCATGCCATGACCGCGATCACCGCGATCACTGCGCAGAACACGCTCGGCGTCCAGGCGGTCGCGGCGCTGTCGCCCGAGCTGGTGCGGCAGCAGATGGCGAGCGTGGTCGCGGATCTCGGCGTCGACTCGGTCAAGATCGGGATGCTCGGCGGCGCCGACATCGCCGCCGCGGTCGCCGACGAGCTGGCGGACGGGCGCTACGGCAGCGCGATCGTGCTCGACCCGGTGATGGTGGCGAGCAGCGGCGCGGTGCTGGCCGATGCCGCCACGATCGCGGCGTTCGAGCGGCTGGCGCGGCTGAGCGCGCTGGTCACCCCGAACCTGCCCGAGCTGGCGGCGCTGTGCGGGCGCGGCTCGCTCGCGCCGGACGACGTGGCGACGGCGGCGCGCGACTATGCCGCCGCCATCGGCACGCCGCTGCTGGTCAAGGGCGGCCATGCCGAGGGCGCGCTGGTGGTCGACCGGCTGATCGGTCCGGGGGGCGAGATCCTGCGCTGGGAGGCGCCGCGGATCGACACGCGCCACACCCACGGCACCGGCTGCACGCTGGCGAGCGCCATCGCCGAAGGGCTCGCCCGCGGTCTCGCGCTGCCGCAGGCGATCGAGCGCGCACGGGTCTTCGTCCGGGTTGCGCTGCGTGAGGCGCCGGGGCTGGGCGGGGGGCATGGGCCGATGGGGCACGCGCGCGTCCGGCTCGACGTTGCCGCGGCGGCGCCGACGCTCAACCAGGTGACGTTGCCGATGACCGACCATGCCGCGACGCTCGCTTTCTACCGCGGGCTGGGGCTGACGCCGATCGTCGCCAGCGGCGAGCGCTATGCGCGCTTCGAGAGCGCCGGGGGTACGACGCTGTCGATCGAGGCGGCGCAGGAGATCGGCGGCGCGCCGCTGGTCTTCCTCGAAGTCGCCGACGTCGACGCGGCGGTGGTGCAGGCGCGCGCCGCCGGGGTCGCGGTCGAAGAAGCGCGCGACCGGCCGTGGGGCTGGCGCGAGGCGCGGCTGCGCGATCCCTCGGGCAACGCGCTGTGTCTGTACCAGGCCGGCGAAAACCGCCGCTTCCCGCCGTGGCGGCTCTGATGCCGGGGCTGCTCCACGAGAGGCGCTGCCTGCCGCCGGTCGCCGGCGTCGACGAGGCCGGGCGCGGACCGCTCGCCGGGCCGGTCGTCGCCGCAGCGGTGGTGCTGCCCGCCAGGGGCGTGCCGCGCGGCATCGACGATTCGAAGAAGCTGCCCGCAAGCGAGCGCGCGCGGCTCTGCGCGCGGCTGCGCGACTGCGCGATCGTCGGCGTCGGCATCGTCGAGCCCGCCGAGATCGATACGCTCAACATCTACTGGGCGACGATGAAGGCGATGACGCTCGCGGTCGACGAGCTGGCACGCGCGCTGGGCGACGTGCCCGGCCATGTGCTGGTCGACGGCAACCGGCTGCCGCGCTGGGGTTATGCCGCCACTGCAATCGTCGGGGGCGACGCGCAGAGCCGCTCGATCGCCGCCGCCTCGATCGTCGCTAAGCACACGCGCGACCAGATCATGATCGCGGCCGCCGAATCACACCCGCACTACGGCTGGCACTCGAACAAGGGCTACGGTTGCCCCGCACACCTGCGCGCGCTGCGCGAGCACGGCCCGTCGCCGCTCCATCGCCGCAGCTTCGCTCCGGTGGCGCAGGCGGTTCTGCCGTTCTGAGTCTTTTCCGTCACACCACCATATATCGAGTCAACGCCGCCCCGGACGGCTCAACATATGGACGTGGACTCATCTTGTTCCGCTTGCGACTCGGCTTTGGTCCGCGAGTCGCGTGGTAAAAGCCGGCTTGACGGAGAGGCGTTTCGGCGGCCTCTTGCGCGGGCAAAGGGGAGCTGATCGATGGGGGTGATGGACAAGGTCGCGCGATCGCGACGCGCGGCGGAGCCGGCGGACTCACCGCTCCCGCTCGACCAGATCGTGATGGGCGACTGCATCGCCGCGATGCGCGCCCTGCCGGCGAAGTCGGTCGACATGGTCTTCGCCGATCCGCCCTACAACCTCCAGCTCGGCGGCGAGCTGTTCCGGCCCGACGGCAGCCACGTCGACGCAGTGACCGACGACTGGGACAAGTTCGACACCTTCGCCGCCTATGACGCCTTCACGCGCGCCTGGCTGGCGGAGGCGCACCGGATCCTCAAGGACGACGGCACGATCTGGGTGATCGGCAGCTACCACAACATCTTCCGGGTGGGCGCCGCAGTGCAGGACCTGGGCTATTGGATCCTCAACGACATCGTGTGGCGCAAGGCCAACCCGATGCCCAATTTCCGCGGCACGCGCTTCACCAACGCGCACGAGACGCTGATCTGGGCGTCGAAGGGCGAGAAGGCCAAATACACCTTCAACTATCGCAGCATGAAGACGCTCAACGACGAGCTGCAGATGCGCTCCGACTGGGAGTTCCCGATCTGCGGCGGGCAGGAGCGGCTCAAGAAGGGCGGGGTGAAGGTCCATCCGACGCAGAAACCCGAGGCGCTGATCTATCGCATCCTGCTCGCCTGCACCAAGCCGGGCGACATCGTGCTCGATCCGTTCTTCGGCACCGGCACCACCGGCGCGGTGGCGAAGCGGCTGGGGCGCCGCTGGATCGGGATCGAGCGCGAACTGGCCTATATCGACGCCGCGGCCGAGCGGATCGCCGCCGCGCTGCCGCTCGACGAATCGGCGCTGGCGACGATGCAGAGCCCGCGCGGCGCACCCAAGGTGGCGTTCGGCGTGCTGGTCGAGAACGGCTATCTCACCCCCGGCACCATGCTGGTCGACGCCAAGCGGCGGCACAGCGCGACGGTGCGCGCCGACGGCTCGCTGGCGAGCGCGTGCGGCGCCAGCGGCTCGATCCACAAGGTAGGCGCCACGGTACAGCAGGCGCCCGCGTGCAACGGCTGGACCTTCTGGCACCGCGAGGTGGACGGCGCGCTCGAGCCGATCGACCGCGTGCGCCAGACCTATCTGCTGGCGACGCAACCGTAAGTCGTTCGAGATCCGACACGGCATCGGCAATCCTCCCCGGCAAGGGGAGGTGGCAGGCCGGAGACCTGACGGAGGAATGCTGCGGCGGGTGAGTCCACGTAACCTCGACAGCGACGCCACCCCGTCGTCGCGCTGCGCGCGCCACCTTCCCTTTCAGGAGAGGATCAGCGGGATAGCCGCGCTTGGGCGTTGCTCCGAAGCGCGCTAGCAGGCCGCACTCGCTCAGCAGAAGGTCCGTTCGATGCGCCTCCGCCCCGTCCACTTCGTCGACGCACCCTTCGCTTACCCGGAGGGGACCGTGGCGCGGCTCGCCGGCGGGCTGCAATGGTTCGCCGCCTATGAGATCAGCGGCCAGGGTCCACGCCGCGTCGTCCCCGTCGGCGAGGTGGCGGCGCTCGGCGAGCGCGCCGCGCTGCTCCACGCGCGCTTCACCTCGCCGCGCGCGCCGCTGGCGCTGGGCGAACGCGTGCTGCGGCTGGACCAGCCGCAGGTCGCTGCGATCCTCAACGTCACCCCCGACAGTTTCTCCGACGGCGGCGCGCACCGGGACGACCCCGCCGCCGCGGCCGCGGCGGGCATGGCGATGGCGGGGGCGGGCGCCGCGCTGATCGACGTCGGCGGCGAGTCGACCCGCCCCGGCGCCGCGCTCGTCTGGGAGGAGGACGAGGCGCGCCGCGTTACGCCGGTGGTCGAGCGGCTTGCCCGCGCGGGCGCTTTGGTCTCGGTCGATACGCGCAAGGCGCCGGTCATGGAGGCGGCGCTCGCCGCCGGCGCGGGGATCGTCAACGACGTCTCGGCGCTGCTGTGGGACGAGCGCGCGCTCGACGTGGTGGTGCGCAGCGGCGCGCCCGTGATCCTGATGCACTCGCCCGATCCGAAGGCCGGCGGGCACGGCCGGGTGAGCTACGACGACGTGGTCGGTGAGGTGTTCGAGTGGCTCGAGGCGCGGGTTGGGTCGGTGGTGGCCGCTGGGGTCGATCGTGCCCGCGTGATCGTCGACCCCGGCATCGGCTTCGGCAAGTCGCTCGCGGACAATCTCGCGCTATTGAACGGCCTGGCGATGTTCCACGGCCTCGGCTGCGCGGTGATGCTCGGCGCGAGCCGCAAGCGGCTCATCGGCGCGCTCAGCAACGAGGCGCCGGTGGAACAGCGGCTCGGCGGCTCGGTCGCGCTCGCGCTCAAGGGCGCCGAGGCGGGCGTGCAGCTGCTGCGCGTCCACGACGTCGCAGAGACGGTGCAGGCGCTGCGTGTCTGGCGCGGCCTGCGCGATCGCGCTTTGGTGGGGTGAGGGGCGTGCTCCTGCGAGCGCAGGAGCCCAGAGCCAGCACCGTTTTCGCTCGCGACCCTGAGCTCCGGCGTTTGCCGGAGCACGATGCGGGTCGACCGCACGCGGCGCACGGGCAGCTCTGCCCGCCCTGGCGTGCTCTGTAACAATTGGTTTCGTACGTGCAACGGCCGCTCCCAATGCGCGTTAGCGCGGCATGATCGTCACTGCCGTTCCCCGCCTCACTCAGATCGTGCGCGAAGTCTGGAAGCCGCTGACGCTGCTGTTCATCTGGGACGTGATCGTGACGGTCACCTATTATGTCCTGCCGTTCAAGGCACCCGAGCTGCCGCTGACGCTGTTCGGCTCCGCGCTGGCGCTCTTCCTCGGCTTCCGCAGCAACTCGGCCTATCAGCGCTGGTGGGAGGGGCGATCACTGTGGGGGCTGATGATCAACGCCAGCCGCAATCTCGCTCGTCAGGCGCGCAACTACCTGCCCGACCCAGAGGCGCGCGACATGAAGCGGACGATTGTGCTGCGCCAGATCGCCTATGTGAACGCGTTGCGCTGTCAATTGCGCAAGCAAAAAGCCGATGACGAGGTGCTGCGCTTCCTCTCCAAAGGCGAGGCCGACTTTGCACTGTCGCGCACCAATATCGCCAACGGCATCGTCGACGGCACCGGCCGCCGCGTCAATCTGTCGCGCGAGAACGGCTGGATCGACACGATCCAGCAGGCCTCGATCGAGGGCGTGCTGATCGACATCGCCAACGCGCAGGGCGGGATGGAGCGGCTCAAGAACACGCCGCTACCCAATCAATATCGCTTCTTCCCGATGGTGTTCACCCATCTGTTCTGCATCCTGCTGCCGATCGGGCTGGTCGAGACGCTGGGCTTCGCCACGCCATTGGGCTCGACCGTGGCGGGGCTGATGTTCCTGGCGGTGCTGGCGATCGGCGACGATCTGGTCGATCCCTTCGCCAACACCGTCCACGACCTGCCGCTGTCGGCGATGTGCCGAACGATCGAGATCGACCTGCTTCAGTCGATCGGCGAGGAAGCGCCCGAGCCGATGACGCCCGACAACGGCGTATTATGGTAAGCACGCCGGGCGAGCGTCAGCGTACGTCCTCGACCTGGGGCAGATAGGCGCCATAGCCTTCCGCTTCCATGTCGTCGCGGTGGACAAAGCGGAGCGAGGCCGAGTTGATGCAATAGCGCAAACCGCCCCGATCGCGCGGGCCGTCGTCGAAGACATGGCCGAGGTGGCTGTCGCCGTTCGCCGACCGCACCTCGGTCCGGGTCATGAAGTGCGAACGGTCGACCAGCTCGGCGACGTTGGCGGGCTCGAGCGGCTTGGTGAAGCTGGGCCAGCCGCAGCCCGACTCATATTTGTCCGCACTGGCGAACAGCGGCTCACCCGAGACCACGTCGACGTAGATGCCCGGCTCCTTGTTGTAGAGCAGTTCGCCGGTGCCGGGCCGCTCCGTGCCGCTCTGCTGGGTGACGCGATACTGCTCGGGCGTGAGCCGCGCGATCGCCTCGTCGGTCTTGCGATAGTCCGTCATGCAACCTCCGTTGACACGTAGATAAGGTGCGTCCCCGCAGGTTGCGAGGTGGCGTGAGGCGACGAGCGTCTGACCCGTCGTGGTGAGAGTGTGGCGCCGGAGCGGCCATCGTACAGCGCGGCAGACGTCGCGAAACCAAGCGAAATAGCGTGAGGAAATTCGACGGACGGCGCATCAGGAGCCGTCGTGCCGCTGCTTCGCCATCGCCGTAATGCGTCACCTGCATGATTGAGATGTGTCTACGGCCATCTCTATCCGCCCCGCCCGACGGCTAGCGTCGTCCTTGGGGGGTAAAACATTGATCTCGATATTCCTGGCGGCAGCGATGTCGTCGACCGCACCCGTCGCGCCCGGAGCCGATGCCAGCGAACCGCTGAGCGCGTCGGCGCCGGACACGGTCACCACCGGCGTGGCCAAGGGGCGCGACCGGCTCGACAGCGCCACCTCGACCAGCAGCCTCAGGGCCGCCGACATCGAGAAGCTGGCGCCGCGCTCGATCGCCGACCTGCTGCGCGACATCCCCGGCGTCCGCTCCGAGTCTGCCACCGGCGAGGGTTTGGTGAGCCTCAGCGTGCGCGGCCTGCCGCTGGCCTCGTCGGGGATCAAGTTCGTCCAGCTCCAGGAGGACGGACTGCCCGTGCTCGAGTTCGGCGACATGCAGGGGCTCGGCGCCGACGGGCTGGTGCGCGCCGACCTCAATCTCGCGCAGGTGGAAGTGATCCGCGGCGGCTCGGCCTCGACCTTCGCGTCCAACTCGCCCGGCGGGCTGATCAACTTCATCTCCAAGACCGGGGAGAGCGAGGGCGGCGCGGTCGCGCTGACCGCCGGGCTCGATTACGGCCAGTATCGCATCGACGCCGACCAGGGCGGCCAGCTCGGCGACACGTGGCGCTACCATATCGGGGGCTATTACCGCCGCGGCGAGGGGCCGCGCACGGCCGGCTATGACGCGCAGCGCGGCGGGCAGGTGAAGCTCAACCTCACCAAGACGTTCGATGGCGGCTTTGTGCGGCTGTACGGCAAGTATCTCGACGATCGCACGCCCTTTTACGACGTCGTGCCGATGCGCGCGACCGGGTCCGAGCGGCACCCGGCGCCGCGCCCAGTAGCGGCCTTCGACATCGGCTCAGGGGTGCTGCTATCGCGCTCGATCCGCGACGTTCTCGTGCTTGACGGTGCCAATCAGCCAATGCGGCACGACATCGGCGACGGGCAGCGCACGCGCTCGCTGAGCGGCGGGATCGAGGCGCAGATCGACGTGGCAGACTGGACAGTGAGCGAGCGGTTCCGCATCAGCAGCGTCTCGGGCGCGCTGGTGAGTCCCTTCGCGACCATGTTCCTGCCGGCCGCGCGCGCTGCAAGCCTCGCCGGCCTCGGCGGGCAGCTGTCCTATGCCAACGGTGCGCTCGCTGGGCAGGTGATCGCCGATCCGGCCAGCCTGAACGGCAACGGACTCGTCGGCCTGCTCAGCATTCTCGACCTGCGCATCCGCGATTATGGCAATGTCACCAGCGACACGCGTGCCAGCCGGGTGTGGAACGTCGGCGAGGGCGAACTGACGCTCACCGGCGGCTTCTACGCGGCGCGCCAAGCGATCGATCGCGACACCTTGTGGAGCACGATGCTCTCCGACGTGCGTGGAGACGGCAAATCGGCGCTGGTCGACCTCAGCACCGTCACCGGCGCGCGGCTGACCGACAAGGGCGTGCTCGCCTATCAGTTCATGTTGCTGCCCGGGAAGCGGCGGCGCAGCCTGGACCTCGATTACGCGGTCAACGCGCCCTTCGCCTCGGCCAATTACCACGTCGGCGCGGTCGCGCTCGGTGCGAGTCTGCGCTACGACACAGGCCGCGCCAGCGGTCGCCTGTATGGGTCGGATCTCGGCGGCGACCGCGTTGGCACCGTGACGCGCGACATCGACGGTGACGGCCGCCTCTCCGCGCCCGAGACCAAGGTCGGCATCACCCCGCTCGGTGCGCCAGCGCCGCTCGACTATCGCTACCATTATCTGTCCTACTCGACCGGGATCAACTGGCGCGTCGCCGAGCCCTTCGCGCTGTTCGCGCGCTACAGCCGCGGCGCACGCGCCAACGCGGATCGCCTGCTGTTCAGCTCGATCGTCGACACCACGACCGGTGCGCTGGCGCTGCCGCGTGCCGCCTACGACCCGGTGCGGCAGGCCGAACTGGGCGCCAAGTTCCGGCAGGACGGGCTGTCCTTCAACGTCACCGGCTTCTGGGCACAGGCGCAGGACAGCAACGTCGATCAGGTCACGACCGACCCGATCGAGCGTGACTATCAGGCGCACGGCATCGAGATCGAGGGCGGCGTGCGGCACGGCATCTTCGCGCTCAACGGCGGCGCGACGTTGACCCACGCGGCCATCACGCGCGACGCGGTCAACCCGCGCGTCGAGGGCAACGTTCCGCGCCACCAGGCCAAGCTGACCTTCCAGGCGACGCCGCAGCTCGTCACCAAGCGGTTCAGCCTGGGCGCGGTGTTCATCGGCACCACGGGCAGTTACGCGCAGGACAACAACCTGCTGCGCATGCCGGGCTATGTCACCACCAACGCGTTCGTGCAGGTCCGCGCGGCGGAGCGGCTATCGCTCGGGCTGAACGCGAGCAACCTGTTCGACGTCGCGGCGATCAGTGGGTTCGACGACGCGGCGATCCCGTCGAGCGGAATCCTGCGCGCGCGCGTGCTCAACGGGCGGACGGTGTCGGCGACGGCGCGGCTCGACTTCTGAGCCGACGGCGGGGGCGGCGTCACCCGCGTCACCCCCGCTCGACCGCGCGGCGCGGCGCGGCGGCGAGCAGCTGATCCAGCGCGACGGGCGCGAAACCGTGCACGTCGACGCCCACGTCATGCTGCCGCTTCATCGGTGCGAGCCGACCGTGGCTGTGGCCGTGCAGGTTGATCGCGCCGCGGTGCTGCCCGTTCCAGCTACGAAACGGATAGTGGCCGAGGACCAGCTTGCGTCCGTCGAGCTCGAGTTCGGCATAGTCGCCGACGCTCGCCCAACCCGGTGCGGCGAGCGTCTCTGCTGGATCATTGTTGCCGCGCAGCAGGTGCTTGGTCCCGTTCAGCCGGGCCAGCAGCGGCGCCACCGCGTCGGCGCGGCGCGCGACATCGCCGAGGTGCCACACGATGTCCTCGCGCCCGACCGTCGCGTTCCAGCGCTCGACCAGCAGCGCGTCCATCGCCGCCACGTCGGCGAAGGGGCGTCTCCAGATGTTGATCGTGCGGTGATCGCCGAAGTGCGTGTCGGCGGTGAACCAGATCGTCATGTCCAGTAGAGCAGCCGCGCCGCGGGCAGCGCCTTCGCCAGCCGCGCCTCGAAGAAGCTGCGCAAGGCGCGCATCGTCGCGGCGTCGTACACCTGCTTCTCGCCGCCGAACTTGGTCCGCTTGGTGGTGCGATCCCGGCCCGTCATGTCGAGGGAGGAGCCGGGATACCAGCTCGTCAGCACCGCTTGCGAGGTGGCGGTGTAGCGGTGCGTGATCAGCTCGACGGTGAGGTCGAGGTCGGGCGCGCCCGCCAGCGCGGCGGCGGCATCTTCGATCAGCGCGTCATAGGCGCTCTCCCAGCCCGGCGCCGCGATGATCGGCGCGATCGTCAGCCCCACAGGATAGCCGGCGTCCGCCATCCGCCGCAGCGCGCGCAGCCGCGCCGCGACCGGCGCCGTGCCGCCCTCGAAGCGCGCGAAGGCGGGCGGGTTGATCGAGGCGCGCATCCGCGTGCGACCATTGTGGTCGAGCGCGAGCAGCGGTGCGACATCGGCGAACTTGGTGGTGAAGCGCAGTTGCGCCTCGGCCTGCCACCGTCCGAACCAGGCGATCGCGGCGGAGAGCGATCCGGTCAGCGGCTCCAGCGCGAGCGGGTCGGTGTAGCAGGACGCCTCGAAGGTGGTGCCCTCCCCGGCGCGGGCGCGCTGGCGCGAGGTGACGGTGCCGCGTCCGAGATGATCGGGCAGCACCGCCAAGATCTCCTCGAGATTGGCGTAGACGCGCGTGACCGGCGGCCCCTGCAGCGAGCCGGCGAGATAGCAATAGCTGCAATGCGCCGGGCAGCCCTCGGCGAGGTCGACGCGCCAGTCGGCGCTGGGCGCGATCGGCTGGAGCCGCCGCTTCGACGGCGGCGCGACCGTGACCGCCAGCGTCGCCTTCGCCGCGGCATAGGCGCGGCGCGGATCGTCCGGCAGGTCGAGCGTGAGCCGGTCGCCGGGCAGCTCGATCACGTCGATGCCCGCGGCGCCCGCGCGCGCGGCGATCGCGCGGCCGTGGGCGAAGCCGCGCGCGGCGCGCGTGATCAGCAGCCGACGCGGGCGCCAGACGACGGGGCGGGGAAGGTCGGTCGCGAGCGCCACCAAGGCCGAACGAGCCGAGGCGGGCAGGGTTCAGCGTCAGATCGAAGAAGTCGTGGCGGCTGAACCCCGGGCGGCGGCGTGTGATTGCGCCCGTCGTCGCGGTGCCTTAATCGAGTGGCACAGTGACTCGATGAGGACGCCTGCCCCGATGACTTCGAAGATCCTGCTGGGACTCTCGCTCGTAAGCTCCCTCGCCGTGACGCCGGTGGCGGCCCAGACCCGACCGGCCACCGCGCCCGCGCCGACCAACACGGCCGCGGCGACCGGCCCGCGCTACGGCGCATTCGGCGTCGACCTGACGGCGCGCGACTCCGCGGTAAAGCCCGGCGACGATTTCTGGACCTACGCCAACGGCCAGTGGGACAAGACGACGCCGATCGCGGCCGACCGCCAGTCCGCCGGCCCCGCGGTGGTGCTGAGCGACGAGGCCGAGCTCCAGGTCCGCCGCATCCTCGAGGAGGCGACCAGCGACCCCGCCGCGATCGGCCCGGCGGCGCCGCAGATCGGCGCGCTCTACGCCAGCTTCATGGACCAGGCCGCGATCGAGCGCGCCGGCACCGCGCCGCTCAAGCCCTACTTTGCCACGATCGACGCGGCGCGCGACCGCGGCCAGCTCCAGCGCCTGTTCGCCACGGTCGGCTATGCCTCGCCGGTCGAGATCAGCCAGCTGCCAGACCCGTCCGATCCGACGCGCTACGTCGCCAATTGGGGGCAGGGCTCGCTCGGCATGGGCGGGCGCGACTATTACCTGCTGCCCGGCGCCAAGTACGACGCCTATCGCGCCGCCTACCGCCGCTATGTCGAGCAGGTGCTGACGCTCGCCGGGATCGGCGACGCGGCGGCGCGCGCCGACCGGATCATCGCGCTGGAGACCGCGATGGCCAAGGTGCAATGGTCGCCGGTCGAGCAGCGCGACCTCGCCAAGATGCTCAAGCCGATGACGGTGGCGCAGCGCCGCGCGCTCGCGCCCGAGTTCGACTTCGCCGCGATGGAGACGACCGCGGGCTACGGCAACCAGCCGGTGCTGATCGTCAGCGACGACACCGCGCTGACCGCGCTCGGCAAGATCTTCGCCGCGACGCCGGTGAGCACCTGGCAGGACTGGATCAAGTTCCGCTTCGCCTCGAGCCAGGCGGCGGTGCTGCCCAAGGCATTCGACGACGCGAGCTTCGCCTTCTACGGCAAGACGCTGAGCGACCAGCCCGAGCAGCGCGCGCGGTGGAAGCGCGGCGTGGCGCTGGTCAACGGCGCGATGGGCGAGGCGGTCGGCAAAGTCTATGTCGCGCGCTTCTACCCGCCCGAGAGCGAGGCCAAGATGGCCGAGCTGATCAAGAACCTGCGCGGCGCCTATCGCGAGCGGATCGACGGCAACAACTGGATGGACGCCGCGACCAAGCAGGCCGCGCTGGCCAAGCTGGCCGCGTTCGAGCCGCGCACCGGCCACCCTGTGACGTACATCGATTATGGCGCGCTCAAGGTCGTGCGCGGCGATCCGCTCGGCAACAACCTGCGCGCCGCCGAGTTCGACCATCAACTCGAGCTCAGCCGCTTCCCCAAGCCGGTCGATCGCAGCCTGTGGGGCATGACCCCGCAGACCGTGAACGCTTATTACGATCCGCTCGCGAACCAGATCACCTTCCCCGCCGCGATCCTGCAGCCCCCCTTCTTCGATCCCAAGGCTGACGTGGCGGTGAACTACGGCGCGATCGGGGCGGTGATCGGGCACGAGATGGGCCACGGCTTCGACGACCAAGGCAGCCAGTTCTCCGCCTCGGGCAAGTTCGAAAATTGGTGGACGCCCGCCACCCGCGAGGCCTTCACCAAGCGCACCGGCCTGCTGGTCGGCCAGTACGACCAATATGAGCCGATCCCGGGCGTGAAGGTGAAGGGCGCGCTGACCTTGGGCGAGAATATCGGCGACCTCGGCGGGATCGAGGCAGCCTATTCGGCCTACCAGCGCTACCAGGCCGAGCACGGCAAGGCGCCGGTGATCGACGGGCTGACCGGCGACCAGCGCTTCTTCCTCGCCTATGCCCAGGCGTGGCGGAGCAAGATCCGCGAGGGCGCGCTGCGCGCGCGGCTGCTGACCGACCCGCACTCGCCGGCCTTCTACCGCGTCAACGGCATCGTGCGGAACGTCGACGCCTGGTACGACGCCTTCGGGGTCAAGCCGGGCGACAAGCTGTACCTCGCGCCGAAGGATCGGGTGAAGATCTGGTGAAGGTGGCGGCCTAGGCGCGCCGGATCGGCGCCTCCCCGTCATCCCCGCGCAGCCGGGGATCCATGGACGCTGACGCGGCGGCTCTATCATGAGCGTCAGCGTGTCTGGATCCCCGCGTGCGCGGGAATGACGGTGAGGAGCGAGAATGACGAAGGGGAAGACGCGGACACCGCCCTCCTAACCCACGTTGCTTTCGCGCCGCCCGCGCGTTGGCGCTGGCATGACTCTGCTGATCCCGCTGCTGGGCGACCAGCTCACCCCCACGCTCGCCAGCCTGCGCGACGTCGACCGCGGTAGCGCGGTCGTGCTGATGATGGAGGTGTGGGACGAGGCCACCTATGTGCGCCATCATCAGAAGAAGATCGCGCTGATCTTCGCGGCGATGCGCCACTTCGCCGCGGCGCTGCGCGACGACGGGTGGACGGTCGACTATGTCGCGCTCGATGCGCGCGGCAACACGCAGAGCTTCGCCGGCGAGGTCGAGCGCGCCGCCAAACGCCACCGCGCCAGCGCGATCCGCACCGTCGCGGGCGGCGAGTATCGCGTCCGCCAGGCGCAGGACGGCTGGGCGGAGCGCACCGGCCTGCCGGTCGACATCCTCGAGGACGACCGCTTCGTCTGCCCGCTACCGGACTTCTTCGCCTGGGCGCAGCGCTCGCGCGAGAAACGGATGGAATTCTTCTACCGCGAGATGCGCCGCCGCACCGGGCTGCTGATGACCGCCGACGGCAAACCCGAGGGTGGCCAGTGGAACTTCGACCACGACAATCGCGCCGGCCCCACCGCCGGGCGCAACTATCCCGCGCCGCTGCGCTTCGCCCCCGATGCGACGACGCGCGACGTCCTCGCCCTGGTCGCGAAGCGCTTCGGCGCGCATTTCGGCGCGCTCGAGTCGTTCGCGCTGCCGGTCACCCGAGCGCAGGCGTTGCAGGCGCTCGACCAGTTCGTCGACGAGGCGCTGCCCGACTTCGGCCGCTACCAGGACGCCATGGTGGCGGGGCAGGATTATCTGTTCCACTCCAGCCTGTCGCTGTGCCTCAACCTCGGGCTGCTCGAACCCGTGGAAGTGTGCGAGGCGGCGGTGCGCGCCTATCAGCGCGGACGCGCGCCGATCAACTCGGTCGAGGGCTTCGTCCGCCAGATCATCGGCTGGCGCGAATATATGCGCGGCATGTACTGGTGGGACATGCCCGCGTTCGCCGAGCGCAACGCGCTGCAGGCGACGCGGCCGCTGCCCGACTTCTACTGGACCGGCGAGACCGACATGCGCTGCCTCGCCGAGGCGGTCGATCAGACCCGGCGGGAGGCCTATGCGCACCATATTCAGCGATTGATGGTCCTCGGCAATTTCGCGCTGCTCGCCGGAGTGGCACCGGCGGCGATCTCGGACTGGTTCCTGGTGGTCTATTTCGACGCTTATGAGTGGGTCGAGCTGCCCAACGTCGTCGGGATGAGCCAGTTCGCCGACGGCGGGGTGATCGCGTCGAAGCCCTATGTCGCGAGCGGCGCCTATATCGACCGCATGTCCGATTACTGCGGGCGATGCCGCTACGACGTCAAGAAGAAGACGGGTGAGGGGGCATGCCCGTTCAACGCGCTCTACTGGGACTTTGTCGCGCGTCACGAGGAACGCTTCTCGCGCAACCCGCGAATGCGCAACGTTTACGCCACGTGGCGGCGGTTCGACGACGCGCGCCGGGCGGAATATCGCGACAGCGCGCGGGCGTTTTTGGAGACGCTGGAACCGGCAGGCCCGGGTTGGGCGCGGGTGGAGTAAGGGTAAGCGCATCATTGACAGCCCATGTCGCGGCGCGCGGGTACGCCGACCAAGGTCGCGCTGGCCAAGAAGTCGCGGACGCGGGATAGGGTAAGCAAGGCGGCCCGCCGGGCCGTGCCGGAGACTGGGTGAGCATTGCACGCGATCGGGCAAGCGGACGGGAACGAGGGCGCGGGGGCGCTCGCGATCGTGGTGATGGGGGCGAGCGGCACCGGCAAGACGACGCTCGCTACCGCGCTGGCGCGCGCGTTCGCCTGCCCGATGCTGGAGGGCGACACTTACCACTCCGCCGCCAATGTCGCGAAGATGCGCGAGGGGCGCCCCCTGACCGACGACGATCGCTGGCCGTGGCTTGACCGGCTCGGCGCGGCGCTCGGCGACGCCGCGCGCGAGGAAAAGCGTGCGGTCGCGGCCTGTTCGGCGCTGCGGCGGGTCTATCGCGAGCGGCTGGGCGCGGCCTCGGGGCTGCGTCTCGCCTTCGTCCTGCTCGCGCTCGACCGCGACACGATCGCGCGCCGGATGGCGACCCGCTCGGGCCATTACATGCCGGTTGCGTTACTCGACAGCCAGCTCGCCACGCTCGAGCCTCCTTCCGCCGACGAGCGCGCGCTGACGCTGGACTCAACCCGTCCGCCCGACGAGCTGGTCGCGGCGGTGCGCGCGTGGTTGGGAGTGGTGCCAGGGTGAGGCGCTGAGACAAGGTGCCGATCCTCCCCGCAAACGGATAGGATCGTAGGTCGGTCATGGCATCAGCCGTCGTCTTCCCTGCGACAGATGCCAGCGCATCGCCAGCGCGGCGCCCTCGGCGTCCTGCGCGCGGATCGCGTCGACGATCGCGTCATGCTCCTCCATCATCGCGCCGATCACCGCGGGCGGGCGGGAGCGCGAGATGTCGACGCCCGCGCGCAGCACGCGCATGACGCCGTCGAGCAGCTGATCGAACACCAGCGGGAAGGATGCGTTGGCGGTCGCCTCGACGATCGCTCGGTGCAGCCGCCAGTCCTCGTCGTGCGCCGGCGCGTTGGAGAGCAATGCCGCACGCAGCGCCGCCAGGGCGCGCTCGATCGCCTCCATCTGCGCGGGCGAGCGGCGCTGCGCCGCCAGCCGCGCCGCCTCGGCCTCGAGCACGAAGCGCACCTCATAGGTACCCATCGCCGAGGCCATCGTGTCCATCGGCATGTGCGTGTCCAGCCGCGCCGAGGGGCGGCGCTTGACGTAGGAGCCCGCGCCGCGGCGTGCCTCGGTGATCCCGTCCGACGCCAGCCGCGCCAGCGCCTCGCGCACGATCGCACGCGACATGCCGAAGTTCTCGGCCAGACGCGCCTCGGAAGGCAGCCGGTCGCCGACGGCCAGTGCCTCGTCGTTGATGATCCGTACGATCGCGGCATAGGCGCGATCGGTCAGCCGTCCCTCGCTCACGATCCTCTCCTCGCTCCTGACATAACCGAGCGCAACGAGCGTGGCGAGGATGATGCCTGTCAGACAGGTTTGCGGCCACTCGAGCCAATTGACTTGCTAGGCCGGCGAAAACGAGCTCATATCGAACAAAGCTGTCTAACCGATTGCGGGGGGACGAGCCGATAAGCATGCGCGGCGACGTCCGCGAAGGAGGAGCAGGATGACGACGGGCGCTACCCCCGACGGACCGACCGGCGGCGTTGCCACGCTGGCGCATCTCACCCCGACGCAGGTGAAGGTGCTGCGCGGCGTGCGCTCGGGGAGACTCAACAAGGAGATCGCTTTCGAGCTCGGCATCGCCGAAGCGACGGTGAAGGCGCACATGACCGCGCTGATGCGCAAGCTGAACGTGCGCAATCGCACGCAGGTGGCGGTGGTAGCCGAGGCACTGGCCGCCCACGCCGGCTAGCGCACCGCGAGAAGGCTAGGTAAGTAGCTGTAAAGTAACAAGAAGCTGGGAGGCACGCGATGCGGGCGAAGAGGTGGCTGGGCGCCGCGGCAGTAGCGCTGGCGGCGGGAACGGCGGCGCCCGCGGCGGCGCGCTCGACCTCGGTCTATCTCACCCAGCCTGACGATCCGCGCGCGATCACGGTACGCGGCGTCGGCGACGGGCGCGCCGACGACAGCGCGGCGATCCAGCAGGCGATCGACCAGGCCGCGGCGAGCGGGAGCGGCGGCATCGTTTTCCTGCCGGCGGGTCGCTACCGCATCACGCGCACGATCCTGGTGCGCCCCGCGGTCCGGATCTTCGGCGTCGGCAAGACCCGGCCAGAGATCGTGCTGGGCGATGCCACCCCCGGTTTTGGCAGCGGCGTCGCGGCGATGGTCGCCTTCACCGGCGAGGACCAGTATCGCGTCGGCAAGGTCGCGGTGCCGCCGCCCACCACGGTGCCGTTTGATCCCACCGTCTATGACGCGACGTCGAGCACCTTCTACTCGGCCATCGCCAACGTCGATTTCCGCATCGGTGCGGGCAACGAGGGCGCGGTGGCGGTGCGCTTCCGCGTCGCGCAGCACGGCTATGTCCGCCACGCCGACTTCCATCTCGGCTCGGCGCTGGCGGGTGTTTACCAGGCCGGCAACGAATTCGAGGACCTGCGCTTCTACGGCGGGCGCTACGGCATCCTGAGCGAGAAGACCTCGCCGGCGTGGCAGTTCACGCTGATCGACTCCGCGTTCGAGGGCCAGCGCGACGCCGCGATCCGCGAGCACGAAGTCGATCTCACGCTGGTCAACGTCGCCTTCCGCGACACCCCGATCGGCATCGACATCGATCGCGGCTGGTCCGACTCGCTGTGGGGCAAGGACGTGCGCTTCGAGCGGGTCAGCCAGGCGGCGGTGGTGATCTCGGAGGAGACCAGCGTCTTCACCCAGATCGGCTTCGACCATGCGGTGGCGAGCGACACGCCGGTGTTCGCGCGCTTCCGTGACAGCGGGCGCACGATCGCGGGCAAGGGGAAGCACTACCAAGTCGCCGACTTCTCGCACGGCCTCGCGCTTGCCGGTCTCGGCGAGATCGGCAAGACCGCGACGACCTTCGATATCGTTCCGGCGACCAGCGCGCCGCGCGCGCCGGCGCCGGCGATCGCGGCGCTGCCGCCGGTCAGCCAGTGGGTCAACGTGCGCACGCTCGGCGTCAAGGGTGACGACGCCACCGACGACACCGCGGCGCTGCAGCGCGCGATCGACACGCATCGCGTGCTCTACCTGCCGATGGGGCGCTACCGCGTCACCGATACGCTCAAGCTTCGTCCCGACAGCGTGCTGATCGCGCTGCACCCGAGCCTGACGCATCTCTATCTGCCCGACAACGCGCCCAATTACGCAGGTGTCGGCGGCGCGCGTGCGCTGCTGGAGAGCGCGAAGGGCGGCAGGGCGATCGTCCACGGCATCGGGCTGTGGACCGGCAGCGTCAACCCGCGCGCGACCGCTCTGCTGTGGCGCGCCGGCGCCGCCTCGATGGTCAATGACGTCAAGATCCAGGGCGGCGGCGGGACGGTGCTGACCAAGGGCAGCGCGATCAAGCCGAACGACCCGCAGGCGCGTCAGGACGGCCAGCATCCGAGCATCTGGGTCACCGACGGGGGCGGCGGCACCTTCGCCGCGATCTGGTCGCCCAACACCCTGGCGTCGGCGGGCTTCTACGTCTCCGACACGACGACCCCGGGGCACGTCTACGAGCTCTCCGCCGAGCATCATTATCGCGCCGAGATCGTGCTCGATCATGTCGAGAATTGGGAGTTTCTCGCGCCGCAGACCGAGCAGGAGGTGCGCGACGGCGTCAACGCGGTCTCGACCGAGATTCACCGCTCGCGCAACATCCTCTTCGCCAATTATCACGGCTATCGCGTGACGCGGACGATCAAGCCGATGGACGCGGCGGTGAAGCTGTATCAGTCGGGCGACGTCCGCTTCCGCAACGTCCACGTCAATGCGGAGAGCGGCTTCGCCAGCTGCGACGCCAAGGGCTGCGGCACCTATCTGCGCGCGAGCAAATTCCCCTTCGAGAACGCCATCAAGGACATGACGCGCCAGCAGGAGGTGCGCGAGCGCGAGTTCGCGCGGCTCGACGTGCCCGCCGTCGCGGCCAGCGCGGCGACCGCCTCCGCGGTGCCGGTGTCACCGGGGATCGAGAAGCTGGCCGACGGCTTCTACTCGATCGCGGGTGGCGCGGTGGACAAGGCCGGCAAGCTCTACTTCATCGATCGCTTCTTCCACCGCATCCACGGCTGGTCGCGCGAGGAAGGTCTGTCGACCGTGGCGCAGGCTCCGCTCGATCCCGTCAACCTGGCGGTCGCGCGATCGGGCGACCTGCTCGTCCAGTCCTCGGCGGGGCGCGACGGCACGGTCTACAGCATCGATCCCGCCAAGCCCGAGGACGTGCGCGTCATCGCGCCGACCGCGGCGCGTGCGCATCCCGGCGCCGCCTTGCTGCTGCCGGTCAACGTCTGGGCCAACGGTGAGTTCGCCGACCGGATCGACCCGAAAACCTACGAGTTCCCGCCGATCGCCGCCTTCTTCACCAGCAAGATGGGCGAGGCCAAGCCGCAGGAATATGTCTCGCCCGACGGCTCGCTGGTGCTCCCTGCCTTTCGCGTCTGGAACCAGGGGCCGGACGATCACAGTGGCTGGCGCTGGTCCGACACGCTCGACTCCTATGGGCTCGTTGGGGCGGCGCCGGGCAGCCGGGTAATGCTGACCAACGCCTCGGAGAACCGCACCTACAGCGGCCTCGTCGGCGCGGGCGGGCAAGTGACCGACCTCAAGGTGGTGGCCGAGCGCGGCGGCGAGAGCGTCGCGCGCGACGACGCCGGCAACCTCTACGTCGCCAACGGCCAGGTCTTCGTCTACGCGCCCGACGGCAGCGAGACCAAGCGGATCGACGTACCCGAGCGGCCACTTCAGCTGCTGATCGGCGGCGCCGGGCGTCGTACCTTGTACATCCTGACCCATCACGCGCTCTACGCTTCGCCGATGTAGGTCAGTGGCCTGCGCGGAATTCACTTAAGCAAGTGGATTGGCCCTGTAAATTTTCACACGTGGGGGGTAACCAGCCGCCATGTCGGAGGTCGAGCGCGAGCGCCCACCCACGTATCCCGTCGACGACGCCGCGGCGACGCTGGACCTGTCGCGCCGCTACCTCGCGCTCGCCGCGGAGGCGGCCGACCGGCTGCTCGCCGCGACCGATCCGGCGCGGATGGTGGACGAGCTGTTCGCGCTGGTCCGCGCCGAGCTGCGGCTCGACGTCTTCTTCAACTACCGCCACGACGGCGGCCTGCTGCGGCTCGAGGCCTATGCCGGGCTGACGGAGCAGCAGGCGCATGACGGCGCCGAGCTGCGGCTGGGCGAAGCGGTGTGCGGCTGTGCCGCGCTGGAGCGTCGCCGCATCCACGCCAAGGGGGTGCAGCGCTCCGACTCGCCGCAGCTGGCGTTCGTCCGCTCGATCGGGCTCGACTGTTATGCCTGCACGCCGCTGCTCGACGGCGAGCGGCTGCTTGGCACGCTCGGTTTCGGGCGCCGCGACAGCCCGTGTTTCACCGCCGAAGAGCTGCAGCTGCTCCACACGCTGTGCCACTATGTCGCGCTGGCGAAGCTGCGGCTGCGCCACGAGGAAGAGCTGCGCTGCAACATCGCCGAGCGCGATCGACTGCTCGCCGAGCTCAACCACCGCGTCCGCAACAATCTGCAGATGGCGGTCGGGGTGGTGCGCAACGAGCTGCGCGGCGTCGAGCCGGTGCCGCCGGCGCTGACCACCGTCGCTGAGCGGCTCGAGCTGATCGCGCTGGCGCACCGCCCGCTCTACCAGGCCGACGGCGCCTCGCTCGCGGTCGATGCGGTCGAGATCCTGCACGGCGCGGTCGAGCTCACCACCGGCGGTGACGGGCGGGTCGAGGCGGCGGAGCGGGTGATGATCCCGATCGAGCAGGCCGTCGCCTTTTCGCTTCTGGTCCACGCCCTGTTAGATCGCCGCGATGGTGCCGGCGCTCGCGTCGCGGTCGCGCGCGGTGCCGCCACGCTGGAGGCGCGGATCACCGTCGCCGCGGAGCCGGCGGCCGCGCCGCCGCTCGACCGGCTCGCCAGCTCATTGCTGCGCCAGCTCAACGCCAGCCTCTACGAGGAAGCCGGCGCGATCCACTTGAGGTTCCCACTCGCTCATGCAGGCTGACACCGATACCCGCTCGCTCCGTCTGCTCGTGGTCGAGGACGAGGCGATCATCGCGATGCTCGTCGAGGACGCGCTGACCATGGCGGGCCACCTCGTCGTCGGCGTGGCGGAGAGCGCGAGCGAGGCGCTGGCGATCGCCGCGCGCGAGACGATCGATCTCGCTTTATGCGACGTGCGGCTGGCGGAGAATGACAGCGGCCTCACCGTAGCGCGCGAGCTGTCGGCGCGCGGGGTGCCGTGTTTGTACGTCAGCGGCAACTGCCCGAGCGCGGCGGATCACCCGCTGATCATCGGTTGCGTCGGCAAGCCCTTCGCCACCGCCGCGCTGAGCCGCGCGGTCGAGGCGGCCTATCGGATCGCCACGGGCGCGCGCGACGTCGAGGTACCGAAGAGCATGCAGGTCTTCGCGCGCGAGTGAACCGTCCCGTTCCAGGCACCGATCACCGCTGGACCCTGCTACCCCCGAAGAGCTAAGCGGTTAGCGGGCAATCAGGGGGACATATGCAGGGTCGGGGCGTTCTCGCCGGCCTCATCGCGCTGCTCGCGCTGTTGCTGCTGTTGCCGGCGGCGGTGAACCGTGGCGTGCTGCAATTCCCCGACACGACCACCTATATCCGTGGCGTCGACGCCGCCGTGGTCGCGGCGACGGGGCACAGCTCGGCCTGGTCGGACGATGCCAAGCGCGCGCTCGCGGCCAGCGCGGCGCCGGCGCCGGCAGCGGCGCCGTCATCCGGGAGCGACGAGCGGACGGTGCCGGCGACGACGCCGGCGGGTAATTTCCCGGTCGTGCTGTCAGGCCGCTCGGTCTATTATGGCGCGTTGCTCTACGCTGCCGACTGGCTCGGCAGCTTCTGGTGGGTGGTGATCGTCCAGGCGCTGGTGACCGCCACCGCGGCGCTGCTCGCCGCGCGCCGCGTCGCCGGCCGGCTCGAGTCGCCAGAGCGCCTGTGGCCGGTGCTCGCCGTGGCGCTCGTGACCAGCGTCGGGCTCCAGGTGGCGCTGCTGATGCCCGACATCTTCGCGCCGCTCGCCATCCTGGCGAGTGCGCAGATCGCGCTCTACTGGCGCGCGATGAAGCGCGGCGAGCGCGCCTTCTGGTCGCTGCTGCTCGCCGCCGCGGCGCTGTTCCACAGCGGCAACCTGCTCGTGATCGGCCTGCTGGTCGGCGTGCTGCTGCTGTGGCGGCTGGGAACGCGCACCGCCCTGTGCCTCGCCCCGATCGCGCTGGCGCTGCTGGTCGGCGCCGGTGGCGAGGCCGCCTTCGGCGGGGCGGTGCGCAAGATGACCGGCTATCCGCCGGTGCGACCGCCGTTCGTGGCGGCGCGGCTGATCGCCGACGGGCCGGGGCGCGACTATCTCGAGCGCGCCTGCGTCAACGGGTCGACGCTGACGCTCTGCCAATATCGCGACTCCATTCCCGCGGACAGCGACTCCTTCCTGTGGGCGAGCGGCCGTGGCAGCTTCATGGGCATGCCAGCCGAGGATCGGCGCCGCGTTGCCGCCGAGGAGCGCGGCTTCGTGCTCGCGGTGCTGGCCGACCAGCCCATGGCGGTAATCGGTGCCTCGCTGCGCAACATCGGCGGGCAGCTGCTGCGCTGGCAGGTGGACGATATCGCTGACGCGCGGCTCGGCGGGATCAACCGCGACAAGCTGCCCCCGGCGGTGCGCGCCACGTTCGACTCCACCCGCGCCGCCGCGGGCGAGTTCCCGAGCGGTTATTACAATCTGCTGGCGGCGCCCGTGACCCTGCTCGCGCTCGCCGCCCTGCTCGCGCTCGGCGCGGCACGGCGTGATACGATGCCGGCGGCCACGCGCGGCTATGTCGCGATCGTGCTCGCGGGCATCCTGCTCAACGCCGCGGTGTGCGGCGCCTTCTCCAAGCCGCACGACCGCTATCAGAGCCGCGTCATCTGGCTGTTGCCGCTACTCGCCGCCTCCGTGCTCGCGGGATCGCGCCGCCGCGTCCCCGCGTCCGCGCCCGCGGCGAGCGGGACGGCGGTGTAGGGCGCCTTACCGCCGCGCGCGCGCGAGCTCGTCGACCGCCTGCGCCAGCTCGATCCACATTGCGCCCTCGGGAATGACATATTCGTTCTCGCCCCAGAAGAACGGCCAGTCCTCGTGGTTCTCGGGGAAGTCGGGCTTGATCACCAGCACGCCGGGGACGACGCCGCCGGCGATGAAGGAGAAGTCGGCACGGTTGTTGCCATAGGCGACCTCCTTCGACAGCGTCCCCACGCCCGAGACAAACGAGCGGTCCGAGCCGGGATGGTGACCGAGCACGAACTCGGCGCCGCGGAAGACCGCGTCGGCGGGGACGATCTCGGGGAATGCCTTGTGCAGCGCATAGGCGTTGAGCGCATAGCCCATCACGGTGCCGCTGCCGGCCCAGCCACCCGTGGTGATCGGCACGCCGAACGGGTTGGCGGTCGCGGCCTTGTCTGCCTCCGCCGCATAGGCGCGGACCGCCGGGATCAGCCGCTGTCGGTATGGGGCGGGCATGAAGGGGATCGCGGCGACCGCGTCGCGCAGGCTCGGCGCGAACCTCTTCTCCACCCCGAGATAAAGCGCTTCGACCGCGGCGACGTAGCGCGGATCGCGCGTGGCGCGCAGCAGCTCGACCGCGGCAGAGAAGCGTTCCATATCGAGCGGACCGCCGGTGGTGTTGCCGTGCTGGTAGAGGTCGGGCGGGTGCGACTGCTCCTCCGCCCAGGTCGCGGTGGCGAGCGCGAGCGCACGCTTGGCCAGCGCCGGATCCGAGCTCTGCAGCGCGCGCGATGCCGCCGCCAACCCGGCGATCGACCCGTAGTTGAGCGCGGAGGCCTTGGTGGTGAACGCCCAGCGATCGTCAGGCATGCCACTGCGGCCACCCTTCTCCTCGTCGAGCGTCAGCGCGGGGTCGTAGATCAGCCCGTCGGTCTTGGTCGAGGCGTCGCCGAGGTGCGTATATTGCGCGACGTCGGGCTCGACGATGCCGTGAATGGCGTGGCCGACCGCGTCGAATTGCGCCACCAGCTGGCGCGTGCCGTGCGCGATCTGCTGGAGCAGGTCGGGCGTGCCGTCGGGCACGTGCATCTCGGTGCGGCGGCGCGCCTCGTCCACCGCGGTGGTGTCGCGCGTCGGGCGCCAGCGTTCCCAGCTGTCCACCATCGAGCGGATCACCTGATATTGCGACTGGGTGCGGATGTCGAAGTCGCCCGCGTCGAACCAGCCGCCGGTGTTGAGCCCGGGAATGTGCTCGCCCGGCTTGTACTTGCTGTCGGTGGTCGGGCCTTGCGCGTAGAGGTCGATATGCTCGTGGTTGATCGGTGCCTGGCGCGCGTCGTCACGGTGCGCCTCGCCGTGCCACACGCGATAGCCCTCGTTGACGTACATATGATCCATCGCCACCGGAAAATAGACGTCGAGCGTCGGGTGCCAGGCGCTCGCATAGACGTCATTGGCGATGCGGAACGGCGCGGTGCGGGTGGTGCCGTACTCGAGCACGTAGAGCCCCGGCTGGCGCACCGCGCTGAAGTCGAGCCGCAGATAGGAATAGCGCAGATAGTCGCCCCAGCGTGTCGCCGCGGGGATCGTCACCGGCGTCATCGCGCCGTCGCCACCGACGCGCAGCAGCCGCGGCGTCAGCGCGCGCGTGTCGGCGCGGTCGAGCTCGATCGTCGCCACCTTGCGCCCGCCCGGCGCATAGCCGAGCTGCGAGTGCGCGATCACCGGCGCGCGGCGCCATCCCGGCACGCTGGTCGGGCGCACCGTCCATTCGAGCACCGCGCCGGTCTTCCCCGTCGGCAGCAACGAGCGAAGCACGAACCAGCCGTTCTGCGCCTGGTTGCGCCCGTCGTAGAGTTCCACGGGCTCGCTCGACTCGATCGTCACGCGCCGCGTCGCGTCCTCGGGCGCGAGCACGAAGCGGCGTGCCGCGGCGATCGGCTGCGGCTCGGCGCCCGGGCCTTCGGCCCGGCCGCTCGCTGCGTTGCGCTCGGGCGTGCGCGTCATCGCGTCGGCGGGGTAGAGCGGGAAGGTGCCGGTGCGGTCGTCGGCGAGATAGCCGTGATGGAAGTAGGCGGCGGGCAGGAATTCGAGATTGAAGCCGGCGCGGCCCGCCAGCGCCTCGGGCACCGGCTGGTCGAGCAGCACCGAGACCTTCACGCCGCCGCCCGCTTTCTCCGAGCGGATCCGGTAACGCCAGTGCTGGTCAGGATATTCCAGCGTCACCGTGATGGCCCCGCTGCGCTGGTCGACCTCGCGCCCGACGAAGCGCGCGGTCGGGTCCCATTGGCCTGGCGTCGCGGCGAGGCGGACGTCGCCGTTGGTGGCGATCCGCTCGTCCTGCTGGATGATCTCGACGCCACTGATCTTGGAGTCGGCGAACAGCCCGTCGTACCAATTGGAAAAGACCAGTACGTTGGTGCCGGGCGACTCGTAATAGCCGCTCTTGTTGAGCGTCAGCTCGCTTGTGGGCGGCGCCGCGCGACGCGGTTGCGCCGGCGCCGCGCTCGCCAGCAGCAAGGCGATGACTGATAGGCCGATGCCGATACGCGCTTTGCTCATCCTCGTCCTCCGTACCCGGTCGTTCGCCGCCGGGCGCAGCGCATGTATAGCGCTAACATCGATGACTGCCATATGCCGTACATCAAGCTGGCGGCATTGACGGATGATCATTCAACTACTTACTCTTGCCCCGAGCAAACCGCGCGCCAGTGGCAGATAGCGGTAACAGGAGAGGGCGGATGAGGATCAATCGATCATGGTGCGTCGTCGCGGTGATCGCGAGCGCAATGCTGGGGTCCGCCGCGCCGGCTCAGGTCTCCACGCCCGCACCACCCGCCGTTGCCGGCGCGAAGTCAGCGACGGTCGAGCGGATCACGGTGCACGGCCGCTCGCTCGAAGCCAGCCTCGAGGGAGACAGCGCCGACCGCATTGTGCTGGTCGTGCTGCCCCCGAGCTACAAGACCAGCCCCAGGAGGCGCTACCCGGTGGTCTATGCGCTGCACGGCTATTCGATCGGGGCGGAGCAATGGACCCGCGAGATCCACGTGCCGCAGACGATCGAGGGTGCCTTCGCGCAGGGCGCGCGCGAGATGATCGTCGTGCTCCCGGACAGCAAGACCGCGCACAACGGCTCGATGTACTCCAGCTCGGTGACGACGGGCGACTTCGAGACCTTCGTCGCGCGCGATCTCGTCGGCTACGTCGACTCGCATTATCGCACCGTCGCCGACCGGAACAGCCGTGGGCTCGCCGGCCACTCGATGGGGGGATACGGCACCGCGCGAATCGGGATGAAGCATCCGGCGACGTTCGGCGCGCTGTACATGATGAGCCCGTGCTGCCTGTCCGCGCGCACGCCCGGCGGGGACGCGGCGGCCGACGAGAAGACCGTCGCCGCGCTGCGCTCGCCCGCCGATTCGGCGATGCTGACCTGGGGCCAGCGCGCGCAGCTCGCCGCGGCCGCAGCCTGGTCGCCCAACCCGACCAAGCCGCCGCTTTTCCTGGACCTGCCGACCGAGAACGGCCGGCCGCGCGCCGAGGTGGTGGCGCGCTGGGCGGCCAACGCGCCGCTGGCGATGCTCGACCAATATGTCGGCAACCTGCGCCAGTATCGCGCGATCGGGCTCGACGTCGGCGACCGCGACGGGCTGAAGGACGACGCGCAGGCGCTCCACGCCGCGCTCGACCGCTATGGCGTCAGGCACGATTTCGCGATCTACCCCGGCGACCATGTCAGCGGCGTGGCGACGCGCGTGCAGGAACAGGTGATCCCGTTCTTCTCGCGCGCTTTGGTCTTCCCGTGAGGCGGCGCGCGCTGGCGGCGCTGCTGCTTGCCGTCTCGGGTGCCGCGACCGCGCAGGTGTGGCGCGCCGACCAGGGTGACGGCACCTACCGCAACCCCGTGCTCTACGCCGATTATCCCGACCCCGACGTGATCCGCGTCGGGAGCGACTATTATTTCGTCTCGACCACCTTCGTGAACGTGCCCGGGATCACGATCCTGCACAGCCGCGACCTGATCAATTGGACGATCGCGACCCATGTCGCGACGAAGCTCGACGGCGACCCACGCTACGATCTCGTCGGCGGCAACGCCTATCGCAAGGGGCTGTATGCCGCGAGCCTGCGCCACCATGACGGCACCTTCTATCTCGCGATCACTCCGGTGGGGCAGAAGACGCGGATCTATTACGCCAAGAGCATCCGCGGCCCGTGGCGCTACCACGAGCTGGACCGCGAGGCGTTCGATCCCGGGCTGTTCATCGAGCCCGACGGCCGCGCCTATCTCGCGACCGCGACCACCGCCGACGGTACGATCACGCTGCTGACGCTCGACCGCACGCTCTCCAAGGTCACCGACGCGCGCAAGATCCATTATATCAAGGGCGCGGAAGGCTCGAAGCTGATCCGGCGCGGCGACTATTACTACCTCTTCAACGCGCTGCCGCCGCGCTTGGCGCTGAGCGTGTCGCGCTCGCACAGCCTGTTCGGGCCGTGGGAGACGCGCGACCAGATCGACGATAGCAGCGGCGGCCATCAGGGCGCGTTGGTCGACCTGCCCGACGGCGGCTGGTTCGGCTTCGTGATGGAGGACAGCGGCGCGATCGGGCGGATGACGAACGTCTCGCCCGTGTTCTGGAAGGACGACTGGCCCGTCTGGGGCACGCCCGATGCGCCCGATCGCGTTCCCGCGCGCGCACGCAAGCCGATCCCCGGCGGCGCCGTCGTCGAGCCGCCCTCGTCGGACACGTTCGACCGCCCGACGCTGGGCGTGCAGTGGCAGTGGAACCAGAACCCGGACGACCGCCGCTGGTCGCTGACCGAGCGGCCGGGCTGGCTGCGGCTGCGGCCGACGCGCGCGTCACGCTTCTGGGAGGCGCGTAACACGCTGACGCAGAAGGGGCAGGGCCCGGCAAGCCGCGGCGAGGTGGTGCTCGACTTGGCGCATCTCGCGCCGGGGGACCGCTGCGGCTTCGGTACGCTCGGCCAGGTGAGCGCCAATCTCACCGTCACGCGCGAGCCGGACCGGCGCGCGTCGCTGGCGATGGAGGTGACCGAGGACCAGATCGAAGGCGCGCGTACCGAGACTCGCGCCACCGTGCCGCTCGCGAGCGCTCGGCTGTGGCTGCGTACCGAGATGGACTTCCGCGCCTCTATCGGTCGTGTCGCGTACAGCGAGGACGGGCGTCGCTGGCGCGGGCTCGGCGGCGACTTCCCGCTGCGCTTCGCCTGGCGCACCGGCACCTTCCAGGGCGAGCAGTTTGCCTTGTTCTGCTACGCGCCCGGCGAGAGCAAGGGGTGGGTGGACGTGGACTCGTTCACGCTGTCGCCGGTGGCGGCGGGCGCGCGGCCGTAGCGAGCGGAGTCTTACGGCGATCCAGTGAGCCCCTCCCCTTCAGGGGAGGGGTGAGCTTATCCAGCGTCCCGTTCGTCGTGCCGGACCATGTACCCGCCTTTTCCGAGGCCCACCCGCTCACTCCACCGGCACGTCGAAGGTCCCGACCGGCAGCTGCGCCTCGTCGAACAGGTTCACCACCGGCGTCTCGGCCCAGGCATAGCGGACGTGCGTCACCGGTTGCCCGTCGCCCGCCAGCGTCACCATGTCGCCCGCGACCGTCCCCGCGGCGAAGCGGCACGATCCCGCCGCCGCACCGCACAGCTCGAAGCCGATCGCCTGCGCCGCGCCGCGCGCGCTGAGCGTCCCCGTCGCCCCGGTGAAGCGCAGCACCGCGCCGCCGTCGGCGCCGCGCTTCGCCCCCGCGATCGCGGGCCCCGCCGGCGCGACCGGCTCGCCGTAGCGTGCCGCCTGCATCGCGCGCGCGAGCCGCAGCCCGACCTCGCGCTTCTCGCCAGGGTGGATGTCGAGCGCGTCGCCCAGGTCGAGCGCCACTGCCATCCCGGCGTGCGGGTCGGCCGCGGTGACGCGGCGCTGCGCGTCGCGCACCATGCCCCAGCCGCTCTCCGCCGGCGCCTTGGCGCGCGTGCCATAATCGGCGAGTTGCACCACCGCGAAGCCCGTCTCGGGCGTGCCCATGCGGCGGCGCCAGTCGGCGATCAACGCGGCGAGGCGCTTGTCATAGCCGGGCAGGCCGGTGTCCGATTCGCCCTGGTACCAGGCGATGCCGGCGAGCTGGAGCGGCGCGAGCGGGGCGATCATCGCGTTGTCGAGCGTACCCGCGCCGTTGATGTCGTCCCACGGCACGCGCGGCGCGCCGCCGGCGACCCGCTTGGCCACGGCATAGCGCCAGCCGCCATCGAGCGGGACGCTGCTGCCGTCGGCGAAGGTCAGCCGCATCCGCTCGGTCGGCCCGGTCATCCCGCCCAGCGCATAGACGTCATCATCGTTGACGGTGATCACGTTGCGCCCCGCGCGCAGCGTGCCCGCGGGCAGCGCGTAGACGCGCGGCTGCGACGCGAGGCTGCTCGAGCCGACGCCGACGCCGTTGATCCAGGTGGTGTCGGCGTCGTCGACGACACCGAGCGACAGCGTCGCTGCGCCGCGCGCCTGCGCCGGCGTGAGCTCGGCCGCCTTCTGGTACCAGATCATGCCGTTGTAATCGGCCAGCTCGGGCACGCCCCAGGTTTCGAAGTTGGTGAGCGCCGGCACCGCGCGCCAGTCGAGCGCGGCCTCGGGCTGCCAGGGCTCCTTGCCGCGCGCGTCGCCGCTGGCGCCGCGCCACCATTCTTCCCACTGGCCGATCGCGCGGCGCACCGCGGTGGCGGGATCGCGGGCGTAGAGCGCGATCAGCGTCGCGGCGTCCGCCTGGCCGCCGGCGCGCAGCGCGGCGTCGCTCATCCAGGCGCTGATCCGTGACCCGCCCCAGCTCGAGTGGATCGCGCCGATCGGCACCTTCTGCGTCCGCCGCAGCGACTGCACCATGTAGAAGCACGCGGCCGAGAAGCTGCCGACCGAGTCCGGTCCCGCCGCCTGCCAGCGCGGCGGCGTGCCGAGGCGGTCGAGCGGCGTAACGCTGGCGTTCTTGGCGATCGTCAGCAGCCGGAGCTGCGGGTCAAGCGGTGGGTGCGCGTCGGCGAACAAGGTCTGCGCGTCGTCGACGGTCAGCTCCATGTTGCTCTGGCCGGAGCAGAGGAAGACGTCGCCGATCAGGAGGTCGCCCAGCAGCGTCGCGCCGCTCGGTGCGGCCACGGTCAACTCATAAGGGCCGCCCGCGGGCAGAGCCGGTAGGCGCGCGGTGAAGCGACCGTCACGCGCCGCAGTAGCGCTCACGCTGTGACCCGCGAGGCTGATCATCAACGTCTCGCCCGGCGCCGCGGTGCCGCGCACGTCGATCGGGCGGTCGCGCTGGAGCACCGCATGTTCGCCGATCGCGCCGTCGAGCTTCGGCGCTGCGAGCGCAGGGGTGGCGAGGGTGGAGGCGGCGAGCAGGAGAGCAAGGCGACGCGCAGGACGGATCGGCATGGGTTCAGGATTCCGCTGGGACGATCGGCGCCGGGGCGGGTGCCGCGCGACGCGGGAGGCGTCGCTGCGGCGAGACTGCGTCAGCGCGCGTCGCGGCGCAATCTCCCGTGATGTCCGGTCTTTAGCCGATCCACCGGCGGGCGCGCTGGATCGCCTCGTCGAGCGCGGAGAGGAAGCGGGAGCGATCCTCCTTGGCGAAGGGCGGCGGACCGCCGACGCGGTCGCCGCCCGCGCGCAGATCGCTCATGATCGCGCGCACCGCCACCGCGCTGCCGATCGAACTGGCGGTGAACGGACGCCCGTTGGGACCGATCACCGCCGCTGCGCCGCCCTTGAGCGCGCGGTCGGCAAGCAGGATGTCGGCGGTGACGACGATCGCGCCCGCGTCGGTGTGCTCGGCGATCCAATCGTCCGCCGCGTCGAACATGTCGCTCACCGTCACCCGCTCGATCAGCGGGTGGACGGGGACGCGCAGGTGCGCGTTGCTGACGATCGCCACAGGCACCTTGAGCCGGTAAGCGACCCGGTAGATTTCCTCCTTCACGGGGCAGGCGTCGGCGTCGACGAGGATATGCACGCGCTGGACCATCGCCGCGCTCTGCCACAAACCCGCGGGTGCGTCGCCACGGATCACGAACAGGCGCGATCCCGATGTCACTCCGGACCGGCCTGCCTCGTCTATCGACGCGCGCGCGACGGAGCGCGCCAGGAGACCGACGATGCCACCCCGTATCCGCGACCCGCACGCACTCGCACCCGAGGACCGGGAGCGCGCCGCGCTCGGCTGGGCCGAGGCGCTGACCCGGTTGCCCGAGAGCCGTGCTCCCGACGATGCCTATGCCGCGCTGGCAGCTGCCTTCTCGGAGCGCGGCGCTGGCGCGGCTGCTCGCCGCCGACGTCGCGATCCACGCCGACGGGGGGGGCGCGTGCTCGCGCTCCGCAACGTCATCCGCGGCGTGGATCGCGTGCGGCGGCTGTATGCCGGGTTGGCGCGCAAGCACCGCGACACGCCGCCGGAACTGCTCGCGATGACCTGGATCGACGGGCTGCCCGGTCATGTCAGCCGTGAACGCGGTGGCGTGGTGCAGACCACTGCGCTCGAACTGCGCGACGGCCGGATCGCCGCCGTCTACATCGCGCGCAACCCCGACAAGCTCGCGCACGTCCGCGTGCTTCACGCGGCGGAGGTGATGCCGCGCGGCTGACGCGCCGCCACCAGCAGCAGCGCGAGCGCCGCCGCCGCCATCGCCGCGCCCGCCAGCGACACCGCGGGCAGGCCGAGCCCGGCGGCGATCACCCCGCCGCCGAGCGCCGCGCCGATCGCATTGCCGAGGTTGAAGGCGCCGATGTTCATCGCCGAGGCGAGGTTGGGCGCCTCGCCCGCGGCGGCCATCACCTGCATCTGGAGCGGCGGCACCGTCGCGAAGCTGGCGATGCCCCAGACGAGGATCGCGGCGCTGGCGGCGAGCGGCGCGTGCATCAGCCAGGCGAAGGCGAGCATCACCAGCGTCAGCAGCGCGAGCATGGCGGCGAGCGCGCGCGTCACCGAGCGGTCGGCGAGCCGGCCGCCGAGCGTGTTGCCGATCGTCGCGCCAATGCCGAACAGCATCAGCGACACGGTGACCATCGCGGTCGAGGCGTGCGCGACATCGCGCAGGATCGGCACGATATAGGTGAAGACGGTGAACACCCCGCCGAAGCCGAGCGTGGTGAGCGCCAGCGCAAGCAGCACGCGCGGGCGGCCGAGCACGCGCAGCTCGCTGGCGAGGTCGGCCCCCGCCGGCGCGGGCAGCGGCGGCAAGGCGAGGCGCAGCGCGACCATCGCGACCGCGCCGATCGCGGCGATGCCGGCGAAGGCGGGACGCCAGCCGATCGTCTCGCCGACCCAGGTCGCGAGCGGCACGCCGCCGATCGTCGCCACAGTCAGCCCGGTGAACATCGCCGCGACCGCGCCGGCACGCCGCTCCGGCGGCACCAGCCCGGCCGCGACCACCGCGCCGACGCCGAAGAAGGCACCGTGGTTGAACGCGGTGACCACCCGCGCCGCCATCAGCCACGCATAGCCGCCGGCCACGGCGGACAGCGCGTTGCCGAGCGTGAAGATCGCCATCAGCGCGATCAGCACGGTGCGGCGGTCGAGCCGCGCGCTGGTCAGCGTCATCAGCGGCGCGCCGATCAGCACGCCGAGCGCATAGGCGCTGACCAGCAGGCCCGCCGAGGGGATCGAGACGCGCAGGTCGGCGGCGATCACGGGCAGCATGCCCATCGGCGCGAACTCGGTGACGCCGATGCCGAAAGCACCGATCGCCAGCGCGAAGAGGCCGGGATTGAACTTCATGACGGATCTCCGCTCAGACCAGCCGCGGCGCGAGGCGGGCGAAGCCCTCCTGCTGGCGGTAGGGTGTGTGAGGATAAGGCGGGAGCTGGTCGCTGGCGGCGTCGAGCGCCGCGATCTGCTCGGGACTGAGCGCCCAGCCGACCGCGCCGAGATTGTCGCGCAGCTGCGCCTCGTCGCGCGCGCCGAGGATCACCGAGGCGACCGTCGGTCGCTGCAACAGCCAGTTGAGCGCGATCTGCGGCACCGTCCGCCCGGTCTCGGCGGCGATCGCCTCGAGCGCGTCGACGACGCCGTAGACATGCTCGTCCGTGACCGGCGGCGCGAACTGCACGGTCTCATGCAGGCGGCTCCCCGCCGGTATGGGCCGATCGCGCCCGATCTTCCCGGTCAGCCGGCCCCAGCCGAGCGGGCTCCACACCAGCGCGCCGACACCCTGATCCTGCGCCAGCGGCATCAGCTCCCACTCATAGGCGCGGCCGATCAGCGAGTAATAGACCTGATGCGCGACCAGCCGCGGCCAGCCGTGGCGATCCGCGATCCCCTGCGCCTTCATCAGCTGCCAGCCGGGATAATTGGAGACGCCGGCGTAGCGGACCTTGCCCGCGGCGATCAGCCGATCGAGCGTCGCCATCAGCTCCTCGGCGGGGGTGTGCGCGTCATAGGCGTGGAGCTGGAGCAGATCGAGGTGATCGATGCCGAGCCGCCGCAAGGAATCCTCCACGGCGCGGATCAGCCGCGCACGCGAGGCGCCCCAGTCCTGCGGGCTGTCGCCCATCGGCAGGCCGGTTTTGGTCGACACCAGCACCGCGTCGCGCCGGCCCTTGATGGCGGCGCCGAGCACCTCTTCCGACGCGCCGTCCGAATAGACGTCGGCGGTGTCGAACAGGGTGACGCCGGCGTCGAGGCAGATGTCGAGCAGCCGGCGCGCCTCGGCGGCGTCGCTCTGCCCCCAGGCGCCGAACAGCGGGCCCTTGCCGCCGAACGTGCCGGTGCCAAAGGACAGTGCGGGAACGCGCAGCCCTGATGCGCCCAATTGCCGATAGTCCATGCTCCACCTTTTGCGATCCGTTCCGAAGCGGTTAGATGGCGCGAGCGGCGTAGGAGAAGAACTGCCGCTATAAACGAAGGATCTGTGCGATGGATGCAAAGCTGACAGGTGGCAGCGACCGGGCACGCGCGCTCGCCCTGTTCGCCACCGTGGTCGAGGCGGGGAGTTTCTCCGCCGCCGCCCGCACTCTGGCGCTGACCCCCTCCGCGGTGGCACGCGCGGTCGACCGGATCGAGGCGCGGCTCGGGGTGCGGCTGCTGCTCCGCTCGACGCGCGCGCTGACGCTGACTGCGGAGGGGCAGGCCTATCTGCTCGCGGCGCGTCGCATCCTCGCCGATCTCGACGACGCCGAGCAGCAGATCGCCGATCAAGGCAGCCCGCGCGGGCGGCTGCGCGTGTCGGCGGCGCTCTCGCACGGGCGGCTGTGCGTCGTCCCGCTGCTCGGTGACTTCGCGCGCGCCTATCCGCATATCCTGATCGACATCGCGCTGACCGACACGTTGGTCGACGTCGCGGCGGGGCAGGCCGACGTCGCAGTGCGCTTCGGCCCGCTTGCCGACAGCGCGCTCACCGCGCGCAAGTTGGGGCAAAGCGGCCGCGTCATCGTCGCCGCGCCCGAGTATCTCGCGCGCCACGGCACGCCGGCGGTGCCCGAGGATCTGCACGGGCACAATTGCCTCAACTTCAGCTTCCGTCGCGCCGAGCCGACCTGGCCGTTCCGTCGCGACGGCCGCGACGTCACCTTGTGCGTCGACGGCGGGATCGTCGCCAATAACGGCGAGACGCTGGGGCAGCTCGCCGCCGCAGGTGTCGGGGTGGCGCGGGTCGGGCGGTTCAGCGTCGAGGGCGAGATCGCCGACGGGCGGTTGGTGCCGCTCCTCGAGGATTATAACCCCGGCGATATCGAGCTGATCCACGCGGTGTTCGTCGGCGGCGCGCATCTGCCCGCGCGGGTACGCGTGTTCGTCGACTTCCTTGCCGAGCATTTGGCGGGATCAGCCGGGTGAGTCGTCGAGATGAAGAAGAAAAATGGTGCTGCCGGTGAGGATTGAACTCACGACCTCAGCCTTACCAAGGATGCGCTCTACCACTGAGCTACGGCAGCACTTCCGACCTCGTCGGGCGGAGGGCGCCTAAGAGACGAGCCGCCGGTGATTGTCAAGGTGCCTCGCTCGCTCTAGCGCGCTTTTCATGAGCGACCGCGACGAACGGGCGGCCCGTCTGGCCGAGCAGCTGCGCCTCAACCTGCGGCGGCGCAAGGCGCAGGCGCGCGCCGGTCAGGACGTCGATCCGCGGCCGGACGCACCGGTCAGCCCCCCGCGGCGCGATGACCCAGCGTGAAGGCGAGCGACAGCACCTGCCAGACACTCACCGACGCCGCGCCGAACAGCGCGCCCACACCCGCCACGATCAGCGCATGATGCGCGTACACTTTGCCTCGAGCCATGCCGCGTCGTCTCCCCCCAGCACCGGCGCGAGCGTTTCCGCCACGCGGTGGTGGTACGTATTGATCCACGTCAGCTCCGCGTCGGTCAAGAGCGCGGGTTCGATCAGATCGCGATCGATCGGTGCCAGCGTCAGCGTCTCGAAGCCGAGCATCGGCGACTCACCGTCGGGCAGCTCGCGCTCCACCACCAGCAGCAGGTTCTCGATGCGGATGCCGTACGCCCCGGCCTTGTAATAGCCGGGCTCGTTCGAGAGGATCATGCCGGGCAGCAGCGGCTCGGCCGGGCCGCCGCCCGGGTAGCTCGGCTTGGCGATGCGCGCCGGCCCCTCATGGACGGAGAGATAGCTGCCGACGCCGTGGCCGGTGCCGTGCGCATAGTCGAGCCCGGCGTCCCACAGCGGCCGGCGCGCGAGCGAGTCGAGCTGGCCGCCGTTGGTGCCGCGCGGGAAGGTTGCGGTGGCGAGTGCGATATGCCCCTTGAGCACGCGCGTGAACCGGTCGCGCATTTCGTCGCTCGGGGAGCCGATCGGCACCACGCGGGTGACGTCGGTGGTGCCGTCGTCATACTGGCCGCCTGAGTCGATCAGGTACAATTGTCCCACCTCGATCGGCAGGCTCGACTCGGGCGTGACGCGATAATGCGGGATCGCGCCGTGCGGCCCGGTTGCCGAGATCGCATCGAACGACTGGTCGCGCAGCAGCCCGCCCTCGGCGCGGAAGGCGAGCAGCCGCTCCGCCGCGGACAGCTCGGTGACGCCGCCGCGCGATGCCGCGTCGGCGACCCAGCGCAGGAAGCGGGTCAGCGCCGCGCCGTCGCGCAGCGAGGCGGCGCGATGGCCGGCGACCTCGGTCGCGTTCTTGGTGGCGCGCGGCAGCACGGTCGGGTCGCGCAGCGGCAGCACAATGCCGCCGGCGCGCTCGACGCGGTCGGCGATCGCCGCGACCGCCAGCGACGGGTCGATCGCGACCCGCTTGCCGGCGAGCGAGCCGAGCGACGCGGCGAAGGCGGCGCGGTCATGGACCCGCACCGCGTTGCCGAGGTGCTCGGCCACCGCGGCGGACATCTTCCCGGGGGCGACATAGAGATCGGCGGTGCCGTCGGCGTGCGCCACCGCGTAAGCGAGTGCCACCGGGGTACGCGCGACATCGGCGCCGCGCAGGTTGAGCAGCCAGGCGATCGAATCGAGGGCGGTGATCACGGTCGCGTCCGCGCCGGCAGCGGCGAGCCAGTCGGCGACGTCGGCGCGCTTGGCGGCGGCACCGCGCCCGGCGAGCCGCTCGGGGTGGACCGCGAGCGGCGCGGGGGAGGGGGCAGGGCGGTCGGCCCAGATCGAGTCGATCGGGTTGCGCTCGACCGCGACCAGCTCGGCGCTGACGCCGGTGAGGGCGGCGCGCGCCTCCTCGACCCACCCGCGCGTGTGCAGCCACGGATCATAGCCGATGCGCATGCCGGCGCGGGCATGCGCGCCCAGCCAGGCGGCGACATTGCTCTCGGGCACGCTCACGAACGACCAGTCCGCCTCCGAGACCTGTTCGCGCACCTGGATCGTGTACCGGCCGTCGGTGAAGACGGCTGCCTCATCCGCCAGCACCACCGCCGTGCCGGCCGAGCCCTCGAAGCCGGTGAGCCACGCCAGCCGCTGCGCATAGTCCCCGACATACTCGCTCATATGCTCGTCGGTGAGCGGCACGACGAACCCATGGAGCTGGTCGCGCACGAGCTGGTCGCGAAGTGCGCGGAGGCGCGCAGAGGGGGTCGGCATGGACGGCATCCGGTGGTGGAGAGGCGAAGCCGCGTGGCGTGCCACAGCCGCGCGGTGGCGACCAGTCTTGAAGCCGCGGAGTCGGGCTGTCATCATGTCGTCACGCCTCTGCGCGACAGCGCCGGCGCGAGTAAGAGGTAAGGGAGACGTTCAAGCGTGTTCCATCCCGACCTGATCCGGCATCCGGACAGCTGCCCGACGTTGGTGCTGAACGCCGATTACACGCCGCTGTCTTATTACCCCCTCAGCATCTGGCCGTGGCAGACCGCGGTGAAGGCGGTATTCCTCGATCGCGTCGACATCGTCGCGCATTATGATCGCGAGGTGCGCAGCCCCAACCACGTCATCCGGCTGCCCTCGGTGATCGCGCTCAAGCAGTTCGTGCGGCCGTCACAATTCCCCGCCTTCACGCGGTTCAACCTGTTCCTGCGCGACACCTTCGCCTGCCAATATTGCGGCAGCAACGCGCGCGAGCTGACGTTCGATCACGTCGTGCCGCGCGCGCAGGGCGGGCGCACGACCTGGGAGAACGTCGTCACCGCCTGCGCGCCGTGCAACCTGAAGAAGGGCGGCCGCACCCCGCGGCAGGCGCATATGCCGCTGGCGATCGAGCCGATCCGCCCGACCAGCTGGCAGCTGCAGGAGCACGGGCGCCGCTTCCCGCCGAATTATCTGCATGAAAGCTGGCACGACTGGCTCTACTGGGACGTCGAGCTCGAGGCGTGACGCGTCGCGGCTGACACACACGGGAGTTTCGCGGCGCATGCGGTGGCAGATGATGGTGGCGGGGGCCGTGCTGCTCGCCGCCTGCTCGAAGGAGAATGCGGAGGACGCGGCCGATCCCGCGGTACTGGCCAATTACGTGCCGCCGTTCGTGATGTCGCGGCTCGATTACGGCGGCGTGGTCGAACGCCGCTTCCGCCGGCTCGACGTCAACCACGACGATCACCTGACGCCCAACGAGCTGCCCAAACGGCTGGCCGACCGATTCGCCGAGATCGACCGCGACAAGGACGGCCGCATCTCCAACGACGAGTGGAGCGCGTGGATGCTGGCACGCTTCGACCAGCAGGACGCCAACCATGACGGCACCGTCACCAGCGACGAGCGCGAGCGCGCGCGCGAGCAGAAGGAGATGGATTTGCCGACTCCGGCAGAGGAACCCGACAACAGCGCCGCGCCGGCGGGGTAAGGCGGCGGCGGGGGGCTCGCGAGCCGGGAGCTAGGTCCTCCGGCGACACCCTCCTTGGTCATGCCCGCGCAGCGGGAATCCAGACGCGCGGACCTCGCGGGATGAGCGGCGCGTCAGCGTGTCTGGATCCCCGCCTTCGCGGGGATGACGGCGAAGGAAGCAGGGCCGCCGCCGCCCGTCACCTCAGGCGGCGAACTCGCGGAAATAGTCGATCGTGCGCTGCAGCCCCTCGCGCAGCTGCACCGTCGGCTCCCAGCCGAGCTTCGACTGCGCCAGCGAGATATCGGGCTTGCGCTGCATCGGATCGTCCTGGGGCAGCGGGCGATAGTCGAGCGTCGAGGACGAGCCGGTCAACTCGATCACCAGCTCGGCGAGCTCGCGGATGGTGAATTCGTTGGGGTTGCCGATGTTGACCGGCCCGGCGAAGCCCGGCTCGCTATCCATCAGCCGCAGGAAGCCCTCGATCAGATCATCGACGAAGCAGAAGCTGCGCGTCTGCGAGCCGTCGCCGTAGAGCGTGATCGGCTCGCCCTTGAGCGCCTGCATGATGAAGTTGGACACCACGCGGCCGTCCGCCGGGTGCATGCGCGGGCCATAGGTGTTGAAGATGCGCACCACCTTCACGTCCAGATTCATCTGGCGGTGATAGTCGAAGAACAACGTCTCGGCGCAGCGCTTGCCCTCGTCGTAGCAGGAGCGGATCCCGATCGGGTTGACGTTGCCCCAATAGTCCTCCTTCTGCGGGTGGACGTGCGGATCGCCGTAGACCTCGCTGGTCGACGCCTGGAACACCTTGCACTTCAGTCGCTTGGCGAGGCCGAGCATGTTGATCGCGCCGATCACCGAGGTCTTGGTGGTCTGCACCGGATCATACTGGTAGTGGATCGGCGAGGCGGGGCAGGCGAGGTTGTAGATCTCGTCCACCTCGACGTAGAGCGGGAAGCACACGTCGTGGCGCAGAAACTCGAAGCGCGGGTTGCCGTGCAGATGGTCGATGTTGCGCTTGGCACCGGTGAAGAGATTGTCGACGCACACCACTTCGTCGCCGCGGTCGAGCAGGCGATCGATTAGGTGCGAGCCGAGGAAGCCGGCACCGCCGGTGACGAGCACGCGCTTCCGCGACTGATAGTTGCGCGACATAGACGGTGAAACTCCCTGATAGCGCCGGCCGGCGCCCGACCGACCGCCGGGCGCGTGCTTGTGCCAATGATCCCGCGCGGCGACAAGGAAGCTTTGAGACAAAGCCGTCATCACGTCGTCGACGCTGGCCAAGCATGGCGGCGAATGACTAAGGGACCATTGATGCAGCGCATTCCGATCCTCGACGGCTGGCGCGCGCTGAGCATCCTGCTGGTGCTCGCGGGGCATCTGCTGCCGCTCGGGCCGCATCGCTGGGGGCTCAACGGCGCGGTCGCGGCGAGCGGCATGGCGCTGTTCTTCACTTTGTCGGGCTTCCTGATCACGCAGTTCCTGTCGCATCGGCCGGAGGTCGTGCCGTTCCTGATTCGCCGGCTGTTCCGCATCGTGCCGCTCGGCTGGGGCGCGATGATCGTCCTGGCGCTGGCGAGCCGCGCCGGGGCTGAGTCGCTGGGTGCGAACCTGCTGTTCGTCGCCAACCTGCCGCCGACCCGGCTGCTGCCCGCAGGCGAGCATCTGTGGAGCCTGTGCGTCGAGGTGCAATTCTACGTCGGCGTCGCGCTGCTGGTGGCGCTGGGCAGCCGGCGCGCTCTGTGGCTGCTGCCCGCTTTGTGCATCGCGGTGACGCTGACGCGGGTGGCGCAACACGCGCCGATCAGCATCTTCACCTGGCAGCGAGTCGATGAGATTCTGGCCGGTGCGACGCTGGCGCTGCTGCACGCGCGCGCACCGCGCTGGACCGCGTCGCTGCCGCGCGTGCTGCCGCTGCTGCTCCTGCCGCTGTTGCTCGCCTCCGGCCACGAGGGTGCCGGCGCGCTGATGTACCTGCGCCCCTATCTCGCCGCGGCGACGGTGGGCAGCTCGATCTACGCCGCGCCGGCATGGCTGCGCGCGGTGTTCGGCTCGGCGCCGGCGCGCTACGTCGCCGAGGTCTCCTACGCGGTCTATGTCTTCCACGCGATGTTCGCGGCGACCTGGCTGGGCAGCGGCGACACGTTGGTGCGCTATGCCAAGCGCCCGTTGCTGTTCGCCGCCACCTTCGCCGCCGCGCATCTCTCCACCTTCCGCTTCGAGCGGCCGATGATCGAACTCGGCAAGCGGGTCGAGCGCCGCTGGATCAGCGCGCGCGCAGCCAGGACGTCGGCCGACCGCCGAGCAACTTGAGGTAGAGCGGGATCTTCCACAGCACGTAGAGCGGCAGCCGCGCCGCCGCCCCGGCCGAGAGGAACGGCCGCCCGACCCGCCGCCACGCCACCCACAAAGCGACCGCCGCGGCAGTCAGCGCGGCGGCGAGCAGCACAGCGGGCCACGGCGACGCGCCGGCGAGTACGAGCAGGCCGGTGACCACCAGCGCGGCGAGGTCGAGCATCAGCAGCAGCGTCAGCGGGGGGATGGCGAGGCTCAGCCCAGCCCAGAGGGCGCGCGCGTCGCGCCCACGCAGCGCCGCCGCCATGGCCGGCAGCGCGCGGGTGAGCGAAGTGGCGAGGAAGCCGCCCTCCCAGCGCTGGCGCTGCTGCAACGTCCCCTCGGCGCTGCTCGCCGCGCTCCACACCGTCGCCTCGGGAACGTAGCGCGGCAGCTTGCCGCGGCGGGCAAGGTCGAGCCCGAGCGCGAGGTCCTCGACGATGTCGGAGGTGGCGAGCGGCGCGTCGCGGAAGATCGGCCAGGGGAACGCCATGCCCGTGCCGGTGAGATTGGCGCGCCCGGCCAGCCGGGCGAGTCCGCCCTGCCGCACCAAATTCTTGATGACGAACGCGAAGTTGGAGACCTGCACCATCGGCGCGGCGGTCAGATCGGGGGCGAGCAGGTTGGTCGCCTGCACCGGCCGCTCGGTCGCGCGCCCCGCCATGGCGAGCAGCGAGGCGCGATCGGTGGCGCCGTCGGCGTCGAGCACCATCACCACTGCGGGCTGGTCGCCAGGAGCGCGCGCCGCAAGCTGGTCGCGCGCGTGCGCCAGCGCATAGCCCTTGCCGCGGCGCGTCGGATCGTCGCGCCGAGTCACGCTCGCGCCCGCCGCGGCGGCGATCGCGGCGGTGTCGTCGCGGCAATTGTCGGCCACCACCAGCAGCTCGAACCCGGTCGGCAGCTCGGGAAGCAGGCGCGCGACCGTCGCCGCGATGATCGGCCCCTCGTCGTGCGCGGGCATTACGATCACCGCGCGCGGCGTGGCGCCAGCCGGCGCAGGGGAGACGGGTGAGCGCAGTCCCGCGACCACCTCGATCACGAACGCCGCGGTGAGCGCCAGCAGCGGCGCCGCGACGAGGGCGGCGACGACGGTCGCGATCACTGCCACTGCTGTCACTCGCTTATTCCCCTGAACGCCGCTCAACGAGCGCGGCCGCGGCTGTAGCGCAGCGGTGCGCGCGCTGGCCACTAGCTTGTCGCTGGTGAGTGTTCGGTAAACGCCGCGTTAGCCTAATACCGTGCCACTTTCGTCAATCAGCGCCAGCGCATGGTCGCCCCGGTCAGTTGCGAGCGGGTGGTTTGATGTTTATGCCCAGGTCCGCCGGAAGGGGTCGCCGGTGCCGCGTCGGTATGTGCCCGCTCGTCGAGTCTGATACAGGTGAATAGTCAGCATAGTGCGACCATGTCGACCGCGGCCCAGCTGGATCGGCCACGCGGCCGGCCCGCGCCGCGTCTCCCCTCGCTGTCGCTCTCGGCCTGGCTGCTGCTGATCGGCTGCGTCGCGCTGGCAGTCCCGACGATGCTGACGGTCGCACGCTTCAGCTGGTCGACCGAGCAGGGTGGCCACGGTCCGCTGGTGCTCGCCACCGGGCTTTGGCTGCTCTGGCGCGAGGTGCCCGGCGTATGGCCGCTGCGGCGGCCCGGCTCGGCGGTGGTGATCGCGCTGCTACTGCCGGTCTGCCTGCTGCTCTACCTGGTGGCGCATATCACCGGGATCATCGAGATCGAGGGCTTCGCGCTCTACGGCGCGCTGCTGGTGGCGGCCTATGCGCTGCTGGGCGGCGCGGTGCTGCGCGAGCTGTGGTTCCCGATCGTCTACCTCGGCTTCATCTTCCCGCCGCCCGATCAGGTAGTGGCGGTGATCACCCAGCCGCTCAAGATCGCGATCTCGGAGCAGGCGGTGAACCTGCTCTACGCGCTCGGCTATCCGATCGGCAGCTCGGGCGTGACGATCCAGATCGCGCAATATGACCTGCTGGTGGCGGCGGCCTGCGCGGGGCTGAACTCGATCATCAGCCTCACCGCGATCTGTCTCTTCTATATCTACGTGCGGCATCAGGCGAACTGGCGCTACGCCGCGCTGCTCATGCTGACGATCGTGCCGATCGCGATCTTCGCCAACTTCATCCGCGTGATCCTGCTGATCCTCATCACGTATTATTTCGGTGACGCGGCGGCGCAGGGCTTCGCGCACGATTTCGCCGGGCTGGTCATGTTCCTGGTCTCGGTGCTCACCATCTTTGCGATCGACGCGCTGGCGACGCCGCTGCGCCGCGCGCTGGGGAACGGCCATGACTGAGGCGAGCGGCCCCGCGCTGCCCGAGACGCGCCTGCTCGACCGGCGCCGCGCGCTGCTGGGCGGCGCCTTCCTGCTCACCGCGGGCGTCGCCGCGGCGCGGGTGCCGGGCAACCACATCGACCTGCTCGGCAAGCGCAAGCTCGACGCGCTGATCCCGGCGCGTGTGGGGCCCTGGTCCTTCTACTCGAAAAGCGGGTTGGTGACGCCGCCGCCCGACCAGCTCTCCGACCTGCTCTACTCGCAGTTGCTCACGCGCGTGTATCTGGCGCCGGACCAGCTGCCGATCATGCTGCTGATGGCGCAGAGCAGCGGCCAGACCGGCGTGCTCCAGGTACACCGTCCGGAATATTGCTACCCCGCGGGCGGCTTCACGCTGACGGACAAGGCCGTCCGTTCGGTGCCGCTGCCCGGGGGGCCGCTCGACGCGACCGTGATGACCGCGAGCGCCGACAATCGCGTCGAACAGCTGATGTACTGGACGCGCGTCGGCCGCGACATGCCGCTGAGCTGGGCGCAGCAGCGCTGGTCGGTCGCGCGCGCCAACCTGCGCGGCGACGTGCCCGACGCGATGCTGGTGCGGATCTCGACGCTGACGCACGACCGCGAGGCCGGAATGGCGACGCTGGCGACCTTCACTCGTGCGCTGTTCGCCGCGGTGCCCGCCGACGTGCGCCGCGTGCTCGACAGCGCCGCCGGCTGAGCCGCCTCACGAGCGGCGGCTGGGCAGGTCGATCGGCTTCAGGACGAGGAGGATGAAGATCAGGTTGGCGATGATCAGCGCGATCGCGAGAAGATGCTGACCCGAATTGCCAAAATAATTGGCGAGCGCGCAGATCACCGCGCCGGCCAGATAGGCAAGCATCGAGTCCTGCCGTTCGCTGGAAACAGATCGTTGCAGAAACAGCACGACAAGGCCGGCGAAAATGGCCAAAGTCACCCAATCGTAAGCAGTTTCCATCCGGCGGTCCAATCCTTGACGCGGTAGCGGTACAGCAAATCCGCAGCTTGTGCTAGGTAGGCCATCAACAGTGAAAAGGGGATTGAGATGTTCAGGCGTGGGACTTTAATCGCGGCGAGCTCGCTCGCGCTGCTCGCGGCGGGGTGCGACCGCAAGCCGACCGGACAGTCGGTCGCGGTGGTCAACGGGGACGAGATCTCGATCGGCGAGCTCAACGCCGAGCTGCAGCAGGCCAATGTGCCGCAGGGCGCCGACCAGAAAGCGGTGCGCGCGCAGCTGCTGCAGAATATCATCAGCCGCCGGCTGCTCGCGCAGGACGCGCGCAAGAACGGCGTCGACAAGACGCCGGAGTTCCTCAGCCGCCAGCGTCGGCTCACCGACGAGCTGCTGATCGCGATGAACGCCGAGCGCCAGAACGGCAGCCAGAAGCTGCCCGACCAGAAGGCGATCGACCAGTTCATCGCGGCCAACCCGCAAGCCTTCGCGCAGCGCCAGGTGCTCGCGCTGCAGCAGATCGCGATCGATCCGCCGAGCGATCCCAAGTCGCTGGAGCCGCTCAAGGACGCGCACTCGCTCGACGCGGTCGCGGCGGCGCTGACCAAGCTCAACATCCCGTTCACGCGCACCAGCGGCCGGCTCGACACCGCCAGCGTGCCGCCCGAGGTGCTTAAGCGCATCCTCGCGTTGCCGTCGACCGAGCCGTTCGTGCTGCCCGCGGGCGGCAAGCTGTTCGCCAACGTGATCGTCGGGCGCGAGCCGGTGGCGATGTCGGCGGACGACATGCGCAAGGCCGCGCTCGGCGCGTTGCGCAAGCAGAACGAAGACAAGAGCCTTAACGATCAGGTCAAGCAGCTCCGCTCGACCGCGAAGATCGAGTATCAGCCGGGCTATGCCCCGCCGCCGACCGGCTCGGGCGCGCCGGCTGCTGCCGCTAAATGAGGTGAGGGCGGCGGCGTCATGGGACGCCGCCGCTCGTCCGCGTGGTCCTGCGGACACGAAAGTGAGTGCGTTCAGCGCCCGTGCCATCGGGCCGCGGCGTTCGTAGGAGCACGCCGGAGCGCTGCATTATTGTCGTTGTGCTACTCGACCGTCGTCATCCCGGCCTCGAGCTGGGATCCACGGTTCCGCTCGAACAACGAGTCGGACGAGCGCGGCTCGATGGGTCCCGGCTCAAGGCCGGGATACCCAGGTGTTGCGATGGGCGCGCGCCGCTGGCCCCGATCGCTCGGGCCGCAATACCAGTCCTACCGTTTACTTATAATAGTCCGCATAGCCGGCGCCGTAGCCATAGCCATAGCTGTCGGCGAGCAGCCCGCCGTCGAAGCGGTTGAGCACCACGCCGGCGCAGGGCGCCTGATCGAGCACGTGAAGCGCGTCCTTAACCTGCTTCTTGGTCGTGCGACCTTCCTCGACCACCATGATGAAGGCGTCGAGCTTGGTCGTCACGATCGTCGCGTCGTCGTTGGCGAAGACGGGCGGCAGATCGCACAGGAAGATCGAGGGCGCGGTGACCGCGCGCATCGATGCGATCGTGCGCTCCATCCGCGACGAGGCGAGCAGCTCGGCCGAGTGCGCCGGGGCGCGGTCGGTCGGCAGGATCACCAGCCGCTCGCCCTGCGGATGGCAGGCGAACGCAGCGAGCGAATCGACGTCACCCTCGAGATAGTCGCGCATGCCACGCTCGACCGGGATGCCGAAATTGTACGCGATCGAGCCGCGGCGGAGGTCGAGGTCGACGAGATAGGTGTCGAGCCCCGGGGTACGCGACAGCGCCGCCGCCAGGTTGGTGGCGCAGAACGACTTGCCTACCGCCGGCGTCGCCGAGACGATGCCGAACAGCCGCCAGCCCTTGTGCCGCTGCAGCTTGAGCAGCCGCGAGCGCAGCATGTTGAACGGGCGCGAGCGCACGTCGCGGCTGTCGAAGCCGTAGATGCCGCGCTGCTTCGCCTCGGCGGTGGACCAGGCGAACTCGGCGCTCCGGTCGAACTCGGGGAAGGTCTCGCCCGCGAACGGAGCGATCTCGGGCTTGGTCATGGGAATGGCCTTGAGCATGTCGGTCATCTTCACAGCGCTCCGCCAGACTCGGCGGCCAGACGGGGTTTGCGGCGGAACGGCAGCCCGGGCAGCCAGCGGCGGATCTTCTGTCCCGGCGCGAGGTCGGGCGTGAAGGTGGGCACCACCGTCAGCGTCTCGAGCCCGAGCGCCTTGAGCTGGTCGACCCCGCGGATCGGGCGCATCAGGAACTCGAGCGCGAGCGCGAGCACCAGGCCGAGGCCGAGGCCGCCGGCGACGCCGCCGCCGATCAGCATCAGGCGGTTGGGCGAGACCGGGCGGTCGGGTGCCGCGGGAGGATCGACCACGGTGAGTCGCTCGCCCTTCTGCTCCTGCGCCATCCGTGCCGAATTCTGCGCACGCAGCACGTTCCCGGTGATGTCCTTGAGCTGGTCGCGCAGGCCGCTGGCGCGCGCCTCGAGCTGGTTGACCTGCTCCATCACCACCGGCGCACGCGAGGAGTTGGCAAGGCTGGCCGAGGCGCGCGCGTTGTCGCTGGCGCGATAGGATTCGAGCTGCGCGATCTGCGAATTATTGGCCTGGATCTGACTTTGCACCAGCGGGGCGTCGGACGTGTCGCCCTGCGACTTGGCGATCTCCTGCGCCTGCGCCAGCCGCGCTTTGGCGCGGATCACGTCGGGGTGACCCTCGTTGTAGACCGCGCGCGCCGCGATCAGCGCCTGCTCGGCCTGCTGCACCAGCGGGTCCTTGCCGCCGGACCTGCGCGACTGCGCCAGCAGCGCCCGGTTCTCGCTCTGGAGCTGCGCGATCTGCGCACTGTAGCCGCTGCTGTTCGAGGGCATGACGATGCCGCCCGACGACAGCGCGAGGCCGTTGCGCGCCTTGAGCTGGGTGATCTGCCCCTCGATCTGGCCGATCTGGTCCTGCAGCTTGCGCGACTGGTCCTGGAGGAAATCGACCGTGTTGGTCGCCTGCGCCGCCATGGTGGTGGCGTCGATCTCGAGGAAGCGGCTGACGATGCTCTGCATCACGGCCTGCGCCTTGGCGGGATCAGCGTAATCGAAGCTCATCGTGAAGGCGATCGTGCTGGTGCCGCCGTTCTGCGCCTGCTGCCCCTGGCCGATATCGCCGCTCACCGCCTGCACCGCGGTGGCCTTCTGCATCGTCTCGACGATCTCGGACAGCGGCTTGGAGCGCCGCTCCTTCTCGTACAGATTGTTCTGCTCGATCAGCGCGATCAGGTCGCCGCGGCTGAGCACCTGCTCGCGGATCTTGGCGATGCGCTGATCGATGATCGTCGTCAGCGGCGAGCTGACCAGCGTCGAGGGCAGTTCCTGCGACTCGACCAGCAGCGTCGCCGACGAGCGGTACGTCGGCGGCAGCAGCAGCGCGAGCGCTACCCCGATGGTGGAAAGCACCAGGAAGGGAATGATGATCAGCCAGCGGCGCTGCCACAGGATCGTGGGGATGTAGCCGAAGAAGCCGCCGCCGCCCTCTTCCTCGTTCGTGTCGACGTCACTCACTGCGTATCGCCCCATCTCGCTCGCACGAATACTTTGACGTTGAGGTCCGACGGCCAGTCCTGCCCGCCACCGGTTGCTCGACGATAGCCGCCCGCCACGCCCCCGAAGAGGCGCCGCGAGAAGCCATGTTCGTAACTTGCACCACCAGTGATGAAGGAGGCGTTGCGCGCCTGAAGAAGATTCGACGTTTCCTGCACGCGCGAGTAATCGACCGAGGCACGCACCACGTCATTCTCGCGGACCTGGTACGAATAGTCCAATCCGGCGCCCTGGCGCTTGGAAATGTCACCGAAGCCGGTCGGCTGCGCGTCCGAATAGGCGCGGAAGCAGGTGTTGCTGCGCTGCCCCGCCTTGCACGCGAAGACATTGCCCGAGACGCCGGTCGAGTGCGTCGTCCCCAGCGGCGTGCGCGAGGTGATGAACAACGCACCGAGGGCGGCCGTCACCGTGACCGAGGAGCTGAACTGGTGCGTCAGCGTCACCTGCGGCTGGTAGAAGGCGCCCGAGGTACGCTGGCGCTCGAAGCTGGTCCACGATCCCGAGCCTTGGAGGCCGACGCTGGTGCGCGCCGACACCGCGTGCGACCAGCCGAGCGTCGCCGACTTGGTGGTGGACGAGGTCAGGATACCGCTGTCGGCGTAGCTGATCCGGCTGGCGCGTAGCTCGCCGTTGACGGTGTCGCGCGTGCTGATCCGCAGGTCCGCGCCGAGCGCGGCAACGAGGCTCTTCTGGCGCTGACGCAGGCCGAGCAGCGCGATATCGGGCGTGCCGAGATCGGGCGGGAGCGACGGATCGAGCACGCCGACCACCCCATAGCTGCTCTGGCCGATGATCGAACTGTCATAGCTCACCACCGCGTGCGCGTTGAACGTCTGGCTCAGCTGGCGCCGCGCGCGCGCCTCGACGCCGTAGCTGTCAGCCGAGTCGTAGCGCGTGAAATAATCGGTGCGGCGATAGTATGCACTCAGCGCCGCCTCGCCCTTCTCGTCGAGGCGGACGAGCTGGGGCGTGATCGACAGCTCGGTGAAGGCGCTGCCCGTATCATTGTCGTCGACGACGAACGGGTTGGTGGAGTAACCGACACCCGCCTGGCCATCGACGATGAAGCGCGTGGTCTGCGCTTCGGCCAGCGCGGACGGCAGCACCGCCAGCGCGACACCGAGCGGCAGCGCAACACCGGCGCGCAGACGACGACTCACGCCACTCACGGGACGATTACCGTGTCGCCGCCGCGCACCAGCGGCAGCGAATCGTTCGAGAGATTGTCGGTCGAGCCGCGCATCAGATCGCTCAGCCGCACGCGCACGGCCTGCGCGCCATTCGGCGTCTTGCGCAGGATCACGACGTTGCCGAGCGAGGCGAACTCGGTCGGGCCGCCGGCGAAGCTGAGTGCCTCGAGCACGTTGACGTAGCGACCGGGGTTGAACGAGCCGGGCGAGCGGACCTTGCCCAGCACTGAGAATTGCATCCCCTGCGGCGTCTTCACCGAGACGGTCACCTGCGGCACGGCGGTGCGATACTGGCCTTCCAGTCCCTTGGTGATGCGCGCCTCGATCTCGCTGGGCAGCGCGTTGAGCGCGTCGACCTTGCCGACGAGCGGGAAGGAGAAGGTGCCGTCGGGCAGAACCCGGACGGTGCGCTGCAGGCGCTCCTCGCCCCATACGAAGATGTCGAGCTCGTCGCCCGGGTTGATGCGATAGGCCGCAAGCGCCGCGGCCGAGCCGCCGGCGCCCGACTGCGCCGACGCGGGCACGGCCCCGATCAGCGCCAAGGCCATCGCTGCCCCGGACAGTAGCTTATTCACCATTCCCTTGACCCCCCAACTACTAAGGCCTGATCCACAAATCGATCGGCGCGCGCCACGAGTTTATTTGATCGCTCGTCCCATATCGAGTAACGGGCGCAGCGTCAGCCGCCTTACCGCATTTTCCTTTCCATGTACGCACGAGATTGTTGAGTATGTGCAGCATTCTGGTGCGTCGAACGAAGCGGTCGGGGCGCGCCGCGCTATTGTTAATGCTTTTCACCCTGGCCGCCTGCCGCGCGCCGGAGGAACGCGCCGCGCGCTACGCTGGCATGTACGAGGCGGCGTTGGCCGGCAACGATCCCTGGACTGCCCGGCTGGCGATGCAGCGCGCCGTTGCGATCGATGATTCGAATCCGCAATATTGGGCGGCGCTGGGCCGCGTGCAGCTGACCCTGGGCGATTACGCCGGCGCCTTTGCTGCATTCGTCCGCGCCAACGAGCTCGATCGCTCCAACGCGAACGTGATCCAGACACTCGCCGACCTCGCCGCGCTGAGCGGACGGGTGGAGGACGCGCGGCGCTACGCCAACCAGGTGTTGCTGCTGCTGCCGAGCGACCCGGCGCCACAGGCCACGCTCGGCTTCGTCGCGCTGCACGACCGCGATTTCGACACCGCGCTCAAGCGCGCCGACACGGTGCTTGCCAGCCGCCCCGACGATTCGAACGCCACGATCCTGAAGGCGCGCGCGCTGGCCTCGAGCGGCGATCCCGACGCGTCGCTGAAGCTGCTGACCGCTTTCACCGCGGCCCACCCGCGCGACGGAGCCGCGCTCGACACGATGGTGACGGTGGCGCGGCGCTTCAATCGGCTGCCGTCGCTCGCCGCGGCGCGCGAGAAGCTGGTGGCGCTGCGTCCGCACGATGCGGCGGGTCGCGTCGCTTATGCCGAGACGCTCTACGCGCTCGGCCAGCGCGACCGAGCGCGGGCGCTGACCGCGCGGCTGATCCGCGGCGGCGACTATGGCGACTCGCTGGTGGACGTGCTCGCGCTGTGGCGCCGCTACGAGCCGCGCGACTGGAGCGTGCCGACCGTGCGCACACTGGCCGCAGCGGCGGCGCCGCGCGACCGGCTGCGCTACGCCTATTTCCTGATGCTGACCGGCGCGGCCGACGACGCCGAGTCGCTGGTGGCGCCGCTGGCGAAGCCGCCAGTGACCGCCGCCAACGCTTCGGTGCTGGCCTTGCTGGCGCAGATCCGCGCGACTCGAGGGCGGGACAGCGAGGCCGAGTCGCTGCTCAATCAGGTGCTGGCCTTCGATCAGAGCAACGTGGTCGCGCTGCGCGCGCGCGCCGATCTGTACCTGCGCACCGGGCGGGGGCGGCAAGCGGTGTTCGATGCGCAGAAGCTCGTGGCGGAAAAGACCCGAGCGCCCGACGATCGGGTGCGACTCGCCCGCGCCTACCGCCAGGCGGGGCAGCCGCAGCTGGCCGAGAACGCGTTGCGCGGCGGCCTGCAGGACATTCCCGCCGATCCGCTGCTCTATGGTGAGCTGCGAAAATATCTCGCCGCAACGGGGCGCAGCGACGAACTCGACGAGTTGGGTCAACAATTTGTAGAGCAGCAGCGACTAGCACGGTTGCAGTGGTGAGATATTCTCGCGCGAAAAGGGAAGAGCGAGGCGTGAGCGAGTGGCGACGGTAGTGCGGCCCACCAGAGTGAGGCGGTTCACGTCCAACGTGATTCCGTCGCTGATCTTCGTCGTCGATCTGCTCTGCCTGCTGATCAGCATGCCGGCGGCGCTGCTGCTGTACGAGTTTTCCGTCGGCCTGGCGGTGGTGCCCGGCGTCCACACGGCGGCGGCGTTCATCGCCGGGGTCGCCTTTTTCCTGATCCGGCAGTCACGCGGCGTGTACAGCCAGTCGCTCGCGCTGCTCCGCTCGAGCGACGCCGCGGTGGCGCTCGACTATGTCTTCGCCGCGCTGCTGAGCAGCGCAATCGTCTGGCAATTTGGTTTGGTCGATGAATTCTCGCGCGGGCTGACGCTCTGGTACGTCGGCTCCTGCGTGGGCTCGCTGCTGGTCAGCCGCTTCGTGCTGCGCGCGCTGCTGCATCGGCTCGCGGTCGGCGGGCGGATACGCCAGCGCGTCGTGCTGTATGGCGCGGACACCGAGATCGTCGAGCGGACCTGCCGCATGCTCGACCTCCAGGCGCTGCCGCAGCTGCTGCTGGTCGGCGTGGCGGACGATTATTCGCGCCGATCGCGTGACGAGACGGTCGGGGATCTGCCGTTCATCGGCGGCTTCTCCGAGCTGCTGGCGATGGCGCGCGACGGCGAGGTGGACCAGGTGCTGATCGCGCTGGCCGACCTCACGCGTGACCGGCTCGACCTGATCCTCGACAAGCTCAGTGAGGTGGCCATCGACATCTCGCTGATCCCGCGCGAGGCGATCGCGCTGGCACCGGACTATCGGGTGAACTTCGTCGGCGCGATCCCGGTGCTGACACTGTGGCAGCGCCCGATGCGCGACGGCGATACCTTGCTCAAGGACGCCGAGGATCTGTTCATCGCCGCGGTGGCGCTGGTGTTCCTGTCGCCGCTGCTGCTCGTCACCGCGCTGGCGATCAAGGCGACCAGCCGCGGTCCTGTCTTGTTCAAGCAGCCGCGCTTCGGCTTCAACAACCGCGAGATCATGGTCTACAAGTTCCGGTCGATGTACGTCGACCGGCAGGACGTTTCGGGCGCCGAGCGGACGCGCAAGGGCGACCCGCGGATCACGCCCGTCGGTCGGCTGATCCGCAAGCTCAGCATCGACGAGCTGCCGCAGATCTGGAACGTGTTGCGCGGGGAGATGTCGATCGTCGGCCCGCGCCCGCACGCCACGCACATGAAGGTGGGCGACCATTATTACTTCGATGCGGTGAAGGGCTATGCCGCGCGCCACCGCGTCAAGCCGGGCATCACCGGGTTGGCGCAGGTGCGCGGGCTGCGCGGCGAGATCCAGACGATCGAGCGCGCCAAGCGCCGCGTCGAGTTGGACCGCTATTACATCGATCACTGGTCGCTCACGCTCGATCTCAAGATCATCATCCAGACCGTGGCCAACATCCTGTTCGACAAGAATGCGTACTGAACCGGACGCGGCACGTAGCTTCCTCGGGCTGCGGTTCGACCCGCTCGACACCGATGCGGCGGTCGCCTGGCTGCGGCAGGCGACCGCGGCGGCTCCCTTCGCTTATGTGGTGACGCCCAACGTCGACCATATCGTTCGGCTCGACGCGGCGGGGCGCGACGAACCCACCGGGGCGGCGCTGTGGCGTGCGTATGAGGGCGCGGCGTTGACCCTGTGCGACAGCCGCGTGCTTGCTCGGCTGGCGCGCTGGTGCGGCGTGACGCTGCCGGTCGCGCCGGGGAGCGATCTGACGGTGCGGCTGTTCGACGAGGTCGCGCAGCCCGGCGACCGTCTCGCCATCATCGGCGGCGACTCGATGCTGGTGGCGGCGCTGCGGCAGAAGTATCCCGGTTTCGACATCGTCCAGCACGTCCCGCCGATGGGATTGCTGCGCGACCCCGCCGCGCTGGAGGCTGCGGCGGCGTTCGGGCGCGACTCGCGCGCGCGATTTCTCCTGCTCGCGGTCGGTTCGCCGCAGCAGGAGATCGTCGCCGCGCGAATCGCGGCACTGCCCGAGGCGCGCGGCGTAGCGCTGTGCGTCGGCGCGTCGCTCGACTTCATCGTCGGGCGCCAGCGCCGCGCGCCCCGGCTGGTACAGCGACTCGGACTGGAATGGGCGCACCGGCTCGCCTCGCAGCCGCGTCGGCTGTGGCGGCGCTACCTGATCGAAGGGCCGCGCATCTTCCGCCTGGCGCGGTCGTGGCGCGCAGGGCGCGGTTCGTTCGCTCCGGACTGAGCGCATGGACGATCGCTGGCATCCCGGCATCGGCGATCCGACCGCGATCGGCTGGATCACCGTCCTGGCCTATTTCAGCGCGGCGCTGCTGTGCGCCGCGGCGCAGCGCCGCGATTCGGCGGGGCCGCGACCACGGCATTTCTGGCTGGCGGTGGCGGTGCTGCTCGTCTTGCTTGGGATCAATAAGCAGCTCGATCTGCAGTCGCTCTTCACGCAAGTTCTACGTGACCGGGCCAAAGCGCATGGCTGGTACGAGCAGCGACGCGAATTCCAGGCGCTGTTCATCTTCGTCATCGCGGCCGTCGGCGCGGCGTTCTTTGCTGCACTGCCATATGTCATGCGGCACCAGCCGCGCGCTCGAAACGTGACCTTGGCGGGTCTCGTTTTTCTTTATTGCTTCATCCTGGTGCGCGCTTCGTCGTTCCATCATGTCGACTGGGCGCTGAGCCAGACGCTTTTCTGCATCCGGCTCAATTGGATCCTGGAATTGGGCGGTATCATCATTGCCGCAGCAGGGGCGTTGTTGGTCTCGCGTCGTTCGCGGGCGAGTCGTTAACTATAAAATATAGTCGAATGCTCGCGCCCGATGTGGCGGATGCGTCTGTCCGAAGCGGATCGATCATGCTCCGGCCATGGGCGGCAGTGACTTGCTCGTCCCGATCTAGGAAAAGCCGAGCATTGCGATGCGCGGCGTCCCGCGCTCTTAAGTGCGCAGGACGAAATGAGGCGGCTCTGACCCATCCTAGCATTTGTTGCACCGAGGACGTGTCCCGAAACAGTCCGAAGTGCCTCAAAACGGCGATGGTGTACCTTCCGTAAACGAGTATCAGCTCGGTCATCGGGTGGTGAAACAGCCTCGTCATTCAACCGTCCGGGTCGTGGTGTTTTCAGGGATCTAAGGGAGTTATCCGCATGAAGAAGTTCGTTGCATCCGCACTTGTCGCCGCCGCCTTCAGCGCCGCGACCCCCGCCATGGCGACCGAGCTGGCGCTCGAGCAGTCCGCCGACGGCACCTATTCCGCCACCACCGGCTTCGTCTCGAAGACGGCGGGCAGCTTCACCGACAGCTACACGTTCAACGTGCCGTCGGTCGGCAAGGTGGGCGCGAGCGTCATCTCGCTGTCGATCACCGGCGCGCTCCAGCTGCTCTCGGGCACGCTCAACGGCACCGCGCTGATCATGCAGCAGCTCGGCACCGACTCCTACGTGCTGCGCTCGGCCGACGGCGGTCAGCTCACCATCGACAATCCGCAGAAGCTGATCATCAACGGCACCTCGCAGGGCGGCGGCAGCTACACCGCCAACGTGACCTTCGCCGCGGTGCCGGAGCCGGCGACCTGGGCGCTGATGATCCTCGGCTTCGGCGTGGTCGGTTACTCGATGCGTCGCCGTCCGGCGGTGCGTTTCTCGCAGGCGATCTGATCCGGGGCGGGGCGCCTCGCCCCGTGGATCGAATGATGCGATCAAGCAAGCGGCGGTCGCCCACCCGGGCGGCCGCCGTTTTCGCGTTGCCTCGCTCCGTGCTTCGGCGCAGGGCAGGGCGCGCCGAGGGGGAAGGTGAGGGATGAGTCCGCAGATCGGTTTCGTGATCCTGTCGCACCGCGAACCGCGTCAGCTGCTGCGGCTGGTGCGCACGCTCAACCGGCTCTATGGCGACCCGCCGATCGCGTGCCATCACGACATGGCGCAGTGCCCGATCGATACCGCGCCTTTTCCCGACAATGTCCGCTTCGTCGCGCCGAGCATCCGCACCGGCTGGGCGAAATGGTCGGTGGTGCGTGCCTTCCTCGCCGGGCTCGAGCTGCTGTACCGCGACGCCGACCCGGACTGGTTCGTGCTGCTCAGCGGCGCCGATTATCCGATCAAGCGCGCCGCGACCGTCCGCGCCGAGCTGGCCGCGACGACGGCCGACGCGTTGATCGACTATCGCCAGGTCGGCGACACCGCGCAGAGTGCGCTCGAGCGGTTCGGGCCGCGCAATCCCGAGCTCGACCAGTTCGAGTCGGACGGCAACCGTCGGCTCAAGTGGAGCCACTATCAGGGCGCCGAGCTGTGGTTCCCGATGCTGCGCTTCAACGACGGCGGCCGGCGTGTCCGGCCGGGACGGTTCACCTGGCACCTGCCGTTCGCCTCGCCCTTCGCGCCGTTCTCGCGCGATTTCCCGTGCTTTTACGGGGATCATTGGATCACCGCCGACCGCCGCGCGGCACGGCTGCTGCTCACGCCGAGCGAGCGCCACCGTCGGCTGCAACGTCACCTCCACCGCCGCGCCATTCCGGAGGAATGCTATTATCAGACGGTGCTGTGCAACGAGCCGGGGCTGACGCTCGACCGCGACAATCGCCGTTACGCGCAGTGGAACGGCGGCGGGGCGCATCCGCAGCAGCTCGGCGTCGCGGATCTGCCCGCGATCATGGCGTCAAACGCCCATTTCGCACGCAAATTCGATCACGACGATCCCGTGCTTGACCGGATCGACGCGCTGCTGTTCGACGGCGGCTGACCGCGCCGCCGCGGCACGGTGGGACATGTGTGAGGCAGCGATGCGGCGATGATCGGGCGATGGCTGAGCCGTGACCGCGAGCACCGCTATTGCCTGCCCGAGGGCGTGCGCGCCTATGCCGTCGGCGACGTCCATGGCCGCGCCGATCTGCTCGCGCCGATGCTCGAGTGGATCCGCGCGGACAGCGACTCGCGTGGCGGCTATCCCGAGGTTCATGTCGTCTTCCTCGGCGACCTGATCGATCGCGGCCCCGCCTCCGCTTCGGTGGTGAGCATGCTCGCGAGCGGGCGTGCCGCCTTCGGCCAGCGCCATTTCATCCGCGGCAACCACGAGCAGGTGCTGCTCGACATTCTCGACGGCGCGTGGGAGCGGCTCGACGATTGGCTCGCGGTCGGCGGGGTCGAGACGCTGCTGAGCTATGGCATCGACCCGGCACTGCACCTGCGTGACCCGGAGGCGTTCCGCCGCGCGATGCGCGACTCGATCCCGTTGCTCCACGTCGGTTTCCTGCGGCGGATGGTGCCAATGGTGCGGCTCGGCGACTATGTCTTCGTCCACGCCGGCATTCGCCCGCGCGTGCCGATCGAGGAGCAGAGCGAGCGCGACCTGCGCTGGATCCGGCGCGATTTCCTCGCCAGCCGCGTGGATCACGGTGTGATGGTGGTGCACGGCCACACCGTCAGCGACAAGGTGGACGTTCGCCGCAACCGCATCGGCGTGGACACGGGCGCTTATGCCTCGAACCGCCTGTCGGTGCTGGGGCTGGAGGCGGACCGCCGCTGGGTGCTCACCAGCCGGCTGGGATGAGGGGGAGGCGACCGCTCGATAGCGAGTCCCTCGGTGCCTCAGAAGGGTTGCTCGCCCAGGTAATTGCCCGCGTTCTTGTAGCGGCACACCAGCACGTCCTCCGCGCCGCCGCGCGCCACCGCGCAGCCGACCTCGTCGGTGTCGCGCCACATCAGCTGGGTGTAGTGGCCGACGTCGTCGACGCGGCCGGTCACGCTGTTATACGGGAACACGCCCTGGCGGAAGTAGCGCTTCTCGCGGATCCAGCCGTTGACCATCGCCTCGGGCGTGAAATAGCCGCGCGTGCCGGCCCAGAGGTTCTCGCCCTCGGGGTCATAGTGGCGCTCGGGCGCATGCTCGAAGCGGCCGGTGCTGGCGAGATAGTCGGCCCAGCGCTGTGCCGACTGGACGAGGTCGCGGTTCCACCGCAGCGGCGCGAGGCCCACGGAGGCGCGCTCGTGATTATGCGCCGCGAGCACGCGCGCATCGAAGGTCTGCGAGAAGCTTGCCGCGCCGCTCAGCAGCGGGGCAGCCAGCAGGGCGGCGACGGCGGCGATGAGCCGGCGGGACGCTCGGGCGCGGGGCATGTCCGGAACCCTTCCTGATGCTCGATCCAGGAAGACGTTGTATGGGCCGGCCACTTGCCAACCGGTCGCCAAACGCGGTTAGCGGCGGGTAAGCTATGTTTACGCGGTGATCGTCACCAGGTCGCCGCGCGCACTGGTGCCGAAGACGCGGCGTGCGAAATCCTCGGGGATGCCGACGCAGCCGTGCGTGGCATAGCCGCGCCGCACCGCGCTGGCGTGGATCGCGACGCCGTCGTTGGTGAGCCGCAGCATGTACGGCATCTCGGCGTCATAGAGCGTCGACTGGTGCAGCCGCGCGCGTGCAAGGATCGGGAAGGTGCCCGTCGGGGTAGGCTTGTGGTCGGTGCCGTAGAGGATCACCGCGGTGCCGATCTCGTGTCCGCCGCGGAACACCGACATGAGCTGGCGCGACAGATCGACGCGGATGCGCGTGTCGCCTTCCGCCGGAACGCCGCTCTCGTTCCAGACATAGTCACCGAAATGCATCGGGCGGTCGACGCGGAGGAGGCTGTGCACCAGCAGCGGCGTTCCGCCGGGCGCGGCAAGTGACGGCTCGCGACCGGCGGGGTAGCTCACCCGCGTGCCATAGCTGCCGATGGTAGTTGCCGGCACCTCCGCGCGCGGTGCGGGCAAGGACAGGGGGGCGGTCGCCGGCCGGCTCCACCACGCCATGCCGAGCGCACCGACGCCGGCCGCGGCGAGCGCGATCGCCCCGCCGGCGAGCCGGCTCATGCGGCCGCGTCGACCTCCGCCGCGCGGCGGCGTGCGACGCGACGGAGGGCACCGCCGACCATCAGGAAGCCGAGGATCATCGTCGCCCAGGTGGCGGGCTCAGGCACCGCGGGAGGCGGCACGACATCATCGCCGCCGCCGCCGCCGCCGCCGCCGCCGCCGGTGCCGCCGCCCGGGATGAACGGCGTCGTCGGGGTGAAGCCGCCGCCGGACGGCAGCGGACCGAGCACGGCCGGGGTGAGCGGCACGTCGCCGACCGGTACGCCCGGCCCGAAGGCGAGCGGTGTCGCGGGCAGCTCGACAAAGGGCGGCGCCCAGCCGATGCTGGGCCGCTCGCGCACGTTGCTCAGCACGCGCTCGCGCGGCGCGCCGGGCACCGGCACGCGCGGACGCGACGCGAGCCGCTCTTTGGCGGGCTTGGTGGTGAACATCGCACCGGCATCGCGGCCGCCGGGCGAACGCGCGCCGAGGATCGCAGCAGGATCGGGAAGGTCGATCAGGCGCGCGACCTTGGCGGACGCCTCGGCGATGCCGAGGCCGCCGATCGTGCCGCCCAGCGCACCATAGCTGCCGACCGCGGCCACGCCGACAAGACCGCCGATCACCACGCGGGCGATCGTGAGGTGCCACAGCAGAGTGAGCGGGCGACGCACGCTAATCATTGATGAGACCTACCCCTGTTCCAAACCGACCAACGGTTAAGGAAGCGCGATGCTCCCTCTCTACGTAGACAGCCGCGTGAGTCCAGAAAAATGTCCTGTGTTAAGACCTTATCATGGGACAGTGTTGCAAGCGGGCAGCAGTCGATGACGCTGTTGATCGACCAATTGTGTTAACCATTGGCGAAACGCGCGGACTCGCCGCAACTGTCGCGTGTCACGGTGCGTGACCAGCCAGAAGCCGCGCGTGACCGCCACATCAGGGATCACGCGCATCAGCGACTCATCATGGCCGCCGATGAAGTGTGGCAGAACGCCCACACCAGCGCCCGCCGCGATCAGCCGAGCCTGCGCATTGATGCTCGAACTGCGCAGCGTCGGCGCCAGCGCCGAATCGATCTCGTTCAAGTATCGCAGCTCGGGCGCGTACAACAGATCGGGGATATAGCCGACCAGTCGGTGGCGTATCCCCAGTGTCGCCAACGTCGGCAGGCCGTCGCGCTCGACCAGCGAACGCGCCGCATAGAGGTGCAGCGCATAGTCGGAGAGCTTGCTCGCCACCACCGGGCCATGGCGCGGACGTGCGAGCAGAACCGCGACGTCGGCCTCGCGCCGTGACGGGCTGAGAAAGCCCGAGTTGGCCACCAGGTCGATCGTCAGCGCCGGATGCACCGCCGCGAACGCGTCGAGGTGCTGCGCCACCAGCCAGATGCCGAACCCCTCCGATACGCTCACCCGCAGCGTGCCGGTGAGCGCCCCGGGCGGATCGGCGCCCTCGCCGATGCGCTCCGCCGCGCTCGCCATCTGCTCGACCTGGGCGAGCAGCGACTCGCCCGCCTCGGTGAGCACCTGCCCCTCGCGGGTCTGCTCGAACAGGGTCCGGCCCAGTCGCGCCTCGAGTCGTCGCAGCCGCCGACCGACCGTCGTGGCGTCAACGCCGAGCAGCGCGGCGGCGCGGGCGATCTGGCCGGTGCGCGCGACCGCGAGGAAATCCTGCAAATCGTTCCAGGCGATCGGCTGCATCATCGCAGCCGGAGGTTGCAGAATTGCCGCTTGCCTGCAACCGCGCCGGGTCGCACAGCGGAGGGAAGAGAGAGAGGAGAGGCGATGCGCACCATCGACCATCACATCGTCGGCGTGGCAGCGGTCGCGGGCGGCGGTGGCGCTGCGACCGACGGCGCGCGCTTCGGGGACGTCTACGACCCCAACACCGGGCAGGTGCAGGCGCGCGTGACGCTCGGCACGTCGGCCGACCTCGACCGCGCGGTCGCGGCGGCGCAGGCGGCGCAGCCCGGCTGGGCCGCGACCAACCCGCAGCGCCGCGCGCGCGTGATGTTCCGCTTCAAGGAGCTGGTCGAGCGCGAGATGGACGAGCTGGCGCGGCTGCTCTCGTCCGAGCACGGCAAGGTAATCGCCGACTCAAAGGGCGATATCCAGCGCGGGCTTGAGGTGATCGAGTTCGCCTGCGGCATTCCGCACGTGCTCAAGGGCGAGTATACGCAGGGCGCGGGGCCGGGGATCGACGTCTATTCGATGCGCCAGCCGCTCGGCATCGGGGCTGGCATCACCCCGTTCAACTTTCCGGCGATGATCCCGATGTGGATGTTCGGTGTCGCCATCGCCTGCGGCAACGCCTTCCTGCTCAAGCCGTCGGAGCGCGATCCCAGCGTCCCCGTGCGGCTCGCCGAACTGATGCTCGAGGCGGGCGCGCCTGAAGGCATCCTGCAGATCGTCCACGGCGACAAGGAGATGGTCGACGCGATCCTCGACCATCCCGCGATCGCCGCGGTGAGCTTCGTCGGCTCCTCCGACATCGCGCATTACGTCTATCGCCGCGGCGTCGAGGCGGGCAAGCGCGTCCAGGCGATGGGCGGCGCGAAGAACCACGGCATCGTCATGCCAGACGCCGACCTGGATCAGGTCGTCGCCGATCTCGCCGGCGCCGCCTTCGGCTCGGCGGGTGAGCGCTGCATGGCGCTGCCCGTCGTGGTGCCGGTCGGCGAGCAGACCGGCGACCGCCTGCGCGAGAAGCTGGTGCCGGCGATCCGCGCGATGCGCGTCGGCGTCTCCACCGACCCCGAGGCGCATTACGGGCCGGTGGTCAACGCCGCGCACAAGCAGCGCATCGAGGAGTGGATCGGCACCGCGGTCGAGGAAGGCGCGGAGCTGGTCGTGGACGGTCGCGACTTCACGCTCCAGGGCCATGAGCAGGGCTTCTTCGTCGGCCCGACGCTGCTCGACCGGGTCACGCCGCAGATGCGCTCCTACCAGGAAGAGATCTTCGGCCCGGTGCTCCAGATCGTCCGCGCCCCCGATTTCGAGACCGCGGTGCGGCTGCCGAGCGAGCATCAATACGGCAACGGCGTCGCGATCTTCACGCGCAACGGCCATGCCGCGCGCGAGTTCGCCGCGCGCGTCAACGTCGGGATGGTCGGCATCAACGTGCCGATCCCGGTGCCGGTGGCCTATCACAGCTTCGGCGGCTGGAAGCGCAGCGCCTTCGGCGACGTCAACCAGCACGGCACCGAGGGCGTGCGCTTCTGGACCAAGGTCAAGACCGTGACGCAGCGCTGGCCCGACGGCTCCGCGCTCCCCGGCGGCAGCGAGGACGGTGGACCTTCGCGCGTGCAGGACGCGTTCGTGATCCCGACAATGGGGTGACGAGATGCGGCGAAGCGGACGGATGGCGATGACGGTGGGGCTGGCGGCGATGCTCGCCGCGTGCTCACCCGACACGGCGGACTATAACCGCCACGACGTGCCCGAGGACGAGGCGCGTGCCCAGGCCGCGATCGAGCGCGCCGCGGCGCAGAACGGCGTCGCCACCACCGCCCGCGCCGGCGTGCCGATCGCCGCGCCGGCCAAGACCGCGGCGCGTGCCCGCGCCTTCCCGACCGACTTCCTCGGTTACTGGGGCGTCAGCTACGACGACTGCCAGCTCGCCAACACCAACGCCACCGGGCGGATCAGCGTCGACGCCGACACGATCCGCTTCCACGAAGCGAAGGCACGCGTGCAGCGGCTGGAGCAGCACTCGCCCTATGAGGTTGTGGCGGACCTCCGCTTCGACGGCGCGGGCGGTCCGTCGTGGGAGCGGCGCGACCGTTTCACGCTCGAGCAGGGCGGCACCATCCTCGTCCGCAGCGAGGCTCCCAATGTCCAGCGCTACCGGCGCTGCTGACCGCAAGGCAGGACATGACCGACCAGTTCGACCTCACCCCACAATTCGATCTCACAGGCGAGCAGCGCGAGATCCAGGAGCTTGCGCGCCGCTTCACCGCCGACCGCATCACGCCGCACGCGGCCGAGTGGGACGAGACGCATCATTATCCCGTCGACGTATGGAAGGCGGCGGGCGAGCTCGGCTTCGGCGCGATCTACGTCAGCGAGGCGGCGGGTGGCATTGCGCTCGGCCGGCTTGAGGCGGCGCTGGTAATGGAGGCGATGGCTTATGGCTGCCCCGCCACCAGCGCGTTCATCTCGATCCACAACATGGTGGCATGGATGATCGACCGCTTCGGCTCGGCGGAGATCAAGGAGCGCTTCCTGCCCGGTCTCGTCACGATGGAGACGATCGGCAGCTACTGCCTCACCGAGCCCGGCTCGGGCTCGGACGCGGCGGCGCTGAAGACGAGCGCGCGGCGCGACGGCGACGATTACGTGCTCAACGGCACCAAGCAGTTCATCTCGGGCGCGGGCTATAACGACCTGTACGTCTGCATGGTGCGGACGGGCGAGGAGAAGAGCCGCGGCATCAGCGCGATCGTGGTGGAGAAGGGCGCGCCCGGCCTGTCCTTCGGCGCGCCCGAGCGCAAGCTCGGCTGGAATGCCTCACCGACCGCGCAGGTGATCTTCGAGGACTGCCGCGTGCCCGCCGCCAATCTGGTCGGCGCCGAGGGCGAGGGGTTCCGCATCGCGATGGCGGGGCTCGACGGCGGGCGGCTCAACATCGGCGCCTGCTCGCTCGGGGGCGCGCAGCGCTGCCTCGACGAGTCGATCCGCTATGCGCGCGCGCGCCAGCAGTTCGGCCAGCCGATCGCCGACTTCCAGAACACGCTGTTCACGCTGGCGGACATGGCGACTGACCTGGAGGCGGCGCGCGCCTTGCTCTACCTCGCCGCCGCCAAGGTGACCGCGGACGCGCCCGACAAGTCGCGCTTCTCGGCGATGGCCAAGCGGCTGGCGACCGACAACGGCTCGTCGATCGTCGACCGCGCGCTGCAGCTCCACGGCGGCTACGGCTATCTCAAGGATTATCCGATCGAGCGGTTCTGGCGCGACCTGCGCGTCCACTCGATCCTGGAGGGGACCAACCAGGTGATGCGCATGATCGTCGGCCGCGAGCTGACCCGGCAATGAGGGGGGCGACTCAGATCCTCCCCGCAAGCGGGGAGGATTAGATGGCTGACCTCATCGCCGAGACCGAGGGCGGCGTCGCCAAGCTGCGGCTCAACCGGCCGCAGGCGCTCCACGCGCTCACCGCCGAGATGTGCGCTGCCGTGCTCGACTCGCTCGAGCGCTGGCGCGGCGACGATACGATCCGCTGCGTCACGATCGACCATCGCGAGGGTCGTGGCTTCTGCGCCGGCGGCGACATTCGCCTGCTCGCCGAGAGCGGCGCGGGCGACGGCAGCGCCGCGCGCGCCTTCTTCCACGTCGAGTATCGCATGAACCACCGGCTGTTCACCTACGCCAAGGACGTGGTTGCGTTCATGGACGGGGTGACGATGGGCGGCGGCGTCGGCCTGTCGCAGCCATGCCGTTATCGCGTCGCCACCGAGAACACCAAGCTGGCGATGCCCGAGACCGGCATCGGCCTGTTCCCCGACGTCGGCGGCGGCTGGTATCTCTCGCGCCTGCCCGGCCGGATCGGCCAGTATCTCGCGCTCACCGGCGCGCGTGTCGACGGCGCGGCCTGCCACGCGCTCGGGCTGGCGACTCACTATGTCGAGAGCGCGCGGCTCGACGCGCTCAAGCGCGACATCGCCGCGCGCCCGGGCGAGCTGCGCGCGGTGCTCGACGCCGCGCATGTCGAGCCCGGACCCGCCGCGCTGCTCGACCAGCGCGAGGCGATCGACCGGCTGTTTGCCTCGGACGAGGTCGAGGCGGTGTTCGCCGCCCTGGAGGCCGACGACAGCGAGTTCGCGCGCGCCACGCTGGCGACGCTGCGCACCAAGTCGCCGCAGACGCTGAAGGTCTCGCTCAAGCTGCTGAAGCATGGCGCGGGCATGGCCGACTTTGCCGACGAGATGCGGCAGGAATATGCGGTCGCCACGCGCGTGGTGCAGCGCCACGACTTCCTCGAGGGCGTACGCGCGGTGATCGTCGACAAGGACAATGCGCCGAGGTGGGAACCCGCCACGCCCGAGGGCGTCAGCGACCATGTCATCGACCAGATCTTCGCCCCGCTGCCCGAGGCCGAGGCCTGGACTCCGCACGATTGAGGGACCCACGCATGGCCGATTACGAGACGATCCTGGTCGAGCGACGCGGCGCGGTGACGCTGCTGACGCTCAACCGTCCCAAAGCGCTCAACGCGCTCAACACGCAGGTGCTCGCCGAGCTGCTGCGCGCGCTCGGGGACTATGACGCCGATCCGGCGCAGCGCTGCGCCGTTCTCACCGGCAGCGAGCGCGCCTTCGCCGCCGGCGCCGACATCAAGGAAATGGCGGGGCAGGGCTTCGCCGACATGTACGCAGGCAATTTCTTCGCGGGCTACGAGCAGCTGACGCGCACGCGCAAGCCGCTGATCGCGGCCGTCGCGGGCTATGCTTTGGGCGGTGGCTGCGAGCTGGCGATGATGTGCGACTTCATCCTGGCGGCGGATACCGCCAAGTTCGGCCAGCCCGAGATCAAGCTGGGCGTGTCGCCGGGCATGGGCGGGTCGCAGCGGCTGGCGCGCGCGGTCGGCAAGGCCAAGGCGATGGAGATGGTGCTCACCGGCCGCATGATCGACGCCGACGAGGCCGAGCGTGCCGGACTGGTCAGCCGCGTCGTGCCCGCGGCCGAGCTGCTCGACGAGGCGCTGCGCACCGCCGCGATGATCGCCGAGATGGCGCCGCTCGCCGCCATCGCGAACAAGGAGATGGTCAACGCCGCGTTCGAGACGACGCTGGCTCAGGGCGTCCAGTTCGAGCGCCGGCTGTTCCACGCCTTGTTCGGCACCGCCGACCAGAAGGAGGGGATGGCGGCGTTCGTGGAGAAGCGCGCCGGGCAGTGGAGCGGGCGGTGAGAAAACCGGCTACCCCCTCCGGTCCCCTCGAGCAGTGATCGAGCTTGCCGAGATCACGTGTCGAGAGGGCCGCACGCACCGACCGCTCGATACGGCGTCTTGGTAAGCTCGACGGCTACCTATGCGAACGGATGGGGGGAAAGCCCCAGCGAGCAGGAGAGAGACAATGGCACGCGTTGCGTTCATCGGGCTGGGCAACATGGGCGGCGGCATGGCTGCCAACCTGGCGAAACACGGTCATGACGTGCGCGCCTTCGATCTCTCCGCCGAGGCGCTGGCCCGCGCCGAGGCCGCCGGCTGCCTCGCCGCCGAGAGTGCCGCGGCCGCGGTCGAGGGGGCCGAGGCGGTCGTCACCATGCTGCCCGCCGGGCGCCACGTCGCCCAGGTCTATGACGAGATCCTTCCGCTGGTCGATGCCGCGACGATCCTGATCGACTGCTCGACCATCGACGTCGCCACCGCGCGCGCGGTCGCCGAGCAAGCGCGCGCGCGCGGCGTCGCCGCGGTCGACTCGCCCGTGTCCGGCGGGATCGCCGCGGCGACCGCGGGCACGCTCACCTTCATGGTCGGCGGTCCCGCGGCGTCGTTCGATCGCGCGCAGCCCTTCCTCGGGGCGATGGGCAAGGCGGTGATCCACGCCGGCGCGAGCGGCACCGGGCAGGCCGCGAAGCTGTGCAACAACCTGATCCTGGGCGCGACGATGATCGCGACCTGCGAGGGCTTCGTGCTCGCCGAGCGGCTTGGGCTCGACCCGCAGGTGTTCTACGACATCGCCAGCAAGGCGACCGCGCAGAGTTGGTCGATGACGAGCTACTGCCCGGTGCCGGGGGTCGGCCCGCAGTCGCCCGCGGACAACGACTATCGCGGCGGCTTCGCCGGCGCGCTGATGCTCAAGGACCTGGAGCTGGCGATGGCCGCGGCGGCGGACGGCGGCGCGACGCTGCCGCTCGGCGAGCACGCGCGCGACCTGTACCGCGCGTTCGGCGAGGGCGGACATGGTGGCGAGGATTTCTCCGGCATCATCCGGATGCTGCGGGGGGCTTGAGGCGTGCCCCTGCGCGTGTCGCGGGTGGCGCGCCGGTTCCTCCACGAGCGTGCCGCCGGAGAAAGCGCCCCACCCCAACCCCACCCCTGGGGAGGGGCTCGTCGCCACTCGACGTGCTGCTATTCCGCGGCGGGTTCCTTTTCGCCTAAGACGGACCGCCAACCCCCTCACCGCAGCGCCGTCTCCACCTCCGTGCGCTTGGCCGCCCGTAGCGCGACGCACTGGCGGATCGCGCCGAGCGCCTGGCTCAGCTCCAGTTCGCCGCCGCCCAGCGTCGCCAACCGTGGACGGAACAGCGCCTCGACCGCGTCAGCCTTGTCCGCGCTGCAATAGCCGCCGAACACCGTCGGGATGCGTGCGCGCGCGAAGGCCGGCACGCCCGCGATCGCACCGTCGAAGTCGCGCGTGAACAGCGCCAGCAGCGCGTCGCGCCCGAGCGGCTGGCCGGCGAGCCGGGTCATCAGCGCCAGTCGCTCGGTCGATTGCAGCGCCGGGTCGCGCGTCAGCTCGAGTGCGCGCCCCACCTCGGCTTCGCTGGTGGCATGGCCGAGCGCGCGCACCGCGTGCGAGCGGAACAACGGGTCGCCGCTCTTCGCCAGCGAGTCGCGCAGCCGGTTCATGAAGGTCACGCCGCGGTCCTCCACCGCCACCGCGAACGCCAGCTCGCGATAGGAGGGATCGATCGGCCGCGGCGTCGCCGCGAGCGCGCCCTCGGCGGCTGCGGCGAGCTGTGAACGCAGCGCCGCGTCGCGCGCGGTCTGCGCGGCATAGTCGATCAAATTCTGCCGCAGCAGGCTCTGCCCGGTCTCCTCGCCGGCATAGGCGCCGGGCGCGAACGACACCGCGCCGAGCGCGCGCAGCCGCGGCAGCGACAGCTCGCCCGCGAGCCGGCGCAGCCCCGCGCTCGCGGCGGGCGACAGGTCGAGCAGCTCGACCTCTGCGATCGCCTGCGGCAGCTGGAGCGTCGCGCTGCGCTCGCGATGCGCGGCGAAGGCGCGTGCTCCCGCGATCACGCGCGCGAAGCTGGCGTTGCCCGCGAGGAAGTCAGCCCAGAGGCTGTCCGCCGCCGCCATCGCCTCGCGCGCGGGCAGCGTGTCGGCGCCCTGTAGCAGCCGCGCCCAGCCGGCGTCGTCGAGGCTGTAGCGCCAATATCCCGCGCCGTCGGCGTTGGGCACTGCCAGGCCGTTGCCGCGCAACGCGAGCGTGCCGGTCGCGCCGGCGAGCAGGGTGCAACTGCGCGTCTCGCCCTGGCGCGCGCAGACCGGCACCGTCCAGGTCTGCGGCGTCGGTTGTGCGGCGACGCCGATCGGGCGGTAGCGCTGCTGGCTGAGCTGCCACCGTCCGGCCGCGTCGGCGCGGATACGAACCACCGGCACGCCGGTTTGCGTCACGAAGCTGCGGAACACCGGGACGATGCCGGGATCGCCCGAGCCGGTCGCCATCGACTCGAAGAAGTCGTCCGCGGCGGCGGTGCCGTAGCGAAAGCGGTTCAGGTGGAACTGCACGCCTTTGCGGAACTTCTCCGCGCCGAGATAGCGCTCCACCATCGTCAGCACCTGGCCGCCCTTCTGGTACGTGATCGAGTCGAAGGCGCTGGCGATCTGGTCGTTGCGCGTGATCTCCTGGCGGATCGGGCGCCCGACTGCGCGGCTGTCGGTATCCATGGCCGCGAACGCCTCGGCGAGCTGCGCCACGTCGGTGCCGAGCCCGGGCTGCCAGATCTCGCCGACGCGGTTGCCGGCCCATTCGGCGAAGCTCTCGTTGAGCCAGATGTCGGTCCACCATCGCGGCGTGACGAGGTCGCCGAACCATTGATGCGCCAGCTCGTGCGCCACCACCGTGCCGAAGCCGCGCCGCTGCGACGCGGGTGCGTCGGGGTCGAGCAGCAGCAGCGTGTCATTGTAGCTGACGAGACCGGCATTCTCCATCGCACCACTCATCACCGGGCCGGCGATCTGGTCGAGCTTCTCGTAAGGGTAAGGAATGCCGAAATATTGCTCGTGCAGCGCGAGAATCTTCGGCCCTTCGGACGCGGCGAGCCGGAGCCGCTCGGCCTGCCCCTTGGTGGCGATCGCGCGGTACGGCAGCGCAGTGGTGCGCACCGCGTTGGCCGGCGCGTCGCCGGGCACCACGTCGAACGGCCCGACCGCGATCGCGACGAGATAGGTCGGCAGCGGCTTGGAGGGGGCGAAGACGTGGCGGGTCAGCCCGGCGCCCGCTGGCGTGGCGGCGGTCTCGGGCGTGTTGGCGAAGACCTTCTGCCCGCTCGCCGCGGTGACGCTGAGCGTGAACGGCGTCTTGAAGCCGGGCTCGTCGAAGCCGGGGAACATGCGCCGCGCGTCGATCGGCTCCATCTGCGTCCAGGCGTACCAGTCGTCGCCGACCTTGGCGCGGTACAGCCCCTCGGCGCCGGTCATGAAGGGCGCGTCATAGTCGAAGGCGAGCGTGACGCGGCCGGCGGGGAGCGGCGTCGCGAAATCGAGCCGCGCCACCCCCGAGGCGTCGACCTGGGTGTAGCGCGCGCTGACGGTGCGATCGCCGGAGCGCGCGACCGCCTTGGCGACCGCGAGGCCGTTGCCATGGAGGTAGAGCGAGGGGGTGGCGCGGCGGAGCTCGGCGTCGACCTCGGCGTGGCCGGTGAAGCGCTCCTGCTCGGGGCGGACGGTGAGGTCGATGCGATAGGCGCTCGGGCGCGCGGTGTCGGACAGCTGGCCGAGCGGGACCTCTCCAGGGGCGGTGCTGGCTGCGGCGACGGGCGCCTGCTGCGCCAGTGCCGGGGCGGCGAGGAACAGAGCGGTGGAGGCGAGCAGCGGGAGTCTCATGGGGCGCGACCTTCGTGGTGGTTGCCTGGGGCGTAGGACGGAACGCCGAGGAGCGGAACCACGGTGAAGCGCGCTGGGCTCGCCCCTGACGTTCGCCGGCGGAGGCCGGGGCCCAGTGGGGGTACGCTGGTGAGACACGCGACGGCCTTCCCACCTGGGCCCCGGCCTTCGCCGGGGCACTAGCCCCCCTCACAACCGCGTGCGCACCTGCCAGAGCTCGGGGAACAGCTCGACCTCGAGCATCTTGCGCAGGTACGACACGCCCGCGGTGCCGCCGGTGCCGCGCTTGAGCCCGATCACGCGCTCCACCGTGGTGACGTGATTGAAGCGCCAGCGCCGGAAATAATCTTCGAGGTCGACGAGCTTCTCCGCCAACTCGTAGAGCGGCCAATGCGTTTCGGGCGAGCGGTACACCTGCTCCCACGCGGCCAGCACCGCCTCGCTCGCGAGATGCGGCGCACGCCAGTCGCGCGCCGGGTCGGCGAGCAGCCCGGCGGCGTGGAGGCGGACCAGCGCGGCGTCGTAGACGCTCGGCGCGGCGAGGATCGCCTCAAGCCGCGCCAGCGTCGCCGCGCGGTGGCGGTGCGGCCCGAGCGTCGCCGACACGCGGTTGCCGCACAGATATTCCACCGCGCGATACTGCCACGACTGGAACCCCGACGACTGCCCCAGCGCGTCGCGGAAGCTGGTATAGTCGGACGGCGTCATCGTGCGCAGCACGTCCCAGGCGCCGTTGAGCTGCTCGAGGATCCGCGCCACCCGCGCGAGCAGCTTGAACGCCTGCGGCAGCCGATCGGCCAGGATCGCGTCGCGCGCGCTCTCCAACTCGTGCACCGCCAGCTTCATCCACAATTCGCTGGTCTGGTGCTGGATGATGAACAGCAATTCGTCGTGCGCGTCGCTCAGCGGATGCTGCGCGTCGAGCACGCGGTCGAGCGCGAGATAGTCGCCATAGCCCATGCGCTCGGCGAAGTTGAGCTCGGCGTCGTGATGCTCGCCCATCACGTCACCGCGGCGCGGGCGTGATGCTCGGGGCGGTCCCAGGCGTCGGTCACGAGGATGTCGGCGAGGATGTCGACCGCGCGCACCACCTCCTCCTCGCCGAGGTATAGCGGTGTGAAGCCGAAGCGCAGCAGGTCGGGCGCGCGCACGTCGCCGATCACGCCGCGCGCGATCAGCGCCTGCATCACCGCATAGGCCTGGGGGTGCGCGAAGCTCACCTGGCTGCCGCGCGCGTCCGGGTCACGCGGCGAGGCGAGCGTGAGCTGCGGGCAGCGCGCCTCCACCTCCGCGATGAACCGCTGCGAGAGGCGGATCGAGGCGGCGCGCAGGTCGGCCATGTCGACCCCGTCCCAGACATCGAACGCGGCGTCGAGCACCGCCAGCGCGATCACCGGCGGCGTGCCCACCCGCATCCGCTCGACTCCGGGCGCGGGCGAATAGTCGCGCTCGAACGCGAACGGCGCACGATGGCCGAGCCAGCCGCTCAGGATCGGCCGCGCGGTTTCGGCGTGGCGCGGCGCGAGGTAGAGGAAGGCGGGGGCGCCAGGGCCGCCGTTGAGATATTTGTACGTGCAGCCGACCGCGAAGTCGGCGTCGGCGCCGGTGAGGTCGACGCGCAGCGCGCCGGCGGAATGGGCCAGGTCCCACAAGGCGATTGCACCCGCGACATGCGCGCGGGCGGTGAGCGCGCGCATGTCGTGGAGGCGACCGGTGCGATAGTCGACCTCGGTCAGCATCGTCACCGCGACGTCTTCGTCGATTGCGTCCATCACCTCCTCGGGGGCGACGACGCGCAGTTCGTGACCCTGGCCGAGCGAGTCGAGCAGCGACTGGGCGATGTAGAGGTCGCTCGGGAAATTGCCGCTGTCGCTCAGCACCATGCGGCGGTCGGGGCGCAGCGCGAGCGCAGCGGCGAGCGCCTGGAACAGCTTGATCGAGAGCGTGTCGCCGGTGATCACGCTGCCCGCGGGCGCGCCGACCAGCCGCGCAATACGGTCGCCGACGCGCGTCGGCAGTGTCATCCACTCACAGTCATTCCAGCCGCGGATCAGCCGCTCGCCCCATTGCTCGCGGATCACCGCGGCGGCGCGCGCCTCGGCCGCGCGCGGCAGCGGGCCGAGCGAGTTGCCGTCGAGGTAGATCACGCCCGGCGGCAGATGGAACAGCGCGCGGGTGGCGGCGAAGTCGGTCATGTCCGCGTCTTAGCAGGGGGGAGGGGGCGGGGCCAATCGCGACGCGCTCGGCACCCGCTCCGCCCTCACCACTGCTACGTTCTCGCCACCACGCCGCGCTTACGACCGTCCCGGCGGACGGCGGAGCCCAGTCGGGAAACGATGGTGAGTTTGACGGAGGCCTTCCCAACTGGACCCCGGCGTTCACCAAGGTGGCTGGCGGAAAGGGCGAGGGCCAATATCGGTACGACACATCGCTTTCATCGTTCCCCGGCGAAGGCCGGGGCCCAGTTGGGCGACGCTGGCGAGACCCACTCCCGCCGTACCCACAACCCCGGCCTTTGCCGGGGCACGAGCCCCTCTCAATCCGCCGCGACCGGCCCGGACGGCGCGCTCGGCCGGCGGCAGGTCCACACCAGCAGGATCAGCCCGGCGGCGAGCCACGCCGACAGGCGGAACAGATCAACCGAGGCGAGCAGATAGGCCTGGCCCACCATCTGGCGAGTCACCGCGCCGGCGGCCTGCTGCGCGCTCATGCCCATGCGTTGCATCTGCTCGGCCGCCAGCTGATAGGGCATGCCGTTGCCGATCGCCTCGGCGAGCCGGCTCTGGTGCAGCGCCTCGCGCCGGTCCCACGCGGTCGAGATCAGCGAGGCGGCGAACCCGCCCGCGGTGATGCGGCAGAAGTTCGAGATGCCGGTCGCGGAGGGCAGTCGCTGCGGTGGGATCTTGTCGAGCGAGATCGTCAGCATCGCCAGGAAGAAGGTGCTCATCGACACGCCCTGGACGAGCAGCGGCAGCACCAGGTCGCCGAAGGTCGCCTGCGCGGTATAGCCGGAGCGCATCCAGTAGCTGATCGCGAAGCCGCCGAAAGCGACGGTGGCGATCACGCGCGCGTCGACCTTCCCCGACAGCCGCGCCACCAGCGGCGTCAGCAGCACCGCCACGACGCCGCTCGGCGCCGCCACCAGCCCGGCCCAGGTCGCGGTATAGCCCAGCTGGGTCTGGAGCCATAAAGGCAGGATCAGGATGTTGGCGAAGAACACCGCGTAGCCGAGCGAGAAGCAGAGATTCCCGATCCAAAAATTGCGGCGCGCGAACAAGGTCAGATCGACCGTCGGATTGGCGTCGGTCAGCTCCCAGATCACCCAGGCGACGAAGGCGACCGCCGCGGTGAGCGTCAGCACCACGATCAGCGGGTCGTTGAACCAGTCCGCGTTCTTGCCGAGGTCGAGCATGACCTGGAGCGAGCCGACCCACAGCACCAGCAGCCCTAGCCCGACCGTGTCGATCGGCAGTTTCATCGTCGGCGTCTCGCGGCTGCGTAGGTTGAACCAGCACACCAAAGCGGTGACGACGCCGAACGGCACGTTGATCAGGAAGATCCACGACCAATGGTAGTTGTCGGAGATGTAGCCGCCTAGGATCGGCCCCATGATCGGCGCCACCAGCGTGGTCATCGACCAGATGCCGAGCGCGGTGGAGCGTTTGTCGTGCGGGAAGATCGAGATCAGCAGCGCCTGGCTGCCCGGCATCATCGGCCCGGAGACGGCGCCCTGAAGCACGCGGAAGATGATGAGCGAGGGCAGGTCCCACGCCACGCCGCACAGGAAGGAAGCGATGGTGAACAGCACCACCGAGGTGCAGAACACGCGCACCACGCCGAAGCGTCGCATCAGCCAGCCGGTGAGCGGCACCGCGACACCGTTGGCGACCGCGAAGGCGGTGACCACCCAGGTGCTATTGTCGCTCGACACGCCGAGATTGCCCGCGATCGTCGGCAGCGAGACGTTGGCGATGGTGCTGTCGAGCACCATCATAAAGGTGCCGAGCGCCAGCGCGAAGGCGGTGACGCCGAGCTGGACGCCGGTCAGCGGCGCCTGTTCCTGCGGCGCGGCGCTAGCCATGGTGAAGGTCCGTCCGCAAGGTGCAAAGGAGGATCGCTGTATCCCCCTGCCACCCCGGCGAACGCCGGGGTCCAGTTGAGTGAAGCCGGCGAGTTACGGCGAGGTCCCCCACCTCGGCCCCGGCGTGCGCCGGGGTGGACGGATAAGGGAAGAGCATCGCGGTCACCGCCCCGAGCCGCTCCGCGACGCCGCTCACCGGTTGGCCGCCACGATGCGGCGAATTTCCGCCTCGACCTTGGGGTCGGTCCCGACGTTGGTGTCGCCGCGATAGGGCGACGCCGCGGTCCGTGCGAGCCGCGCGCCGCGCTGGTCGGCGGTGTCGACGGTGACGTCGACCGAGAGGCCGACGCGCAGCGGATTGGCGCGCAGCTCGCGCGGGTCGAGCGCGACGCGCACCGGCACGCGCTGGACGATCTTGATCCAGTTGCCGCTGGCGTTCTGCGGCGGCAGCAGTGCGAAAGCGTTGCCGCTGCCCGCGGCGAGCCCGATCACGCGGCCGTGATAGACGATGTCGCCGCCGTACATGTCGGCGGTGAGCTTGACCGGCTGGCCGATGCGCAAATCCTTGAGCTGGGTCTCGCGGAAATTGGCGTCGACCCAGAGACGGTCGAGCGGCACGATCGCCATCAGCGGCGTGCCCGCATTCACCTGCTGCCCGACCTGGACGGTGCGCTGCGCCACCACGCCCGCGATCGGCGCGATCACGTGCATGTGCCCGCGCGCCACCGCCGCGTGGCGATAATTGGCGACCGCGGCGAGCACCGCGGGGCTGGTGTTGACGTCGGTGCCCTGGACGGTGCTCTGCGCCTGGCGGCGCTGCTCGCGCGCGAGCCGCAGGTTGGCGGTCGCCACCTTCACCGCGTCGGCGGCGTGGCTCAGCTCCTCACCCGAGATCGCGCCCTGCTGCGCGGCACCGCGGCGGCGCGCATAATCGTCGCGCGCGCGGTTGAGCTCGGCCTCGGCCTGGACGATCCCGGCGTCGGACTGACCTACACGCGTGAAGTCGGCGCGGGTCGAGCGCACCGCGCGCGCCAGCTCGGCGGCCGCGGCGGCGACGTTGACGTCGGCGGTGGTCGGGTCGAGATCGATCAGCGGCTGGCCCGCGGTGACCGACTGGGTGTTGTCGGCGTGGAGCTGCGTCACCGTGCCGGGGTCGCGCGCGGTGATCGCCACCACGTCGCCGGCGACATAAGCGTCGTCGGTCTCCTCCTCCGGCGGGGCAAAGAAGAAGTGCATGATCGCCCAGATGATCAGCACCACCAGCAGCACCGCGCCGAGGATCAGGAAGGCGCGACGGCGCGCCTTCGGCTTACCCGTGGGCGTGGGCGTCGGCAGCGCAAAGCCGCCGCCGAGCGCGGTGGCGAGCTGCGCGCGCGCCGCGAGCGAGTCGATCGCGAGATTGGCGTCGGCCAGCTCGGCGTCGAGCAGGCGGATGTCGGTGTTGACGAGGTCGAGCCGGCTCGACAGCCCGCTCTGCACGCGCACGCCGTTGAGCCGGTTGGTCTCCGCCAGCCCGGTCACGACCTCGCGCTGCCGCACGCGCGCGGCGTCGGCGGCCTGAACGCGCGCGATCGCGTCGGCGGCGTCGCGCGCGGCGGCGACGACCGACTCATTGTATTGCGCGGTGGCGACGTCGACCGCGGCGGTGGCGCCGCGCAGCTCGGCGGTGCGTCGCCCGCTGTCGAACAGCGGCAAATGGATGGCGGCGCCGCCCCCCGCGATCCCCGACGACAGGGCGACGAAATTGCCGAAGCCGATCGCCTGCAGTCCGACCAGCGCCGAGAGGTTGATGTTCGGGTAGAAAGCGCGGCGCGCGACCTGGCGCTGCGCGGCGGCAGCGGCGATCCGCGCCTGCGCCGCAGCGACGTCGGGGCGGCGCGCGAGCAGGTCGGCGGGCAGCGTCGCCGGCACCGGCAGCGCGGTGTCGGCCGCGAGCCGGGTCGGCTGGAGGGCGCGGGCATAGTCGCCGCCGCGCCCTGCCAGCGCCGCCAGCGCATCGGCGGCGAGCGCGCGCGCGCCCTGCGCCTGCACCAGCGCGAGCTGCGCCTGCGACACGAGCGTCTGCGCCGCGGTGATGTCGATACGACTGGCGAGCCGGTTCTGCTCGCGCACCTGGACCAGCCCGAGCGACTGCTGCCGCGTCGCGATGGTACGCTCGGCGATCGTCGCCTGGCGCTCGGCGCGCGCCAGCTCGACGTAGCTCTGCACCACCGCGCCGGCGAGCATCAGGCGCGCCGCGGCGCGGTCATATTCGGCCGCCTGGAGCTGCGCCGCGGCGCCCGCGATCGCCGCCTTCTGCCGCCCGAACAGGTCGAGGTTCCAGTTGAGCCCGGCCTGGCCGGTGCCGAGCGCGCGCACCGTGCCGGCGAAGGGCGGGGGGATGATGTAATTGCTCGACAGCCGCTGCCCCTGGACGTTGACGTCGAGCGCGGCGTCGGGGCGCAGCTCGGCGTCCTGCCGCGCCAGCGTTGCCTCGGCCTGGCGCACGCGCGCCGCGGCGACGTCGAGTGACGGGTTTCCCGCCAGCGCGTCGGTGACGAGGCGATCGAGCTGCGGGTCGCCGATCGCGCTCCACCAGTCGGGCGCGAGCGTCACCGACGGGCCGGCGAGCGCGAGTTCGGGCGCGGTCTTGGCGACGGTCACCGGCGGCGAGCCGGGGACGGCGCAGGCGCTGGCGAGCAGCGCCGCGGCGAGCGGGATCAGTCGTCGCATGCGTCGGTCTCCTCCAGCGTATGGCGCAGCTTGCGGAGCTGCGCGAGGAACTGCTCGATCTCGTCGGTGCTCCAGTCGGCGAGATGGCGGTTCCAGCACCCGATCGCCTTGTCGCGGCAGCGCATCGCGGCGTCGCGCCCGGCGTCGGTCAGCGACAGGTTGACGACGCGGCGGTCGTCCTCGCTGCGCGCGCGCTCGACCAGTCCGCGCGCCTCGAGCACGTCGATCAGCCGCGTCATCGCGCCTTTGTCATAGGCGAGGTCACGCGCGAGCGAGGCGCAGGTCGCCTCTGAATCGAGGTGGATGGTGAGCAGCGTCGACCATTGCGAGGCGGTCAGCTCCTCCTCGGCGAACGTCCGATCGAGCAGCGCCAGGTTGAGCTGGTTGCACCGCTTGATCAGATAGCCCGCCGAGTCATCAGGCATGAAATTGTTACGATTGTAGAACGGCATTCCGTTGCCTTAGCAACTACTGCCGGTGCAGTCAATAATTGTATCGGCATGTTGCTGGGCGCGACGCTTGCGGGCGGTCACCGGCCCGCTATGGTCGCCCCCGTCACCATCCCGCGGGGAGCATCATCCGTTGACCTATCGTGCGTTTCTGGCCGCCGGTGCCGCGCTGGCGGTCCTCTCTGCCCCTGCTCACGCCCAGGCGCCCACCGCGCCGCTTCCCGCCGCCGCGCCGGTGTCCGAGCTGGTGAAGGCGATCGACATTCCCTATCAGCAGTTCACGCTCAAGAACGGGTTGCGCGTGATCGTGCACACCGATCGCAAGGCGCCGATCGTCGCGGTCAGCGTGTGGTATGATGTCGGCTCCAAGCACGAGCCGCAGGGTAAGACCGGCTTCGCGCATCTGTTCGAGCATCTTATGTTTAACGGCAGCGAGAACGCACCCGGCGACTTCTTCGAGCCGCTCCAGCAGGTCGGCGCCACCGACTTCAACGGCACGACCTATTTCGATCGCACCAATTACTTCGAGACGGTGCCGACCGCCGCGCTCGACCGCGCGCTTTTCCTCGAGTCGGATCGGATGGGCTATCTCACCGGCGCGATAACCCAGAGCGTGCTCGACGAGCAGCGCGGCGTCGTCCAGAACGAGAAGCGCCAGGGCGACAACCAGCCCTATGGCCTGCTGCGCTACAAGGCGACCGAAGGGCTGTTCCCCGCGAGCCACCCGTACGGCCACACCACGATCGGTTCGATGGCCGACCTCGACGCCGCCAGCCTCGCTGACGTCAAGGAGTGGTTCCGCGGCCATTACGGGCCCAACAATGCCGTGCTGGTGCTCGCCGGCGACGTCGACCTCGCCACCGCGCGCGCCAAGGTGCAGAAATACTTCGGGGCGATCGCCGCGGGCCCGAAGAGCGTCGCGCTGCCCGCGCCGGTGCCCTCGTCGCTGCCGGGCAAGGCCAGCGAGATCATGAAGGACCGCGTCGCGGCGACGCTGGTGATGAAGGAGTGGGCGGTGCCCGGCCTCAACGACCGCGACGCGCCCGCGCTGGAGGTCGCCGCCGGCGTGCTCGGCGGGCTGGCCAGCTCGCGCTTCGACAACGTGCTGGTCAAGGGCGAGAAGCTCGCGGTGCAGGCGTCTGCGGAATATGAGAGCTTCGCGCAGGTCGGCACCTTCCAGCTCACCGCGATCGTCAAGCCCGGCGTCGACCCGGCGCAGGTGCAGGCGCGGATGGACCAACTCGTCGCCGACTTCGTCAAGAACGGCCCCAGCGCCGACGAGGTGGCGCGCTACGTCACCAGCACGGTCTCGTCGCGGATCGGCGGGCTGGAGGCGGTCGGCGGGTTCGGCGGCAAGGCGGTCGCGCTCGCCGAGGGCGCGCTCTATTCGGACGATCCCGGTTTCTACAAGAAGCAGCTCGCCGCGCTTGCCGCGCAGACCCCCGCCAGCGTCCGCGCCGCGGCGGCCAAATGGCTGACGCGGGCCGCCTATTCGCTCCAGATCATCAACGGCCAGCGCGACGCCTATGCCGAGAGCAAGGTGCCGCCACCCGCGCCGGTGAAGCAAGCGCCCGAGCAGCCGCCGAAGGGCACGCGCGGGCCGCTCCCCGACGTCGGCCCGATCGGCGCGCTCAGCTTCCCCAAGGTGGAGCGCGCGCGACTGTCGAACGGGATCGAGCTGGTCTACGCGCAGCGCGGCGCGGTGCCGGTCACCCAGGCGGTGCTCAGCTTCGACGCGGGCGTCGCCGCCGACGTCGCCGATAAGCTCGGCACGCAGCAGCTGACGCTGGCGATGATGGACGAGGGCACGCGCGCGCTGAACTCGATCCAGATCGCGGAGGCGCGCGAGCGGCTCGGCGCGTCGATCTCGAGCGGCAGCAGCGCCGACCGCACCTCGCTGGGGTTGCGCGTGCCGAGCGCCAATCTCGACGCGGGCGCCGCGCTGTGGGCGAGCATCGCGCGCGAGCCGTCCTTCGCCGAGGCCGAGCTGGGGCGCGTCAAGACGCAGCAGCTCACCGCGATCGCGCAGGAGCTGACCAGCCCCAACGGACTGGCGCGGCGCGTGCTGCCCAAGCTGGTGTCGCCGGGTTCGCCCTATGCCAAGGCGCAGGGCTCGGGCGATCCCGTCGCGGTGGCGTCGCTGAACCGCGCCGACCTGCTCGCCTTCCGCCAGGCCTGGCTGCGCCCCGACAAGGCAAAGATCTTCGTCGTTTCCGATCGCCCGCTCACCGAGGTGCAGCGCGTGATGGAGGCGCGCTTCGGCGACTGGCGCGCCGACGGGGCCGCTGGCACCAAGAGCTTCCCCGCGCGTGTCACCTCGGTCAGCCCGCGCATCGTCGTGATCGATCGCCCGGACAGCCCGCAGTCGCTGATCGCGGGCGGCGTGCAGACCGGCCTCAAGGGTACCGACGAGCTGCTGCCGGTCGAGGTCGGCAACGATGCGCTCGGCGGCAGCTTCCTCGGCCGGCTCAACATGGACCTGCGCGAGAGCAAGCATTGGTCCTACGGCGTCGGCGGCAATTTCAGCCGCAACGCCTTCGCCGCGCCTTATGTGGTCTCCGCGCCGGTACAGGCCGACCAGACCGGTCCGGCGCTCGCGGCGCTGCGCGGCGACATGGCGCAATATCTCACGTCGCAGCCGATGACCCAGGCCGAGTTCGAGCGCGCGGTCAACGGCGGCACGCGCTCGCTCTCGGGCGAGTTCGAGACGTCGGACAACGTGCTCGACGCGATGCAGTCGAACGACCTGTATCGCCGCCCCGACGATTATTACGCGACGCTCCCGCAGAAGTACCGCGCGCTGACGCTGCCGCAGGTGACCGCGGCGACCAAGGCCGCGATCGATCCGGCGCGGTTCGTCTGGGTGGTCGTGGGAGAGGCCGCCAAGGTGAAGCCGCAGCTTGACTCCTTGGGGTTGCCGGTGGAGGTCATGGCGGCATCCGCGGTCGCGGGCGCGCCGCCCGCGGCGACGCCTGCCGCCGCCCCGAAGTGAGGAGAGCGTGATGGCCGGAGTCGACGGAACCTACGATTGCACCGTGAAGTCGCCGCTGGGCGACCAGAAGCTGACGCTGACGGTGACGTCGCAGGGCGACAGCTTCACCGGCCAGGCCTCTGGCGCGATGGGCGCGTCGGACGTGCAGGGCAGTGTCAACGGCGACACGCTGGCGTGGAAGCAGCAGATGACCTCGCCAATGCCGATGACGCTCGACATCTCCGCGACGGTCGACGGCGACACGATCAGCGGCAGCGTCGGCGCGGGCGCGTTCGGCAGCTTCCCGCTGTCGGGCACGCGCGTCGGTTGAGGTGACGTTTTAGCCTCGCCCCCTTTAGAAGAGGGGTTGGGGTGGGGCGGTTCCTCGAACGCGCTGGTCTCGGTGAGACGGCGACGCCCCACCCCGGCCCTCCCCTGAACGGGAGGGAGCACTAAATATCCTTATCTGTCCGCTGCGCCGCGCGCTGCTCGGTGAGCACCTGCCAGCCCGTGATGAACAGCGCGCCCACCAACGGCCCGACCACGATCCCGCTGAGCCCGACCAGATCGATCCCGCCGAGCGTCGTCACCAGCACCAGCCAGTCCGGGATCCCGGTGTCGCGGCCCACCAGGATCGGGCGCAGGATATTGTCGGCGAGGCCGATCACCAGCACGCCCGACAGGATCACCACCACCGCCTGCCAGATCGCACCGGTAGCGAAGAGGTAGAGCGCGACCGGCGCCCAGATGATCGCCGGTCCCACCGCGGGCAGTAGCGCGGCGATCGCCATCAGGATTCCCCAGAGCAGCGCGGCGGGCAGCCCGACGATCCAGAAGGTCACCGCGCCGAGCGCGCCCTGCACGATCGCGACCACGCCGGATCCCTTGATCGTCGCGCGCACCACCGCGACGAACTTGTCCGCGAGCTGGCCTGCCACTGCGGGCTCGAGCGGCAGCGAGCGCACCACCGCCGGGCCGATCCGGTCGCCGTCGCGCAGCAGGAAGAAGGTGACGTACAGCCCGACGCCGAACGCCAACAAGAAGGCGGCGGCATTGGCGCCGATCAACAGCGCGCGTCGCGTCAGCGTGCTGGCGCTGTTGCTCACCGCCGCGCTCAGCTGCGCCTGCGCGCGCTCGAAGCTGTTGAAGCCCGAATTGTCGAGCATGCCCTGCAACCGTCGCGGCAATGCGTCATGCACCTGCTGGAAATAGGTCGCGAAATTGATCTGCCCACCGCGTAGCTGGGTGTAGACCCCCGCGGCCTGATCCACCACGAGGCTGCCGATGATCAGCGCGGGGATCACCACCGCCACGGTAATGATCAGCAGGGTCACGGCGGCGGCGACGTTGCGGCGGTCCGGCCAGCGCTTGAGCAGGCGCTGGTAGAGCGGCTGGAACAATAGCGCCGCCAACCCGGCCCAGAGCAACGCGCCGAGGAAGCTCGACACCACCGCCACCAGCGCGACGCTGATGAGCAACAGGAACAGGAGCAAGCCGCCGTTCTCGACACGGCGCCGCGGGATTGTCATTCGGTGAACCTCGGGGATCGTTACGCCACTGCAACCCCCCGCGGGCGGCTTTGCTCCGCGGCGGATCGTCGCGGCGGCGGCAGCGCATACGCCAATCCGGGTCAGCACGCGTTGGGGCAGCGGCGAGCCGGACATTACGGTCCGGTTTCACTCGGGGACGGCGATGCCTGATCTCACCGCCGCCGACCTCGACTGCCTCAATGCGGCGCCGGCCGAGTCGATCCAGCGCGCGGTGCTGCCGCGGTTGATCGATGTTCACGACGCCGATCTCAAGCAGGCAAGCTTCTTCTGTCTCGCCAGCGGGCGTGACGACGGGCTCGACGTGTCACCACGCGGCGGTCCGCCCGGCTTTGTCCGCGTGCTGGATCCGGCGCATGTCGCCTTCGCCGACCGGCCCGGCAAGAATCGCTATAACGAGGCGGTAAAGAAGGATCTCTACTGAGCCCGACTAACCCTGCTCAGCGCGTCACGCGCGTGACATGCCCCATCTTGCGCCCGGCGCGGCTCTCGCGCTTGCCGTAGAGGTGCAGGTACGCGTCCGGCTCGGCGACGAGCTCGGGCCAGCGCTCCCATTCGTCACCGATCAAATTCTCCATCGCCACCTGCGTAGCAGTAAGCGCGGTGTCGCCCAGCGGCAAACCGCAGATCGCACGAACGTGGTTGGCGAATTGCGAGGTGACCGCGCCTTCGATCGTCCAATGCCCGCTATTGTGGACGCGCGGCGCCATCTCGTTGAACACCGGGCCGTTCGCGCTCGCGAAATATTCGCAGGTGAGCACGCCGACATGGTCGAGCGCGTCCGCGATCCGCCCGGTCAGCGCGGCCGCCTCGGTCCGTTGCCGCGCGATCTCGGGCGGCGCAGGGACGGTGGAGCGATGCAGGATGCCATCGCGATGCTCGTTCCACGGCGGCGGGTAGCTCGTCATCGCGCCGTCGCGGCCGCGCACCAGCACGATCGAGAATTCGTGGCTGAACTCGACGAACGCCTCAAGCACCGCCGGCCCGCCGATCGCCTCCCACGCCGCGTCGGCGTCGGCACGGGAGGCAAGCCGCGCCTGGCCCTTGCCGTCATAGCCGAAGCGCGTCGTCTTGAGCACCGCGGGGCAACCGATCGCGGCGACGGCGGCGTCGAGTTCCTCTCGCGAGGCCACCGCCAGCCAGCGCGCAGGCCGGCCGCCGACCTGCTCGACGAAGCTCTTTTCCTTGATCCGGTCCTGCGCCACCGCGAGGCTCTTCGAAGCGGGATAGACGGGCACGCGCTCGGCCAGCCACTCGACCGGGCCGGCGGCGACATTCTCGAATTCATAGGTGACGACGTCGACCTGCGCGGCGAAGTCGGCGAGCACCACCTTATTGTGATAATCGGCGCGTGTCAGCGAGGAGGCGGTCTGCGCCGCGACGCTCTCACGATCGGGTGCGAGCACGTGCGTGCGATAGCCGAGGTCGGCCGCCGCGCTGGCGATCATGCGCCCGAGCTGGCCACCGCCGAGGATGCCGATCGTGCTGCCCGGCGGGATCGGCGCGTCGCTCATGCCGGGTCGACCGCGACCGAGTCGGTCTGCCGCTCGCGCCACGCCTTGAGCCGCGCGGAGAGGTCGGAGTCGCCCAGCGCGAGGATCGAGGCGGCGAGCAGGCCCGCGTTGATCGCGCCCGCCTTGCCGATCGCCAGCGTGCCGACCGGTATGCCGCCGGGCATCTGCACGATCGACAGCAGACTATCCATGCCCTTGAGCGCCTTGGACTCCACCGGCACGCCGAGCACCGGCAGATGCGTCATCGACGCCGCCATGCCCGGGAGATGCGCCGCGCCGCCGGCACCCGCGACGATCACCTGGAGCCCGCGCCCGGCCGCGCCGCTGGCGTAGTCGTACAGCCGCTGCGGAGTGCGATGCGCCGAGACCACCTTGGTCTCATGCGCGACGCCGAGCGCATCTAGCGTCTCGCTCGCGTGGCGCATCGTCTCCCAGTCGGAGGTGGATCCCATGATGATGCCGACGCGCGCCATCGCGTGCGGTTAGCGGCGCGATGGCGGTCGAGCAAGGGCGCGCGTGCGGCGATTATGCCGCGAGCTTGAGCTCCTGCATCGCGTCCGCCGCCAGCGCGATCGAGCGCCGGCGGGCCTGATGGTCGTACACCGCGCTGGTGATCATCAGCTCGTCCACGCCGGTGCGCGCGACGAAAGCGGCGATGCCGCGTGCGACCTCGTCGCGCGTGCCGATCGCGCTAGCCGACAGCGCCTGGTCGAGGATCGCGGCATGCTGCGGCGGCAGTGAGGCACGATAGCCCGGCACCGGCGGTTTCATCCGGCCGGGGTTGCCGGTGCGCAGCGCAACGAACTGCTGCTGCTGCGAGCTGGCGATCAGCTCGGCCTCCTCGTGCGTGTCCGCAGCAAAGATGTTGAAGCCCGCCATGGCATAGGGCCGCTCCAGCGTCGCGGAGGGGCGGAAGTCGCGGCGGTAGATCGCCAGCGCCTGGTCGAGCGCGTCGGGCGCGAAATGCGAGGCGAAGGCATAGGGCAGGCCCAGCATCGCGGCGAGCTGCGCGCCGAAGAGGCTGGAGCCGAGGATCCACATCTGCGGTTTCGCGCCGGCGCCAGGGGTGGCGGTGATGCCGGTGCGACCGTCGTCGGCGAAATAGCTTTGCAGCTCGACCACGTCGCGCGGGAACTCGTTGGCGTCGCTGCTCAGGTTGCGGCGTAGCGCATGCGCGACGCGCTGATCCGAGCCGGGCGCGCGGCCCAGGCCAAGGTCGATGCGGCCGGGAAAGAGCGCGTCGAGCGTGCCGAACTGCTCGGCGATCTGGAGCGGCGCCGAATTGGGCAGCATGATTCCGCCCGCGCCGACGCGGATTGTGCTGGTCGCTTGGCCGACATGCGCGATCACCACTGCGGTCGCGGCCGAGGCGATGCCGGTCATGCCGTGATGCTCGGCGACCCAATAACGGTTGTAACCCAGCGCCTCGGCGTGCCGCGCGAGATCGGCGGCATTGCGGAGCGACTCCGCGACCGAGCCGGACTCGGTGACGGGGACGAGGTCGAGAAGCGAAAAGAGCGTCATGGGTGAGAGGTGGGGAGGCGGGCGGCGCTTCGCCAGCCGAGAGTGGCTTGGCGCGGGCGAAGCTAGGCTTGGGGCGGCGTACTCCTCTCCCGTCAGGAGAAGGACGCTTCCGCGTACGTCGCGCTTGCGGACGGGCTCCACTACAATCCCGCCGCTGAACGGGAGGGGCTGACAAGGCTGCACCGCGTCCTCCATCCCGCGCTCGTCCCGAAGGGATGACGCGCCGCGGCAAAGTCACTACAGCCTCACGCCATGCTGCCAGCGCTCGCGCACATCGATACCTGGATCTTCGATCTCGACAACACGCTCTATCCGGCCAGCGCCGACCTGTTCGCGCTGATCGACCGGCGTATGACGGCCTTCGTCGGCGACCTGCTCGGGCTCGATCCGGTGGAAGCGCGGCGCGTGCAGAAGGACTATTTCCTCGGCCACGGCACCACGCTGGCTGGGCTGATGGCGAACCATGAGATCGATCCCGCCGCCTTCCTCGCCTATGTCCACGACATCGAGATGGACGCGCTGGAGGAGAACGCCCCGCTCGCCGCCGCGCTGGCGCGTCTGCCCGGGCGCAAACTGGTCTTCACCAACGGCGACAAGCCCTATGCGCTGAAGGTGCTCGACCGGCTCGGGCTCGGCGCCAGCTTCGAGGCGGTGCACGACATCACCGCGATGAACCTCGTGCCCAAGCCCGCTGCCGCGGCCTATCAGGGACTGTGCGACGCCTTCGGCATCGATCCCGCGCGCGCTCTGTTCGTCGAGGACATGGCGCGCAATCTCAGACCCGCCAAGGCGATCGGCATGGCGACGGTGTGGGTCGACAACGGATCCGAGCAGGACCACGATTCCGACCGCTCCTACGTCGACTATCGCATCACCGATCTCACCGCCTGGCTCGACACCCTGTTGGAGACCGCATGACGAACGACCTCGCCGCCACCATCGACGCCGCCTGGGAGCAGCGCGCCGAGCTCGGCTTCACCACCGCGGGCGAGATCCGCGTCGCGGTCGACCAAGCGCTGGCGCTGCTCGACGCCGGCGAGGCGCGCGTCGCCGAACCCGACGGGTCGGGCGGCTGGCGCGTCAACCAATGGCTCAAGAAGGCGGTGCTGCTCAGCTTTCGTCTCAACGACAATGCGCTGATCGACAACGGCCCGGGCGCGGGCCACTGGTTCGACAAGGTGCCGAGCAAGTTCTCGGGCTGGAGCGAGGTCGAGTTCCGCACCGCCGGTTTCCGCGCGGTGCCGGGCAGCGTGGTGCGGCGCGGCGCCTTCGTCGGCAAGGGCGCGATTCTGATGCCAAGCTTCGTCAACATCGGCGCCCATGTCGGTGAGGGCACGATGGTCGACACCTGGGCGACGGTCGGCAGCTGCGCGCAGATCGGGCGCAACGTCCATCTCTCGGGGGGGGCGGGGATCGGCGGCGTGCTCGAGCCGCTCCAGGCCGATCCCGTCATCATCGGCGACGGTGCCTTCATCGGCGCGCGCGCCGAGGTGGCGGAAGGCGTGCGCGTCGGCGAGGGCGCGGTGCTGTCGATGGGCGTCTATCTCGGCGCCTCGACCAAGATCGTCGACCGCGCGTCCGGCGAGGTATTTCGCGGGGAAGTGCCGCCCTATGCGGTGGTGGTGCCCGGCTCGATCGGTGGCGGGGAGGGCAGGCCGGCGCTCTACTGCGCGGTGATCGTCAAGCGCGTCGACGCGCAGACGCGGAGCAAGACGAGCATCAACGAGCTGCTGCGCGATTGAGGCGGCGCGCCGAGAAGCTCGGCGCACCGATCCAGACGTGAAAAGGGCCGCGATCTTACCGGTCGCGGCCCTCTCATCGTCATCGTTCGGCGATTCAGGACGCCTTTGGCAGCCTGATCGACGGCCCGATCGTCTCCACCACCTGGCGGGCGTTGAAAGCGCGGACGTTGCCGGGCTCGGGCGAGCCCTTGAACATCACGATCTCGGCCGACGCCTCGTAGCGGTCGACGGTGCGGATATCGGCGCCGCCGCCGAAGCCGCCCCACGGGCCGCCCCAGAACGGGTCCCAGGCGCGATAGCCGAAGCCGCGGCCGTAGAAGCCCCAGCGCGGACCCCACAGCCCGCCGCCGAACGCGCCAAAGCCGGGACCGAAGCCGCCATAGCCCGGCGTCGAGTAGGTGCGCGCCTGGCGATCGGTGTCGCGATCCGCCATCACGAAGTAATCGAAGCCGTTCTGCAGCGTCAGCTCGGCCGAGCGGAACAGCAGGTAGCGCTCCACCACGTCGCGATCGGTGACGGTGTTGCCCGCGAAGGTGACGCGGAAGCGATTCGGCTCGATGCGGGTGTCGCTGTAGCCGGTGCGATAGAAGCCCGATCCGGTCGCCGGACGATAGGCAGTCTCGGTCGCGCACGCCGCGACCAAGGAGGTGCTGGCCGCCAACGCCACGACAGCGGCGGTGCGGCCCCATTTCTTCAACATGGCGAGTCACTCCAATCGCGCCAGGGCGGCACGACTGGCGTCGTGTAGCCGAGGCGAGTGGAACGTGCGATGAACGGAAACGCTCCGTGTGCCAAGGGGGTGGGAAGAGGAGCTGACCGCTCGTGGGGAGTGGACGCGAGCATGCTCTAGAAGGTGCGGCCGATGGACGAGAGCGACGACTATACCGAAGAGGACGCGCTGATCGTGGTCGATCCGCAGCTCGACTTCTGCCCCGGCGGGCGGCTCGCGGTGGTGGACGGCGACACGGTCATGGCGCCGATCGCGGCGCTGGCCGCGCGCTTCCGCCACGTCGTGGTCACGCAGGACTGGCACCCGGCGGATCACTCGTCCTTCGCGAGCAGCCATCCCGGTCGACGCGCCTTCGACACGATCCGCATGCCCTACGGCGAGCAGGTGCTGTGGCCCGACCATTGCGTCCAGGGTAGCGCGGGCGCCGACTTCCACCCCGACATCGCCGGCGCGGTCGCGCGCGCCGGGCTGATCCTGCGCAAGGGCGCCAACCCGGCGGTCGACTCCTACTCGGCCTTCTACGAGAACGACAAAGCGACCCCCACGGGGCTGGCCGGCTATCTCCGCGACAAGGGCATCCGGCGCTGCGTGCTCGTCGGCCTCGCCTATGATTTCTGCGTGAGCTGGTCCGCGCTCGACGCGCGTCGCGAGGGCTTCGCCGCGCGCGTGCTGACCGGCTACACCCGCGCGATCGCGATGCCGGCGGGGGCGGGCAGCAGCGTCGATGCCGCGGAGGCGGCGATGCGCGCCGCCGGCGTAAGCTTCTAGCGTCGGCTCAGGCCGCGGCGCTGCCGAAGCCGCGCCGCTGCGCCGCCTCGACCAGGGCCCGGTGCGGCGGCAAGTTGGCGAGCGCGACGCCGACCTGCCGCCGCACCTCGCCGAACGCGCGGCGCGCGTCGTCGCGATAGCGCAGCGCGCCGGCGCGCGCGCTCAGGTCGGTGCGCCAGCCCATGCCGTAGAGGACATATTGCCAGCTCGCCTCGGTGAAGATGTCGACCTGCGGGTCGATGTCGAGCTCGTTGGGCCAGCGATGACGCCAGCGGTCGAGCAGCTCGAGCAGGCTGGCGGTATTCGACGCATCGGCGACGTTGTCGCGCCAGAAGTCGGTGTCGCGCCGCTCCGAGAGGCAATAATGCAGCTTGATGAAGTCGAGCGCGCGCTCGTAGCGGCGCAGCATGTTGGCGTTGAACTGGCGCGCCGAGGTTTCGAGGTCGCCACTCCACGGGAAGAGGTTGGCGATCATCGCCGCGGACACTTCGGCGAAGGCGATGCCGGTCGCCTCGAGCGGCTCGAAGAAGCCGCTCGACAGCCCGACGGCGACGCAGTTGCGCCGCCAATTGATCTCGCGGAAGCCCGCGTCGAAGCGGAAGCGGCGTACCTCCGCCTGCGCGCCGCGCGGGCCGAGGTAGCGCCGCAGCGCGCGCTCGGCCGCCTCGTCGTCGCTGTGATCGGACGAGTAGACGTGTCCAATGCCGCGGCGCCGATCCAGCCCGATGTCCCAGATCCAGCCTGCCTCCTGCGCGGTCGAGATGGTCTGCGAGGCAATCGGCGCGTCCGCCGCGTCGTAAGGCAGCTGCGCGGCGAGGGCGCGGTCGCAGAACAGCACGTCGCGACACGAGCGGAACGGCACGCCCATCGCCTTGCCGATCAGCTCGGCGCGAAAGCCGGTGCAGTCGACGTAGAGGTCGGCGGTGAGCGCAGCGTGGCGCTCGGTTTCGAGCCGCTCGATCGCGCCGCTGTGGTCGAGCGCGACATGGGTGACGGTGTCGACGAGATGGGTCACGCCGTTCGCCACCGCGCGCTCGCGCAGCAGCCCGGCGAGCGCGACCGCGTCGAAGTGGAAGGCATAGTTGAGCGGCCCCACATAATCGGGGTGGGTCGGCAGCTTGGGCGCGCGCGCCGAGTCGGCGGCGGCCTTCTGCGGGGTGGAAACTTCGTCCCACTCGGCGTCGCCCGCGGCGCCGCTGAGCCAATAGGGCAGTAGCTCGAGCCCGCCCGGCGCCTCGGCGACCTGAAACGGGTGCATGTAATGGTCGCGCCCGGACGTCCCCGGCGCGCGCTGCCAATGGACGAAGCGCGCGCCTTGCTTGAAGGTGGCGCCGCAGCGCCGCACGAGCTCGGCTTCGTCGACGCCGATCGTCGCGAGCGTGCGCCGGATCGTCGGGAAGGTGCCCTCGCCGACGCCGAGCACGCCGATGTCCTTGGACTCGATCAAGGTGATCGCGACGCCGTCCGCGAGGTCGGCGCCGAGCCGCTTGGCGAGATAGCCGGCGGTGAGCCACCCCGCGGTGCCCCCGCCGACGATCAGCACGCGCTTTCTCATGACCGTCCTCCCGCTGCCCCGCCGCGGACCGGCGGGGCAGCGCATCCTATCAGAACGACAGGTTGATGCCCGTGCTGATGCGACGGTCCGACTGGAACCAGCTGCGCCCGACCAGCCGCCCGTTGGGATAGCCGCCCATCAGCGTCCGCTGGGTTGAGGCGGTGAGGTTGGTACCCTGCACGCCGAACGAGAAATTGTCCGTCACCTTGAAGCGGATCCCGGCGTCGAGCGAGCCGTAATTGCCGCCGTAGATCGGCAGCGCGATCTGCGTGCTGGTGTTGGCGCCGCCGTCGAGGTCGGTCAGCACGCCGGGCGCGCTATAGTAATTGTACGTGCCGTTGGTGCCGTTGCTGTTGGTGGACAGCAGGTACTTGGAGCGCCACGAGTAAGCGACGCGGAGCGAGAAGGGGTTGCGCTCGTACAGCAGCGTCGCGTTGGCATTGTGTTTCGACAGGCCGACCAGCGGCGCGTCGTTGCGGATCGCACCGCGGATATCGCGGTACAGGTCGCCCGGGTTGCTGCTCTCGATGAAGGTGTAATTGCCCTCGAAGCCGAAGCCGCTGAGAAAACCAGGCAGCATGTCGAGGAAGAAGCGCCCGCCGACCTCGACGCCCTTCACCGTCGCGGCCTTGCTGGAGTTGATATAGTCCGACGCGGTCGCGGTGACGGTCTCGTTCGAGCCGTCGGTGAAGATCACGTTCACCTGGCGCTCGGTGATCGAGAAGATCGGCAGGTTTTTAAGGCGCTTGTAGAAGGGCGCGACGTGGAAGGAGGTGCCGGCGCGCGCATAATATTCCATCGAGATGTCGAAATTGTGTGACAGCGTCGGCTTGAGCAGCGGGTTGCCCGTGTCCGCGGTGAAGTTGGCGAACAGCGGCGTCAGCCCGGTACCGCCCGGGTTGGGGATGGTCGCGATGCCGACCGAACCCGAGGAGCGCAGCGCGTTGAAGCTCGGCAGGTCGAGCGTCACATTGTAGCTGCCGCGCAGCTTCACCTTGTTGCTGGGCGAGAACTCGAGGTTGATCGAGGGCAGGAAGCGCGTGAACTCGGCCTCGCCGCCGCGCGGCACGAAGGTGTTCGCCAGCGTCTGCAGCACGCCGTTGCGCAGATAGGGCGTCCCGCCGTTCTGCTGGACGTAGCCGCTGCCCTGATTGCGGATGTTAACGACGCGCAGGCCGATGTTGCCCGCTATGCCCGGCATGTTGTCCTGCGGCCCGAAGCGGAGCAGCGCGTAGCCGGCGATGTTGCGGGTGCGGTTGTCGACCTGGTCGCCCGGCAGGACGAAGCCGACCGGGCGGATGCCCGACGCGCCGCCATAGCCGCTGCCGACCGGAAGCGGACCGGAAGCCGAGCAGTTGAACTCGGTCCCCGCCGGGCAGAAGCCGGCCGGCGGCGATTGGACCAGCCCCGTACGGTCGCGATTGTAGCGCGACGCCAGCGCCTGGGTGGCGAACATCAGGTTGCCCGGCAGCGCGGTGTTGCCGCGGAAGAAATCGTCGAACGTGTGGACCGCGACGTCGCCCGGCACCGCATTGGCATAGGTGAGCTGCGGGTCGCCGTTCCAGCCGCGGCCCAGCGCGGTCCAGTTGTAGCCGTTGGCAAAGTCGCGCTCCTTGCGCTCGGCGGCGCGGGCGCCGAACTTGACCGAGCGGAAGAAGCTGTTGTCGAACGTATATTCGGCGTCGACCTGCGCGCTGTCGAGGCGGCCCTTGTTGTTCTCGTTGTGCGGCATCGACGCCGACCAGAAGTAGGTCGACGGATCGGCGAAGGCGGCGCGGGTGTCGGCGCCGACGCTGATCAGCGGCAGGTCACCGGTGAGATCGATGCCGTAGCTGTTGCCAAAGCCGGTGTCGCGGAAGATATCGATCCGGTCGTAGATCTGGTGCGAGTCGACTCGCTGGATCGCGCCCTTGATCGACAGCGGCCCGCCATCGGGCGCGAAGGCGAACGACAGCGAGTAATCGCGCGTCACCGTGTTGCTCTGGACGAAGCCCTTGTTGCCGCTGCTGGTGATCGCTGCGTTGGTGGGCGCGAACGTATCGGTGTTGCGGTTGTACAGCGCGTCGGTCGACAGCAGGAGGCCGTCGCTGTCGAAGGTGCTGGTCGCCGGGTTCACCGTCAGCGTCTGCGAGTCGAGCTGGGTGCCATAGTCGCTCGACTGGCTCTTGTAGCGCGACTGGAAGAAGGTGCCGGTGAAGGTCAGCGAGTCGCTCGGCGCCCATTGCACCGCGCCGTAGATGCCGTAGCGACGATACTGGAACGCCTCGTCGCCATAGGCGAAGCCGCTCGGTACGTACTTCTCGGAGCCGTCGCTCAGCTTGGTCAGGAAGTACGGGCTGGTGCGCAGGAACTGCGACAGCGAGCTGAACTGGCTGAAGGCGAGGTCTGCGAGCACGCCGATGCGGCCGATGCCGGTGTCGAAGCTCTTGGTGACAAGGAACGAGCCGGTCGGGTCGGCCTTGTTGGCCATGTCGCCCAGCGCCAGCTCGCCGGTGCCGGAGACGTGGAAGCCGCCGTCGAAGTCGAACGGCAGCTTGGTGCGCAGGTCGATCTGGCCGCCGGTGCCGCCCTCGATCAGGTCGGCCGTAGACGCCTTGTAGACGTCGACCGCGGCCATCAGCTCGGGGGTGACGTCGCTCCACAGGATGGCGCGGCCGTTGTTGGCGCTGAAGATCTCGCGGCCGTTGAGGCGCGAAGCGACACCCGTCAAGCCGCGCACCTGCACGCCCGAGCCCTGCACCGAATAGTGATCGGGGTCGCCGAGTGCGGCGAAGCGGACGATCGAGACGCCCGAGACGCGCTGGAGCACTTCGGTAATCGAATTGTCGGGCAGCTTGCCGGCGTCGTCGGCGACTACCGAGTCGATGATGGTCTCGCTGCGGCGCTTGCGATCGTCGGCGGCCTGGAGCGCGGCGCGGCGGCCGGTCACGATCACGTCGCCCGCGTCGCTGGCGCCGGGCTCACCCTGATCCTGCCCGGGGACGGCGGCCTGGCTGGCGTCGGGGGCGATCGGCTGCACCTCGGCCTGCGCCCAGGCCGAGCCGCTCAGCCCGAGCGCAAGCAGCGCCGCGAGCGAGGCGCCGCCGCGGAGCGAGCGACGGTGAACGTTAACAGAGCGCGCGAGTCGGAGCCGGTCTTCCATCATCCCCCCTAATCCCGCCGCTATGCGGCGAGCCTTGTTGGCGCGCCTTGATGAGCGCTACCACCGGGCTTTTAGCTACGCTGCTTTATCCGATCAATGTGAAACTTCCGACACTTGAGACACTGTCGTCGTGTAACCGCTTACTCATCGAGGTGGCCCTCACTTACAATCGGCCGAGCACATCGCGACTGACTAAGACAAATGGCGCAAATTACTGACCGCTTTGTTAAACTACGACAGCAATACTGCTGTGCATCGACAGGTCTTACAGAGTTGTTCGTGTAGAGAGCTGGGAGCGGTGTGATGCAGATCACAACCTGGTAGCGTTACCGCGGTGCCCTCGGGCCGTAGCGGAGCCGACATGCGGACACACGTCCGCTCACGCGTGACCACACGTGCTTTCGTCTGGCGATGTAAGAAAGTGGCTCCCCGAGTAGGATTCGAACCTACGGCCGCTCGATTAACAGTCGAGAGCTCTACCGCTGAGCTATCGGGGAACGCTGTGGAGGGCGTCTATACCGGTGGTTTCGCGTGGCGCAATACCCTTTGTGCCGCATCGGAGATCAGGCGACGAACTGCTCCATCGCGATCCGGTCGTCGAGCGCGTGCTCGGGGTCGAACAGCAGCGTCAGCTCGCGCGCGCGGTCCATCGCGATGTCCACCTGCGCCACGTCGCGCACCTCGCGCTGGTCCGCCACCGCTGACACCGGGCGCTTGTTCGAGTCGAGCACGCGCAGCGACACGCGCGTGCGGTCCGGCAGGATCGCGCCGCGCCAGCGCCGCGGCCGGAAGGCGCTGATCGGCGTCAGCGCGAGCATCTGCGAGCCCAGCGGCAGGATCGGTCCGTGCGCAGAAAGGTTGTACGCGGTCGAGCCCGCCGGCGTGGCGACCAGCACGCCGTCGCACGAGAGCTCGTCCATCACGATGCGGTCATTGATCTTTACCTCGATCTTGGCGGTCTGGCGCGTCTCGCGCAGCAGCGACACCTCGTTGATCGCGGGCAACGTGCGGACACGCCCGTCCACGCCCGTCGCGGTGGCGGTGAGCGGTGTGACCTGGAAGGCGCGCGCGCGTTCGATCCGCCCGTCGAGGTCGTGGCGGCGCCACTCGTTCATCAGGAAGCCGACCGTGCCCAGATTCATCCCGAACACCGGCACGATCGCGCGGCGTCGCTCGAGCAGATTGTGGAGCGTCTGCAGCATGAAGCCGTCGCCGCCGAGCGCGACCACCATGTCGGCCTCGTCGAGCGCGCACCAGTCCCAGGTGTCCGCCAGTTCGGCGCGCGCCGCCTGCGCCGGAGCGGTGGGCGAGGCAACCAGCGCCCGCCGCGGATAGCGGCTCATCCGCCGGTAACGCTCATGTGCCGCGCCACCGCGGGCGCGGCGTCCCGCTCGATGCGGAAATCGTGGCGACGCGGCTTGGTCAGCAGCGCGTCCTCGATCGCGGCGTCGAGCGCGCCCACGCCGCCGGTGCGCAGTGCCGCGCGCAAGTCGCGCTGGTCGTCATGACCGAGGCAGGTGTAGAGCCGTCCCTCGGTGGTCAGCCGCACGCGGTTGCAACCGTCGCAGAAATTGGCGGTGAGCGGCGAAATCAGGCCGAGCCGCGTGCGCCCGCCATCGACCTGCCAGTAGCGCGCGGGGCCACCGGTTCCCGCAGCGTCGCGGGTCAACGCGAACGCGCGGTCGAGCTGTTCCTTCACCGCGGTGAGCGGCAGGAAGCGGTCGGTACGGTCCTCGTCGATCGCTCCGAGCGGCATCGTCTCGATCAGCGTGAGATCGTGGCCCTCGGCGGCGCACCATCGCAGCATGGGCGCGATATCGTCCTCGTTGAGGCCCTTGAGCGCGACCATGTTGATCTTGACCGCGAGGCCCGCGTCGCTCGCAGCGGCGATGCCGTCGAGCACCTCGGCGACGTCGCCGTGGCGAGTGATGTGGCGGAAGCGCTCGGGATCGAGCGTGTCGAGGCTGACGTTGACGCGGCGCACCCCTGCGTCGACCAGGTCGGCGGCGTAGCGGCGCAGCCGCGTGCCGTTGGTGGTCATCGTCAGCTCGTCGAGCGCACCGCCGACGTGGCGGCCGAGCCGCTCGACCAGCATCATCACGTCGCGCCGCACCAGCGGCTCGCCGCCCGACAGCCGGATCTTGCGCACGCCGCGCGCGACGAAACGCTCGGCGATGATCGCCAGCTCCTCGAGCGAGGCGATCTGGTCGCGCGGCAAGAAGGTCATGTGCTCGGCCATACAGTACCGGCAGCGCAGGTCGCAGCGATCGGTGATCGAGACGCGAAGGTAGCGGATGGCGCGGCCGAACGAGTCGACGAGGGGCGCGGGCGCGCGGTCTAGATCCATGGCTGGCACAACGCAGAGAGCTAGGGAGTCGTTCACGGCAGAGCAAGATGATTGCCGCGCGCCGCGCCCGCGCCTACCACGCGCGGGATGGAGCGGCGGTCACGGGCGATGCAACGGGGCGGGCGGCGCCCGGGGGAGGGCGCGGCCAGCGCCGAGCAACTGCGCCTGGTCGAGGCCCATGCGTCGCGTGGCGTCACCGCGATCGTCGCGGCGCCGACCAGCTTCGAGATCGTCAACACCGCTTACGGCCGCGTCGCGGGCGATCAACTTGTCGAGGCGATGGCGGAACGGCTCGCGCACGAGCTTGCCGGTCACGAGTTCGCGGCGGTGCGCGGCGGCGCCACCTTCACGATCGTGGTCGCGGGCGACGCCTCGACCGGCGACGCCGCGGTGAGCCGGATCGAGCGCGCGCTGGAGCGGCCCTTCCTTGTCGACGGCGAGACGATCCACGTCGGCGCGCGCATCGGCGTCGCGCGGATGACCGAGGACGAGCCCGCCGAGCACCTGCTGCGCCGCGCTGCCGAGGCGCTGGCGCGTGCCCGCGCCAGCGACGGCGCGACCACGCGAGTCGCCGCCGAGCACGAGGGCGTACCGCTTGCCGCGCTCGCCGCCGACCTGCACCGGGCGATCGAGCGCGGCGAAATCGACGTGCGCTTTCAGCCGCAGGTGCGGCTCGTCGACGGCGCGGTCACCGGGGTGGAGGCGCTGGCGCGCTGGCAGCACCCGCGGCTGGGCGTGCTCGGCGCCGAGACGTTGCTTGCCGCGGCGCACCGCGCCGATCTCGGCGTGGCGCTGTCCGATCAGGTGCAGGCGCTCGCACTTGAGCGCGCCGCGCGCTGGCCGGCGCGGATGGCTGGGCTGCGGATCGCGGTCAACGTCACCGCCGCCGACATGGCGCGCGCGCCCTTCGTCGAGCGCTTCCTCGCGCGGGTGCAAAATTCGGGCGTCGGGTTCGAGCGTGTGACCGCCGAGGTGACCGAGACCGGGCTGATCGACGACCTGCACGGCGCCGCGACCGCGCTCACCGCGCTGCGCGCCGCCGGCTGCCGCGTCGCACTCGACGATTTCGGCACGGGTTATTCCAGCCTGTCCTATCTCACGCGGCTGCCGCTCGATTATCTCAAGATCGACCGCAGCCTGGTGCAAACGATCACGGGCGACGCGCGCGACCGCGTCGTGGTCGAGGGCGTGATCGCGATCGCCGCCGGCCTCGGGCTGGAGACGGTGGCCGAGGGCGTGGAGACCGAGCGCGAGCGCGTGTTGCTGGCGCAGCGCGGTTGCACCTTCTACCAGGGCTTCCTCTGGGCCGAGCCGCTCGACGACGCGGCCTTGCAGGCGCGGCTGGCGTGAGCGACCCCCGCGACCTCGGCGGCACCTGGTACGGGCGCTACGAGGGCGGGGGTAGTCGGGCGAACAGCTTCATCGCGCGCCTGACCGAGCGTGGCGGCCAGCTCAGCGGCACGATCAGCGAGCCCGACGACCTCGGGCTGGAGCCGGTGCGGCGCGCGCTGGTGAGCGGCCGGCGCGCCGGCGCGGCGGTGACGTTCGTCAAGCAATATGACGGCGACGTGCTGGTGCATGCGGTCGATTATCGCGGCACCGTGGACGCGCGCGGGACGATGGTGCGCGGCGACTGGTCATTCGCGACCTATGCCGGCAGCTTCGCCATGACGCGCGAACGGTTCGACGCAGACGAACTCGCCGAGGCGGTCGGCGACGAGGCGGAGGTGGCACGATGAGCGCGGCGATGATGATCTGAGCGGCGGCAGCGGCCGCCGCGGCGACGCCGCAGGCGCAGGTCGAGGCGGTGATGGCGGACAGCGCCGCCGGCTGGAACGCCGGCGACCTCGCACGCTTCACCGCGATCTACGCGCCCGATGCGGTCTATGTCGCTGGGGGGGACGTGGCGCAGGGCAGGCAGGCGATCGCCGCGCGCTACGCCAAGAGCTTCGTCGGCGGCGGCAACGTGCGCGGGCGGCTGAGCTTCACCCCGGTGATGTGGCGGCCGCTGAGCGCGGTCCACCTGCTCCATGTCGCGCGCTGGACGCTGACGCCGGGGGGTGGGGCGACGCCGCAGACCGGGCTGACGACCTTGCTGTTCGAGCGGCGCAAGGAGGGGTGGCGGATCATCTCGGATCACAGCAGCTGAGGGCGGGATTGCCGTCGTCGCTCTCCTTCTCTGTTCCCCGGCGATCGCCGGGGCCCAGTCGGGAGACCGTCGAGGAACTCACTACGACCTTGCCACCTGGACCCCGGCCTCCGCCGGGGTGGTGAGGAGAGGCGGGGAGTGACCGACCAGAGGCGCGGCCCTCCTGCCGCCGCCTCACGCCGCCGCCTTGGCCAGCCCCTTCGACAATTGCAGCGCGCCGTGCAGCCGCGCCTTGGGGTCGCCCCAGGCACGTGACAGCGCCAGCTTGCTGTCCGGCCGCAGCTTGGCGACGCCGCCGAGCCGGTCGACATAGGCGAGCAGCCCCGGCACGTTGGGCGGCTTGTCGTCGTGGAAGGTGACCAGCGCACCCTTCGGTCCCACGTCCAGCTTGGCCACGCACGCCGTTCGCGCGTTGAGCTTGATCTCCATGACCTTGACCAGATTGTCGGTCGCCTCGGGCAACGCGCCGAAACGATCGATCATCTCCGCGGCGAAGCTCTCCAGCCCGCCGACCTCGTCGATCTCGTTGAGCCGGCGGTACAGGCCCATGCGCAGGTCGAGGTCGGGGACGTACTCCTCCGGAATAAGGATCGGCGCGTCGACGCTGATCTGCGGCGAGAAGTCGCGCTGGCGCTCGCGGATGCCGCCCGCCTTCGCCTCCATGATCGCCTCCTCCAGCATCGACTGGTAGAGTTCGTAGCCGACCTCCTTGATATGCCCCGATTGCTCGTCGCCGAGCAGGTTGCCCGCACCGCGGATGTCGAGGTCGTGGCTGGCCAGCTGAAAGCCAGCGCCGAGCGAGTCGAGGTCGCTCAGTACCTTGAGACGCTTCTCCGCGGCATCGGTCATCTGCCGCTCGGGCGGCGCGACCATATAGGCATAAGCGCGCGTCTTGGAGCGGCCGACGCGCCCGCGCAGCTGGTACAGCTGCGCCAGCCCGAAGCGGTCGGCGCGGTTGACGATGATCGTGTTGGCGGAGGGGATGTCGATTCCACTCTCGATGATCGTGGTCGAGACCAGCACCTCGAACTTCTTGTCGTAGAAGGCGCTCATCCGCTCCTCCACCTCGCTCGGCGCCATCTGGCCGTGCGCGACGACGTAGCGGATCTCGGGCACCTCGCGGCGGAGATAGTCCTCGATGTCGGGCAGGTCGGCGACGCGCGGGGTGACGAGGAAGCTCTGCCCGCCGCGGTAATGTTCGCGTAGCAGCGCCTCGCGCAGCACCACCGGGTCCCACGGCATGACATAGGTGCGCACCGCGAGCCGATCGACCGGCGGCGTCTGGATCACCGACAGCTCGCGCAGCCCGCTCATCGCCATCTGCAACGTGCGCGGGATCGGCGTGGCGGTGAGCGTCAGCATATGGACGTCGGCGCGCAGCGTCTTGAGCCGCTCCTTGTGCGTCACGCCGAAGCGCTGCTCCTCGTCGACGATGACCATGCCCAGCCGCTTGAAGTCGATCGTCTTGGCGAGCAGCGCGTGGGTGCCGATGACGATGTCGATCCCGCCGCTGGCGAGCCCGTCCTTGACGCGCTTCGCCTCGGCGGCGGGGACGAGCCGGGAGAGCCGCCCGATGTTAATCGGGAAGCCCTCGAAGCGTGCGGTGAAGTTGTTGTAATGCTGGCGTGCCAGCAAGGTCGTCGGGCAGACCACCGCGACCTGCATCCCGGCCATCGCGGCGACGAAGGCGGCGCGCAGCGCGATCTCGGTCTTGCCGAAGCCGACGTCGCCGACGATCAGCCGGTCCATCGGCTTGCCCGCGGACAGATCGGCCAGCACCTCCTCGATCGCGCGGTCCTGATCGTCGGTCTCGGTATAAGGAAAGCGGTCGACGAAGGCGGGATAGCCCGCGCTGTCGGGTTCGGCGATCTCGCCGGGGCGCAACGCGCGCTCCGCCGCGACCGCGATCAGCTCGCCCGCGATCTCGCGAATCCGCTCCTTCATCCGCGACTTGCGCCGCTGCCACGCCTCGCCACCGAGCCGGTCGAGCGCGGCGCCCTCCTCCGACGAGCCGTAGCGCGACAGCACCTCGAGGTTCTCGACCGGGATGTAGAGCTTGTCGCCCCCGGCATATTCGAGCGCGACGCAGTCGTGCGGCGCGCGCGCGACCGGCACCTGTGTCAGCCCGACGTAGCGGCCGATGCCGTGATCGCTGTGGACGACGAGGTCGCCGGGCGACAGCGTCGCCAGTTCGGCGAGGAAGGCGTCAGCCGACTTGCGGCGCTTGGTGCGGCGCACGAGCCGATCGCCCAGCATGTCCTGCTCGGTGAGCACCGCCACGTCGGGCGCGGTGAAGCCGTGGTCGAGCCCGATCACCGCCATCGCCACGCCGCGGTCGGCGGCGCCGAGCGACTCCTGCCACGTCTCGGTCAGCCGCGCGCCGGTGAGGCCATGGTCCTCGAGCAGCGAGCGCAGCCGCTCGCGCGCGCCGACCGAGTAGCTGGCGAGCACCGGCTTGCGCCCGTCGCGGCGCAGCTTGGCGACATGCGCCACCACCGCCTCGTAGACGTTGGCCTGCGCGGCGCGCTCGGGCGCGAAGTCGCGCGGGCCGTCGACCTGGAAGTCGAGCACAGTGGCGGACTCAGGCTCGTGGAAGGCGGTGGCGAGATGCGCCGGCATCCCCGCCACCTCGCGGGACCATTCGTCGGCGTCGAGGTACAACGTCTTAGCGGGCAGCGCGCGATAGCTGCCGGGTTCGGCCGCCTCGGCGCGCTTGCGGTTCTCGTAATAGTCCGCGATCGAGTCGAGCCGGCTCTCGGCCGCGGCGGGGGTGCCGCTGTCGCGCAGCACGATCGCGTCGTCACCGAGATGATCCCAGACCGTCGCCAGTTTCTCCTCGAACAGCGGCAGCCAGTGCTCCATGCCGGCGAGCCGGCGTCCCTCGCTCACCGCCTGGTAGAGCGGGTCGCCCGTCGCGGTGGCGCCGAAGGTCTCGCGGTAGCGCGCACGAAAGCGCTTGACGCTGTCGTCGTCGAGCAGCGCCTCAGAGGCGGGGAGCAGCACGAAGCCGTCGAGGCGCCCGGTGGTGCGCTGGTCGGCGGGGTCGAAGCTGCGCACGCTCTCGATCTCGTCGCCGAAGAAGTCGAGCCGTAGCGCCTGCTCCTCGCCGCTGGGGAAGAGATCGACGATGCCGCCGCGCACCGCATATTCGCCCTGATCGTGGACGGTGTCGGTGCGGACGTAGCCGTTGGCCTGGAGCAACGCGGCCAGCCGGTCGCGGTCGATCCGCGCGCCGGGCTTGAGCTCGGCGACGAGCTGGCGGATGCGAAAGGGGGTGAGCGTGCGCTGGGTCAGCGCGTTGACCGTGGTAAGGACGAGCTGCGGCGCGCGCGGCTTCTGTTGCAGCCGGTAAAAGGCGCCGATGCGCTCCGCCATGACGCGCAGCGTGGGCGAGGCGCGGTCGTAGGGCAGGCAGTCCCAGGCGGGGAGCTGCACCACTTCGAGCTCGGGCGCGAAGAACGGCGCGGTGGCGGCGAGCCCGCGCATCTGCGCCTCGTCCGCCGCGACGAACACCGCGCGCCGCGGCGCCGCGCGTGCGAGGTCGGCCAGCAGTGCGGGCAGGAAGCCGGCGGGGACGCCCGCGAGCGTCAGCGGGGTGGTGGCGCGGAGGATCTTGCTGAGGTCGGGCATTCGGGTCCTTGGTCGGGGTCATTCGTGGTGGCGCGTGGCGGTCACCGTGGCGAGGACCGCATTCGCCTCCGCCGCCACGCCGTCATCCCGGACCTGTTCCGGGATCCACCGTGCCGCCTTATTGGCGGGTTCGGCTCCGGCGGATCAGTGGATCCCGGGACGAGTCCGGGATGACGGATGGGGCAGGCGCGTGCCCCTCTTCTGCCCTCACGGGATCGTCACGAAGTCCACCCGCCGCATCACCGCCATCATCTCGCCCTCCCACTCGGGCGGGCAGGGCAGCGAGCCGATCGCCCAGCCCATAATGTCGACGTCCTGCTCCTCCAGCAGCCGCTCGAACCAGTCGAGCTGCGCCGGCGTCCAGGTCGCGGCGTGCGTGTCGAAGAAGCCGCCGATCATCAGATCGGCCTCGCGCGTGCCGCGGTGCCAGGCGCGGAAACGCAGGCGCTTGAGCCGGATGTCCTGGTCCACGTGATCTCCCGTCGGCCGCGTGCGGCCCGTCTATGCCATAGCGGAGCGCTGCCGCGACGCCGCCGCAAGCTTTCGCTGGCGCGGCGGCGGGAGGCAGAATAGTCGGGCGCTACATAGTCATGCGACCCGAGATCCTCAATCCGCTGTTCGCCGAAGTGGCCGCGCTCAAGGGCGTCGGTCCGGCGCTGGCCAAGCCGCTCGACCGGCTGGGCATCGCGCGCGCGGTCGACCTGCTCTTCCATCTACCCTCGGGCTGGGTCGACCGGGTGGCGCGCGACGAACTCGACGACGCCGACGTCGGCCGCACGATCGCGATCACGCTCACCCCGCGCGACTATCGCAGCGGCTCCAGCCCGCGCGCGCCGACGCGCGTCCAGGCGACCGACGCCGCGGGAAATCACGCGAGCCTCGTGTTCTTCGGCGGCGGCTCGGGCTGGGCGCGCAAGCAGCTGCCGCTTGGCGAGCCCAAGCGAGTCTCGGGCCGGCTCGACCGCTACGGCGACGCGCTCCAGATCGTCCATCCCGAAATCGGCGGCGAGGAGGAGGGCTTCCGCGCGCGCGAGGCGATCTACCCGCTGAGCGAGGGGCTGACCTCGCGCCGCCTCGCCGCGCTGGTCGAGCAGGCGCTGGCACGCGCGCCGGTGCTCGACGAGTGGATCGAGCCCAGCCTCAAGGCCCGCCACGACTGGCCCGACTGGCGCAGCGCGGTCGAGCGCATCCACGCCGACCCGGCCGACGCGGTGGCGCGCGCGCGGCTCGCCTATGACGAGCTCTTCGCCAACCAGCTCGCGCTGTCGCTGGTGCGCGCCGACACGCGCAAGCGTCGCGGGCGCTCGTTGCAGGGCGACGGGCGGCTGCGTGACCTCCTGCGCCTGCCCTATCAGCTCACCGGCGCGCAGGCGCGCAGCGTGCGCGAGATCGAGGGCGACCTGGCGCAGAGCGCGCCGATGCTGCGGCTGCTCCAGGGCGATGTCGGCGCGGGCAAGACCTTGGTGGCGGCGATGGCGCTGCTGATCGCGATCGAGGCGGGGGCACAGGGGGCGCTCCTCGCGCCGACCGAAATCCTCGCGCGCCAGCACTACGATACGCTGCGTCGGCTGCTCGCCGGGCTGCCGGTCGAGATCGCGGTGCTGACCGGGCGCGACAAGGGTCGCGCGCGCGAGGCGACGCTGATGGGGCTGGCCGACGGCTCGATCCAGCTGCTGATCGGCACGCACGCGATCTTCCAGGAGGCGGTGCGTTACCGCGACCTCGGGCTGGTGGTGGTGGACGAGCAGCATCGCTTCGGGGTGGCGGAGCGCATGCTGCTCCAGGCCAAGGGCCAGACCCCGCCACACGTGCTGGCGATGACCGCGACCCCGATCCCGCGCACGCTGACGCTCGCGCTCCACGGCGAGATGGACCAGAGCCGGCTCGACGAGATGCCGCCCGGGCGCGAGCCGATCGAGACCCGCGTCGTCTCGGAGGAGCGTATCGACGAGGTGGTCAACGCGCTCGGCCGTCACCTCGCGGACGGGAAGCAGGCCTATTGGGTCTGTCCGCTGGTGGAGGAGAGCGCGACGAGCGACTTGCAGGCCGCCGAAGCGCGCGCGGCGTCGTTGCAGGCACGGTTCGGCGACCGCGTCGCGCTGGTCCACGGCCGGATGCGCGGCGCCGAGAAGGACGCGGTGATGGCGCGCTTCTCCGCCAATGAGGCGGGCGTGCTGGTGGCGACCACGGTGATCGAGGTCGGCGTCGATGTACCCAACGCGACGCTGATCGTGATCGAGCACGCCGACCGCTTCGGATTGGCGCAGCTTCATCAGCTCCGCGGGCGGGTCGGGCGCGGCGGCGGCAAGTCGGTGTGCCTGCTGCTGCGCGGCGGGTCGCTGAGCGAAACCGCGCGGGCGCGGCTGGCGCTGATGCGCGAGAGCAACGACGGCTTCCGCCTCGCCGAGGAGGACCTGCGCTTGCGCGGCGCGGGCGAGCTGCTCGGCACGCGCCAGTCGGGCGAGGCGATGTTCCGGCTCGCCACGCCCGAGCTGCTCGGCGAGCTGCTCCCCGCCGCGACCGACGACGCGCGCCTGCTGATCGACCGCGACGGTGGACTGGAAGGGGCGAGGGGGCAGGCGGCGCGGGTGGCGCTCTACCTGTTCGAGCGCGAGGCGGGAGTGGCGCTGCTGCGCTCGGGGTGAGGGGGCGGAGAGTGTGTCGTCGGGAGCGCGGATGGGCGCGCCGTCAGTCATTCATCCGGTCGCGACTCCATAAGCCGCGACGACTGGCCGAAGGCGATGGTTGCGCTCCGCAGAAGCGTCGTGTCGCAAGGTCACGGCAGATCGACGATCGCGTGCGCCGTGGGGGATACCGTGCGACGCCACGCGGCGTTGGGGTGAGGGGCGGGCACGCGCCTCGACGCCTGCCCGCCCGATCGGCTCAGAAGCGAGCGCGAACGCCCGCGGTGATCGACTCCTGGTGATCGTCGCGCCCGGTCTGCGCCGCAGCACCGGCGAAGATCTCGGTCGCGTCGCTCGGACGATAACCAATCCCCGCGCTGGCGGTGCCGACCAGCTCGGCGCGGCTGGCGCCGATGCCGATCAAGTCGAGATCGCCCTCGTCGAACGCGCCGACCGCTCGCACGCGCTGCCCCTGCAATTGATAGCGCGCGCCCAGCGTCACATAGGGATGCCACGCCTCGTTCGGCCGCTCGCTCCGCGCGAAGCTGAGCGCGCCGTCGGCGAAGCCGGCGACGTGGCGCTCACGCGCGACGTCGAGCGCAAAGACGCTGTGACCGTCCTCGTTCAGCGCGCCGCGCGTGGTGCGGACATAGGTGAGACCCACGCGCGGAATGAGCGTCCAATCATGCCCCACGTCGGCGGCGTAGAAGGCGGACAGGTCGCTGGTCATGCTGTTGAGCTTATACCGGCTCCACACCTGCCGATCGTCGGGCAGCCAGCGGTGGGTGCGCGCACGACCGCCGTCGAACACCAGCGCGGCAGAGAAGCCGAAGCCCTGCTTGCTGGCATAACGGCTGTGGATGCCGGTGATCAGGCTCTCGACGCGCGTCTGCGCACCACGAACGACGACGTGCTGGCGGTTGGTCAGATTGCCGCCGAAGGCGCCGACTACCCAGCCATGGTCCGCGAAGCCGAGCCCGCCAATCGTACCATAGGTCTGGCCCACCGCATTGGCGCTGCCGGCCGGGGCGTAGCCGCGCAGCGTGTGCCACTGCCCGAGCGCCTGGCCGAAGGTGAACAGGCCAGCGTCGTCGCCGTACGGCGCCAGCGCAGCGCCCCGCGTCGCCTGAGTCAGCAGCAGCGCGTCGTCGGTGCCGATCTGCGTCGCCTGCGCGTAGGGCTCCGGCGTGAGCCGCGCGAGCGCGGCGTTAGTGATCGTACCGGATCGGTCGAGCAGGGTTGGCATCGCATCAAGGAGGCGCTGGCTCGCGCCCTCCTCCACGAGATCATCAAGATAGGCAATCGTGTTGATCGTGGTGCGGTTCAGCATTCCCGGAGTGACATAGTCGCTGATCTGGTCCGAAGAGGACGCCTGCGCATGTGCCTGGCTAACGCCTGTAACAGCGGCGACCAGCGCCAGCGCGCTGCCGGGTGCCAACAGGCGGGGCAGACGACGCGGCTCGCAGGTGGCGTCGATCATGTAGTCCTCCGTTACATACAATGTTCTGTGTCGCTACCATCATAGAAGTTTAAGGTCGTAAGTGGATTCGCTGTCGCCCAATCGGGACCGGCGACGTGCTAGGTGCTGTCGCTGAAATAGCGTCTTTTTCACACCATTAGCTTGGGAGCAATAAACGTAATCAATTGAAGTAGAGAAAATTTTCATATCGCCGCTTTGAGTAGCGAGGTGCGCATCTGTCAGGTGACGTGCGCTTGGAATTGAGCTGCTGAACCAAAGCGGAGTTCACCTGATACCTTGCCGTAAGATCACAGCTGTCGGCTGTGATATCGGCATGTCCCCATGCCCAGCTTCGTACAGATCTTGCTCATCCTCCTTGAAGAAGTTCCGGCGCCGCGGTGCTGCCGCCGACGAGCATCCGCTTCGCCAACGCTGGTGCATCCGTGGGGCTTTCGGCGCCGCTGTTCTTTGCTGCCGGCGCGGGGAGTTGCTGGCCGTCTGGGGTGGCGGCGGACCGCACGCCGATGTCGGCGCTGCGCGGCGAGCCCTAATAATCGGGGCTCGGCAGACGCTGCGGCCTCGTCGCCGCGTTCTCGCCCGACCGCTTCGGATCGGTGGAGTTATCGCGGCGAGCGCTGTCGCCGGAGCGGCTGACCCGCCCCAGCGCCTCGTCTCAGCGCATCGCCGCGAGCGCGCAGGGGTAGAGCGCCGCGGGCAGCTCCTGCGCGAACTTGGCGCCGACGCGCCCGCCCAGTGACCAGCGGATCTCGGCGGTGCGGTCGCCGACCACGGGCAGCGTGAGGACGACGCGCTCACCGCCCGCCAGCGGCGCGTCGGTGCGCGCCATGAAGCCGTTGAGCGACAGGTTGACCACCGTCACCGCGTGGCGCGCGCCGGTGGCGTCGAATAGCCAGCTGCGGCACAACGTCTCGTCGCGCGGCTCGACGCGATCCTCATAGGCCATCATCGCTGAACGCGCGACCATCAGGCTTCTCCCGCTCTACCAGCGTCGCGGTATAGGATCGCGCGGTTAATGCGGGATGAGCGGGGCGCGTAGGAAGATGGTTAGCCCGGATTCACGAGGCCGTGGTGTTTCTTGCCCGCCGAGATGCGCACCGGCACGTCCGCCACCGCGATCAGCGCGGCCTCATCGCTGACCTTCTCGCCGTCGATGCGCGCCCCGCCGCCCTTGATCAGCCGCCGCGCCTCGCCCTTGGACGCGGCAAAACCGAGCGCCACCAGAGCGTCGACCAGCGGCAGCGAGCCACTCGCGGTGATCGACGGCAGCGCCGCGCCGCTCGCACCCTCCTCGAAGGTAAGGCGCGCGGTCTCGGCCGCTTCCTCGGCAGCGGCAGGGCCACGGCACAGCGCGGTCGCCTCGTTGGCGAGCACCTTCTTGGCCTCGTTGATCTCGGCGCCTTCCAGCGCCTCCAGCCGCGCGATCTCGTCCAGCGGCAGGTCGGTGAACAGCCGCAGGAAGCGGCCGACGTCGCGGTCGTCGGTGTTGCGCCAGAACTGCCAGTAATCGAAGTGCGGCAGCTGGTCCTCGTGGAGCCACACCGCACCGGCGACGGTCTTGCCCATCTTCTGCCCGTCCGCGGTGGTGAGCAGCGGCGTGGTGACGCCATAGACCTCGGTGCCGTCCATCCGCCGCGCCAGCTCGACGCCGTTGACGATGTTGCCCCACTGGTCGCTGCCGCCCATCTGCAGCCGCACGCCCTGCCGCCGCGCCAGCTCGCGGAAGTCATAGCCCTGCAGGATCATGTAGTTGAATTCGAGGAAGCTGAGCGACTGCTCGCGATCCAGCCGCAGCTTGACCGAGTCGAAGCTGAGCATGCGGTTGACGCTGAAATGCTGCCCCACCTCGCGCAGAAAGGGAATATATTCGAGCTCGTCGAGCCATTCGGCGTTGTTGACCATCACCGCGTCGCTCGGCCCGTCGCCGAACCTCAGGAAGCGTTCGAAGATGCGCTGGATGCCCGCGATGTTGGCGGCGATCACGTCGTCGCCGGCGAGCTTGCGCGCCTCGTCCTTGAAGCTGGGGTCGCCGATCTTGCCGGTGCCGCCGCCCATCAACACCACCGGCTTGTGGCCGGTCTGCTGGAGGCGGCGGAGCAGCATGATCTGCACCAGGCTGCCGACATGCAGCGAGGGCGCGGTGGGATCGAAGCCGATATAGCCCGGCACCACCTCGCGCCGCGCCAACGCGTCCAGCGCGGCAGCGTCGGTGAGCTGGTGGAGATAACCGCGCGCAGAGAGCAGGCGGAGCAGGTCGGACTGATAGTCGGTCATGGTGCCGCGGGCGTTACACGCGCGTCAGCGGTGCGGCAATTGCATCGTCGGGTCCACCGGGGTGCGGCCGCGGCGCAGCTCGAAGTGGAGCTCGGGTCGGTCGGCATAGCCGCTCTCGCCGCTGCGCGCGATCACCTGGCCCTTCCTCACCGCCTGGCCGCGCTGGACCAGCAAGGTGCCGGCATGGCCGTAGACCGAGGTCCAGCCGCCGCCGTGGCGCACGATCACCAGCCCGCCGAGCGCGGGCACCTCCGAGCCGACATAAGCGACCGTGCCGTCGGCGATCGCGCGCACCGGCGTGTCGAGCGGGATCGCGATCTTGATGCCATCGTTGCGCTCGCCGGTCGCGCCGGGCCCGAAGCGGCGCACGATCGTGCCGTCGACCGGCCAGACGAAGCGACCGGGCAGCGCCGCGGGCGCGATCGTCGCGGCGCTCGGCGCGAGCACGCGGCGCGCGCTCGCCACCGGCGTCGCGGGTGCCTGGCCCGCCACCACTGCCGGTTCGCCCCCGGTGAGGATCGTGTCGACGTCAAGTGTGAAGGCGGCGGCCCGCTCCGACGCGCTGACCGAACCCCCCGGCAGGCGCGGGATCAGCACGCGCTGGCCGGCGCGGAGCAGATAGGGCTCGTCGAGTGCGTTGGCCGCGACCACCTCGCGCCACGGCACGCCATAGGCGCGCGCGATCGCGATGCCGGTCTGACCGGCGCGGACGAGATGGTAGCGGCCGCCCGGGATGGCGAGCGTCTGGCCGGCGCGGACGGGGAAGGGCGCGGCGAGCGCGTTGGCGCGCGCGATCGCGTCGACCCCCGCGCCGGTGCGCGCTGCGATCGCGCCGAGCGTGTCGCCGGGACGCACGGCGTAGCGCTGCGCCGCGACCGCGCGCGCGTCGGGTTTGACCGGGCGCGCCTCCCAGGCGGGGCGCGGCGCGGGGAGCTGGGCGACGTCGCGACGCGCGCCGCTGGGAGGCGCAACCTGATCCTCGGCGTGCGGCGCCGGTTCCGGGGCGACCTCATCCGCGGGGAGGGAACCCGCCGCCTCGGGCGGCGGCGCTGGCGCGGGGCGCTCGGCGGCGGGGATGCAGCCCGCGAGCAGCAGCGCCAGCGCCGCGGCGCGTGTCACGCCCGCCTCACGCACCCGGCTCAGCCATAAGCGCGCGCAAGCGGTTCGAGCGAGGCGTGGCGGGTAAGGTCGAGCTGGAGCGGGGTCACCGTGATCCAGCCTTCGGCGACGGCGCTAAGATCGCTGTCACCGGGCGCCGCAACGGCGACTTTGCCTAGCGCGAGCCAGTGATAGTCGTAACCGCGCGGATCGGTGCGCGTCTCGAAGCGCGCGCGGCCGTAATCGCGCAGCCCTTGCGGCACGATGCGGATGCCTCTCACCGGACCGGCGTCGGGCGCGGGGAAGTTGACGTTGACCATCGAGCGCGGCGCCCAGTCCGCGTCCAGCAGCGGGCGCAGTACGCGCTCGCCCCATTCCTCCGCGGCGGCGAACGAGACGTCCTCGCCCGGCGCCCGCGCGCCATATTTCTGGCTCAACGCGATCGAGCGGATGCCCGCGAGCGCCCCCTCCATCGCGGCCGCGACGGTACCCGAGTACATCACGTCCTCGGCGAGATTGCCGCCGCGATTGACGCCGGAGAGGATGAGGTCCGGCGGCGTCTCGCGCATCACCTCGGCCAGCGCGAACATCACCGCGTCGGTAGGCGTGCCGCCGACGGCGTAGCGGCGTGAATCGAAGCGCCGCACGCGCAGCGGCTTGGTGAGCGAGAGCGAGCGGCCGGTGCCGGATTGTTCGTCGGCGGGCGCGCACACCCAGACGTCGTCGGAGAACCGAGCGGCGATGCGCTCGAGCACGGCGAGACCGGGGGCGTGATAGCCGTCGTCGTTGCTGAGGAGAATGCGCATGTTGGTCAATTCCTCCCCGTGCCGGGAAGGATTTTGCCCTTTGCCGCCCTCACGCCTGCGGTTCCAGCAGCGTCAGCCCGCCGAGATACGGCCGCAGCACCGCCGGCACCGCCACCGCGCCACTCTCCTGCTGGTAATTCTCCAGCACCGCCACCAGCGTCCGCCCGACCGCCAGCCCCGAGCCGTTGAGCGTGTGGACGAAGCGCGTCGCTTTTTCTCCACCCGGCCGGTAGCGCGCGTTCATGCGCCGCGCCTGGAAGTCGGTGCAGGTCGAGCAGCTCGAGATCTCGCGGTAGCGCGCCTGCCCCGGCAGCCAGACCTCCAGATCATAGGTGCGCGCCGCGGTGAAGCCCATGTCGCCCGCGCACAATTTGATCCGGCGATAGGCCAAGCCGAGCGCGTCGAGCACGCCCTCGGCGCAGGCGGTCATCCGCTCGTGCTCGGCCTCGCTGGCCTCGGGCGCGACGATCGACACCATCTCGACCTTGTCGAACTGGTGCTGGCGAATATAGCCGCGCGTGTCGCGCCCCGCCGCGCCGGCCTCGGAGCGGAAGCACGGCGTCAGCGCGGCGAAGCGCAGCGGCAGTACCTCCTCGCTCAGGATCTGCTCGCGCACGATGTTGGTCAGCGATACTTCGGCGGTGGGGATCAGCCAGCGCCCGTCGGTGGTGCGGAACAGGTCCTCGGCAAACTTGGGCAGCTGGCCCGTGCCGAACACCGCCTCGTCGCGCACCAGCAGCGGTGGCGCGACCTCCTCATAGCCGTGCTCGCGCGTCAGCCGGTCGAGCATGAACTGGCCGAGTGCGCGCTGGAGCCGCGCCGCCGCGCCGCGCACCAGCGTGAAGCGCGAGCCCGCGATCGCCGCGCCGGTCTCGAAGTCGAGCCCGAGCGCCGGGCCGATCGCGTCATGCTCGCGCGCCGCGAAGCCGAGGTCCGGCCGCGTGCCGCGCTCATGGATCAGCTGGTTGTCGTCTTCGTCAGCGCCGTCGGGCACGTCGGGGTAGGGCAGGTTGGGCAGCGCCGCGAGCAAGGTGTCGAGCTCGGCGCCGAGCCGTGCCTCCTCGGCTTCCAGCTCGGGCAGCCGCTGCTTGAGCGTGGCCACCTCGGCCATCAACGCCTGCGCCGCCGCCTCGTCGCGATTCGCCTTGGCCGCGCCGATCGCCTTGGAGGCCTCGTTGCGCCGCGCCTGCGCCGCCTGCGCCTCCGTGATCAGCTCGCGCCGGCGCTTGTCGAGCGCGACGATCGCCGCGGCCGAGGGAGCGGCACCACGCCGCGCCAGTGCGGCGTCGAAGGCGTCGGGGTCGTCGCGGATCAGGCGGATGTCGTGCATGCGCCGCGCTATGGCCGGGGCGCCGCGGCGAGGCAACCCGGCGCACGTCCGCCGCGTTCACGCTCCACACCCGCACGGATAGAGGAGAATGAGCGATGCAGGTACCCCATGACTCGGTGGTGCTGGTGGCGGACGGGCGCAAGCTGCTGTTCCTGCGCAACGAGGGTGACGACGTTCACCCCAACCTGACGGTCGAGCACGCCGAGGAGCGCGCGAACCCCGCCAACCGTGACCAGAAGACCGACGCTGCCGGCGGCAGTTCGTCGACGCAGAGCGGCGCCGGCGCCCCGCGCGTCGCGCAGGGTGGCTCGAGCCATGCGCAAGGCGGCGGCGCGCAGTTCGCGCCCTCGCGCGGCAGCATGGAGGAGACCGACTTCCACCAGCTGGAGGAGGATCGTTTCGCCGCCGAGGCGGCCGACCTGCTCAAGCGCCGCGCGCTTGCCAACGACTTTGAGTCGCTGATCGTGGTCGCGCCGCCCAAGACGCTCGGCGAGCTGCGCAAACATTACCACAAGGAGGTCAGCCAGCGGCTCACCGGCGAGCTGAGCAAGGACCTGACCGGGCACACGATCCCCGACATCGAACAAGCGCTGCTCTCGGCCTGATCGCACCGACGCCGGACGCGGCGCCGTCCCATCCTCGCACACATGCCGGGCCGCTCTGTTCATGACGAGGACAGGGCGGCGCGACTAGGCGCGCGTGTTCGCTTGTGGTGGCCGGCCCGCGCGACTATAGGCGCCCCGGAGGGGGCGCACAGCGGTGCTAACGACATCCTGGGCGCAGCGGGAGTAAGTCGATGGCGACGGCGATCAATCGTTTCGGTGAAGGGCCCGGCAAACTGGCGGCAGCGAATGACGAGGCTGAGGTCGGAGGAGCAAGCGACGGCTATCGCCCGAGCCCCGACGAACCGTTCATGAACCCGCGGCAGCAGGCGTATTTCCGCCGCAAGCTGCTCGAGTGGAAAGACGCGATCCTGCGGGAGTCGCTCGGCACGCTGTCGCAGCTCCAGGTCGACTCGCTGCGCGAGGCCGATCTTACCGATCGCGCCGCGAGCGAGACCGACTGGTCGCTCGAACTGCGCACGCGCGATCGGCAGCGCAAGCTGATCTCGAAGATCGAGGCCGCGCTCCGCCGCATCGACGAGGGCGAATACGGCTATTGCGAGGTCACCGGCGAGCCGATCAGCCTCGGCCGGCTGGAGGCACGTCCGATCGCGACGATGACGGTCGAGGCGCAGGAGCGCCACGAACGCAACGAGAAGGTCTCGCGCGACGATTGAGCCGCGCACCTCGGCCCGGCGCGCTAACACCTGCTTAACTATTTGCCGGCTAGGCTCGGCGGGGTTCAGCAGGCGGTGGGCAGGATGGAGCATTTCGGGCGACTGGCGACGGTGGGTGGTATGAGCGGGCGAGACGACGACATTCGGGCGCTGGGCGGCCAGGCCGACAAACGCCGTGACCTGCGCGGACGTGACGAGATCACGATGTTCGCGCGGCTGCGGCTCGCGGGACAGGCGGACGGGTTCGACGTCAGCGTGCGCAACGTGTCGACCGGAGGGCTGATGGCCGAGCTGCCGCATCCGCTCGCGCCCGACAGTGCGGTCGAGATCGAGCTGGCCGGGCTGGGCTGGGTGGCAGGGCGGATCGCGTGGCAGATAGACCGTCGTGCCGGCATCGCGTTCGACGAGCTGATCGACCCCGCTGCGATCATTCATCACTGACGTAGCGGACGAGCCACGAGGGGGGTGAGCGCGCTCGTTCGGCGCGCCACGCCCTCCTGCGCAAACGGGGAGTCCAGCGCCATGAGCCTGGCCCCGTAGCACCGAGTTCCGGCGTGCGCCGGGGCACGAACCGGCTGCGGTCGATCACACTCTAGACGCGGAGGCATCTGTCGTGCCAAGGCGCGCCGGTCACGCGGGCGTGGCGGAATGGTAGACGCAGCGGACTCAAAATCCGCCGGAGCAATCCTTGTCGGTTCGAGTCCGACCGCCCGTACCAGAAAACTGCGGTGACGCGTCCTCTTGTGACCCGGCGACGGCCGGGACGATGAGGGAAGGCGCTGGTAGCAGCTACGACCGTCAGCTGATCAGCTCTTGCCCTCGGGTAAGCCGCTTGGTTCCGTCATTCGTCGCCTTCGGAAATCTTGTGGTGCACCGCACCTTGAGCCTCGCACCGGCTGGATGGAGTGGCTCGGTTGATCCCGAATCGAAACGTTCATCGCCGCGGAAGCGGCTCGCCCCAGCCGTCATCCCGGGCGAGCCGGGATCCATCGTCCGGTGAAAGACGCCTGCGTCGCTCCTGTGCAGGGTGAAGCCTCGCACGAGGCCGAGACGATGGGGAGGGACGAGGAAGCGGTTCTGCCGATCGCAGCGTGCTACTCGCCTGGAGATTAGGCGACTGATCAGACCACCGTGGTGCACGCTGACAATCTTGGCGGCGCCTCGCCCCGTCGTGCTCACGCCGTCAGGTCGGGCTCCAGCAGGCGGTGAAGGTGCACCACGACATATTTCATCTCGGCGTCATCGACGGTGCGCTGTGCGGCGGCGCGCCAGGCCTTCTCGGCGCTGGCATAATCGGGGAAGACGCCGACGATGTCGATCGAGGAGAGGTCGGCGAAGTCGAGGGTGCGCGGGTCGGTAACACGTCCACCGAAGACGAGGTGCAGCTTGCTCATGGGGCGGCTCCTGAGAGGGTGAGCGGCGATCGGCCGCCGCCGCGGGACCCGAACAGGGGAGAGCAGCCGAGGCGGTACGCCCGACTGCTCTCCTGATTCCCGTGCGCTGTCGGTGCCGCGGTGCCGATCACCTGGTGTGGGATCGGCCTTAGCGCCACCCGCCGCGCGATAGAAGGGGTCAGCTGGCGGTCTTCACCTGCTCCTTGCCCGCCTTGGCCGCCGCGGTACCCGCACTGGCCGCCGCCTTGACGATGCCCTGGAACAGCGACTTTGCCTGGCCACGCGCAGCGTCCGGGGTGAGGCCGAGCTGCTCGATCTCACTGCGGCCCGCCTCCTTGGCGGCGGCGAAGGCGGCGGTCGCGGCGGCGCTGACCTTTCTACCCACGGGCGCCAGCAAGTCGCGCTCGCGCTGGCCGCGCGGGATCACTGCCGCGACGAGCGCGCCAAGCGCGAGCCCGCCGACAACGAGTCCGAGCGGGTTGGCTTCGAGCGTCTCGGCGGTGGCATGCGCCGCGTCGCTGGCACGATGGCGCGCGCTCTCATAGGCGTGCGACGCGGCGTCGCGCGCCTGGTCCACACCGTCGCGCAGACGGCCGTGGGTGTCGTCATGATCATGCTGCTGATGGTCGGTCATGGTCTCTATCCTCTCGGCCTGGCGGACGATATTGATGTCACGATTTCTTCCTGCTCAGCAGGCGCGCGATCCGCTTCCGGTTAAGGAACGCGAGCAGCAGCGCGCCGGCGCCGGCGACGGTGGCGGGTTTGCGTCGAGCCGCCTCAAGACCGGCGCGCGCGGCCCTACTGCCGCCGTCGAGCACCTCTGCCTTAGCGACGGTGACGAGCCGACGCGGTTCGAGCTCGGCCTGCAGCGCCTCGACCGTGCCGTTAAGCCGCGCCCGTGCCTCGGCCGCGCGCGCCTCGGCGGCGGTGAGATCGGCGCCGCTCATGCGCCCGGCCTCGCGGCGAGGCGCGAGCGGCCCGCGAGCGAGAGCGCCAGCGCGACGATTAGCACGGCGCCGACCACCGCGGCGGTAGCGAGCCCGGGTCCGATCAGGGTGGCCAGCGTCAGCACCAGACCGACAAGCAAGGTGATCAGCGCGGCGAGCGCGAGCACGCCCGCCACCGCGAACAGCACGGCCGCTTTCTTGTAGCGGGTCGCTGCTTCGCTCGCCTTGGCCTTGGCGAGTGCGATCTCGGCGCGTGCGACGTCCCGCGCATCGTGCGTGAGCCGCGCGACGAGCTGGGGGATGCTGGGCTCCGCGATCACCGGTTCACGTAGGTCCATCGGGTCAGGCGTCGCGCTGATCGAGGCCCGCGCTCAGCAGCCGTGCGACGACGAAGCCGAGGCCCGCGGCAACGCCTACGGCCGCTGCCGGGCTCTTGCGCACCAGCTCGCGCGCGTCGGTGAGCAGGTCGTCGACGCTCTTCTGGTCGATTGCGCTGGTGAAGCCTTGCACGCGATCGGCGGCGCCGCGCGCATATTGCCCATATTGCTCGCCTAGCTTGTCATCGACCTGCTGCGCCGCGTCGCGCAGCAGCTGCGAAAGCTGGCCGAGCGCATCGCTCGCCTTGGCCTTCCCGTCCTCGGCGAAGAGGCGCGCCTTGTCGGCGGCCTGCTCGCGGCCTTTGGCAACATTGTCGCGTAGCGCCTGCTTTGCGCCCGTTACGGTGCTGCCCGGCTCGGCGGAGTGATCGCTCAGGCCGCTCTCGGGCGAGAAATCTACGCCCGCATCCTTCAGTGGAGCGGCGGGGGTGAAGCTCGCGCCGGCGGGCGGTGGCGTGATGTCTCCGTCGCTGATCGGCTGCGCGGTATCGCGGTCCTGCTGGTCGGCCATGATCCATCCTTCCGTAGTCGAAGTCGAACAACCGGCGCCGCTGGCCGGGGTTCCATCGCGTTGCAGCCTAACGCGGTGATCGCTACACGCGGCGGCGTCGCCGTTAAGGCAGCAAGCTAAGAGGATCGTTACGTGACCGCAATCATCGACCTGCACGGCCGCCAGATCATCGACAGCCGCGGCAACCCGACCGTCGAGGTCGACGTCCTGCTCGACGACGGCAGTTTTGGCCGCGCCGCGGTGCCCTCGGGCGCTTCGACCGGCGCGCACGAGGCGGTGGAAAAGCGCGACGGCGACAAGGCGCGCTGGTCGGGCAAGGGAGTCGACCGCGCGATCGAGGCGATCAACGGCGAGATTGCCGAGGCGATCGTCGGGCGCGACGCCGAGGACCAGCTCGAGGTCGACCAAGCGATGATCGAGCTGGACGGCACCGAGAACAAGGGCCGGCTCGGCGCCAACGCGATCCTCGGTGTCAGCCTCGCAGTGGCGAAGGCGGCGGCGGACGCGCGCGGGCTGCCGCTCTACCGCTACGTCGGCGGCGTCGCCGCGCACGTGCTGCCGGTGCCGATGATGAACATCATCAACGGCGGCGAGCATGCCGACAATCCGATCGATTTTCAGGAGTTCATGATCGTACCGGTCGGCGCGGACTCGCTCGCCGAGGCGGTGCGCTGCGGCTCGGAGATCTTCCACACGCTCAAGAAAGGGCTGAGCGAGAAGGGGCTCGCCACCGCGGTCGGCGATGAAGGCGGCTTCGCGCCCAATCTCGCCAGCACCACCGACGCGCTCGACTTCATCATGACCTCGATCGAGCGCGCCGGTTACACGCCCGGCGACGACGTGATGCTGGCGCTCGACTGCGCCGCGACCGAGTTCTTCAAGGACGGCAAGTACGTCATCTCGGGCGAGAACCTCACGCTCGAGCCGGGCGCGATGGCGGACTATCTCGCCGATCTCGCCGCGCGCTACCCGATCTTCTCGATCGAGGACGGCATGGCCGAGGACGATTTCGAGGGCTGGAAAGCGCTCACCGACGCGATCGGCAAGCAGGTGCAGCTGGTCGGCGACGATCTGTTCGTCACCAATCCCAAGCGGCTGCGCGACGGCATCAGCCAGGGTCTGGCCAACTCGCTGCTGGTGAAGGTCAACCAGATCGGCACGCTGAGCGAGACGCTCGAGGCGATCCGGGTGGCCGAGCGCGCCGGCTACACCGCGGTCATGTCGCACCGCTCGGGCGAGACCGAGGATTCGACGATCGCCGACCTCGCCGTCGCGACCAACTGCGGCCAGATCAAGACCGGCAGCCTCGCGCGATCGGACCGGCTCGCCAAGTACAATCAGCTGATCCGCATCGAGGAGGAACTGGGCGACGTCGCCCGCTACGCCGGACGCGACGTGCTCCGCACGCGCTGAGGGGGCTTGCCAAGGACGTGGCGGCGCGCGAGAATCGCGCCGCCATGCCCGCCCGCAAACCCGATCGTCTCCGGACCACGCTCCGCTCGGCCGCGCTGCCCGCGCTGGCGGTGACGATCATGCTGTTCTTCGGCGCCTACGCGATCCTGGGACCCAACGGCGTGCTCGCGCTGGGCGACTATAAGCGCCAGCTCGCGGCGCGCGAGCGGCACTTCTCGGCGCTCGACGCGCGGCGCGAGATGCTGCGCAACCGGGTCGCATTGCTCGACCCGCGCCACGCCAATCCCGACATGGTCGACGAGCTGGTGCGCAAGGAACTCAATGTGGCTCACCCCGACGAGGTGATCGTCCCGCTGAAGTGAGGGGCGGGGCCTGGGTGTGGATCTACACTCGCCCCGGTCATCGCGTGCCCCGGCGAAGGCCGGGCCCAGTTGGGAAGGGGGTGATGGGACCCACTTTGTTCACCCAACTGGACCCCGGCTTACGCCGGGGTGGCGCCACTTGCCGAGGCTAGGTGGCATTACACCAGCAGCGACTGTTCGGTCGCTCGCCGATCACCGCCCGAGGAACGTCAGCAGGTCGCGCGTCAGGCGCTCGCCCTCGGTCGCGAACAGGCCGTGCGGGGCACCGTCATATTCCACCAGCTGCGCGCCCTGGATACCGCGCGCCGCCTGCCGGGCGCTCGCATCGATCGGCACCGTCTTGTCGCTGGTGCCGTGAAGGACGAGCGTCGGTACATGAAAGGCGGGTAGATCGCCGCGGAAGTCGGTGTGGCCGAAGCTCTCGGCGCATTTGAGCGTGGGTTGCAGACCGGCCTGCATCGCCAGCCGCCAGGCCCAGTCGAGCGTCGCCTCGCTGACCGGGCTGGTGACGTAGCCGACACCGAAGAAGTCCTTGAAGAAGGAGCGGAAGAAGTTCGGCCGGTCCTCCAGGATGCCGTCGGCGATGCCCTGAAGTGTCTCTTCTGGCACGCCGCTGGGATTGTCGTCGGTCTTGAGCATATAGGGCACGACCGAGCTGATCAGCGCGGCCGAGATCACGCCCTTGCCGTCGTAGCGCGACTGGTAGCGCGCCACCTCGCCGCCGCCCATCGAGAAGCCGACCAGCGTGACGTCCTGGGTCGCCCCGGCGGCCTCGAGCACGTCGTTCAGATCGTCGGTCAGCGTGTCGTAATCGTAGCCGCTCCACGGCTGGCCGGAGCGGCCGAAGCCGCGGCGATCATAGGCGATCGCGCGGAAGCCGGCGTCGGCCAGCGCCTTCATCTGCGGATCCCAACTGTCCGAGGAGAGCGGCCAGCCGTGGATCAGCACCACGGGGCGACCCTCGCCCCAGTCCTTCACGTACAGGTCAGTGCCATCGCGCGTTTTGACGTAGGGCATGGGCTCGCTCCTTGAGAAAACTAAGCCACGTTAACCGCCCCACCGCGGCCCCGTTCCGCTCAGTCGGTCGCACCCAATGCAGCGCTCGCCGCGGCGCGCGGCTCGGCGGCGAGGAACGCCTCCACCTCGCCGAGCGCCACGTCGCGATCGAGGTAGGTCTGGCCGATGCCGCGCGCGAGGAGGAAGGGCAGGGTGCCGGCCTCCATCTTCTTGTCATGGCGCATATGTTCGACCAACCGCGCGGCCGGCGCGTCGATGCCGGAGGCGGCGAGCCCGTCGGGCAGGCCGCTCACGCGCCAATGCGCCGCTACGCGCTCGGCGTCAGCGGCGGCGCAGCGCCCCGTCGCGGCCGAGAACGCGAAGGCGAGCGCGCAGCCCGCCGCGACGGCCTCGCCGTGGAGCAGGCGATCGGAGAAACCCGCCTCCGCCTCCAGCGCGTGGCCGAAGGTGTGGCCGAGATTGAGCAAGGCGCGGCGCCCGTTGGTCTCGTGCTCGTCCTCGGCGACGATCCGCGCTTTGGCGGCGACGGCGTGCGCAATGGCATGGGTGCGCGCCGCCGGGTCGCCGGCGAGCAGCGCGGCGCCGTGGCGCTCGCACCAGGCGAAGAAGTCGGCGTCGTCGATCAGCCCGTATTTGACTACCTCGGCGTAGCCGGCGCGGACCTGCCGCGCGGGTAAGGTGTCGAGCACGTCGGGGTCGATCAGCACGAGGCGGGGCTGGTGGAAGGCGCCGATCAGATTCTTGCCTGCGCGCGCGTTGATCCCGGTCTTGCCACCGACCGACGAATCCACTTGCGCCAGCAACGTGGTCGGGATCTGGACGAAGCGGCAGCCGCGTTTGAGGATCGCGCTGGCGAAGCCGACGAGGTCGCCGATCACCCCGCCGCCGAGCGCCACGACATGGTCGCCGCGCTCGACCCCGAGCGCGAGCAGCTGGTCGGTCAGTTTCTCGAGCGTGGCCCAGCTCTTCGACGCCTCACCCGCGGGGAGCACGATCGAGCGATGACCCACCCCGACCGCGTCGAGGGCGCCGCCCAGCACGGCGAGATGGTCCGCGACATTGACGTCGGCGACGATCACCAGCGGGCGCCGGCCCGCTAGCGGCGCGAGCAGCTCGCCGGCGCGGCCCAGCAGGCCGGGCTCGATCACCACGTCATAGCTGCGCTCGCCCAATCGCACGGGGACGGTGGCGCGCGCGCCGGTCTGCTCGATACTCATCGGCCCAGGGCCTCCAGGATCGCGCGCACGGTCGTCTCGTGCGGGGCGTTGGCGCTGGCAATGCGGAGATGCGCCAGCGCGTAGAGCGGGTTGCGGACGGCGGCGAGGTCGCGCAGCACCGCCGCCGGGTCGCGCCCGCGCAGCAGCGGGCGGGTGTCGCGGCGACGCACGCGCTCGGCCAGCACCTCCACGGGTGCGTCGAGCCAGATCGCCAGCGCCTCGGCCAGGATCAGCGCGCGCGTCTCGTCGTTGACGAAGGCGCCGCCCCCGGTCGCGATCACCTTGGGACGACCGTCGATCAGTCGCTGGATCACGCGGCGCTCGCCGTCGCGGAAATAGACCTCGCCGAACTGCGCGAAGATGTCGCTGATCGACATGCCCGCGGCGGACTCGATCTCCGTGTCGGCGTCGACGAAGGGCAGGCCGAGCCGCGTCGCCAGGCGGCGCCCAACGGTGGACTTGCCCGCGCCCATCAGCCCGACCAGCACGATCGGCTGGCCGATCCAGGCGGCTCCTCGTTCGCGCGGGGCAGGCGGGCTTTGCAACATCGTCGGCAGGGCTATACAGCGCCTTCATGCCCCGGCAACAGCGTGCGCGCCGCGCGCTTCTCCCGGGGCGGTTGGGCGCGTGCGCGATGGGGTATCCATGTCTCGGTTGATCGTCTCGGTGGTGGTGTTGCTGGTGATCGTGCTCGGCGCCCTGTTCTTTCTCGCCGGGCGCGCGACCGAGCAGCCGACGACGCGGGTCGAGAAGGCGGTCGAGCTTGGCAACCTCGCGAACTAGGCGCGCGCTCGTCGCGGGCGCCGCGGCGCTCGCGATCGGTGCCGCCGCCGCGGCGCAGCAGAGCCCCGAATCGCTGCTGCCGCCCGGTTTCGGCGACAACGCGCCGACGCCCACGCCCTCTCCGGTGCCTTCGGCTGTTGCACCCGCGCCGGCTGGTCCGGGCGCGGCACCCGCAACCGCGCCGCGCGTCACCGCGACGACGCCGGCCGGCCCGCTCCCGCCGCTGACGATGCCGTCGCCGGACGCGACCCCGACGCCAGCCGCGCCGCGCTACGAAATGCCCGCCTTCGCGCGGCGCTCGCTCGCCCAGCTCGGCCCGAGCGACAGCTTCGCCGCCGACGCCTTCGCCGGAGCCGATGGCCGCTATCTCGAGCGACTGATGCGGCGGCTGTCCGCGCCGCTGCCGTCGCGCTGGCTCCAGATCGCACTGCGCCGACTGCTCGCCGCCGAACTGGTCACGCCCGCGCACGTCAATGGCGCCGACTTCGCGGCCGAGCGCGCCTGGCTGCTGCTGCGCATGGGCGAGTCGGTCACCGCGCGCGCGGTGGCACAGTCGGTCGATCTCGACCGCGTCACCCCCAAGCTGCGGCAGGTGTGGATGCAGGCCGCGCTCGCCACCGCCGACCCCGCCGCTCTCTGCGCGCTGGCGCCGGGCGCGGGCGAGAGCGAGCGCGGCTGGATCGTCGCGCGCGCGATGTGCGCCGGCCTCACCGGCACCGGCAAGACGCAGCCGCTGCTCGCCGACATCCGCCGTCGGCGCGTTGCCAGCGGCATCGATCTTCAGCTCGCGCAGAAGGTGATGGGGGCCGGGCTCGACAGCCGCCAGGCGATCACGATCGAATGGGCGCCGGTGACCCAGCTCACCGCGTGGCGCTTCGGCCTCGCCACCGCCACCGGCGTCGCAGTACCGGGCGAGCTATACGACACGGTCGGCCCGCAGGTGACCGCGTGGCGCGCGCTCGCGCCGGCGATCCCGCTCGCCGAGCGCGCCGCGGTCGCCGACCGCGCGGCGGCGATGGGCGCGCTTTCGAGCGCGGCGCTGGTCGATCTCTACTCGGCGCTGGCCGACGGCGACGATGTGCCCGCGCCATTGGCGCGTACCGCCAACGACCTGCGCGACGCCTATGTCGGCGACAGCCTCGACACGCGGCTGGGCGCGATGGCGCGGCTGTGGGACGCGGCCGAGACGCCGGCGGCGCGCTACGGCCGCCTGATCCTCACCGCGCGCGCCGCGGCGCGGCTGCTGCCGGCGGGCGAGGTGGAGCAGGCCGACCGGCTCGTCGCCTCGATGCTGAGCGCGGGGCTGGACCGCACCGCGCAACGCTGGCGCGGCCACGTGCGCGCCGGCAGCGACGCCTGGGCGATGCTGCTGCTGGCCGACCCCGACGGCGCCGCGCGCGGCGCCAGCCCGCGCGACTATGCGCCCGGGGGCGCCAACGCCGAACGCAAGAAGCAGCTGTTCTTCGCCGCGCTCGCCGGCTTGGGCGACGTGCCCGCCGCCGACCTGGCGGACGAGGGCGAGCGCTTCGGCGTGCCGGTCACGCGCGCCGACAGCTGGACGCGCGCGCTCGACCAGGCGGTAGCGGCGCGCCAGCAGGGCACCGTGCTGCTGCTCGCCGCGGTCGGTATGCAGGCGCGCGGCTGGGAGACGGTGCCCGCCGCGTCGCTGTATCGCGTCGTCGCGGCGCTGCGCGCGGTCGGGCTCGACGGCGAGGCGCGGATGATCGCGGCCGAGGCGATCGCGCGGCTCTGATGCGCGCGCGCGGGCTCACGACCGGGGCGGGCGCCTCGGGCGAGGACCGGCAGGCGATCGAGCGCTTCCTCGAGATGCTGGCGGCGCAGGCCGGCGCGGCGGCGAACACGCTCGCCGCCTATCGCCGCGACCTGGCGCTGGCATCCGAGGCGCTCGACGGCGGGCTGGCGCGGGCCGACGCCGTCGCACTGGGCCGGCTCGCCGACGGCTGGACCGCGCTCGCCAGCGCCAGCGTCGCGCGCAAGGCCTCGGCGCTGCGGCGGTTCTTCGCCTTTCTCGCCGAAGAGGGCGCGCGCCCGGACGATCCCTCGCCGGCGCTGCCGCGTCCGGCGACGCGGCGCGCACTGCCGCGCACGCTGAGCCACGCCGACGTCGACCGGCTGTTCGCCGCGATCGCCGAGCGGCTCGCGCGCGATCCCGTGATTCCGACCGACCTGCGGCTCGCTGCCGTGATCGAGCTGCTCTACGGCTCGGGGCTGCGCGCGAGCGAGCTGGTGTCGCTGCCGCGCAACGCGATCCATCCCGACCGGCCGTTCCTGATCCTGCGCGGTAAGGGCGGCAAGGAGCGGCTGGTGCCGCTGTCCGATCGCGCGCGGGCGGCAGTGGCGGCGTGGCGCGCGCATGTCGCGACCGACCGTCCCTTCCTCTTCCCCTCCGGCGCGACTCACCTGTCGCGCGTGCGGCTGTTCCAGCTGGTGCGCGCGCTCGCCGCGGAGGCCGGGATCCCGCCCGACCGGATCAGCCCGCACGTGCTGCGCCACGCCTTCGCGACTCACCTGCTGGAGGGTGGCGCCGACCTGCGTGCACTCCAGACGATGCTGGGCCATGCCGATATCGCCACCACCGAGATCTACACGCATGTCGACAGCAGCCGATTGATCGAGCTGGTCAACGAGCGCCACCCGCTCGTTGACGCGTTGCGTCACCGCGACTAGCTGCGGCCGATGCCTAGTTTCCTCGACTTCGAGAAGCCCATCGCCGAGCTGCAGGCGCGCATCGACGAGCTGCGCGATACTGGTGCCGAGGGCGCGATCGACATCTCCGCGGAGATCGCCAAGCTCCAGGCGAAGTCCGACAAGCAGCTCAAGGACACGTTTGCCAAGCTAACGCCGTGGCAGAAGACCCAAGTCGCCCGCCATCCCGAGCGCCCGCACTTCCGCCACTATGTCGCTGGGCTCTTCGACGAGTTTCTCCCGCTCGCGGGTGATCGCGCGTTCGGGGACGACCAAGCGATCCTCGGCGGGTTCGCGACGTTCCGCGGCCAGCGCATCATGGTGCTGGGCCATGAGAAGGGCGACGATACCGCCAGCCGGGTCAGGCACAATTTCGGCATGGGCAAGCCCGAGGGCTATCGCAAGGCGATTCGCCTGATGGAACTGGCCGATCGTTACGGGCTGCCGGTGGTGACGCTGGTCGACACCTCGGGTGCCTTCCCCGGCATCCAGGCGGAGGAGCGCGGCCAGGCCGAGGCGATCGCGCGCTCGACCGAGGCGTGTCTCGCGCTCGGCGTGCCGCTGGTCGCGTCGATCGTCGGCGAGGGCGGCTCGGGCGGCGCGATCGCGCTCGCCAGCGGCAACCGCGTGCTGATGTTCGAGCATGCGGTCTATTCGGTGATCTCGCCGGAAGGATGCGCGTCGATCCTGTGGCGCACCGCCGATCGCGCCCCCGACGCCGCCGAGGCGATGAAGGTCACCGCGCAGGATCTCAAGGGCCTGGGCGTGATCGACTCGATCGTTCCCGAGCCGCTCGGCGGCGCACATCGCGACCCCGCGGGCGCGATCCGCGCGTTGGGTGATTCGATCGAGCGCGCGCTTGGCGAGCTGACGCCGCTGACCCCAGAGGCGCTGCGTCAGGATCGGCGCGACAAATTCCTGCGCATGGGTCGGCTGAGCTGAGGCTCGGCTTCCTATCAGGGGGAAGAAGCTTCGCCTGCAATTTGGTCCGTCATCCTGAACTCGTTTCAGGATCCACGGTGCTGCGTACACCACGCGCGAGGCCATCGCGGGACGATGGAGCCTGAAACGAGTTCAGGATGACGCCAGTGGGAGGCTGTGAGCGTCATTGACTTGTGAGTTGTTGCAACAGCAGGGTCACGGCGCCCGCGAATTGGCCAAGAAAAAGGCGGCGGGACCAACGTCCCACCGCCCTTGTCACAAGAGCTGATCGGCGGATTACGCGCCGTTGGTGCTCATCGTGGTCTGCACCTTGGTGAAGGTGTTGGTCAGCTGGTTGCCCAGGCCCTTCATCGCGGTGATGGCGGCGACGGCGACCAGTGCGGCGATCAGGCCGTACTCGATCGCGGTGGCGGCCTTGTTGTTCTTCAGGAAAGCGCGAATCTTCTGCATGTCGATCTCCGAGACAAATTGGCTTCAGTTACCCGGCCGATGAGCCTCTGAGGCTCCAGCGATGTCCGGTGTAGCTGCGGCACGGTTGAAAAAGACTTAAGCCTGATTCTGCGAGTTCAGAAATTTACGCAGATTAGTGGAGGTCTTGTCTCAGCGGCCGACGAGAAGGTTGGTCGACACGGTAGTGAGAACGTCGCTCAGCGCGGCGGACACGCGTCCGAGCCCCGTGGCGATCGCCAGCGCGACGGCGGCAAGGATCAGGGCATATTCCACTGCGGTCGCGCCGCGGCCGTCACGGCTGAGTCGCGAGAAGAGCGGGCGTCGGTTGCGAGGGCGTGCCATGACGCGATCGTAACCTAAGGATGGTTAAGGACCGGTTCGATGACGATACTGGTGGTCGCCGCGGCGCTGCTCGACCCGACGGGACGCTGCCTGATGCAGCAGCGCCCGATCGACAAACGCCACGGCGGATTGTGGGAGTTCCCGGGCGGCAAGGTCGAGCCGGGCGAGGCACCCGTGGATGCACTGGTGCGCGAGCTCGCCGAGGAGCTCGCCATCGTGGTGGCGCCAGCGGCGCTCACGCCGCTGTCCTTCGCCGCCGATGCCGCGCCCGGCGCGCGCCCACTGGTGATGCTGCTCTACGTCGCACGCGCCTGGTCGGGTGAGCCGCGTCCGCTCGCCGCGGCGGCGCTGCGCTGGGACGTGCCCGCCGTGCTCGCCGCATTGCCGATGCCACCGGTCGACGTCCCGCTGCTTGCCGTGCTGCGCGAGTCGCTTGCCCGCGGCGACGCGCTGGCCTAGGGGCGCCGACGCGACAGGTTCCCCGCGAGGGGAAGTAAGAGGGAAGCCGGTAGCTTGATCGCGATCCGGCGCTGCCCCCGCAACTGTGACCGGCGAGCCCCTCTCCCGCGCGTGCCACTGGACCGATGGTCCGGGAAGGCCGGAGCCGGGGCGCTGACCCGGGAGCCAGGAGACCTGCCCGTCGCGGTTGTCCTTCGCGCGGACGGGGTGTGCCGGGCGATCGAGGTCTTGTCCTCGCGTGACGACGATCGGGCGGCAGCGCCGCGGCACGGGGCCGCGCGTCCGCCCGCGACCGTGTGAGGGACGACGTGACCATATCCTATCGCCGCATCGCCACCGCGCTGCCGCTGCTGCTGCTTGCGCCCGCGGCGCACGCGCAAAGCGCGCAGTCGACCGAGGCGCTGGAGCAGGCGACCCGCGCGGGCGACGACGTGATCGTCACCGCCGCGCGTTCCGCCACGCCGGCGGGCAGCGTGGCGGAGGCGGTGACGGTGCTCGACACCGCGACGATCCAGCGGCGCCAGACGGTGGTGCTCGCCGACCTGCTGCGCCAGACTCCCGGCATCGCGGTGGCGCGCACCGGCGGCGTCGGCGGTGTCACCTCGGTGTTCATCCGCGGCGCCGAGAGCGACCAGACCGCGGCGCTGATCGACGGCGTGAAGATCAACGACCCGTCCGCGCCCGGCGGTGGCTTCAACTTCGGCGAGCTGCTGGTCGGCAATATCGCGCGGGTCGAGGTGCTGCGCGGCGCCTCCTCGGTGCTGTGGGGCAGCCAGGCGATCGGCGGCGTGGTCAACATGATCACGCGCCAGCCGACCGACCAGCTGAGCGTCAACGCTCGCGCCGAGGGCGGATCGATGGGTACCGGCCAGGCCTTCGCGAACGTCTCGGGGCGGGCCGGCGTGATCGCGGCGAGCCTGGGCGGTGGCTATTACACCACCGATGGCATCTCGTCCTACGCGCGCGGCAGCGAGCGCGACGGCTTCCGCCACTATGGCGGCAACGCCAGCGTGACCGCGACGCTGGCGAGCAACGTCTCGGTCGACCTGCGCGGTTTCTACGCCAACGGCCGGACCGAGTTCGACGGCTTCCCGCCGCCAGATTACACCTTCAACGACACGCGCGAGTATAGCGACGCCGAGCAGTGGGTCGGCTATGGCGGCGTCAACGTTGCGTTGTTCGACGGCGCGCTGCGCAACCGGCTGGGCTATGCGCGCACCGACATCGCGCGCACCAGCTACGACCGCGACCTCACGCCGCGCGAGACGTATCGCTCGCAGGGGCAGAACCATCGCCTCGACTATCAAGGTGTCGCGGATCTCGGCGGGGTCGCGCGCGCGACCTTCGGCGCCGAGCGGGAGATCTCGCGGCTCTACACGCGCGGCTATGGCAGCACCGATCGTGGGCGCGCGCGGCTGTTCAGCCTCTACGGCCAGCTCGCGCTCACCCCCCTCGCCGGCGTGACCGCGACCGGCGGCGTGCGCCACGACGACCATGATCGCTTCGGCGGCGCTACCGTGGGCGCGGCGAGCCTCGCCTGGACGCCGAACGGCGGCGCCACTCTGCTGCGCGGCAGCTGGTCGCAGGGCTTCAAGGCGCCGACGCTGTTCCAGCTCAACGGCAGCACCGGCAATCCGAACCTGCGCCCCGAGCGATCCGAGGGTTGGGACGCCGGCGTGACCCAGCGCGCGCTCGACGGCGCGCTGGAAGCGAGCGCGACATGGTTCCGCCGCGTCTCGCGCGACCTGATCAACACGCGCGCATGCAGCCCCGCGGTGGACGGGCCGATCTGCGACACGCGGCCGTTCGGCATCTACGACAATGTCGCGCGCACCCGCGCACAGGGGCTGGAGTTCGCGCTCACGTTACGCCCGGTCGAGGCGCTGACCGTCGTCGCCGCCTACACCTACCTCGACGGCGAGAACCGCTCGCCCGGCGCGAGCTTCGGCCTGCCGCTGCTGCGCCGCCCGCGCGACAGCACCACCGTCAACGCCGACTATCGCTGGCCGTTCGGCCTCTCCACCGGGGTGACGCTCACCGCGGTCGGTGACAGCTACGACGTCGGCCAGGTACGGCTCGACGGCTATGTCCTCGCCGACCTGCGCGCCGCGCTGCCGCTGACCGACAACATCGAGCTGTACGCGCGGCTCGAGAATGCCTTCGACCAGCGCTACGTGGTGGCAGTGGACTATGGCAATCCCGGGCGCGCCGCCTACGGCGGGGTGCGGCTGCGCTACTGACATGGGCGCACGCGCTCTCCTGCTGCTGCTCGCGACACCCGCGCTGGTCTCCGCCGCGACCCCGCGCGCGCCGCGGATCGTCTCGATCAATCCCTGCCTCGACGCGGTGCTGGTGCGAGTCGCCGACGCCGCGCAGATCGCCTCGATCAGCGCTTACTCGCAGGACGCGCGCTCCAGCTCGATCCCGCTCGCGCTGGCACGGCGCTTCCCCGCCAACGCGGGGACCGCGGAAGAGGTGGTGGCGCTGCGCCCCGACCTCGTCGTCGCGGGCGGGCATGTCGCCCCCGCAACGGTGGCGGCGCTGGCGCGGCTGCACGTGCCGCTCGCGCAGTTCGCGGTGCCCGCGACGGTGGCGGAGAGCGTCGCCCAGGTGCGCGATCTCGCCGCGCGGGTCGGCCACCCCGCGCGGGGCGCGGCGCTCGCAGCGCGCATCGAGGCGGCGGCGCGGCCGGCGCGGGTGACGCGCGTGCCCGCGCTGATCTTCGGCGCGGGCGGGCTGGTGCCCGGCGCGGGCACGCTGCCCGACGACCTGCTGACCCGCGCCGGCTTCCGCAACGCCAGCGCGGCCTACGGGATGGCGCGCTGGGACGTGCTGCCGCTCGAGCATCTCGTCGCCGCGCCGCCGCGTGTGCTCTTCTCGGTCGCCGCCGCGGAGGGTGGGGGCGAGCGCGCCGAGCACCATCCCGCGCTCCGTCGGCTCGCGCCGCGGCTCGCCACCGTGGCCTTCCCGGCGCGGCTGATGAATTGCGGCGGCCCGACGATCGTCGAGGCGATGGCGTTGCTGCGCGGCGCGCGCGCGCGGTTCGGGGTACGGCGATGAGGCGCGCGACGCTCTGGCTGCTGCTCGCATTGCTGCTCGCCGCGGCGGGGTCGCTCGCCGCAGGCAAGGTGTGGGTGCCGCTCGACGCCTGGAGCAGCGCCGACCCGCGCTCGATCATCATCGTCGAGCTGCGGCTGCCGCGCACGATCCTCGCGCTGGTCGTCGGCGCGGCTTTGGGCGTCGCGGGCGCGGCGATGCAGGGCTATCTGCGCAACCCGCTCGCCGACCCCGGACTGTTCGGCGTCTCCTCGGGCGCAGCGTTGGGCGCGGTCTGCGCCTTGTTCTTCGGCTATGCCGCGCAAGCCTGGCTGCTGCCGCTGTTCGCGCTGGCGGGGGCAGCGGCGACGATGGCGCTGCTGGCGTTGATCGCGGGGCGCTCGGCCAGCCTGGTGGTGTTCACGCTCGCCGGCATGGTGCTGACCAGCCTTACCGGCGCGCTCACCGCGCTGGCGATCAGCTTGGCACCGACCCCGTTCGTCGCCTCCGCGATCGTCACCTGGCTGATGGGCGCGCTGACCGACCGCAGCTGGAACGACGTGTGGCTGGCGCTGCCATTGGTCGCGTTCGGCGTCGCGGTGCTGGCCCGCACCGCCCCCGCGCTCGATGCGCTGACGCTGGGCGAGACCGCGGCGCGCTCGCTCGGGGTCGAGCCGCGGCGGCTGCAGCGTGCGATCGTGCTCGGCGTCGCACTCACCGTCGGCGCGACGGTGGCGACCGCGGGGGTGATCGGCTTCGTCGGCCTGATGGTGCCACATCTCGTCCGCCCGCTCGCACGCCATCGCCCCGGCGCGACCCTGTGGCCGAGCGCGCTCGCGGGCGCGCTGCTGGTGACGGTGGCGGACATACTGGTGCGGCTGGTGCCGAGCGCGAGCGAGCTGCGGCTCGGCATCGCCATGTCGCTGCTCGGTGCTCCCTTCTTCCTCTACCTGCTGCTGCGGCTGCGTCGGCGGCTGGCATGAGCGCGCTGGAGACCGACCGGTTGACGCTGTCGCTCGGCGGCCGACGCGTGCTCGAGGAGGTGACGCTCACGCTCGCACCCGGGCGCGTCACCGCGCTGCTCGGACCCAACGGCGCTGGCAAGAGCAGTCTGCTCGCCTGCCTCGCCGCGCTGCGCCGGCCCGACGCGGGGGCGGCGGCGCTCGACGGCAAGGACGTGGCGACGCTGCCGGCGCGCGAGCGCGCGCGCCGCATCGGCTTCCTGCCGCAGCAGGCGGATGTGCACTGGGACGTCGACGTGCGCGCGCTGGTGGCGCTCGGCCGGCTGCCGTGGCGCGGGCGCGGCGCGGCGGACGCGGCGGACCGCGCCGCGGTGGAGCGGGCGCTGGAGGCGACGGCGATGACGGCGTTGGCGGAGCGGCCGGTCGAGCAGCTCTCCGGCGGCGAGCGCGCGCGCGCATTGCTGGCGCGCGTGCTGGCGGGCGAGCCCGAGTGGCTGCTCGCCGACGAGCCGCTCGCCAGCCTCGACCCGGCGCACCAGCTCGACGTCGGCGCGCGGCTGCGCGCGGTCGCGACGGCGGGGGCGGGCGTCGTGCTGGTGGTGCACGACCTCAACCTCGCGGCGCGGCTGGCGGACTCGGTCGTGCTGCTGCGCACCGGGCGCGTGGTGGCGGCGGGCGACACCGCGGCGGTGCTCACGCCCGAGGCGATCGCGGCGACCTATGGGGTGGCGGTGGAGGTGGGGGTCACCGCGCGGGGCGAGCGGTATATCGTGCCGGTAGGGCGGGTTTGAGCTACTGCATCTGGAGGCGCGACCGGGAATCGAACCCGGGTGCAAGGATTTGCAGTCCTCTGCGTCACCACTCCGCCATCGCGCCTCGATGCCGTGGAGGGCGCGCATCTGCGGGCAGCGGCGCCGGCTGTCAAGCGCCGCCGCGCGGCAAAGTGATTGGCGAAGCCGTCGCCGCGCGATACAAACCCGCCACACGCAACGTGTGTTGCATTACTAAAACAGCTATGTCACAGGAACGTCCGATGACCGCCGCAGCCACCCTTCGTGACGACGATTTCACCGCGATGCGCCAGGCGATGGTGGCGAGCCAGTTGCGCACCGTCGCGGTGACCGATCCGCGCGTGGTGGCGGCGATGGCAGAGGTGCCGCGCGAGCGTTTCGTCCCCGCGGAGTCGACGTCCATGGCTTACCGCGACACCGCGATCGCGCTGGGGCAGGGGCGCGCGCTGAACACGCCGCTCGCCACCGCGCGGCTGCTGGTCGAGGCGCGCCTGCGCCCCACCGACCGCGTGCTGCTGATCGGCGCCGCAGCGGGGTATAGCGCGGCGGTGCTGGCGCGGATCGTCGCCGCGGTGGTGGCGGTGGAGGAATCACCCGATCTTGCCGCGCACGCGCGCGCAGCGCTTGCCGGCGCGCCCAAGGTGACCTTGGTCGAGGGGCAACTGACGCATGGCCATCCCGCGGACGCGCCCTATGACGTGCTGCTGGTCGACGGCGCGGTCGAGGAACTGCCGTCAACGCTGCTCACCCAGGTCGTCGACGGCGGCCGGATCGCGACCGGTCTGATCGAGCGCGGCGTGTTCCGCCTCGCTGCCGGCGCGCATCGCGGCGCCGCGACCGCGTTGACGCCCTTCGCCGACATCGATTCCGTCCGCCTGCCCGGTTTCGCCAAACCGCGCGGCTTCACCTTCTGATCGAGGTATCCGTGTGCGCCGACGTTCGCTGCCGCTGCTCCCGCTGCTCGCGCTGGCGAGCACGCCGCTCTCCGCCGAGACGCTGCGCGACGCTTTGGCCAAAGCCTATCAGAACAACCCGACGCTGACGGCGCAGCGCGCGGCACAGCGCGCCAACGACGAGAACGTGCCGATCGCGCGTGCCGGCGGGCGGCCGGTGCTGTCGACCTCGACCGGACTCAACGAGAACCTGCTGCGCGGCGGCAACAGCTTCACCACGCCCGAGCGCCAGCTGAGCGCCTCGGCCGGGGTGACGCTGCCGATCTACCAGGGCGGTCGGGTAAAGTACGGCGTCCGCGCCGCCGAGACGCGGGTCGAGGCCGGACTGGCCAACCTGCGCGGGGTCGAGGCGAGCACCTTCACCGACGTGGTCGGCGCCTATAACAACGTGATTCGCGACGAGGCGATCGTCGCGCTCAACGCGCAGAACGTGCGCGTACTGGAAACCAACCTGCGCGCGAGTCGCGACCGCTTCGAGGTGGGCGACCTCACTCGCACCGACGTGGCGCAGTCGCAGGCGCGGCTCAGCCTCGCGCGCGCGCAGCTTCAGTCGGCGCAGGCGACGCTGATCTCCAGTCGCGAGAATTACGTCCGGCTGGTCGGCGCTCCCCCGGGCACGCTCGAGCAGCCGCCGGCGCTGCCCAAGCTGCCCGACAGCGCCGACGCGGCGGTTGAGATCGCGTTGCAGGACAATCCCAACCTGCTCGCCGCGCGCAAGGTGCGGGAGGCGACCGACTATGACGTCAAGGTCGCGCGCGCGGGACGTCTGCCGCAGCTCGGCGCCACGGTCGGGCAGAATTACTTCAACTATCTCGGCACGCTCGGGCGCGGCAACGCCGCCGGGCTCGGCGTCGGCCAGACCGGTACCGCCACCGCCATCGGCGCCTCGATCAACCTGCCGATCTTCCAGGGTGGGCGCGTCGCGGCGCAGCTGCGGCAGGCGCAGGAGCTGCGCGGCCAGGCGATCGAGCAGGCCACCGGCGCCGAGCGCCAGGTGGTGGCGCAGGCGCGCTCGGCCTATGCGGTGTGGCACTCGTCGCTTGAGGTGATCGCCTCGGCCGAGGCGGCGGTCAACGCCAACAAGCTCAGCCTCGAGGGCGTGCGCGCCGAGAACAGCGTCGGCACGCGCACGATCCTCGACATCCTCAACGCCGAGCAGGAATTGCTCAACAGCCAGGTGACGCTCGTCAGCGCACGGCGCGATGCCTATGTCGCCGGCTTCTCGCTGCTCGCGGCGATGGGCCATGCCGAGGCGGAGGACCTCGGGCTCGACGGCGGCGCGCTGTACGATCCGACCGTCAACTATCGCGCGACGCGCGGGCGCTTCAACGATTTCGCGCGTACCCGGGCGGCCGAGCCGGTTGCCGGCAGCACCGCCGGGATCGGCGCGCAGGACGCCACGGTCACGCGCCAGCTGGATCCTCTGCTCGAGAGCAATGTTGACAGATCGCCCGCGTTGACGACAGGTGTGGACCGGCCGCGCCCTTGATCTAGCGCGGGAAAACACGCTGTGGGGACCAAGTGATGGCGGATCTGAACGCCGAGCCCTCGATGGAGGAGATCCTCGCCTCGATCAAGCGCGTGATCAAGGAGGGCGAGGCCCAGCCGCCGCGCCGCCCCGCGCCGCGCCCGCTCGGCGGCCATGATCGCGACCATGTGCTCGAGCTCAACGACTCGCTTGCCGCGCCGACGGCCGCAGCGGAACCCGCCCGCTTCCCGGAGCAGCGTGCGGCCGAGCAGCGCGCACCCGAGCCGCCGGCGTCGGCCTTCACCCAGGCCGAGCCGAGCTTCGCGCCGCCGCCGGCGGCGGCCCCTGCACCGACGCCGGCAGCGACTGCGGCCGCGCCCGAGCCGGCGGTGTCGCCGGCGACGGTCGAGGCGACCCGCGGCGCGCTCGGCGCGCTGTCGCGGTTGGTGGTCAAGCCGGAGCCCGACAGCGACGGCACGCTCGAGGGACTGGTGCGCGACATGCTGCGCCCGATGTTGAGCGACTGGCTCGATCACAACCTGCCCCGGCTGGTCGAGCAGATGGTCGCGCGCGAGATCGCCAAGATCACTGCGGGGCAGGGGTGAGCGCGAACGGTCGGTGATAGGCTGAGAAGCGTGCGCACGGCCTTCATGCCGGGCGAGTCGTCCGCGTAACTTGGTACTTCGGGATTGAACGGCACGCTGGTCGGGCGATTTGACCTGCCTCGCCCCACCTGCTTACACGCCTGCGTTCACCTCACGACCGCAGCGGCAGCTCCAGCGCCACGACCAGTCCGGGCGCGGCATCGTCGAGCGTGACGCTGCCGCCGTGCAGCCGCGCTACCGCGGCGACCAGCGACAGCCCCAATCCGGCACCATTGCCACCACGCGCCTCGTCGACCCGACCGAAGCGGCTCAGCGCGACCGCGCGATGCTCGGGCGCGATGCCGGTCCCTTCGTCGGCGACGCTCACCGTCGCCGCGTGCGGCGTCACCGCAAGCGACAGTGTGATCGCGCCGGCGCCATATTTCAGCGCATTGTCGATCAGATTGCCGAGTGCCTGCGCGATCAGCTCGCGGTGCAGTGGCAGCGTCAGCGGCATCGGTGCAACCACCCGGATCGCGCGTTCGGCATCCTCCGCGAGCGGCCCGTAGATCTCGGCGAGCTGCTCCAGCTCGTTGGCGAGATCGACCGGCGCGAACGACTCGCGCCCGATCCCCGCCTCGGCGCGCGTGATGCGCAACGCCGTCTCGACCAGCGCGAGCACCCGCTCGCCCTCGCCGAGCGCGCGGTCGACCGCCTCCTGCGCGGCGGGTTCGCTCACCTGCGCGGCGGCACGTTCCAGCGCCGAGCGCAGCCGCGTCAGCGGCGATTTGAGATCGTGCGCCAGCGTGTCCGTGGCGATCGTCAGCTCGCTGACCAGCGCGTCCAGTCGGTCGAGCGTGGCGTTCACCGCGTCGGCGAGCAGCGCGAAGGCGTCACCGCTGCGATCGTCGGCGACGCGGCGCGAGAGATCGCCGCCGCGCACCGCCCGCAGCGTTGCCACCGTGTCGTCGAGCCGGGTGACGATCATCCGCGCCGCAAGCCAGGCGGCGAGCGCGGCGAAGGCGATCGCGAGCGACAGGGCCACCAGCATCGCCGCCTCGAGCAGGCGCACGGTGCGGCGCTCGCCCTCCACCACGCTGCCGGTGAGCAGCCGCGCGCCGCCGGCCAGGCGGGTCGCCCGCACCAGCATCGCCTCGGGCGCGTCGTGGCGGCGGCGGTAGAGCTCCACCGCGATCGTGCCGTCGTCGGGGAGGATGTTGGGCGGCCAGGCGGAGAGATTGCCCGCGAGCCGGTTGCCCGCCGCGTCCGCCAGCAGCACCACCGCGCCGGCGCGGGCAGGGCGCGCACCGCGCGCCTCGATCGCGCGCGCGAGGCCAGCGGTGCCCGCGTCGCTCTGAATCGCGAGGAGGTCCTGGCGCAGCACCTCCTCGGTGGCGAGCGCGCGATCGTAGACCTGGCCGCGCACGATCGCGCGCAGCGTCAGCAGCAGTGTCGCCGCCGCGGCCACTTGCAGCAGGAAGACCAGCGCGGCGAAGCGCGCCGTGGTCGAGCGCCAGTGCACCTCAGCGCGCGCGCATCTTAGGGGTTCACGCCGAGTCGGTAGCCCGAGCCGCGCACGGTGTGCAGCAGCGGTCGCGCGAAGCCCTCGTCGACCTTCTTGCGCAGCCGGCTGAGATGCACGTCGATCACGTTGGTGCCAGGGTCGAAGTGATAGTCCCACACGCCCTCGAGCAGCATCGTGCGCGTGACCACCTGCTCGGCGTGGCGCAGCATGAACTCGAGCAGGCGGAACTCGCGCGGTTGCAGCTCGATCGTCTTGCCGGCGCGCTTGACCCGGCGCGCGAGCAGGTCGACCTCGAGGTCGTCGCAGCGCAGCACCGTCTCCACCGCCGGCGCGCTACGGCCGCGACGGACCAGCAGCCGGATGCGCGCGAGCAGCTCGGCGAAGGCGAACGGCTTGACGAGGTAGTCGTCGGAGCCGTTGGTGAGCCCTTTGACCCTGTCCTCGGGCGAGCCGAGCGCGGAGAGCACGATCACCGGCGTCTCGATGCCGGCGCCGCGCATCGCCGCCAGCACGGCCATGCCGTCGATGCCGGGCAGCATGCGGTCGAGCACGACGCAATCGTAGCTGCCGTCGGTGGCGTGGAACAGGCCATCGCGCCCGTTATCAGCGCGGTCGACCACGAAGCCCTCCTCGCTCAGCCCCTTGGCGACGAAGTCGGCGGTGGTGGCATCGTCCTCGATCAGCAGGATCTTCTGCGACACGCTGTACCTCTCATCGCCCGCGGACCTCGATCGGCAGGTCGCGCGCGCCGCGCCGCACCACCAGCTTCACCAGCGGGTGTGTTGCCATCTCGCGCTGTACTTCCGCAAGCGTCGCGGGCGCGCGGCCGTCGATCCTCTCGACGAGGTCGCCGACCAGCAGGCCGGCACGCTCCGCCGGGCCGCCCGCGCGCAGGCTGGTCACCATCGGCAATACGCCGCGCGGGGGCGCGGTGGAGACGAAGGTGGCGCCGACCGAGTCGCCGCGCGCGTGATGGAGCTGGTGGACACCGCGCAGCGCCAGCGCGGAGCCGAGCGCGGCGAGCACCGCCGAGGCGAGCACCGCGCGGTCGAGCGGTTGCAGCCGGGTCACGACGCCTCCCGCCGGTGCTCGAGCAGTGCGTCGAGTCGCGCCGTGACGACATGCTCGATCATCTCGTGCAGCCGCAGGATCTCGAGCTCGGCGCGCAGGTTCACCTCATAGTCGAGCCGTGCTGCGAGCCGATCCTTCGCCGCCTGACGATTCTGGCTCATCATGATCACGGGCGCCTGGATCGCTGCCAGGGTCGACAGCATCAGGTTGAGGAAAATGTAGGGATAGGGGTCGAAGGCGTGGCCGAGCCGCGGCAGCACGCCGCTGTTGAGCAGCATCCAGCCGACCAGCAGCAGCGTGAAGGCCAGGATGAAGCCCCAGGAGCCGCCCACCGCCGCGACCCGGTCGGCGAGCCGGTCGCCGAGCGTCGCTGTCTCCTCGTCGACGTCGCCGGCGTCCCGCGAGATCGGCAGCCGCTCCTCGATCTTGGTCAGGACGCGGCGCTCCTCCGCGTCCAGCGCCGTCGCTGACTTGCCGAGCAGCCGGGCGGCGAAAGCGTGGACGGGGTGGCTGGCCATGCGCGACGGTCTCCGCTGACGCCGCGGCGCGGGGCGTCGAGCCTCTTGTGCCCGCGCCGGGCTGTTCGAGCGATGAGCATAAGATGACGAATCGCTAATGTTTTTGTCAGCGCGCTGGCAGGCGGCGGCGGGCAGGGGGGAGGACATGGAGCCGCCGCTTTCCCCGCGCGCCGCGCTGGACGAGCGCATCTGCCGGCTGATCTGCCCGATCGCCTCGGCGATGGTGGGCGTGTGCCTCACCGGCATCGGCCTGCTCCATCTCGGCATCGCGGGTGGTCGGCGCGCCGGCGTGGCGGACGATCTGCTCGCGATCGACTCGCTGCTGTTCCTGGTGGCGACGCTGACGTCCTACGTGGCGCTGCGCGGCGCGTCGCGCCGCCGGCTGCACCTGATGGAGCAGCTCGCCGACGCCTGCTTCATCCTCGCCATGCTGCTGCTCACCGCGGCGTGCTTCGTCATCACCTACGCGCTGAGTGCCTGAGCCATGACTGACTTCCCCGCGCCGCCGCGCCGTCGCAACCCGCTCGGCGTCGCCCTGGCGCTGCTCGCCGGGATCGCGCTGCTGGTGCTCGGCTATCTCGGTTCGCTCGGTTACTATAACGCCTCGATGTACCGGCTGGTGCCGGCGGCACGGGCGCCCTCTCCGGCGCAGCGCGGGCTGGTGGCGGTGCTGCTCTCGGGCGATTCCGGCTTCGACGCCGGGATGACCCCGCATATCGGGCGTACGCTGGCGGCGCACGGTATCCCCGTCCTCGAGATCAACTCGCTGACCGCCTTCCGCGAGGGACGCACCCCTGCGGAAGCCGCCGCGCTGGTCGCCGAGGTGACCCGCCGCGCGCTCGCGCTGCCGGGGGCAGAGCGGGTGCTGCTGGTCGGCCAATCGTTCGGCGCCGACATGCTGCAATATGGCGCGAGCCTGCTGCCACTGCCGCTGCGCGCGCGCGTGCCGCAGCTGATCCTCGCGGTTCCCGGCAACACCTTGCTGTTCCGCGCCACCCCCAACGGCCTGTTCGACGGACCGCCCGACCGTGCCGCGCTGCCGAGCGCGCGCCGCGTTGACTGGGTACCCGTGCTCTGCGTCCATGGTGCGACCGAGGCGAACAGCCTGTGCCCGCTATGGCGCCAGCGCAACGTGCGCGCCGTGGCGCTGCCCGGCGACCATTACCTCAACCATGACCCGGATCGGCTGTGCGCGACGGTGTGGCGGGCGGTCCGCCAGGGCCGCTGAGCGCCACATTACCGATTATTCAGTCGACGACGAAGCTCCCGCAATGCGCGCCGTCCTACACGGTCGCTCAAACAGAGCAGGGGATTGTACACGTGAGAAGCATGCGCGGGGTGTTGGCGACGACGATCGCGGTGGCGGCGGCGTTCGCGCTCCCGGCCGCGGCGGTGGCTGCGCCGACCGCGAGCCCGCTGGGGACGTGGCTCAACCCTTATGGATCGGTGGCGGTGCGGACGGGCGCCTGCGGCGACCGGCTGTGCGGCTGGATCGTCTGGGCCAGTGCCGAGGCGCAGGCCGACGCGCGTGAGGGCGGCGTCACCGGGCTGATCGGTACCCAGCTGCTGGAGAACTACCGCCCGACCTCGGGTGGGTGGGTCGGCACCGTCTTCGTCCCCGACATGGGGCGGCGCTTCTACTCGAAGATCGAGCCGGTCGGCAGCGACGGTCTGCGCGTGAAGGGCTGCATCCTCCACGGTCTCGTGTGTCGCTCGCAGCTGTGGCACCGCGTCGCGCAGCCGCCCCATGCCTGAGCTGCGCGCCCGTCTCGAACGCTATCGCACCCCTGTCACCGTGGCGGCGATGGTGCTGCTGCTCGGGCTCGGCTTCGCCGCGGTCGAGCGGCTCACCCGCGAGATCCGGCTCGCGGACGTGCGCGCGGCGATCCACGGACTGTCGGGCGCGCGGATCGCCGCGGCGCTCGGCTTCACCGCGCTCAGCTATCTCGCGCTGACGCTCTACGACGCGATGGCGCTGCGCGTGATCGGGCGACCGCTGCCTTGGCGAGTCGCTGCGCTCGGCTCCTTCACCAGCTACACGCTGTCGCACAATCTAGGGTTGGGACTGCTGACCGGCGGCTCGGCGCGATACCGCGTCTATACCGCCGCGGGGCTGGATGGTCCGGACGTGGCGCGAGTCGTCGGTATCGCCAGCGCGACCTTCTGGCTCGGTGTCATTACCGTCGCGTGTGCGGCGCTGACGCTGCGCGACGGCCCGATCGTGCTCGCGGACGTGACGCTGAGCGCCGCCGCGGCGCACGCGATCGGTGCCGCGGTGCTCGCCGGGGTCGTCGCGCTGGTCGTCGCCTGCGGCATGGCGCGCGGGCCGCTGCGTATATGGCGACTCACGCTGCCGCTGCCGAGCGCCTCGCAGGCGGCGGCGCAGATCGCGATCGCGCTGGTCGATACCGCGGCGGCCGCGGCCGCGCTGTTCGTGCTGATCCCGCACGCGCCGCTCGCCCTGCTCCCCGCTTTCGTCTTGGCCTATGCGCTCGGCATCGTCGTCGCGCTGATAACTCATGTCCCCGGCGGCATCGGCGTGTTCGAGGCGGTGGTGCTGGCGGTGGTGCCGGGTGACCGCACCGCGCTGGTGGCGGCGCTGATCGCCTATCGCCTGGCCTATTACGTGCTGCCGCTCGCGCTGGGCGTGGCGCTGCTGGCGTGGCACGAGGGACGCCGTCAGCACGGCCTGCCGCGGCTGCTGCGCGACTCGAGCGCGCTGGCGAGCGAGGTGGCACCGCTGGTGCTCGCCGCGGCCAGCTTCGCCGGCGGTGCGATGCTGCTGCTCTCGGGCTCGCTGCCCGCGCTGGCGCCGCGTATCGGTGCGCTTCATGCACTATTGCCGCTGCCCTTCATCGAGGCGAGCCACGTCGCCGCGAGCCTGGTCGGCACCGGGCTGCTGCTGCTCGCGCCTGGTCTGTACCGCCGGCTCGACGGCGCCTTCGTCGCGACGCGCGCGCTGCTGCTCGCCGGTGCCGTGTTCTCGCTGGCGAAGGGGGTCGACTATGAGGAGGCCGCGGTGTGCCTCGCGCTCGCCGCGCTGCTGCAATGGACCCGCGGCGCCTTCTATCGGCGCACCGCGCTGACGCAGGCACCGCTCTCGGGCGCGTGGCTGGTGGCGGTCGCCGTGGCGGTGGGTGTCGCCGCCTGGGCCGGTCTGATCGCCTATCGCCACGTGCCGTACGACGACGATCTATGGTGGCATTTTGCGCTGCACGGCGACGCGCCGCGCTTCCTGCGCGCGACGCTGGCGGTCGCGGTGATGCTCGCTGCCGTGGCCTTGTGGCGGCTGCTGGGGCCGGCGCGCAGCGTGCCCGACGTTCCCGCCGATCCCGCCGCGGTGGCGCGCGTGCTCGCCAACGCCGAGCGTACCGACGCGATGCTGGCGCTGACCGGCGACAAGCGCTTCCTGCTCTCCGAGGACGGTCGCGCGATGCTGATGTACCAGGTGCGCGGCACCAGCTGGATCATCATGGGCGATCCGATCGGCCCGCCCGACACCTGGGGCGAGCTGCTGTGGCGCATCCGCGACCTGGCCGATCGCGCGCAGGGCCGGCTGTTGCTTTACCAGGTCACCGGACTGGTGCTGGACCTCGCGATCGGGATGGGGTTGCAGATCGTCAAATACGGCGAGGAGGCGATCGTCGATCTGCCCTCGTTCGCGCTCGACGTGCCGCGGCTGCGCTCGGTGCGCAAGGCGGAGCGCGCCGCCGCGCGGAAGGGGGCCGAGTTCCGCATCGTCCCCGCCGCGGCGGTGCCGGTGATCATCGACGAGCTCGCCGCCATCTCGGACGAGTGGATGCACGCCAAGGGGCACAATGAGAAGGGCTTCAGCCTGGGCCGCTTCGATCGCGACTATCTTCGCCATTTCGACGTGGCGCTGGTCTGCGTCGAGGGCCGGATCGTCGCTTTCGCCAACCTGTGGCTCACCGAAGGGCGCAGCGAAGCCTCGGTCGACTTGATGCGCCACCGCGACGACATGCCGGCGGGGACGATGGATTTCCTGTTCGTCCACCTGATCGACTGGGCGCGCGAGCGCGGGTACCGCCGCTTTTCGCTTGGCATCGCGCCGCTCTCGGGCATCGCCGGGCGGCGGCTCGCCCCCGCCTGGGCGCGCGCGGCGGCGCTGATCTTCCACCATGGCGAACGCTTCTACGGTTTCCGCGGATTGCGCACCTACAAGGAGAAGTTCGCGCCGGCGTGGGAGCCGCGCTACATCGCCGCGCCGCGCGGATTGGCGATGATCAAGGCGCTGCGCGACCTCTCATTGCTGGTTGGCAAGCCGTCTGCGGCGGCGGCGACGGCGCCACCGCGCGCGGGGGGGATGATGGCGCGCTTCCAGGTGACGCCGCCGCGCCCGGTCGACGCCCTGCTTAACCTGGCGTCATCGTGAGGCCGGCTGTGCTCGGCCCGCGCGCCGCTGGTGACGCCAAGGTGCAGGCAGAGGGCGGGGCCGAGCCGATGCCGGAAGACTGCCGCGCCGGCCGGCATCTGCCGGCCCGCCGGATGACCGTCGACGCCAATGGCGCCGCGCACGCGCGCTGCCGGCGCTGCGGCTGCGAGTTGACGCGGTTGCCGGCGATCCGGCGGTGGTACCGCTCGGGTGTCCTGGGCTAGCGCGCCGCGACCCCGCGAGTCCGCCCAGACCCTGCGGAACCGGATCATGACGAACTTGTAAGCCTCGGCCCACTCGGCGATTATCCGCACCGGAGTAGGGGACGATCGTTCCCGCGCGTCGCGCGCCCATGCAAGGCCTGCCCATGTCTGCCCCCGTCTTCTTCGATCCCACCGGCCGCCGCAGCCGCCGCTCCAGGCGCGTCATCGCGGCGCTGCTGATCGCAGTGGTCGCGGCCGCGATCGCCTTCGCGACGACCTTGGTGGCGGTGCCGCGTGGGATCGACCTGCGCCTGCCACTGCCGCGCGCGCATGCCGCCGCGGCGCGCGGCGAGCAGCGCCGCCACGGCCTCGCCGCCTGGCTGCCGCATCGCCGCGCGGCGACGACGAGCGCGGGCAACGCGCCGCTCAGCATCGCTTTCTACGTGCCGGGCAATGACGACAGCCTCGCTTCCTTCCGCCGCAACGCCGCCGCGCTCGACTGGGTCGTGCCGGCGCTGGTCAGCGTGGCGGGGCCGCAGCACCGCATCACCCTGGAGCGCGACGGCGCGTTCGAGCGCAGCGTGGCGGCGCTGCCGCACGCGCCCAAGGTGCTGCCGATGGTGCAGAACCTCGGCGAGGAGCAGTGGGACGGCAAGGGCAGCGCGGCGCTGCTCGCCGATCCGCGCGCGCGCGCCGAGCTGGCGCAGCGGCTCGCGGCCTATGTCGCGCAACGTCGCGCCGGCGGCCTGGTGATGGACTTCGAATCGCTGCCCGAGACGGCGATGCACCCCTATGTTGCCTTCCTGCGCACGCTGCACGCCGCCATGCCCCAGGGCACCACGCTCGCGGTGACCGCGCCCGCGGAGGACGACAGCTGGCCGCTCGCCGCTATCGCGCAGGCGACCGACAAGGTCATCCTGATGGCCTATGACCAGCATTGGGAGGGCGGCACGCCTGGGCCGATCGCGGCGCAGGACTGGTTCATCCGCGAGGTCGAGGCGGCGCGGCGAGTCGTGCCGGCCGACAAGCTCGTCGTGGCGCTGGGCAGCTACGCCTATGATTGGCACGGCGACTCGACCGACGCGCTGTCGATTGAGGAGGCGTGGCTGGCGGCGCACGACAGCGAGGCGCCGATCAGCTTCGATCCCGCCAGCGGCAACGCCAATTTCGCTTATGACGAGGATGGCCAGCGCCACACCATTTGGATGCTCGACGCGGCGACCAGCTGGAACGAGATGCAGGTACTACGCCAGCTCAACATCGGCGGCGTCGCTTTGTGGCGGCTGGGCAGCGAGGACCAGGGCTTCTGGGCCGATCTCGTCGCCATGCGCACCGGCGGCCGCCCCGACCTGCGCCGTCCGGCTTCGCTGCTCAATACCGATATCGAGGGCTCGGGCGAGATCCTGCGCATCACGGCCACTCCCACGCCCGGCCAACGCACGCTGTTTGCCGACCGACAGGGGCTGATCCGCCGCGAGCGCTATGACGCGCTGCCAACGCCTTATGTCGTTCGCCGCGCCGGCGCCGCCGACCCGAAAAAGCTGGCGCTCACCTTCGACGACGGTCCCGACGCGACCTGGACGCCGCGCATCCTCGACGTGCTCGAAGCGGCGCACGTGCCCGCGACCTTCTTCGTGATCGGCGGCAACGCGCTGGAGCATCCCGCATTGCTCAACCGCATCGTGCGCGACGGCGATGAGATCGGCAACCACAGCTACACGCATCCGAACATGGCGCGGCTGGGGCCGCGCGAGACCGCGCTCGAGCTCAACGCCACGCAGCGGCTGGTCGAGGCCTATACCGGCCGCTCGATGACGCTGTTCCGCGCGCCCTATTTCGGCGACGCCGAGCCGACCACGACCGACGAGCTCGAGCCCGCGCTGCAGGCGCAGCAGGCGGGCTACACGGTCGTCGGCCTACACGTCGACCCGAACGACTGGCAGCGCCCGGGCGAGGACGCGATCGTCCAGCAGGTGCTCGACCAGGTCCACTCGGCTACGCCGGAGAAGTCGGGCAACGTCATCCTGCTCCACGACGGCGGTGGTGATCGCTCCGAGACCGTGGCGGCGCTGCCGCGCATCATCCGGCAGTTGCGCGGCGAGGGTTATAGTTTCGTCACCGCCTCGCAGCTGGTCGGCGCCAGGCCCGCGCAGGCGATGCCGCCGGTCGCGGAGGGTGACCTCTGGGCGGTACGCACCGACGTGGCCGTGTTCGTCGTGCTCGCCGCGCTGGCGGGGGCGCTGGCCTGGCTGTTCTATCTCGCCATCTCGCTCGGCATCGCGCGCGCGGTGCTGATGGCCGGGCTTGCCTGGATGCAGGCGCGGCGCAAGCGGCCCGAGCCGCCGGTGTACGCGCCCAGCGTGTCTGTGGTGATCCCCGCCTTTAACGAGGAGCGCGTGATCGTCTCGTCGATCCAGCGCGTGCTGGCGAGCGACTATCCCCAGCTAGAGGTGATCGTCGCCGACGACGGCTCGAAGGACCGCACCAGCGCGGTGGTCGAGGCCGCCTTCGCGAGCGACCCGCGTGTGCGCCTGCTTACCTTGGTCAACGGCGGCAAGGCGGCGGCGCTCAACCGTGCGTTGCTCTCGGCGAGCGGCGAGGTGGTAATCGCGCTCGACGCCGACACGCAGTTCGAGCCCGCGACGATCCGCCGCCTCGCGCGCTGGTTCGCCGACCCGCGGATCGGCGCCGTGGCGGGCGACGCGCGCGTCGGCAACCGCGTCAACCTCGTCACGCGTTGGCAGGCGGTGGAATATATCACCGCGCAGAACCTCGAGCGACGCGCGCTCGCCGGCTTCGACGCGATGACGGTGGTGCCGGGTGCGGTCGGGGCGTGGCGGCGCGCCGCGCTCGATGCCGTCGGCGGCTATCCCGAGGACACGCTGGCGGAGGATCAGGACCTCACCATCGCGATCCAGCGCGCCGGCTGGCGCGTGACCTATGATCCGAGCGCGATCGCCTGGACCGAGGCGCCGGAGAGCTTCCGCGCGCTCGCCAAGCAGCGCTTCCGCTGGGCCTTCGGCACGTTGCAATGCCTGTGGAAGCATCGCGCGATCCTGCGCACGCGCAAGCCTTCCGGCCTGGCGCTGGTGGGGTTGCCACAGGCGTGGCTGTTCCAGATCGCGTTCGCGGCCATCTCGCCGCTGATCGACCTGGCTTTGCTCGTCTCGATCGGCGGCACCGCGCTACGCGTTGCGCAGCATGGCTGGGCGCAGACCAGCGGCGATGTCGCGCGCATGGGTGTCTATTGGGTCGCCTTCACCGCGATCGACGTGCTGTGTGGCTGGGTCGCCTATCGGCTCGACGGTCATCGTGCGCGTTACCCCGCGCACCTGCTCGTCGCGCAGCGGCTGGTGTATCGCCAGATCATGTATTGGGTGGTGCTCCGCGCCATCGCGGCGGCGATCGGCGGCTGGCTGGTCGGCTGGGGCAAGCTCGAGCGCAGCGGCCGCGTGACGGCGGCGGGGGCGGCCTGAGGGAAGCACCGAACTCTCCCACGGGCGTCATCCTGAACTTGTTTCAGGATCTACCGTGCCGCTGGAGCCGCCGCTCCTGACTTCGCGGCACGGTGGATCCCGAGACGAGCTCAGGATGACGGCTGTTGGCTACGCCGCGCCGGAGCCCTCGCGCACCACGCGCTCAAGCACCGTGAGCGGCATCGCGCCGAGCCGCAGCACCTCGTGGAAGCGCTTGAGGTCGAAGCCCGGCCGCGCCTTCGCCTCGTCGCGCAGCCGGGTCCAGACGGTGTGCCCGATCTTGTAGCTGCACGCCTGGCCGGGCCAGACGGTGTAGCGATCGATCTCGCCCTGGCTGCGCCCGCGCGCGATGCCGGTGGTGGCGATGAGATAGTCGGTCGCCTGCTCGCGGCTCCAGCGCTTCGCGTGCATGCCGCTGTCCACCACCAGCCGCGTGGCGCGGAACAGCAGCGACTGGAGATAGCCGACCTGGCCGAGCGGGTCGCCCTCGTACATCCCCATCTCGTCGGCGAGCTGCTCGGCGTAGAGCGCCCAGCCTTCCGAATAGCCCGAGAAGAAGCCGCGGCGGCGGATCAGCGGGATGTCCTCGCTTTCCAGCGCCAGCATGACCTGGAGATGATGCCCCGGCACCGCCTCGTGATGCGTCAGCGTGGCGAGCCCGAACTTAGGCCGATCGAATGTGTCGCGCAGGTTGATATAGTAGATCGCGGGCCGGGAGCCGTCGAGCGAGGCGTTCTCGTAATAGCCGCCCGGCGCGCCCGCCTGGATCGAGGCGGGCACCCGCCGCACCTCGACCGGCGCCTTGGGCAGCGAGGCGAAGGCCTCGGGCAGCCGCTTCTGCATCGCCGCGATCTGACGGGTGAGCTGCGCCAGCAGCGCCTCTCGTCCGGGATCGGTATTGGGGAAGAGCTGGTCAGGGCGCTTGTTGAGCGCGACCAGCCGCTCGCCGACGGTCCCCTGCGCCATGCCCTGCGCCTTGAGGATCGTGTCGATCCGGGCGGAGATCTCCGCCACCTGCGCGAGGCCGAGGCGGTGGATCTCGTCGCCCGACATCGGCACCGTCGTCGCCGCCTCGGCGGCGGCGGTATAGTAAGCATCGCCGTCGGGCAGGCGCCAGCAGCCGGCGTCATGGGTGGCACGCGCGCGCAATTCGGTGACGAGCGCGCGCTGCCGATCGAGCGCGGGAAAGACCTTCTCCGCCACCAACGCGCGCGCCCGCGCGGCACGCTCCCCGGGCAGACCCGCGGCGGCGAGCTTCGTCGCGAAGGCGACCACCGCGACGGTCTGCTCGGGCGCCTGGTCGCGGAAGGCGGCGAGCTGCTTGAGCGTCGTGTCGAGGATATAGTCGGGCGCGAACACACCGCGTGCGGCGTCGGCGCGCTGGCGCGCGGTATCGTCCTCGATCGCGCCGGCGAGCGCTTCGACGCGTGCGAGATAGGCGTCGGCCTCGGCGGCGTCGCGGACGCGGTGCTGCGATTCGAGGAAGTCGGGCACGTCGCGGTAGGCGCCGGTGAGCTGGCTCAGGATGTAGGGTGCGAATCGACCCATCGTGGCGCCGTAGCGGAAGCGCTCGCTGCCGCCGATCGCACGGCTGAGCTGATAGGTGACGACATCGAGGTCGAGTTGCGCCGCGGGCGACAGCGCCGCGCGATCGAAGCGCCGGAGCTCGGCGAGTTCCTGCCGCGCGCGGGCGAGCGCACGGGCCTGGCCCGCGGTTGACCCATCGTCGAGCCGGCGCTTGAGCCCGGCGCGTGCGCCGCGGTCGAGCCCGAGCCGCGTCGCCTGTTCCGGGCTCTCGCCGAGCCGCGCGTAGAAAAAGCGGTCAAGCGTCGCGCGCAGCGCCGCGTCGCCACCGGCCCGAGTTGCCGCGACCGCGGGCAGCGCCGCGACGGCCGCACCAGCGGTCGCGCCGCCGATGAAATTACGCCTGTTCATCAAGAGCTTCTCCCTATGCTCCGCGTGTGTGACGGGGCGAGGCGGGGTAAGCAAGCGGTCGGCGCCGCTCATCATTGCGTAAGCCTTGCCGTATAATACGCTCGTCCCCGGAGGAGCTGTGCTGCCGACCTCGATCTCGACCCGTGTGATTGCCGCGTTCGGAACCGTCGTGGCGGTGGTGCTGCTGCTGCTCGCCGCCGGCTGGATGGTTGCGGGCGACGTGCGCCACGCCAACCAGTCGGTGCGGCGGCTCAGCGAGCGGCTGCGCGTCGAGGACGCGCAGGACCGCGCGCAGCAGCAGCTGCGGCTCGCGATCGGCGAGGTGACTCGTGCTGCCGAGCAGCCGCGCGCGATCACCGCGGCGCAATGGCAGCGAGTCGACCAGGCGCTCACCGCCTTCCGCGCGAGCTACGGAGCGGCGACCGCGCGCGACGCGGCGGCCACCGATTACGCGCGGCTCGCGGGCGCGCTGATCGCCGACGCGCGCGCCGAGCCACGACGGATCGCGGGCGACATGCCGCAGTTCCTCGCGGCCCTGCGCGTGCTGGAGCGCGAGCGTGCCGAGGCGCGGCGTCGGCTCGTCGACCGCATCGACGCCGCGGTCGCGCGCAGCTCGCGCGAGCTCTACGCCAGCATCTCGCGGATCGTTTTCGGCGTGCTCGGCGTGCTCCTGCTGCTGCTCGCCTCCTTCCTGTGGCTGCGGCGCCAGGTGCTTCGCCCGATCGTCGCCATCGCCGACCAGCTGCGCCAGTTCGGCACGGTCGACGGCGAGGTGCGGGTCGCGGGACGCGACCGCGCCGACGAGATCGGCGACCTCGCGCGCGGGCTGGGCGAGTATCGCGACGCCGTCGAGCAGCGCCGCCGCGCCGAGAAGCGAATCGAGTTTCTCGCCCATCATGACATGCTGACCGCCTTGCCCAACCGGCTGCTGTTCGAGGAGCGGCTGGCACAGGACCTCGCGCGCGCGACGCGCGCCGGCCAGCGTGTCGCTGTGTTCGCGATCGATCTCGACGACTTCAAGTCGGTCAACGATCGGTTCGGCCACGCCGGCGGCGACCGCGCACTGAACCGCGCCGCGCAGCTGCTGACCGGTTGCGTCCGTGCCGACGACATGGTGGCGCGTCTCGGCGGCGACGAGTTCGCGATCATCCAGGTCGCGCCCGACCAGCCACGCGCCGCCGAGGCGCTGCTGATGCGAATCTTTCGCGCCTGCGATGCCACGGCGGGCGACGAGGTGCCGGTGCAGATGAGCGTCGGCGTCGCGCTCTCCGGCGCGGAGCAGGCGCGCGAAGAGCTGTACAATCTCGCCGACATGGCGATGTACCGCGCCAAGTCCGAGGGGCGCCATACCGCGCGCTTCTTCGACGAGGCGCTCAAGGAGGAGACGCGGCTGCGCTGGCGGCTGTCGCGCGACCTCGAGGGTGCCGTGGAGCGCGGCGAGATGTCGCTGGTGTACCAGCCGATGGCGGACGCGCGCACGCTCCGCGTGATCGGCTATGAGGCGTTGCTGCGCTGGCGCCACCCCGAGCTGGGCGACATCCGCCCCGACCAGTTCATCCCTCTGGCCGAATCGAGTGGGCGGATCGACCCGCTCGGTCTCTGGGTCGCGGATCAGGCGATGGCGGCGGCGCGGGGCTGGCCCGACCACGCGATCGTCGCGCTCAACCTGTCGCCGGTGCAGTTCCGCCAGACCGATCTCGCCGCCGACCTGCTCGCGCTTGCGGAACGTCATGGCCTCGCGCCCGAGCGGCTCGAGTTCGAGGTCACCGAGAGTGCGACGCTGCTCGGCCACCGCCGCGAGGCCGTGCTGGGCGCGCTTCGCACGTTGCAGGACCACGGTGCGCGTATCGTGATGGACGATTTCGGGACGGGCTTCTCGTCGCTGGGCAATTTGCGCGACTTCCGCTTCGACAAGCTCAAGGTCGATCGCAGCTTCGTCTCGGCGATGCTCGACCATGCGCCATCGGCCTCGATCGTGCGCAGCATCGCCGCACTGGGCGAGAGCCTCGGCGTTCCCGTCGCAGCGGAAGGAGTGGAGACCGAGGAGCAGCTGGCACTGCTGCGTCGCTGGGGCTTCCCGCAGGTCCAGGGTTATCTGCTCGGCCGACCCGAGCGGCTCGAAACGGTCTTGCGCTCGGCCGCATATGCGGGGATGATCAGATAGCCTCGACACCCGCACCGCGGGGCCCCGTCGGGGCGCGTGGGCATCGTCTTGACACTTCCCTCGCAACCGTGTTGGTAGCGCTATCAAGGATAGCCGGTGAGTGGGGGAGAGGTGATGGCGCTCGAACAGGACGCGACGGCGTCGGGTCTGCCGCACGACTGGAAGGAAGGCCGCTTCGTGGGCCGCGCGGCGACCGCGGAGGGTCCGATCCCGCTGCTCGTCGTGCACGGCGAGGCGTTCGACATGTCCGCGGTGGCGCCCACGGTGGCGATGCTGGTCGAGGCCGGCGATCTGTCCGGCGCGGGTGGCCGCTCGCTCGGTTCGCTCAACGCCGCCGGGCTCGCGCTGCTCAGCCCGGTCGACCTGCAATGCGTCAAGGCATGCGGCGTCACCTTCGCGGTGTCGGCGATCGAGCGTGTGATCGAGGAGCGCGCACGCGGCGACTGGTCCGCCGCGACCGAGATCCGCGGGCGGCTCGAGGCACGCGTGGGCGGATCGATCCGCTCGGTCGTGCCCGGTACGCCGGAGGCGGCGGCGCTCAAGGTGGCGCTGATCGAGGACGGCCTCTGGTCGCAGTACCTCGAAGTCGCGATCGGGCCTGACGCCGAGGTCTTCACCAAGGCGCCGGTGCTCGCCACCGTTGGTCCCGACGCCGAGATCGGGATCCGCTCCGACTCGAGCTGGAACAACCCCGAGCCCGAGGTCGCGCTCCTGGTCGACAGCCGCGGCACCGCGCTGGGAGCGACGCTCGGTAACGACGTCAACCTGCGTGACTTCGAGGGGCGCTCGGCGCTGCTGCTCGGCAAGGCCAAGGATAACAACGCCTCCTGCTCGCTCGGCCCGCTGGTGCGGCTGTTCGACGACAGCTTCACGATCGACGACGTGCGCGGCGCCGAGGTGCGGCTGCGGATCGAGGGCGAGGACGGCTATGTGCTCGACGGCAAGAGCAACATGGCCGAGATCAGCCGCGATCCGCTCGACCTGGTGCGCCAGACGCTCTCCGAGCACCAATATCCCGACGGCTTCGTGCTGTTCCTCGGTACGCTGTTCGCGCCGGTGCAGGACCGCGACGATCCCGGCCGCGGCTTCACCCACAAGGTCGGCGACCGCGTGACGATCGAGAGCGAGCGGCTCGGCCGGCTGACCAACCGCGTGGTGACCTCGAAGGACGCCGCCCCCTGGGAGCTCGGCATCGGCGGGCTGATCCGCAATCTCGCGGCGCGCGGGCTGCTGGGGCATGCCGCGTGAGCGAGTGCGCGGTCTACCCGTCGTTGCGCGGCAAGAAGATATTGGTGACCGGCGGCGCCACCGGGATCGGCGCCGGGCTGGTCGAGGCGTTCGCCCGCCAGGGCGCCAGGGTGGCGTTCGTCGACGTCAACGCCGCCGCGGGTGAGGCGCTCGCCGCCGAGCTGGAGGGGGCGCCGCTGTTCCGCGGCTGCGACCTCACCGACGTCGCCGCGCTGCCCGCGATGGTGGACGAGATCGCCGCGACGCTGGGCGGCCTCGACGTACTGATCAACAACGCCGCCAACGACGACCGCCACACCATCGCCGAGGTGACCCCGGCCTATTGGGACGAGCGGATGGCGGTGAACCTGCGCCACCTCTTCTTCGTCGCCCAGGCGGCGGTTCCGCACATGCGGCGCGCGGGCGGGGGTGCGATCGTCAACTTCGGTTCGATCAGCTGGCATCTCGGCCTGCCCGATCTGGTGTTGTACCAGACCGCCAAGGCCGCGATCGAGGGCATGACCCGGAGCATGGCGCGCGACCTCGGCCGCGACAACATCCGCGTCACCACGATCGTGCCCGGCAACGTCCAGACGCCGCGCCAGGAGAAATGGTACACGCCCGAGGGTGAGGCCGAGATCGTCGCGGCGCAGTGCCTCGACGGGCGGATCCAGCCCGCCGACGTCGCCGCGCTGGCGCTGTTCCTCGCCTCCGACGACGCGCGGATGTGCACCGGGCACGACTATTTCGTCGACGCAGGCTGGCGCTGAGATGGAGCCGCGGTCGGTCCTGCGGGTCGGCGCGACGCTCGGCGAGGGGCCGGTGTGGGCGCGCGACGTACTATGGTTCGTCGACATCAAGCAGCACCATGTCCACCGCTTTGATCCCGCCACCGGCGCGCACGCGCGCTGGACCGCGCCCGACCAGGTCGGCTGGGTGCTGCCGAGCGCGCGCGGCGACCTGATCGCTGGCGTGAAGACCGGGCTGCACCGCTTCGATCCCGCCGCCGGCACCTTCACGCCGCTGCACGCGCCCGAGGCGCATCTGATCGGCAACCGGCTCAACGACGCCGCGGTCGACGCGCGCGGGCGGCTATGGTTCGGCTCGATGGACGACGACGAGGCCGCCGAGACCGGCCGGCTCTACTGTCACGCGGGCGGAACCTGTGCCGACAGCGGGCTGGCGCCGGTGGTGATCACCAACGGCCCCGTGATCAACGCGGACGCGACCGCGCTGTACCACACCGACACGCTCGGCAAGACGATCTGGCGCGTGCCGCTGCGCGACGACGGCACGCTGGGCACGCCCGAGCACCATGTCACGATCGAGGACGGTGCCGGCTATCCCGACGGCTCGACGCTCGACGCCGAGGACTGCCTGTGGGTCGGGCTGTTCGCCGGCTGGGGCGTACGGCGCTACGATCCGGCGGGTAAGCTGATGACGACGGTGCGCTTTCCCTGCGCCAACGTGACCAAGATCGCGTTCGGCGGCGAGGGGTTGCGCACCGCGTACGCGACGACGGCGCGCAAAGGGCTCGACGCGGCCGCGCTCGCGGACCAGCCGCTCGCGGGTGACCTGTTCGCGTTCGAGCCCGGGATCGCTGGCGTCGCGACGGTCGAGGCGGCGGTATAATTTAAAAGACACGAGTGGGAGCGGGTGAGGATGGCAACGGCTTTAGGTGAAGGTGACGCGGGTCGCGTCAACATGGGCTTCATCGCCGCCATCGTCGCGGTGGCGACGATCGGCGGCTTCATGTTCGGCTATGACTCGGGCGTGATCAACGGGACACAGAAGGGACTGGAGGCAGCGTTCAGCCTCGGCAAGCTGGGGATCGGCGTCAACGTCGGCGCGATCCTGATCGGTTCGTCGCTCGGCGCGTTCAGCGCTGGGCGCTTGGCCGATCGCATCGGCCGACGCAGCGTGATGATGCTGTCGGCGGCGCTGTTCTTGTTCAGCGCGCTGCTGGCCGGTGCGGCCTCGACGTCGGCGATCTTCATCTTCGCGCGCATCATCGGCGGCCTGGGCGTTGGCGCGGCGAGCGTGATCTCGCCGGTCTATATCTCCGAGGTGACCCCCGCCGCGGTGCGTGGCCGGCTGTCGAGCGTGCAGCAGATCATGATCATCACCGGGCTCACCGGCGCCTTTGTCGCCAATTTCGCGCTGGCGCGCTACGCCGGCGGCTCGACCGCGGACTTCTGGCTCGGCTTCTCGGCGTGGCGCTGGATGTTCTGGCTGCAGGCGATCCCCGCGCTGGTGTATCTGCTCGCGCTGCTGATCATCCCGGAGAGCCCGCGCTATCTCGTCGCCAAGGGGCATGAGGATCGCGCGCACGCGGTGCTCACCCGGCTGTTCGGCCGCGCCGAGGCGGACCGCAAGGTCGGCGAGATCCGCGCCAGCCTCGCGGGCGACCATCACCGTCCCAAGCTGTCCGACCTGATCGATCGCGGCTCGGGCAAGATCCGCCCGATCGTCTGGGCCGGCATCGGCCTGGCGGTGTTCCAGCAGCTCGTCGGCATCAACGTGGTGTTCTATTACGGCGCGACCTTGTGGGAGGCGGTCGGCTTCTCCGAGGATTATGCGCTGCAGACCAACATCCTGTCGGGCGTGTTGTCGATCGGCGCGTGTCTGTTCACGATCGTCACCGTCGACAAGATCGGGCGCAAGCCGCTGCTGCTGGTCGGCTCGGCCGGCATGGCGGTGACGCTGGCGGTGGTCGCCTGGGCTTTTTCCACCGCGGTGACCGACGCCGCGGGCGCGGTGAGCCTGCCGGGCAACAATGGCGTGATCGCGCTGGTGGCGGCCAACCTCTACGTGATCTTCTTCAACGCCAGCTGGGGCCCGGTGATGTGGGTGATGCTGGGCGAGATGTTCCCCAACCAGATCCGCGGCTCGGGCCTGGCGGTCGCGGGCTTCGCGCAGTGGATCGCCAATGCCGCGATCTCGGTGAGCTTCCCGGCGCTGGCGGTCTCGCCGGGGCTGGCGGTGACCTACACCGGTTATGCGGTGTTCGCGGCGATCTCGTTCTTCTTCGTGCGCAAGATGGTGCACGAGACGCGCGGGCGCGAGCTCGAGGACATGGTGGGGTGAGCGACTCGGCGTCGCCCCTTCGCGGGCGGCGCCGAGATCGGTGTGAGAGCGGCCGGTTGCCCCTAGGGGCGGCCGGCCGTTTTCGTGCCGCTATCTCTTCGCTCGTCGTGCGCTACTCGTCCCCGCTTGCGCTGAGGAGAAGCTGAGCTTGTCGAAGCCTCGTCGCGAAGCGCCGCCGCGGACGTTCCGCCAAGTGCCTCGAGACGGCACTTCGACAAGCTCAGTTTCTCCTCAGCACGAATGGGGCGAGAAGAGGGGGGCTCGGGACGAGGGTTAGCTAAACCGCCCCCGCCTGCACGCGCCGCGGCGCCGCATTCGGCCGGCGCCGGGGGGCGGCGTCCGACTGGCGGCGGACCAGCTGATAGTCCGCCAGCAGGTGCGGGTGGTCGAGCCCGGCGTCGCTGGTCTTGCGCGCGCGGATCTCGCGCGCGAGCAAGTCCACCGCGGTGCGCGCCATCGCGCTGACCGGCTGGCGGATCGTCGTCAGCTCGGGCCAGATCGTCGTCGCCAGCGCCGAGTCATCGAACCCGACGACGGTGAGATCTCCCGGCACGTCGAGTCCGCGGCGGTGGGCGATCGCGACCGTGGCCGCGGCCATGTCGTCGTTAGCGGCGAAGACGGCGCTGGGCGCCTCGGCGAGCTCGAGCAGCTGCTCGGCAGCGTCGAGCCCGGAACGATAAGTGAACCAGCCCTCCGCGACCAGTTCCTCGTCCGCCGCCAGCGCCATCTCGGCGAGCGCGTCGCGGTAGCCGGCGAGCCGCTCGGCGCTCGCGGTCTGGTTGGCCGCGCCGGTGATGAAGCCGATGCGGCGGTGGCCGAGCGTGCCGAGGTGACGCGTCATCTCATACGCGGCCTTGCGGTCGTCGATGCTGACCGACAGCGCCCAGTCGGGCGCGCGCCCGGTCGAGACCGCCACCACGGGCACGTCGCGCGCGCGCAGCGCTTCCAATGCGGTGGCGGAGTCGCCGAGCGGGGGCGGCAGCAGCACGCCGTCGATGCGTCCGCGCAGCAGGTGCTCGATCGCCGCCAGCTCGGTGCCCTCCTCGCATTTTTCGATCACGATCGTGCAATTCTGGCGGCTGCCCTGGTCGAGGCAGCCGACCAGGAACTCGCTGAAGTAGAACAGGCTGGTGTTGGTGTGGAGCACGCCGAGGCGGAATTCCTCGCCGCCCGCCAGGGTCCGCGCCGCGGCCGAAGGCGCGTAATGGAGCGTCGCGATCGCCTCCTGCACGCGGCGGCGCGTCTCGGCGCGCACGTTGCTCTCGGCATTGATGACCCGGCTCACCGTCATCGGTGACACGCCCGCGTGGCGCGCGACGTCGCTGATCGTGGGGGCGTTGCGCTGACGACGCGAGCCGCGGCTTTCCTTCATGAATATCCTTTCGCCAGCGACGTTACGGCGGCGAATGCGACGGCCGCAAGGGGCCTCATTCCGGGTGACCCGGCGCGAAGGGAAATTGCTGCGCCTTGTACCAAGCGAGGTCGTGCTCGGGCGGCGCCGCGCCGGCGGGCAGCGCGCGGCCGTTGACCGACATCCAATAGGCCAGGCTCGCATCGCGCCACCAGCGCGCCTCGCGCTCCTGCACCGCGAGGTAGGTCGCGGTCTTGTTCCAGCGCTCGGCGTCGACCAGCGGGCGCAGCGTCTCCCAGGTCGCGCGCATCGTGCCGACGGTCGCGACCCCGCGGTCGTAGTGCGCGACCAGCTCCTCCCACAGGGTCTTGCCCGAGGTCATGCGCCGATCCCATCCGACATGGTGGAACCACAGCAGCTCGCGCTCCAGCGTGGTGGCGGGATCGGCGAGCCGCTTCGCCACCTCGGGCGCATATTGCGCCACCGCGTCGCTGCCCGAGCGCGTGCGATCGAAGCCGATCCCCTGCTTGTCGGCGCGATGATAATAGACCGGGTTCCACTCGGGACGCCTGAGGTCGCTGACCCAGGGACCGGGGCCGTAATGGTGGCCGGTCGCCATCACATGCGCGAGCCCGAGCGCGCCGGTATAGTCGACTACCGCCTCGCGCGACGCCATCATCATGCCGACGACAGGCTCGACCACGCGCGGGTCGGCCCCGAACGTCTGCCGCGCCCACTCGCGCGCGAGCGCGGCGGCGTCAAGCGTCGGGTCCCAGGCGAGGCGGCCGAAGGCGTACCAATTGGCCTGGTTGAAGGTGGAGCCCGACCAGTCGCGGTCGCGCCCGATGTTGGCGACGCCGGCCATGCCGCTCAGCGCGTGATGCTCGGCGGCGCCGTCAACCACGTCGGCGACGGTCTCGCTGCCACGCCCGGTACGCGCGTCGAGTGTCTCGGTGAAGAGCGGGCCGAGATAGGCGAGGTGGGTGGCGAAGCCGAGATACTCCTTGGTGATCTGGAATTCGATCAGCAGCGGCGTCTTGGGCATCGCGCCGAACAAGGGGTGGAAGGGCTCGCGCGGCTGGAAGTCGATGGCGCCGTTCTTCACCTGCACCAGCACGTTGTCCGCGAACGTGCCGTCGAGCGGCTTGAACTCGCTGTACGCCTGCTTGGCGCGGTCCTCGGGATCGGTGTCGGCGTAGACGAAGGCGCGCCACATCACGATGCCCCCGTGCGGGCGCACCGCCGCGGCGAGCATGTTGGCGCCGTCGGCATGGCTCGCGCCATAGTCGCGCGGGCCGGGCTGCCCTTCGCTGTTGGCCTTGACGAGGAAGCCGCCGAAGTCCGGTATGGCGCGGTAGATCTCGTCCGCCTTGGCCTTCCACCACGCCGCGACGGCGCGATCGCGCGGGTCGGCGGTCCTCAGCCCGCCCAGCTCGATCGGCGCGGAGAAGCGCGCCGACAGATAGACCTTGATCCCCCAGGGGCGGAACACGTCCGCCAGCGCCGCTGCCTTGCTGATGTAGCGCGGCGTCAAGCTGTCGGCCTTCGCGTTGACGTTGTTGAGGACGGTGCCGTTGATGCCGATGGACGCGTTGGCGCGCGCGTAATCGGTATAGCGCGGGTCGTTGAAGTCGGGCAGCGTCCACCAGTCCCACAGCGACTGGCCGGCATAGCCGCGCTCCACGCTGCCATCGAGATTGTCCCAATGGTTGAGCACGCGCAGCTTGACCCGCGGCGCCGAGGCGAGCGCCACCGTCGCGGCGCTCCCCCCGGTGGCGAGATGGCGCAGCAGCGCGAAGCTGCCGTAGAGCAGGCCGCGCTCGCCGTTGCCGGTGATCAGCAGCGTGTCGCGCCGGCCGAGCCGCACGCGGCGGACGAGATAGCCCTCGTCGCCGAGCGCCGCGGTCGGGAGGCGCAGCGCCGCCACCTGCGGGTCGCGCGCGAGCGCGAGCGTCACGTCGTCGATCCCGGCGGGCAGCGAGCGCGTCAGCTCGTCGGCGGCGAGCCGCAGCGTGGCGCCGTCGCCGCGCAGTGTCACTCGGGCGCTCCGCGCCGGGGCGTCGGCGCGCAACCACAGGCGATAGCCGTCCTCGGCACGCGCCGGCGACGTGCCGGCGAGGAGCAGCGCCATCGCGACCGTCCGGAGCATATTCCTGCGCGCTGCCATCTGCCTCTCCACCGCCGCGGCATTGACCAACCGCGTTCCATCCGCCATGTTATCGCTACCAACAATCTTGGCAAGCCGTTGCGATCAGACGATGGCGTGAACCAGGCGGGAGAGGAGCGCACGTGATCGACGCCGATGTCCTTTATCGAGGGACGAGCGCGACGTGCCCCGTCCGGCTCTCCGCGGCGATCGCCTGAGGAGGAGCGCCATGCCCATCATCACCGACGCGCGCGTGATCATCACCTCGCCGGGGCGCAACTTCGTCACGCTCAAGCTCATCTGCGACGACGGTACCACCGGCGTCGGCGACGCGACGCTCAACGGCCGCGAATTGGCGGTGGCGAGCTACCTCGCCGACCATGTCGTCCCCTGTCTGATCGGGCGCGACGCGCACCGGATCGAGGACATTTGGCAGTATCTCTACAAGGGCGCCTATTGGCGCCGCGGCCCGGTGACGATGAGCGCGATCGCCGCGGTCGACGTGGCGCTGTGGGACATCAAGGGCAAGCTCGCCGGCCTACCGCTGTACCAGCTGCTCGGCGGCGCCAGCCGCGAGGCGTGCCTGGTCTATTGCCACGCCAACGGCACGACGATCGAGGACACGGTCGCGACAGCGCTGGCGTACCGTGACGAGGGCTATCGCGCGATCCGGCTGCAGTGCGGCGTTCCCGGCCTCGCCTCGACCTACGGCGTCGCCAAGCCGGGGCAGCGCTACGAGCCCGCCGACGCGGCGCTGCCGAGCGAGGCGATGTGGTCGACCGAGAAGTACCTCCGCGTCGTGCCCGCGCTCTTCGCCGCAGCACGCGAGGCGCTCGGCCCCGACATCCACCTGCTCCACGACGTCCATCACCGGCTCACCCCGATCGAAGCGGGGCGGCTGGGGCGCGACCTCGAACCCTATCGCCCTTTCTGGATCGAGGATCCGACGCCGGCGGAACAGCAGGAAGGCTTCCGCCTGATCCGCCAGCACACCACTACGCCGATCGCGGTGGGCGAGGTGTTCAACTCGATCTGGGACTGCAAGACGCTGATCGAGCAGCAGCTGATCGACTATGTGCGTGCCACGATCGTCCACGCCGGTGGCATCACGCACCTGCGCCGCATCGCCGCTCTAGCCGACCTCTATCAGGTGCGCACCGGCTGCCACGGCGCGACCGACCTGTCGCCGGTGACGATGGCGGCGGCGCTGCATTTCGGCCTCTCGGTCCCGAACTTCGGGGTGCAGGAGCATATGCCGCACACCCTCGAGACCGACGCGGTCTTCCCGCACGCCTATCGCTTCGAGGACGGTCGCATGCACCCGGGCGACGCGCCGGGGCTGGGGGTCGACATCGACGAGGAACTGGCGGCCGGCTACGACTATAAGCGCGCCTATCTGCCGGTGAACCGGCTCGAGGACGGCACTTTGTGGAGCTGGTGACGGGCGCGGGGCAATGCGCCGGCGCCCCGACGAGAGGATCGGCCTGAGATGAGCGACTTCACCGAGGCCGCCAAGCAAGCACCCGAGACGGCGGCGCATGCCGTGGCGAGGCCGCGCGGGCGCGTGCGCTGGCTGATCTGCGCTCTGCTGTTCGCCGCGGTGGTGCTGTCGTACATCGACCGGCTGGTGCTCGGCGTGCTCAAGCCGCAGCTGACCGCGCTCTACGGCTGGACCAACATCGGCTACGGCGACGTCACCGGTTATTTTCAGGTGTTCTACGGCATCGGCTTCCTGCTGTTCGGCTGGTTGATCGACCGGCTCGGCCCCAAGCTGGGCTATCTGCTCGCGATGGGCAGCTGGACGGTCGGCCATTTCGCGCAGACGCTCGTCACCTCCACCACCGGCTTCGTCGTCGCGCGCATCCCGCTCGCCTTCGGGGAGGCGGGGACCTATCCTTCGGCGCTCGCGGCAGCGTCGCAGTGGTTCCCCAAGAAGGAGCGCGCGCTTGCGATCGGCGTCTTCAACGCGGGGGCCAATGTCGGCGCGATCGTGACGCCGCTGCTGGTCGGCTTCCTGATCGCCGGCCTGGCGCTCGACTGGCGCTGGGCCTTCCTCGTCACCGGTCTGTTCAATCTCGTCTGGCTGTTCGCCTGGTGGCGCCTTTACCACAAACCCGCTGACCACCCGCGGCTTTCCGCCGAGGAGCGCGGCTGGATCGAGGCCGAGCCCGCGATGGATAGCGGTCGCGCCGGCTTCCTCACCGTCCTGCGCCGCCGCGAGGCCTGGGCCTATATGGCGGGGCGTTTCCTGATCGATCCCGTCTGGTGGACCTTCCTGTTCTGGCTGCCCGACTTCTTCAACAAGCAATATGGCTATGACCTGAAGAGCTTCGGCCCGCCGCTGGTGGCGATCTACATCCTCGCCGATGTCGGAGCCATCGCGGGCGGATGGTATTCGTCGCACCTGCTGCGCCAAGGGGTCGAGACCGGGCGCGCCCGCAAACGCGCGATGCTCGCGTGCGCGCTGTTCGCGCTGCCGGTGATGTTCGCCGCGGACGCGAGCAGCATCTGGTGGGCGGTGCTCGCGATCGGGCTGGCCTGCGCCGCACATCAGGGCTTCTCGACCAATCTGTTCGCGCTGCCGGGCGACCTCTTCCCGCGCTACGCGCAGGGCACGCTGATCGGGCTCGGCGGCTTCGCCGGCGCAGTGGGCGGCTTCATCGCGTCCAAGTCGCTCGGCGTGCTGCTCGACACGGTGGGCAGCTATGGACCGTTTTTCGTGGCATGCGGCATGGCCTATCTGGTGGCGTTGCTCGTCTTTCACGGGCTGATTCCGCGCTACCGCGCGGTGAGCCTGCCGGGATAAAGGAGGGGGGCGCGCATCGGCAGACGCGCGCTTGCGGCTCTTTCGGTCGCAACGTCAGCTACATGCAACTCTCTTGACGGTCGTTCCGGCACGGCATACGTGATAGCGCTAACAACTTGTAGATGCTGCCGCCGGACGTGCGGCCAAGGACATGCAGAGGAGAGGGCCGTTGCCGGTCGCTGATGGTCGCCACCTGTGCCCGACACGGCGGGCCGCTGCGCTCGTGCTGACCGCCACGCTGCTGGCAGCGGCTCCCGCCGAAGCAGCCCCACGCGCATGCACGTGGCAGGCGGCCTGGTCGTCGTCGCAGCTGTCGCCGGCGGCGGACGCCCAGCTGGAGCCGGGCGCGCTGCGCGACGCCACGTTGCGCCAGATCGTTCGCCCCAGCCTCACCGCCCAGCGCGTCCGGGTTCGCTTCTCCAATGCTTTCGGCCGTGCGCCGCTGACGATCGACGCGGCGACGGTGGCGCTCGCGGCGGCACCCGTTGGCGGAGCGCTTCGCCCGACGACCGTGCGTCCGCTTCGCTTCGCCGGCCACGCCGCGGTGACCGTTCCCGCTGGCGCGGAATGGGTCAGCGATGCGGCCGACCTACCGCTGCGCGCGTTCGACGATCTCGTCGTCTCTCTCCACTTGCCGGTGGAGCCTGACGGACAGACCGCGCACCCCGGCAGCCGCGCGACCTCCTATCTCACGCGCGGCGATCAAACCGCGGCGGACGAGCTGGCGGGCGCGCGCGCCGTCGATCGCTGGTACCTGCTCGCCGGGGTCGAGGTGGAGCGCTGCGCCGCTCCGGGCGGGGTGATCGCCTTCGGTGACTCGATTACCGACGGCTATGGCGTCACGCCCAACAGCTACACGCGCTGGACCGACGTGCTCGCGCGCCGTCTCGGCGGGCGGACCGCGGTGCTCAATGCTGGGATCGGCGGCAATCGCGTGCTGCTCGACGGGCTCGGTCCGAGCGCATTGGCACGGCTCGACCGCGACGTGTTCGGGCAGGCGGGGGTGCGGCATCTGATCCTGTTCGAGGGTGTCAACGATATCGGCGTGCTCACTCGCGACGCCCCGGCCAGTCCCGACCAGCATCGCGCGCTGGTGGAGGGGGTCACCGGCGCCTTCGCGCAGATCGTCGCGCGCGCACACGCGCACGGCATCACGGTACATGCCGCCACGATCCTGCCGTTCGCGGGCAGCGCTTATTACCATTCTGGCGCCGAGTCGGAAGCGGATCGCCAAGCGATCAACGCGTGGCTGCGCCTACCCGGCAACGTCGACAGCGTGGTCGACCTCGAGCAGCTGCTGCGCGACCCCGCGCGCCCGGCCTATCTCGCGTCGCGCTACGACAGCGGCGACGGGCTGCACCCGAATGCGGCAGGCTATCGGCTGATCGGCGAGTCGATCCCGCTCGCGCGGCTACGACGTTGACGCGGCAGCCAATGATGTTATTTGTCCGACTTAATATT
>NZ_JAPYKH010000007.1 GCF_029623345.1 Sphingomonas phyllosphaerae
GACTCGCTTGCGCGCCGAGGCCTTATTCAAGAATAAGCGGCGAGGGCTTCGATTGGAAATCGCATGTCGGTGAGTCTCGCACTTGCTCTGCTACAATCTGGAACTGCGTCCAGCGCGGTTGATTTCCTGATCCGTGGGCAGGCCCGCAATAAGGCGGAGAGAGCGCGGGCGTTCGTCACGCGGCTGTCAACTCGACAATCTGGCGATCTACCAATGGCGCGCTTCTCGGAGGAGGTTTGCGTCACGAGCCTGGGGCTCGACGCGGCGTCCGGACAGATGATCGTCGACGAAGTGAGTGCCGTCGCGAGAATGGCCGGCTTGAGGACGGGACAAACTGGTTGCTCTCCAAACCTGCTGGTCGCCTTTGTCGCAGACGGCCAATCCACCGCGCTCAGGCTCGCGCGTGCCGGGGCAGGTGCCATGAGGAGCCAGTCGTTGGCTGCCGTAAAGCGCATTATCGGTGAGGCGGGACAAGCGCGAGCGTGGATCGAGGTGGAGCCACGTGGGAGGGACGGAGAGCGGCCGATTTACTCTCCGGATCAGCCGACGATGATAAGAGGGCGATCCTTATCAAGGCTGTCATCCCCGGTGCGGATGGAGATCGTCAGCGCCACCGTGCTGATCGATCGTGACGCGATGCAGGGAAGGCCGCTGACGCAAGCGGCGCAATATGCGGCAATGCGCGCGCTGACCGGTGCGCAAGGAGGTGGCGCAGCAGCCGGCGAATCAATCCTCAGTGCATTCACAAGCAGCGATGATGTAGGCGCGCCGAAAACATTGACAGCGAACGACCGTGGCTACCTTCGAGGGCTGTACGCAGGCCGCGGTGACATAGCGGGTAACCTGAAGTTCAGTAGCCTTGTCAGCTACGTCCTTGATGAGAGAAGCAGTTTACCGGCGGGCGATCGAGCCAGGTGATGCCAAAGGTAAGCGTAAAGACCTCCTTGAACATGAGGAGGCGCAGCGTTGAAGATCTTACAAACCCTCTCGTCAGACGATGCTCCACAACACCAACAGTCATCCTCCGAAGCTAAGGTATGCCAGGGTGGCCAGCGCCCGAAAAAACTTAGGGTTGGGAAGTATGACCACACCGACGAGGTCTAGCGAAAGCGCGATAGTGAACGCCATCACGTCGACCAAAGGCTTTGCGGCGCGTCACGCGTGTCGGCCGCGGAGATAAATGGGCGTGCGAAGTTGGGAGCCGGGCAAGGCACCGGGAACGACCGCTTCTGGGTCAGCGTGGCAATGGTGCCGCCCTATCAATCAGACCTGCGTCGCGCAGCGCACGCCAGAAATCGACGGGAATTGGCTCCTTCAGGGCCGCCGTGTCCTCCGCAATGCGTTGCGGCCGGCTGGCGCCGGGGATCACCGCTGCGACTGCGGGATTGGCAAGCGAGAATTGCAACCCCGCGGCCTTCATGCTGACGCCGTGGTGATCGGCGATTGCCTTAATGGCGGTGACTTTGGCGAGGATCTCGGGGGAGGCGGGGGCATATTCGAAGTTCGGGCCGCCGACGAGCGCACCTGAGCTGTACGGGCCGCCGACGACGATGCCCAGGCCACGGTCGGCGACCTTCGGCATCAGCCGCTCGAGCGCGCGGTCATGGTCGAGCAAGGTGTAGCGACCTGCGAGCAGTGAGCCGTCGGGTCGTGGGCCATCGAGGTCGAGCAGCAATTCCACCGCCTCGACGCGGTTCACGCCGAGCCCCCAGGCCTTGATCGTGCCGTCGTCGCGCAGCCGGTCGAGCGCCTTGAAAGCACCAGTGCGCGCCTCCTCAAATTTCCCGATCCAGGCGTCGCCGTAGAAATCCTGCGCCAGGTCGTGGACCCAGATGATGTCGATACGGTCAGTCTGCAGGCGCTTCAGGCTGTCCTCGATCGAGCGCAGCGTCGCGTCGTGCGAATAGTCGTTCATGACTTTGTTCGGCCGGCCGTTGGCGAACACATTACCCTTCTCGCCATTGTCGCGCGGCGTCCCTTCGACCTCGTCCAGTACGATGCGGCCGACCTTGGTGCTGATGACGTACTGGTCGCGCGGCTTGTCTCTCAGCGCCTCGCCCATGCGGATCTCGGCAAGGCCCGCGCCGTAGAAGGGGGCATTGTCGAAGTAGCGGATGCCGTCGTCCCAGGCCGCCGCCACGGTCGCGAGCGCCTCGTCCTCGGGGATGGCGCGGAACATGTTGCCGAGCGGTGCGGCGCCGAAGCCGAGTTTCGAGGGGAGGATATCCTTGAGTGCCATGACAGGGGTCCTTGGGCCTGAATGCAAGTCAGCCGATTGCCAGCGGATCGAGCGTGAACGCGCTGCGCTCCGCAAGGTTGTTGACCGACGCGAGATGGCTCGGGAAATGCGCGCTCGCACGATGCGCAGCGAGCGCGTTGACGACCGTACGGCGCGCGTTGATGCTCACTGCACACTCCCGCTTCGAACATGAATGAACGTCGAAGATCGGGAAGCGACGAAGGTGGGGCGAATGACCGACACTGGGGCCAGTACGTGGCTCAGGAAGCCGCTAAACCTCAATACTCCGCTCCTCATTTCTCGCCCGTAGCCGCGAGTGCGATTGTTTGCGAGGTGACGATATGGCGACCCGCTGTGCCGTTGAGGGCCGCTTCGACCAGCAACCTCGCTACAGTTGCCGCAGGACTGACGCGGGCCGCGGCAGGGAGGATGGGCTCTATCGCTTGCAGCAGTGAGCCCAGGAAAGCTTCGGCTGGTCGATGCTCTCGACGATGACCGCTCAGGACACCGGGGCGTACCAGGGTCAGCGATTCGAAGCCGAGCAAGCCGACGGCGCCCTCAAGCTCGCCCTTTGTTTTTGGATAGGTGAAGCGGAACCGCGGATTGGCACCCATCGACGAGACGAGCGCGAAGCGAGTTGCACCAGCCTCCCGAACTTGGGTGGCGACCTCGAGTGAGTAGTCGAAGTCGATGGCGCGATAGGCGGCAGCGGACCCTGCGTTTGCCCGCGTCGTGCCAAGTGCGGAGATGGCTCCATCGGCTGCCCACCATTTGGCACCCTGCTGAAGGTCGTGGCTGGTCACAATCGGGTTATGCAGCTTTGAGTGCGGCGGGAGCGCGCGGCGTGTCGGTGCCACCACCTGCCGCACACGCTCGTCCGCGAGCAGCAGCGCGAGTGCCTCTGCCCCGATCATGCCGGTCGCGCCCGCCAAGAGTATGATCGTCACCGTCATGCCTCAGGAGCGGTTGGTCCGAAACCTGTAGGGCTATAGGCTTCGCGTAACATCACGCTGCCGCTCTAGCGGCGTCGAAGGCGGAGCGATTGTCCTCGATCTGCTCGATATGCGCTCCGGCCCACGTTCCGAGCTGCCGGATTGGATCCGCCAGTGACAGGCCAAGGTCAGTAAGAGCGTACTCCACCTGCGGCGGGACAGTCGCGCGCACCGTGCGCGTCAGCATGCCGTCACGCTCCAGAGCGCGCAGGGTGCGCGCAAGCATCTGCTGGCTGATGCCGCCGATGGCCCGCTTCATCTCGTTAAAACGCCGCGGCCGCTCCGTAAGCGTGAGCACGATCATCACCGTCCACTTGTCGCCGATCGAGCTTAGAACGCTGCTAAAACGACCGCACTCGATGTGCAGCGGTTCGGGGGTAGTCAGTTCCATGTGACCAGGTCCTAGCTATGTGCCTTCTGGGCGCGGCGCGTCAGGTCACATAGCTGGTGCAGGTCACATTTCCAGACCGGAGCAGACCGTATGAGAATCCTGCACATCGACGCCAGCGCGAGCAACGCGGAGACCTCGCACACTCGGCGCCTTTCGAGCGAACTGGTCGAGCGGCTCAAGGCCGACCACGCTGATGCAACGGTGGCGTACCGCGACCTAGTCGCTGATCAGCTTCCACACGTCGACATGACCATCCGACGTGCCTGGCTGCCAGAGAACGCCGACGACCCCACGTTGACGGAGACGCGAGGCCGTTCGAGGACGCTGGTCGAGGAGCTCAAGGCCGCCGATGTGCTGGTGATCGGCTCGCCAATGTACAACTTTACAGTCCCCTCGACGCTCAAGGCATGGATCGACCATGTCGCGATCGCGGGGCAGACTTTCAGCTACACCGCCGAGGGCCCGCGTGGCCTGCTGGCCGGGAAAGCCTATCTCGTGCTCTCGTCGGGCGGGATCTACTCGCAGGGATTATTCGCCGGCAACGACCATCTAGCGACCTATCTCGACGCTATCCTCCGCTTCTTGGGCATCAGCGATATTGAGACCATTCGAGCCGAAGGGATCGCGTACGGCCCTGAGCAGGACCAAGCCGCGATGCGGAGTGCATCCGAGCAGATCAGCTCCATATCGATGGCCGCGTGAAGGAGGCGAGCCGGGCCAGTACCAACCTGGCCCGGTGATGCCGCGCGCAGTCGATACGTTGCATCCCAAGCTACAACGAGGCTCCTGAGTGACCGCAGCCGGGTCTTCAGCTTGCCGGGAACGAAGCCGCGTTCGCTCGTCGGGACATCGAGCGAACATGAATGGATGTCTGAAGTCGGGGGACGCGAAACGGCGGCTGAATGTCGTCTTGTGGGTCGTTCTCATACAGCGGCTGATTTCACCCTAGCCCAAATAGCAGAGACGCCTTTTCCGAGGTTGACGGCGAGAGGGGCTGCCATAAGATTGTGACATGCCGGAGTCCCGCAGAACCCAGCCTGTACAGGCAACCTGTCACTGCGGTGCGATCACCATCAGACTGGCCGAAGCACCCGCAGAAATAACGCAGTGCAACTGCTCGCTATGCCGAAGTTACGGTGTGGTTTGGACGTACGTCGAATCGGACGAGATCAGCGTACCCGCCGATCTTCGGACTGACACATACGCTTGGAACGGCAGGCACGTCGATTTTCACCGCTGCAGCGTATGCGGTTGCGTGACGCATTGGACGCCGAAAGATGCAAAGCGCAGCGATCGGGGGATCAACGCCAACTTGTTGCCCGCTGACGTGCTAAAGTCCGCGCGACGCTGGCATCGCAATGGCGCTGGAACGGGCCAGTACCTGGACTGACGCGGAAGGGTGTCTTTTGACCGGCGGCCTCTGGTTAGAGGTGGCTCCACCGACGAAGCAAATGAACGAATGACTGCTTATGGGCGGCAGCTAAGGCCTCTCGTATGTCCACACATGGGGCGGAGAGGCACCTCGCGCGTTCCAGTTAGATCAACCCTCGTGCGCGTCCAGGAGCACGCGCAGCCTTTCGGCATCTGCGGGTGACGCGGGATTATAGATGATCATCCCCAGCTCCGGCCTGCCTTCGACAGCGAAGGAGGAGAACTCCATCGCGAGCAGCCCCGCATCGGGATGGTGAATCCGCTTAATGCCCTCTCCGTGAGCGACCACGTCGTTGTCTTGCCACAGGGCTGCAAACTCGGGGCTGATCCCGCATAGCTCACCCACCAGCTTCGTGACCTCCGGGCTGGCAATCGCGCCCGCCCGAGCCACGTCGGCGCGAAAGGCGCCGACGACGAAGCGAGCGATGCTTCCCCAGTCTTCATTTCGCCTGCGAACATGGTCGCTGCCGAACATCAGGCGGAGAATGTTGCGTCCGTCACGCGGCAGCTTTGCATAGTCGGTGAGCAGCACCGCCGCCGCGCGGTTCCAGCCTACCACATCCCACATCGCCGTTTTGATGATGGCCGGGCTCAACACCATTCCGTCCAGCACGCGCTGCAGCCGGGGAGTGATGCCGTCAACCGCCTGATAGCGCGCCTCGGGCAGACGCCCGAGTCCCAGCATGTACAGGTGCTCGCGTTCCGGTTCGGTCAGCATCAGCCCCTTGGCGATGCGGTCGAGCACGTCCGCTGACGGCGCGCCGCCGCGGCCCTGCTCCAGCCACGTGTACCAAGTCGGGCTGATATTGGCTCGGCTCGCCACCTCCTCACGTCGAAGTCCAGGCGTACGCCGCCGACCGCCGCTAAACCCGAGAGCCGCCGGATCGAGCCGGGTGCGACGATCGCGCAGATACGTACCGAGCTGGTTGGGCGCCTCACTAGCCATGGTCGATCCTGTTGGAGCTTATACCCCGATAAGATCACTGCTTTAACAGGTTTCGGCTGTCCGCGATATGCCGCTCTGACAAGAAGGAGACCCAATGTGCGTGTGTTCCTGACCGGTGCGACCGGGTTCATCGGCTCGCACATCATTCCCGAACTGCTCGGCCGCGGCCATCGGGTGCTCGGCCTGACGCGTTCCGACGCGGGCGCCAGTCAACTTGAAGCGGCCGGTGTTGACGTTCACCGCGGCGACCTCGACGCGCCTGCGACGCTCGTAAGTGGCGTGCAGGCGAGCGATGCTGTGATTCACTGCGCGTTTGACCACAACTTCGAGCGGTTTTTCGAGAACACCAGGAAGGATGCGCGCAACATCGCCGCCATGGGTGGGGCGTTGGCCGGCACGCAGAAGCCCATCCTGATCACCTCGGGCGTCGGTATCGGCACTCCGCTCGATGGAGGGCCGGCGACCGAAGACGTGCTCAACCCTCGTCACGCCAATCCGCGTATCGCAACCGAGCTCGCTGGCGCGGCGTTGACCGCGCAGCGCATCGACGTACGCACCATCCGCTTGCCGCAGGTGCACGACACCACCAAGGCCGGGCTGATCACGCCGTTGATTGCCGAGGCGCGCCGCGCCGGAGCGGTGGCGTACCTCGGAGAAGGGCAGTCGCGCTGGTCGGCGGCGCACGTCAGCGATGTGGCGAAGCTCTACGTCCTGGCACTGGAGAAGGGCCAGCCGGGCGCGCGTTACCACGCGTCGGCCGAGGAGGGCGTCACCGCCCGCGCCATTGCCGAGGCGATTGGCAAGGGCACCGGACTGCCGGTCCGCTCGGTCGCGGCAGACGAAGCGGAACACTATTTCGGCTGGATGACGACCTTTGCAGGCCTCGACATGACCGCATCGAACGCGTGGACCTGCGCGCGGCTTGGGTGGGCGCCGAGCAATCCCGATCTCCTGACGGACCTCGCCGGAATGGATCATGCGGCGCTCACCACCGGCTGATCGATCGCCGTTGTTCGCTGGTTGATCGGATCGTGGGTCGGCAAGCAACGGCGCTTTACGCGTGATAAGCCGCGTTCCTAGCTTCCTTCACAGATGAACGAGCGGCTGGATTCGGGAAGCCGCTAGGAGGCCGTGATTGTCGCTTACTGGGTCATTTGGCACGAGGGGGGGGACGGCCAGCGCCCAATGACAGATGCTTCTTGGTGCTCCGCTTTACAACGTCTGAGCCTTTGGCTTGCAGAGCTGCCCAAAGCTCGCAGGTGACTGCCATTCAGATCATCTAGGCGAAGCCAGCCTTCGCTGGTCACCGTGGAGCTAGCAATTGGGTGAGACGATCGGGATGGTCCGTCGCTGGTTTCAATCGCGGATAACGCAGGGGTCCCTGGTAGCGCAGGTGATACTCGGCGCGGCGGCGATCTTGCTCGGCCGTGAGCGTGATCGGCAGAGTATCCGACATCCGCACCGCGTCCAGGAGGCGCTCGGCCGTGAACGGCTCAGCCCCGACGGCCACAATCTTGGCTTGCGGAGCAAGCCCGGCGGTAAAGGCCGGTCCCTGCCACGACACCGCGCCGACATGCCCCTCCGCCGTCACCATCATTCCGAGCGAATAGCTGAGATCCACTCCGCCCAGCTCCGTCTCATGCTGGCGAAACGTCTCAGTTGGTACGTCGGCGTAGACGAGGTCCCAGCCTAGAGCCTTGAGGCCGACCGAGGTATCGAGCTCGTCGTGCGCCTCGAGCCACTTGGTCAGGAAGCCGGCCCATCCGGCCGGGACGACCGCCTCCAACGCGGCACACAGTGCTTCAAACGTGTAGGTCCGCGTCGGCGCACCTGGCGTCGCTCCCGCGAAGAAGGCGCTAGCGAAATCGTCGAGCCCGCGGCGGCTGCCGCTACGCTCGCGTAACCGCGCCTCGACCGCGAGCCACAGCAGGACTCCCTCGTCATAATAGTCTCGCCGACGCTGCCAGTCGCGCCAGGGCACGGGCTGGCGGAGCATGAAGGTGGGATAGGTGACGTCGTCGGCGAGAGGCCGCCAAGCACGTCCAGGCCGGTTTGATACCTCCGCCGCATCGAGCGCCAGCCTGTCCAACGTCTCCTGCGTGGTCCGCAGGCCAGCACGCGCGGCGAGCACGCGTCCCCAGAACTCGGTCTGTCCCTCATATACCCAGAGCAGGCTGCCGGACTGCGGGACGTTAGGCGTCGGCGCCCACAGATCGGCCGGCGTACGATACAGGCCGTTCCAAGCGTGCACGAACTCGTGCGGGAAGATGTCGCGATCGAGCAGCTGGTGCGACCAGTCGTTAAAATAGCCTGCGGGTAGCGTGATCTCGCTCGCGGTGCGATGCTCTGTGCCCCCGGTGGAAAGGTCATCGCCTAGACGGGCAATGAAATCGTACCGGGCGAATGGCGCGGCGCCGAAGACCCGCCGGGTCTGCGAGACCATGCGCCGGAGCGCGGCGGTCCGCTCAGGTGGGACGAGCGGCAGCGAGGCGCCAGCGACGAGTGCGGTGAGCGTCACTGGCACGTCTCCCGTCGCGAGCGACACGCGTGACGCTGACCGCGCGGCGTAGACGGGCGAGTCGAGCAGCGTCTCCAGCGATCGCACAGACAGGACGAGGCGCCCATCGGCGCCGCGTGCGAGGGTCGAGGGCGCGAGGTTCGTCAGATCGTCAGGCAGCGTTACCGTCGCGGCTACGGCGATGTTCCGTGCGTACCAACCGGCGGGGTAGAGGATGAGCTGCTGCCACGGCAGGACGATCAGGTCGCGTGTGAGATCGCCCGGCGCGGCGACGATCTGATAGCGCGCGGTCACGCTCGCCGTGGCGGACGGCACGTCAAGGTGGAAGGCGTGCGGATCGACCGGATCCCGGCGCCACGCCAGCCGGCGCTTTCCGGCAAAGACGGTCAGGCCCGTCAGCTTCGCAACGCTGAGACTGGGGCCATGGCTGGCGGCTTCCCAGCGCGGGTAAAGCAGCGTCATCGCGCCCGCCGCTTGGACCGGAATGACGACCTCCACCGTGTAGAGCTTGTGCGCGACGTCGGTGGCATCGACCGAGAGCGCGATCGTGCCCGCGAAGGTGTGATCGACGGGGCTCGGTACGCCAGCAGCCGGCAGGCGTTGAGTCGGTCCTTCCAAAACTTCGGCCGCAGCCGGTGACCAGAACAACGCCAAGCAGATGAGGCGCGCTGAGCTCATGGCGGTCAATCCGCTCCGGCGCTGATGCATCTGCCTCGTCACGCGGAGGCTCCGGTGCTCGGCAGGCGGTTGGGCATTCATCCGCATGTTACGAACGAAGCCGCCATGTCGAGAGGCGCTGGCGCTCGAACCTACCCGCAAGAACGTCACGCCGAGGCTCGCGGGAAGGAGAAACCGGCGCTCGCTGCCGCTCCGTCTCGCAGGATCGGGAGGCTTGTGGTTGGCCCGCCAGTGAGCGCGAAGATCGCGTTGGCGACGGCTGGAGCGATCGGCGGCACGCCGGGCTCCCCCATGCCGGTCGGCCGATTGGTCGATGGAAGGATGTACGTCTCGACCATGGGCATCTCATTCATGCGAATGACGGGATAGCTGTCGAAGTTGGTCTCCTGCACGATCCCGTTCTTCAGCGTCATGGCGCCGTAAAGAGCGGCGGAAAGCCCGAAGCCGATACCACCTTCCATCTGCGCCACAATCTGGTCTGGCGAGATCGCGATCCCGCAGTCGACGACCGCGACAACCCGCCGGACCACCGGTCTGCCCACATCGACGCGAACCTCCGCGAGCTGGCCGACCACGGTACCGAAACACTCGTGGATGGCCAGGCCGCGAGCCCAGCCGGACTCGATCGCCGCGCCCCAGCCTCCTCTGCTGCAGAGCGCATCGAGCACGGCGAGATGTCGCTTGGCGTGCGCGCGGCGATAGAGGGCCCGGCGATAATCTGCCGGATCCCGATCGAGCCGACGCGCGAGCTGGTCGACGATATGCTCCATCACCATGGCGTTGTGCGAGTGGCCGACAGAACGCCAGAAGGCGACCGGTACCGGGAAGGTAGGAGAGTAGACCTTCCCGTCGATGACCTTGGCAGCGGCGAGATACGGCGATTGCGCGACGCCTTCGACCGCCAGGGCATTGGGTCCGAGCGGCAGCAGGGGTTGCGAGACGGTGCGGTGTCGCCAGCGTGCCGGGAAGCCGTCCTCTCCGACGTCGACCAGCACACGGTGGTGGCTCATCGGCCGGAAGAAGCCGGACGATAGCTCGTCCTCGCGGGTCCAGATCAGCTTGATCGGCCGCCGCGGCATCCGCTTCGCGATCCGCACGCACTCGACGAGATAGTCGGCGCCCATGATCCCGCGCCGGCCGAAGGAACCGCCGGCGGGTACCACGTCGATGTCGACGCGACCAGGGATGGTAAGCGCGACGCGTGCGGCTTGCACCTGGTCGACGGTCGCGAGATGGGAGCCGGAGATGATCTTCACGTCCCAACCATCGACCTGAGCGACGCAGTCGAGACTCTCCATCGGTGCGTGCGCAAGATAGGGAAAGTCGAAGCTGAACTCGATCGCCTGTGCGGAAAATACTTCCTTCGGATCGTCTCCCTTGCTGTGGAAGTCGGCTGGATCGACGTCGGTGCGACCTGCGGCGATGTCGTGGAAGTAGCGGACGAGGTCGGCGGTGGAGCGCTTCTCCGCCTCGCTGTCATCCCACTCGAGGGTGAGCGCATCCCGCCCCTGACGCGCGGCAAAGGTGTTTGTCGCCACCACGGCGACACCCGTCTCGATCGCGAAGACGTCGGCGACGCCCTTCACCTTGCGTGCCGCGGTTGCATCGTATCGCGCGAGACGGCCACCGAAGCGCGGGCTGTGGGCGACCATCGCGACGAGCATGTCGGGCAGATGGACGTCCTGCGTGTAGACCTGCGCGCCGGTGCTTTTCGGCAGGCTGTCCTTGCGCCGCACGCGGTCCGTGCCGATCAGCCGGTAATCCTTGACCTCCTTGAGCGTCGGGCGTTGCGGCGCGGTTTGGCGCGCGGCGTCCGCGAGAAGCTCCGGAAAGGTCGCCGAGCGTCCCGATGCGCCGTGAGAGACGACTCCGTCGCGCACGTCGATCAGTCGCCGGGGCACGCTCCAGCGCATCGCCGCTGCCGCGACAAACATGGCACGCGCCGCGGCGCCGGCGTTGCGCATCGAATCCCAGTTCGTCGCAACTGATCGCGAGCCTGCCGTGATCTGCGGACCGTAAGCGCGGAAGTTGGCGCGGGCGCTGACGACCCGAACCCGGTCCCAGTCGGCATCCAGTTCCTCCGCGATCATTGCGGCCATGCCGGCATGGATGCCCTGGCCAAGTTCCTGCTGTTTGTTGACGATCGTCACCCAGCCATCCGGACTGATCCGGATAAAGGATCCGAAGGCGCTCTCCTCGGGCACGGGTCCACCGCCCGACAGGATCGCGCCTGCGGCCTGCATCGGGTGGGTGGCCGTGTAGCCGACGACGAGCGCCCCACCGGCCAGCGTACCGCTCAGGATCATCTTGCGGCGGGTCATCTGAAAGCGGCGTCCGGATGCCGGGGCGTCGATCACGAGCAATCTCCTGCTCGGCAAGGCGTCAGACCGGGCATGCAGCCCCCGTTTCCAACCATGCCGTGATGAGGGCGCCGAACGCTGCCTGAGAGCCGGGAGCGGGCTCCCGATTGCCGCCGGGGTGCCAGGCCCAGCCAACCAGCTCGTCCTCGGCCATATGGTGGAGGAGTTCGGCCCGGTTCAGGTGCGATCGGGCCGGGTCGAGGAGCTGTCGGCAGATCTCCCCCAACGTCTTGCCCTGCCAGGCCATTTCGATCGGCGCGAGCTTCCACTTCGGGTTGCCGGGAACGCCAGAGGCCTCGAAGTTGATGGCGCGGTGGCAGGTCGCGCACCGCATCGTCGGTGCACCGGCATCGTCCGGTCCTCGCGTGATCCACGGCATATGGGGCCGCATCGCCGCCGTCTGGGTCGGTCGATCGCCTCGCGGATGACAGTTCATGCAGCGCGGGTGCTCGATCACGCGTCCCGCCTCCTCGAACAGCGCGAGCGATCGCATGCTCGGGTCCGCGATCGACGCGAACGTCGACACCGGCCGCAGAGCCGAACCGGTCGATCGTGCCGGCGCAGCGACCAGCGGCTGCGATGACGGCAGCGCATGCGGGCGGAAGGCGATGGCGACGCCGAGCACGAGGAGCGCGACGAGCGACGCCAGGATCGAGAGACATCCGAAACGTCGGCGCTCACCGCTAGCACGTCGCCATCTCATGATTGGCGATGCCTCAGCTGTCCCGCGGCGTCGTGGATGCCGGCGCGGATCCGGTTGTAGGTTGCGCAGCGGCAGATGTTGCCGCTCATCGCCACGTCGATGTCGGCGTCACTTGGTGCGGGAATGGCGCGTAGAAGCGCCACCGCGCTCATGATCTGCCCCGATTGGCAGAAGCCGCACTGCGGCACGTCCCGCGCCACCCAGGCGTTCTGGATCGCCTCGACTTCGGCGCCCTTGCAGCCTTCGATGGTGACAATGGGCGATGCCGACGCTGCCTCGAGCGGAAACGAGCAGGAGCGGACCGGCTGGCCATCGACATGCACGGTGCACGCGCCGCATTGCGCGACGCCGCAGCCATATTTCGTACCGGTGAGCTTCAGCGTATCGCGAAGCACCCACAGCAAGGGGGTCTGGCCGTCTTCGTCGACCTGATGCGTCGCGCCGTTGACCGAAAGGGAGTACGCCATGACCTAGCCCGTCACGATGTTGATCATGGCGCGATGCTAGGCCGGGCACCACGCGCAGCGAACACCCGATCCCACGGAAAACTTGCCCGATCCTGTGGCCCGGGACGGGTGCAGCCCGTAGCCGATGATCACGCCACGAAGCTCGTTCCGGCAGCGTAGGGCGCCATACTCAAGAGGGCGATGAACGCGAACCTCACCTGCGCGTAGCCACGCACGTCCCGACGCAGGAAGATCGCCCGGGCGAAGCGGAGGTCCTCAGCCACTGTCATCGTCACACCCGCGACGACAGCGAAGATCGGCAGACACCACCATGGCGCTCCGGTCTGACCGAGCCTGAACGGCAGAGCGCCGACGACGATCAGATGGCCGACGCACCGCATTATGACCTCCGGCGCCGTGCTATCACCGAACGCGCCGCAGACCGGTTGGTCGCTCATCCTGTCATCCCGACCCGTTGCAGGCGGTAGACCGACGCAGGCGGAAGGTTGCGCAGCGTCGAACCCACTTTCTCGGCGATCAGGCCGAGCCGGTCCAGAACGTCATCCGGCACCGAGCAGCGGCTGCCGTAGGTGATCAGGTAGAAGGAGCCCGCCGGTCGCAGGGCGGTGAAGCTGGCCCGAACAATGCCCTCGACCTCGCGCGACGTCATGTTGCGAAGTCCGAGCCCGCACACCACGGCACCGAACGGCTGCGCAGCCGCTCGCCTGCCCAGATGAAGGTCAGCGGCATCGATGTTGAGGACCGTCGACGCTGGGAAACGGTCCTTCAGCAGCCTGGCGAAAGTTGGGCTCCGTTCGACCAGCGTCAGATCACGCTTGGCTACGCCCCTGCGGGTGAGAGCCCGGGTGAAGGCGCCGGTGCCCGGGCCGAGCTCGAGCACCGGCCCCGAGGCGCCATCGATCTCGCAGGTGATCAACGAAGCCAGCACTCGTCCCGACGGGGCGATGGCGGCAATGTCATAGGGGTGGCGCGACCACTCCACCAAGAACCGCGCCGCATCGGACCAGAAGCCGGACGCCGGTTCGTCGCCGGATGCTGAGCCTGCCGGGCGGAAAGACATGCCGGCGCGGCGATCCGCGCGGGCACGGCCAGTTCCTGCGGTTGCCAGCAGTTCCAGGCGTGAGTGTGTTCCGGCAGGACATATCCGGCTCAGGGCCGACAGTACCGAACGCCGGGCTCGGTTCATGATTGAGTTCCACAAACAGGGGAGGTCGATGCGCCGCGCGAGTGGCCGCGCGTCTTCGCCGGCGGGCGCGGTCAGGCGGCCGCTGTCGGAGAGACTAGTTGGAAGAGGGAATGGCTCGGATCGAGCGAGGTCGAAGGAAAGCGCACGCCCGCCATGACTTCGGACATCTCCCACAGCCGAGCTGCGACGCCTTCGTCCAGAGCCTGCGGCGGCACCTTGGCCGCGGTCGGGAAGCCCCGCAATTCACCCAGACCATCAGGTCCATAATAGCCGCCAGCCACAGCGTCGGGCGAGGTCGCGGCGTACAGCGTCGGCAAGGCGCCTTGCGCCACTGGCTGGAAGAGGAACGGCAGGAAGGAGCGAGCCATGCCGTGCGAACTCCAGCGCCCCGGACCGTTGTGCAGCAGATCGGTCCGCGAGATCCCCGGGTGCGAGGCGATGCTGGTGATCCCCCACGCGCCCGCGTCGCTGCGCCGCTGCAACTCGAAGGCGAAGATGAGGCAGGCGAGCTTCGACTGACTGTAGACCGGCATCGGCTTGTAGCGCGTCGCCGCGTTGAGATCGTCGAAGTTGATCGCGCCAGCCGCGGCCGCAACGCTCGACAAGGAAATGACGCGAGATTGTACGCCGGCCCGCAGCAGCGGCAGCAGATGCGCCGTCAGGGCGAAATGGCCTAGATAATTGGTACCGAACTGCAGCTCGACGCCGTCCGCCGTGGTCCGTCGCTGTGGCGGGACCATAATGCCCGCGTTGTTGATCAGGATGTCCAGGCTCTGTCGCTGTTTGCCCAGGCGATCAGCGAAGGCGGCGATCGACGCGAGCTCGGCGAGGTCGAGCGGCTCGAACCAGATCTTCGCACCGGTGATGTCGCGCCGGATGCGGTCCACTGCGGCCGCCCCCCTGGAGGGATCGCGGCCGGCCAGAATGACCTCGCAGCCGGCACGCGCCAGCGCAAGCGCATCCTCGAAGCCGAGGCCGCCGGTGCCGGTGACGACGGCGGAGCGACCGTTCTGCGACGGGATGTCGGAAACTGTCCAGCGGGTCATGGAACTTGCCTTTCACGAAGCCGGTGTCGGCGCCTGCTCCACAAGTTACGCTGATCCCGATCCTCCTCCATGCCGGATGCCCCATAAGACTTGCCCGATCCTGCGGGCGCTTCCGCGTGCAGGATCGGTATGCGCCCGACAGGACCGCTGCGGCTTACCTCGCCCCGTAGGCGACCAATGCCTTGTAGTTCATCACATCCTGCTTGGGCGCGACACCGAAGTGGCGGGAATACTCGCGGCTGAATTGGGACGCGCTTTCATAGCCGACCTGATAGGCAGCCTCGGACACATTGGCAGCCTCCGAGACCATCAACCGACGCGCTTCTATGAGCCGCAGCTGCTTCTGATATTGCACCGGCGTCATCGATGTCATCGTCCGGAAATGCTGGTGGAACGATGACAGGCTCATGCGGGCGACCTCCGCCAGCTGCTCCACGCGCAGCGTCTGGGCGAAATGGTCGCGGAGGTAGTAGATGGCGTTGGCGACGCGATCGGTATGCGAATCCGGCAGGGTCAGCTTGGCGATCTCGGCGCCGTAAGGTCCGGTCAGCAGCCAGTAGCAGATCTCCCGCATCACCGATGGATAGAGAATGTGGGCAGCATCCGGCGTCATCGCCATCCTGATGAGGCGCAGGACGCACTCGGTCAGCGGGACGTCGACCTGACCGACGAACACACAGGGGCCTGACGCGGGAGCGGGGCGCGGCGGGTTCGCCAGCTGCTGCATGACCTCCTTAAGCATCGCCACGTCGAAGTCGATGCTCAATCCCAGATAGGGTGTCTCGCAACTTGCGCCGATCATGCGACCGCTCGCTGGCAGCTCGACACTGACGACGAGACATTCCATTTCTTTGTAGATCAACGTCGTTTCGCCGAACAGGATCTGCTTGGCCCCCTTCAGCACGACGCAGAGCGACGGCCGGTAAATCCTGCGCATCGGCGGGATCTCTTGAAAGGCGCGCATGACGTGCACGCCGTTCATCGGCGTCTGGAAGTGCCCCTCGCCCCCGCCCCTCGACTTGAGGAACTCCTGCGCAGCATCGAGAAGCGCCGGCGGCGTGCGCCCCTCTCCGCTGCTGTGCGGTCCTGGCGGGGCGGCGTTCATTACCGCGTGGCTGCGCTCGTCTGCAGGAAAAGGCAAGATTTTCGCGGTATCGGGCATTCGGTTCACGGAACTGCTCCTGTAGCTTGATGGTGTCAGATCAAGATCAGGTGGCTTAGTTATGGCAGATAAACACAGGCGGTCAAGAGACCGCGCCCAACCTCCGGCCATAATCGCCAAGAGGAATTCCCGCGCCTCAAGGTAAGCGGCGCATGCCATTTTGTGATGGGAGCCATGACTGCTGTATACTCATCCTGCAGCACTTTCCATCGTGACCATTTGGCTGGGTTACCTGGCGCGCATCTCCGGTGCGCGTCACGAAACCAAACAAAGGACCATCCGATGCGCTTCATTCTTCCGTTCGTCGGCATTAGCATGACATGCCTGCCGTCGATCGTCGTCGCACAGGGAGCGCCGCCCAGCGATGCACCTCATGGCCAGGTTGCTCTCGGCGCAGGCGTCGCACCGGAATATGACGGCGCCAGCGACGTGCGGCTGATCCCCTTCGTGCTCGCCGACGTCCGCTGGCAGGGAATCAGTTTCGAGTTCCGCGGCCTGCGCGGCAGAGCGGACCTGGCCTCTGATCCGCGGCTCGCGATTGGGCCTGTGATCGGCGCACGACTTGATCGGAGCGACGCCGACGGCGCGGTCGGCCTTCTTCCCGAGATCGACACCGCGATCGAGGCGGGCGCCTTCATCGGCTATCGCTTCGACGGCGATCAGCTTGGCCAGGGATCGCTCCGGCTCGATCTGACCGCCGTGCACGACGTCTCGCGGACCCATAACGGGCTGCTCGCGACCGCCAGCGCCAGCTACGCTGCCGTCCGCAAGCCGGACACCTTCGTCACCGTGGATGTCCAGACGACCTGGGCGAACGCGGATTACTCGCGCACCTATTTCGGCATCTCGGCGGCCGACGCGGTCAGAAGCGGCCTCACGCCCTACCGGCCGGGCGCGGGCATGCGCGACGTGGGGGCAGGTCTCAGCGCCGGCCATTATTTCGATCGCCATCTCGGCCTGATCGCGCGGGCTGGTGCCACCTACCTCATCGGCGACGTCTCTGACAGCCCGGTCACCGATCAGGGCAGCCGGTGGCAACCGCTCGGTGGGGTCACGCTCTCCTATCGCTTCTGAGGTGAGATCATGCGCCGACCACCCGTCGTCCCTGCACCGCTCGCTCTACCGGTCGAGCGTTCGAAGCTCGCCTTCGCCGCGGGAGCGTGCTACCACCTGAGATCGCTGGTGGCAGCCGCCATCGCGATCGGCCGGATGCCGGGTGAACCTGCCGTCGTTCTGCGCGCCGGGCAGCGCTCTCTCCTGCTCGCCTTGCTCTTCGGCAGGAGGCGGCATGGGCCGCTCGCCGATCCGCGGCTCGAGGTCATCCGGGCGATCAGCGCAGCGTTGTCCAGGGGAGCCGACACCGTCCGCGCCGATCTCATCATGGATGCCGCCAGGGCAGGCTGGAGCCGGAACGATCTCGTCTCGATGTTTCCCACCCTGTCAGTGCGCGCTGCGTCATGATGGGCGGCGACCCGCTGGGCGAGGCCCTGTTGATCATCGCGCCACTCGGATTGGCTGGCATATTCTTGGTGACGCTATTGGAGCGGCTGATTCCGCTCCTGCCGTCCCAAGGGATCTTCGCCGCGATCGGCGTTGCCGCGGCGAATGGCTTGTGGTGCCTGCCGACGGCCATGCTCGCCTCGGTCGTCGGCGGCAGTGCCGGGGCGTTCGCGACCTACAGCCTTGGCGTGAGCGTCGCCGCTCGTGACGGTGGGACTGGTCGCATCCAGCGCGTCCTTCATCGGCGCGATCCGGCGGGGCGGTACCTCAGGAAGATTCGTCGCAGCAGCACCTCGCTTCCTTTCACCGCCCAGCTCATCCCGGGTGCGCGGCTCCTCGCGCCCATGATCGCGGGCACGATGATCCATGATCGCCGCAAGCTCGCCATCTCGGTCCTTGCGGGTCTCGCCGTTTGGAACATGGCCTTCATATCGCTAGGCTTCGTGATGGTTCGCGTGACAGGGTCCTCCAACACGACGGTGGTGACGCTCGGTTCCGGGTTCCTCCTCGGAGCGGTGCTGTTGTCGCGGCCGCTGGCAGCACGCTCGTTCAACGTGTTGCGATTGGTCGCGCGTCACCGATGATTGTGCTTTCACCAGTTATCTCAGACCTGCCTACCGGAGCTTCGAGCGATGATAGAAGATGCCGTGATCGTGATTACCGGCGCCAGCAGCGGCATGGGCGAGGCGGCGGCGCGCTACCTTGCCGCGAGAGGCGCCAAGGTTGTTCTCGGCGCTCGAAACGACGGCAAGCTTGGTACCATCGTGGAGGAGATACGCGCAGCTGGCGGGGCTGCCACCTGCCTGAGGACCGATGTCGTTAGTCTCTCGGACAATCAGGATCTGGTTGCCCATGCTATCGACACCTTCGGCCGCCTCGACGTTTTCGTTGCGAAAGCCGGGTCGATGCCGATCGGCCCGATGGATGCGCTGAGCGTCGACGACTGGAACATGATGGTCGACGTCAACATCAAAGGGGTGCTCTGGGCTATCGCTGCTACCCTGCCGGTCTTCCGCCGGCAGAAGGCCGGTCACTTCATCGCCGTCGCTTCCACCGCAGCGAGGAAGATCGTGCCCAACATGGCGGTCTATGCCGGCACCAAGGCTGCTGTCGTGGCGATCTGCGAGGGGCTTCGTCAGGAGGCTGCCGGAGAGCTACGGGTCACGACACTGCTCCCCGGATACACCGCGACGAACTTCGCCGAGCATATCCGTGACGATCGTCTTCGCCAGCAGATCACCGCAGCAGGCGAGTTTGCCATGTCTCCCGAAGCGATCGCCGCCGCGATCGCATACGCGATCGAACAGCCGCTTGAGGTCAATATCGGGGAGCTGGTCGTCAGGCCGACGGCTCAGGCTTGATCGTCTCTGGTGAGCTTGTCGGTGCTTCTCATGCGTCTGTGGCAAACCGTCTTAGCTCAAAATCGTATCGATCCGTTCCGCACGATCCGCCAGTCGGCCACATGATCCACCAGCGCGCGGAGTTTGAGCGGCATGTGGCGGCGACTGGGATAGAACAGGAAGAAGCCGGGAAGTGGCGGACAGAACGAGCCGAGCACCTCTCTCAGCTTCCCGCTGTGCAGCCACGGCGTGAATGTCTCGGACATGCCGATGGTCAGGCCGCTGCCGGCGAGCGCCATCTTCACCATCAGTGGCATGTCGTTGGTCGTCACCTCGGGCTCGACCTCGACCGCGAACTCGCGTCCGTCCTCGCTGAACTCCCAGCGATAGGGTGCCGTCCCGTCGGACGAACGCCAGCCGATGCAGCGGTGTCGTGTCAGCTCGCGCGGATGAAGCGGCGTTCCGGCCGCTGTCAGATAGGCCGGGGAGGCGACGACGATCTGGCGCTGCTCCTCGCTTACCGGCACCGCGATCATGTCGCGCTCGATTACCTCGCCGAGCCGCACGCCGGCATCGAACCCGCCCGCCACAATATCGAACCTGGAATCGGTCACGAGGATATCGAGACGTACCTGCGGGTGGGCGGCTCGAAAGGACGCCAGCAGGTCTCCCGACAGGAAGGTCTCCGCGATGGAAGACACCGCCAGGCGCAGCAGGCCGGCAGGCTTGCCTTCATGGGCGGCCGCGGCCGCAGCGGCCGCGTCGATCTCGGCGAGCGCCGGCGCGACGCGATCCAGCAGCGCTTCGCCTGCTTCCGTGAGCGCGACACTGCGCGTGGTCCGACGCAGCACCGCCACGCCCAGCGCGTCTTCCACCTTGCGGACGGCTTGGCTGACCGCCGACCGCGTGACGCCCAGCTGATCCGCCGCGCCGCTGAAGCTGCGGGCGCGAGCGACTGCCGCGAGGGTCGTGAGGGCGTTGAGATCGAGCTTCATTGTCCAGCCATGCTTACCGGACCATGCACGATTGCGGCGATAGTCTCGACCATTCTCGACACTTACGTTTCTGGCGAGTCAAGCGAGGCAGTGCGGACCGGCCGGCCGACGAAGGAACGCCGCCCGGAGGCCCGTCGCCAAGCAGGGTATGCGCCTACGTCCGGAAAGCTCAGCGACAAAGAAACTTTAAAGGAAGAGGCACATTATGATCCGTCCCTTCAAGATCGCCATCTCAGATGACCGCCTGAGCCGAATCCGGCAGCAGGTCGAGGACTTCGAGTGGCAGGATTTCCCCGACGCCGGCGGGTGGAGGTCGGGCGTCGGTCTCGGCGACCTTCGGCGCCTCGTGGACTATTGGCTGAAGACCTTCGACTGGCGTTCCCAGGAAGAGAAGCTCAACAGACGGCAGCATCACCTCGCTGACATCAATGGGCAAACGCTCCACTTCGTCAAGCAGAGCGGAGACGGCTCGCGGCCGCCGATCCTGCTCCTTCATGGCTGGCCCGGGTCTTTTCTCGAGTTCGAGGCGCTAATCGATCCGCTGACGGGAGATGGGCACGACGTCGTCGTTCCATCGCTGCCCGGCTGCGCTTTCTCGGGCCGTTCAGACGCGCCGATCGGGCCCCGGCGCACGGCCGCGCTGATGGATGGACTGATGCGCGAGCTCTTCCCAGGTCGGCGCTATCTCGTCCAGGGCGGCGACTGGGGCAGCGCGATCGGCGCTTGGCTGGCTCACGACTATCCCGATCGCGTCGCCGCGCTCCACATCAACATGATGACGGCGCAGACGGACGGCGTTGATCCCGAGACCGCCGAAGAGAAGGCCTGGGCGGAGCGCGTCAACACGCTGGCCGAGGAGGAGCGCGGCTACTTCCTCGAGCAAAGCACCCGCCCGCAGACGCTCGGCATCGCCATGTCGGACAGCCCGGTCGGTGTCGCCGCCTGGATCCTCGAGAAGTTCGGCGTCTGGGCGGACGTTCCCCGCGACGGCGCCGGCCGTCCCGACCTATGGGCTGCCTTCGACGAGGATCTACTCCTCACCAACATCATGCTCTACGTGGCGCCACGATCGTTCGTCACGTCGACGTGGCTGTATCGTGGGCGGGTCCTCGAAGGCTCTCACGTCTTCCCGGCCGGCTCGCGCGTGACCGTTCCCACAGGGTTCGCGGTGTTCCCCGATCCTGTCTTCCCGATCCCGCCGCGCTCGCTCGCCGAACGCAGCTACAGGATCGAGTCCTGGACGCAAATGGAACGTGGCGGCCATTTCGCGGCGCTCGAACAGCCCGATCTGCTGCTGGCCGATCTTCGTGCCTTCGTGGAGAACGTTCGGTAACGCCGCAGCCGCCGCTCTATCATGAGGCGGTCAGGACTGCTGAGGGGCGCGAAGGTGAAGGCGTTTGCCGACCTAATTGCCGCGAGCGCTCACGGCGCGAAAGCGCTATCGCTCGGATGCAAGGACGCGCTGAAGGCGGGAGGGCTGCTCGCGCGGGCGATTGTAGGGCCGGCGAAAATCTGTCGCGCGCTAAGGTTCGGCTACGGATTTCGTCGCAGCTTCGATGCGTCCAAAACGTCAGCAGAGGCGTCGATGTCTCGCTAAATCGATCGTTCGCTCGCCTGCCTGTCAGGCCAGCCGGATAGCTTTCGAGAGACCAAGAGCCTTAAACGCCGAGATGAACGGATGTCCGGAGTTGGACTGCCGGCGGCTGGTCCTGGATGACCGCTATTGGGTCTCCGTGGCGATCAGCGCGATGGACCCGCGACCGCATCAGCCGGTTTTCTCTTTCCAGCTTGGAGTCGAAGCATGCGCCTTATCGCCATCGAAGAGCATATCTTGCCAGTCGACGTCCGCGATGCTTGGGCCGATGCGCCGCCGCCGCACGATCCAGTTTCCGCTATCGCGGACATGGGGGAAACGGGTGAGCGCCTTGCTGACCTAGGCGAGGGGCGGCTAGCGTTGATGGACGAGCAGGGCGTCGACGTACAGGTGCTCTCGCTCACCACGCCGGGGCTGCACAACCTTGAGCCTGGACCAGCGGTGGAACTGGCTTGGCGGACCAACGACCTGATCGCCGACGCTTGCGCGCGCCGACCTGATCGCTTCCAGGGCCTCGCCGCACTCCCGACGTCGGATCCCGACGCGGCCCCGCGCGAGCTGGAACGGGCCGTCAGGGAGCTCGGACTAAAGGGCGCGCTGCTGTGTGGCCGCACGCGCGGCCGCCACCTCGACCACGCGGCGCTTCGCCCGATGCTCGCCAAGGCGGCAGCGCTCGGCGTGCCATTGTTCATCCATCCGCAAACGCCCGCCCCCGCCGTGCGCGAGGCGAGCTACTCTGGCATCGGTGAGCGGGCGGATCTGGCGCTATCCGCCTTCGGTCTCGGCTGGCACTACGAGGCTGGTTTGGAGTGGGTGCGGCTGGTCGCGGCGGGCGTGTTCGACGAACTGCCGAATCTCCAGATCATCCTGGGCCACTGGGGCGAGGTGGCGCTGTTCTATATCGAGCGGACCGGCGCCGTGCTGGACCGCGCGCTTGATCTCGACCGGTCGCTCGCCGAATGCGCGCGCCGCAACCTCTACGTTACGGGCAGCGGCATGTGGAGCGAAGGCTACCTCCGCCGCTGCTTGGAGATCGTGGGACCCGAGCGCCTGCTGTTCTCGACCGACTTCCCCTACCAGTATCGGCCTGGAGGCGAGCCTCGCCGTTTTATCGAGAGCATCGATCTCGACGGCGCTACACGCAACGGGCTGGCACACGGCAACTGGGAGAGGCTGAGCGGAGACGCGGGCAGCCGGAGCGATTGCGCCCCTCAGCAGGCGTGATTCCGACCTGAACCAACGTCCGCTTTCGAGAAGCGGCAAATGAGCGGATTGAGCGTGCCATCCGGCTATCGGGATGGTGCCAATCTATCGGGTCATAGCCGGTGTCGTCAGGGACGAGCGGCAGGTGCGCGATACTCAACTGGATGTTCTGCGTACGCAGCGCTGGGTTGAGGCCCTAATCATCATGGGATTGGCGGCGCGGGCTCTGTCAAACCTAATGCACCTGCGGTGCTCGCCGGGGTAGGGGAGGGCATGCTCCGTCCGAACAAGCCCGCCAGCCCGTTCCGCTATTTTAACTCATCGCCTGAGGTGATCCGGCTGGTGGTGCTGATGTACGTGCGGTTCCCCTTGTCGCTGCGGAACGTAGAGGACCTGCTGTTCGAGCGCGGCATCGACATCTGCCACGAGACGGTGAGGCTGTGGTGGAACAGGTTCGGTCCGCTGTTCGCGGGCGAGGTGCGGCGTCAGCGGGTGAGCCGCATGCGCGGCTTTCGTCATTGGCGTTGGCACCTCGACGAGATGTACGTGAAGCTGAACGGCGACATGGTTTACCTGTGGCGGGCGGTGGACCACGAGGGTGAGATCCTCGAGAGCTACGTCACCAAGACTCGCGACAAGAAGGCGGCGCTCGCCTTCATGAAGAAGGCGCTCAAGCGCCACGGCTCGCCTGAGGCAATCACCACCGATGGTCTGCGCTCCTACGGTGCTGCTCTGGGCGAGCTCGGCAGCCGCGAGAAGCAGGAGGTGGGTCGCTGGGCCAACAACTGCGTGGAGAACTCGCACCTGCCGTTCAGGCGACGAGAACGAGCGATGCTGCGGTTCCGGCAGATGCGAACCTTACAGAAGTTCGCCTCGGTGCACGCCAACGTCCACAACCACTTCAACCACGAACGCCACCTCGTCGACCGGCAGACCTACAAGCAGCGGCGCTCCGCGGCGCTCGCAGAGTGGCAGGCGCTCGTCAGCTGATCCGACATCAATCCGGGGGCGAGCTACATCGTGTAGAGACGAGTTCGCATTAGACTGACAGCACCACATGACGCCCTCCTACGCACTCGCGCACGCTGACGAGCTCGATGGCAAAAGGGTGACGATCGGCGGGGTGGTCGATATCGGGACCAACTCACGCTGTTTATACGACTCTCTAAAGGCCGCGCAGGGGAAAGGTGGGGTTGGGCCACAGGTGATTACGTTGTCAGGCGGCGACAACCTGCTTCGGAGGCGAAAGGAACTTAACCACCGCTTCGCCATCGCGACGGGAACCTTCAAGAAGGTTTTCAATGGGCCAGACGTGGTTGATCTTTATCAATGCGATGCCGCAGGTATCGAGCAGGATACCATCCAGCTCTTCCGCCGCTGATCGGCTCTATCCGCCTCCCCACTCCCGAAAGCGACCCTTCCGCTTCCCTGCCAATCAGGCCAGTCGGGGGGCTACGTGGAGCGCCCGGAAGGCTCGAGCGGCGAGATGAACGAGCGGCGGGAGTTGGGTAGCGGGGAGGGGCGTCTGGACGACCGGTTCTGGGTCTCTCGCCACGAGCTGGTACAGGAGCCATTCGCCCATGCTGCCCAGCGCGTCATGCTCGGAGGATGCCCGGGTGAGCAGATCGCGCAAGTGCTCGTACAGAGGCCTTGCGATCTTGCAGGTACCCGGATCAGCAGGGAGGATTCGGTCAGGTAGATGGTGTCAACGTGCGCTCATGGCTTCACTTCGCAATAGCCCGGATTAAGCAAGTGGAAGACAAGCAGCGCCACCAGATACGCCACCCCGCATGCGACGAAGAACGGTCCGTAGCTGCCCACCGTGTCGAGCAGCACGCCGAGCGACTTGGACGCGATGAAGCCGCCGACCGCGCCGGCGAAACCGCCGAGCCCGATCAGCGTGCCTTGGGCGTAGCGCGGGAACAGGTCGCCGGGCAGCGCGAACAGATTGGTAGAGAACCCCTGGTGCGCCGCGCATTCCAGCCCGATCGCGAGCACCACCCACCAGATGCTGGTCGCGTCCGCGGCGAACATCACCGGCAGCGCGAACAGCGCGGAGGCGAACATCGCGCGTTTGCGCGCGCGCCCGGTCTCCACTCCGCGGCGGAGCAGGTGCGACGAATACCAGCCACCTGCGATGGCTCCAAAATCGGCGAGAATGTAGATCACCACCAGCGGCGGGCCGAAGCTTTTCAGATCGTAGCCATATTGCTTGTTGAAGAAGTCGGGCAGCCAGAACAGGAAGGTCCACCAGACGGGATCGATCAGGAACCGCCCCGCCATATAGGCCCAGGCCTCGCGGCGGCGCAGGACGGTGAGGAAGCCGGCCCGCCCGCTATCCACCGCGGGCTCGGCCTCGATCCAGGTGCGCTCCTCGGCGGAGAGCCGCGGGTGCTCGCTCGGTCGATGATAGAAGCGCCACCAGGCGAACAGCCAGACGAGATTGAACAGGCCGGTGACGAGGAACGCCCAGCGCCAGTCGAGCGCCAGCCCGGCGACCAGGAAGCCGACCAGGAGCGGCGTGACGATGGCGCCCACGTTCGCTCCGGCGTTGAAGATCCCGATCGCGAGCGCGCGCTCCTTCTTGGGGAACCACTGCGACGCCGCCGCGAGCGCCGAGGGGTACGTCCCGGCCTCGCCGAAGGCGAGCGGGATGCGCGCGACCACGAAGCCGGTGGTGGAGGTGACGAGCGTCTGCGCGAGATGGCCGATGGTCCAGCTGCCCATCGCGAGCAGATAGCCCAGCTTGGGGCCGAGCCGGTCGATCAGCCAGCCGAACAGCAGGAAGCCGATGCCGTAGAAGACCTGGAAATAGCCCGTGACATCACCGTAGTCGGTGTTGGTCCAGCCGTAGAGCGCGGTCAGCTGCGGCTTGAGCACGCCGAGCACCAGCCGATCGATGTACGACAGCACCACCGCGGCGAACAGCAGCGCGCAGATCAGCCAGCGCACGCGCCCGCGCGGGCGTGGCACGGCCTGTGCCACCGTCTCGGGCGCCTCCCGGGCGGCCTCAGTGAAGTCGCTCATCTCAGGCCGATCCTCTCGTCGGGGCGTCGGCGCTTGTGTCCCGCGCCCGTCACCAGCTCCACAAAGTGCCGTCCTCGAGCCGGTTCACCGGCAGATAGGCGCGCTTATAATCGTAGCCGGCCGCCAGTTCCTCGTCGATGTCGACCCCCAGCCCCGGCGCGTCGCCCGGGTGCATGCGACCGTCCTCGAAGCGATAGGCGTGCGGGAAGACCGCGTCGGTCTCGAGGGTGTGCGGCATATGCTCCTGCACGCCGAAGTTCGGCACCGAGAGGCCGAAATGGAGCGCCGCCGCCATCGTCACCGGCGACAGGTCGGTCGCGCCGTGGCAGCCGGTGCGCACCTGGTAGAGGTCGGCCAGCGCGGCGATGCGGCGCAGGTGCGTGATGCCGCCGGCGTGGACGATCGTGGCCCGCACATAGTCGATCAGCTGCTGCTCGATCAGCGTCTTGCAGTCCCAGATCGAGTTGAACACCTCACCCACGGCGATCGGCGTGGTGGTGTGCTGCCGGATCAGGCGGAAGCCTTCCTGCTGCTCGGCGGGGGTCGGGTCCTCGATCCAGAAAGGGCGATAGGGCTCAAGGTCGCGCCCGAGCCTTGCCGCCTCGATCGGGGTGAGCCGGTGGTGGACGTCGTGGAGCAGGTGGATGTCGGGCCCCAACGCTTGACGTGCGGCGGCGAACAGCTCGGGCACGACGCGGAGATACTTCTCCGTCGACCAGACCGCCTCGCTCGGCAGCGCGGCGTCGGCGGGCTCGTAGCGCTGGCCGGGCTTGGCGACGCCGTAGGTCGAGGCGAGGCCGGGAACGCCGCACTGCAGCCGGATCGCGCGATAGCCCTCGTCACGGTACGCCAGCGCTGTCGCGACCGTGTCCTCGATCGTCGTGCCGTTGGCGTGGCAATAGACCAGGCACGCCTCGCGGCTGGCGCCGCCGAGCAGCTGGTACAGCGGTAGGCCGGCGAGCTTGCCCTTGATGTCCCACAGCGCGACGTCGACCGCGGCGATCGCGCTCATCGTCACCGGCCCGCGACGCCAATAGGCGCCCTTGTAGAGATACTGCCAGATGTCCTCGATCCGGTGCGCGTCGCGACCGATCAGGCAGGGGACGACATGGTCGGCGAGGTAGCTCGCCACCGCCAATTCGCGACCGTTAAGCGTGGCATCGCCGACGCCCATGGTGCCGTCGTCGCAGAGGAGCTTGAGGGTGACGAAGTTGCGCCCCGGCGAGGTGATGATGACGCGTGCGTCCGTGATAACGGGCATAGTAATCCTATAACATCGGCGTTGCAAAGTCCACAGTACGTCTCTCTATGGCTGAGCTGTTGGTTGTGGATCCTCAAGAGAAGCGCAATTTGCCGGTACTGTTTTTAAAATTCAGTTGCGCAGCGGCGGTCTGCGGCGATGCTGCGGCTTGTGAGCATCGCTGCCGCGGCTGGTGCATGAGCACGACTGCCTACTTTTGCTGCAAGCTTTTTCGCCGCATCTACGCACGCTATGACGTACTCGTCGTTTGAGGTGCGGCCGTACAGGTGACGACCGAGGTCAATCCTCCGTCTCCTCATCGACGTCATTCCGGGTGGCCCGGCGCGTAGGGGAATCGCTGCGCCTTGTACCAGGCAAGGTCGTGCTCGGGCGGCGCGGTGCCGGCGGGCAGCGCGCGGCCGTTGACCGACATCCAATAGGCCAGGCTCGCGTCACGCCACCAGCGCGCCTCGCGCTCCTGCATGGCGAGATAGGTCGCGGTCTTGCCCCAGCGCTCGGCGTCCACCAGCGGGCGCAGCCGCTGCCAGGTGACCCGCATCGTGCCGACGGTGGCGACGCCGCGGTCGTAGTGCGCGACCAGCTCTTCCCACAGCGTCCTGCCCGAGGCCATGCGCCGGTCCCACGAAACGTGATGGAACCATAGCAGCTCGCGCTCTGGCGTCGTGGCAGGGTCAGCGAGCCGCTTCGCGACCTCGGGGGCATATTGCGCCACCGCGTCGCTGCCCGAGCGCGTGCGGTCGAAGCCGATCCCCTGTTTGTCGGCGCGATGGTAATAGACCGGGTTCCACTCGGGGCGCTTCAGATCGCTGACCCAGGGGCCGGGGCCGTAATGGTGGCCGGTCGGTGTGCGGCAGTCCGTGCACCGGCAACACCGGCAGCGTGCCCACGAGTGCGATCCCGCAATATCTGATGCGCACCTCGGCGACGAACTTCGGCCACCTGTCGCGCGGCACCTTCGGCGTTACGAGCTTCATCGTGCCCGACCTCGATCGCTTGAAGGAGGTGACGAACTACGCGCAGTTCCGCGACAATGCACCGGAGACCCGCGGTGCGGTGACGGGCGGGTCGACCGGGGACATCGACGAGAAGGTCTACGGTGGCTACGCCGAGATCAACGGTACGTCCGAGCTGTTCGGCCGCGAGCTGCGCGCCAACGCGGGCTTCCGCTACACCTACACCAAGCAGCACGTCGTCGGCCCCAGCCAGATCGGCACCGCCATAGTCGATATTGTTGCCGACTCGAACTACGAGGAGGTGTTGCCATCGGCGAACCTCAGCTACGACGTGCTGGACAATGTGAAGCTGCGCTTCGCCGTGTCCAAGTCGCTGACGCGGCCTGACGCGGGCTCGATCCTGCCCGGCGTCACCTTCTCCGACCCGAGCGCGCAGATCGCCACGGCAGGGAACCCTGCGCTACAGCCATACACGTCCGACAACATCGACGTCGGAGGCGAGTTCTACACGGGCGGTGCGGGCTACATCGGCGTGGCGCTTTTCCGCAAGAGCATCAACGGCTTCACCGCCACCATCCAGCAGGCGACGCCCTTCTCCGAGCTCAACATCCCTGTTGACGCACTACAGGCGACGCAGCGCCAGGCGCTGCTCGACCGTGCCGCCGCCTCGGGCGTCGCCGTGTCAGCGGTGCCGATCACGGTCAACCTGCCGGTCAATCTCAACAACCTCGTGATCAAGGGGATCGAGGGGACGTGGAACCAGCCGCTCGACTTCGTTTTCAAGGGGCTTGGCTTCCAGGCGAACGGCACGCACATCACGCAGAAGTCCGACAGCGGGCTCGTCGCCGCTGGCGTCCCGCGCTGGCAGTACAATCTCCAGGGCTATTACGAGAACTATGGCCTGTCGCTGAGCCTCAACTACGTCTGGCAGGGCGGGGTAATCGCGGCCAACGCGCCGCAGAACAACCTCCCGCTGGGTCTTCTGGCGGATGCGCGCGGCCAGCTCGACCTGTCAGCCGGCTACCAGCTGCCCTTCATGAACAAGGCAGTGCGGCTCACGCTCGACATGCTCAATCTCACCAACGCGCCGATCCGCACGACCTTCGGCTACGACAATGCCACGTACAACGTCTACTATCCCGGGCGGCAGGTCCTTTTTGGCCTGCGCGCCAGCTTCTAAGCGGTTCCGGCGGGTCTCGACTCCTTCTCCGAGATGTGCCGTTGCTAGGCCGGCCTCCCACAAGGGGCCGGTCCCTTTGTTGATTTGCGAGGTCCGCTTGAGGAGCTGCGATGTTCAGCCTGTTCTCCGTCACCCGAATAATCCTGACTGGCATCGCCTTGCTCGTAGGCACGGTGGCCGAGGCGCAGTCCGCGGGCGCACCGCACCTCGAGCGGCGCGGCAAGGCAACGCAGCTGATCGTCGGCGGCAAACCGTTCCTCGTGCTGGGCGGCGAACTCCACAATTCGAGCAGTAGCGACCTCGCCTACATGGCGCCGATCTGGCCCAGGCTGAAAGCGATGAACCTCAACACGGTGCTCGCACCCGTGGCGTGGGAGACGATCGAGCCGCAGGAGGGCCGCTTTGACTTCAGCAACGTCGACGGCTTGCTAAAAGGCGCGCGCGCGCAGAACCTTCGGCTGGTTCTCCTCTGGTTTGGTGCGTGGAAGAATACATATTCGAGCTATGTGCCTGCATGGGTGAAGCGCGATCAAACACGGTTCGCGCGCGCACAGACCAGCGATGGACGTGGAACCGAGCGGCTGTCGCCGTTCTCGACGACCACGAAGGGCGCGGATGCGCGCGCGTTCGGCGAACTGATGCGGCACCTTCGTGCCGTCGACGGGGCGCAGCACACCGTTCTGATGGTCCAGGTCGAGAATGAGGTCGGCGTTATTCCGGAGTCGCGCGACCATTCGGCGGCCGCCGATGCCGCGCTGGCCGCACCCGTGCCCGAGCCGCTCCTGCGCTACCTCGCGGCGAACCGGTCCACGTTGCACCCGACGTTGCGCACCGCCTGGGAGACTGCTGGAGCCCGCACTGCGGGAACGTGGCGCGAGGTTTTCGGCGATCAGTCGATGACCGACTCGCTGTTCATGTCATGGGCTTACGCGACCTTCATTGAAGGCGTCGCTTCGGCGGGGAAGGCGCAGTACCAGCTTCCCATGTTCACCAACGCGGCACTGATCCGGCCCAATTACGAGCCAGGCCAGTACAATTCTGGCGGTCCGCTGCCCTTTGCCATTGATGTCTATAAGGCGGGCGCGCCATCGCTCGACTTCCTGGCACCTGACATCTACTTCGAGGATTACGCCAGCTGGGCGTCGCAATACACGCGACCCGATAACCCCCTGTTCGTGCCGGAAGCTCGCGGCGGTCCGGTCGGGGCGGCGAACGCGCTCTATAGCTTCGGTACGTTGGGCGCCGTCGGCTTCTCGCCATTCGGGATCGATGGGGAGGGCGTCGTGTTGCAGGGAGACGCGAGTATCGGGCTCAGTGCGGCGGGCGAGGGCGACCCGGCGATGACAGCGCTTTACGGCCAGCTTGCTCCTCTCGCGCCCATGATCCTGCAGAAGCAGGTGGAAGGTGGGCTCACGACCGTGCTGATGGAAGGCGGAGCGCAGCGCGCCGGACGCGGCCGCGTCGGCGACTACATCGTCAACATGACCCGTGCCGGCGGGGCGAAGGGCGACGTCGATCAGACCAGTCGGGTGGCAGCGATGTTCCTGCAGACCGCCCCTGACGAGTTCCTGGTCGTGGGCAGCGGCGATGCGCAGCTAAGTTTCACCACGGATCGCCCCGGCTTTCCGATCGTCGGCGTCGACAGCATCGACGAGCAGACTTTCCGGGACGGTCAGTCCGTCAGCGGTCGACGGCTGAATGGCGACGAGACGGGCCAGGGGCAGTCTCTCCGATTGTTTTCAAAGGATGCTGGCGACAGGAAGGTTTATCGTCTTCGGCTCTACCGCTATCGCTGAGGCGGCCGCCACCCTGCATCGATGTGGACGGCGAGTGGCCGGCCTACGTGCGGCAAGGTCTTGAAGCCGTCGCGCGCGCGTTTGTTGTAGCTACGATGCAAGGGCTTGATCGTGAGAGCCTTCCGCATCGATCGTCAATGATCGGGCGCAGCCAACCATGTGCGCTCCCCTGATCCGCTCGCTGCGGGCGGGTCCCTCGTCTGCTGAAAGTGCGAGGGCTCCGCGACGGATTCCTTCCGATGCCGGCATGGTCATTCTGCCGGCTCGGCCACGCCGGCGCGACGCGCGAAAACGTGCCGACGTTCATCCATCTTCAGTCTCGCGCGCTCGCGGGCATCGTGCTCCGTCGCGCGGTAGAGACTCTCCGTGACGCGTGTCAGGTGAGCCTGCATCGCCTCACGAGCCCCATCCGAATTGTGAGCCCGTAGCGCGGCGAGGATCCGCCGATGGTCTTCCACTGGTGGCTGGATCCCGATCTGCCTCGCGAGCGAGAAAAGATAGACGCACAACGGCGAGCTGTACCTCTTGTCCCAAAGCGATTGTACGACACTGACGATGGCCTCGTTGTGCGTCGATCGAGCTAAGGTCAGGTGAAAATCGCGATCTGCCCGCTCGCGGATCGTCGAATCTAATCCATTGTCGGCCATCTGCGACAAGAGGCCTTCCAGCTCGGTCAGCTCGGCCTCGTTAATCGTGCCGGCGGCCAAGGCCGCAGTCTCACCTTCGAATAGGCGTCGTGCCTCTGTTACCTCGAAGGGGCCGACATTGTCCGTCAGGTCTGGTGTCGTCGTCTCGGGCTCCGTTGCGATGACGTAGACGCCTGTGCTGTGACGCATCTCAACCACGCCGCGCAACTCGAGAACGATGATTGCCTCACGAACCGTCGGTCGGCTCACGCCGAGGAGATCCGCGAGCTCGCGCTCAGAGGGCAGACGACTATTCACCGGGTAGTGACCCAAGCGGATCGACTGCTGCAGACGACGTGCGACTTGCATGTACAGTCGCTCGGGAACAACCCTCGATCCTTCCGCTGTCAACGTCTCTTTGTCCCTTTCGCTACGGCGCGGCGTGCTCCGGATGTCGGTCTCGCGCGCGCTATCATCCGCCGTTTGCCGGCCTTACCACGTCGTCCGACAATCTCGAAGCCGCTTTGAGTTGCAGGGATGCCGCTTTGCTCCCGTTTGCCACGTCAGAGTCGCTTGCGCGGTGGGTGGGAACGCGTCCGAACGGCGAGCATCTGCAGAACGCCAGCCGGACTTGCAGTGCTACAAGCGGGCGGTACCTTTCCGGTCGGTGAGAACGAGCGCCCTAGGAGAGTAGCGGATGCCGCTAGGTAGTTGGCGATCGGGCGGGCTGCTGCTGGCGGCTTTGTTCCTCTCGGCGGCCGGTGACGCACCCACGACGGCCGAGCAGGACCATCAGGACATGATGCGACAACTGGGCATCGTGCAATTGCGACCGGGCCTCAGCGGCGATCCGGACGCGCCGAACGCGGCCAACTACGATCCTGCGAAGGCGAATCCTTATCCGGTCTGGCCCGATCTCATGACGATGGCGGATGGGCGCCCGGTGACCAGCGCGGCCATGTGGAAGCGGGAGCGCCGCCCTGAGCTCGTTGAACTGTTCGAGCGTGAGGTCACAGCACCGATCGTGAGTTCATCGGAGGCCGGCCAGCGCTCGCGCAACAGCTGGTCGGCCACCTCGACAACCGAGCGGCGCCGCAGATCGCGGTCGATTTAAGAGCCACGCTCGTCCTGCCGGCCAGCGCAAAAGGGCGTGTACCCTTGCTCATCATGTTCGCACCGGCTCGTTACCCGGCGCCCTCGCAGCCCGACGCGCGCGACGCCGCTCGCCTGGACGAGGCGTTTAAGGCGCTGCGGTCCTGTCAAACCAATGTACCGGCGCGCCCAGAGCCGAGTTTGGCTGGCGTTGTCGAGGAACTAAGCTATAGTGGCCCCGCTGTCAGTGTCGCGAGCTTCCTTGGTATTTCCCGAGACGGGCTGCCGTTCGCCTGCTGAGGATCAGCCAAACGGGGTAGAAGCTCACCTTCATTCGGAGATGTGCAGTTGCTTTGACAGCACCATTGCGCCCGTTAGCAGGTGTGATTCCGACCTGAACCAACGTCCGCTTTCGAGAAGCGGCAAACTGGCCCTGAACGTCCGACTAGGGTCGGTCAGGCTGGCGGGTTAAACGTCGGATTTGGGTCCTCTCACTTGTGCTCTTTGATTCCGGGCAGCTGGTTTTAGCGGCGCCTAGTGCCGGATGTCCGGGCTGATCCGATAGCTAAGTCATCATGTCAGTAACTTTCCCATCCTTACGAGCGGAACCGCGGCGTCCCCAGCCTCCGCCGCGATCGGCTCCTCCAGCCGGACATAGCCGCACGAGCGGTACAGCGGCTCGCCCGCCATCGTGGCCATCATCTCCGCTCGCCGGAACCCACCGTCCCAGGCTGCCCGCTCGCACAGCTGGAGCACGCGTCTGCCGATGCCGCGGCGCGTAAAAGCGGGGTCGGTGTACATCGCGCGGATACGCGCCGCATCGATCGATGGATCCAGCGTCTCCGGCTCGCGCGTGATCACGCTGGCATCTCCCCCGAACAGCGTCCGGCGATAGCTCCACCCGCCGCAGCCGGCGATTCGGTCGCCGGCGAGGAGAAGGATGTAGGTACCGTCACGTAGCAACTGCGTGTCGACGCCCATCACTTGGTGGCTGGCCGCTACCTGTTCGGGCGTGAGGAAGTCTGCCTGCAGCTGCTCGATCGCGCGACGCACGACGACACGGATCTCGTCGAGGTCGTCGAGCGTGGCGGCGCGGTGGGTGAGATCCATCGAGCAATCCTCGCCGGTTGGGGCGGGGCGGGCAAGCCGCCCCGCCACGTGCCGTCAGTATTTCACCCGCAGGCGGGTGTAGTAGAAGCCGCCGTTGAAGCCGAACGGCCCGCCGTTGCGCGGGTACACCTGCCCATCCGAGGTCCCGCCGGTGAGCGGGTAGATCTGCACCGTCGAGGTCGGGGCGAGCCGGTCGGGGTGCTCGTCGGTGAAGTTCTGCGCACCCACCGAAAGCGTCACGTGCTCGGCGAAGGTGTAGCTCAGCTCGAGGTCGGTGGTGAACTTGCCCCCGAACACCTGGTTGGCGACGCCGTCGGTCTGCCCATAGTCCTGCGCGCTGGTGAAGGAGCTGTAATAGTTCTCGCGCACGTTGAAGCTGAGGTTGCCCAGCGACCAGTTGCCGTTAAAAACCACCCGGTGCTTGGGCGCGAGATTCTCCGCGTCGATCAGCTGTGCGGTGCTCACCACCCGCTCGTCATAGTCGGTCACCTTGGTCTCGTTGTAATTGTACGCGATCGAGAAGTTGAGCAGCGCCTCGCTGAGCTGCGTTCGCCAGGTGCCCACCACGTCGATGCCGCGCGTCCGCGTGCGGAAGCCGTTGGTGAAATACTGCACCTGGCCATCGACGCCGACCGGCAGCAGCGCGGGCTGCGCCGCCAGGTCCGCCGCCGAGACGATGAAGGGCGAGGTCAGCCCGATGCGGTTGCGCAGGTTGATCTGATAGCCGTCGACGGTGATCGTCATGCCGCTGACCGGCTCCAGGATGAAGCCGAGCCCGTAGTTGGTCGACTTCTCCGGCGTGAGCGGCGTGGCGCCGTAATATTGCGCCACCGCGGTGTTGGTCGGATAGGTGCCGCTCTGGAACGCGACGCCGTTGTTGAACGAGGTCGTCACGATCGAGACGTTCGACTGGCCCGGGGAGGGAGCGTGGAAGCCGGTGCCGACGCTGCCGCGGATCTTGAAGGCCTCGGCGAACTTGTAGAGCGCGTTGACCTTGCCGACCCAGGCGTCGCCGAAGGTGTTGTAATGCTCGTAGCGCCCCGCGGCGCCCACCGTCAGCGCTTCGGTGAGGTCGGTCTCCAAGCCGACATAGGCGCCATACGCCTTCTGGTTGAAGCGCCCCGCCGTCTCGGGGCTGGTCCCGGCATAGCCGCTGGCGCCGACGCCCTGCGCCGCGGTCGTGCCCGAGAAGCTGTACACGCCCGGCGCGGTCTGGGTGTAGAGCTGCTGCGCGACCGCGTAAGGACCCGCGGCATAGGATTGCAGGTCGCCCGCGGTCTGGGCGTAGGTCTCCTCGCGATACTCGGCGCCCGCGGAGATCGTCAGCGGCGCGGCCAGGCCGAGATCGGCCGCGTAGGTGAAGTCGGCGTTAAAGTTGGTCTCCTTCTGGATGAGCTCGCCGAAATCGAAGCTGGTCTGCGTGTCGGGGCCGAACGAGAAATTGGCCGAGCTGTACATCGAGAGCGACAGCTTGTTGCGCGCGAGCGTGCCCGACACGTCGTAGCTGAAGGCGCCGGCGGTGCCCTTGTAGCCGAGCACGCCGTAGACTTGCTGGGTCTCGCCGACAAAGCGCGGGGTGAAGCCGGCCGGGTAGAGGTTGGCGAAGCGGAAGGTGTTGCCGTCGCGCACGAAGCCGCCGGTGGGGCAGGTGGCGCTGCTGGCCGGGCAGGGGGTCAGGAAGAAGGTGTTGTTGAAGGCGCCGTTGGCCCCCTGGTTGCGCACGACGCCGGTGGTGTCGGTGGCCGTGCTCGAGACCGAGGCGCGATAGTTGAAGCTCTGGTTGCCCTTGCTCTCGGCATAGTTGGCGAAGACGTAGAGCTTGCTGGTCTCGGTCACGTTGATGGCCGAGTTGTACACCGCCTTGAAGCCGTGGATCGGCGAGCTGCCCCAGATCTGCGCGGGCAGCGGGTAGTTCGGCAGCTGCGAGGCGAGATCGGGAAAGTTCTGCGCGAAATTGGCTGCCGATGGCCGCGTGCGGCCGCGGCTGGTCTGGCCGTCGTCGGTGTACTCGCCGGTGACGTTGATGAAGCCCCAGTCGCCCTTCACGCCAGCGTTGCCCGCGATCTGGTAGCTCTCGCCGTCGCCGGCGTAGAATTGGCCGGCGCGACCGACGAGCTCGAGACCCTGGTTCTCGCGCAGGCCGTAGTTGAGCACGCCGGCGATCGCATCCGACCCATATTGCGCCGTCGCCCCCTCGCGCAGCACCTGCAGGCTGCCGATCGCGAGCGAGGGGATGGCGGAGATGTCCGGCCCCTGTGCGCCGCGACCAAGGCCGGTGTCGCTGCCACCGTAGACCTGCACCAGCGCCGAGCGATTGTAGCGCTTGCCGTTCAGCATGACGAGCACCTGGTCGCCGGCGAGGCCGCGCAGCGACGGCGAGCGCACGAAGGTGGAGGCGTCGGAGATCGTGTTCTGGCCCGCGTAGAAGGAGGGCACGATGTTCTTGAGCTGGTCCACCATGTTGGTGGCCGGCTGGGTCGTCAGTTCCGCGGCGCTGATCACGTCCACCGGCGAGGGCGAGTTGGTCAGCGTGCGGTCGGTGCGCCGGGTGCCGAGCACGACGATGTCGGTCTCGGGCTGGACGGTCGCGGCCGTGCCCGCTGAGGCTGACGTGTCCTGCGGCACGTCCGCCTGCGGTGCGCTCGGCACCGCTTCGCTCGTCGTGATTCCTTCTCCTTGCGCCGCTTGCGCCGCTTGCGCTGCTACGAGGGAGAACGCGAGTGCGACGGTCGAGGTCATGTGTCTGATCATCTGAGGCCCCTGTGACGAGTGGCTCTCAGGCTCCCTTCCCGACGTTCCCGCCCTTCGCCGCCGGTTTCAGCCCGGCGCGCCAGAACGCGTGATGATCAGCCCTGCAGATGTCTGCGGCCTCGTTGACGCGTGCCGCTGGCACAGAGAGTGGGCGTAGGGACGGCCGTTCGACAACCGATAAATTACCAGGATTGCTCGCAACGCTGATTTGTGTTGCAGATATGTCGCACGACTTCTGCGAGCATTGGAACGGACGAATGGCCGAACGTGGAAGCCGTTCAGATGTTTCGGATCGACTACTTATGGGTTGGCCCAGCCGTGGTCCTCTTGAGGTATAGCCAAGCAGCACCCTGACTACCGTCCGTTAGCGCCCTATCAAGTTAGCTGGACAGTTGTGCGGAAAGCCGTGGGGGTTGATCGGTGAGATGAACAAGCGTCCGAAGTTGGAAGGGCGCCACACGGCCCTGAACGTCCGACTATGGGTCCTTGTGATGCCGCCGGCTTCGCCCTGCGCTCATGTTAGCCACGTAGGTTCTGAGGGCGATTTATCCGCCGTCGTTCGTTGGGTAAGCGAGGAGTAGCAAATTGATGTCCCGTCGTGTCCTGATCACCGGCGCCAGCGTCGCCGGCAACACCGTCGCTTGGTGGCTTGGGCGTGCTGGCTTTGACGTTACCGTGGTCGAACGAGCATCCGGCTTTCGCGATGGCGGCCAGAACATCGACGTGCGTGGAGTCGGCCGCGAGGTGCTTCGCCGAATGGGACTGGAGCAGACCGCGCTGGAGCAGGGCACCGGCGAGAAGGGGACGGCGTGGGTCCGGGAGGACGGCGCGGTTGTCGCCCAGTCCCTCACCGCCGACACGGGCACCGACGGACCCACTGCTGAGATGGAGATCCTGCGAGGCGATCTGGCTCGCCTGCTCTACGAGCCGGCGAAGGACAATGCGACGTACCGGTTCGGCGACAGCATCGCGGATGTTGCGCAGGACGAAGACGGCGCGACCGTCAAGTTCGCTGGCGGCATCACCGAGCGATACGACTTGGTCATCGTCGCTGAGGGCGTCGGGTCGCAGACGCGGGAGCTGGTCTTCCCGGGTGAGAACGCGCCGCGCTGGATGGACCTGACGATCGCCTACTTCACCATCCCGCGACAGTCGGGCGACGACCGCCTGTGGCGCTGGTACAACGCACCTGGCGGCCGCAGCGTGTCGCTCCGCCCCGATCGGTACGGTACCGCGCGTGCGATGCTGTCGGTGCAGCAGCCCCCGAAGGGCGAGCAGGATTGGGATGTCGAGCGCCAGAAGGCGGGGCTGCGCGAGCGCTTCGCCGATGCGGGGTGGCAAAGTGCGCGCGTGCTGGCCGGCATGGAAACGACCAACGACTTTTACTTCGACGTCCTGCGCCAGGTGCGGATGCCGCGCTGGTCGAAGGGGTATCTCGTACTGACCGGCGACGCCGCTTGGTGCGCGACACCGATCGCCGGCTACGGCACGACCCTGGCGGTCACCGGCGCCTATGTGCTGGCCCAAGAGCTGATCCGCTCGACCGAGGTGCTGGCGGCGCTGGCGGCCTATGAGCAGGCGATGCGGCCAATGGTCGAGGATGCACAGGGCGTACCCAAGATCGCGCCGCGACTGGCCAACCCGCACAGCCAGCTCGGCATCCGGCTGCTCCACGGCGTTCTGAACTTGGCGAGCCGCCCCGCAGTGCGCGGCGTCGCCAGCAAGCTGTTCGGCGGCCGCTCGAAGGACGTTGACCTGTCACGCTACGACCCTCCGGCGTCCAAAGCGCTAACGACCGCCGCGGACGAGTTCCCGCCGAACCGCCTATTGCCGTTGCTCGGGCTCGTCGCCGGGCTCAGCGTCGCGACCCTGCTTGTCGCGCGCAGCCGTCGTGACGGTCGGGCTGCAGGGTGATCAACAGGGTCACGGTTTGGCACGACGGCGACTGCTTGTTCTGTCAGCGCGAGATCGCGCTGATGCGCCGGCTAGACACGCGTGGAGGGCCCTGTCAAACCAAACGCCCCGGCTCCGCGAGCGGGCGAAGGCTTGTGCACCGCGGGGCGCTTCAGCTACTATCCTAAGGCTGTCAGTGCCGCGAGCTCTCTCGGGCGAGTTTCGAGATTGCCTTCGTTTGCCTGCCCTTAAGTAAGCAAACGGGATAGAAACTCGTCTATGTCGCGCTGGGTGCAGTTGCTTTGACAACACCAACGCAACATATATGCGGTCTATCGCGACGCGTACGGTCAGTTCGATGTGGCGGCCAGCTACCAGCTGACGCCCAACGTCCAAGTCGAATTGCAAGGCATCAACGTCGGTGACGCGAAGACCACCGGGTACACGATGGATCACTCATTTCCGACCACCTACGAAGCGTCCGGAAGTCGTGTGAGTTTGGGCGTTCGCGCGCAGTTTTAAGGCCTCATTGGTTCTCGCGCGCGCTGAAGAGCGGCGACCTGCGTGGTGGCGCTCTCCGGCAGCGCATCAGTGAGGAGAAGGGTGCTCGGAGGCGTGCTGCCAAGTTTCGGCGAACTCACGACTGCAGCGGGAATATCACTCGTTCTTATCGGGGAGTTAGGACCTACTAATTATGAGCGAATGGCTGAATTTGGACGGCGGGCAGATCGCTCTGAGTAACCGGTATTGGGTCTCAAAGGCTTCGCAAAACTGATACACGGGCCGTCTTCCAACGATATCGTCAGCAATCCTCCGATGTGAGCATCCCTGCGAGTCGACGCGAGAGCAGCTCCTGATAGCTGTCGTTGGTCCTGACGATCAAACGAATAGGATAGTCCAGCGCCATCACCTCTGCGGGTGGGGCAACGAGCGCGATCGTGGCGAGCGCGTCGGCCAGCGCCGCGCTCGGCGCGATCACGCTGGCAGAGACGGCGACGTGCGCGGGCCGCGCGCCGGTGCGCGGGTCGAGATTGTGCGCGCCGCGGACGTACGTCCCGGAAGTGGCCACTGCGAGCTGATGCGCGGCCACGCGCAGCGGCGGCACGTCCGCTCCGCTGGGCGGTTCGACGTCGACCCACCAGGGGTCGCCGTCGGGACGCCACCCGCGACCGACGAGCTCGCCGCCGATCTCCACGAGGCAGTGGCGCACGCCCAACTCGCCCAGCAGATCGGCGACGGCGTCGACCGCATAACCCTTGGCGATGCCCGAGAGGTCGAGCCGAACGCCCCCGGACTGGCGCAGCCGTCGCCGCGGCGCGTCCCACGTCAGCCGGCGCCACCCACTTCGTGCGACCGCCTCCGCGATCTCCCACGGTGCTGGCGCAACACGCGCACCTGGTGGTCCAAAGCCCCAGATGTCGACCAGTACGCCGATCGCGGGATCGAAAGCGCCCTCGCTACGCGCCGCCAGCGCGAGCGCCAGGTCGACGACGCGCGCGAGGTCCGCCGGCAGCTCGTGCCAGCTGCCGGCCGGCGCGTCGTTGAAGCGCGACAGCGCGGAGCCGGGCTCCCAATGGCTCATCTGGTCGACCAGCGCGGTGAGCCGCGCCGTAATCGCGGCGGCGACCGCCCCCGGCGAGACCCGGCCGGCGTAGCGCACGCGCCACGTCGTGCCCATCGTCTCGCCCTCGACCAGCTCAACCCGCGCGGCGGGATCGTGCGGCGCCAGCGCCGCCGGATCGATCGCTGGCGGCAGCGCGATCCGGGGCGCCAGCATCAGGGTGTCATGACCTCGAGCGTGGTGCTGTAGCTCATCCGCCGCTGCGTCGCGCGCGGCGCGGTCGCGCGCGCGTCGGTCAGCGTCGCGTTGAGCCAGTACATGCCCGCGCCCGGCCAGTCGATCGCGAGCGTGCCGTCCGCCGCGGTGGTCAGCTCGCGCGCGCCCTCGGCGTCGCGGTAGCGCTTGCCGCCGGGCACCAACGTCACCTTGAGCGAGGCGGCGGGCTGGCCGTCGACCAGGAAGCGGAAGCGCGTGGTCTCGCCCGCGACCAGTTCGTCGGGGTGGGTGACATAGTCGATCTCGAGTCCCTTGCCGCTCGGCCGCAGCACGGTGCGGGTCGGCTCGCCCGCGGTGACGAAGATCTCGTTGCGCGCTAACGTCTCGGTCAGGCGCACGTCGGTGGCGTCGGCGGGGATGTCGGCGACGGTCAGCGGCGATTGGCGCGGCCCGCCCTCGCTCGCCGGCGGGCCGCCGCGGCCGCCGACGCGTTTCTCCACGCCGCCGATCTTGAAGCTGCCCATGACGCCCGACATCGCGCTGCCGATCTTCCAGGTGCCCGGCTTGTCGAGGCGGACGTCGAAAACTGAGCGATAGCGACCGGTGGCGCCGTTCTGGAGCGTCCCCGGCGTGCCGTCGGGCTGCCAGACCCGCACCGTCTCGAGCCGGCCGGGCTGGTGGTCGGCGTAGAACAGGTCGTTCGACACTGCGCTGTCGACCGTCACCCAGCCGTCGGTGCCGGAGAAGATCGTGCCCGACGGCAGCAGCCACATGCGATGCGCCGACACGGCGGCAGGCAGCGCCAGCAGCGCGGCGGCGACGAGGAAGCGGGAACGTGCGATCATGAGAGGGCCTCCGGCAAGATCAGCGGGCGGTGACGGTGACAGCGCCGAGCTCATGGCTGCCGCTCGCGCGCGCGGCGCCTGGCACCGTGAGCGGCACCTGGACCAGCTCGCGTCCGCCGGTCTCGCGCGCCGCCTCCACGTGGAGGACATAGGCGCCCGGGCGGACGGCGGCGGGCAGCGTTATGGTGTGGACGCCGGGCGGTCGCGTCGCACCGCTGATGCCGTCCGCGGGGAGGTGCAGGCTGCGTCCGCCCTTGCGCCACCATCCGCGCAGGTCGGCAAGCCACTTGGTGCCGGGCTCGGCGCCGCTCTTCTTCACGTCATACCAGAGCGCGAGCGTCCGCGCCGCGCCGCCGCCCGCAGGTTCGAGCCACACCGCGACATAGGGGCGGTGATATTCGGCGACGGCGAGACGCGGCACGGTGACGCTGACGGTGCCCGCCGCGGCGGGGGTCGCCATGGTGCCGGCGGCGAGCACGAGCAGGGAAGGGCGCATGGCAAGTCCTCTCAGTGGATCAGCAAAAGCGCGATCAGCGCCGGCGCGGCGAGGCCCAGCGCGACCAGCGGCCAAGTCGCGCGGCGATGGCGTGCGTGGAGGTGAAGCAGCAGCAGCCCGGTCAGCGTGAACAGCACGCAGGCCGCAGCGAACAGGTCGATGAACCAGAACCAGGCGACGCCGGCGTTGCGCCCCTTGTGCAGGTCGTTGAGGTAGGAGATCCAGCCGCGGTCGGTGATCTCCGCGGTGATCGCGCCAGTCGCGCGGTCGACGCTGACCCACGCGTCACCGCCGGGGCGCGGCAGCGCGACATAGACCTCGCCATCGGACCATTCGGCGGCGCGCGCGGTCGGATCGACGCCGACCGCGCGCGCGACCGCCTCGCCGACCGCGAGCGGCAGCGGCGCGTCCTTGGCGTGCGCGCCGACGAGCTGGTGGCGCAGTGCCGCGGGCAGGATCGCGGCGCGCTCGGTGACCACCGGCGTCGCAGAGATGCTGGCGGCGTGGTTGAGCGTGACCCCGGTGAGCGCGAACAGCAGCATCGCCACCAGCGACACCGCCGCGCTGACCCAGTGCCAGGTGTGGAGCTGCTTGAGCCACCACGAGCGCCAGCGCCTCGCCGCCGGCCTGCGTGCCGCGACGCTCACGCGTCGGCCCAGCGGCGCAGCAGGTTGTGGTAGACGCCGGTGAGCTGCACCACCGGGCCGTCGCCCTGGCCGCGATCGGACGCGACCGCCTGGATCGCGCGATCGAGCTCGAACAGCGTCCGGCGCTCGCCGTCGTCGCGCACCATCGACTGGAGCCAGAAGAAGCTCGCCACGCGCTCGCCGCGCGTGACCGGGGTGACGCGGTGCAGGCTGGAGGCGGGGTAGAGGACGAGATGACCCGCCGGCAGCTTGACCGACTGCGGCCCGAACTGGTCCTCGATCACCAGCGCGCCGCCGTCATAGGCAGCGGGATCCTCTAGGAAGAGCGTCGCCGATAGGTCCGAGCGGAGGCGGAAGTCGGTCCCGCGCTTCATCCGGATCGCATTGTCGACGTGGAGGCCGAAGTCCTCGCCGCCGGCATAGCGGCTAAAGAGCGGCGGGAAGACCTTGAGCGGCAGCGCCGCCGCGACGAACAGCGGCGTGCGCCCGAGCGCGTCGAGGATCATCCCGCCAGCCTCGCGCGCGGCGGCCGAGTCCTCGGGCAGCTGGCGGTTGCGCTTGGCGAGCGCCGACTGCGGCCCTGAGGTGACGTTGCCGTCGACCCACTCGCCGGCGTCGATGATCGCGCGGACCCGCGCGAGCGCGGCGGCGTCGAGCACGTCGGGGATGGCGATCAGCATGCGCGTGCTCCGTCCGGGTCCGTCACCGCGCCGCTCAGAAATTGTAGAAGAGGCTGAGCACCGCCGAGCGCGCGTCGCCGGGCACCGCCCAGCCGTTGTTGCGCACGCCCGTGTAATAGCGCTCGTTGCCGACGTTCTGGACGTTGAGCTGCGCGGTCAGCCCGCCCGCGAAGGTGTAGGCGAGATAGGCGCGGTGGATCAGATAATCGTCCACCAGCGGCTGCGCCGGCGCCGCGAGCGACGCGGCGGCGATGGCGAACCCGCCCTGGTAGGTCAGGCCGTAGCCGAGCTCGAGCCCGAACGGGAGGCGGTAGGTGGTGAACAGGCTGCCCGAGTGTTCGGGTGTCTGCGTCAGCCGGCTGCCGCGCTGCGGGTCTGGCACCGCGGACGAGTTGCCGCATGCCACGCTCGGCGCAGCGAGGCAGCGGTCCGACACCGACTGGCGGATCGTGCCGTCGAGATAGGTGTAGTTGGCGAAGATCGTCCAGGCCGGCGTGATCGCGCCCGAGGCGCCGAGCGCGACGCCGTCGACGCGGCTGCGACCGTCGAGCACCTGTGTCGACGAAGGCAGCGCGGGGTCGACCGAGGGGACGCGATAATTGGTGCGTTCGTTGCGGAACACCGCGGCGGTGAGCTCGAGCCGCCCGAAGACGCTCGCCTTGACCCCGACCTCGTAGTTGCGAGCGGTCTCGGGCGCGACTTGGCAGGGGTCGTAGGTGACGGCGGCACCGTCGATCACCTGCACCACCGGCGCACCGCAGCCGAGCCTGACCGTTGTGGAGGAGGGCGTCTTGGCATTGCCGTAGCTGGCATAGACGCTGACCTGCCGCACGGGGTGCAGCACCACGCCGCCGCGGTAGGAGAAGAGCCGCTCGCGACTCTGCTGCGGCCGCTGGGCGAGTTCGGTCACCTGCGTCGCGCCCGGCGGCACGACCGCGAGCGGCAGATTGCGGAAGGTGGCGTGCTGCGACTCCCAGCGTACGCCGCCGTTCAGCTCGACGAAGCGGCCGAGTTCGAGCGTGTCGAACGCGTAGACGGCGAGGTTGCGCGTCTCGCCGCGCGCCTGCGCGGTGACGGTGCGGTGGAGCGGCCCGCGCCACGTCGTGTCAGGGTCGCCGATCGACAGAACCGGCAGCGGCGTCACCGCCGACCCGTCGGCGTTGCGCAGCAGCGAGGCGGTCGTGATCGCGTAATCCTCGATCGCGCCTGAGAGGCCGAGGTTGAGCGTGTTGCGGACGCCGCCCTTAGCGCCAGTCGCGACGCGCAGGTCGGTCTGGTTGTAGAGTAGCTGCGCTTCCTGATCGCGGACCAGCCCGCGCGGCCCCGACGGCCGCCACTCGCCGGGCGCGAGGCCGGTGGGACAGGCGGCGCCGGTCGGCTGGAGCGCGAGCCCGGTTAGGCAGAAGGTGCCCTGCGGCGCGCTGGTGACGCCGTTCTGTACGACGTGCTGCCAGCGCGTTAGATTGCGCACCGACACCGCCTCGCTGACCGCGTGGCGGAAGGTGGCGGTCGCGCGGTCGAGCACCTGGTCCTGCTTGTCGAGGTTGACGATGCCGTAATAGGCCGAGCGATCCGCACCCGGCAGCAGGCCGTTCGACAGAGCGGTGCGGAAGAAGGGCACGCCATAGTAAGGCGTGTTGTCGTCCTCCTGGTGGACATAGGCGAGCGTCAGGCTGGTAAGCCCGTCGATCCCGATCGTGACCGCTGGAGCTACGCCCCAGCGTTCGAACTTCTCGACGTCGCGCCCGGGCACGTCGTTGCGGTGGTAGGCGGCGTTGAGCCGCACCGCTACGTCGTCGCCGACGCGCTTGTTGGCGTCGATCGCGGCGCGATAGTAATCGTCGGTGCCGATCGAGCCTTGCACAACGGTGAGATCGCGCGGCGTCGGCACCTTCGACACCAGGTTGATCGTGCCGCCGACCGAGCCCGAGCCGTTGAAGACGCTGTTGGCGCCGTTGTAGACCTCGATCTGCTGAAGGTTGAACGGGTCGGTGCGGCTGTACTGGCCGCTGTCGCGCACGCCGTCGACGGTGATGTCGTTTGTGGCGGAATAACCGCGCAGGTTGATGTTGTCGCCGTAGCCGCCGCCACCCTCGCCGGCCCCGAAGGTGATGCCGGGGATCGTCTGCAGCGCGTCGCGGAGCGTCTGGAGATTCTGCTTGCGGATCGTCTGGTCGTTGAGGACCGTGACCGTCTGCGGCAGGTCGATCAGCGCCGAGGTGGCCTTCGGGCTCTCAAGCTTCGCTGGCTCGGCCGGGGTTCCGTTGACGATGATGTCGTCGCGCCCGTCGGTGCGATCCTGCGCCGTGAGCGGTGCGCCCGTGGCGGGATCCGCCGCGGCTGGCGCGGAGGCGATGAACCCGACGCACGAGAGCGCCAGGAAGGTCGGTCCATTTTTCAACATTGTAGCCCCCCTGTTGCGAATGGCGATATTGCGACCGAATTGCAGAGTCAAGGCTAATGCGAATCGTTCGCGTGTTGCCGTGTGGTTGGTGGGGAGCAGGTAGAAAGATATAAAGCTTTCTTTATGTCCTGCTTGACGCGCCGCTTCGTCTCGCCGATGCGATGCCGGTCAAGGTTCTCCGGTCGGCTCGCCGCGCCGGAGCTAAGACGGGAAGCCGGTGCGATGCCGGCGCTGCCCCCGCAACTGTAAGCGGCGAGCAGGTGGTCGCTCCGTGTCACTGGTCGCTTTCGCGGCCGGGAAGGCCAGACCATCCGCACCGACCCGCGAGCCAGGAGACCTGCCTCGACGCCATAACGTCCACCGGCGGGGTGCCCGGTCTGGCCGCTCGCATGCCGCGGCCGGGCCACCCCGTTCGCGCGCGCCGGTGTCTGGTCCGCGTACCCCGTCCTTCATCGGGGTATATGAAGATGATCGACACCTACCGCCCGGCGACGCACGTCGCCGCGCTGCTGCTCGCCACCTGCTCCTCCGCCGCGCTGGCGCAAGACGAGGATCGGGTACCGCCGCGCGACGACATCCTGATCGTCGGCCGCGGCGGCGGCGCGCTCGACCGGCCGAGTGCGACCGGCAGCCGCCTCAGCCTTACGCCACTCGAGCTGCCCGCCAGCGTGGCGACCATCGACGGCGACGCGATCCGCGCGCGCGGCGACATCACGGTCGTCGAGGCAGTGTCGCGCGCGCCCGGCATCACCGCCGCGGCCAATGCTGGGAACGGCAACACCGCGCTCGCCGCGCGCGGCTTCGTCGGCCAAGGCTCGGTGCTGCAACTGGTCGACGGCATCCGCCTCTTCCCGGTCGCCGGCACGATCACCTTCCCGACCGATCCCTGGAACGTCGAGCGGATCGAGGTGCTGACTGGTCCGGCCTCGGTGCTCTACGGCCAGGGCGCGCTCGGCGGCGCGGTCAACGTCGTCTCGCGCACGCCGAGCGACACTGCACGCTACGACGCGGAGCTGAGCTACGGCGCGCAGGACACATGGCATGTCGCGGCGGGAGCGGGCGGTCCGCTCGGGAAGATGCTGGGCTACAGGCTAGACGCGAGCTACCGCACCTCGGAGGGCTGGGTTGATCGCGGTGAGAACCACAGCCTGGCGCTGTCGGGCGCGCTGCGCCTCGCGCCGAGTGAGCGCCTAACCCTCACGCTGCGCGGCGACTATGGCGACGGCTCACCGATTCGCTATTGGGGGACGCCGCTGATCGATGGCCGGCTCGACCCGCGCAACCGGCGCCGCAACTACAATGTCGCCGACGCCGCCATCCGCTTCCGCGACGATCGCCAGACGCTCGTCGCCGAATGGGAAGTCAGCGACGCGGTGACGTTCACCAACGCCGCCTATCGGCTAGCCAGCAAGCGCAGCTGGTATGACCTCGAGAGCTACGCCTGGTCACCGGCGACCGGTCGGCCGAACGGCGTGATCGAACGCTCGGACAATCTCGGCATCGTCCAGGACGTCGCCCAGTACGGCGATCAGGTCAGCGTGAAGCTGAGCGCACCGCTGGGTGGCGGCTTGGCCAACGACCTGGTGCTTGGCGCCGAGGTCAACCGCGTGAGCCTGCGCTACTCGAACAACTTCGCCGTCGCGGATCAGGCGGATGCGGTCGATCCCTTCAATTTCGTCCCCGGCACGCTGGAGGACCGCGCGGCGACGCTGCCGCGCTATCGTACTACCACGACCCAGTGGAGCATCTTCGGCGAGGACCGGCTGCGACTGTCGCGACAGCTCTCGCTGCTCGGCGGCTTCCGCTACGAGGAGGATGCGGTGCGCCGCCGCAACATCCTCTACGACGCGGCCGGCGCTCCGACGGGCGAGGCAAACGCCTTCCCGGGCGGCGCGCGCGAGAAGAGGTTCCGCGACGCGACCTGGCGCGTCGGCGCCGTCTACCAGCCAGCGCCGAGCATCTCGCTTTACGCCCAATATGCCACCGGCGTGGATCCGGTCGGCACGCTGACCACCTTCACCACCAGCGCGACGCAGTTCGCCTTCACCAATGCCAAGGGCGACCAGGTCGAGGCAGGCGCCAAGGCAGCGCTCCTCGGCGGACGCATAAATGTGACACTCGCCGGCTATCGCATCGTGAAGAACGATCTGGTCGCGCAGCGCGTCACCAACGGCCCGCTCGAGCAGATCGGGCGGCAGTCGTCGAAGGGGATTGAGGCGGCGCTGTCGCTCGCGCTCGCCGCCGGCTTCTCGGTCGAGGCGAACGGGACGGTGCTCGACGCCCGGTTCGACAACTTCCTCAGCGGCAACGCGGATCTCTCCGGCAACACGCCGCCGAACGTGCCAGAGCGCGCCGGCAACCTTTGGCTCACCTGGGAGAGCCGCCGCGGCGTGCGCGCGCAGGCGGGGTTGCGCCACGTCGGTGCGCGCTTCGTCGACTTGGCCAACAGCGCGCGCGTGCCGGCCTATACCGTCGCTGACGGCAGCCTCTCGTTCGCGATCACGCCGGCGCTCGCGGCCGACGTGCGCGTCTACAACCTCTTCGACATTCGCTACGTGACCTCGACCTACGGCGCGGCGCAGTGGCTGCTCGGCCGACCGCGCTCGCTCGACCTCGCGCTGCGCGCGCGGCTGTGAGATGGCGCGCTCATCCTGCCACCGGCGGCCAAGCGCTTGACCTACCTGGTTTATCGCTGGTTTGGGTGCGTAGCAGGCGCATGGCGAACAGGGGGGGTAAAATCAGGAACCCCGCTTTCCTTCCGCACTTGGTCGGTCAGACAGCGTCCTGGAAAGGCCAGACCCGTCGGACTGTCGAGATGACGGATGGCAGAAATCGAGACGGTGGCCGGTTGACTGGAACGACCAGTATTGGGTCACGCGCGAAACGCATCGATCAGCGCGCGCAACGCCGGAGAGACCCGGCGGGCGGGATAGTAGAGACAACAGCCGGGATGGCCCTGTCAAAGCTAATGCACCTGCGGCGCTCGCCGGGGCAGGGGAGGCGCATGCCTCGCCCACGCAAGCCAGCCCGTTCCGCTACTTCAACTCGGCGCCTGAGGTGATCCGGCTGGTGGTGCTGATGTACGTGCGTTTCCCGCTGTCGCTGCGGAACGTGGAGGACCTGCTGTTCGAGCGCGGGATCGACATCTGCCATGAGACGGTGAGGCTGTGGTGGAACAGGTTCGGTCCGCTGTTTGCGGGCGAGGTGCGGCGCCGGCGGGTAAGCCGCATGCGCGGCTTCCGTCATTGGCGCTGGCACCTGGACGAGATGTACGTGAGGCTGAACGGTGAGATGGTCTACCTGTGGCGAGCGGTGGATCAGGAGGGCGAGATCCTCGAGAGCTACGTCACCAAAACCCGCGACAAGAAGGCGGCGCTTGCCTTCATGAAGAAGGCGCTCAAGCGCCACGGCTCGCCCGAGGCGATCACCACTGATGGTCTGCGCTCCTACGGTGCGGCGCTGAGCGAACTCGGCAACCGCGAGAAGCAGGAGGTGGGTCGCTGGGCCAACAACCGGGTGGAGAACTCGCACCTGCCGTTCAGGCGGCGAGAGCGGGCGATGCTGCGGTTCCGGCAGATGCGAACCTTACAGAAGTTCGCCTCGGTCCACGCCAACGTCCACAACCTCTTCAATCACGAACGCCACCTCGTCGATCGCCAGACCTACAAGCAGCGCCGCTCCGCGGCGCTGGCAGAGTGGCAGGCGCTCGCCAGCTGACCCGCCGCCAACCCGGGGGCGAGATACATCGTGTAAAGACGAGTTCGCATTAGACTGACAGCACCTCGGCCAAGCCGATCCATGGGTGCCGGTGGCAGCGTCACTCGCAGCTATGCGCGCCCGCTCGGTCGAGTTGCGACAGGTCACGGTCCGCGTGATCGACGGAGCAGATCATGCGATGATGATGGGCGTGCCGCCCGCCCGCCAAGTCGATGCGCAGTTCGCTGCGCAAGCGGCCCCGGACGCGCCGGCCTATTTCGCTTTGCTAGAAGGCTGGTTGCAGAAGACCATCAATCCTTGATCGTCCATATTCTGGAACCTCGCTTCCATCACCTGGTGCAAAGCCGCACGTCCGCCATTTCCCGGACCAGGCCACGCCAAGCCAGCCGCTCTCCGAAAGGTCTGACGGGCTCGGGCGCCCGTCTGTATGAGCGGGTGAAGTTGGTAGACCTTCAGGAAGTCCTTAGTGACCGTGTCGGCCCTCGCCGCAGCAGCTTGGGGCGCATTCACCCACAAGGCTCGGTCCGGTAAACGCCGGTTTGGCAGCCGTTAGCTGAAACAGGGGATGACATCATCAGTATTATCGACGACACTCGTTGCTGCCAGCGCATCAGCGCCGACACCTGGGGTCGTGCCCAACCATTCCGAGGGAGAAGGCTGATGATCGCCAAACTGTTCATCGCCGGTGCTGTGGCGCTCTTGGCGACCGCGGGACAAGCGGCGACAATCGATTTCGAGGCGCAGAAGATCGACGATTTCGGCTATCAGAGCTACGACTTCACCGAGAATGGGTTTCGCGTGACCCTAGCGCCCACAAGCATTTTTGGCATGTACCTTATCAATGATCCCGCCAAAAACCTTGGCATGTGCGGTCCTGGCTGCGCGTCAAACGGCACGACAGCATACTACGGCCTGAATGAGACAAGCGTCTCCATCTCGCATGCGGGCGGTGACCTATTTTCGTTGACGTCAATCGATGCAGCTCAAACCTTTTTGCGCTTAGACCGTCCTCTTACTTTGACCTTGACCGGGATGCAGGCTGGTCGAAACATCGAGACCTCCATATTCGTCGACCCAAATTCGGCCGCACGCTTCTCAACGTTCTCGTTCGCCAACCTCGTGAATCTGTCTTTCTTGACCATTTCGGGTGGGATAGACTTTCCTGAGTTCGCGCTCGATAACGTTGTCCTTTCAACGTCAGCTGTGCCAGAGCCCGCCTCTTGGGCGATGATGATCAGCGGCTTCGCTGTGGTAGGCGGCTTGATGCGCCGAGGCCGTTCGAGCAAGGCGAGGGCGAACTACGTCTAGCTGACCAGACCAGATCCAGCCACATCGCGCGGTGACTTATCATCGCGATCGATCCTGCTAGCGGATGCACATGCTCAGATTACGGGTCAAGCGCCGCGAGGCGGCGGTCGAACGCATGTTGGGTCGCGTGGCTGCGATAGAGGCGTCGATAGCGGCTCTCGGAGACGAGGATCTGCTCGATCTCGCTGATATTTTTGCCGACAAAGGAACGTGCCCGTTGCGTGAGATGACGCAGGACGCGATGCGTCGGCGCCATATCAGCTTGTGATGCGGCCTCCATCACGATTTCGGCGGCTGGACGGCGCGCTCGCGGACCTTCCTGTCGAGCAGCCGATGCTACTCACCGAACTTGACGGCTTCCTCACCGGCCTGCTTGTGGCCCCCCAAGCAACGCCGGCAAACGAGTGGATGGAGGTCATCTGGGGCCCGGAGACCCAAGGCGTGCCTCCCTTCGAGGATCCGCTCGACGTGCAGTGGTTCGCTTCGGCGGTGTTGGCGCGCCAGTCGAAGATCGCCCGCGACCTTGCCCGTGGCAAATTCCAGCCGATCCTCGACGTCGACGAGCGGGATCGCGAGCTGCTCTGGGAATACTGGGTTGGTGGCTTTGCCGAAGCGGTGGCATTGCGTCCGAATGCGTGGAGCGCGCTGGCGAACGATGACTCTTTGTCGCGGCCATGGTTGCAACTGGAGACGCTGATCAAGGTCGCCCGTAACGAGAGCGACCTCGACAGCGTGGAGGTCAACGCTCTCCAGGACCATGTCGTAAGTGACCTCACTGGCGCGGTGCTCCGCCTTTACGCTGTGTCCAATCGTTCCATGGCAGCGGACGACGCTGTGCCGTCGACGGTGATGGCGGCCAAGACCGGCCGGAACGATCCGTGCCCGTGTGGATCAGGCAAGAAACACAAGCGCTGTTGCGCGTGAGAGTGGCCGGCGATCGTGCGATGTGCACGCGTCGCTGACGGGTCAGCTTCGCCTACATCTTGGCGCAAGGCGGCCACGCCGCTTCCCTCGCAACCATCACATTCGGACAGCGGCGCGGAACTGCCCGCAAGGCTCGAACCCCGAGGTGAACAAGCGTCCGAAGTCGGGCGGCCGGCAGGGGGGCTGAGTGACCACAATTGGGTCCGTCCGCTTGGGCTGAGCGATCAGCCGTTCCGCAGCGAACGTTTGCGTCGGGAGGTCTTCACGCTAGGATCAGATGTGAGCCCATCGCAGTGCACAGGTCAGTTGAAGCGGCGCGACGTGGTCCGCGGCGTGGCGGCAGCGGTGCTGGTCAGCATGCTGCCAGCAAGCGCACGGACACAACCGCCTGCCGGGCGGCTGCTCGCTATTAGGGGCACCCGCCTCTGGGTCACGGACACGGGGCCGAGCGGCGCCCCTGTGTTATTCTACGTTCATGGTGGGCCGGGTATCGGCGCGCTGGAGTTCGAGCGCTACATGGGACCCGCGTTGGCTGGCATGTGTCGCTTGATCAGCGTGGATCAGCGCGGCGTCCTCCGCTCCGACGCGCTTCCTCCCGGTACAAAAGTGACGATCGAAGATCTCGTCGCTGACTTTGAGGCTGTTCGAGAGGCGCTCGCAGTGCCGCGGTGGCGAGTGCTGGGCCACAGCTTTGGCGGGCTAGTCGCGCTGCGCTATGCGCTGGCGCATCCGGAGCGCGTCCAGCGGCTGGTGCTGGAATGCCCTTGCATCGATCTGTCCAGTTCGTTCCGGTGGCTATGCGCGGCGGCAGCGCAGCTCTTAAATGGACGTGAACCCGCGAGGGCGTTGGAGGCGATGCGGCTTGCAGACCCGTCCACTCCGTTCGACGACGCTTTTATCAGCCAGATGGACGAGGTCCTCGCTGCGCTGGGTGAGAGACGCCAGGACCTCTACGTCAGCGAGGCGCGCAACCGTGACATCTTCTCACGCCTTGCTGCGAGCGCTGGACTTCCGGGGGCCCGGTGGGAGCAGGGTGCCGTTGCCGGCAAGTCGCTTCTGTCACAGCCCTCGACACGCCGCCCGATGCTGACTTCCATAGGGCAGTGGAAGGGACCGATCCTCCTGATCCGTGGTGATGGTGACCACGTCACCAGCCCCGCGGAACTCGTCGCCGTCGAAAAGGCGGGCGGGAAGATCAATACCGTCCCGAACGCCGGGCATTTCGTTCACGTCGAGCAACCCGCCGCGATGGCGAAGCTACTAGTGGGGTAGGCGACGCCATTCCGGTTCGCTGCAACGGACAACTTTCGAGTGTGCTCGCAAAGCGGAAGGTCCGCTTCCCTGCCATCGGGCCAGGCGGACAGCTGCGCGGAACGCCCAAAAGGCTCGAGTGGCTAGATTAACAAGCGTCCGAAAATGGGGGAGTGTTAGGTGCGCCTGGATGACCGCTTCTGGGTCCGCTCAGCCGTGGTCCTCTTGAGGTATACCTCAGGAGGACCACAGCTGAGCGGACCTACAAGACGGACAGACAGGACGCCCCGCCTGGCGCGACACGGCGCAGCTATGCGCCGCCCCGCGTCTGCCGAAGGTCACGCGATCTGGCGCGCGAAGCGAACCGTCGACCGACGCCGCATCGTATAGCCGATCGCGCCGAACCCCAGGATCATCATTGCCCAGGTGGCGGGCTCCGGCACGGGCGCGACCGCGATGCCGAACAGCTGGCGCGACGTGGTGCCGAGCGTCGACAGCGCGCCGCTCTCGAGATTGATGCTGTAGAGCGAGCGGCCGTTGTACGCGAACGCCTCGCTGCCCGCGATGTCGAAGCTGGTGCGCGAGCCAAGGTCGCGGCCGAGACCGCCGACCGTGGTCAGCACGCCGCCGTTATTGTTCTGCTTGGCAAGCACGTCGAGGTCGGTGTCGATTACGTACAGCTGGGTCGATGCGGCGGGCTGGCCAAAGCTCGACGTCGTGTAGGCCGCCGCGCTCACACCAGGGTCACGCCCCGCATTCGGATCACCTGCGGCATAGCCGAGCGGGCTGGTCGTCGGCGCGCCGGTGAGCGAGCCGTCATTGGGATTGTAGACGTAGTTGTTGTTGGTGTTGCTGACGATGCGAACGCGATCGATCGTTGGGTTGAAGTCGAAGCCAAAGACACTGCCCTCGATTCCCAGCGCGGCGCTGGCCGCGGTAGCTACGCCGGTCAACGTGTTTATCGTGTAGACAACGCGATCGGTGCCGAGACCGTACAGCGTGTTGTTGAGCGGGCGGAAATCGAGCGCCTCGATGCTGCTGTTGGTGCCGGTGATCTTTACGGACGTGTCGAACGTCCCGGGGGTTGTGCTGCTGAACGACACTAGGCGGTTGGTCTCGTCTACACCGAAGATCGTCGCTGCCGACGCACTCGTAGGTACCAGCGCGGTGGCGCAGGCAAGTATCAAAACATTTCTCATGTTCGCGGCTCCCTTCCGGTTTCGAGGGGAAAGTCAGCGATCATGCTGAACGATCGAACGCCCTCACTCGCGATCAGACAACGTGTGGTTAATGCTGAGTCAACCGAAAGGCGGATACAGGCGTCCTTAAACAGGATTACATTTTATGTCTGCTTGAGGCTGGCATCTATTTGCCCATTTCCTCGTATCTTGCTCTTTGAGCTATGTCGGCATGCCCAAGTACATTGCACCGACGCACCTGAGCCAGGTGCTTGCCGACACCGACAGCGACTCTTCCGATAAGCTGAGTGCATCCATCTCCTGCCGAAATGCGCTCGTGATCCCCAGCCGGCAGTTTGGACGGCACCGTCAAAGCTAATGCACCTGCGGAGCTCGCCGGGGTAGGGAGGGGCATGCCTCGCCCGCGCAAGCCCGCCTCGCCGTTCCGCTACTTCAACTCGTCGCCCGAGGTGATCCGGTTGGTGGTGCTGATGTACGTGCGCTTTCCGTTGTCGCTGCGGAACGTGGAGGACCTGCTGTTCGAGCGCGGGATCGACATCTGCCATGAGACGGTGAGGCTGTGGTGGAACAGGTTCGGTCCGCTGTTCGCGGGCGAGGTGCGGCGTCAGCGGGTGAGCCGCATGCGCGGCTTCCGTCATTGGCGCTGGCACCTGGACGAGATGTACGTGAAGCTGAATGGTGAGATGGTCTACCTGTGGCGAGCGGTGGATCACGAGGGCGAGGTGCTCGAGAGCTACGTCACCAAGACACGCGACAAGAAGGCGGCGCTCGCCTTCATGAAGAAGGCGCTCAAGCGCCACGGCTCGCCCGAGGCGATCACCACCGACGGTTTGCGCTCCTACGGCGCTGCACTGACCGAGCTTGGCAGCCGCGAGAAGCAGGAGGTGGGTCGCTTGGCTAACAACCGGGTGGAGAACTCGCATCTACCGTTCAGGCGACGAGAACGAGCGATGCTGCGGTTCCGCCAGATGCGAACCTTACAGAAGTTCGCCTCGGTCCATGCCAACGTCCACAACCACTTCAACCACGAACGCCACCTTGTCGACCGCCAGACCTACAAGCAGCGCCGCTCCGCGGCGCTGGCAGAGTGGCAGGCGCTCGTCAGCTGATCCGACGCGAGCCGAGGGCGAGGTGCATCGTGTGGAGACGAGTTCGCATAAGACTGACAGCACCGCGTCGAGAACTCGCACTTGCCATTCAGGCGACGAGAACGGGCGATGCTGAGGTTCCGGCAGATGCGAACCTTACAGAAGTTCGCCTCGGTTCATGCCAACGTCCACAACCACTTCAACCACGAACGCCATCTCGTCGATCGCCAGACCTACAAGCAACGACGCTCCGCGGCGCTGGCAGAGTGGCAGGCGCTTGCCAGCTGACCCGCCGCCCGCGAAGCCCGAGATGCATCGTGTGGAGACGAGTTCGCGTTAGACTGACAGCACCCAATCGCCCTATCTGGCGAGCCCGACGTTGTGGTGGTGCGGTCGGTTCAGGCCGTCGATCCGTACGACGTTCGTTTAGTCACGTCCGCCGGACCATTTGTATCCGGCCGTAGAAGCATTGCCAGCTTTTACTACATTAATTGATATGCTCAGAGGTGGTGCGAGCCGAGCCTAAAAAAGTCGAAGTTGCAGGCGAATGTTTGTTGGTTATTTCCCTCGCTTGCACGTTGTCAGGACGTCCCTGATCACAATGATATCGCGCGACGCGCGAGCATCATGACTTGAAGGATCTCCCACATGAACGAGTGACCGCTTTATAAAGATAGCAAGGTAATCGGGATTGACCAGGGTTGGGTCTTGACTCAGATGAGCAATGACTTCCGCTTGCATGTAAGCTCTCATGGTTGCTTGTCAATTCGCTAGGTCGAGCCGCTTTGAGAATTGCCAATCACGCCAATATTAGCGCGCGATGCCGCGCAGCTGCCCAGGTTTAGGCAACGCGACCAACCGTCAACGCGACCGTGATTGAACCTGTGACATCGAAAAGAGCTCGCTCCCGTTACACTCTTTTAAAGGGTCCCAGATAGCTGAGCGACTAATCCAGGATAAAGTCCTGGCGCTTGGTCGAGGGACACATGCCAGGGGTTTTGATCGGACTGACGCGTCGTCTGGCACGTAGCCAACGTGGCAACGTGATGATCCTGTCGGCACTCAGCATCATGCTGCTGCTGGGCATGGGTGGCGGCGCTCTGGATCTCAGCCGAATCTACCTAGTCAAAACGCGGATGCAGCAAGGTTGCGACGCGGGAGTGCTAGCGTTTCGTAAGTCTATGCAGGGTACAAACGTCACGCCGACGACCTACTCGACCGCACTCGCCTATTTCAACGCGAACTTCTCGCCAGGCCGCTATGGCTCGGAGAACACCCTTTTCCCGGCGCCAACCGTCGACGCCAACGTCGTGGTACATGGAACGGCATCAACCTCTGTACCGATGTCGCTGATGCGGATCTTTGGTTTCCGGCAGATCGCGCTGACCGCCAAGTGCGACGCGCAGCTTCAGCTGCCAAACACCGACGTCATGTTCGTGCTCGATACGACCGGCTCAATGACCTTAACGAATCCGGGTGACTCCACCAACCGCATCACCGGCCTGCGCAATGCGGTCCTCAACTTCTACAACACGCTGGAGCAGGCGAAAATTGCGGGCACGCAAGTACGCTACGGCTTCGTGCCTTATGCGAACACCGTCAACGTCGGCATGCTGTTGAAGCGCGATTGGATGGTGGACAGCTGGACCTACCAGTCGCGTCAATTCGATCGTCAGGAAAAGGAGCAGACCGGCACAGAGAAAGCCGAAAGCGATAGCTACTCCGCTTGGTCGCCGTCTTCACCCACAATCTCGACGAGCTATGGTGACCCAGAAAATTGCGTGGCCCCTGCTAACAAAACAACGACAACGGGTGCGCGTGAAGACGCATGGAGTCCATCAGATACTGCCGTCCCGCGCACCAAGGTCTACTATCGAACATTTGGTGGTGACACCTATACTGCTAGTTCGGATAGCAGCGGTCAGTGCATCATCACGAGAAACAACTATCCGACCACCAATCAGCAGCAGACGCGCACGATCAGCGCAAATCCGAAAGCGGGTCAACCGATCTACTCGACCAAGAATTTTTTCTGGTATCGTCCGACCAGCTACTCTGTCGCCGCCTTCAAGGGCACGGCTGCGAACGGCCTCATGGCGGGCGCATCCAACGTTGCCATGGCCAACGTCAATGCGCCGTCTGGTTCGAACACAACGGGAAGCGATCAGAAGGTCTCGTGGACGGCGTCGAGCGCCTGCATCGAGGAACGCAAGACGCTGCGCGCCAATGAGGCAGGCACGGCCTGGGACATGGACGTTGACGCGGTGCCGACCCCTGGCAACCCGGATACGCAATGGCGGCCGGCCCTGCCGGGGCTCGTGTTCGCCAGGCAGGTCTCGAATCTTAACGCAAGTGTGCCAACCGGCTGGAACGCCGCGGCCGTTAACACGACAAGCGGCTATCCACAGCTCTCCAGCTCCGCCTACATCAACCGAGCCGCGTGCTCGAGTGCCGCCCGCAAGCTTCAGAGCAAGGAGGCCGGCCTCACGGCAGCGGCCGTGAAGACCTACCTCGATGCACTCGTCACGCGCGGGCAGACCTACCATGACATCGGCTTTCTCTGGGGTCTGCGTCTGATCTCCAAGGAAGGGCTGTTCAGCAGCGAGAACACGTCGGCGCCGGACGGCAGCTCGATCGCGCGCAACATCATCTTCATGACAGACGGCGACACGGAGACGCGCATCCAGGACTATGACGCCTACGGTCTGTCCGCGCTGGACCGTCGCCGAACCGATCAGGGCTCCCTGCCGACCAACGCACAGCAGGACACGATCGTCGAGGACCGGCTGCAGCGCTACTGCTCGGTCGCAAAGAACCAGAAGGGCATTACCGTATGGGTCATCGCCTTCGGCACGAACTTGACACCCTTGCTGCGGGATTGCGCCTCGCAGGGCCGTGCCTTTCAGGCAAACAACAGCCAGCAGCTCAACGAAACCTTCGCGGAGATCGCGGCCAAGATCGCGCAGCTGAGGCTCACGCGATGAGAGTGCCGCTGCTCACACGAGTCGTGGCTTCAACGCGCGGCTCGACGATAATCGAGTTCGCCTTGGTCGCGCCGCTGCTGATCCTTATGCTTCTTGGCGGACTTGAGGTCGGTCACACGATGTACGTACGCTCGGCGCTCGTTGGCGCACTGCAGAAGGCTGCCCGCGACATCAGCCTCGAGGGGGCGAGTGCTGGGGCCCGTCAGGACGCGATAACCGCCAGCGTCGCCGACGCGGTTCACCAGATCATCCCAGGCGCCAGCGTGACATTGGCCTCGAAGAGCTACCGTGATTACAGAAACGTAGCTGATCCAGCTGAAGAATTTAATGATGCGAACCATGACGGCCGGTGCGACAATGGCGAAGCGTTTGTTGACAGCAACCGCAACGGCAGCTGGGATCTGGATGGCGCGGTATTTGGCCGAGGAAACGCCCGTGATGTCGTTCTTCTCATCGCGACCGTCAGCTATAATCGGCTCGGCTTGACTACCTTGCTTGCCGCCGCACCTCGAACGGTGCTCACGGCCAAGACGCTGATCCGAAATCAGCCAAATGATCAACAAGCCGATCCGCCGACGGGAACCTGCCCATGACGATTGCTGTCGCCCTCGCGGGCAAGTTGAAGCGTGATGTTCGTGGCATCGCTCTCATCGAGCTCGGGCTGTGCCTGCCGCTGTTGCTCATCGCGACGCTGTGGACGTTCGAGTATGTGAATTTTTGCATCGTTGCGCAGCAGATCAGCCAACTCGCACTGCAGGTTTCGGACAACGCAGCGCGGATTGGTACGCAGAACTCTATCCAAACGCAGATCGACGAGAAACAAATTAATGACCTTTTCCAAGGAGCTGGCCTGCAGAGCGGGTCCTTGGCGCTTGCTCAGAACGGGCGCGTGATGCTGACCAGTCTCGAGGTCGACGCTGGCCAGCCACACGGTCAATATCTGCATTGGCAGCGCTGCTACGGCGCCTTGCACTATCAATCGAGCTATGGCCGCCAAGGCGCCGGAAAGGGAAACAATGATGTCAACGGCATGGGGCCAGGGAACGCCCGTATCGTCGCGGCGCCGGGCTCCCCCGCCATGTTCGTCGAAATCTTTTATCGCTACCAGCCCTTGATCTCGGCTCACTTTGCTCCAGCCGAGACGATCCACGAGATCGCGGCGATGATGGTGCGCGACAACCGCGACACGTCTGATCCTGGCGTCAATCCCGTGGATGGCGTTCAAGCGTCGATGTGTTGACAGGGCGCTGTCAAAGCTAATGCACCTGCGGCGCTCACCGGGGTAGGGGATGGGTATGCCCCGCCCGCGCAAGCCAGCCAGTCCGTTCCGCTACTTCAACTCGTCGCCGGAGGTGATCCGGCTCGTGGTGTTGATGTACGTGCGCTTCCCGCTGTCGCTGCGGAACGTGGAAGACCTGCGGTTCGAGCGCGGTATCGACATCTGCCACGAGACGGTGAGGCTGTGGTGGAACAGGTTCGGTCCGCTGTTTGGGGGTGAGGTGCGGCGCCAGCGGGTGAACCGCATGCGCGGCTTTCGGCATTGGCGCTGGCACCTGGACGAAATGTACGTGAAGCTGAACGGCGAGATGGTCTACCTGTGGCGGGCGGTGGATCACGAGGGCGAGATCCTCGAGAGCTACGTCACCAAGACCCGCGACAAGAAGGCAGCGCTCGCCTTCATGAAGAAGGCGCTCAAGCGCCATGGCTCGCCTGACGCGATCACCACCGACGGGCTGCGCTCCTACGGTGCGGCGCTGAGCGAACTCGGCAGCCGCGAAAAGCCGGAGGTGGGGCGCTGGGCCAACAACCGGGTCGAGAACTCGCACTTGCCGTTCAGGCGACGAGAGCGGGCGATGCTGCGGTTCCGGCAGATGCGAACCTTACAGTCGTTCGCCTCGGTCCACGCCAACGTCCACAACCACGAACGCCATCTCGTCGACCGTCAGACCTACAAGCAGCGCCGCTTCGCCGCGCTTGCAGAGTGGCAGGCGCTCGCCAGCTGAGTCGGTGTGAACGAAGGTCGAAGTGCATCGTGTAGAGACGAGTTCGCGTTCGACTGACAGCACCGGCTGCCGCTGCCGCTGCCGCGCTGTGCGGCTGGGCGAGCAGGAGCGTGTGGGTGTCGGTCAGCTAGGGCATGCTGGGTCCTCGTTCTCGAGGAGAGCGGCGCCAGTGCCGCTCCCACCACCCACAGCCCCGTCGATCGTGTCGGCGGGGCAGCGACCCGGCCGCACCAGCGCCTGAGTCGAGCTGTGCTGTCGCTCTGGGTGGAGGCGAAGTCCAGCGGTTCGGGCGCTTCTCTTGAATGGTGAGGTTGGTAGGTTGCCAGCTGGCCCGACCGGCAAACAGACGTTGTGATTGGGCCACAAGCAGGCGTACATCATCGCTCCTGATTGAGAGGCTTACTTGCGTGCCCTGTCCGCCGCGGTGCTCTTGTCCTGCATCACTAGCAGCGCGCTTGGCCAGGTAGTGGCGGCTCCGGAAACGCCCGCTGACGGCCGCTTCGATGTTGGTGGCCGCTCGATTCGGCTGTCCTGCACGGGGACCGGAGCACCGTCGGTGGTGATCGACGCCGGGATGGGGACGGCGCCGGTCGAGGACCCAGGTTGGCAGGCGATCGCTGCGCAAGTGGGCTCGGTAACTCGTGTCTGCTTGTATGATCGGGCGGGTCTCGGGAAGAGCGATCCAGCTCCGGCTGATCCACGCTCCAGCTCCGACGCCGCTGGCGATCTGCATGCCGCATTGTCAGCAGCAGAGGTGAAGGGCCCGTACCTTCTGGTCGGCCACTCGGTCGGCGGGCTCCATGCCCAGGTATTCGCCGCGCGCTACCCTGCTGACACAGCTGGCCTCGTGCTCGTGTCCTCGACGCATCCCGACCAGGTCACGACATGGCTCGCGCTCCTGCCTCCTCCGGCGCCGGGCGAGGAAAAGGCGGTCACGGAGGCTCGGTCGTTCCTCACCAGCATGCAAACGGATCCGAGCAAGAACGAGGAGCGACTGGACATGCGAGTGAGCGCCCGCGAGGCGCACCAGCTGACGTTGCTAGGTAAGAAGCCCGTGATTGTGCTGACGCATAGTCCGCGCTTTCGCATGGTGCCTGGATTGTCGGAGCCGATCGCTGTCCGGTTGGAAGACGCGACCCAGCGCCTGCAGCGGCAGTTCCTCTCGCTGTCGACCAACGCGCGCCAGAACGTTGCTGCGCGAGCTGGGCACGGGCTGCCGCATGAAGCACCGGCCTTTGTCGTCGATGGTATCCTTGAGGGAGTCGCTGCTGTTCGGGGAGATCAGCTCCGCAAATGAAGGCGGCTTCGCGCGGGTACAGGTTGCTCTGCTTGCCGGCGACGTCGAGTATTAACGATCAAGCCAAGCGGGCGATGCCGCAGCAATCTCGCGTTTTGGATGGAAAGCGGAACGGCCGCCTTCAGGCGGTTGACCGCGACAAACGGACAGTCGTTCAGGAAGCGGCGCAGAGAGCTACCGACGACTGTAGATGGTGAAAGTGCAATGGCCGGGGCCGACATCTGAGGTAAACAGGCATAGGGCTTTTGATGAATCCCTTCACGCTTGAGGCGTTGTCGTCGAAAGTCGCGAGCATTCTATTGAAGCCGGGGCGATATAATTCCTGGCTGAACTCTGCTCAGTTTCTCAGTAAATGCGGTCAGGAAGTGCACTAACCCTGTTTAATGGAAGCCTTCGCTAACACGCTTGCAAGCTCATCAAGGGAATAAGGCTTGTGAAGCAGCTCGAACTCGAGACTATCCTGGCCGGCTAGGACGCTACTATACCCGCTAGTTAGCACGACCGGAAGGTGCGGTAGCCGAGCTTTAATCTCCAGCCCAAGTTCGATGCCCGACATGCCCGGCATCACCACGTCGGAGAACACCAGATCGAAGCCTGCGCCGTCGTTCCCCAATTCCACCAACGCGCTGGCAGCATCGACGGCGAGACGGGTCTTGAAGCCAAGCTCCGCCAACGCCTGGGTCGCGAATGAACCGACTTCGCTGTTGTCCTCGACGACGAGAATGCAGGCACCCTCGGCGAGTGGAGCAGCGCCGTTGCGCTGCAGATGTGGGATGTGTTGCTCTCCCTCGGCAGCCGTCGGCAGATAGAGCGTGAACGTTGACCCTTTGCCGACCTCGCTCCGGACGAGCACATCCCCGCTCGACTGTTTGGCAAAGCCGAACACCTGGCTCAGGCCCAGCCCAGTGCCATGGCCGACGCCTTTGGTGGTGAAGAACGGCTCGAAGATTCGATCGACCTGATCCGCGGCGATCCCCGAGCCCGTGTCCGAGATCGAGACGGCGATGAAGCGGCCTGGAACGGGAGGATGGGTACGGGTCGCCGGGATACCGCTCGCCTCATGAACACCAATCGTGAGAACGCCTTCAGCGTTCATCGCATCCCGCGCATTGACGGCCATGTTGACGATAGCCGTGTCGAACTGGCTGCGATCGGCGTTCACCAGGCACGGCCCTTCTCCCATTTCCACCCCTATCCTGATCCGGGTGCCGGTAAGCGTGTCGAGCATGTCGCGAAGATCGACGATGCTGGCGCCGACGTCGAAGATTTCGGCTCTGAGCGCCTGTCGCCGTGCGAACGACAGCAGCTGGCTTGTCAGCCGCGTGGCGCGATCGGCGGTGTCGGCGATCGCGTCGATGTAGCGTGCCCGCTTCTCGTCGGAAAGCGCGGGCCGCCGCAGAAGATCGACCGATCCCCGGATGACCGTCAGCAGATTGTTGAAGTCGTGGGCCACGCCTCCGGTAAGCTGACCGACCGCCTCGACCTTCTGGCTTTGCCGCAGCTGTTCCTCCGCCTTGAGGAGAGCGGCATCACGCTCCTTCTGCTCGGTCACATCGCGGGCCACGCAATACAGCAAACCACCCGCTGGCACTGCCGACCACGACAGGTCACGATAGTCGCCGGCTTTGGTGCGAAGCCGGTTTTCGAAGAACATGGTCGCATGGCCTGCCGCCAGCTGCTTGACCTCCTTGCGGGTCTTCGCGCCGTCGTCAGGATGTTCGATCCACTCGGACGTCTTGCCGACGAACGCGTCTTCGGGCCAGCCGAGGATGTCCGACCACGCCGGATTGACGCTGAGCCAGACGCCTTGATCGTCCGCCACACCGAGCATATCGCGGCTGACCTGCCAGACCCTGTCACGCTCCTGCGTGCGTTCTTCGACCTGCTGTCGGAGCGTATCGGCGAATGCCTTGAGCTGCTGCTCGGCGCGGCGCCGTTCGATCGCAGTGCGAGTCCGCTCAGCGGCCTCGCGCATGAAAGCGATCTCGTCGTTACCCCAGTCGCGCACACGATCGGAGGTGACGCAGAAGATGGCAGCAAGGGTTCCCATCTCGACGACCGGCGCATTGATCAGCGAACCTACTCCGGCCGCCTCGAATGGCTCGGGGTGGCTGGCGGTCCGCGGATCTGACCGTACATTACCGATCGCCACGAGCCGGTTCGCCAGCAGGTCGTCGATGTATGAGCCATAATTGCGCATCGGGTGCTCGCCCGCGATCCGATAAGCCGGATCGCTTGCCCAATCGCGATCGATCACAAGAGTCTCGCCGGAGGGATCAATCCTGCCAAACCCAGCCGCGCTGACATCGAGGGTCTTTCCAACGATATCGGAAGCGACTTCCGACATCGCGGCAAGATCGTCCATGTTGCGGAGCGTGTCGGTGAGAGCGAGAAGCGCGGTACGGCGCTTCTCGACACCCCGCCTCGCGTCGTCTTGCAACCGCTGTTCGCTGATGTCGCTGAAGGTGCAGATAGCGCCTTGGAGTGCACCATCCTGGATGACCGGGGTCGCCCAATATTCCACCCACACGGGCTCACCGGCCAAAGGGAAGAACTGCTCCTCGCGAACATGAGCCGCAATGCCCTCGCTGGCGGCAATATAAATGGGGCACTGCGTGGCAAGGTAGGCCGAACCGTCCGGGTGCGAATGGTGGATCAGGTCATGAAGTTTGCGTCCGATTACGTCTTCTTCCGTTTTTAACCCCATTATCCGTAGAAAGGCGCTGTTACAGTTGGTGGTCACTCCATCCCGATCGACGGCATAGAATCCTTCGTTGATAGTATCGAGCAGCAGTCTCAAGTTCGCCTCGCTTTTGTGCAGCGTCGCGTTGACACTTCGAAGATACTCTTCGCTGGCCTTGATCTTGGCGTCGTTGTTGCGCTGTTGACTGACGTCGCTGAAGAGGATCGCGACCTTTCGCTCCTCTGGCTCACCCACGCGGTAGGCAAAGACCTCGTACCAGCGACTATCGAGCGCCTGTGCCGGAAGCGCGAACCGTGCCGACTCTCCGGTCAGGGCCACTTTGCCAAATAGGTCGAACCAATATTGCTCGTGGTCCGGCGCCAGATCGCGCATCCACTTGCCCGCCGCATCCACCAGACCGGTTTGACGGGTGAACGCCGGATTCACCTCGAGGAAGCGATAGTCGACCGGTTTCGCCGCATCGTCACAGCGCACCTCGATGATGCAGAAGCCTTCATCGATCGTGTCGTACAGGGTGCGGTAGCGATCCTCGCTGTCGGAAAGCGCTACGGCGGCCTTGCGCTGTTCGGTTCGATCGCGAAGGATCTTCACGAATCCTTCCATTTCGCCGTCTGCGCTTCGAAGCGGCATCATTTCGCCGATAGCCCAGAAGCGTGAGCCGTCCGCCTTCATGTGCCAGCGCTCGTCGAGGCCCCGACCGTGGCGAACGGCGGCCCGCATTTCCGCTGCCGGTATAGCTGCCTCGGCATCCTCGGGCGTGAAGAACAGCGTGACGGACTGGCCGACCGCCTGCTTCGTCGACCAGCCCATGATATTGCGGGCGCCCGCGTTCCAGGAGGTTATAACGCCATCGGCATCAAGGCCGACGATCGCGTAATCGACAGCGCTCTCGATGATGAGGCGGGCCTGACGATTGGTCAGTTCATCCGGGCTTGCAGCGCCGGGTAGAGGGGCGGTGATCATTGGCCTTCATGCGCTCCGCAGCTCTCCTCGGCAATCGTGCCGTTAGCATTAAGCGCGACCGGTCGTTCTCATTGGCCGTCTATGTTCGCGCCCAGGAGCAGGACAGCGCGCGGGACTGGCCACTTGGTATGGCCTCATATTTGCAAGTAGAACGGACGGCCGAAGTTCGGGAGCCGATACTAGGCGCTGAACGTCGGCAAATGGGCGCTAACGGCCGTCGCAAGCGGGTATCGCGCGGGTATAGGAGTCGCGCTCGGCAGCGTCTGCGGGGGCCGGAACGGCATCGCTTCTGGCAGGTTTGCGGACCGGCCGCTCTCGGGTGAGTGAGCGTGCATAGGAGAAGTTGGCTCTGTCCAACCAAACGCACCGGCTCCGCGTGCGCCTAAAGGCTCGTGCATCGTAGGTTGCTTCAGCTACTATCCTAAGGCTGTCAGTGCCGCGAACTCTCTCGAGCAGGTTTCGAGATTTCCGTCGTTCGCCTGCCATCGAGCAAGCGAACGGGGTAGGACATGGCCTACCTCGCGCGAGGTGCGGTTGCTTTGACGACACTCGCCTGCGCCATGCTGATCGCGTCGCCGTTGCGCTTTAGGCCATGCGGGCGCCGCAGGCTTCTATAATTTGCTGCCAACGCTCGCGAACGATGCCAACTGCCTCATCGTGCTGGCTTTTCGCCACCTCGATAGCGCGGCTGCCAAACGCATCGGTAAAAGCAACAGCAAAGGCTTCTACCAGGTCCCTCCGGTCCGTCATGTCGGAGCCTTTCGTCGTCAGAGCGCCAGCTACTGCTAGTACGCTATGATGAACGAAACCCCTCGCCAGGATAAGAATCGACGCAGCGACTTAGCCCCAGGTCGAAAGGAGCAGCGCTCGAACCTGCGCTGCCAAGCCCATCGGATCGAACGGCTTCGCAATCGTTCCGATGGCACCGGCGGCCTTGTAGCGGGCGATGTCGGAGGATCGAACCGACGCTGTGAAAAACGCAACCGGAGGCGCTTCGCTCGTCGACGCCATAACAGCTTTTACCAGCGCCACGCCTTCCATGTCAGGCAGGTTGTTGTCGGTCAATATTAGATCCGGTTTGGGTGAGTTTTGCAGATGCCGAAGTGCATCAGCACCAGTCGACATGGATGTAACTGTGAGATGAGGATCAAGGTGTAGCGCCATGACTGTGATGGCGCTGACGTCTGGATCATCCTCGACCAGAAGGATGAACATGGTGCGCTCTGACACCTTCGTCTCCGCTTGTAGGTCCGATTTGTATCAGGAACCCGCAAGCGACTTACGTCAATCAACCTAGATTAAAGTACATTAACTTTCTATAATATATCATAGTAGTTTGACGGAGGCGCTGCGGACCGCGCAACCGGGACCGGTGCGGCGGCTGTCGACCGGCGGCCAGGAGACGCTGACCTAATCGCCGTCTGCAATTCCGTTCGCGTGCCGCTGCGATGTGCCAACGGTGGGCGTGTCGATGCCGTTGATGAGGATGGCGCAGATCAGGGTACCCGCCTGATCGGTTACAACGACCTTCAAAAGCCCGTCAGCCCAGAAAGCCCCGTCCACGATCTTCAATACCTGACCAGCGGTTTCGACTGCCAGCGACTTCGCTTCCGCGGGGCCAGGTAGCTCCTCGATTTTATTGCCGATCTCGGCAGAGCGATCGTAGATGGCGAACTGGTACTGGGGCATGGGCATCCATCCAGCCGCCGCACTTCAGCACGCGACGAGCTGACCTGCATCGCGACTCATTGAGGGTGTGACCCGGCGCGAGCAGGGGGGCGCGAACGCCGGGCCACGGGGGAGCGCCGCTTCGTTGGCGGTCGCACCATTGTAAGCGCACCTGCTTTTACATTGCTCCGCGATAATAAACAATAAGCATGAGCGAGATCAGTTTACTGCGCTGGTGCATGGATTTTGTGGGCTGGCAGCGGCTACGCCGCCTACGCCACGCTGATCGCGTCCCCGCCGCGGTCGACTCCGTCAAACCAAACGCACCGGCTCCGCAAGCGGCCGACGGCTTGTGCATCGCAAGGTCCCTCAGCTACCAACCTAGGGCTGTCAGTGCGGCGACCTCTCTCGGTCGGGTTCCGAGATTGCCTTCGTTCGCCTGCCCTTGAGCAAGCGAACGGGATAGAAACTCGCCGCTGTCGCGCGGAGTTTAGTTGCTTTCACAACACTCGCTCGATCAGCCCCGGCGTGCGTCAGCTATGGGGACGTAAGACGACCTTGATGACGCCCTCTTTCTTGTCGCGAAACTTCTCGTACATCGCGGGCGCATCCTCGAGGCTGGCCGGATGCGTGACGACGAAGCTCGGGTCGATGTCGCCTGCTTCGATGCGTGCGAGCAAGGGTGCCGTGTAGCGCTGCACATGGGTCTGCCCGGTCTTGATGGTCAGGCCCTTGTTCATCATCGCGCCAATCGGGATCTTGTCGCCCATTCCGACGTACACGCCCGGGATCGACACGGTGCCGCCCATGCGGCAGCTCATGATCGCCTCGCGGAGGACGTGCACCCGATCGGTGGCCAGGAACGTCGCCGCCTTGACCTTGTCCAGCACCGAGTCCGCCGAACCGTGCGCCGACGCCTCGCAGCCGACGGCATCGATACAGCTGTCGGGACCACGGCCCTTGGTGCGGAACTGCAGCTCGTCGTAGACATCTTCGACCTGCGAGAAGTCGATCGTCTCCGCGCCGCCGGCCTCGGCCATCGCGAGACGCTCGGGCACTTCATCGATGGCAATGACGCGGCCTGCCCCAAGCATCAGCGCGGAGCGGATCGCGAACTGACCGACCGGCCCGCAACCCCAGATGGCGACGGTATCACCGGGCTCGATCTGCGCGTTCTCGGCCGCCATGTAGCCGGTCGGGAAGATGTCGGAGAGGAACAGCGCCTGCTCATCGGTCACGCTGTCGGGCACCCTGATAGGGCCGACGTCCGCCATGGGCACGCGCAGGTACTCGGCCTGGCCCCCGCAATAGCCGCCGAGCATGTGGCTGAATCCGAACAGGCCCGCGGGCGAGTGGCCCATCGCCTTGATCGCCATCTCCGCGTTGGGGTTGGTGCGCTCGCACGCCGAGAACAGGCCCTTGCGGCAGAAGAAGCAGTCGCCGCAGCTGATCGTGAAGGGTACGACCACGCGGTCACCGATCTTGAGGTTGGTGACCTCCGATCCGAGCGCGACGACGACGCCCATGTTCTCGTGGCCGAGGATGTCGCCCGCCACCATCGTCGGCTGGTAGCCGTCGAGCAGGTGAAGATCGGACCCGCAGATTGCGCATGCCGTCACCTTGATGATGGCATCGCGCGGGTGCTGTATTTCGGGCTCGGGAACGGTGTCGACGCGGACGTCGCCCGTTCCATGCCAGCAAAGTGCGCGCATCGGAGATCTCCATGTCAGGGGTCAACATCGCGGCTCGGCGATGCGTCTGAGAAAGGACAACGATCCTGACCGCGTTTGAGGCCCGCACCATGCAGCGAGCGCTCACCAATCTCGATAATACAATCATTCGAGGGGTCATGCGCCCGAAGTTGGTGCCATGGCGTTGGCGGAGGGAAGCGGGGACATCTTAGGGTGGACACCCACATTCCGGGCGGAGACGGCTGCCTACCGACGTCCGGGAGAGGGCGGAGCGGACACGACGTCCCGCCCGCTGACACGAACCGCATCACGAGAGGAAAACATCATGGGCACGAGCCTGAGCGCGAGCTTCGACACGCGGCGCGACGCGGAGATGACGGTCGAGCGATTGGTCCAGCAGTTTCGGATCGAGCGCACCGACATCTTCATCGCGGCCGACGGCCCTGACAACACCGTGGGCGTCGAGGAGGCCGGCTCCGACACGGAGGCCGGAGCGCCGACCGCGGAACACCGCGACGATGCCGCGCTTGAGGGCAGGGTATCGGTGTCGGTCGACGTCGAGGACGACGATCTGGCGGATGACGTCCGCGCCGCCTTCGCCGAGTTCGGAGGCGGCGAGATCGCGGAGAAGTGAGCCAGGCCTGTCGGTAGGGGGGGGGGCGGCTTGCCTAGCTAGGCAGGCCTGTCCCGCTATCGTCAGCGGTTAAGCGGCGAGTGCGCGAAATCGGCCAGCAGAGCGGCGACATCGTCGTACAATGCGACGGCGCCCGCCTCGCTCAGCGCGGCGTCGGTGAACTTGCCCGAGCGGACGCCGACGGCGGCGATCCCGCACTTGGCGGCGGCTTCGATGTCATAGGGCGTGTCGCCCACGACGATCACCTCGCTCGCGCCGAGCGGCGCCAGTTTCTCGAGCGCGGTGGTGAAGATGTCGGGCGCGGGCTTGGTCTTCTCGACATCGTCCGAGGTGGTCGAGACGCCGACGATCTCGCGCGCGTCCAGCAGTCCGAGATAATGGTCGAGCTCTGCCGACGAGGCGGAGGACGCGAGGACGACCTGCCGCCCGCTGTCCTTGACCGCCACGAGCAACTGCCGCGCGGCGGCGAAGGGCGTCACCTGGCTCAGGAACCGCGCCTTGAAGATCCTGCCGTGTTCCTCACCCAGGGCTTCCTGCTCCGCCTCGTCGGTCTCGGGCAGCAGCGTCGGCACCAGCATATCGGTGCCTTTGCCGATCTGATCGTGCACGACCTGATCGTCGAAGTCAGCGCCGATCCGGCGAAACACCGCCTGCCACGCCGCGACGTGATAGTCGTTGCTGTCCACGAGAGTGCCGTCGATATCGAACAGGACTGCCTTGATCACCATGCGGGTTCGCTCCGAAATTCTGTCACCGAATGGACGCTGGAGAGGAGGGGGTCGGATCAGCCGGCACCGGGTCTTTCCTCATCGGCCGCCTTCTGTCCCGCGCTGCCGGTCGTCCCGGCGGCCGCGGCGATGCCGGACATGTTCTGAACCGCGACCGTGCGCCCCAGCGCTGTCACAGCGCGGATACGCGAACCGTCGTCGTCCTGGTCAGGCCCCGGGGGACCAGGCTTCGGCCTTTGCTCACCCTGGCCGCTAAAATCGTCATCGCCACGCGCAGCGGCGTTGACGTTGGCGGCGCCGTCCTCGCCTGCCTGGCTACCGCCATGATAGCCGATGTTCGACTGACCGCCATGGTTCCGGGCCCCTTCGCCGTCGCGGTCGTCACGGCCGCTGGGGTGACTGCCGCCGCCGCTCTCGCCCTGCTCGCTCCGGCCGCTGGGATTGTCGATGTTGAGACCGTCGGGGGCGCCCTTCAGGCGGTCTCCGCCGTCTACCGGCATAGGCTTACGGTCGTCCATCCTTCTTCCTTTCACGGGTGGTCCAGGCAACCGGCGTCCCGCCATTGCGAGCCATGGGCTCCTCACCGGTCACCTGGGCAATCGTCGACCTGATGGATCAGCGCGACTTATAATACAGCTTGTTGGCCATCTCGAACATTTCCTCGGGCGCGTAGTCTGGCGTTACGGCACATGGGACCCCGGCGAGCTGCGCGATCTTGCCGCCCTCGGGGATGCCGTTCACCACCTCAAAACGATCTTCCCCTGGATGCCACGCCTAGCGGCGCGCATGTGGGCGAGTGCCGCCTCGGCCAGAGGGTAGTGGCTGTCCACTACGACGCGGACCGTACCTTGTTCAAGCAGGCGACCCGCTTCTTGAAGCTGCGGCCCGTTCGAGCGCACCTGGGTGGATGACACGATGATGCCGCGTTCGCGGGCCTCGTCATGACCGGTGAAGCCAAGCGGGTTGACGAGGAACAGCGCGCCTCCGGGTTTGAGGACTCGGAGGAACCGCTCCATATTGGCGCCGCCGACAGCGTCGACGACAAGGTCCGCGTCTTGGATCACTTTCTCGGCCGCCTCCTTGTTATAGTCGACGAAACGGTCGACATGGAGATCGCGCATGAGCGCTGCGTTCTCGCCGGACGCGACAGCGATGACGTGCGCGCCCTGCCATTTGGCGAGCTGGACGAGCAGGTGCCCCACCCCACCGCCAGCGCCGTTGACCACCACCGTCTTGCCCGCAAGCGGCACGGGTTCGTGGCGAAACGACTGGAACGGGTTAGGCGCGTCATGGCCGAGGTCGATCAGGAACTGCCATGCCGTCAGCAGCGACATGGGGGCAGCGCCCGCGTGGATATGGTCGATGCCCACGGGCTTGTGGGCAAGTTCCTTGGCGGACACCCTGACGTATTGGGCATAGGCATCGCTGCCCTTCATCAGGTCTTCCGGGAACCGCACCATCGCGAAGACCTCATCTCCAACGGCGAAGCCGGCCACGTCATCCGCCATTGCGACCACGACGCCCGACACGTCGGTGCCGATGATGATCGGGAATGCAGGATGAGGCTGCCACTCGGGCGGCATCGTCCGGTAGCCGTCGCGCAGGTACAGGTCGGGCGGATTGATGCCGACCGCGTGAACCCGAACCAGCACCTCGCCCGGTCCGATAGCCGGGCGCGGCGCCTCCTCGTAGCGCAAAACGTCGGGTCCGCCGAATGCATGCAGCCGTACAGCCATCATTGTCTCGCTCACCACCATCTCCTTCGTCACGTCCATGCGGCACAAGGTACGATCGGGGCGTAGGGTTGATAATGGTGGCGAGTGGCGATTTAGTGATGCCGTGAAGGAACAAATAGCGCTTGACCGGCTCACTGGCCTCCTCGCGTTCGCGCGCGCGGGAACGCTGGGCAGTTACACCGCCGCTGCACAGTCGCTGTCGATCTCACCCTCGGCGGTCAGCAAGAGCGTCCAGCGGCTCGAGAAGCAGCTCGGCGTCCCGCTGTTCACGCGTACAACTCGCTCGTTGACGCTGACCGCGGAGGGGCGAGAGCTCCACGAACCGGCAGTCCGGCTGCTGCGCGACGCGGAGGAGATCGGGCAGGTAGCGGCGTCTACGCGATCGGAGCCGTCGGGCAGCTTGCGGATCGCGACCTCGCTGCCGATCGGGGTGCACGTGATCGCGCCGGCGCTCCCTGCGTTCCGTCGTCGATATCCTAAGCTGTCGATCGACCTGCGGCTGAGCGACCGCTTCGTGAACATCGTCGAGGAGGGGATCGACATCGCCGTCCGCATCGGCGACCTCGCTGACTCGCAACTCTTGTCGCGTAAACTGGCGCCGGTGCAGCTCTGCTGCTTCGCATCCCCTGCCTACCTCGCCGAGCGCGGGATCCCGACGCACCCAGACGACCTGGCCGATCATGATACGGTCACGCTTCGCTATCAGAGCACCGGGCAGCCGCTGCGCTGGCCGTTTCGGATCGGAGGCAAGGTGGTCGAGGTCGTCCCGCCCTCAACACTGACCGTCGACGTCAGCGAGGCCCTCGTTGCCATGCTCGCCGCCGGTGCCGGCATCGGCATGGGCGCCACGTTCGTCACGGCACCATATGTCGCGCGCGGCGAGCTGGTCCCGGTGCTGGCCGACTTCGCGGTGGAGCGTAACAATATCACGGCGCTCTGGCCGGAGAGCCGCCGGGTCAACCCAGCGGTGCGTGCGGCGCTCGGTATGCTGGACGAAGCGTTCGGGAGCCGTGGTTAGCCGCCGGTTGCCAAGCTATACCGGTATCAGTTCTGCCTTGTGCGAGATGAACGAGTGATCGGAAGTGACGAGCGACAAAGCGCATCTGAACGGCTGCATATGGGTCGTCGTTGAACGGCTTTCGACCATGTTGAGCCATCGTCACGGCCTTCCGGACATCTTCTACGCGGCGACGCAAATTCGTGTCACCCCAATGATTCAACCTGATCGGAAGCCGCTCCGGCGTCAGGCCATCGCGACCTGCCGCCGGCGCCGGCGCAGGGCCGCGCCGGTGATGGCGAACCCGCTTAGCATCATCGCCCACGTCGCAGGTTCCGGCACCGGCGGCGTATAGTCGTAGGTCAGCTTGAAGTTTAGCCACCCGCACAGATCTTCCGCACCCGCATTCCACAGCACCGAACATCCGCCGGGAACCTGGCGATAAGTGGCGCCGGCCATCCCAGTGAACACCGTATCGCTTGGCGTCGAATAGAAGTAACCGAGATCGAACCCGGTGAAGGTATTTCGCTTTCCGACGAACAACGCAGTGTCAAATGTGAGCGACGCGGTACCTGACAGTTGTACGTCCATGAAGCCGGTGTAGAGCGGCCCTCCCAGCGGTTGGGTGGTGACTGTGGTCGTGCCCGAACCCGAGATTGGCACCAGCACCGATGCGATCGCCGGATTGTAGCTGCTCAACTGCCACTGACCTGTCGCGCTCCACGTGATCGGCGCAGTCATCGCGGTCGCGGTTTGCACCCCCCACATCCGGTACTTGGTCACGCTGATATCGAGCGTCACCTTGTCGAGTTGCCCCAGGCGGGTGTCGAACCCATCGAAGCCGCGCAAGATGACCTCGTTATCGTTCTGGACGATAGTGGCGGCGGATGCCGCGCCGGTGCCAAAAGCCGCAAGCGCTGCAGCCGTAATCAGGACGGCGGAACGGTTCATGACATACCCCCAAATCCGGCCGAGCCAAGAATAGCCGTTCATCCGCGGTTAACGTCAGTGTGCACTCTCCCGAAGCTTTTTTTCTTCCAATCCGACAAAATAAGCGATGTTCTATGATGGCACGCGAGAAGCAGATCGCGCTGAAAAAAGCGTTCTTCGGACATCACGGTCGGCTCATCCAGGCCTGCCTCTAGCAGTTTGAAACGCGTAAACGGGCGAGCCGCTACTCGCCCCGAGCGGGTACCCGGACGCTTGACCCTGCCATCTACACTAGCGGCGATCTTCGTGAGTTCGTCGCCCTGAAGCGAAACGGCGATTAGAGCGGTGAGGTGAACGAGCGGGCGGAGTTGAGGAGCGGGGAGGGGCGCCTGAGTTGAGAAGCGGGGCAGGGGCGCCTGAGTGATCGATTGTGGGTCTCCCCGGCCGAGGAGTGGCTGACCGCCTAATAGCCCATCTTGGCCGTTCCCGACGCCCATCGGTTTTCCACAACTTGCTGCTCTGGGAAGCTCGCGACTTTCCCATTTCTCCGTCTCCACTTAGCCGTTTCGGGAACGTGCATTCGGGGACATATCTTGGGAAAGCGGGTGCCCCGGGCGCCTGGGGGTACGATCGGCGCGGTCTCTTCCCCGCGTCGCGTTCCCAATCGGGAATGAAGGGGTCCGCTTGACCCTGTAGCAGCTAGAGCCCTTATGGCGCTTCCTCGCTCAGCGTCGCGATGACCGCGCCGTCCATGTTGAGGACGGTGATGTGCGATATCGGATGAACGCCAACAGCTTGGTGGCGTCGTCACTTTCGTTTGCGAGCTTGGCCCTGACGGCGACCGCCGCAGCAGCACAGGATCGACCTGCGACACCAGCACAGCAAGAATCTGTAGAGGAAGCCGAGGAAGGCGAGGAGATCGTCGTGCAGGCGACCCGTACCGGTCGTCGTGTGCAGGACGAGCCGATCCGCGTCGAGGTGCTGGACCGGGAGGAGATCGAAGAGAAGATCGCGATGGTGCCCGGCAACATTGCCATGCTGGTCAACGAGACGCCTGGCCTGCGTGTCCAGGTCACATCGCCGGCGCTGGGAGCGGCAAATGTCCGGGTTCAGGGGTTAAAGGGCCGTTACATCCAAATCCTCGCCGATGGCCTGCCGCTCTACGGCGGGCAGACCCCTTCCATCGGCCTTCTCCAGATCCCGCCGACCGACCTGGGCCAGGTCGAGATCATCAAGGGGGCGGCGTCGGCGCTCTACGGCCCGTCCGCGCTGGGCGGCGTCGTCAATCTCGTGTCGCGGCGGCCGTCGCCGGCGCAGCAAGGCGAGCTGCTGCTGAACGCAACGAGCCGGGGCGGCCAAGACGTGACCGCCTATAACTCGGGTCCGCTGACCGACACGCTCAGCTACTCGTTAACCGGCGGGTTCAACCGGCAGGACCGGCAGGACATAGATGGCGACGGTTGGGCGAACATACCCGGCTATGATCGCTGGACGATCCGGCCGCGGCTATTCTGGGAGGGCGCGAGCGGCGCAAAAGCTTATCTGACCGTCGGCGCGCTCGCCGAGCAGCGTCGCGGCGGCACGCTGCCCGACCGCGTAGTACCGGACGGTTCGCCCTTCGCCCAGAATTAGCGCAGCCGACGGTTCGACGTCGGCCTCAACGCGCAGGCCCCGATCGAGGGCGTCGGCACGTTCTATCTGCGCGCGTCGGGTGTCACCCAGGCCCACCGACATACCTTTGGCGACGTGATCGAGAACGATCGCCACAACACCGTCCTGACCGAGGCATCGCTGGGCGGCGGCACCAGCGGCACGACCTGGCTCGCCGGTGCTGCCTACCAAGTGGACAGCTATTGCTCGCGCACCTTCCCAGCTTTCGACTACACCTACCGCGTGCCCGCGCTGTTCGTGCAGGCCGAGCAGAAGCTGTCGGCGAACCTGACGCTGGCGGGCAGCGCCCGCCTCGATGATCACAGCGAATACGGCACGCGGATCAGCCCGCGCGTGTCGGCGTTGTTCCGGCCCGGACCCTTCACCGTGCGCGCGTCGCTCGGCCGGGGATTTTACGCGCCCACGCCGTTCATCGAAGAGGTGGAGGCGGCCGGGCTGTCGCGGATCGCGCCGCTGCGCGGCTTGCGAGCCGAGACGGCCGACACCGCCTCGATCGACTTCGGCTATACGCGCGGGGCGATCGAAGCGAGCCTGACGCTGTTTGGGTCGAACATCGACCATGCCGTCCAGCTCCGCGACGTGAGCGCCACCCGCGCCGAGCTGGTCAACGCCGATGGCGTGACGCGCACACGCGGAGCCGAGCTCCTGCTGCGCTACCGTCTGAACGCCATTACCTTCACCGGAAGCTATGTCCGCACCGACGCGCGCGAACCGAACCCGGACGGCATCGGCCGGCGCTTGGTCCCGCTCACCCCGCGCAATACCGCCGGGCTGACGGCGGTGTGGGAGAAGCACGACCGCGGCCGGATCGGGCTGGAGGCCTATTACACCGGACGTCAGAGCCTTGAGGACAATCCCTATCGCAGCCGGAGCCGTTCCTATGTCGAACTGGGGGCGATGGGCGAGCTGAAGCTGGGCAAGGTCAGCCTGTTCCTCAACGCCGAGAACCTGCTGGACGTCCGCCAGACCCGCTACGATCCGCCGCTGCTGCCCCGGCGCGCGCCGGACGGGGCGTGGACCGTTGATGCCTGGGGGCCGCTCGACGGTCGCACGATCAATGGCGGCGTCCGCTTCCGGTTCGGTGCGGATTGAGCCAGCTCGACCCGCGCCTTGCGGATGATCTGCCAGCCCCCGGAGACGCCGAGGCCGGCGAAGATCGCGGCGACCGCGATATCCGGCCAGCCCGTGCCGGTGCCGAACACGCCGAACGCCGCGGCAACGGCGGCGACGTTGCCGATCGCGTCGTTCCGCGAGCATATCCAGACCGATTGCCGGTTGGCGTCGCCGCTTCGATGCCGCCAGAGCAGAGCGGCGCAGACCAGGTTGGCGATCAGTGCCGCCACACCCACGATCCCCATCGTCTTCGCGCCCGGCAGCATGCCCGATGCTGCCACCGACGCTATAGCCCAGCAGGTGGAGCGCAAGCTCGCCGATCTGACCGCACTTCGCCGCGAGCTAAAGGCGGTAATTGATTCCTGTGACGGCGGCACCGTGGCCGAATGTCGGATCATCGAGGCGCTTGGGCCGACCATCGATGGCTGAACCTTCCCAAATACGGGTTTTGGGAACGATTGGCCTTTCTCATTTCTCTATCGTTTTCGGGAAGGTCGGGGAGGGCTGCGAAGGCAAATTCGACGCCCGTGAGTGCCTTCCGCACAACATGAATGAGCGGCGGAAGTAAGCGACTCGACCCGACGCCGCGAATGGCCGAATGTGGGTCGTTCGCCATAAGCTCCTTTGGTGGCGGGCTTGGCTTTGAAGCGCTCAAACGTTCAACGCCGGGCGAGGCGGAGGCGGCACCTTCGCCGGCCGCAGTGCTGAGGACATTGGAACGGCAGCGGCTTCGCTCGCCACGAGAGGACTGGCAGCACCCACTAGGCCGGTCCCAAGGACTGTCCGACGATGAAACTGCATGTCCAATCCCTCCTTTTTCTGCGTGGTGGTTATTCTAACTTGGTATATCGCAATTTAATCACGTCACTTCCCCCGTAGATGAACGTAAGCAGGGCTCAGAGATTGTCCTAATACGTCAGTCGTGCAGTTATGCTCACGCGGCGATCATTGAGTACCGAAGACTGCGGCCTGCTTGCAACACCGTAATAGGTTCGGTTCTCCGTATTCGTCAGATTGATACCGTCTACTGTCAGAGCGAAGTTTGGTGTTACCGTGACCGTGGCAGAGGCATCGAGCTGACCGCGCGCGTCGTTGAAAATCGGCAGGTTACCCGAACCATTGCCGCGTGTTGTCACGACGTACTTAGAGCGCCAATTGTAGGCCACCCGAGCCGACAGCGGCCCGCGATCGTAGAAACCGATGAGATTGTAGCTGTACTTCGACAGTTGCTCGAGCGGCACGGTCAACGCAGCGCCGCTCGTGTCCTGCGCATCCGGCGATGGCGCCTTGCTGTCGACAAAGGTGAAGTTCGCCTGCGTGCCGAACCCCGACAGCCATCCCGGCAAGAAGTCGAAGAAGGTGTTGCCGCCGACTTCGAAGCCCTTGATCGTTCCATCGTCGCCGTTGACGGGGCGCGTGACCTGATAGACGTAGTCGACACCATTAAACGAGTAAGTTTCGGGTGCGGTGATCGTGGCAATGAAGCCGTCGACCTTCTTGTAGAAGCCCGCCGCATAGATCGATCCGGTGCGAGAGAAGTAATATTCCAGGCTAGCGTCGAGCTGGTCCGCGGTAAGCGGGCGTAGGTCGGCGTTGCCCGAGGTGGCGGTGCGCTGACCGTTGGCGGGATTGTTCTCGAAGATCGTGATATTGGGGTTGAGCTGGTCGAAGCCCGGCCGGGTCAGCGCCTTGGACGCGGCGACGCGCAGCTGCAGCTCGTCGGTAAAGTGGAACGTCAGGTTCAGGCTTGGCAGCGCCTTGGTATAATCAGAGTCGACGTTGACGGGATTGAAGGTGATCGGGCCGTTGCCGAAGACTGGCGCACCGGTCGTGGCATCCGTCCCAGTCTGCACCCGGGGAGACGAGCCGACGAAGCCTGCGGTGCTGACCTTGGTTTTGATGACGCGCACGCCAATGTTGCCGTCGATCGGAACGCCACCCCCGGTGCCGAAACGCGCCACGCCGTAGGCGGTATACGTCTTCTCGCCCTGCGTGTTGCGGTCGGACGGCGCGTAACCGACGCCGTCGAGCAGTGACTGACGCTGCGACGTGTCTACAAAGGGTGCGAGCGCCTGGCGAGTGGCGCCGTAATCGAGCACAGTATCGCGATTGAAGAAGACCGCGCTCGCGGGCACATCCTGAAAGCCGCGGTAAAGATCGCCGCGGAACAGCCGCTGCTCGTAGAGATCGGGCGAGAGCGCGCGGGTGAGGCCGTAATATTGATAGGTCGAGCTGTCGGTCACTGCCGAGCGATCGGTATAGCGCAGGCCGCCCGCGAGCGACTTCACGAAGCCGCCGTCGACCTTGTATTCGGCGTCGAGGCGCCCGGCATGTTCGGTCCCGACCGAATGCTCGATATGGTCGAGATAGCCCGCTCCCGAGGCGTAATTGGCCGGATCGCTGACCAGCCCGTTGCCGTTGGCGGGATCGTTGTCGGGCGAGATGATCATCGACGGCACGCCGCTGCCGACTGAGGTGGTCAGCCGCTCGGCGGTGGAGCCGAGAATGACGATCGAGCGCTGACCATCGGTGACGCCGCGGATGTACTGGAAGTCGCCGTTGATCGTCAGCCGGTCGCTTGGCCGCCACTTCGCGTTGAGCGAGTAATCGCTGGTGACCGAGTGGCGCTGCTCAAGGCTGGTGTTGGCATTGACCGGCACGTTTACGAACGTGCCGCTTCGGAAATTGCCCTCGCTGTCGTAGGTGAACGGCTGAGCGAAGTCCGGCGTGATCGGATTGTCTCCGGTATAGGCGAAGAAGCTGTAGTCGCCGTAGCGGAACTTGTAGTCCGACCGGACATATTCGGCGGTGACGTCGATCGTGTCGGTCGGGCGCCACTGCACCGCGGCGTCGATGCCGAGGCGGCGGCGGTCGCCGAGATACTGGCCGATGCCGACGCCGTGCGAGAGGTAGGTCGGCTGGCCTAGCCGGCCGAGCCCCTGGGCGGTGGCATAGTCGGTTGCATTGACCGGCGCGCCGCTTGCGTTCAGCTGGTCGTTGAGCAGGTAGAAGGGCTGGCTCGATATCTGGTCCTGGCGGAACGCGGTCTCCTGATAGGCGACGTCGAGGAGCACACCGATTTCGCCGACGCCGGTCTGCCAGCGATCCGACACGAGCAGGTTCGCCTGCGGCTTGGTGCCGTCGTACAGGTCGTAGTAATTGGCGGTCGCGCTGGCGGAGAGCTTGAAGCCGTTGAAATCGAACGGCTTACGGGTGCGCAGGTTCACGAGGCCGCCGATGCCGCCCTCGATCAGATTGGCCGAGGGATTCTTGTAGACATCGACGCCGGCGAGCAGCTCGGAGGGTACGTCCTCCAGGCTCAGCGTGCGGCCATTGTTGGCGGTAAACACGTCGCGGCCGTTGATCTCGGTGCGCACCTGGCTGAGCCCGCGGATCGCGATCGAGCTTCCCTCGCCGAAGCTGCGCTGGATCTGGATGCCGGTGATCCGCTGCAATGCCTCGGCGACGTTCCGGTCGGGTAGCTTGCCGATGTCCTCGGCGACGATCGAGTCGACGATCTGGTCGGCGTTGCGCTTGATCCCTTGCGCGCTGCTGAGGCTCGCGCGAACGCCGGTAATGACGATGTCACCGCCGCTTGCATCGCTGTTCCCGCTGTTGGGATCGACGGTGCCCTGGTCGCCGCTTGGCGCGGTTACGCCGCTGCTTGCGCCCTGCGCTTGAGGCGCCGTGGCGGAGCCAGCCTGCGCCACCGCAGGCGTACCCGCCATGAGCAACGCAAGGGTGGAAGCCGTCAGCGCCAGTCGCGCGCGTGCATCGCGCACGATGAACCCGGTTGCCGTCATCATCCTCGTCCTCCTTTGCCGGCGCGACGTCGCCGGTCGGTGTGTTCTCTGTCGGCGTCTCACCGCAGCCGCAGCGGCACCCGAGAACGTTCACTAGAGTATCTTTGAGCATATTTATATATGAAATCTCGTGGTACTAGCGAGGTACGGCCAAAAAAAAGACGAGCCGAAGGAGGGCGATAGGGTGTTGCGATCTGGTATGCTGGTGCTGCGAAGCGTAGCCGCCGCTTCCTTCGTGTTCGTGGGAGCCGCGTCGTGTTTGGCCGAGCCCGTCTATCAGAGCTCACCCGAGCGACGGACCGTACCGGAGCGAGACTGGGGGCCCTGGCTGGGGCCGTTCCGTGCCCGGCTGGTGCCCAGCCTGATGCAAGACTTTGGCGAGCGATACATCTACGCCGAGCGCAATCGTACGCTCGGCGCGCCGCACGTAGGCGAGCGTCGCGTCGTCTTCCTCGGCGATTCCATCACGGACCGCTGGGACCTCGCGCGATCGTTCCCCGGCAGGCCCTACGTGAATCGAGGTATCGGCAGCCAAGTGACCAGCCAGCTGGTCCTACGGTTCCACCAGGATGTCGTCTCGCTGCAAGCCGCGGTGGTGGTGGTTCTCGCCGGCGTGAACGATGTGCAGGGCTTTCTCCAGCAGGGGAGTGATGAGGAGATCGAGGCCAATTGGGAGGCGCTGGGTGACTTGGCGGACCGCCACGGCATCGCTGCGGTCTTTGGATCATTGTTACCAGTCAACGGCGACACGCCTGCGGCGGTCGACGTGCTCCGCGAGCGCGATCCGGCGAGGTTACGCAGGCTCAACGATTGGCTACGGGCTTTTTGCCTCCGGCGCGGTTACGTCTACGCTGACTACTACACCGCGATGGTCGACCAGCGCGGTTTGATGCGCCGCGAGCTGACGGAGGACGGTATTCATCCCTTACGTGCGGGCTACGCGCTCATGGCCACCGTTGCTGACGCGGCAATTGGAAAGGCTTTGTTGCAGCATCGGCGTGAAGCTGGTCATCGGTAAGGTTCCGTAGCGGCACGCTGGTGCTTGGTTCGCAATAGCAGGAGAACGCCCCTTTCGGCCTCGCGCGCGTCCATCTTCTCATTCCGGGTGACCTGGCGCGTAGGGGAAGTGCTGTGCCTTGTACCAGGCGAGGTCGTGCTCGGGCGGCGCCGCGCCGGCGGGCAGCGAGTGGTCGTTGACCGACATCCAATAGGCCAGGCTCGCGTCACGCCACCAGCGCGCCTCGCGCTCCTGCACCGCGAGGTAGGTCGCGGTCTTGTCCCAGCGCTCGGCGTCGACCAGCGGGCGCAACGGCTCTGTCAAACCAAACGCACCGGCTCCGCGAGCGCCTGAAGGCTTGTGCATCGGCTGGCCGATACGTCAGGGTGACGGCGGGGCCTCGAACACCAGCAGCGTGGATGTAGCCGTCGCGCACAAGCGTCCGCGCTCGTCGTGAAGAGTGGCCTCGGCGAAGGCGACGCGTCGACCGACCGAGACGATGCGTCCCTCCCCGCGACATAGCCCGCTCTCCTTGGTCAGCCCCCGGATGTAGGATATCTTCAGTTCCAGCGTCGTATAGGCTTGCCCGGCCTTCAGGCTTGAATGCGCGGCGATGCCACAGGCGCTATCGAGCATTGCAGCGGCGTAGCCGCCGTGCACGCCTCCCATTGGGTTGAGGACGCTCGCATCGGGCCGCCCCTCGAACACCGACCGCCCGCGATCGACCTCGACGAGGGATACGCCCATCTTCTCCCCCATCGATGGTTGCCGGCCGGTAGCGAGCAGCGCCCTGACCTGCGCCAGACCGTCTGCCTCGGACATTGTTTCGCTCATCGCTCGCTCTCCTGCACTTTATCGAGATTGACATGCGCCGTTAGCGACAGCCCGGATCGTTGCGGTGCCACCAGCGCCGCAAGCTGGTCGTGGCCGTCCAGATCGGCACGGGCCAGCGTCACGTTCATCGGCTGGTTTCTCCTGATATGTCGCTGTCGGCATCGCCTGCGGCCCCGATCCACGCCCGCGTGCTGGTCAGCAGCTCGTCGGCCAGCGCCGGATCGTCGACCGCGCGCGCCATGACGAGGGCGCCCACCATCGCCGACCACCGCCCGATCGCTTCGCGCCGGCGCTCGACGGCATTTCCCACGGGCAAGGAGCGCGCAAGCCGGTCGATCTGCGCGTCCAGGCCCTTGGCCATCGCCGCGCGCGCTTCCAGGGTCTGCTGGCGCATCAGCCCGGCCAGGCTCGCCGTCGGGCATCCTTCGCCGGCATGATCACGATGCAGCGGCGACAGATAGACGTCGATCCAGCCTTGCAGATCAGGCATGGTCTCACCCTCGCCGTCGAGCGCGAACGCGACCGTCTGCGCGACCAGATCGTCCTTGGACGCGAAGTGGCTGTAGAAGCCGCCGTGGGTTTGCCCGGCGGCCTTCATCACCTCCGACACGGTCACCGCATCGAAGCCTCGCTCCCGGAACAGCCGGCTTGCCTCGGTGAGGATGCGGACCCTGTTCATCGCCATCTGGTCACGACTGACCCGCATGCGAAAATCTCCGATCACCCGGTTGACATATTCATGATCGCCATCACATAAACCCTTATCGTGACGACTGTCATGAATATAATGCTTCAGCCGCAAAGGGCAACAGGATGACCAAGCCGACCATTCTCATCACCGGCGCCTCGACCGGGATCGGTGCCACCTATGCTGATCGTTTCGCCAAGCGCGGCCACGATCTCGTACTGGTGGCCCGCGACGAGGCGCGGCTGAACGCGCTGGCGACGAAGTTGTCGTCGGCGCATGGCGTCGCCGTCGACGTGCTACCCGCCGACCTGACCGACGCCGGGCAATTGGCAACTGTCGAGACGCGACTGCGTGACGATGCTAAGATCGGCACGCTCATCAACAACGCCGGCGCGGGATTGAACGGCGGGTTCGTCGATCAGTCGATCGACGCCGTGGACCGGCTGGTGGCGCTCAACACGACTTCGGTCGTCCGCCTCGCCAGCGCCATCGCTCCACGGCTGGCGCAGGCTGGCGAGGGCGCAATCGTCAACATCGGCTCGGTCGTCGGATTGGTGCCCGAGTTCGGAATGAGCGTTTACGGCGCGACCAAGGCCTTCGTCCTCTTCCTGTCCCAAGGGTTGTCGCTCGAACTCGGACCCAAGGGGGTTTACGTCCAGGCCGTGCTGCCGGCAGCGACGCGCACCGAGCTTTGGGGCCGTGCCGGCGCCGATGAGGCAAGCCTTCCGCCGATGATGGAAGTGAACGAGCTGGTCGACGCCGCGCTCGTCGGCTTCGACCGCCGCGAGAGCGTCACCATCCCGCCGCTCCACGACGGCACGCTGTGGGACGCATTCGATCAGGCGCGTCAGGCGATGCTGCCGAACTTCGGCTCGGTCCACCCCGCGCCGCGCTACACCGCAGCCTGACCTCTTTTTGCAATTAGGACCAACGATGAGCGATCTTTTCTCCCCCTACCAACTCGGCCCGCTGACGCTGCCCAATCGTATCGTCATGGCGCCGCTGACCCGCAACCGCGCCGCGCCCGGCCTCCTGCCGAGCGAGCATGCGGCGGAATATTACTCACAGCGCGCGTCCGCCGGCCTCATCATCACCGAGGCGACGCAGGTGTCGGCGCAGGCGCAGGGGTATCAGGACACGCCTGGCCTCTACACGCCCGAGCAAATTGCTGCATGGCGCACGGTGACCGACGCAGTCCATGCGAAGGGCGGTCACATCTTCGTCCAGCTCTGGCATGTCGGGCGCGTCAGCCATGTCGATCTACACGGCGGCACGGCGCCGGTCGCCCCGTCGGCGATCCGCGCCGAGGCCAAGACCTTCGTCAACAACGGCTTTGCCGACGTGTCGGAGCCGCGCGCGCTCGAACTGGACGAACTGCCCGGCATCATCGACAGCTTCCGCCAGGCGGCCGCGAACGCGATCGAGGCAGGCTTCGACGGAGTCGAGGTGCATGGCGCCAATGGGTATCTGCTCGACGAATTCCTGCGTGAGACCGCGAACGTGCGAACCGATGCCTATGGCGGTTCGATCGAGAATCGCGCGCGTCTGCTGCTCGAGGTGACGGCCGCCGTCGCGGGTGAGATCGGCGCGAACCGGACCGGCGTGCGCCTGTCGCCCGTCTCGCCTGCGAGCGGCATCGTGCCGGCGGACGACGAGCAGCCGCAGTTCGACCATGTCGCGGAGCGGCTGGGCGCGATAAAGATCGCCTATCTCCACGTCGTCGAGGGTGCGACCGGTGGGCCGCGCAATGCCAAGCCGTTCGACTATGGCGCGCTGCGTCGTAAGTTCGGCGGTACCTTCCTCGCCAACAACGGCTTCGACAAGGCACTCGCCGAGGAGCAGCTGGCGGCAGGCAAGGCGGACCTGTTCGCCTTTGGGCGCGGCTTCATCGCCAATCCCGATTTCGTCGAGCGGCTGAAGTCGGGCGCTGACCTCAATCAGCTCGACCCTTCCACGCTCTACGGAGGGGGTGCGAAAGGATACACCGACTATCCGATCCTGGCCGACGCCTGAAGAGAGGGCAGATGAAAGCCTATGTTCTTGATCGCTACGGCAAGCAGCAGTCGCTGCGGCTCGGCGACATGCCCGAGCCTGTACCAGCGGCCGACGAGGTGCTGGTCGACATTCACGCGACGGGCCTCAACCAGCTCGACGCGAAGTTCCGCGACGGCGCGTTCAAGCCGATCCTGCCCTACAAGCCGCCTTTCGTGCTCGGGCACGACCTGGCCGGCAGGGTGGTATCGGTCGGTCAGGCGGTGCGGACGTTCAAGCCGGGGGACGAGGTCTATGCCCGCCCGCGCGATGGCCAGATCGGCACTTTCGCCGAGCGGATCGCCGTCAAGCAGGACGACCTCGCGCTGAAACCCGCCAATCTGTCGATGGAGGAAGCCGCCTCCATCCCGCTCGTCGGGTTGACCGTGTGGCAGGTACTGGTTGAGCGGGCGAAGCTCAAGAAGGGTCAGAAGGTTCTGATCCACGCCGGCTCGGGCGGGGTCGGCACGCTGGCGATCCAGCTCGCCAGGCATCTCGGCGCAACCGTCGCGACGACGGCGAGCGCGGCCAATGCGGAGTTCGTCCGCAACCTCGGCGCGGATGTCGTGATCGACTACAAGACTCAGGACTTTTCAAAGGAACTGTCCGGTTATGACGTCGTACTCAACAGCCTGGACGGCACGACGCTGGAGAAGTCGCTCAAGGTGCTCAAACCTGGCGGCAAGCTGATCTCGATTTCCGGGCCACCCGATCCGGCTTTTGCGAAGGCGCAGGGGCTGAACGTCGTCCTTCGCCTGTTGCTGCGCGCGACGAGTGCGGGGATTCGCCGCAAGGCGAAGCGGGTGGGCGTCGACTATTCGTTCCTGTTCATGCACGCCGATGGCGGGCAACTGGGCAAGCTTACGTCGCTGCTGGAGGACCTGACGATCAGACCCGTCGTCGACCGGGTCTTTCCGTTCGAGCGGATGAACGATGCAATGGCCCAGCTCGGTAAGGGCGGGGCCAAGGGCAAGCTCGTGGTGCGCGTGCGATGAGCCGCGCGGGCTCTGTCAAAGCTAATGCACCTGCGCAGGTGATCGGGGTAGGGGAGCGCCATGCCTCGCCCGCGCAAGCCAGCCAGCCCGTTCCGCTACTTCAACTCGTCGCCTGAGGTGATCCGGTCGGGGGTGCTGATGTACGTGCGCTTCGCGCTGTCGCTGCGGAACGTGGAGGACCTGCTGTTCGAGCGCGGGATCGACATTTGCCACGAGACGGTGAGGCTGTGGTGGAACAGGTTTGGTCCGCTGTTCCCGGGCGAGGTGCGGCGCCAGCGGGTTAGCCGCATGTGCGGCTTTCGCCAATGGCGCTGGCACCTGGACGAGATGTACGTGAAGCTGAACGGCGACATGGTCTACCTGTGGCGAGCGGTGGATCACGAGGGCGAGATCCTCGAGAGCTACGCCACCCAGACGCGCGAAAAAAAAGGCAGCGCTTGCCTTCATGAAGAGGGCGCTTAAGCGCCACGGCTCGCCTGAGGCGATCACCACCGACGGTTTGCGCTCCTACGGTGCTGCCTTGACGGAGCTCGGCGCCCGCGAGAAGCAGGAGGTGGGTCGCTGGGCCAACAACCGCGTCGAGAACTCGCACTTGCCATTCAGGCGACGAGATCGGGCGATGCTGCGGTTCCGGCAGATGCGAACTCTACAGAAGTTCGCCTCGGTTCATGCCAACGTCCACAACCACGAACGCCAGCTCGTCAATCGCAAGACCTACAAGCAGCGCCGCTCCGCGGCGCCGGCTCAGTGGCAGGCGCTTGCCAGCTGATCCGTTGCCCGCAAAGCCCGAGGTGCATCGTGCAGAGACGAGTTCGCATTAGACTGACAGCACCGTCGCGCGAGGTTGTGCCCCAATCGGCAACCAGAAAGCGCTCAGAAGCAGCTGTAGCGCAGCCGACCTGCCGGCGCGTTCGGCCCTCTTGGAGAGAACGGTGCCCACATCAGTGTGCCCTCGCATCGGCAAGCGACGGGCACATTGATGATCAGGCTTGTACTACCTTGCAGGATCACGCGTAGTCTCTAGACGAAGCCCCGCAAAGTATGGCGTGCTCGTGCGATTGTCGTCCTGTCCAGCCAGGAGACCAGCCATTCCCGTGCTATAGAGACGATTTGTTGCTGACAAGACCGATTTGCCATCCACAAGACCAGTGAGATTCTTGCCTTCCATCCGCAGCGTCAGCCGTACCCAGCTATTACTTCTGATCGGAGCCTTGGCTTTATCGAGAATCAACTCACCTCCTTCACCCTCGAACTTGCCCGCAGCAATGAGCTTTCGTTGTTCTGCGTCACCAACCAGCTCTTTGGGATCTTTCTTGCCGCGAATGGCTATCAGGCGACACTCGCCTGTATGATGAAGTTCGAGGTAATATCCCTTGGGGATTGAGCCATAGCCGGTACCCACGTGGTTGATCCGGCCCATGACGCCGGCCGTGTCGCCGGGTTGAAGCCAAACGTCGGCACTGACTTCGTAATCCGACCAGTTGCTGTCACCGATGATTGTGTATGGCTGCCATTCGGGAGCCCAAGAGAGAGTGGGTGTGGGAACCACCTGCCGCAGGCATGTCCCCGGCTTCCCGTCCGGTCGCTTCGAGAGCTCGAAAGCGCCTAAGATGTCCGCCGTGAAGCGAGGAAGATACCCACTTTCCGCCGGATTTGTATACGAGCTGAAATCGTCGGAGTAGGGAAAAGGAAAGGGCTTTGAAGAAGGAATGTCGTCAAACTCGCCTCGGCGCTGGCCCCTTGTTGTTGACAAGGTATAGATGGTGCCCGGCTCCAGTGTAAGCGTTGCACGCCCATCTTTCACATTCAGGTCTGACTGTCGAACGAACTGCTCGGTGGCGTCGCTCCTCCAAACGGACAAAGGAGCGGTTGACAGGCCGCCAGCTATTTCGAGTCGGAATATCTGGCGGGCCTTGGCCTCACGCGTCTCAAGAACGACGCTGAAGTCACCATCGCCCGACGCTAAGGTAACGTAGGTCCCGCCCTTATCCAGCTTTCCGCTGCCGCCATCAAGATAAGTCCAGCCAACTTCCGAAAACTGCCCGTAGTGAGCGTATCCCCAAATTGCCTCCCGCACCTTGTAGTGGCCGCTCCACGGCTCCCAAGCAAGCACGGCGGGTGGGTCCTCCGAATATGGCTCAAGAGGGTAGACGCCGCCAATATCATACCAATTAACTATCTTTGTCACGCCGCTTTCTATGAAGTTTCTGTTGAAGCAGTTCACTATGCTTATGGCGCAGTCGAAGCCCTTCTTGTAGACATGATCCTCAGTGTTCCAGATCGGCTTGCCCATCCGCCTTGCGGCCTCAACAATGGCCGCAGAGGCTGGTATCTCACTGAATGTATGGGCGCTTACGACGTCGATCGCGTCGCGCAACTCCTTGTCTTTGAGCATCGCTGGCACAAAGTTCAGCTTATCAGGACCCCAGTTATCGAAAGCATGCAACTTCACCTTGTCAAAGTGGCGTGAGTTAAGCGCCGCCTTTAACGCCTTAGCGAAGCTGATGCTGGAACCCTTCTCATTGCGGCAGCCAATCGCGTCCAGTTCGAGGCCGTGAACGGAGCGCAGTCCCTCTAGCCACTTGATATAATAGTCGACCGCGTCCTGCGACCAAAACTCGGAGTTGTTCCGCTGGCCGGTAGGACGCCCGTTGCTTTCCCCCGCACCGATCCACCCGGGTGCACTCCATGCCGTTGCGTCGAGAGACAGCTTCGGATTACGCTTCTTGGCTTCTTTGAGAACCCACCAGGTGTATCCACGATTGTAGTCGAGGTCGTCGCGGGTATGCATGTGACTCGGCATCGATCCCTGTGTTGAGTTGCCGTCCCCTGGTATCTCAACCAGCAGCGCGCTTACCGACGCGCCGAACTTGGGCCGGTAAAGGAGATCCATGATCTGACTGCGCTGCGGCTCGGGATAATCCTTCAGCAGTACCGACGTCGCCCCACCGCCATTGACGACGCCAATTCCGTCAAACCTCTTCCCGCCCGCTGAGCCGTTGAGCTTCGCTACGTTGAGCGGCGCGGCCGTTGCGGCGACAGCACCGCTGAACGGACCAATGATGTACGCCGCCAGCGCACCACCTCCTAGAAGGTAACCTCGCCTCGAATAGAGAGGGGGCGATAGATCGTGCGCAGACGAATGAAGTTGTAGGCTGGCAGGGTCACCATGATTCATCGTCGTGCTCCATGAGCTTAGAGCCTGACTTTACAAATCAAGTCATGGCAAGAAGGGAATTGTTGCCGCTGATGGCTCGCACGTCCGGTCATCGAGGCGAGCGCGAGGGGCGTTTATGGCTTTAGTCGGATCATGGTCACGCCGTGGGGCGCCACCTGACTGGCGAACTGGCGAGAGCTAGAGCCGAGATCCCGGTGTGCCCACAGGTCGCGAACCTTCAGCCTGACAGATGGGGGCAAGCCGAGCGCCGCCCACTCGGCCGTGATGCGCGCCGGCGTCTCGCCCCGGTTCCACAACGTCACCGCGCGACCGCCGTCCGCGAGCGGCCTCGACCAGACCTCTAGGTCGCCGTCGCGCCGAACACGATGCCCTTGCACCCCGAGTGGATCCTGGTCGACCGCGATTACCTCGCGATTGAGGAGGATGTCGCGAGTGGCCTGCGACATGGCCGCCACGTCGTTGCCCGCGATGAGGGGCGAGGCCATCATAGCCCAGAGCGAGAAGTGTGACCTGTACTCCTCGTCCGTCAGTCCGCCGTTACCGACTTCAAGCATGTCCGGGTCGTTCCAATGCCCAGGGCCGGCGTAGGGCCACAGCGGTTCGTTCATGTCGACGATCGAGGAGACGCCCCAGCTGTAGCTGTGCTTGCCCTTCCACTTGTCGGTTATGTCACCGGTGGTGCGCCACATGTTGCCGATGTTGGCGGCCCAGAGCCAAGGCTTCGAGTTGCCCCACTCGCACATCGAGAACAGGATCGCGCGACCGCTGGCACGAAGCGCATCCGACATGAGAGCATACGCCTCCTCGGCGTTCCGCACGCCGGTCGAGCACCAGTCGTATTTGAGATAGTCTACGCCCCAGCGCGCATATTGGAGCGCGTCCTGGTACTCGTGCCCCTGGCTGCCCGGACGACCTCCGCAGGTCTTCGTGCCAGCATCTGAATAGATGCCAAACTTCAGGCCTTTGCCATGAACGTAGTCGGCGAGCGCTTTCAGCCCGGAGGGAAATCGGTCTCGATCCTCGGTGATAAAGCCGTCGGCATTACGTGTGCCATGCCAGCAGTCGTCAATGACGACGTACTCGTACCCGGCGGCCTTCATGCCGTTCGTGGCGATCGCGTCCGCAGTCGCGCGGATCGTCTGCTCGTTCACCTTGCAGGCGAACTTGTTCCAGCTGTTCCATCCCATCGGCGGTGTCTGCGCGAGGCCGTTAGGCCGCCGCTTCGGGTCTTTCGACGGCGCCAAGGTGTTCGGGTCCTGATCGAGAACCTCCTGCCCCAGGGCGGGCGACGTGGCCTGCAGCAGCAGGATGGTCGCTGCGATGGCAGATGAGATCTTTCTTGTCATTTAACCCTCCAGCAGCGTCACGCGGGTACGGCTCGCGTGAGCATTCTCGCCGATGCCGCAACGACGTCCGCGGTCGGTCCTCATGATATTCATTGTGCCTCCTCGGCTAACGACCTGCGTCGCCCGCCACTCGGGGGCGTGCATAAGGCGCCTGCGTTGGAGATTGAGCAGGGGCGGCGCGACGTGTGCCGGACGCTGCCGGGATCGGAGATCATCAGCGCCTCGCCCGCGTCGGACTTCCAATGTCCGTATCGCCCATCGTTGGTCACGTCGTAGCGGTTCTCGGCGCGACAGTCGCCGTTGGGTACCATGCCCCAGGACCATGTAAGCCAGCCGATCTGCGCGCGCTGGAGCACCCGCATGGCCCAGCGATACGGCGACGCCCCGCAGTCCCATCCCGACGACGTCGGTCCTTCGCCCAGGAGAAAGGGGATGTTCTCGCGCGTCACCCGCTTGACGATCGCGCGATAAGGCGCCTTGCGCTGCTGCTCGGTCCCGACCCAATAGCTATGCGCGGACACGAGGATGGCCCGGCGCGGGTCCGCAGCGTTCAGCGGGGTCCAGCTGTCTAGGAGCATTTCGTACTCCTTACCCCAGTTTGAGCCGTCAATCACAAGCGGCACATCGATGTCGGCCGCGCGGATGCGGGCGATCGCGACGCGGTAACCCGCGACGAACGCGCTTGCCGAGACCTCCGCGCCGGCCTCGTTGGCGATGTTGACTAGCACCCAGCGCCTGTGACGTCGGACTACCGCGGCAATGTCGGGCCGAGTCCAATAGTCGACACAGTCGCCCAATTTCTCCCACTTGCCGGTAGCGGCGTGGCATTCCGCGATGGGTATCAGCCCGTTGTTGATCGCATTGCGCAAGACCGCATCGAGCGTCTCCGCCGCATAATCGGGTGTGGTCATGATCCTGACCGAGTTGGCGCCGGTCCGGGCGATCTCCGGGAGGGTCCGCTGTCCCGTCGGGTCGGGCGAGTGGGGGAACATCTCGTTGACGCCGCGTAGCACCACCCGCTCGCCCGCTGCGGTGTAGAGGAAGCGACCGCGGACCGACATGGTGCCACCCGACTTCCCGGCGACGCCAGCGCCCGGCACGGCACAGGCCAGGGCGAACAAGACGAGGCGGTCGATCCAACGGGACATAGGCGGCGACTCGCTCATGGTTCCGCCGCCGTTCTCGACCGGTCGATCGCTGGCCAGCGCACGTCCGGCGATGAGGCATCGACTGCCGAAGCGGCTGCACAGCAGCGGGAAATGTAGTCTTCGTGGAGCGCTAGTTGGTCGGCGGCTCGCGCAAGGGCACTGCGCATCGCAGCCATCTGTGTCGCCAACGAAAGCGCTGGAATCGCATCGGCGGCGGGGTCGTGCGCGTGCGGCATGATGCCTTGGCCTACCATCACGGCGAGCCAGCTGCTCTCGGAGAAGAGTTCGTCGCCCTCGCGGAAGATCCGTCCGGCGGCACGAAACAGATCGAGCCGCCGAGCCAGCGAGTCCGGCACGCGCATGTCGCCGCAATATCGCCAAAAGGCGTCGTCGTCGCGCGTGCTTGCCTTGTAGTGAAGGATGAGGAAGTCACGTATTCGTTCATATTCGCTGACACTCTGTCGGTTGAACTCAGCGCGCTCGGCTTGCCAGCCCGCGGCGGTCGGGAAGAGCGTGAGCAGCCGTGTGATGGCCGTTTGGATGAGGTGGATGCTGGTCGACTCGAGTGGTTCAAGGAAGCCTCCCGACAAACCGATGGCGACGACGTTGCGGCTCCACAGCCTTCGTCGATGACCGGCGATGAAGCGGAGGTGCCTCGGCTCGCCGACCGCTTCGCCCTCCAAGCCGGCGCGCAGCTCCTTCAATGCAGCCTCGTCACTCAGATGCGCGCTGCTGTAGACGATCCCGTTACCGGTCCGATGCTGCAGCGGAATGCGCCAGCGCCAGCCGCCGCGCACGGCCGTGGAGCGGGTGTAGGGCAGGACCGGGCCGGACCGCGCGGCGGGCAGTGCGATGGCGCGATCGCAGGGCAGCCAATGCGACCACTCCTCAAACGGCTCTGCCATCGCGCGACCGAGCAGCAGCGATGCGAAGCCGCTGCAATCGATGAAGAGGTCGCCGACGATCTCGGTCCCGTTCTCGAGCGCGATGGAGGCGACGGCGCCGTCGCGGTCGGAGCGGCGTACGTTCGTGATCCGGCCTTCGATCCGGCGCACGCCCTTCGCCTCGCTCCAGCGCCGCAGCAGCATCGCATAGCGCCCTGCGTCGAAGTGATAGGCATAACTAACGGTCGAGAGCGGGTGGTTGGGATCGGACGAGGGCGTGCCGAAGCGACCGCGGGAGGCGGCGAGCGCGGCCATGCTGTAGTGTTCGAGGCCTTCCTGCTCGGACCTTCCGTCGTCGTGGCGGCGACGCAGCCACAGCTGGTGGAACCGCAACGTCCGGGTATCCCGCCCGAAGGTGCCGAAGGGATGAAAATAGCGGTTGCCGACACGCCCCCAGTCGACGAATTCGATCCCCAACTTGAAGCTGCCGCCGGTCTCGCGGATGAACTGATGCTCGTCGATCCCCAGCAGGGCGTTGAAGTCCCTGATGGTCGGGATCGTCGCCTCGCCGACCCCCACCGTCCCGATCGCGTCCGACTCGACGAGCGTCACCTCAACGCCCGAGGGCATGAGCAGCCGAGCCATGGCCGCCGCGGTCATCCAGCCGGCGCTACCCCCGCCCACGATCACGACGCGCCGGACGAGGCCCTCGACCGTCATGTCAGGGCCACGGCCGGCATCGTTGCACCGAGCTGCTGTAACAGAGCGCGATGTGGCGGAAGCCGTCGAACCGCGTTGGCCTGTTGCGCGCGGATGTCGGCGAAGGTCCTGCGCGCGTCCTCGAAGAAGCGATACGATCCAGCCTGGGCGGTCAGGTCTGTCTGGAAGTTCATGCCATATAACACGTACTGCCAGTTCTCGGCGAGGAACACGTCGTGGTTCAGATCCACGTCCATGAAGGCGGGGGCGCGATAGTGCCAGCGCTCCATACGTTCCCTGAGGCTGTCCGAGATCGTCGAGAAGTCGCGGTTGTCGCGCCAGAACGGGTCGTCATCACGACGGCTGAGGCAGTAATGCAACTTGATGAAGTCAACCACGTGATCGTAGCGGCGCACCATGATCTCGTTGAACTGGCGTGCCGACACCTCCATCTGTCCATTCCAAGGAAAAAGATTGACCAGGTTCATAACTGCGATTTCGGCAAAGCCGATCCCGGTGGCTTCGAGCGGCTCGATGAAGCCGGCGGACAATCCAACTGCGACGCAGTTTTTGTGCCATTGTGCGGTGCGATAGCCGGTCTCGAAGTCCAGCCTGCGGGCGTTCGATCGCTCCGCGTCAGGTCCGAGATAGTCGCGCAACATGCGCTCGGCGTCATCATCGCTGCAATGATCGGTGGAGTAGACGTAGCCAGTCCCGCGGCGCTCGTGCAGCCCGATGTCCCAGATCCATCCCGCGCGCTGCGCGGTAGCGAAGGTCTGCGAGGGCACGGGCGATTGCGTCGATCGATACGGCAATTGGATCGCCACCGCCCGGTTGGTGAACAACTCGGCTCGACGCGATCGGAACGGAACGTCGAGAGCCTGACCGATCAGCTGCGCCCGGAAGCCGGTGCAGTCGACGTACAGGCTGGCGCGATGGGTGCCGCTGTCACAACACGCGAGTTCGGCGATGGCGCCGTCATCTCCAAGCTGCACCGAGGTGACCGTGTCGACCACGTGCGTGACCCCCAACTCCACGGCTCGCCGCCGCAGGAGTCGGCCAAGTAGAGCGGCATCGAAGTGGTAAGCGTAGGCGAGGGGGCCGCGATAAGCCGGGTGCTGTGCCAGCTTCGGCGCGAGGCACGCATCGGCCGCGACCTGTTGAACAGTGTTGGCGCTCGCCCAGGCAACCTCGCCGGCGGCACCGAGCAGCCAGTACGGCAACAGATCGAGTCCGTCGTGATCATCGCTGAGCTGGAAAGGGTGGAAGTAATGGTGCTGGGCCGTGGCCGAGGGCGCGATCAACCAGTCGTTGAACCGAATGCCCTGCTTGAACGTAGCGGAGCACTCGCGGATCAGCTCGGCCTCGTCGATATCGATGGCCTCCAGCGTCTTGCGCAGGCTGGGGAAGCTGCCCTCGCCGACGCCGATGGGCGGAATGTCGGGTGCCTCGATGACGGTGACACGAACTCCGTCGGGGGAGGCTGAGTTCAGGCGTTTGGCCAGGTAGGCGGCGGCGATCCAGCCGGCCGTCCCGCCTCCCACGATGATGATGTCCCTGACCGGCGCCAACCGACCCTCTCCTACTACGAACCGATCAGAAGCTGAAGTTTATACCCCCTTCCACCCGACGATCCGAGATGAACCAGCTACGCGTCAGCAGGGTGCCGCCCGGATAGCCGCCCATCAGCGTCTTGGTCGTGGAGTTGGTGAGGTTGGTTCCCTGAATGTAGACGCGAAGGTTCTTGATCAGCTCGATTGTCACGCCGGCGTCCAACTGGCCATATGCCGCGGCGTAGACGGGAAGCGAGGCGCTGACCGTTCTGCTGGCGCCCGATGCATCCACCAGCGAGTAGTTCGGCGTGGTACCGTTGCCATTTGTCGTCTGCAGATACCGGCTGCGCCACGAGTAAGCGACGCGGAGCGAGAGCGGATTACGCTCGTATAGCAGCTGCGCATTCACGTTGTGCTTTGAAAGGCCGACGAGCGGTATGTCGCTCAGCTCCTCGCCGCTGATACCCCTTGCTAGTGCGCTCGGCGACTTGCTGTCGATGAAGGTGTAGTTTGCCTCCACGCCGATGCCATCGAAGGGCGCGGGAAGTTCGCTGAAAAACTTCCGGCCGCCGATCTCCGTCCCAGTGACGAACGACTTCTTGGAGGCGTTGTAGACCTCATTGGCCTGGATGAAGCTGGTGGCGTTGAAGGTCGTGCCGTCCGCTCGCGTGAAGGTCTGCGAGTAGGGTCGAAGTGTTGTTCCATACAGGATCTGGTCGGTCAACGCCTTGTGGAAGACAGCAATATGTAGATTGAGGTCGTTGCCTCTGTAATATTCAGCGCTCAGGTCGAGGTTGGTCGACATGGTCGGCTTGAGTGCGACGTTTCCGCGGTTCGCAGTGAAGCCGTTAAAGATCGGATTGAACGAGTTGCCGTCCGTGTTGTTGGTATTTGTCGCCGTGTTGAGGCCGATGATCTGCGTGGCTCTCGTCGAGATGAAGTCAGGCATCGACAGCGTGCGCGTCGCCGCCAGCCGAACGGCCAGGTTCTCGGTTGGGTGAAGATTGATGTTCAGAGACGGCAGGAAGCGGGTCACGTTGAAGCGACCGCTGACCACCGAGGCGCTGCTGGCCTGCGGCACGAAGTTGTTCGCGACGCCGACAGCAAGATCCGCGTCTGCGTCGGCCTGCGAGAAGTAGAAGCTCGGGGTCGTGATCACGCTGTTGCCCGAACCTTCACGCTCCAGTCGGACGACGCGAAGACCGACGTTGCCGTCGACCCGCAGGTCCGTGCCCCCGGCGAAGCGGGCTTGAACGTAGGCCGCCTTGTTGCGCAGGCGGGTGACGATCAGCCCGGCGCGATCCTGAAGGCCTACAGGGTTGGGTCCGTTGGGATTGGCTGCCGTGTCGTAGCCGTACAGTTGCTGGATCAGGATGGGGTCGTAGGTGCCGAGCAGCGACTGACTTGGCGTGTAGACGCCGGCGGGGACATCGAGATCGCCCTTGAAGAAGTTGCTGAAGCCTTCGAAGTTCGCGTCACCAGGCCGTCCGTCGGCGAGAGTGCGCTGCGGCGAGCCGTTCCAGTCACGCCCGAGAGCGGCCCAATACGTGCCGATCTGATTGTCCCGCTCTCGGCGGTTGGCATAGCGCGCACCCGCCTGAATCTGGCGCACGAAGCCGGTGCCGTCGCCCACGTTCCAGGAGAGATCGAGATTGACCGCGGTCTCGTTTGCCCGGTTCCGATCCGGATTGAAGGCAAAGCTCTGCCATTGGTAGGCTGAACGATCGCCGAAGGAAGTTGCAGGAGTGGCGGTGAAGAGCGGCAGGTCGCCCGTGGCGTCGAAGCCGAACGAGCCCAGCGTCGTGCCAATCGACGAACTTTCGGCGTCCAGGTTCGAGAAGGAATGGATGAACTGCACCGCGCCGGACAACCGCAGCTTCGAGCTCACGTCCCACGTGAAGCCCTGGCTGAAGTCACGCGTCTCGTTCTCCTGGCGGCTGGCGGTGCCCGACGTCGAAAGCGAGCCTTGCGTGAAGTTGGCCTGCGACGCGGGAGTCAGGCTGCTGGCGCTCACCAGAATCCCGTTTGAGTCGTAGGCTGCGTCCGCGGAAGGATTGGGGAAGAGCGTGGCATCGGTGTTGCTCGGCACCGCGAACACGACGCGTTCGGTCCGATCGCTTCGATAATTGGATATGAAGCTGGTGTGGAAGAAGCGCAGCCCCTCGGTCGGCTCCCACTGAACCGCGCCGTAGAAGCCCTGACGACGTCGCTCGAAATCCTCCTGGCCGAAGTCAAAGCCGCCGGGAATATAGCGCTGCTCGCCGGCGACGATGCGGGGGTAATAGGGCTCGGCGCGCGCGAAGGAGCTGCGGCTCCGCAGCTTGTTGTACGCGACGTCGACCAGCACGCCCAGTCGGCCGATGCCGGTGTCCCAGGTGTTCGCCACCAGGAGCGAGCCGCCGTACGAGCCCTTTTTGGAGGAGTCGCCGTAACCTCCCTGCGCGTTGCCTGAGACGGTAAACGACTTGAAGTCGAAAGGCATCTTGGTCCGGAGATCGACCGCTCCGCCGATCCCACCCTCAATGCGGTCCGCGGTGCTTGCCTTGTAGACGTCAACCGCGGCCATGAGCTCGGGCGTGACCTCGCCCCAGCTTATCCCGCCACCGCCGTTGGCGCCGACGATCTCACGGCCGTTCAGCGTCGCCAGGACGCCCGACAGTCCGCGCACCTGGATGCCGGACCCTTCCACCGAGAAGCGGTCCGGATCACCGAGAGACGCAAAGCGGACGATCGAAACGCCGGGCACGCGCTGCAGCACTTCGGTGATCGAGTTGTCCGGGAGCTTGCCGGCATCGTCAGCGACCACCGAGTCGATGATCGTGTCGGAGTTCCGCTTGCGCTCCGTGGCGCTCTGGAGCGCTTGGCGGCGGGCGGTGACGAGCACTTCGCCCGAGCCTGCCTCCTCGTTGGCGGAGATGCCGACGTCTGCCTGATTGGTCGCCCGATCTGGCGCCGTGAACGTTCCCAAATCTGGGCTCGACGAGTTTGTCGCGGTTCCTGCGGGTCCCGTCGGAGTGGGCGTTGTCTGCGCCACAGCCAAGCCGGATGAGGCCAATCCGATCGAGACGATCGCTGCGCCCCCCAGCAACGAAGCCTTCCGATTCATCTTAACCCTCTCCGCGAACACGCTTGTTAGCGTTCTCCGCAAATCCGCCAGATTAATCTGACTTTGTCAACCGATTGTCGAACAGACGTCAATTAATGGCCCGGCCCATGCGACGCGCTCGGCCCTGGATCGCGATGTCGATATCGGACAGGAGCAGGTTGTTGGAGAGCCGCGGCCACCGCCGCATGATCGCAGCTGAGCCTACGAAAGGTGGCACTGCATAGCCTTGCAGGGCGACTCCGACGCGAGCGCACGTCGGTTCGGATCTCGCCGCTCGATCTACTTCGCGGGATCGTGGGAGTCGCGACGATCCGCCAAGGACTGAACTGGAAGGAGCAGACTTACGCGTTTGTGGACGTCATGCTGCACGGGCTTTGCGTCGAGCAGCGGGCCAAGCGCGAGCTTCGAGACGAGACATGAACGATCGGCCGGAATGCGGAGGCGGGCAGAAGCCTCTGAGTGACCGCTAGTGGGCCTCAGCCGGTGCCTCCTGGAGCTGTTCCTTCAAGAGCGGCTAACGTACCTACAACTCCTAGATCAACGACTCTGAGAAAGACGCGCTTGGCCGCGTGCGCATCGCCCGTCCGGCTTAGTTCAGCGTGCGCCCGCAGGAACGCCGTGCTCCACGCCGAGGTGATCAGCGCCGCTGCCAGAAAGGCAGTGTTTTCGTCGTCTCCTCCGGTCGACTCCTGCCGCAGGAGTGCCGCCAGATCCTGGACGAAGTGGTCGCGCATTTGCCGCGCGCGCGCCTTCAGCGTCTCGCTGGCCTGTGCTGTCTCGACGAACACCCGCGTATCTTCGAATAAGGGAAGGGTTTCTGACGGCTGTTCGATCATCTGATGCGCGAGCGCACCCAGCGCCTTGATCGGCGAGCTGCCCGGCGGGCGTGACCGCACCGTCTCGAATGCCAGCGCGCGCGCTTCCTCCTCGCGGTCGAAGAACATGTCCTCCTTGCGGGGAAAATGGTTGAACACCGTCATGCGGCCAACGTCCGCGGCGTTCGCGATCTCGTCGATGGTCACCTGATCGAACCCGCGTTCTATGAACAGGCGCGTGGCGACATCAGAGATCGCCTGGCGAGTGGCCATGCGCTTGCGCGTACGCCTGTCCAGGCGTGGATCGTTGCTGGTATTGCACATTAACATGTACCCGGTATATGCTCGGAGTTCGTCCAGATTGAGGATGTTCCGATGGTGCCGTCAACCACTTACGATATTGGGGCAGGAGCAAGTCGCCCGGAGGTCCTCATCAGTGGTGCCAGCTTCGCTGGCCTGGCCACGGCCTACGGCCTGAATTGTCTCGGCTATCGGGTCACCGTCGTGGAGGCGGCTGCGGGATTGCGGCGCGGTGGCACGCCTGTCGACATCGAAGGGGAGACGATCGCGATCCTGGAGCGGATGGGGCTCGCGGACCGCGTTCGTGCCAAGGCACTGCCGTCCCGCCGCTTCGAGTTCAAGAACGCGGACAATACAACGCTGGGTTCGATCGCGGTCAGCGGCGATCAAGCCTCTGAGACACGGTACGAGATCCATCGCGACGATCTGCTCGACATCCTGTATGGCGCGGTGGCGAACGACGTCACCCTATTGTTCGGGAGATCGATCTCGAGCCTCGACGAGCGTGCCGACGGTGTGTCCGTGACCCTGGACAACGGCGAGCGCCGCGACGTCGCGTTAATCGTGGGATGCGACGGCAACCGATCGAACACGCGGCGGCTTGTCTTCGGGGACGGAGACCAGTTCACCCATTTCATGGGCGGGTATTTCTTCCTGAAGGTGGTGCCGGAGACCGGGCTGCTGGCCGCCGACACGACCGAGGTTTTTCGCGTGCCCCGGCGCATGGCGATGCTCAACGGCTACGACGATCGGACCGATATCGGCTTCGGCTTCCGAACCGACGCCGAGATCGCCTATGACTATCGCGATCGCGCGCAACAGCGGCGACTGATCCAGCAGCAGTGCGGCGATCTGGGTTGGAAGGCGCCGGCCATGCTGGCGTCCGTCGCAGGTGACGATGATTTCTACTTCGACCGGATCAATCAGATCCGGATGCCGTGCTGGTCTCGCGGGCGGGTCGTTCTGGTGGGCGACGCGGGCTACTGCGTCTCACCGCTTGCCGGCCTGGGTGGCTCGATGGCGATCATCGGCGCCGGTCGTCTGGCGGCCGCGTTGGAGCGATATCCCGAGGATCATGCATCGGCGTTCCGTCTTTACGAGGACGAGTTGCGGCCGTTCGTCGAGCAGATCCAGCAGCGCGCGGCGGACGAAGGCATGTCAACTATGTGTCCGGCCGACGAGGCGGAGCTTGCCCTTCGCGATCGTGAAATTGCCGCGGGTCACATGGGCTGGTGACACCAGTCAGTCGGACAGGCGGCTGCCAGGAACGCCACGAGCAGCGACTGCCGAGATTAACGACTGACCGAAGTTGGGAGATGAGAAAGGCGCCTGCAGTGACCGCACTTGTGTCCTCGGCACGACGAGGCGAATGGTCGCAAGCGGCAAGCGACGCTCCTAGCTCATTTTTCCCCGCGATCGTAGAAGGCGCTAGGCAGTTGCGGCCTCACCACGCAAGTTCATGCCTGGCTCGACGTGCTCAGCCGATAAGAGCCGGTGCGCGCCTTCGGCAGCGAGAGCCTAGCCGAAGAGGAAGCCCTGACCCTGATCGCAACCGTGTGCCCAGAGCAGGTTACGCTGCGCCTGCGTCTCGACGCCCTCCGCGGTGATCTGCGCACCCAAACCACTACCAAGCCCGATGAGGCCGCGAACGATGGCGGCGCTGCCGGCGTCGCGCTCGATGTCGTCGACAAAACTGCGGTCGATCTTGATCTTGTCGGGCTTGAAGACGCGCAGGTGGTAGAGGCTCGAGTAGCCGGTGCCGAAATCATCTAAAGCGATGCGCACCCCCATGCCGCGAAGCTGGTCCAACGCACGCACTGCGGCGTCAAGATCGCGCACCAGGGCGCTTTCCGTGATCTCGAGCTCGAGGCGTTGCGGCAGTAGCTTGGCATCGGTCAGGATCTTGAACACGGCAACGCCGAAGAGCGGATCCTGAAGCACGATGCCGGACACATTGAACGAGAGCGTGACGTGCGCGGGCCAGGTCACTGCGTCGCGGCAGGCCTGTTCCAGGAGCAATCGGGTGAGATCGTTGATGAGCCCGGTGTCTTCTGCGACCGCGATGAAGCGCTCCGGCCTTATCTCGCCGAGGCTTGGCGACGTCCACCGCGCCAACGCCTCGAAGCCGATGATGCGTCCACCATCGAGCGAGACCAGCGGCTGGTAGAACGGCTGCACGCTCCGGTTGAAGATCGCAACGCGAAGCTCGCGTTCCAATGCGTCACGCTCGCGTGCCTGAGCGTCCATGCCTTCTTCAAAGAAGCGCGCCGCCGATGGCGTCCGGTGCTTCTCCTCCTTGGCGCGGTAAAGCGCCTTGTCAGCCTTGTTGCGAAGCTCTGCGGGCTCCAAGCCGTCCTGCGGCGTGAGCGAGATGCCGATCGCCACGCCAACCCGGTGCTCGGTACCGCCCGCGTTCACCGGCGCCTCCAGGGCGTCCATGACGCGTTGGGCGAGCCCGGTTGCTGCCTCAACCCCGGCGGCATGCGTCGCGAGGATGGCGAACTCGTCACCACCCAGGCGCGCCACCATGTCGCCGCCCCTGATCATGCGTGTCAGCCGTCCGCCGACGTGCAGAAGCACCTCGTCGCCGACGCCGTGCCCGTACACGTCGTTGATGCGCTTGAAGCCGTTCAGGTCCATCATCAGGAGGATGTGCGATGAGCCGACCTTCGGAGGCGACGCCACAGCGACCTTCAATGCTTCATCGAAGGCGCGGCGGTTCGGCAGACCTGTCAGGGCATCGTGAAGGGCGAGATTACGCGCTTCCTGCTCGGCGACAATGCGCCGTGCCGTCTCCCTTTTCGCCTCCGACAGACGGCGCAGGGCGAATACCACGAGGCCCCCGCAGAACAAGGCAGCGATGAGCAATGCCTCGTTGGTCGTGATGTTAGGCTGCCCATCTCCCTCGTGCTCGAAGACATCCACCTCGAGGCAGTAGAAGGCGATCAAGGTCATCACGACTACGAGGACCGAGCCGTCGAGCAGCTTGAGTCTGTGCCGCATCACCGCTGCCCAAAGCCTTGCCATTCTGAACGCCTCACTCAGCAGCGTTTCCATGGGTCCTTAGCTACTGTAATTGGGTTGCTATCTGGTTGCCCTTCTCGCTCGCCCGTCGCAGGCCGAGGGTCGCTTCGACCTGCTGCTTCAGCTCGGCAAGATCCAGCAGCAGGCACTCTGCCTGGGCAGACATCAGGAGAGCCTCGGCGGTCACCTCGGTAGGTACAGCTTCTTGGCGTCGACGCATCATCAACCCCTAGAAGGAGGACCAGTCATCCTGCGGTGACGCCGCAGCCGCGCTGGTCCGGCGCGCGCGCGCGCCGGCAGCCATCCGGGCCGCCACCTGCGCGGCGCGCGCCTGGAGCTGGTGGACCGGCGACGCCGGTGATGCAGTCTCGGCTAATTTGAAGCGGCTGACCTGCCGCGCCATATTCTCGGTCTCCTCGGCCAGGCTGCGCGCCGCCGCGGTGGCCTCCTCGACCATGGCGGCGTTCTGCTGGGTCACGCCGTCCATCTCGCTGACGGCGGTGTTGACCTGCTGGAGCCCGGTCGCCTGCTGCTCGGCGGCAGAGGCGATGTCGGACACCAGCGCGCTGATGTCACCGATCCGCCCGGTGATGCGGCTGAGCGCCTCGCCCGCCTGCGCCACCAGCGTGACGCCGGCATCGACCTGCTCGGTCGAGGCGGTGATCTTGCTCTTCACGTCCTTGGCGGCGTCGGCCGAGCGCTGCGCCAGCGCGCGCACCTCGGAGGCGACCACCGCGAAGCCCTTGCCGGCGTCACCCGCGCGCGCCGCCTCGACGCCGGCGTTGAGCGCGAGCAGGTTGGTCTGGAAGGCGATCCCGTCGATCACCGCGATGATGTCGCTGATCTCGTTGGACGAACGCTCGATGCCGTTCATCGCCTCGACCGCGCGGCGCACCACGTCGGCCGACTGTTCGGCGTCGCGGCGCGTGTCGGTCACCACGCCGTTGACCTTGGTGGCGTTGGCGGCGGTGTCGCGCACGGTCGTGGTGATCTCGTGCATCGCCGCCGCGGTCTCCTCCAGGCTGGCGGCCTGCTGCTCGGTGCGCCGCGACAGATCGTCCGACGCCTGGCGGATGTCGCTGGCGCCATTGGTGATCCCCTCGGCGCTGGCGTTGACCGCGGTGAGCGTGCCCGCGACCGACTGCATCGCGTTGTTGAAGTCGTCCTTCAGCTTGGCGAAGGGGCCGGTCAGCTCGGCGTCGATCCGCGCGGTGAGGTCGCCGCGCGCGAGCGAGTCGAGCCCATTGCCGACGCTGTCGACGATCAGCCGCGTCTGCTCCTGCTTGGCGCGTTCGGCGGCGACGAGCTGGTCGCGGAACGCCACCAACGAGCCGGCGAGCTCACCCACTTCGTCGCGGCGGGGATCAACCGCGACATCGGCGTTGAGGTCGCCCGCGCCGAGCCGGCGCATCGTCGCGGTCATCGCGGTCAGCGGCGTGGCGATGCCGCGGATCAGCGATATCAGCATGACAATCGTCAACGCGAGCACCGCGACGGCGATGCCGATCGAAACATTGCGCGACGTCGTGTAGATCGCATTCGCCGCGGCCATGTCGCCATCCATCAGGCTGACCTGGATCGCCTTGAGCTTCCCGGCATCATCGCTCGCTTTATCGTAGACCGCCTTGCTGCGACGGAAGCTGGCAAGCGCCGCGTCGTTCTGATTGTCATGAGATAGCGTCAGCGTGGTCCTCGACTGCGCTAGATAAGTGCGCCAGTCCGCCTCGAAACGCTCGAACATGGATCGTGCGGCAGGGTTCTTGAGCGCATTGCTCAGGAAGCTCGCGTTCTTGCCGACCTCTGCCGCCTGATCTGCCGCGTCAGTCTCTGCAGCAGCGATGTCGGCAGGCGCCTCCGATAGAATGCTGTTCGCCTCCGCATTTCGGTAGTCCGACGTGGCCGTGTCGAGCGCCGCAACGGCGACCAGCTTGTCGCGTCGGTCGTGCCCGAGCAGCTCGGCTGCGCCGTTTAAGGTGCGCTGGCTGGTGATTGACGCGGCTGCCATGAGTAGGAGCGAGCCGAGTAGGATGCCGAAGGCAAGGAGCAGCTTCGAGCTGATCTTCAGGTTCTTCACGTGCTGACACTCTAAAAAGGTGCCAGCAACGTAGGGCAACATATGTTAATGAGTCGCCACCGCTGACGCGCTTTGAACGTCCGCAACGCGAGTTGGGTTAGCGGTGTCTCCTACGAACGCCCATGGGATTGGACATGGAGCGGTGCCGCCAGCGGTCGCTCATCGCGGCGGCGCCCTCAAGATCAATGAATGTCTGGAGTGGAGAGGCGGGCAGGGCACGCGGGATGACCGGTTATGGGTCTTTGACGTCTCACGCCTTCGCCTACTCGACGACGGTATCGTTGCCGAAGTGTGCGATACTGGGCCCGGGATCCCGTCCGAGGAACGAGTAAAGGTATTCCGGCGCTTCTGTCGTCGCGACGCTAGTCGCGCGACGGAGGGCGCCGGGCTTGGCTTAGCCTTGGTGGCGGCCATTGCCACACTGCACGAGGCGAGGTGCTTCATCCCGGACAGTGACAGTGGTTTACGCGTCCGCCTCGTCTTGCCAGCGCTATCGAAATCGCTCAAGGCTGTGGCAAGTTTAATCGATTGACGCGTACTAGGGTTCAAACCCACTCCGGTGATTGACGCCTGCGCGGATGGCACCAGAGTGTCGCCGCTGGTTCGAGACGCGCGATGCATGTACCTGAAGGCTTTGGCGTAGTGACGCCGTACATCTTCGCTGACGGGACCTGTTACCGTAGGCTCCCCTTTTCCCAGGTTGACCTAGATCAGCATACCCACCCTCGCAAGGCGCAGGCGGTGACGACGCCATTGGGGTGCGAGGGGAGCGGCATGCTCGCCCGCGCGCTGGGCGAGAGCGGCGTCGGTAGAGCTCACGGGCTTGAGCTGCCGCCTGTTCTTAACGTGTCAGAAACCATGGCGGCCTTACGCCCGGAGCATAGCAACCTGATCTGGATCATCCGCCGTGCTCCCATCGCTGATCTCGCGCGTGACCGCCTTGGGCATCATTGTCGGTGCAGCATTAGCCGGGCTGATCGCACTTCTGCTGCAATCGTCGCTGGAGACGCGCGAGAGTTTCGCCTGGGTGACTCATTCGCAGCAGGTGATCGTCAACCTCGATGAGGCCCTTGCCGAACTGCGCGAGGCGGAATCGGGCCAACGCGGCTTTCTGCTGACGCAGGACCTCCGCTTCGTCGCGACGGTAGACCAGCGGCTCGCAGACGCGGCCCGTCAGTTCGGCCGGCTCGAACGACTCACGGCCGACAATGCACTCCAGCACGAGCGCGCCGTCGCGCTCAGGGAGGCGGTCGCGCGGCGCATCGCGGTGCTGCGCACGCCCCTGCTGCTGGGCCGGCGCGGCGACTTCGCGGCGGCGACGCGGATCGTCGCCGGCGGACAAGGGCGCGAGCTGATGGCCGAGGTCGATCGGCGCGCAAGCCTCCTGCTACAGCGCGAGCGCGACCTGCTGGCACAGCGCGCGGCGGACGCCGAGGCGCGGCTCGCCGGCACCAAGCGTGCGGTGATGGTCGGCGGCCCGCTCGTCGCGATGCTGCTCGCTCTTCTGGTCGCCACGGTCGCGATCGGCGTGCGTCGCCCGCTCCGTCGTGTCCTCGATGCCATGGCGGCGCTGGGGGAGGGGGAGGGGGAGAGCAGGCTCGACACGCGCACCGGCTCGCTCGAGTTCGATCGCCTCGCCAGCGGATATAACCGCATGGCCGAGCGGCTCAGCGAGGCGCTGGGCGAGCAACGTGCCACCGATGGGCGACTGCAGGCGGCCAACGCCGACCTGCTCGCGCAGCGCGGCGCGCTGGAGACGCGTGGACACGTCATCGCCCGGCTCGGCGACATGGCGCATCGGCTGCAGGCGGCGCGCACCGACGCCGAGCTGGCGCAGATCATCGACTGTTACGTGCCACAGGTGCTGCCCGGCTTGGCGGGCGCGCTCTACGCTCACAACAATTCGCGCAACCTGCTGGTACGGCTCGCCGGCTGGGGTGAGGGCGGGGCGCTCCCCGAGAGTTTCGGCCCGGACGAATGCTGGGCGCTGCGGCTCGGCCAAGGGCATGTCGTGCTAGGCGACGGCCATGAGGTGGGGTGTCGTCACGCTGCCGACGATGCCGGCGCGTACCGCTGCGAGCCGCTGCTCGCCGGTGGCGAGGTCATCGGGCTACTGTTCTTACAGGGTGTCGTCGGCACGGAGGAAGCGTTTCGACTCAACGCGCTCGGCGAGAACATCGCGTCCGCGCTCGTCAATCATCGCCTTCAGCGCGATCTCAGGGAACAAACGGTTCGCGACGCGCTCACCGGACTGAACAACCGCCGCTACATGGAGGAGGCGCTTCAGCTGGAGATCGCGCGCGCCGCGCGCGCCGGCACGCCGCTCGCCTTCGTCATGTGCGACGTCGATCACTTCAAGCGCTTCAACGATGAGTTCGGCCATGACGCCGGCGACGCGGTGCTACAGCTCGTCGGCGCGGCGTTGCGGGAGCACTTCCGTGACGGCGATGTCGCCTGCCGCTACGGCGGCGAGGAATTCGCGATCATCGCGCCGGGGGCGACGGCAGCGGCGCTCCTGCCCCGGATCGAGCGGCTCCGCGCCGCGCTGGGCGCACTGCGGGCGCGACAGGGTGCGCAAGCGTTGGGCGCCGTCAGCCTTTCCTTCGGCGTGGCCGAGTGGGGCGCCGGCTTGGGCCGTGACAATGCGCCGCTGATCGCCAGCGCGGACACGGCACTTTACCGTGCGAAGCGGGAGGGGCGTGACCGAGCGATCGTGGCCGAGAGGTTGGCCGCCTGACCATGATCGTCGCGGGTAGCGGATCTATCGCGCCTGTTTCGAGGGTAAGCCGACCGCGAACCATTCCTCGGCGCGTCCAAGTATCTCGATAGCATCGCTGAGGAAAGGACCAGGGGGCATGTGGGAGAGCGTCCAGAGGGCAGGCTGTCAGGTCGACCCCCTCTGGACCGTTTCAGCGTGTAAGCTGAGCCGCCATTTGGAAGAAGGACACCGCCGCCATCATCGAGAACATCGAACCCGACGCTTATGGCCTTCTCATTCTCGCTCCCGAGACAGCTCTTGGCAGTGGCTGGTTAGGCGGCAACAGGGTTGTTGGTCGGGCCGCTTTACGTGACCTGCTGATCAAGGCTGCTCGTTTCAACGAAGATGAGCGGCAGCGAATGACCGTTCATCTGTCGGGTCGTGCGCTCACGCTCCGCCTCAGTGAGATCGAACGGCATCTCAGGGCGTGACACCGAACCGAGTCGGCCGTTTGGTGGCGGGCGGTGCGCCGCCGGCCGGCAGCATATGCAAGCCGGACAGCTGCGCAAAACTCCTCAAGGCTCGAACCCGAAGATGAACGAATGGGGTGGATGGCTCCCGCTCACGGCATCGCGGTGCCAAGGTGCGAAGGCTGTCAGGCATTCACGAGCATATAAGAGCCACCCGTCATAGAAATTCGATCTTGCCGAGATCTGGCAATCACGACTGCTGTTAAGGCCGAAGTCCTCGGTTTTGGGCAGCGCTCGTGAGCGCTGCCCAAAACATTAGAAGCTGCGATCGGTCCTCGGCACGGTTTCAATACCTGCGCCGGCGTAACGCGATCGCTCAGCTACGACCTGCTCGCGGTCGTAGGGGGGAGCGTTCTCGTCGAAGCTGGCCCACCCCTGACTCCGGTACGCGGCGCCGCGCGTGACCGCGTCGACAGAGTTGTGGCTGTGCAGCACCGCCTCGGCTTGAGCCGCAAGCTCATCAGACACGCGGGCGCTCAAGAGAGTGCCGCCACGGCGCACGCCCTCCGAGTAGACGTGCGCCTCTTCGTCCGTATGACCCGCTTCCTTCAACGCGCCAACGATCGTGCCCGTCGCCGCTCCGCCCAAGGCGCCCAGGCCGGCACCTGCGGCCGTTGCGGCAAGCCAGCCGGCCGCAACGATCGGACCGAGCCCTGGAATTGCGAGGAGGCCGAGGCCCGCTAGGAGGCCGGCGCCGCCGCCTAGAACGGCGCCTGTCGAGCTTCCACGGCTCACGTCGCCGTGATCGTTCACGCCGCCGTGGTCGTGAACGTGATGCTCGCCATGAGCGCCATCTGCATTGTTCGCGACGATGCTGAGATCTGAATGCGGTATGCCGAGCGCTTCGAGCTTCTGCACCGCGGCCTGCGCGTCAGAGTAGTTGTCGAACAGCCGTGTGATGGTCTGGGTCATAGGATCGTCCTTGAAAAGAGAAAAGGTCAGCGGACCACGTTGCCCTTGTAGTCCACGCCGACCCGGACTTTGCTCTCGCCCTTGTAAGCCATCCCGCGCCATACGCCGTGGCTGTCCTTCTTGAGCGCAGACACGCGCGAGAAGCCGGCCTTCTTCAAGCGTCCTTGGGCCTGATCCTCGGTGAACGAGTTGGCACCACTGGCCGCAGATGCCACAGGGTGAGGACTTCCGTCCTTGATAGCAGGGTTATGTGAGCCCTGTTGATGCGACTGTGCGAAACTTCCCGTTGCACACAGGGCAATGCCGACCAATGCGGTCGTGACATAACGCTTCATCGTACCTCTCCCATTTGGGACCTCTGAACGTCAGGCGGGTGCGCCCGGGCCCAACAAGGGACAGCCGAACCGCGGCAACCGCCCTTGGCCGGCACCATGAAGCTTAGTGCGTCTGCACTAGGTCACGTCCTCTGTCGGGGCCTCGAGGCCGCGTTTGAAGCAGAATTGGCAGAGCGGCTCTTCGGCGACCACCTGGGCACGCTCGCGCATGCCAACGCGAACGCGCGTGCGACGGTGGTCGCAGGCGAGGTAAAGAGCCTGGCCGCGCAGATCTCGAGCACGACCGCCGCCATCTTCTCGGCCGTGGCGCGCATCGAGGAGGCAAGCCGGTCAACGGGAGCGCTGGTAGATCGCGTCCATGCGCTGCTAGTGAGTCTCGCGGCCTCATCGTCCAGCAGCCTCGCGGCGGTCGAGCGGCACGAGTGCAAGACCGCGCGCATTCAGTCGATCACTAGGGATGTCGCCGACAACGCAACGTCGACCTCCGCCATCGTCATGCGCTTCGCGGACGCTTCCTCGATACTTGCGGCCTCGGCCGACGACACGCAGGCGCTTGGCAATCAGGTCCGCCGCCGTGCGACGGAGCTCGACTCGCGGATCGCGACCTTTGTCGGGGAGCTGCGACGGCGTTCGACCAGCGGCTTGGTCACTCGGCCTAGCGAGGTCGGGTAGCCAATCACCTCAACGCGCGAGCTTGAACAGAGATGAACGAATGGCGGGTTTCGGAGAGCGGTTGAGAGCTCCTGAATGAGTGCTTCTGGGTCTTCGGCACGAGAGAGGCGGTCGCAATCGCGCTACTCGGACATCGAAGCGGAGACACTCCGCGGACCAGGTCCGCGACGAGCGCACCCGCCACGCCGAGCCGATGCGCTGATGACCTTGGCCGTCCGCTCCGGGGAGCGGACGGCCAGCTTTCAGCGTGCCTGCCTGTCCTGCTTCCACCCATAGGCGGACAGCATTACATCGAACAGGCGGGTGTTGGGCATGAAGCCATGAACCTTGTCAGCGCCGGGTCCGCTCGCCGCGACGACGACCTCCTCGCCGGTATGGCCGTCCTGCACGCTGATAACATCGTTGGTGGCGGCGGTCACGCCAGGCTTGGCCGCTTCGGTATTATATTGCTGCAGCAGCGGGACGCCGCGCTCCCCGCCGCCCAGCCGCAGCCCGAAGCTATGGTCGGCGGTAAACAGGATCAGCGTGTCCTTGCCCGCGATCTGGCTGACGCGACGGATCATGTCGTCCATTTCTTTCACATGCGTCAGGCCCTTCTTCGGATCGTCGGTGTGCATGTCCCATTCGACCATCAGGAAATAGCCCTTGGGATTGCGCGCGAGCTGCGCGATCGTCGCCTCCACCGCCGGGATGGGTGCGAAGTCGCTGTCGCGCAGCACGGCGATGCGGCCGCCCTGCTGCGCGAGCGCAGGGTCCTCGCCGAAGCCATAGCCCGCCGCCGCGAAGGCCTTTTCTGGAGTCGTCTGCTGCTCGGCGAAGGCGGCGATCGCATCGGCGCGGCCCTTGCCGATCAGGATATCCACGCCGTTTCCATAGCGCGGGGCGAGCATCTGCTTGAAGATCGCCGCCTTGTCCTTTCGCGTACCGACGTGTGCGAAGGTGGCGGCGGGCGTCGCGTCCCAGATCTTCATGTTGGTCATGACGCCGGTGGAAAGCCCGCGCTCCTCGGCATATTCGAGCAGCGTCTTGACCGGCACGACCGCGCCGTTGGCCGAGGGGAGGGTCGAGACCATGCCGTTGTCGGTCTTGTGACCGGTCACGATCGCGGTCATCCCCGCCGCCGAGTCCGTCACCCACTGGTTGCGCGAGGACGTGTCCGACAGCGCGATATTGGGCATCGTGTGGAGGTACAGCGACTGCGGCGCATCGTTGGCGAGAATGCCGCCGGCGTTGAGCGTCGGAAGCCCGCCCGCATCGCCCAGGAGGAGGATCACGTTCCGCGCCTGCTGCGCGGCGGCACCGGTCGAAGCGGTCGACAGGAGGAGAGCGGCTACGCCCTCCAGGACGCGGGGGAACGTGCGGGAAAGGATCATTGAGATACTCCTTGGTGATCGCATAAGGCCGCGTGACGGCGCGCGAGGATCATGCGCACGCGTAGACCGGGGTGATTGTCCTCCAGCTCGAGCCGTCCGCCGTGCAACGATGCCACCGCCTTGGCGAGGCTGAGGCCCAGCCCGGTGCCGGGCGTGCTGCGCGAGGCGTCGAGGCGACCGAACTTGCGCATTGCCTCGTCACGGCGGAAGGCGGGGATGCCGCTCGCGCGGTCGGCGACGCAGATATGCACCTCGCCACCGATGGCGGACGCTTCCAGCGCGATGACGCCGCCAGCTGCGCCGTATTTCAAGGCGTTGTCGATCAAGTTGGCGAGCGCTCGTGCTACCAGCGCGCGATTGCCCTCCAGCTCCAGGCGCGGCGAACAGGCGGCGGAGATCGCCACGCTACTGGCGGCGGCCAGCGGCTGGTAGATCTCGCCGAGATCGGTCAGCACGGCGGCGAGGTCGAAGCGCTCGAAGGTGCCGCGCCCGACTCCCGCCTCGGCACGGCTAATCTCCAGTGCGCTTTCCAGCATGTGCAGGACGATGGCGACCTCCTGCGCGATCGCCTCGCATCGCTTTACACCCGCCGGATCGGTCGCCCCGGCGAGGCCCTGGGTGACCTGGATATGGATGCGGGTGAGCGGGGAGCGCAGGTCGTGCGCTAGCGCGTCGGTCAAGGTGCGATGCTCTTCCACCAGCACCTCAATCCGGTCGAGCATCGCATTGAGCGTGATCTTCAGCCGGTCGACCGGATCGCCGCTGCCGTCGGTTTCGGCACGGCGGCGCAAGTCCCCGGCCCCGATGTGCTCGCCGACGGTGGCGATCGTCTTCACCATGCGGTTCATCTGCCGGACGAGGACGATGCTGCCGAGCAGACCGATGGGAATGGCAAGCGCCAGCGCTCCGGCGAGCCCGCGCAGCAGCGCGAGCTGCATCTGCGTCCGGTTGTCGAGCAATCCGCCAAGCAACAGCCGCTCTCCGGTGGGATAGCGGGTCGTCAGAACCAGGAACTGCTCCGGGTTCGCGTGGCCTCGGCGATGCAGGCCGCTGGTTTGCCATTGGATGGAGTCCCCCAGCCCCTTTGGCCAGGACGTTATATTGCCCGCCAGCTTACGATGCTGCGCGTCGACCAGCAGGATTGCGGTGTCGTCCTTATACTCCGGGCCAGCGCGGTCGGCGACCGCCTTGCTCAAATTCGCGACTCCGCCCCGGCGATAATGACTCAGCAGATGCCCCTGCTCATGCTCTAGGGGACGCTGGAAATTCGCCAGCAGGATGCGGTCGGTCTCGAGATAGACGTAGAGCAGCGCCGGGACCGTACATGCGAAGCACAGCGCCAGATACAGCAGCAGAAACTTGCCCGCCGTCGAGCGCCAGGGCGCGTGTCGGCGCAGCGTCGCCGGGCGTTTCATCGCGCCGCCCCCAGCCGGAACCCGGCACCACGCACCGTGCGCAGCAGCGGGGTAAGGCCGGGCCGGTCGATTTCGCGGCGCAGGTTGCTGACATAGACGTCGATCACGTTGGTGCCGGGGTCGAAGTCGTAGTTCCACACCTTCTGGAAGATCATCGACCGGGTCACCACCTGGCCCTGATTGCGCATCAGAAATTCGAGCAGCTGGATCGCCCGCGGCTGCAGCATCAGGACGTCACCGGCCCGCTCGGCGCGATTGGCAAGAAGGTCGAGCGTAAGGTCCTCGCATGTCAGGCGCGTGACCACGGCGGGGGTGCTTGCGCGGCGGCGGTGGACCACGTCCAGCCGGGCGAGAAGTTCGGGCATGGCGAAGGGCTTGACCAGGTAATCGTCCGACCCGGCGCGTAGTCCCCGCACCCGCTCGTCGGTGGAACCGATCGCGGACAGGATGATGACCGGCGTGTCGGTTCCCTCGGCGCGCAGCGTCTCCAGCACGGTCAGTCCGTCCAGGCCGGGCAGCATCCGGTCGAGGACAATGGCGTCGAGTGGCTCGGCCCGCGCGATCCGCAGCCCGTGCACGCCGTCTGCCGCGCGAAGGACGAGATAGCCGTCCAGCACGAGCCCGGTCTCGATGAAGTCGGCCGTGGCCTGGTCGTCCTCGACAACGAGAATGGTCTTGGTCATACCGTTTCGATCCGCGGGTCCGGGAGGCGCCCCGCGGCGTCTCCACACGTCACGCTCAGAAGTTGATGCGCACGCCCGCCAGATAGCGGCGACCGAACGTCTCGTGCTCGATCAGGCGCGAATAGTCCCCCTGGTATCGGATGCCCGGTTCGTTGGTAAGGTTGTTGGCATCGACATAGAGCTGCACATGCTCGTTGATCGAATAGCGCAGCGAGGCGTCGAGCCGCGCGACATCGGCCCAATACGCGTCGCCGATGATGTCGCCTGCGCCCAGCGAGTCGAGATACGCCTTCTGCCACTGATAGCTGAGCCGCGCCGAGAAGCCGTAACGCTCGTAATAGCCCGAGACATTGTAGATCAGCGGCGAGGCGCCTGGCAGGTCAGTGGTGCGGCCATCCGGGGTCGTGGCCTTGGAGTCGTTCAGCGTCAGATTGGCCTGGATGCCGAAGCCCTGCGCCCAATCAGCCAGCCCCATCGAGCGCGCGAGCCCCTCGAACGGTTGCGAGAAGGCGAACTCCAGCCCTTTAATATGCCCGCCGCCGCCGTTTGCGATGGTCGCGTAGCGATAAACCGAACGGTCGACGCCCGTGGTGTTCAGCGCGTCGGAACCGAATGCGGGCAGCTCCACGTCGTAGAGGATGTCGCGAAGATCCTTGTAATAGCCGCCGACCGAGAAGAACCCGCGCGAGGGCATGTACCATTCAAAATACAGGTCCACACCCTTGGCGCGTTCCGGCTTCGCCCTGGGGTTGCCGCCCGACACGGTCTGTTCGACATCGCTGTAGGAGAAATTGGGTCGGAGCGCGTCGTAATTGGGTCGCGCCGCGCCGGTATTGCCCGACAGGCGCAGCTTCATGTCGCGGTTGATGTCCCAATTGACGTGGATGCTAGGATAGACCGAGGTGAAGCTGTTGGAAACGCGGGCCGGCGTCCAGTCATCCCCGATCAGCGACAGCGCCGAACCGACATTGCGGATATGCTCGATCCGGGCGCCGTAGACGACATTTCCCCAGTCGAAGTAGGTTGTGCCCATCGCATAGCCGGCGATCACCTCCTCGGAAACGCGGTAGTTGTTCTGCTCGCTGGTGTTCGCCTGTACCTGCACGGCGCCGGCGGCGAGATATCGGTCGAACAGCGCCTCACCCAGCTCGCTGGAGAAGTACTTCCACCCATAACCAAGCGGCAGCTTGCCCTTGTATGGCGCATCTATGCTGATGTCCGCCTGTGTCGGCCGGGAAATCCTGGCGTTTCCAAGGGTCGCTGGGGTTACCTCCTGCACCACACGGGTCGAGGTCTTGATGCGTTTGTCATACTCGCCACCTAACTGTAACACGGTGTTGGCGCCGAATAGGTCCAGCGTATGTTCGACGTCCAGCTTCGCGGTATAAGCGTTGGTCCGGTCGAGCTGCCGGTTGCGCGTCATCGCCAGGAAATTGAGCTCGGTCGGCGAGATATAGGGCCGCGATGCGCCAGCGCCGTAGGTGCCATCGGCGTTCAGCACCGTGTTGAACAGCTGCACCTTCGGCAGGTTCGGATCGGTGAAGTCATAGACCAGCGTCGGCCGCCTGGTAAAATCGCTGGGGCTGCTCCACGACGAGCCGAAGGGCGGCTTGCTGCGGTCGTCGGCGCGGGTGTAGTTCGCGCGCCAGCGCAGCTTCCACGAATCCATCTCGTGCTCGCCCGCCAACGTATTGGTGAAGATGCTCTGGCGCGACGAATTGGAGTTGAGCGTGCTCTCGATCTCGGCGCCGTACAGCGTCCCCTGGGCTGGCGTGTTTCCGTTGCGGATATCCGCATAACCGGTGGTCTTGCCGACGGTGCTGCTGCCGGTCTTCTTGGCGTCCTGGTCGAGGTCGAAGACCCAGGCGTTGCGCAGTTCGTCGTCGCGGAATTGGCTGTAGATCGACAATAGGAACAGCTTGTTGTCGCCGTTCGGGCGCCATTCCAGCCGACCCGAGTAGGAGGTGTTGCTCCGTTTCAGGCGGTAGAGCTTGTTCTGGTGCTTTGAGGCCCAGATGCGATTCTGGCCACCGGGCTCCTGATCCTCGGAAGCGATCTCCCAGTCATTCTCAAAATTGTCGGTCACCATGTCGCGTTCGTAGCGAGAGGCGCCGACCAGCACGCCAAGCGTGTCGTTGGCAAATCGGTCCGACAGGAAGCCGCTCAGATTATACTGCTTGCCCTGGCCCAGATCGTTGAAACCGTACCCGGCATCGAGCGCGCCTTTCAGCCCGGGATAGTCGAACGGGCTGCGCGTCACGATGTTGATGTTGCCCGCGACGGTCTCGCCCGGCATGTCGGCGGTCACGGCCTTGCGGATGATCGTCTGGCTGGCGATCGACGACGGGATCGTATCGAAGCGGGTCTCGCGTCCGGCCGGGCTGATGACGTTGACACCGTCGAATGCCAGGGTCGTCCAGCTCGCTGGCGCGCCGCGCAGGCTGATATAGCGTTCTTGTCCCTGATCGCGGCCGACGCTGACGCCTGGCAGGCGGCTGACCGCAGCGGCGATGTTCTGGTCGGGGAAGCGTCCCGCGCTGTCGGCGGCGATCACATCGACCAGCGAGGTGGATGACCGCTTGAGCTGAAGCGCCGCCTCCTCGGACTCGGCGATGGGGCGGCTGCCGGAGACCACGATATCGCTGGACGCATCCGTCGTCTGAGCGTTCAGCGCCACGCGTACGTCGGTGGCACCGGGCTCAGCCGCGACATGGCCCGTCTCGTATCCGACATAGGCTATGCTCAATTGATGGGTGCTGCCGGGAACGCGTTGCAGCGTGAAGCGGCCGTCGTTGTCGGTGACGCTGACGATGTCCGAGCCTTCCACCCGGACCTCGGCACCACGCAGATAGTCACCCGCCGCGTTCACCACCACGCCCGTTATCCGGTCTGCGCCCTGCGCACTGGACGGGGACTGGGCCTGTGCGGGCGCGAACGCCAACGGCAGGATCGACATGGCCATGGCTGCCACGGCGGTGCGCAGACGCAGACGGTACTTCGCATCATTGAGAAATGGCGACACGGCAAACAGCCCCCTCATCGACAATCCGACGGATTGCAGATCCACGTTGTGACGAAGATCACGAAAGTGTCGCCCGAAGTATCGGTTCGCGCCACGATTGATATCTTGTCCGTTCCACTCGTCTCGCCACGATCGCCAGGTGACGTCGATGCGGGCCGATGAGATGGCGCACTAGGTAGGGCTATTTACGCTTCCGTGACATCGGAGAGCATTAGGAAAATTTAAAGGTCAGGTAATCGACCGTCTCTCGGTGGTATCCGCTGTCATTTGCGGCATGGCGGCCGCAACGCTGTCTCCGAACCGTCATGAAGCGCGCATAGCGCCCCTGCTGTAGCGAGAAGGGGGTCTCCGTCATGAACCTTTCGGCGTTCTTTCGCCCGATAGGCCTGTTCTGTGCCAACGCCCCTGCGCTGGCACTTTGCGCGTCCGCGCAAGGCGCGCCGGAGGCGAAAGCGCCGACCGTGGAGCGTGTGGTCATGCTGATGCGGCATGGGGTACGCCCGTCGACCAAATTCCCGGCTACGCCGCCGGGCACGACGCGGCAGCCATGGCCGGTCTGGACCACCGCCGCCGGAGACCTGACCCCGCATGGCGCCGAAGGGATCCGGCGCCTCGCCGCCTATGACCGGAACCTGTTGGTCGCGCAGGGGCTGCTGCCAGCCTCCGGATGCGCCGCGCCGGGATCGATCAGCGCCTGGTCCAGCGGCAGTCCGCGCGCGATCAAGACGGGGCTGGCCTTTGTCGACACGCTGCAGCCGGGCTGTAAGGTGGTGCTCGATCACGCCGCGAGCCAAGACGACGAGGACCAGTTTCATCCCTCCCGCGCAGAGGCCGCAATAGACGGCGACCGGGCGCTGGCGGCGGCGCAGGCGCTATTGCCCTCCGGCGGGGTACCGGGCGTGGTCTCTGCGCGCCAGGCGGACTTTGTCACCCTGCAGCGCATCGTCGGCGTGCCCGTCGAAACTGCATCGACGCTGAAGGCGCAAATCGGTGACAAGCCCGATCTGAAGGGCGGCCTGTCCTTCGGATCGACGGCGGCGCAGACGATCCTTTTGCAATATCTGGAAGGAATGAAGATGGCGCAGGTCGGCTGGGGCCGCGCCAGCCCGGACGACATCCGCGCGATCCTGCGCTTCCACCCGGTCAAGTTCCAGTACGAGACTCGCCCGGCCTATGTCGCACAGCGTCTGGCCGCGCCGATCGTCACGCGCATCGTCGACGCACTCGCGGGCAAGGGCGGCCGCCTGACATTGCTGTTCGGGCACGATACCAACATCGCCGCACTGGGTGGCTTTTACGACATGCACTGGACGATGGCCGACTATCCCCGCGACGACATCGCACCCGGGGGCGCGATCGGCTTCGAACTGGTGCGCGACGCCGCCGGTCGTCGTTACGTCCGAGCGTTCCAGCAGGCACAGACGATGAAGCAGCTTCGCGAACTGGCGACGCTGGACCGCGCCGCGCCGCCCAGCCGCGACTATATCGCCGTTCCGGGCTGCGGATCAGCAAGGTACGGGTGCGACTTAGCGACGTTCGAGAAGCTGACGAGCTGGCGGTTGGCCCATCCCCCCGGGTGATCGCGCAAGGCTCGAGCCGCGAGATGAACGAGCGGCCGGATTCGGGAAGCGGGCGCGGCCTTCTGAGTGACCGTTTCTAGGTCCTCACGAGGGCAAGGACAAGGGCGGCAGTGCCTCAATCGATGGACGGGCGAGCACGTATCCCTGGCACAGAGTGATCCCGAGCTCGCGGATCGTACGAAGTTCCGCGGCAGTCTCGATGCCCTCGGCGATGCAGCGGACGCCCAGCGCGTCCGCCATCTGCACCACACCTGCGACGATGATCTGGCGCGAGGTCGACGCATCGATGCCGCGGATCAAAGCCATGTCCAACTTCAACATATCCGGGCGCAGATCGGCGAGCAGTCCCAATCCCGCGTAGCCCGCGCCGAAATCGTCGATAGCTGTCGTGAACCCGCGCGTCCGGTACGCGTCGATGATGTGGCGGACATGCGACACGTCGCGCATCCGTTCATCCTCGGTGAACTCGAACATCAGGCGGCCAGGGTCGAAGCCGACACGGCGCGCCGCGGAGAGCGACGCGCGGATGCACGCATTGGGCTCGTACACGGCGTTCGGCATGAAGTTGATCGACAGCTTCGCGCCGTCGTCTGTCGCGAACAAACGGCCGGCCAGTTCGATAGCCTTCACCCGGCATGCCTGATCGAACCGGTAGATGAGTTCGGGCGAGACAACGGACAATATGTCACCCGCGGAGCGCCCGTCGACGCCACGTACCAGCGCCTCATAGGCGAAGACACCGCCTGTGCGGACATCGACGATGGGCTGGAACGCCATCGTGATGTCGATCGGTAAGGCGGCGCCGCTGCGGCACGCGCGACAGGCGTTGGTGAGCGGTGAGGAGGACGACCGGGCGACGTCCTTGGCCGAGATGGACGTGTGGATCATGACCAGTCTTCGAGTTTGCCCATGGCGTTGCGCGGCAGGGTAGGTCCAAACCGCAGACGGCGCGGGCGCTCCGCCACCGAAAGCCTCTGGGAGATCGCGCGATCGATCAAGGTGGATAGTTGGGCGGCGTCGCGGCCGTCGGCGGGGACGATGAACGCCTTCAGCCGGCCATTGCCGTCCAGACGCACTGCCGCATCGGCGATGCCGTCAAGCTCGCGCAGCGTGGCCGCGACCCGCTCAGGCCAGACGTTGTGACCGCCGACCTGGACCGCGCCATCGCGTCGACCGATGAGGCGCAGACCGCGTTCCCCGATCCGCTCGATGTGATCGGGCAGCGGGTAGCGGGCGCCGTGAGCATCAATCAGCTGCCAGTCGCTCTCGCCTTGCGGCAGCAAGTGCCAGCGGGGCAGCAGATCGTAAATGGTGGCCGGGAGGGCGCGGAAGGCGATCCCGCCAGTCTCGGACGAACCATAAACATCGACGAGCCGGGTCAGCCCGGACGCTAAGAGATCGGTCGCAAGGGCCGCGTCGAGCGGTCCTGCCGAACTGATGCCGATCACATCGGCAGGAAAGCGGCGCGTCAGGCGCGATAGAGCCTGCCATTGGTCGGGTACGCCAACGACCAGGTCGCCGGGGGTCAGGTCAAGCGGGGTGCCGACCGTCGGGGTGACAACAGGAACGCCCAGCGCGTCCGGCAACAATGCCGTCCAGATGAGGCCGTACATGTGATGTGCCGGTACAAGCGCCACCACGCGACGACGCTTTGGCAATTGCTCGGCCATGAACCGCGCTTCCATGACGAGGTCAGCGACGGCATGCGAGCACAGCACGGGTTCGCCCGTTGAACCCGATGACTTGACGGATAGCCGACGTCCGCCTGCGCCATGGTGATGCATGATCCAGTTTGTCCACGCGCCGACGGTGCCGGGCGGTTCGTCGCCGAGCATGGCATCGTCCAGCTCAAACGCCTCCGCGAGCGCTCCCATGGCGGCGAGCCGCTCAAGCGAGTCTAGGCCAAGCCCTTCGTCCGCGATGGCCGTCCCGTCGGCCCATGGAGGCGGCAGCGGCAGGTCGCCACCTCGCAAGCGGCGCACCTCCGCCGCAACAAGGGCGCACGCGATCTGGTGCATCGCCTCGCGTGAGGGTAAAGAAGTCATGCGGCGTCAGCGGTGAGACGATGGACCTGGTTCCGCCCAGCCTGCTTGGCGGCGTACAGTCGCTCGTCAGCCAGCTTGATCAACGCGTCGATCGATCCGCCCGCCTCCTCCAACGTCGCGCAGCCTAGGCTCGCCGTCGCGGTCAGCACACCGTTCGGCGTGTCTAGCAAAATGCCCGCTATCCGCTCGCGCATCTGCTCCGCCAATCCAAGCGCCTGCTCACGGTCATAGCGCGGCAGCAGCGCGCCGAATTCCTCTCCGCCCAGGCGCGCGAAGATGCCACGCGGGGGAAGGAGCGTCGCACAGACCTCGGCGACCCGGCACAGGAGGAGGTCTCCCATTGGGTGGCCGTAGGTGTCGTTGACCGACTTGAAATGGTCGAGATCGAGGACGATCAGCGACAGGCTCTGACGCAGTTCACGCCAATGCGCTTGTTCACGCTCCATGGCTTGGCTGAAGTGGCGTCGATTAGCGGCCCCGGTGAGATGATCGCGCGTCAACAGGCGCCGCACGTCCTCGGCCGCGGCCTCGCGGCGCGGCACGTCGCGCAAGATAACGGAGAAGCCCGTGTACGGCGATGTATCCGTCTCAGACTGCGCCACGACGAGACGCTGACACCAATAGCGCTCGCCATTCGCCCGCGCCTGCCATCCTTCCTGCAGGTGCCATCCGTCTCGGCCAGCGATCTCGATTTGCTCGCCGAGCCGCAGGTCACCGCCCGTGTTGTCGCTCTGGAGCACCTCCGCCAGGTCGCGGCCCAATGCCGCTACATGATCGAAGCCCGTCTGACGAGTGAAGCACGGGTTTGCTGCGGTGATGACGCCTGCGCGATCGACCGCGAGGGCGGCATATTCGTTGACGCCGTCCAGCAGAGTCGCGAACCATGTATCGGCCTGGCGCAGCCGCTCCTCCTGCACGACCTGTTGGCTGATCTCCGATAGCGTCACCATCAGGCGATCAGCGCCGAGCTTCACGATCGTACACGCGAGCACGCGCGGAGCCTGCGTGCGTCGGCCCGGCCCAAGATCGACGAAAATCCGGTGGCCGTCGCAGATCCGGCCCATGGTCGGCTGGTAAGCTGCAACCAAGCTTCGTAGTTCAGGCGCATGGTGTTCCAACGCCGCGAACAGATTACCGGCGTCGCGCTGCCCGGCAAGCGGCAGCAAGTGCTGCATGGCATGCGGGTTCATCATGACGATGTCGCCGGTGAGATCGCACTCGATCAAACCAACCGGACAGGCATAGAGGAACTCGAGGAGCTGCTCCTCGCTGGATTTTTCACTCATCGCCGGTGCCTCATCGCTCGATGAGAACGTAGCGACGTGGCATGTCCGGCTCCGCGAGCAGCTTCAGCCTCACCTTCGTCGGTCGCATCCGCAAGGTCAGAACATAGGGCACGATGTCGTCAATCCTAGGCTCGTCCTCGAAGCGCTGCGCGATCATGAAGTTGTTCATGCATTGTGCGACTGCGTCAAAGAAGGGCACGCCGAGGACGGTGGAAGGGTCCAGCCCCGACATCCGCGCTTCCGTTGCGTTGTAGCGTTGAACGATCGTATCAGCGCCAAAGCCGACGACGCCGAAAGGCAGGGCGTCCTGCTCTGCGGCGCTCATCGTTTCAAGATCGCGCAGGCTGATGGCCTCGAAACATGCTTCTTCGATCGTCACGAACGGCCTCCCTCGAACATCCGATCGTACCTCATAGAGCGTTAAACAGCGGCTAAGAGCAGGCGATTTCGCCTTTTCGAGGGCTCCAGACAGGGCGCTTGCGTCCGCAGCGTGCCCCTGAGATGATGCGAACGCGGGAATGAACAAGCGTCCGAAGTGGGGAGGGCGCCACGGGCAGTGAGTGGCCGATATTGGCAAACGACCGCCTCTGTCCAGAAAGCGACCGTTTTCTGAACGGTGGCATCCCGAGACCGGCCTATCCGGCAACTCGCAGCAGTCCCGTTTCTCCATGTCCGATGGACCGTTCCGGGAAGATGCAATCGGGAACAGGTTTTGGGAAAACAGCCCAGCCCAGAGGCAGCGGAAGAATAATCCTGCCGGGGCCGTACGATGGGCCTTCCCAGTCAGGACGGTAGCGACGCTCCGCGTACGGTTCCGAACATCCTTTGGTCGGCCTCCGACACAGCGCCAAGACTGAAACCTTGTGCCGATTGCTCTGCAAGCTTTGATTCGAGTCCCAGTCGCTGCGGGGAGCCCTCCGGCAACCCTTTCAACGGCGGGTCACTCAGCGACAATAATCCCGATGTCGCCAGAGATAGGTCAAGTGGAGGCGCCGCAATATCGCGAGGAACGGAGCGGTATCATGTCGGCTGACCACCGGCCGCGCTGACGCCGTGGCCGAGCGGTCTTCCAGCCCGCTGATGATAACAATATTGCATGTTGCTGCAATTGACCTGCCTTCAGGCGCGCTTGCGCCTGATCGTCTCATCGAGGCTTGCCATAGGCAGGCCGAACTTGGTGACCACCATGCGGTTGCGCAAGACTTGTCCGCCGGGCTGAAGATAAAGCCATTGCTGTGCGCGCAGCCCGCCCTTCATCGGGAAGGCGAGGTGCAACAGATTGCCCGTCACCTCGCCGGTTACCGGTCCGGCAGCGTCGGAGAGCGTACCCGCATAGCGTCCTTCGCCAACGCGGCGCAGGTGCCACGTCCGGTGGCTTGGCGGCGCGCTGCCGCGCCGGACGTCCTGGTCCAGCGCGATTTCCCCATCCGGCGTCACGATCCCGTGCCCGTCGACCAGCACCCGCTGGCGGCGCTTCATCATGATCTTCAGTATGCCATCACCCTCGGTAGCGCCCGCGAAGAACGCGACCGGATCGAAGGTCGGGGATGTCGCCCGTTGCTGGACCAGATGCCCCGAGGGCACGCAGGCGCCGAGCGCCAGCGACATCGCAATGGCCGAACACAGCCGGCCGCGCCCATGCACGCCGTTAATTGACAGGGGCACTGGGCCGACCCGCGGGTGCGATGGGGCGACCATTGTTGATGTCGGAACCCGTGTTGGGGTCGGTCGGGGTTGACTGGATCATCGCGCGCATCTGCCACTGGTACTTGTCGATTGTGTGCTGAACTTCCTGCAGTAGGTTCGACGTCGTTGGATCCTTGTCCTCGGTCGCCTTGATCCCGGCCGCGATCTCGTCGCTGGTCACGCGGTAATATTGCGCGAACCACTGGATCACCTGGGCGTCGTCGACGAATCCACCTGGATATTCGGGAATGCGGCTGGTGCGCACGATCGTGTTCGCCCGACCGTCCGAGGAGACGCCGATACCCTGTAGCCGCTCGGCAACCTCGTCGGCGTATTTGGCGACGCCCTCATAATGGTCCTGCAACAGCTCGTGCAGCGGGTAGAACAATGTGCCCGAGATGTTCCAGTGCGCCTGCTTGGTTTGAAGCTGCAGTTGTTGCAGCTCGGTCAGGGTCTGCTGGAGCGCTTGGATAGAGGCGCGCAGATCACTGCCCTGCGGTCCATTGTGAACACGATCGGTCACGCTGTTGAGAGGAAACGGGCCTGCCGGCGGCTGGGTCTGCGCGGAAGCAGGTGCGGCAGCGAGCAGTGATACGGTAGCAAGCAAGAGATAGCGCATTGAAGTTCCTCTCCAAGGCGGCGCGGGACCGGCCACCCCATCGGCTTTACCCGTCAGATACGTCTGGCCGCCGTCGAGGTTGTCTAAATTCGGGTTCAGTCTTTGCTGTTCGGGCCTACCAACGATACCGCACTACCCTGCTCGGCGAAGCGCAGCGTGAAACCGTGGAGATCGGCAATTGCCTTGACCAGGCTTAGGCCGAGTCCAGCGCCCTCACAGTCGTGACGACCACGATAGAAGCGCTGCGTGACGAGCGAGCGCTCGGCACGCGGCACCCCTGGTCCGTCGTCGGCGACGGTCACGACGGCAGAGGCTCCTTCGCGCGCGAGCGATAGTGTGACGCGGCCTCGTGGCGGCCCGAATTTCATCGCATTGTCGATCAGGTTGGACATTGCCTCGACCAGCAGGCTCGCATCGCCCTCGACCGGCTCCACTGCCTCAATGAGGCATGTAAGATCGATGCCGCGATCCTCGGCGGTCGGGCGGTGCAGCTCACAGGCGTCCTCGGCAAGCTTTGCGAGATCAACCGGTGCGAAGCGGCTGCGCCGAGCATGGTCCCCGAGTTCGCGGATGCGCAGGAGCGCGGCGACGATGCCCAGCAACTGGTCGATCTCCTCCAGGGCGACGTCGGCGGTCGTCTGGAACGAGTCTATGTCGTCGGCCTCGCGCAGGCCGCGCTCGAGGCGTGCGCGCAGCCGGGTCAGCGGCGTGCGGAGCTGATGCGCGATGTCATCGCCGACGCCGCGGACGTCCACGACGAGAGACTGAATGCGATCGAGCATCGCGTTCATATGCGCGCATAATAGCCCGAAACTGTCCGGCCGGTCGCCAACGGGCAAACGTCCTTCAAGGTCGCCCGCCACGATCCGCTCGGTCAGCCCGCGCACCGCATCGACCTGCGTCGCCGCCCGGCGCCCCGCCACAAGGCCGAACCCGATGGCAAGCAACAGCCCCGGGATCAGGCCCAATATCAGTGACCGTTCGACGGTACGCAGCGCCTCCTCGGCATCGTCGAGATCAAGCCCGGTCAGCAACAGCGTGCCATCCGGCATGCCGCATAGGCGCAGGCGTGCCACGTCACTGTCTTTGCCGGGAAGCTCGGTCGGTTCGACCGTCGCAAGGAACGAGCCTGTCAGTGAAGTTCCTTCAGGTAGATGAGCGACGTTGCCGTCGATCAACCTGCCGTCGTGCGCGAACAGGGCGAGGAAGCGGTCGCGATGAATGTCGTGTGCCAGCATCTCGCGCAGTTCCGCGCTACGCATCGCCGGGGCGAGGTGGGCAAGCTCGCGGCAATCCTGCGCAAACCCCCGCTCAGCCTCGCGCTGATGGCTGCCGGTCGCCAGCAGCCAGAACAAGCCCGCCAAAACGATCGACTGGATGACGAGCAGCGCGGCGATCGCGCCGCCCCAGCGCCACATCGCACGCGTCCGCGGATCAGACAGACGGATCGAAGACATAGCCTCTGCCCCGGACGTTGCGGATCAGCTGTGGCTCCCCATTCGCGTCGACCTTGCGGCGCAAGCGCCCCAGATGAACGTCGACAACATTGCTGTTGGGCTCGAACGTATAGCCCCACACGTCCTGAAGCAGCATCGAGCGCGTGACGATCCGTCCCGGCCGGCGGACGAGGTAGTCCAGTAGCTTCAACTCGCGCGGCAACAGGTCAAGCGCGCGCCCCGCCCGGGTGGCGGTGCCGGCCAGCAGATCGAGGTCGAGCGGACCGGCAATAAGTCGCGTGTCGCGCGTCTCATTTGGCCGGCGGAGCAGTGCCTGGACGCGCGCGACGAGTTCGACGAGCGCAAAGGGCTTCGCCAGATAATCGTCTCCGCCCGCACGCAGGCCGCGGACGCGGTCGTCCAGGCTGCCGAGCGCGCTCAATACCAGCGCCGGCGTTCGGCGGCCCTCTGCGCGCAGCCGTTCGATAACGTCGAGGCCTTCGCCATCGGGTAGTTGGCGATCGAGAATCAGCAGGTCGACAGCGTCACCCCGGGCGACCGCTAGTCCTTCCGAAACAAGGATCCGATGCGTGACGGCATAACCATGGCCGGCCAGCTCGAGCGCGATCTCGTTCGCGGTCCCCGCGTCGTCTTCGATGAGCAGGATGTGCGTCACCCTTCCGCTTCGCCACTTGCAACAGGCGCCGTCAACTGAATAGCAGTTCAGAGTGTGAACGGGGATTTAGTCGACGTGAGCCCGATTGGGTGCATAGCGATGGTCGCTGTATCCCGGGAAAAGTCACATGCGAATTTGCCTTCTCGCGCTATTGCTGGCGGTCGTCCCGACCGGGGCAGCGGCACAATCGACGGGCATGTCGCTCGATCGGCTGGCCCAGGATGTCGTTGCCAACAATCCCGAGCGGCAGTTCTACCAGCGCCAGATCGAGACCGCTGGCGTCGAACGCACGGCAGCGGGCCGCTGGGCTGACCCGGAGGCGGTGGTCGAGTTCGGCCAGCGGCAGGCGTCGGACAGGATGACTGGCGCCACGCTCGGCGAAGGCACGACCTATGCCGTTTCCGTCGTCCAGCCGATCGAGTTTGGTGGGCGTATCGCCCTGCGGCGCGCGATCGCTGAACGGCAGGTCGAGCTCGCGCGGACGGGCCTCCAGCAGTTCGACGCGACGCTCGCGGCGCGCGCACGGACACTTGGCTACGCGTTGTTTGCCGCCGACGAGAAGGCAGCCGTGGCGCGGACCGTGGCACAGCGGATGCGCGAGCTCGCGCGGGTCATCGTGTCGCGTGATCCGGCAGGACCGGCACCGCGTCTGGAGGCAGCGTCGCTCCAAGGAGGCGCGATCAGCGCCGAACGCACTGCAGCGATGGCGGACGCTGAGGCCAATTCCGCGCTCTACGAGCTCAACCAGTTGCGCGGTGCGCCGTTTACAGCCCGCATCCGCATCATCCGGCCGGACATGAGCCTGCCTGAACTTGCTTCGGGGCAGGCCTTGGCCGAGCGAGCAAGCGCCAACAACTTCGAGCTGAAAGCGCTGCGCACCCAGTTCGAACAGCAGGGCCTGCGCGTCGATCTCGCACGCAAGGCGCGAATTCCAACGGTGAGCGTCGGCCCCTATTACGATCGCGCGCGCTCCGACATCCGCGAGACCAATTATGGTGCGCGACTGTCGACGACGATCCCGCTGTGGAACCGCCAGGCCGGCGAGGTCGCAGTCGAGCAGGGCAGGCAGGCGCAGGCGAATGCGACGCTGATCGAGGCCGAGCGCCGGATCGCGCGTGATGTCTTCGATCAGGCTGCGCAATATGAAGCCAAGCGGCAGGCACTGGCGAAATGGGACGGCGCGTCGCCGCAGAGCTTCGCCAGCGCAGCAGAAGACGCGGATCGCAACTATCGGCTCGGCGCGATTCCGCTGACGACGTACATGCAGATGCAGCAATCCTACGTTGACGCCACCAACGCGGTGCTCGACACTCGGCGGGAGGCGCTCGAGGCGCTGCTGCAGTTGCGCGCGCTCAATGGTGGCGATCCGCTCACACGATGATGGGCTGGTTCCTCGACCTCGTCACGCGCCGCCGGCTGGCGGTGGCCGCGATCACCGCGGTCGTCGCCGCGGTCGGGATCTGGGCGTATGCGACGCTCAGGATCGATGCGATCCCCGACATCACCGGGGTGCAGGTGCAGGTCAACACGATGGTGCCTTCGCTGGCGCCTGAGGAGATCGAGCGGCTGGCGACGCTGCCGATCGAACGCGCGATGGCGGGACAGCCGGGGCTGACCGAAACGCGGGCGCTGACCAAGACGGGCTTGAGCCAGGTCACGCTCATTTACGAGGACGGCACCGACCAGATGCGTGCGCGCCAGCTCGTGACCGAGCGGCTGAATGCGGTGCGCGACCAGCTGCCGCCCGGCGCCTCGCCGCAGCTCGCACCGATCACAACCGGGCTGGGCGAGATCTATTATTACACGCTCGAATGGAAGCGCCCGCCCCTGGGGATGACGGCGCAGCGGCAGCTGATGGAGCTGTACGAAGCACAGGAATATACCGTCCGACCGATGATGCGCGCCGTCACTGGGGTTGCGGACGTCAACACCAACGGCGGGCTGGAGGAGCAGTTCGTCGTCGAGCCTGATCCCGCCCGACTGACAATGCACGGCGTCACCGCGGCGGAACTGGCCGAAGCGGTGGGCAAGAACGTCGAGAATGCTGGCGGCGGCATCATTGCGCGTGGCGCTGAGCGGTTCACGGTCCTGACCAACGGGCGCGTGACGAACGCGACCGAGATCGGCGCGATCCCGGTCAAGTTCGCGGGCGGCGTGATGCCGCTTCAAGTCCGCGACCTGGCGAAGGTCGTCATCGGTGCGGCACCCCGACAGGGGGCGGCCACGCAGAGCGGTCGCGAGACCGTCTTGGGCACCGTGATGATGCTCGTTGGGCAGAACAGCCGCGAGGTCGCGCTCCGGGTGCACGATGCGCTGCCCGACGTGCAGGCGGCGCTCCCCAGGGGCATGGTGATCGACCAGCAATACAGCCGCGCTGACCTGGTCGATCGGACCATATCGACGGTCGAGCACAATCTAGGCGTAGGCGCGCTGCTCGTCGCGCTCGTGCTGCTGGGGGTGATGGGTAACTGGCGCGCGGCGCTGATCGTGACGCTGGTCATCCCGCTCGCCTTCCTCGTTACCGTCTCAGGAATGAATGCAGCGGGCGTGTCGGGCAACCTGATGAGTTTGGGTGCGCTCGATTTCGGGCTGATCGTCGATGGCTCGATCGTGGTGGTAGAGAACAGCCTGCGGCTGCTCGCCAACCGGCGGCGCGACAAGGAAGAGGACCTGACGCCGGAGGAGCGCCGCGAGACGGTCGCGCATGCCGCGCGCATGGTCGCACGCCCGACGATGTTCGGCATCGCGATCATCGCGCTGGTCTACGTCCCCGTTCTCAGCCTGGGCGGGGTGGAGGGCAAGCTGTTCCAGCCGATGGCGCAGGCGGTGATGCTCGCGATCCTAGCCGGACTGGTATGGACCTTCACCCTTGTGCCGATGCTGTCCGCCTGGCTTCTGCGGGCGCCGGCGAGCGACAAGGAGGATGGCCGGCAAAAGGGCCTGATCGGCTATGCCGAGCGCGGGTATGCGCCGGTCCTGGAACGCGCGGTCGCGCATCCGTGGTTGCTGATAATCGGCGCGCTGGCCTTGCTCGCCGTCACGTTCGGCGTCTTCAAGACGCTCGGCTCGCAGTTCACGCCGCAGCTCGACGAGGGGGCGATAACCGCAATGGTCTATCGCCCGGTCGGCATGTCGCTCGAACGCAGCCTGGCGATCGAACAGGAGACCGAGCGGCAAATCCGGCGACACTTCCCGCAGGTGACGCACACCTTCTCGCGTATCGGCACCAGTGAGGTCGCGACCGATCCGATGCCGCCCAACGAAAATGACCTCTATATCTTCTACGCACCCGAGAAGGATTGGCCGAGCGGCGACGGTAAGCCGAAGACCAAGGACGAGCTGGTCGAGGGTATCCGTAAGATCGGCGAGCAGGTCTATCACGGTCAGACGTTCGAATTCGCGCAGCCTATCGAAATGCGGTTTAACGAAATGTTGGAAGGCGTCCGCGCTGACGTGTCGGTCAAAGTCTTTGGCGAAGACTACGACGTTCTCGAACGCGCCGCCCAACAGGCCAAGGCGATCCTTGAGAAGCAGGACGGCACCGAAAGCGTGGAGTTCGAGACCGCGGGCCGCCCGAAAAGCATCGTCGTAGAGCTCGACCACGCCGCTCTGCTGCGCCTTGGGCTCAGCACGATGGAGGTCAACAGGGCGATCACCGATGCGATCGCCGGCGCCGAAGTCGGCTTCATTCCTCATGGCGAGGCGCGCCATGCCATCGTCGTTCGGATGAACGAGGGGCTGCGCGCCAACCCTGCCGCGATCCTCGCGCTTCCCTTGCGCGTTGGCGACCATGGCATGGTCCCATTATCACGCGTTGCGCGACTTCGTGAAACGCGCAAGGTCGAGCCGATCCTGCATGACAGTGGCAAGCGTCGCGCGGCACTGATGGTCAACCTGAAGACCAGCGATCTTGCCGGTTACGTCGCAAACGCGCGCGCTGCTGTCAGCCGGGGGGTCAAGCTGCCACAGGGCTACCGGATTGAATTCGGCGGCCAGTTCCACCAGCTCGAGGCGGCGCAGAAGCGCCTGTCGATCGTCGTGCCCGCCGCACTGCTGCTCATCTTCTTGCTCGTCTATGCGGCGCTTGGCAGCGTGAAGGAGGCGGCGATCGTCTATACAGGTATCCCCTTCGCGGTGACCGGGGGCGTGCTGGCGTTGTGGCTGCGCGGCATGCCGTTCTCTATTACCGCCGCGATCGGTTTCATCGCGCTGTCGGGCATCGCGATGCTTAACGGCCTCGTGCTGATCGATCACATCAATTCGCTGCGTGACGGACGCGAGGGTGATGCGCTGCCGGTTGACGAAGCGGTGCGGCAGGGCGCGCGCGATCGGCTGCGCCCGGTTCTATCGACCGCGCTCGTCGCTGCCATCGGGTTCGTGCCGATGGCAATCGCAAGCGGGGCGGGGGCGGAGGTGCAACGCCCGCTTGCGACCGTCGTGATCGGCGGGATCGTCACTTCGACGATCCTGACGCTGCTACTACTGCCCAGCCTTTACCGCCTGATCGCTGGACGAAATGCATTCGCGGAAAAGGAAGCAAGCGCATGACGCGATACCAGCAGGCGGTACTGATAGCGGGACTGACCGTTGCCGTTCCGTCGCCGGCTGCCGCCGGTAGTCACGACTGGTCTAAGGCGAGCAGCGTAGGGCGCGACCTGCTGGTTGGAGCGGCATTGGGCGTTCCCGCAGTCCAGGGTGATTGGGGCGGTGATCTGCAGGCTGGGACGAGTTTGCTGGCCGCGGGTGGCACAACCTTCGTGTTGAAGGAACTGATCCATGAACGCCGCCCGGATGGCAGCGACAACAAGAGCTTTCCATCGGGCCATACGTCGGTGTCGTTTGCTGCGGCGGCCACCCTGGAGAAGCGGTACGGGTGGAAGGCTGGGCTCCCGGCGCTTGGGTTGGCGAGCGTTGTTGGGCTGGCGCGGGTTCAGGCGGACAAGCATTACGTCCACGATGTCTTAGCTGGCGCTGCGATCGGCAGCATCAGCGGGCTTCTTCTGACCAACCGTCATGACGGTCGCGTTAGGCTGACGCCGTGGTCGGCGCATGATGGCGGGGGGATAGACGTGGCACTGCGTTTCTGAAGAGCTGCTCTCATCTTATGTCGCGCTATTGACGCTTGCCACTAAACTTAAGTTTACGAGCCAGTGCCGCATGGACCAGCTCCTCCGCGAATTGCGACCGGCGGAGCTCACAACGATGACACCTGCCTCCAGTCAGCTTGTGACGGTCCGCTTACGCCGGAACAAAGCCGATCGCGCAGTTCCGTGAAACGGAGGGCGCCAGCATGTACCTGTCCCGCGAGTTCGCGCAGGTCGGCGCCGCGCAGGAACGAAGCGAGGGTGCCCAGCCCAACACCGCCGCATGCGATGGCACCCGCGAGCCAGTCCTGCTTGCGGCGAACTGCTCGCTGCTCTTGCTGAGGCCGTCAGCCAGCTCGTCGAGCCGATAGCCTGTATAAGCTCAACATCCTGCGATTATCAGATGGAAGCCGAGCTGCCTGTCCCCGACGGCCGCACCAAGCTCGTCATCCTCGCGGGGCAACCAATCGAAATCGGCGACGACAGATGCATGCTGTTCACCTTCGCGGACCTCGAGCGGCGCCGAACGGTGATGCCCTGAACGAGCTTGCTAGCAGGCGCGGCGGCGCACTGATGCCGCGGCGAGCAGCGCCTCAGCTTCATGTGCAGGCATGGGCCTCCCGAATAGATACCCTTGCGCGTAACCACAGTTCTGCTCGCGCAGGTAGGCCGCCTGCTCGGGCGTCTCCACGCCCTCAGCGACTACGGCAATCCCGAGCTGGTTCGCCAGACCCAGAACCGCGTTGACGATGGCGGCGTCGCCTGGATCTGTCAGGAGGTCAGCGACGAAGCTGCGATCGATCTTGATGACGTCGACCGGGAACTCCCGCAGGTGCTTGAGTGAGGCGTATCCGGTGCCGAAGTCGTCAAGCGCTACCGTCACGCCGGCGTCGTGGAAAGCGGCCAGCGTGTCGCCGACGCTGTCCGCTCCTCGGCCGAGGAACACGGTCTCGGTGACCTCGAGCTCGAGGAGTTCGGCGGACAAGTCGTAGCGACCCAGCTGCCGCATGATGCGGTCGAACAGATCGTCGCGGCGGAATTCGGCAGGGGACAGGTTGACCGCCACGCGGGTGAGCACCAGTCCGGAGTCGCGCCAGCGTGCGAGATCGGCGCAGACCCGCTCGAGCATCCGCTCGCCCAGCGAGATTGCCGCGGCGAGATCGTCGAAGGCGGCCGCGATCGTGTCAGGCCCCTGGATGCCCAAGGTGTCGTGCCGCCAACGCAGCAGCGCCTCGAAACCCGACAAGGCGCCGTCGCTCAACCTGACCTTGGGTTGGTAGAACGGCATGACGCGATCGTCGCGAGCGATCATCCGCGCCACTGAGAGCATCGACGTACGACGCTGCATGCTCGCGCGCATGTCCGGTCGGAAGCGCGAGAGTTCGCCCCGGGCGCTCGCTTTGCCGGAGTAGAGCGCGAGGTCAGCCGCCTTCAGCAGATCACGCGCGCCGCGCCCATCCTGCGGGCAGAAGGCCATTCCCGCCGTCGCTTGGCAGTCGAGGGTGAGGGAGTCGGTCGCAACGGGCGCACGAAGCGCGCGCAGGGCGGCGCGAAGACGGTTCTCCGCAGCCTCTTGTGACGGCGTCTCGAAGATCGCCGCAAATTCGTCGCCGCCGAGGCGCGACACGACGGTGTCGTCACCCAAGGCCTCAAGAAGCCGCTCGGCGACGGTCCTGAGAAGCAGGTCGCCGGCGTCATGCCCGGCCGTGTCGTTGGTCTCCTTCAGATGATCGACGTCGACAAGCGCGAGCGTGAGCACCGCGTCGGCCGACCGATCGGCTCGTTCAATGGCGTGCTCAAGGAGGCTGTTGAAAGCGGCTCGGTTGATAAGCCCAGTCAAGGGATCGTGCTCGGCCGCCCATCGCACACGCTGCTCGGTGGTGAGCTGCTCGGTGACGTCGCGGATGGTGACGAGGACGCGCTCTATCCGACCATTCGCTGCTTTCACGCGCCAACCACTGGTCTGCATCCAGCGAAGGGCGCCGTCGTTGGCCCGGTGGATGCGGACCGTCAGCTCGAAGCGGGGGTGCACGTCGCCATGGCTGATCGAGTCGACGAGCTGCTGCAGGATGGATCGATCCTCCGGAACGACCAGGGCGAGGGCGATGGCAGGCTCCGCCGGCACCTCGGGAGCGAGCCCGAGCATGGCACGGAACACGTCTGACCACAGGCGCTTGCCGAGCAGGACGTCATAGTCCCAGATGCCGATGCCTGCCGCCTCCGCTGCCAAGCGGAAGCGTTCCTCGCTCGCTTGCAGGGCTGTCTCGGCTTGTTTCCGATCATTGATGTCTTCGAGCGTGCCGAACCAGCCGAGTACCGTGCCCGAACGATCCACGCGTGGTGAGGCACACGAGCGGAACCAGCGATAGCCGTTTGGTGTGCGCAATCGGTAATCGACGTCGATCGACGAGGTAGATTCGAGCGCGAGACGCCATTCGCGGAGCGTCGGTTCGACGTCGTCTAGATGCAGCGCGTCAAGCCAGCCGCTGCCCAGCGCCTCCGCGAGATCAATGCCGGTGACTTCTGTCCATCGGGCGCTGGCGGTCCGAATGGCGCCGCTCGCGTCAGCGCTCCAGCTGATATGCCGGGCCATCTCGACGCTGGTGCGGTAGTGATCTGCCTCTTGCTGAGCGGCGGCAAGCGCGTCCAGCACAGACGCGGAGGCTGTGGTAGGCCTCGAGGCGAGGTCGTGCTTCACATCTGACCGCCGCATCCAACCAGCTTTCCAGCCCGCCTTACCCTGTCCAGCCCGCCAGCGATCGCTGAGTAGCCCTGAAGAAAACTATAGATAGCAACCCTTTAGCCTTGGTTAGCACAAGCCAGGCGAGTGATGAAATGCACCCGAACCGTTAGACATTGGTCTAGCGTGATCCCGCTTGTGAGGCGATCAAGGGCACCGGCGCCTGAGAGGGCGGCATGTGTCCGGGCTTGACCGCATGGGCAGCCTCGCGACGCGCCCGGCCGCCTTGAGATAAGCGGGCGACCGAAGTTAAGGAACGGGCAAAGCACCCGCAGCGACCGCTGTTGGGTCAGGTCAGTGAAAGCGCTCACCGCGCGCGAGCTGCGCGAGGATCTGCTGCATCCTGCGAGCCCGGGTTCCCGGCCGCTCGGCTGTCTGGAGTCGGTAGTAGATTGGGTAGAGGTTCTTGCGGTCGAGGGTGCGGAAGAACGCTTCCGCCTCCGGAAAGGCCGCTAGCGCGTCCAGGAAATCCTGCGGGATGACCATCGTGGCCGAGCCCTCATAGGCAGTCTCCCAACGTCCCTCTGTACGCGCGGCCTCGACATGGGCGAACCCGGCCGGCGTTATGCGACCTTCAGCTATCAGCCGCTCGGCATGATCACGGTTCCTGGCGGACCAATTGGATCCTGGCCGGCGTGGCGTGAGGCGCTGAAGGTACGAGCGCTCGTCCGCGGATCTCTTTAGGCCGTCGATCCAGCCGAAGCGGATCGCCTCCACGACGCAGTCGGTCCACGTAACGGACCGCTGTCCGGTGCCCTCCTTGTAGATGCGCACCCATAGTTCTGCGTTGGTGGCGTGGTGCTCGACAAGCCAGTCGGCGAGATCCTCAGGGGTCTCGAATGCGATGGCCTCGGTTTGAGGGAGCGGCATCACTTGAAGCTAACGAAGGACGGTCCCGCTGAGAAGCGGCGCGTCTCCGCCTTCGGCTAATGCGCCCGTGGCACGAGGGAGAGGGGGCGCACGCACCCAAGCCGGACCTCTGCGGGTGACCGAACGTTTCGCTCGCAAGACTGAGGTTAAAACTTGACTGAAGCGATCATGCTGTGCATAGTGAAGCCATTACCGCAGTAATGGAGCTGGATATGACCACCCCTGCCGCCGTGCATGGCAACTTCACGATCGAGCGGCGCTACCCGGTAGCGCCTGCCAAGGTGTTCGCCGCGTGCGCCGATCCCGCGATCAAGAAGAGCTGGTATGCGGAAAGCCACACCCACGAGATCAAGGCATTCGAGAGCGATTTCAGGGTCGGTGGCGTCGAGCGGCTCGCCTACCAGTTCGGGCCCGACACACCCTTTCCCGGCGTCGAGCTGACAAACGACGGCGTCTTTCATGACATCGTGGACGGACAGCGCATCATCATATCGTCTCGCATGGCAATCGCAGGCAGGCCGATCTCGGTCGCCCTGGAGACAATCGAGATCGCGGAGGCGGATGGTGGCACCGCCCTCACCTGCACCTTCCAGGGCGTGTTCTTCGAGGGCGCCGACGGTCCCGTCATGCGTGAGCAGGGCTGGAGCGACTTGCTCGATCGGCTCGGCCGTCGCCTGGCAGACTGACGTGGCGCGGCCACGCCGGAAGGCCGATGCCGAGCCGATCGATCTGCTGCTGCAGGCGTTAGGTGATCCGACGCGGCGCCGCATGATCGAACGGCTGGGCGAGCGCCCGCAGGCCGTCTCGGCGTTGGCTGACCTGGCGGGGATCACGCTCACAGCCGTCGGCCAGCACATCCGGCTTCTTGAGGAAGCGGGGCTTGTCACCAGTAGCAAGCTAGGCCGTGTCCGGTCCTGCCAGCTCAACCATGATGGTTTGAAGATTGTGGAGCAGTGGTTGAGCGCGCGGCGATCAGCCTGGGACAGGCGGCTCGATGCGCTAGGTGCGGTCCTATCCAGCCAGCAGGACGGCGAGCGGTAAGACGGGTTTTCGGAACGCTCGGATGCCTCGAGCGCGGATATGAGCGAGCGACCGCGGTCGAGGTGCGGGCGCGGCGTCCGGCACGACCTCCTCTGCGTCGCCGAGACGCTGCGTCGCCTCAACCCTTCGCGGCGACGGCTCCCAATTCCTCCAGGTCGAGGTCGTGCTCGAGATCGTGGAGCGTCTCGTCGTCGATCTGGCCCGTGCGATGCAGCCGGACCAGCTCGGCCCGGCCCGCTTCCACCCCCGCGATGATGACGTCGAAATGGCTCGCGATTGCCTGGTTGCGCTCTTCCGCGGTGCCATCGAACGCCTCGCCCGCGGTGGCGCGCGTGCGGTAGCGACGGAGCAGCTGAGGATGGATGACCTGTCCGTCAGCGTCATGGGCTTCGCGTTCGACCGCCGAGAGTTGCGCCCGGAACATAGCATGCTCGGCGGCCTGGAGGTCGAGCGGCGGCAGCGCCGCCCGATCTTCCTTCGGACTCGCGCGTTCGATGACCCAGCCCAGCGAAGTGCCCTGGACCAAGACCGTGACCAGGATCACGGCGAAGGCGATGACCAGCATCAGGTCGCGCTCCGGCATCGCCTCCGGCAACGACAAGGCGACCGCCAGCGTCACCACGCCGCGCATACCCGCCCAGCTGATGACGAGCGCAGCGCGTCCACCCAGCGGGCGCGCCGACGCCCAACCCACGCCGCGCAGGAGTGCCACGACCGCGTCGGCTGCGAAGATCCACAGGAAGCGGGCGACAATCACCGCCGCGACAATGGCCAAAACGGGGATCGCCATCGTGTCGACGCTGCGGGTGGGATCCCCGATACGGTCAAGAATGCCGCGCAGCGAGAACCCGATCAGCGTGAACACCGCCGCCTCGAGAAGGAAGACGAGCACCTGCCAGAAGGCGAGCGCACGAATCCTCACGCTGGCGCTGAACACGACATGCTGGAACCAGCCACAGGTCAGGCCGGCGCTCACGACGGCGATCACCCCGGACACATGCAGCAGTTCGCCGGCGATGTAGGCGCTCCAGCACACCAGCATCGTCGCGGCGATCATCAGCGTGTCGTCGCCGAGCCGACGCAACATCAACACCCAGAGCGCGCCGATGCCTGCGCCGACTGCGATGCCTCCCACCACGAGCAGGAAGAAGGTGCCGGTTGCCGCGCCAAGGCTGAAGGTGCCGGTCAGCACCGCGGCCACCGCGAAGCGGAAGAGCACCAGCCCGGCGGCATCGTTGAGCAGGCTCTCGCCCTCCAGCAGGGTCGAAAGGCGGCGCGGCAAGCGTACCTGCTGAAGCACGGCACGCGCCGACACCGCATCGGGTGGCGACAGGATCGCGCCGAGCGCGACGCAGGCTGCCCAGGGCAGCGCCGGCAGCAGCAGCTTGGTGACCACCGCGACGGCCGCAGTGGTGAAGAACACGGCGCCGATCGCCAGCGACAGGATGCCGGCCATATGGCGGCGGAATGGCGCGATCGCGGTGAACCACGCGCCGTCCATCAGCAGCGGCGGCAGGAACAGGACGAGCACCAGCTCGGGGTCGATCGCGACCGCGGGCAGGCCGGGTATGAAGGCGACCGCCCCGCCGCCGACAATGAGCGCCGCCGCGGGCGGAAGCGACAGGCGCCGCGCGATGTAATGGAGCCCGACGATCACCAGGAACATGGCGATGATCAGCTCGAACTCCGCCGCTGCATGCATGTTCTGTTCCCCCTTCTGGCAAGCGAGCGAAAGCGGAAAAAGCTCACCCGATCAACAAGAACCTATTGGCCATCTAGGCGTGCGTCGCTGACCGGGAAGGACGGGCGACGTAGCGGCGCGGCGTCGGGTCCGGGATAGCATCTTGCTTGCTGAAAGGTTTGGTTGGCTGCTCACGGCCATTCAACTTTGATCGCCGCGCGGTTGCCGGCGCCTTGCCTCAGCCTCGATCGGCGCGGTCTCAACGAGCGGCGGCTCCGGGGAAGCTTCCTTTCCGCTGCGGGCGGCGGGTTATGGTCCTCGGCACTTTGTTGCCAAAGGCTTTTACGGTTTCGAGCGCATCGATGTGGGGGGGGGGAGCCCAGCGGCTGGCTGCCCGACACTCGCATGTGCTGACACGCGCATAGCCACCGTGTTGAACAGCGCCAGCAAGCAAACGTCACACGTCGGCTATATTGACATTACAACCAAGCACCCCGATCAGATAACCAAATTACAAAAATAATCCTTCGCAGGGTGGATTTGACAAAGACCGCTGTCGCGGCGCGTCCACCGGGGTAAGCCCGGGCGTCAACTCGCTGCTGTACGACGTGATCGGCCGCACCTTCCGGCTTGGCGTGCGCGTCAACTTCTGAACGAGGCGCTCTCGGGCGACCCCACCGATCCCGCGACGGCCGCCGTTAGAGCGGCCGCGCGACGCGAGGCGACCAAAGCGCCCGCACCCACCGCAGGACGAACGAAAGGACCATAAAGCTCAACAAGGGGAAGACGCATGACAACCCGACGCCACACCAAGCTGCTGCTCGCCAGCGCGACCCTCGCGGCGCTCACCGGCGTGCCGGCCTGGGCGCAGACCGTCGATCAGCCGGAGGGCGATCCACAGACGTCGCGCGAGCGGTTCGACGGCACCGCCGACGCCGCCGCGCCGGATATCGTCGTCACCGGTCGCGGCAGCTCGGCCAACGGCGTGAGCAACACGACGCCGGGTGGCGGCCTGATGTCGGTACAGACCGGCACGAAGCTGCGCAGCACGGTCACGCGCGACTATATTGATCGTCAGGCGGCGACCACCAACGTGTTCACGCTGATCCGCAATCTGCCCGGCGTCGTGTTGGGCAGCGGCGACCCCTTCGGCAGCGCGCCCAACCTGACCATCCGCGGGCTCAGCCAGACGTCGCTGGGCTTCAACTTCGAGGGTATGCCGATCGGTGACCAGCTCTCGTACAGCGCCTTCCCCAGCGAATGGGCGGACAGCGAGAACATCGGCCTGATCAATCTGACCCGCGGCTCGACCGACATCACCGCGCCGGTCTACAATTCGGTGGGCGCGCTCCTCCAGGAGGAACTGATCGCACCGTCGCGCTCGGCCGGCGCCTTCGCCTCGGCGAGCCTCGGCAATTACGACCTGAATCGGCAGTTCCTCCGCTTGCAGACCGGCGAGATCGGCACATCCGGTGTGCGCGCCTTCGTGTCGGGCTCGCGCACGTACAACCGCAGCTGGCGCGGACCGGGGCGGACCGAGCGTCACCATATCGACAGCAAGATCGTCAAGGAGTTCGCGTCCGGCGACACGATCTCGCTGGTGGCCACCTACAATGAGGAGAAGTCCGACCGCTCGCGCAACCCGACGCTGGCGCAATACCGGCAGTTCGGTCGCGACTTCAACTTCGATGCCAGCTACAGCGTCGATCCTGCGACCGGTGTCGGCAATCCCAATTACTATCGGCTGCGCGTCGCCGATCGCCAGAGTCTCTATGTCAGCGCGCCGTCCAGCTTCAAGCTGACCGACCGGCTCGATATCGTCGCCACGCCCTATCTCCTCTACACGCACGGCATCATCAACGGCGCGAGCAACCTCAACCTGCGCACCGCTTTCTATGGCACGCAGCCGGCGGGGCCGTTGCAGGCGCCCGGTGCCGCCGCCGGCCAGGCGATCGCGACGGTGATGAACGTCGACCGCTACGATCAGAAGACCTACGGCCAGAACAGCTATCTGCGCTGGAACGTGGGGCTGGCGCAGCTGCGGCTAGGTTATTGGTACTCGCATTTCGTCCACGACGAGAAAGCCGCCTTCCAGGTCGCCGACGCGGACGGTGGCGTGCAAGATCCTTATGGCGACCGCGGCTCGGTGCTGACCGCCAGCGGCGACACGTTCCGCAACTTCGCCGCGCGGATCGAGCAGAACGTCCACGGCGTGTACGCCGACATGACGGTAAAGCTCGACGACGATCGTTTGCTCGTGAACACGGGCTTCAAATACGTCTGGGTCGACCGCGTCTCGCGCAGCCCGCTGCCCGGCAGCGCGATGCGGACCGAGAGCCTGAGCCAGCGCCCGCTGCCGCAGGCGTCGATCCGCTACAGCCTCGACGACAAGAACCAGCTCTTCGCCGACATCACCACCGCGTTCCGCGCGCCCTCGGCGGTGTCGTCCTACGTCAACATCTACAATGCCGCGACCGGCGTGCCGTCCAGCACCCCGTCGGGCAATTACACGCCGGAATATTCGCTCGGCCAGGAGATCGGCTTCCGCCACCACGGCGACCTCGTCCATTTCACCGTGGCGGCGTTCAACTACGATCTCACCGACCGGCTGGTGCAGGGCAGCCAGATCGTCAACGGCACCAGTGTCGGCTTCGCGGTCAACGTCGGCGACCAGTCCGCGCGCGGCGTCGAGGCCGAGATCGGGCTGGTGCCGTGGCACGGGCTCAGCCCCTATGTCTCGGGCCAGTATCTCGACGCGACGACGAAGGACGACTACCCCGTGCGTGGCGTCTTCCTCCCGACCGCCGGCAAGCGCGCGGTGCTCAGCCCCGAATGGGTCACCTCGGCCGGGCTGAACTACGACGACGGGTCCTTCTTCGCCTCGGTCGAGGGCACCTATATCAGCGACCAATACTCGACTTTTATGAACGACGAGATGCTGCCGGGCTTCGCGACCGCCAACGCGAGCATCGGTTATCGCTTCCGGTCGATCGGCTTCGTCAAGAAGCCGCAGCTGCAGCTCAACCTCACCAACATCACCGACAAGAAGTATCTGTCCGGCATCCAGGGCGTCACCTCGAACGCCCAGGCGACCGCGAGCCGGCAGGGCAACGTGATCGCCGGATCGGCACCCACGTATCTGATCGGCGGCGGCTTCGGCATCACCGGCTCGATCAGCGCCGCCTTCTGACCCCGCCTCCCTTTCTGTACGCGACCGAGGAGACCCTCATCATGCGACGTCGAACCTTTCTGGCCGCCACCACCGCGGGTGCGCTCGCGGCGAGCAGCACCGCGCAAGCGCAGATCGTGCCGCGCTACCGCCGCGTGCCGCGCATCGCGATCGGCGGCATCGCGTCCGAGTGCAGCACGTACAGCCGCATCCGCGCCAGGATGGAGAATTTCACCGTGCTGCGCGGCGACGCCATTTTCGAGAACGAACGTTTCACCTTCCTGCGGCGCTACGACGTGCCCTTCCTCCCGACGCTGGTCGCCAATGCCGGTTCAGGCGGACCGATCGCGCGCGACGCCTATGACGCGCTCAAGGCGGAGTATCTCCAGCGCCTGCGCGCGTTGCTGCCGCTGGACGGCGTCTATCTGGCGATGCACGGCGCGATGTTCGTCGAGGGCATGCAGGACGCGGAGGGCGACTGGTACGAGGCGACGCGCCAGGTCGTCGGACCGGACTGCCTGCTGTCCGCCAGCTACGACCTGCACGGCAACGTCAGCCAGCGGATCGTCGACAATCTCGACGCGATCACCGCCTATCGCACCGCGCCGCACGTCGACCGGGTCGAGAACACGATGCGCGCGACCGACATGCTGACGCACTGCCTCCGCTACGGGCTCCGCCCGGGGATCGTCTGGGCGACGATCCCGGTCGGGCTGGCGGGCGAGCAGAGCAGCACCGAGTGGGACCCCGGCCGCCGCCTCTGGTCCGACCTGAGCGAGTACAATCGCCAGGCCGGCGTGCTCGATGTCTCGCAGCTGGTCGGCTACGTCTGGGCCGACGAGCCGCGCTCGGCGGCGTCGGTGTGCGTCACCGGCACTGACCCGGCGATGCAGGCTCGGATCGCGGCCGAGCTTGCCTCGCGCTACTGGGACGCGCGTCGCGACTTCAAATTCGGCAGTCCGACCGGCTCGATCGAGGAGACGATCGCGACCGCGATGGCGGCGACCACCAGGCCGGTGGTGATCTCCGACTCCGGTGACAATCCAGGTGGGGGCGGCAACGCCGATCAGTCGCTGTTCCTCCAGGCGCTGCTGAAGGCTGGCGCGCGCGAGGTGCTGCTAGGCGGGATGACAGACCGGCCCGCGACCGACGCCTGCTATGCCGCAGGCGTCGGCAAGACGATCCCGCTCCGCGTCGGCGGATCGCTCGACCCTGTAGCGAGCAGCCCAGTACCGGTGACTGCCACGGTCAAGTATCTGGCGACGGTCAGCGACCCGGCCGAGCGCGAGGCGGTGATCGCGTTCGACGGCATCACCATGACGCTTTCCTCCAAGCGGCGCGCCTATCACGCCGCCGAGGCGTTCCGCGCGCTCGGCCTCGAGCCGGCGGCGTTCAAGATCGTGGTGCTCAAATGCGGCTATCTCAACCCGACGATGAAGCCGCTCGCCAACCCGCATCTGATGGCGCTGTCGCCGGGCGCGATCGATCAGGACATTCCGCATATCGCCAACCGGCACCGCGTGCCCACCTTCCCCTGGGTGGCGGACCTTCGTTATGCCCCGCGGCCATATCGCTCGGCACGGATCGGCCGGGTATGACGCGGGCTAGCGAGGAGAAGAGAGCGATGCGACGCGGCGAGACCAGGATGCGGCAGATCCGACGCGTGATGCTGATCGCGGTGACGCTCTGCGCCACAGCCGTGCGCGCGCAGGTTGCGGCGCCGCCGACGCAGGCAGCGGACTCCGCGATCGTGCACGCGCTGCGCGAGCGCGACGACTATCGCGCCGCCGTACGAGCCTTGGAACAAGAGCATGACCGGTGGGTCGCGACGATCGTGCAGCTCACCGAAATACCGGCGGCGCCGTTCAAGGAGGCGGCACGCGCGCGCGCCTATGCCGCCCTGTTCAAGGAAGCGGGGCTCAGCGACGTCCGGATCGACGAGGTGGGCAACGTCCTCGGGCTGCGCCGCGGCACCGGCGCGCCCGGGGGCAAGATGGTAATCATGGCAGCGCATCTCGACACGGTCTTCCCCGCCGGAACGCCGGTCACGGTGCGGCGCAACGGCACGCAGCTGCACGCCCCGGGCGTGGGCGACGACTCGACCGGACTGGCCACCCAGCTCAGCCTGATCCGCGCGATGGCGGCGGCGAAGATCGCAACTCCGCTCGACATTCTCTTCGTCGGCAACGTCGGCGAGGAGGGGTTGGGCGATCTGCGCGGCGTGCGTCACCTCTTCGCCCAACCCGCCTACCGCGACCGTGCCGCCGCCTTCTTCTCGATCGACGGCGCCGCGGAGGACGGCTTCACCGTCGGCGGCGTCGGCTCCAAACGCTATCGCCTCGTCTACAAGGGGCCCGGCGGTCACAGCTACGGCGCGTTCGGGCTGGTCAACCCGATGGCGGCGATGGCGGCCACGGTCACGGGCCTGTACGCGCTGCCGACGCCGACCGACCCGAAGACGACGTACAGCGCGAGCGTGGTGGGCGGAGGGACCTCGGTGAACGCGATCCCGCGCGAGGTCACGCTGGAGGTCGACATGCGCTCGGAGAGTGCCGCCGAGCTCGCGCGGCTCGAGCGCGACTTCCTCGGGGTGGTCGATCGCTCGGTGGCCGCGGAAAATGCGGCGCGCTCGGTAAAGCAGGGCGCGGTGACGGTCGAGAAGGTGCCGGTCGGCGACCGGCCGGCGGGCGCCACTCCGGTGACCGACCCGCTCGTTCGCCTCGGCGTCGCCGCCTACCGCGCGGAGAAGATCGCGCCGCGGCTGACCAGCAGCTCGACCGACGCCAACGTACCGATGAGCCTGGGCATCCCCGCCGTGACGCTGTCACGCGCCGCGAGCGGCGATCGCGGCCACTCGCCCGACGAATGGATCGAGACGGCGAAGGTCCCGTCTCAACGGGTCAAGCGCCTCGACCTGCTGCTGCTGCTCGCCGCCGCGGGGCTGCGGTGAGGAGGGGCTCGGTTCGGCGCGGCACACGGTACCGCGCCTGCTTGCCCGCGTTCGAAGAGGGGCGCGGCACGAGCAGCAGCAACGACGGCGCTTTCGAGCGCTCTGCCGGATAGCGGGCGTTCTGTTCGAGAAGCGATCGGACCGGCTCGGCATGTCTCGCTCATGCTTCTGAGGCGGCCGCGAGGACGCAGCGAAACGGACGTCGCCGCAATCTTCGTGCGCAGGATCGTCGTGAGCCGACGCTAGTTTGCTCAAAACGCAACGATTGCGCAGCATCCGGTCCATTGAACCGCGGGGTCGGCCGCTGCAACCTCATCACCTCGGAGAAGTGGCCGCGGGGACATGGTCGCCGCGCGACCTCCTCGAGTCGACCCGGAAGCCGGCGATCGATCCACGATCGTCCAACATACCGCGGCGACCCGAGCCTGGGCGGATGGATGCGGCACTGTCTGTATCGCCGCTGGTCGCACGGTCAACGAGTGGGAGGCGCAGGCGCGACCGCGCCGTGTCCTCCCGCTGGCATCAGAAGGGGGTTGGTATGAAAAAGCGCTACTTCGGGGCAAGCGGCCTGGCCGCGATAACGATTGCACTCGCCGCCGGAGCGGCGCAGGCGCAGGAAGCGGGGGGAAGCGACCCGCAGCCGCTCGCCGCACCGACCGCGGCAGGCGTTGACAACGACGTCGTCGTGACCGCGCGCAAGCGCAGCGAGACGGTGCAGACGATGGCCGATCCGGTCAGCGTCATTTCCGAGGCAGCGATCCAGAATGCGGACCTGCGCACGCTCCAGGACGCGGTGCGCCTGACACCGAACCTGGTGGTGCTCGATGGCTTGTACCCGGGTTATAAAACGGTGTCGTTTCGCGGCTTCACCACGCTGGGCCGTGACGGTGAGTTCCCGTTCGCGACGATCGTCGACGGCGTCGTGCAGCCCGGCCAGATGTTCTTCCAGCAGGAACTCGTCAACGTCCAGCAGATCGAGGTGCTGCGCGGCCCGCAGGGCACGCTCTATGGCGGCGGGGCGATCGCGGGGGCGATCAACATCGTCACCAAGCAGCCAACCAACGAGTTCGAGGGCAGTGCCACCGCGGCGTGGCTGAGCGGCAACGAGAAGCGCGTCAACCTCAACCTGTCCGGCCCGCTCATCGCGGACAAGCTGTACTTTCAGGCGGGTGCGACCGCCTATGACTTCGACGGTCTGATCGACAATGTCGCGATCAACCAGAAAGCTGACTTCGCGCGCGCGCTCACCAGCCGCTCGTCGTTGGTATGGGCGGGAACGCCTGACTTCCGGGCCGCGCTGACCCTCTCGACGACCGACAGCAAGGTGGGCGGGCTGTGGCTCGCGCCCGTCGCCGACGAGCTGTTCGACAAGATCGTCGCGCCGGTCAGCGAGAACCAGCTCGGCATCGTCCGTACCAAGCTGCGCGCGCTGTCGCTCAAGATGGATTACACGATCAGCGACTTCGCCACGCTGACGTCGATCACCGCCAACTCCTATGGTCGCGATTATACGACCGCCGATGGCGACTTCTCGGCGGCCGATACCTACACCCAGAACGTCCGCTTCATCGACAAGGCGTGGTCACAGGAGGTCCGGCTGACCTCCGACGGGACGGGGCCGTTCAAGTGGAACGTCGGCGCCTTCTACCAGGACGAGACGCGCAACCAGGTCAGCAATTACGGCAGCGTCGGCAATCCGCCGGATTTCTTTTCGCAGAATGACGACGAGCGCGAATATCGCACCTTCGCGCTGTTCGGCCAGGCCTCCTACGCCTTCACCGATCGGCTCGAATTCACCGGCGGGTTCCGCTACGACTGGGAGCGGCAGCGGCTGACCGACCAGCTCGCGAACCAGACCTTTCGCCAGACCTTCAGCGAGCCGCAGGGCAAGGCGTCGCTGTCCTACAAGGTCTCGCCCAGTCTGTTCACCTATGCGAGCTACTCGCGCGGCTATCGCAAGGGTGGCTTCAATCCGCGCAGCATCGCGGCACTGCTGAGCTACGATCCCGAGACCGCGGACAATTACGAGCTGGGCTTCAAGAGCGACTTCGCCGATCGACGTGTCACGTTCAACGGCGCGGTCTTCTACACCGATTTCAACGGCCAGCTGCTCCAGACCTCGCGCGTGCTGCCGGGGCAAGGCATCTACATCGCCATCTCGAACATCGAAAAGACCAAGGTGTTCGGCTTCGAGGCGGAGACCACGATACGGCCGCTCGACGGCTTCAGCATCAGCGGCTCGGTCGGTTACTCCGACGTCAAGATCAAGCAGTTCCTCCCGGAGGATCGCGACGCCTTCCGCGACAATCGCACGCCGCAGATCTACGGCCTGACGCTGCAGAGCTCGCTGGATGTCGACAAGCCGCTCGGCGGCGGCTTCAGCCTCGTCGCGCACGGGGACCTCACCCATCGCGGCGATGTCTACTGGGATGTCGAGAATAGCCTGCGCACGTCGCCGCGCACCTTCCTCAACGCCAAGATCGGCATCCGCCGCGACAATTGGACGCTATCGTTCGTCGGCCGCAACATCACGGACGAGCGGACGCCCGCCGCGGTCGGCCCGCACGCGCTCGGCACCACCAGCCTGGTCAGCTACAACGAACCCGCGCAATATGGCGCGCAGCTGGGGGTCCAGTTCTGAGCGGCGGCGCGGCCGACGGGTGAGGCTTGCCCGCCCGCGCCGTCACGGGCGCGCCCGGTCAGCTGCAGTGAGGAGAAGAACGATGCCGAACGCGATCGATCGCCGCGCCATATTGGGCGGCGCAGCGGCGCTGGCGCTGTCATCACAGGTGGTCGCGCGACCGCGCCGCCGCGCACTCGGCATCCAGCTCTACACGCTGATGGCGGCGCTGGACGCCGACTTCGACGGCACGATCGGCAAGGTCGCGGCGATGGGCTATCGCGAGGTGGAGACGCTCGGCAGCTTCGGCCGCGATCCCGCCGAGGTGCGCGCGATCCTCGACAAGCACGGGCTGGTCTCGCCGTCGCAGCACATCATGCCGCCCGGCCTCTACAAGGTCTTCGACGACGGGGTCGCCAAACGGATCGACATGCCGACGTTCGAGCGCAAGTTCATCGAGGCCTTCTCGTTCGATCGTGTCGAGGGCCTGATCGAGGCGTGCGTCGCACAGGCGCGACCGCTCGGGCAGAAGTATATCGTGTGGCAGATCAGCTGGCCGTCCCAGCTGCGCACGCGCGCCCAGATCGATCAGCTGATCAAGGCGTTGAACCGCGCCGCCGATGTCGCGCATGCGGCCGGGTTCACGCTGGCCTATCACAACCACAGCCAGGAGTTCGCCAGGGTCGGCAACGACGTGCCCTACGATCTGATCCTGCACGGCACCGATCCGGCGAAGCTGAAGTTCGAGATGGATCTTGCCTGGGCGGTGAACGCGCGGGTCGATCCCATTGCGTATTTCCGCCGCTTCCCGGGCCGGTTCCGCATGCTGCACATGAAGGATATCGCGCGCGACGGCTCGGTCCGCGATCCGGGCGCGGGCATCGTGCCGTTCAAGACGATCATTCCCGCGGCCGAGGCGGCAGGGGTCGAGCATTTCTACGTCGAATACGACGTGCCTACCGATCCGCTGGCGACGTCCGCGGCAGCGCGCCGCTATCTCGCTCCCTTGATGTAGCGACAGCGCGGGTCGGCATCGGCGCGGCCCGGCTCGGTCACCGCTGGCGGCTGATCACCTCGAAGGAGGCGAGCCGCCCGTCGCTGATCGTCGCGACCGCGAGACACTCCTCCGCGCCGGCACCCTCAACACCCTCGAAGGTGGCCGCGTAGCGGGCGAAGGCGAGCCGGTCGTCGGCCAGTGTCGCCTGTACCGGGGTCTCCAGCTCCACCGCGTCGGTCTTGGCGCGGATCCGCTGAAAATGTGCGCAGATCGCCTCGGGGCCGGTGCCGCGAACGGCACCGTCCACGATGAATGGCGCGTCCGCGGTGAAGAAGCGCGCGAAGCCGGCCGGGGTGAAGTCGTGCTCGCGATAGGCCTGGTTCCACCAGGAGAAGAAGCGGGTGATGGGATTGTCGATCATGGCAGCTCCGTCGACGGCGAGAGGGCGGGGAGGGGGCGCGCCGCGGGACGCGAGAACCGCTGGGCGACGAACAGAAAGGCCATGGCGGCGAGCAGCGCGTCGACGGTCGGCGCGCGGGTCAGCTCGAACAGGCCGAGCCCGAGATTGGCGCGCGGCAGCGTGGCGAGCCCGACGACGATCCCGAACCCCCAGGCGGACAATGGCGCGAGCCGGAAGGCAGCCGGCGCGGGCGCGGCCGCCGCGTAGCGCTCGCGGTCGAGGAAGAAGTCGGCGACGTACACGCCCGACATCGGCGCGATCAGCAGCCCCATGAAGGTCAGCCAGACGATGAAATGGCCGAGAATGTCGGCGGCGGCGAGGCACGTCCCCAGCACCCCGGCGATGGCGGCGAGCAGCCAGCGTTCCACCTTCGGGAACAGCGCCGACAGCGACAGTGCCGAGGCGTACAGATTCTTGTCGTTGCTGGTCCAGGTGGCGAGGATGATGACGAGCAGACCGGGCAGCGCGATCCCGGCCGCCAGCATGGTCGCGACCAGATCGGCGTTGCCGTACAGGATGCCCAGCGCGGCGGCGAGGATCAGCAGCAGCGGGAAGGCGACTCCGTAATTGATGTACATCGCCGTGGCATTGTCGCGTGGCGTCCGCAGGAAGCGGCTGAGATCGGGGTTGATCGAGCAGCCGAACACTTCCGCGCCGACGACGATCGAGACGATCATGCCGAGCCCCAGCGGCTCGGTCAGCGCGCGCGGCGCGAACAGGCCCGCGGTGCCGTGGCGATCGAGCCCGATGGCGAGCGGCACCAGCGTCGCCAGCAGCAGCAGCGGCACGCTGACCACCGCCACCTTGCCCATCGCCTTGACGCCGATCACCGCGGTGGAGGCGATCAGCGCGCCGACCAGCGCGATGCCGACGCGCTGGTCCAGCGTGTAGCCGAGCTGGGTGTCGAGGATCGCGGCAACGCTCTTCACCAGGATCTGGGTCTGGAGGCCGAACCAGCAGAACGACGTGACCACCATCAGCGCGACGATCGCCAGCGAGCCGCGCGTGCCGAAGGTGCGTCGTATCACCATCGCGGTGGGCAGCCGCGCGGCCACACCGACATAGCCGGTGGCAATGCCCCAGAAGCCGAGCAGCAGACTGCCCAGGAGGATCCCGATCGTGACCGTGGTGAGATCGGCGCGCTGGCCGAGTTGCCCACCAAAGGCGAAGAACGGCACCGAGATCGACACGCCGACCAGCACCATCGTGAGAAACGGCCAGCTGCGCATGTCCTGCTCGCCGGGTGGACGCTCGGGATGGCGCTCGATCATGCCGGCGATGCGCTTGACGATGGTCACGGTACGACGTCCCCTTGCTTCAGCGCATCTGCGCGTAAAGCGCGCGGACCCAGTCGCTGTCGCCGCGCGCGTGATCGAGATGGATCCAGAAATGGTCGAGGTCGGGTGTCTCCACGGCCACCTGGTTGCCGGCGGCGGCGAGCGCGTCGGCGAAGCCGCGGCCCTGTTCCCGGAAGCCGGCGAGCTCCTGCTCGCCCCACGACACGTGGAAGACGGTGTCGACCTTTCTCACTGCCAGTAGCGGTGAGGCGTCGCCTTCCGCGCTCGCGTCGGCCAGCATGGGCACGGGCGAGACCCCTGGCATCTCCGCGCGCGCGTGTGCGCCGCGCAGGTCGTACAGCCCGCTGTAGCAGAAACAGCTGCGGATCACGCCCGGCGGCAGGTCATGTGCGGCGTGAAGATCGGTGCGCAGGCTCGCCATCGCGGCAAGATGCGCTCCTGCCGAATGGCCGCCGACGTGGATGCGGCTCGCGTCGCCGCCGATCTCCCCGGCGTGGTGAACCAGCCAAGCGATCGCGGCGAGACAGTCCTGCACCTGCGCCGGATGCCGCGCCATGGGCGCGAGCCGATAACCCAACGATGCGAAGATCGCGGGGCAGGAGGTGACCGCCGGCGCCGCCAGCGCCATCCACTCCTTGTAGCCATGCGTCCAGCCACCGCCGTGAATGTCGAGGAAGATCGGCAGCGGCCCAGCGGCGGTGGCCTGCGCCGGGAAGAAGAGATCGAGGCGCTGTTCCTCGGCCGCGCCATATGGCACGTCGAGGCGATGGGGCAGCGCGGCCACGGCCTGTCGCCACAGCGCCATCGCCACGCCATGATAGCTGTCGCACGTCGCGTTGATCGAGGATTGCGGTCTCAGCATGGGAAGCCCGATCCTGTCACCGGCGCTTTCTTCCCACCAGCAGCGATCCGCTCCTTTGCGCCCCACGCAACAAACTCGCGAAGATTTGGGTCAAGAATGGAATATCAATGCGGCGTGAGGCGAATTGAGGATTGTTCTGAATGAAGCGGTATCGTGTCGCGGTGGACATCGGCGGTACGTTCGTTGACTCGATCCTGTTCGACGCAGAGACCGGACGGACGCGTCTCGCCAAAGCGTCGACCACCCCGGACGAGCCCGCGCGCGGGGTGCTGGAGGCGCTGACGCGGCTGGGGATCGACCTGGCCGACACCGAGCTGTTCGTTCATGGCACCACCCTCGGTCTGAACGCGGTGATTCAGCGGCGCGGCGTGGCCACCGGCATCATCACCAACGCTGGCTTCCGCGACATCTTCGAGATCGGCCGGGGCGACGTCCCGGCCGCCTCGATGTACGACTTCCGCTACCAGCGGCCGCCCGCGATCGTGCCGCGGCGCTATCGTAAGGGTGTCGTCGGACGGATCGCGGCGGACGGCAGCGAGCTCGAGCCGCTCGATGAGGCGGGCGTGGTCGCGGCGGCGGGCGAGCTGGTCGCGGCGGGTCTGCGCTCGATCGCCTTGTGCTTCCTCCACAGCTATCGCAACCCGTCGCACGAGGAGCGTGCCGCGGCGCTCATCCGCGCCGCCTTCCCGTCGGTCGCCGTGTCCGCGTCGAGCGCGATCACGCGCGAGTATCGCGAGTATGAGCGCACCGCCACGGCGGTGGTGGACGCCTACATCAACCCGATCTTCAACGATTACGTCGGTCGGCTCGAGAGCGGACTGGTCGATGCCGGGTTCGACGGCAAGTTGCTCATCATGCGTTCGGCCGGTGGCGCGATGACGGCGCAGACGGCGCGGAAGGCGCCGATCTACACGGTGCTGTCGGGGCCGGCCGGCGGCCTGATCGGGGCGAGCTATCTCGCCCGCGAGATCAAGCGCGACCGGGTGCTGACGCTCGATTACGGTGGCACCAGCCTCGACGCCGCGGTGATCGAGGACGGCGAGCCGCTGGTGATGCACGAGGCTCCGCTGGCCGATCTGCCGGCGCTGATCCCGATCTTCGATATCCGCTGCATCGGTGCCGGTGGCGGCTCGATCGCCTGGGTGCAGGAAGGTCTGCTCCAGGTCGGTCCGCACAGCGCCGGATCGCAGCCCGGGCCGATCGCTTATGGCCGCGGCGGCACCGAGCCGACGACCACCGACGCCGCTTTCATTCTCGGTTTCCTGGATGCCGCCAATTTCCTTGGTGGCAGCGTGGAGCTGGACGTGGCGGCGGCGCGGGCGGGCATGGCGGCGAAGGTGGCGGGGCCGCTCGGGATCGACCCGACGCGCGCGGCCGCCGGCATCTTCGACGTGCTGGTGGCGCGCACCGCCGGCGCGATCCGCGAGATCACGGTCGAGCGGGGGCGCGACCCGCGCGATTTCTCGATGCTCGCCTTCGGTGGCGCCGGCCCGATGATCGCGCCGCTGATCGCGCGCGAGGTCGAGAACGCCGAGCTGATCGTGCCCCAGTCGCCGGCGGTCTTCTCCGCCTGGGGCATGCTGATGTCCGACGTCGTCACCGATGTCGCCCGCACCGAGCTGCGGCCGCTGGATGACCCGGCCGAGGCGCCCGTGATGGCGGCATTCGACGAGCTGGTCGCGCAGGCGCGCGCGGCACTCGCCGATCAGGCGAGCGGCAGCGTCGGCGAGCGCATCGTGCGGCTGGTGGAATGCCGCTATGCCGGGCAGGAGCATGCGCTCGAGGTCGAGCTGTCGGACGAGCAGCCGTTCGACACGATCCGCGCGCGCTTCCACGCGCTGCACAAGCAGCGCTACGGCCATGCCATCGACACCGCGATCCAGGTGGTGACGCTGCGCGTGCGCGCCAGCGCGGTGCTGCCCAAGCCGGCCCTGCCGCGCGCGGCGGCGGCGACGGGGCCTGTATCGGACGCCATGCGCGGGCAGCGCGAGGCGTTCTGCTTCGCGCGGCGCGAGAGAATTGCCTTCGCCGTCTATGATCGCGCGGCCCTCGCGGCGGGCCATGCCTTCGACGGACCCGCCATCGTCGAGGAAGGCACCGCCACCACGGTGATCCACACCGATCAGACCGTCACGGTCGACGACTACGGCCATCTTATCATCCGCAGGAGGGTTGCATGATGCTGGACGGCGCCACGGTCGAGGTCATCCGCAGCTATCTCGTCTCCGCCGCGGAGGAGATGCGGCGTACGCTGATCCGCACCGCCTTCAACCCGGTAATCTACGAGGTGCTCGACTTCGGCATCTCGATCTTCGACGCCGAGTTGGAGCTGATCGCGGACGCGCCGGGCCTCGCCTTCTTCCTGGGCGCGAACGACTATGCGATCCGCAAGGGCGTGGCGCATGCCGGGTTGGAGACGCTGAGGCCCGGCGACATCCTGATCATGAACTATCCCTATTGGAATTCCGCGCATGCGGCGGACGCGACGCTGTTCGCGCCGGTGTTCGCGCCGGGCGCGGATCGGCCTTTCGCGTTCACCTGCATCCGCGCGCACTGGATGGACCTGGGCGCCAAGGACCCGGGCTATGTGCTCGATTCGACCGACATGCACCAGGAAGGGCTGATCTTCCCCGGCACGCGCATCTACCGCGACGGCGCGCCGGTGAGCGACATCATCGACATCATCCGCTTCAACTCGCGCATGCCCGGCCCGGTGCTGGGCGATATGGAGGCGCAGGTCGCCGCGACCCGGACCGGCATCGTGCGGCTGAACGCGATCCTGGCGAAGTTCGGCGCCGACGCGTTCGGCGAAGCCGTGACGCGGATCAAGGACCACAGCGACGCGCTCGTCCGCAAGGCACTCGCCGAGCTGCCGCGCGGCAGCTGGGAGGCGGACGACCTGGTCGACGACGACGGCGTCAGCGACGATCCCGTGCCGATCCACGTCCGCGTCACGATCGACGACGACGGCATGACCTGCGACTTCTCGGGATCGTCGCCGGCGGTGCGCGGACCGATCAACATCCCGATCGGCCTGACCGAGACGATCTGCAAGTTCGCGCTCAAGTCGCTCACCACGCCGATGCAGCGCAACAATGCGGGCTCGTTCCGCGCGCTCACGGTGATCGCGCCCGAGGGCAACCTGTTCCACGCCGCTTACCCCTCCGCGACCTACACCCAATGGCCGGCGCACCTCGCGCTCGAGCTGGTCTACAAGGCCCTGGCGCAGGGCATGCCGGAGCGGGTGGCGGCCTGCTCGGGCGGCGATACGCTGGGGTTCATGATGATCGGCCGTAGCAAGGCAACCGGCGAGATGTATGCGGTGTCGAACAACGAGCCGGTCGGCTGGGGCGGGAGTGCCACGCACGACGGGATCAACGCCACCAACCACATTTCCGGCAGCCTCGTCCGCAACACGCCGATCGAGGTCATCGAGATGAAGACGGGCATGCGGATGGAGACGTTCGGCATCCGGCCCGATTCCGGCGGCGCCGGGCGCACGCGCGGCGGCGTGGGTACCGAGCGCTCGATCCGCTTCGTCGAGGACGGAGAGTTCCTGTCGATCACCAAGCGCAGCAAGGAGCGGCCCTGGTCGCTGCTCGGCGGGGCGCGACCCGAGACCAACGAACTGCTGGTCCGCGCCGGCACACCCGAGCAGAAGCGCGTGGGGACGTATCGCCTGCCGGTCCGCACCGGCGACCGCGCCGTCGCGCGCGCCGCGGGCGGCGCGGGCTATGGAATAGCCTTCGAGCGTGATCCCGGCGCCGTCCTGGAAGACGTGCTGGACGGCTATGTCACGGTCGCGGCGGCCGAGCGCGAGTATAAGGTGGTGATCGCCGGCTCGCGGGTAGACGAGGACGGCACCGCGCGGCTGCGCGCGCCGACGGCGTGATGGCGACCGCGCTCGCCGGGTCGTCGACGCCGCTATCCTTCTCGCGTCGGAGCCGGCGGCCAGTTCGTTGACGTCGCTGCCGCCGCGGCGGGCGGCGATGCGGCTTCCTCTCAGGCCGTGACTCGCCCGATCGGATAAAGGAGGTGGTCGCGATCCTGGTAGGGCGAGCGGCTGTAGAACCACCTCAACCGGGCGAGCGGGTCGGCCGCGAAGGCGGGGTCGGCCGCCAGCGCGGCGGCGAACGAGTCGGCGAGCGCTGGATCGGCGGCCAGCATCTCGTCCGCCATCGGCGCGACGACATAGGCTTCCATATATTCCACCGCGTCGAGGCAGCCGGCGACGAAGCCCTTGGCGAAGAGGGAGTCGGCGCAGGCCGGCTCGAGCATATGGATGGCCAGCTCGCCGAGCGGCTGATCCGTCGTGACGAAGGCCGAGCCGGCGGCGAAGGTCCGCCGCTGTCGCTCGACCAGCGCGCAGGCGGCGACCACCGCAGGCCGCCGCTCGGAGATCGTCGGTGCCACCGCGACGTCGCGCAGGCGGATCATCTCGACCTCTGCCTCCATCGCCTCGGCGGCGATCTCCATTGCAATGCCGTGACGCCCCAGCCGCTCGATCACGTCGGGCTCGGACACGGGCACCCAATAGCCACGCGGGCGAGAGATGGTGAGACCGGGTGTTGATCCTAGCAGCGGCACCTCGACCTCCGGCAGCGGCACGCCCAGCCAGCGTACCTCGCGCGCGCCGGACGCGGGCGAGTCGTAGAAGTCGGAGGCGATCGGCCGGAAGGGTATGTCCCGCGCCGGCTCGGCCGCCATCTCCCATGTCAGTACCGGGTTCGGGGCTCGGTCAGCGCGATCGCGCGCGGTCGCGGCGCGCAGTGCCTCGACCTGCTCGGCGGCGATCGTCAACGTCGCCTCCAGCAGGGCGTAGGTGCCGAGCACGCGCTGCCTGACGGGCTTGAGCGAGTGGTTCTCGACCAGCACCGTGGCGAGATGGCGCATGTCGCCGTAGCTGTGCGAGAAGCGCGGCGGGAAGGCGGGCAGCACCAGCCCCAGTTCGGGGCGGCGGTCGTCCAGCGCCAGGATCAAGGGGCCGGGAAGGTGCCCCATCGCCTCCATCGACGCCGTCACGGCGGGTCGATACTGGCGATGAAGCCAGGCGCTGATCGCGGGCGACGTGGCGTAGGGCTCGTCCTGGAAGCCGAAGCAGATGTCGTACTGATAATCGAGCCCGTCGGTGACGTGCAGGTCGACGAACAAATCCGGTTCGATCGCGTCGATCAGCCGGATCAGCGACTGGATCTCGGGTGACTCCGCCTTGATGAAATCGCGGTTCAGGTTGAGCCCCTGCGCCGAGGCGCGCCAGCCCTGTACTGCCGGTCCGCGCTGATTGGGACGGCTGAACGCCGAGCGCCGTTCATGGCCATCGGGGTTGAGCACCGGGACGAAATACCAGTCGGCACCGTCGAGCAGGTCGTCGCGGCCGTTGAAGGCGATGTCGCGCAGCAGCATGAGGCCGGCGTCCTTGCCGTCGATCTCGCCGGGGTGGATGCCGCACTGGACCAGCACGCGCGCCCGACTCGAGGCCGACGCGGGCGAGCGCGCCGCCGCTGTATCGCGCGACGCCGTGACCATGGTGAGCGGCCGGCCCTCGACCGACCGGCCGAAGGTGCCGAGCGTCACCAGCGGGGTGGCGGCGGCGAGGTCGTCGAGGAAGGCGAGCGTCTCGGCGTAGGTCGGCGTCGTGGCAAAGTCGTCCGCCTCGGCGGGGGTGCGCCAATTGGCGCCGACGGGCGCGACCAACGCCTCGCTCGCGCCCGACCAGGCGGGCACGGGCGGCAGTGGGGCGCGGCGATCGTCGGGCCATGGTGCGAGGGTCATGAGGCACTCCGGAAAGGGCGCAGAGACAGCGCGCGACACGGGAGGGAGGGCGGTTTCAGAACGCCGCAATCCCCGTGATCGCGCGGCCGAGGATCAGCGCGTGGACGTCGTGCGCGCCCTCGTAGGTGTTGACCGTCTCGAGGTTCATCAGGTGGCGCATCACCTGATACTCGCCCGAGATGCCGTTGCCGCCGTGCATGTCGCGCGCCGCGCGCGCGACGTCGAGCGCCTTGCCGACGTTGTTGCGCTTGACCAGCGAGACCATCTCGGGCGCGAACCGGCCCTCGTCCATCAGCCGCCCCACGCGCAACGACGCCTGCAGCCCGAGCGCGATCTCGGTCTCCATGTCGGCCAGCTTCTTCTGGAACAGCTGCCGCCCGGCGAGCGGCGTGCCGAACTGCTTGCGATCGAGCCCGTATTGCCGCGCCGCGTGGAAGCAATATTCCGCCGCCCCCAGCGCACCCCAGCTGATGCCGTAGCGCGCGCGGTTGAGGCAGCCGAACGGCCCCTTCAGCCCCGCCACGTTGTTCAGCAACGCGTCCTCGCCGACCTCGACCTCGTCCATCATCACCATGCCGGTGATCGAGGCGCGCAACGAGAGCTTGCCCTCGATCTTGGGCGTGGCGAGCCCCTTGGCACCCTTCTCCAGCACGAAGCCGCGGATCGCGCCGTCATGCGCGTCGCTCTTGGCCCAGATCACGAACACGTCCGCGATCGGGCTGTTCGAGATCCAGGTCTTGGCGCCCGAGAGGACGTAGCCGCCGTCGCTCTTGCGCGCGCGCGTCGTCATGCCGCCCGGGTCGGAGCCGGCGTCGGGCTCGGTCAGCCCGAAACAGCCGATCAGCTCGCCGCGCGCCAGCCCCGGCAGCCAGCGGTGGCGCTGCTCCTCCGAGCCGTACGCGTAGATCGGGTACATCACGAGGCTCGACTGCACGCTCATCATCGAGCGATAGCCTGAGTCGATCCGCTCCACCTCGCGCGCCACCAGCCCGTAGGCGACGTAGGAGGCGCCGACGCCGCCATATTCCTCCGGGATGGTCGGGCCGAGCAGCCCCAGCGCGCCCATCTCGCGGAAGATCGCGGGGTCGGTGTGCTCGTTGGCGAACGCCTCGACGATGCGCGGCGCGAGCTTGTCCTCGGCATAAGCGCGCGCGGTGTCGCGCACCATCCGCTCGTCCTCGCTCAGCTGATCGTCGAGCAGGAACGGGTCTGCCCAGTCGAACCGGCCCATCTGGGTCATCGTCTACCGCCTCGCGTCGGGTTCATGTCACAGGTCATCGGGGATGACCGCCGTCGTCTCGATCTCGATCAGCGCGGCGTCCTCCATCAGCGCGACCACCTGCACGACCGCCATCACGGGATAGTGGCGCCCCATCAGCGCGCGGTAGATCTCGCCGATCCGCCGGGCGTCGCGCAGATAGGCCTGTTTGTCGGTGATGTACCACGTCATGCGCGCGACATGCTCGGGCGCCGCGCCCGCCTCGGCGAGGATCGCGAGCAGGTTGCGCAGGATCTGCTCGAACTGGCCGGGCAGGTCGGTCGCCTCGAACCGCTCCTCGGCGGTCCAGCCGATCAACCCCGCGACGAACAGCTGGCGCCCGCTCGCGGTGACGGCGTTGCTGTAGCCGCGCGGGCGCGGCCAGCCGGGCGGCTGCACGATCCTCATGCGGCGCCGCCTTCCCGCGCGGCCGCGATGGCGGCGCGCGCGATCACCACTTTCTGCACCTCGCTCGCTCCCTCGTAGATGCGCAAGGCGCGGACCTCGCGATACAGCCGCTCCACCACGTTGCCGCTGACCACGCCCGCGCCGCCGAACAGCTGTACCGCGGCGTCGATCGTGCGCTGTGCCGCCTCGGTGGCGTGGAGCTTGGCCATCGCCGCCTCGCGGGTGACGCGCGGCTGGCCGCGGTCCTTCGCCCAGGCGGCGCGGTAGATCAGCAGCGCGCTCGCGTCGTTGCCGAGTGCCATGTCCGCGATCGCGGCCTGGGTCAGCTGCAGATCGGCGAGCGGCGCGCCGAACAGCCGCCGGGACGTGGCGCGCGCGATCGCCTCGTCGGTGGCACGCCGCGCCAGGCCGAGCGCCGCCGCGCCCACGGTCGAGCGCAGCATGTCGAGCACCGCCATCGCGATCTTGAAGCCGCCGCCCGCGGTGCCGATCAGGTGATCATCCGGAACGACGCAGCCGTCGAGGCGGATCGTGGCGAGCGGGTGCGGCGCGATCACGTCGATCGTCTCGGTCACGGCGAAGCCGGCGGTGGCGGTCGGTACGACGAAGGCGGAGAGACCGCGCGCGCCCTCGCCCTCGCCGGTGCGGGCGAACAGCGTCAGCACGTCGGCGATCGGGCCGTTCGAGATCCACGTCTTCTCGCCGTCGATCCGCCACCCGCCCGGCACTCGCGTCGCGGTGGTGGCCATCGCCGCGACGTCGGAGCCGGCCTCCTTCTCCGACAGCGCGAAACCCGCCACCCACTCGCCTGCGGCGACCCGCGGCAGATAGGCACGTCGCACCGATTCCTGCCCGAACAGCGCGATCGCGCCGGTGCCGAGCGCCTGCATCGCGAAGACGAAGTCGGCGAGCGCGTGATAATAGGCCAGCGTCTGGCGCGTCAGGCACAGCGTCCGCACCTCGACGCGCTCTCCCGCACCGCCATAGGCCGCGGGCACGGCATGGCGCAGCACGCCGGCGTCGCCGAGCAGGCGAGCGAGCGCGCGGCAGTCGGCACCCACGTCGCCGCTCTCACGGTGCAGCGCGTCGCCCTGCGCGCCGCACCAGTCATCGAGCCACGTCGCATGGTCGCGGTGGCGCTGGTCGAGGAAGGGCCAGTCGAGGAAGGTCGTATCCGCCATCTCAGTCTCCCTCGAACACCGGCGTCTGCTTGGCGGCGAAGGCGTGGTAGGCGCGCTCGAAGTCGCGCGTCGCCATGCAGATCGCCTGCGCCTGCGCCTCCGCCTCGATCGCGCTGTCGAGCGGCATCGCCCATTCCATGTTGAGCTGGTTCTTGGTCATCGCGTGCGCGAAGGTCGGGCCGCGCGCGAGCGTGGCGGCGAGCGCCTGCGCCTCGCCGAGCAGCGCCTCGGCCGCGCACAGCCGGTTGAAGAAGCCCCAGCGCTCGCCCTCCGCTGCGTCGAAGGCGCGCCCGGTGAACAGCAGCTCGGCGGCGCGGCCCTGGCCGATGATCCGCGGCAGGACCGCGCAGGCGCCCATGTCGGCGCCGGCGAGGCCGACGCGAGTGAACAGGAAGGCGGTCCGCGCCGCGGGCGTGGCGAGGCGCAGGTCCGACGCCATCGCCAGGATCGCGCCCGCGCCCGCACACACGCCGTCGACCGCGGCGACGATCGGCTGCGGGCAGTGCCGCATCGCCTTGACCAGGTCGCCGGTCATGCGCGTGAAGGCGAGCAGCTCGGGCATCGCCATTGCGGTGAGCGGCCCGATGATCTCGTGCACGTCGCCGCCCGAGCAGAAATTGCCGCCCGCGCCGGTGAGCACGACCGCGCGCACCGCGGGTGCGGAGGACAGAGCGCGGAACAGGTCGCGCAGCTCGGCATAGGATTCGAAGGTGAGCGGATTCTTCCGCTCGGGCCGGTGCAGCGTCACGGTCGCGACCGTATCGGCGACGTCGAACACGAAATGCGCGGGGCGATAGCTGGCGGGATCTAAGACGGTCATCGTGTCGGCCTCACATGACTTCGCCGCCGGCGACCGCGATCGCCTGGCCGGTGATCGAGCGCGCCGCGTCGGCGACGAGCCACAGCACCGCCGCGGCGACCTCGTCGGGCGTGATCAGTCGGCGCTGCGGGTTGGTGGCGGTGAAGACGGCCTCGGCCGCCGAGCGGTCGCGCCCCGTGCGCGCGACGATCGTGTCGACCGCGTCGCGCACGATCGCGGTGTCGGTATAGCCCGGGCACACCGCGTTGACGGTGATCGCGGTCGCGGCGAGTTCCAGCGCCAGCGAGCGGGTGAGCCCCAGCAGCGCGTGCTTGCTCGCGGCATAAGCGCTGACATAGGCATAGCCCTTGAGCGCGGCGGTGCTCGCGACGTTGACGATGCGTCCGTGCGGCAGCGTCCGCATGCCCGGCAGGACGGCGCGGGTCAGGTGGACCGCGCCGAGCACGTTGGTGCGCCAGGCCTCGTCCCAGACCGTGTCGTCCGTCTTCTCGAAGGTGGCGGTGCGCGCTACGCCCGCGTTGTTGACCAGCACCGCAACCGGCCCCGAGCGCTCGCGCGCGGTGGTCAGCGCGGCCGCGACCGAGCTGACGTCGGTGACGTCGCAGGTGACCGGCAGCGCGCCGGGCAGCTCGGCGCAGGCGCGCTCGAGCCGCCGCGCGTCGCGCCCCGTGACGGTGACGCGGTATCCGGTCGCGGCCAGCGCGGCGGCGATCGCCAGCCCGATGCCGCTGCCACCCCCGGTGACCAGAGCGTGCGCGCCGTCGCTCACTTGAGCGCGGTCAGCTGGCCGGCGCGCGCCGCGTTGCGCTTCAGCTGGAAATAGCCGCTTTTGTACTGCGGCGGCACGGGGGCGTCGTCGAGCTGCTGCTGCGCGGCGGCACGGATCGTCCAGTTCGGGTCCATCTGGTGCGGACGGCCCATCGCGCACAGGTCGGCGCGCCCGGCCGCGACGATCGAGTTGACGTGGTCGGTCTCCCAGATGTTCCCCACCGCCATGGTGGCGATGCCGACCTCGTTGCGGATGCGGTCGGAGAACGGCGTCTGAAACATGCGGCCGTAGACCGGCGTCTCGCGCTTGGTGACCTGGCCCGAGGACACGTCGATCAGGTCGACTCCGGCGGCGGCGAAGGCGCGGCTGATCGTCACCGCGTCGTCGGGCGTGTTGCCGTCGGCGCCGACCCAGTCGTGCGCGGAGATGCGCACCGACATCGGCTTCTCCGCGGGCCACACCGCGCGCATCGCCGCGAAGATCTCGAGCGGCCACCGCAAGCGGTTGGCGAGCGTGCCGCCATAGTCGTCGGTGCGGCGGTTTTGCGTCGGGCTGAGGAAGGCGGAGAGGAGGTAGCCATGGCCGCAGTGGAGCTCGATCATGTCGAAGCCGGCCGCCTCCGCCAGCTCGGTCGCGCGCACGAACTGGTCGCGAATGTCGTCCATCGCCGCGCGCTCGAGCGCCACCGGCACCTGGTTGTCCGCCGTCCAGGCGACGTCGGACGGCCCGACCACCGGCCAGTTGCCGACTTCGAGCGGTCGGTCGATCCCCTCCCAGGCGAGCCGCGTCGAGCCCTTGGCGCCGCTGTGGCCGAGCTGCACCGCGATCCGCGCGCCGGGCGTGCGATGGACGAAGTCGGTGATGCGGCGCCAGCCCGCCGTCTGCGCCTCGTTCCATAACCCCGTGCAGCCCGGCGTGATCCGGCCCTCGGGCGAGACGCAGGTCATCTCGGTCACGATCAGCGCCGCGCCGCCGAGCGCGCGCGCGCCATAGTGGACGAGGTGGAAGTCATCGGGCACGCCCTCCACCGCCGAGTACATCGCCATCGGCGACATCACGACGCGGTTGCGCAAGCTCATGCCGCGCAGCTGGAACGGCAGGAACATCGGCGGGATCGGCTCGTCCGTCTCCCGCCCCAGCGCGCCCGTCACCAGCGAGCGCTCCAGTGCGGCCAGCCAGGCGGGGTCGCGCAGCCGCAGGTTCTCGTGGCTGACGCGCTGGCTGCGCGTCAGCAGCGTGTAGGTGAACTGCTTGGCATCCATCGTCAGGTAGCGGTCGAGGTTCTCGAACCATTCGGTCGAGTTGCGCGCCGCGTTCTGGAGTTTGACGACCTCGAGCTGGCGCTCCTCCTGATAGTCGCGCAGTGCCGCCGCCATGCCGTCGCGCGTGTCGATGCCGGGGCGGCTCATCACCTCGGCGAGCTTGATCGCGTCTTCCAACGCCAGCTTGGTGCCCGAGCCAATCGAGAAATGCGCGGTATGCGCGGCGTCGCCGAGCAGCACGACGTTCTCGTGGCTCCAGCCGTGGCAGATCACGCGCGGGAAGCGGATCCAGGCCGAGCCGCGGACGTGGCCGGCGTTGGACATCAGCGTATGGCCGCCGAGGTGATCGGCGAAGATCGCCTCGCACAGACGGCAGCTCTCCGCCTGGCTCATTGTCGCGAAGCCGGCGCGCTCATAGGTGTCGGGCGAGCATTCGACGATGAAGGTCGCGGTGTCCTCGTCGAATTGGTAGGCGTGCGCCCAGATCCAGCCGAACTCGGTCTTCTTGAACAGGAAGGTAAAAGCGTCGAAGCGCTGGTGCGTGCCGAGCCAGACGAAATGGTTGCGACGCGTGTCGATGTCGGGCTGGAAGCTCGCCTCGTAGCGGCGGCGCAACTTGCTGTTGAGCCCGTCCGCCGCGACGACAAGGTCGTTGTCGGCGAGGAAGGCGCTGTCCGGCTCTACCTCGGTCTCAAAGGCGAGCGTCACGCCGAGCTCGCGTGCGCGTGCCTGGAGGATGTCGAGCAGGCGCTTGCGGCCGATGCCGATGAAGCCATGGCCGGTCGAGCGGTCGTCGGCGCGTCGCACCCCGTCGTCGATATGGACCGCGATATCGTCCCAGTGCGCCAGCTCGTCGATCATCACGCGCGCGCTGACCGGGTCGTTCTCGCCGAGCCGATCCATCGTCTGGTCGGAGAAGACCACGCCCCAGCCGAACGTGTCGCCGGCGCGGTTGCGCTCGTAGACGGTGACGTCGTGCGACGGATCGCGCAGCTTCATCGAGATCGCGAAATAGAGCCCGGCGGGGCCGCCGCCGACGCATGCCACCTTCATCGCACTCTCCTCGACGGGGACGCGGGCCAGACTATCGGACCGCGCTGATACTTCAAGCTTAAAATATCTCTGCGGTCACGCCGCCGTGGCGAGCGCCGCTGCGAGCGCGTCACCGTCCTCATCCGCCAGCGCGGCGGCGCGCAGCGCGCGGACCTGCGCCGCCGCATCGGTGCGACCCGTCAGCCGCCGAGCGGCCTCGCTGACGAGCGTGAAGTGGCGCAGGCCGCGCTCGAACGTGTCGCTATAGCCCTTGATCAACTCCTGCGTGGCGGCGATCTCGGTCGCGAGCGCGACATCGGTCGCCGCCGTGGCAGCGACGAGCGCGAGCCACTCTTCGATACGGGCCTGCTCCTCGGCGAAGCGCCAGGTCGACCGGCGGATCCGCCGCATCGCCGCGACCGTCCGCAGCAGCAGGAACCAGCGCAAGCGGGTGACCCGCACGTGACGCCCGCGCGAGAAGAAGGGCTCGAGCCGCCGCCGCAGCGCGGGGCGATGCCAGATCGCCGCGCCGAGCCGGGCCGGCAGCGTCTCGCAGACCTCACGCAGCCGCGGGTGCATATATTCGGTGACGGTGAGGAGCTGGGTCGCGCCGACCCGGACCTCGCTCGCGACGCGTGCCGAGCGCGCCGCGCGCACCTTCAGGTCGGCGACACGGATCGTGTCCTCGTAGCTCATCCACAAGGCGAGATGCCGCGCCACCGCCTCGGACAGCACCGGTTCGCCGCGCGCGGCGATCGGTGCCAGGCGGTCGAGGTAGAGGTCGGCGTAGGCCGCGTCCTGATAGTCCATCAGCCGGCGCACGCCCTCCAGCGCGGAGGCGTGCGCGGCGGCCGGCAGGGTGGAGAGCACGCGCGCCTGGCGCTCGGCACCGGCGGGCGTGGTGGCCGCCGGCGGCGCGGCGGCGGCCTCGATCGCGGTGCGGCGCTCGCCCGCCGCGGCCATGCCCGCGGCGAAGCCGGCGAGATTGGCGGAGACCGCTTTCCCGCCGCGGCGGATCGCCGCCTCGAACGACTCGCGCGCGAAGGGCAGCGCACCCGCGCCGGCGAGCGCGCCGAACATCACCGAGCTGATCACGCTGCCAGCCTCAGCCGCGGCCGCCTCCATGTCGAAGCCGACGAAGCGCCTCGATCGCCGCGCCGCGGCGTCGAGGATGCGCTCGCCCGCGCCGGTGCCGTCTCCCAGCGCCGACTTCTCCGAGATGGCGTAGATGCGGTGGGTCGATCCGATCAGCGTGGTGCGGTCCGCGCTGACGAAGCCGCGCAGGATCGCGCGCCCGGTCTCCATCAGCTCGGATGCGATCACGACGTCGACGTCGCCGGGCGTCGGAGTCATCGCCAGGACCGGCGCGGGGTGATTGGCGCCGGGCGCGCCTCGCCGCACCATCTCGATGTAATAGATCGTCGAGCCGGTGCGCTGCGCCACGCCGGGGACGGAGGTGCCCTGCGCGACATAGCCCTCGGCCTCGGCCAGAGCGAGGATCCAGTCGGCGAGCACGCCCCCGCCCTGGCCGCCCAGCGCCAGGATCGCGACGGTGAGCCGATCGCGCTCGCCCGCGGTCGACGCGGCCATCAAAACGCCCTCGCCGCGAGCGCGCGCGCGTCGCGCGCCTGGATCCAGCCGATCAGCGCGGCGCGCCAGCGCGCCAGCAGCCGCTCGAGCCGCCCCGGGTTGGTCACGATCTCGGCCTTGTAGAAGGACGGGCACAGCACCGCGGCATGCGCCACCTCGCCGCAATTGCCGCAGCCGACGCAGCTGTCGTCGATCGCGGTGACGGGGTGGTGGCGCAGCGGGTCGGGATTGGCCTTCACGCTCAGCGACGGACAGCCCGACAGGCGGATACAGGCGTGATCCCCGGTGCAGGTGTCGGGATCGACCCCGAACCGCTCGCGCACCACGCGCTTTCCCTCGCGCGCCGCCTGCGCCAGCAGCGGCCGCACGCGGCGCTGCTTGTTGAGCATGCACTCCGACTGGGCGACGATCACCTTCGGACCCTTCTCGGGGGTCGTCAGCGCTTCCTTGAGCGTGTCGCGCATCCGCGCCACGTCGTAGGTGCGCGTCAGCGTGCGCGCCCAGCCGACGCCCATGCCGCGGAGCGCGCGCTCGATCGGGTTGTTGGTGCGCCGCGTCGCGCTCGCCGCGCGCGAGGAGAGGATGTCCTGCCCGCCGGTCGCGGCCGAATAACCGTTGTCGACCACGATCGTGACGGTGTCGTCCTGGTTGAAGACGGCGTTGCCGATCCCCGAGGTGAGGCCGTTGTGCCAGAAGCCGCCGTCCCCCATCATCGCCACCGCGCGCCGCGCTCCCGCGCCCTCGCTCGGCTTGAACGCCGAGGCGCCGGCGGTGCCCAGGCCATAGCCCATCGTCGTGTTGCCGATGTGGAACGGCGGCAGGATCGAGAAGAGGTGGCAGCCGATGTCGGCGGAGACGTGCAGCGCGCCGAGCTCGCGCTGGACGAGCTTCATCGCCGAGAAGATCGGCCGCTCCGGGCAGCCGGTGCAGAAGCCGGCGGGGCGGGGCGGCACCGTGCGTGCCAGCTCGGGCTCGGGGGGCGGCGGGGCGGGCGGCGCGGCGGCGACCCGCCCCGGCGCGTGCGCCGCGAAGAAGGCGAGCAGCGCGTCGCGCAGCACCTCGCCCGAATATTCGCCGGCGCGCGGCAGCAGGTCCTTGCCGACCAGGCGCGTCGACAGGTCGGCGCGGCGCAGCAAGGTGTTGAGCTCGTGCTCGATAAATTCGGGCTGGCCTTCCTCGACGATCAGCACCGCGCGCTTGCCCGCGCAGAAGGCGGCGACCTCGTCGGGCAGCAGCGGGTAGGTGACGTTGAGGCAGTAGACCGGCACGCGCGCCGCGCCGTGCGCGTCCGACAGGCCGACCAGCTCGAGCGCGCGATTGAGCGTGTTGTAGAGCCCGCCCTGGACGATGATGCCGATCTCGTCCTGCGCCGGCCCGAACCATTCGTTGAGCCGCCGCTCGGCGATGAAGCGCTGCGCCGCGGGCCAGCGCCGCTCGATCTTCTCGCGCTCGTGCAGGAAGTTGGCGGGCGGCAGCACGATCCGGTCGACGTCGCGCACCGGGTTGGCCGCGGCCTCGCCGACGGTGAGCGGCGGCCGGCGATTGTCGCGCGCGACGAAGCTGCCGGTGACGTGGCAGGCGCGCACGCGCAGCTCGATCATCACCGGCGTGTTCGACGCCTCGGACAGCTCGAAGCCGGCCTCGACCATGTCGACGATGCTGGGCAGGTTGGGGCGCGGGTCGAGCAGCCACATCTGCGACTTCATGGCGAAGGCGTGGGTGCGCTCCTGCATGATCGACGAGCCCTCGCCGTAATCCTCGCCGACGATGATGAGCGTGCCGCCCTTGACCCCGCCGCTGGCGATGTTCGACAGCGCGTCGGAGGCGACGTTGGTGCCCACCACCGACTTCCATGCGACCGCACCGCGCAGCGGATAGTTGACCGAGGCGGCCAGCATCGCCGCGGCGGCGGCTTCGCTCGCGTTCGACTCGAAATGCACGCCCAGCTCGCGCAGCAACGGGTCGGCGTCGGCGAACACGTCCATCAAATGGCTGATCGGCGAGCCCTGGTAGCCGCCGACATAGGCGACCCCGGCCTGGAGCAGCGCCTTGGTGACCGCGAGGATCCCTTCGCCGGCGAAGGTCTCGCCGGCGCCGAGGCGGAGCTGCTCCACCTCTCGCTTGAAGGAGCGCTCCGCCATCGTCTCAGCCCGCCACCAGCGCGAGCACCCGCAATGGGCTACCCGATCCGCCCGCGATCTTGAGTGGCGCCGCGATCACCACCGCGCCGGTCGGCGGCAGCTGATCGAGGTTGGCGAGGCATTGCAGCCCGTAGCGGCCGGCGCCGTGGAACAGCGTGTGCGCTGGATAGGCGGGATCGAGCAGGTGCGCTTGCCCGGCATCGGTACCGATCGTCTCCACGCCCAGGCCGTGCGCGTCGCGCTCGTCGATGAGGAAGCGCACTGCTTCCGCGGAGGGCCCGGGCGTGTGTGCGCCGTCGTCGCGGCGGTTGGTGTAGGCGTCGCTGTCGCGCGTCGACCAGTCGGTGCGCAGCAGCACCCAGCTGCGCGGAGGAATGCGGCCGTGCGTCGCCTCCCAGTCGGTGATGTCCGCGACGGTGAGGAGATAATCGGGGTCGGCCGCCGCGGCGGCGGAGACGTCGATCACCACCGCGGGCGCGACGAAGTCCTCGGGCGCGATCGTGTCGACCGTGTTGCGCGGCAGGTCCTTGCCGGTCACCCAGTGGACCGGCGCGTCGAAGTGCGTGCCGGTGTGCTCGCCCACCGTGAAGTTGTTCCAGTGCCAGGCGACGCCGCGATCGTCGTAGCGCGAGATCTCCTGCCGGCTGAACGGTGCGGTCTGACCGAACGGCTCGGGCAGGATCAGCACCGGCGTGTCCTCCGACAGCGGCTGGGTCAGGTCGATCGTGCGGATCGAACCGCGCTGGAGCGCGGCGGCAAGGTCGGCGAGCACGGCGTGCGACATGCGATCTTCTCCGAGGGTCTGGAAGACGACGTGACACGCAGCCTGTCATGAGAAACGTGCATGTGCAATTAAATTCGGATCGTGCGTTGCGGCGTGCGTTCGGCCCCGATAGAGCCCGCTCCGGGGAGGGCGCACGTGGACGATCGACAGCTTGGCAATCCTGGCACCGCTGCCTTCCGGGTGGAGAAATATCCCTTCTACCTGCTCAACCGCTTGGTCTCGCGCTACAATGGCGTGATCGGCGAGCGTCTGCGCGCGATCGACCTCGATATTCCTTCATGGCGCGTCCTGATGATCCTGGGCGAGCGCGCGCCGCGCGGCGTGCGTGACATCGCGGACGCTGCCGTCATCCCGCTCTCGACCATGACCCGCATCATCCAGCGCATGACCGGCGCCGGCCTGGTCGCGGTGAGCGACAGCGCCGACGACGCGCGAGTCACCGAGGTGTCGCTCAGCGCCGAGGGAGAGCGCCGCCTGGCGGCCGCGCGCGCGGCGAGCGCGCCGGTGTACGAGCAGGTGATCCGCGGCCTCAGCGAACGCGACTTCGACCAGCTGCTCGAGCTGCTCGGCCGCGTCCACGCCAATCTGGACGAGGTCGCGTGAGCGAGCTGCGCGAGAAGCATGACGGCGCCTTCTCCGAGCAGATGGACGTGCGCGTGTGGCTGCGGCTGCTGAGCTGCTCCACGGTCATGGAGAAGCGGCTCCGGCGCCGCCTCGTCGAGCACCACGCCACCACGCTGCCGCGCTTCGACGTCCTCGCCGCGCTCGACCGTCAGTCCGCGGGCATGACGATGAGCGAGCTGTCGCGCGCTTTGCTGGTCTCCAACGGCAACGTCACCCTGCTGGTGCGGCAGCTCGAGCAGGACGGGATGGTGGCGAGCCGCGTGGCGAGCGGCGACGCGCGCTCCAGCATCGTCGCGCTGACCGAGGAGGGGCGCGCGCACTTCCGCACGCTGGCCGAGTCGCATCACCGCTGGGTTCAGGCGATGCTCGCGGGCGTGCCGCGCGACGAGTTGGCGACGCTCTATCGGCTGCTCGCGCTGGTGAAGAGCTCGATCGCCGCCGAGCGCGCGCCGGGGGAGGGGGATCGATGAGCTTCGTGTCGCGACAGATCGTCCGTTTCGCGCACGTCGATGCCGCCGGCATCGTCTTCTATCCGCGCTACTTCGAGATGCTCAACGCGGCGGTCGAGGATTATTTCGCCGCGCTCGGCGCGAGCTTCGCGCAGATGCACGCGACGCGACGCCTCGGGGTGCCGACGGTGTCGCTCAGCGCCGAGTTCGTCGCCGTGAGCCGCCTCGGCGACGAGCTCGATCTCGCGCTGACGGTGCGGCGCGTCGGCAGCTCGTCCGCGACGATCGGGGTGGCGGTCAGCTGCGGCGGAGAGCAGCGGTTCCGCGGCGAGGTGGTGCTGGTCTGCATGGATCTCGACCACGCCCGCGCGGTGCCCTGGCCCGAGGACATGCGCCCGCGCTGAGCGGGGGCGTCACAGCACGCCGTCCCAGAGCAGCCGCTCGGCGCCGGCGAGATCGTCGACGACGCGGGGCAGGGCGTCGAGCCGCATCGTCGCGCGCCGACGCAGGTCATAGCTCGGCCAGTTCGCGGCGGGCGCGCCCCCGCGCAGGAAGCGCAACCACATCCCGTGCATCGCCGCCGACAGCCGCTCCGCCGACGTCCCGACCGGGCCGTAGACCGTCGAGGCGGGATCGTCGAGCCGCGCCCAGGTGAGCGGCAGCTCGGCGCCGTGGATGGCGTAGCCGCGGCGTGCTCCGGTCGTGAGCGGCAGGTCGAAGCGGTAGAGATGGGCCACGCCACCCGCGCGCGCCTGCGCCGCCGCCAGCCGGATCGTCGGTATGCCATATTCCTCCGCGCTCACCGCGGCGTAGCGGCGCGCGAGCGGGTCGGGCACCAGCGCGGCGTAGCGCGCATAGACCGGCGCGAAGGTGGCGAGATCGAGGTTGGCGAGTTCGCCCGCACGCACCGCTTCCGCGCCAGGCTCCGGCGGTCCCCAGAACGCCACCTCGTCGCGGTTCCAGCCGAGCAGCAGCGGCACATCGCGCGCCGCGCCGGCGGCGATCGCGGCGAGCGGCGCCTGCGGGAGCAGCGCGCCGCCGACCACCGCCCGGAAGGGATATTTGCGCGGGTACGCCGCCACCACGGCGGTCTGCGCGGCGAGCAGCGCGCGCGCAGGCAGGTCGCGCAGCGCGGCGGGGGCGACGCCGGCGGCGGCCGCGACGCGGCGCGTCAGCTCGGCGGCACGAGTGCGATCCGCGATCGTCTGACCGCCGCCGCTCTCGACGATTGCGCGGGCGAACAGGCCGCGTGCCGCGGGCGCGGCGAGCAGCGACACGACGTCCTTCGCGCCTGCACTCTGCCCCGCCAGCGTCACGCGCGCGGGGTCACCGCCGAACGCCGCGATATTGTCGTGCACCCAGCGCAACGCCATGATCTGGTCGCGCAGGCCGTTGTTGCCGCTGTCTGCGTAGGACCCGCCAAGCGCCTCCTCGAGGTCGAGGAAGCCCCAGCAGCCGGTGCGATAGGTGATCGTGACGCAGACGACGCCGGCGCGCGCGAAGCCGCTGCCGTCGAACACCGGGAAGCGCGTCGAGCCGGTGACGTTGCCGCCGCCGTGCACCCAGACCTGGACGGGATGCGGCCCGGGCCGCTCGGGCGCCCAGACGTTGAGATAGAGGCAGTCCTCCGAGGTCGGCAGCGGCGCGCTCGGGTCCTCGGGCGGCGAACCGGGCTGGACCGGCGAGGGTGCATAGGCCCGCGCCGCGAGCGGCTCGCGCCAGCGCGCCGCCGGCTCGGGTGCGCGGAAGCGCAGTGCGTCGAGTGGCGGGCGGGCGAACGGGATGCCGAAGAAGCGCGCCACCGTGCCGTCGCTCGTGCCGCGGATCGGCCCGCATCGCGGCTCGCGCAGCACCGGCGCCGCCGCGCCCGCCGCACCGCCGGGATAGGCGCCGAGCGCGACGAGGCCGGCACCGCCGCGCCGCAGCAGCTCGCGCCGGTTCACGCGACCGCCAGCGGCGCGCGGCCGCGGCGCAGCGCGGCATCGACGATGAGCACCGTCGCGCCGTTGAGAAGCAGCGCGGCGAGCCCCAGATCGAAGCCACTCGCCGCCGCCCAGGCCGCCAACGGGCTGGGAAGCAGCATCGCGGCATAGCCCACCGCCAGTCCCGCGCCGAGCGCCACCGCCGGTACGCCCGGGCGCAGGAAGGCGAGATAGACGCCGGGTGCGAGCATGCCGATCGTGGCGTAAGCGGTCAGCCCGATCGTCACCAGCGACTGGTTCGGCCCGACCGAGAGCCAGGCCGCGAGCGCGGCGAAGGCGACCATCGCGGCGCGCGAGGCGAGCAGTTGCGCGCGCTCGTCGAGCGCGGGGCGCAGCGGCAAGACCACGTTGCGCGTGAAGATCGTCCCGATCGTCAGCAGCAGCACCGAACCCGGTACCAGCGCGAGCAGCGCCGCGGTGCCTCCGAACAGGCCGGTCACCCAGGCGGGATAGCGATCGGTGACAAGCTGCAGCAGCACCGCATTGGCGTCGCCGCCGGGCGGGCGCGTCCCCGCGACCAGCGCGGCCACGCCGAGCAGGATGATGAACAGGTACGACAGCGAGTAGAGCGGCTGGAAGATGGCGTTGCGGCGCAGCGTCTTGGCGGCATCGGCGGCGTAGCAGAGCTGGAACATGTGGGGGAAGATATAGGTGCCGACCGCGACGCTGATCGCGGTGGTCATCAGCCAGGTGACGCCGAGCCCGGCGGCGGGGTCGCGCCCGGGCAGCGTCGCGGCGGCGGGTGCCAGTGCCTCGGCGCGGCGGAACAGGTCCGCGATCGAGCTCGCGCCGACTTCGCGCGCGACGGTGAGCGCGAGGCCACCGACCAGCAGCACCATCAGCACGTCCTTGACCCCCGCGGCGAAGGCGGCCGAGCGCAGACCGGCGAAGAAGACGAACAGCAGCATCGCCGCCGCGGCGAGCGCGGCGGCGGTGGCGCCGTCGACGTCGCCCAGCGTCACGCGCAGCACCAGCCCCAGCGCGGTGATCTGGATCTGGACGTAGATCACCAGCGCGGCGATCCCGACCAGCGCGACAAGGATGCCGAGCCAGCGCGAGCGATAATGGTGCGCGAAGAAGTCGGCCTGGGTCATCAGCCCGCTGGCGCGCCCGCTGCGCCAGATCCGCGGCGTCAGCCAATAGCCGATCGCGGCGGCGAGCGAGACCGAGCACAGCGCCAGCGTCGCCGGCGCGCCGTGCGCCCAGGCATAGCCCGAAATGCCGAGCACCGCAAAGGTGGTGTAGATCTCGCCCGCGTTGAGGAACCAGAAGACGAGCAATCCGAGACTGCGCCCGCCGATCGCCCACTCGCTGATCGTGCGCGCGCGCGCCTGCATCCGGCCATAAGCGACGGTGCCCAGCATCGTCGCCGTCACCACGCCCACCGTCACCGCCGCGGCGATCATCGCGGCGCCGCCGCGGCGTCGAGCCGGTAGACCAGGGCGATGGCGAGGCTGGCGATGACCACGCCGGCTAGCTCCCACAGCAGCAGGAACGGCATGTGCCACGGCCGCCACGCCACGCCGTTGGCCCAGGGCACGCCGCCGACCTGCCACAGGAAGGGTAGCAGGAGCGGCAGGTGGCGGCGGTGCAGGCCTCCCGCGGGCGGGCTGTCGGTTTCGTCCATGGCGCTACGCTCCGTTCCGGGGAGCCGCCAGGCTAGCCACACCGCCATTGCGATGGGTGCGCGCTCATGTCGTGCTGGACGCAACGTCGGTCGCGTCCGCCTCGTCGTCGGTCCACTGCCGCAGCTGCCGCTCGAGCACGCCGAGCATCTTGAGCGGCGCCCCCTCGAGCTGGCGGCCGCTGCGCGTGATCAGGCCGATCGCGGTCTCCTCCACCCCCTCGTCGTGCAGCGGCACCGCGCGCAGCGATCCCTCGCGCAGCTCGGCCAGCACCGAGATCGACGGCAGCACGGTGGCGTAATGGCCCGACAGCGCCGCGGCGCGCATCATCTGGATCGAGCTGCTCGTCATGACCGGTTCCAGGAAGAGCCGCTGCGACGCCTCGGCAAGACTGAGGATCTGGCGCAATCGGAACTGCTTCGGGGCGAGGCACAGCGCATGGCCCTGCAGGTCGCGCAGCTCGACGCCGCGCCGCTCCGCCAGCGGGTGGTCCGGCGCGACGATCACCTTGAGCGGCTGCCGCGCCGAGCCGCGCAGGCGGATCTTCGCTTCCATCGGCGGCTGGAAGATCAGGCCGACGTGCGCCTCGTCCTCAAGCACCATGCTGACGATCTCGGCCGTCGAGGGGGTCAGGATCGTCAGGCGCACCGCGGGGAAGCGCTGCTGGAACTCGTCGAACAGGCTGGTGAGCGACTGGCCGAGGAAACCCTCGCCCACCGCGATCTGCACGTGCCCGGAGCGGACGCCGCGCAGGTCGCCCAGACGCGTGCGGAACGTCTCCTCCTGCGCGAGCTGCGCGTGATAATGTTCCACCGCGACGCGCCCCGCCTCGGTCAGCCGGATCGCGCGGCGCCCGCGCTCGATCAGCGGCAGCGCATATTCCTCCTCGAGCTGCGCGATCTGCCGGCTGATCGACGAGACCGCGATGTCGAGCTTGTCGCTCGCGGCGCGCATCGTTCCGGCCTGCGCCGCCTCGAACAGATACCGCAGGCCCAGGTCTGCCATGCCACGCTCCTTTCGACATGATGCTGGCGCCTTGTTGCGCGAGACGCAATGAAAACACCGCGTCGCGGCGATTGCACGAGCGGGCGGCACGATGACATCTGGCTCCCAGTCACAGGGGAGCGATGCGTGATGGCAGACACCGGGAAGCGGGCGCGGGTCGGCTGGCGAGGCTATATCCCCGCGATCGTCACCCCTTTCGACGCCGAGCTGGCGCTCGATACGCGCGCGCTCGGCGGCTATCTCGAGTGGCTCCACGCCGAAGGCATGCACGGGCTGGTGCTCGCGGGTACGACGGGCGAGTGGACCAGCCTGTCGCCGCAGGAGCGCAAGGCCTTGTTCGACGCGGCGGGCGCGCAGATGCGCGGCAAGCTGCCGCTGATCGCGGGCTGCACCTGGTTCACCCCCAACGAGGTAGTGGAGTTCGCCCGCCACGCACACGCCGCCGGCTTCGACGGCATCCTGGTAACGCCGCCGCCGTACATCCGCCCGCGCGAGGATGAGATCCTCGGCTTCTACAAGGCGGTGAGCGATGCCTCGCCGCTGCCGATCTGCGTCTACAACTGGCCGCCGGGCACCGGTATCGATATGTCGGTCGCGCTGCTGGAGCGACTCGCAGACCTCGACGGAGTGGTGGCGATCAAACAGTCGACGAGCAACCTGGCGCGCTTCGTGGAGACCTTCTTCGCGCTGTCGGAGAAGGTGCGCGTGTTCGGCTTTTCCATGGACGAGCATGGCCTGGCGCTGCTCCAGGCGCGCGGCGGCGACGGCACGATGGGCGCCGGCGCGGTGCTCGGCCGCGACCACCCGGATTTCTACAACCTTTTGTGGGCGGGGGACGTGGAGGGCGCGCGCGCGTGCGGGCGCAACGACCGCCGCGTGCTGACCGACTGGTACACGCCCGAGCTGGTCGGGCGCTTCGGCTCGGGGCCGGCCATCCTCAAAGCGGCGTTCGCCGCGCGCGGCATGCCCCTGGGCGGAGTCCGCCCGCCGTTGCTCGACGTATCGGCGGAGGCGCGCGAGCGCATCGGCGCGACGCTGGCGGCGCTCGGCAAGGCCTGACGCGCATGGATGCCGCCGACGTGCTGATCATCGGTGGCGGGCTGATCGGGTGCGCGGCGGCGTGGCACCTCGCACGCGCGGGCACCGACGTGCTGCTGGTCGAGCGTGGCGAGCTGAATGCCGGCGCGTCGGGGCAGAACGCCGGGTCGCTGCACTTCCAGATCGAGCGGCGCTTCCTGGAACACGGCGAAGCGCTGGCGGATCAGGCGGCGCGCACCGTCGCGCTGAGCCGCCTCGCCATCGCCGAGTGGCGCGACCTGCCGGCGGCACTCGGCGACGACCGTCTCGACGTGGCGATGCAGGGCGGGCTGATGGTGGCGCAGAGCGACGATGAGGTACGTCTGCTCGAGCGCAAGGCGGCGCTGGAGGCGCGCTGGGGATTGCCGACCGAGCTGATCGACGGCGCGCAAGCGCGGGCGATCGCACCCTATCTGGCGGATGACGTGCGTGCCGCCAGCTTCCTCGCGGACGAGGGCCATGCCAATCCCCGCTTGGTCACCCGCGCGCTCGCGGACGCCGCGGCGTCGGCGGGCGCGCGTCTGCGTCCCCGGACGGCGCTACGCGCGCTCGTCCCGGCACCGGGCGGCTGGAGAGCGACGCTGCGGCGGGGCACCGCCGACGTCGAGGTGGCCGCCGCGGCCGTACTGATCGCGGCGGGCGCGTGGACGATGGCGGTGGGCGCGCTCGCGGGGGTGCACTTGCCCGTCTTCCCGATCGGGCTGCAGATGAACGTCACCGAGCGTGTCGCGCCGTTCCTGCCGCACCTCGTGCAGCACGTCGGCCGCCGCCTCTCGATGAAGCAGGCGCATGACGGCAACGTGCTGATCGGCGGTGGCTGGCCGTCGCGGCTCGCGCGCGGCGAGGGTGGGTTCGACCTTGCGCGTGCGCCGATGGTGCTGCCCGATTCGCTTACTGGCAATCTCGCGGTCGCGGCGGCGACGGTGCCGCGCGTCGGCGCACTCAACCTGATCCGCACCTGGACCGGGGTGGTCGCCATCACTGCCGACCAGCTGCCGCTCGCCGGCGCGGTGCCGGGTCGCCCCGGTCTGTTCGTCATCGCCGGCGGATCGGGCTTCACGCTCGGCCCGACGCTCGCGCGCGTGGTCAGCGCGGAGATGCTCGGCCGGTCCGCGGGGGACGCGGCCGCGGCGATGGCACTGGTCGCGCCCGCGCGCTTCGCGCACCTCAACGCGATGCTGGCGTGATGGCGCGGGTGGCGGATACCGCGCGGGGGGTCGCGGCCGAGATCATGGTGGATGGCGAGCGCGTGTCTTTTCACCCCGGCGAGACCATCGCCGCGGCGATGCTCGCGGCCGGGCACGCCGCTTTCCGTCGCGATCGCCACGACCGGCCGCGCGGCCTGTGGTGCAACATGGGAACGTGCTGCGAGTGCCTCGTGCTGATCGAGCGGGACGGCGAGGCGCGACGGGTGCGCGCCTGCCTGGTCGACGCGGCACCGGGGCAGTGTGTGACGACGCGGGACGGCGCGGCGTGAGCGAGCCCTGCTACGACCTCGCGATCGTCGGCGGCGGCCCGGCCGGGCAGGCGGCGGCCGAGCAGGCGGTCGCCGCCGGGCTGACCGTGGTGATGCTCGACGAGCAGGCGCGCATGGGCGGGCAGATCCTGCGCCAGCCGCCCCTGGGCATGACGGTGCCGCGCTGGCTCGACGGACGCGGTTATCGTGCGCTGAAGCGCCAGCTCGCGCGCGCCGAGGCGCTGCCCGGCCTCACCTGGTCGGGGCGCACCTCGGTGGCGGGTGTGCTGCGCGAAGCGGCGGGGTTCGCGCTGATCGCGGTGCCGACCGACGGCGCGCCGGGCCGTCGCATCGCGGCGCGGCGCTTGCTGGTGGCGGCGGGCTGCTACGACCTGCCGGTGCCGCTGCCGGGGTGGACGCTGCCCGGGGTCATGAGCGCGGGCGCGATCCAGGCCTTCGTGAAGAGCCAGCGGCTGGTGCCGGGCGAGCGCTTCGTGCTCGCGGGCACGCACCCGCTGCAACTGATCCTGGCCGATCAGATCGTCGCCGCGGGGGGCGAGGTCGCGGCGCTGCTGTTCGCGCAGGCGCCCGCCGCGGCTGCGGGGGCGCTCGCCCATCATGCCGGTTCCGCGCTGCGGCACGCCGGACCGCTGGCCGCGGCAGCGGCGAGCTACGTGCGCCTGCGCCGCGCCGGCGTGCCGATCCGCTTCGGTCGGACCGTGCTGGCGGTCGAGGGCAGCGACGAGGTCGTGGCTGCGCGCGTCGGCGTGCCCGGCGAGGCGGGTGAGGTGATCGCCTGCGACCGCGTCGGCCTCTGCTTCGGCTTCCTGCCCCAGGCCGACCTGCCGCGTAGCCTCGGCGCGACCGCGCGCTGGGTCGAGCGCACCGGCGGCTGGGCCACCGTGGCGGACGCGTGGCAGCGCGGCGACGTGCCCGGCCTGTACGTCGCGGGCGAGACCACCGGCGTCGCCGGAGCGCCCGCCGCGCTGGAGGAGGGGCGGATCGCGGGGATCGCGGTGGCGCGTGACGCCGGGCGGATCGATGCGGCGGCCGCCGAGCGCGCGGTGGCGGAGCCGCGGCGCCGGCTCGCCCGCCTGCGCGGTTTCGCGGCGCTGCTTGACGCCGTCGCCGACCCGCGCGCTGTGGTGACGCGCTTGGCGAGCGACGACACAATCGTCTGCCGCTGCGAGGATGTCACGCGGGCGCAGCTACTTGCCGCGGCCGGGGGCGTCGCGGCGCCGTCCGACGCGAGCGCGCTCAAGCTGGTCACGCGCGCGGGCATGGGGCTGTGCCAGGGACGCGGCTGCGAGGCGGCGGTGCTGCGGTTGCTGGCGGAGCGGACCGGCGTCGCGCCCGCGGCGATCGGTGGCTTCACGCCGCGCTTCCCGGTCCGTCCGGTGCCGATCGCGAGCGTCGGCGGGGCGGACTGTCACTGACGCGACGGGGCGGGCTGTCGCTCACGCGACGGGGCGGGTTGTCGCTGACGCAACGAAGTCGTCGCCCGCGCGCGCTTGTCCGTTCCTGGCCGCCCCAGCACACTCGCCGCCAGACCCGACCAGCAGGAGTATGCGCCCATGGCCGACCACGATCGCCCGCTCTTCCTTGAGGCCGACCATGTCTCCTGGACGGTGCCCGACCTCGACGCGGCGGTGCGCTTCTACACCGAGGTGTTCGGCGCGACCGAGCTGTTCCGCATGGGGCCGCTCGACGCCGCCGACATCCCGCCGGGTGACGACGGCCGCGACTGGATGGCGTCGCACGTCAACGTGCCCGGCGCGCGGCTGACGCTGGCGATGCTCAAGCTGACGGCCAACCTCAACTTCCAGCTGGTGCAGTATGACAAGCCCGACGACCGCCGCACCGAGCTGCCGCGCAACTGCGACCGCGGCGGCCATCACCTCGGCCTGCGCGTCGACGACGTCGACAAGGCGGCACGCTACCTGGCGGCGCACGGCTGCACGGTCATGGAGACGATCGTGATCGATGCCGGCCCGCTCGCCGGCCACAAGAACCTCTACGTGCTCGATCCCTTCGGCCATCAGCTCGAGATCGTCGACTGATCGCCGCCCCGTCCGCGCCAGACCCAGGAGAGCTTATGCCGATCGAACGTCTCAACCCGCCCGCGCTCTACGACAGCCTGCAGTTCGGTTTCAGCCATGCGACGGTGCAGCACGGTGGTCGCACCCTGCACCTCGCCGGACAGGTCGGCTGGGACAAGGAGCTGAACGTCGCCGCGGGCGATCTCGCCGCGCAGACGCGCCAGGCCCTCGCCAACCTGCGCACGGTGCTCGAGGCGGCGGGCGCGAGCGCGGCCGACATCGTGCGGCTGCGCACCTATGTCGTCGACCACGAACCCGCCAAGCTCGGCATCGTGCTCCAGGAGGTCGGCGCCTTCTACGGCGAGGCGATGCCCGCGCCCAATACCTTCATCGGGGTGCAGGCGCTGGCGCTGCCCGACTTCCTGGTCGAGATAGAAGCGATCGCGGCGCTGCCGGACTGATCAGGCGGGCACACCACAGCCAACCTGAGTGCCTTAACGGTCAGATATGTCGGCTATATCTTGCACTCACCCAAGCGCGTGGCGTGGGTTCGCGGTAACGAAACCGTATCACGGCAGTGTTGTGCGCAGCGCAACGAAGTCCTCGCCTCCGCCGCATTGCAGGGAAGGCGACCAAGATAGATCATGATCTCACGCTTACCGACGGCTCACACGTCGGAAGCGTCCGCAGGCGGGCATCGTACTCTTACCAACCCTTGCAGGGGAGGATCTCCATGCGTTGTCCCAACATCATCGCCTTTTTTTTGTCGGCCAGCGGCGCAGCCATGGCGGCAGCGCTGTTCGCTGCCACCGCGCAAGCGCAGCAGTCTCCGGCGACGAACGACGCACAGAACGCCACCGCCGAGACCGAGCCGAGCGTCGGCGCCGCGGCGGGTGACATCGTCGTCACCGCTTCCAAGCGCGTCGCCAGCACGGTGCAGGACACGCCGATCTCGGTCCAGGCACTGAGCGGCGACGACCTCAAGGCGCGCGGCGCGGTCGATTTCGCCGACTTCTATCGCTCCGTTCCGGGCCTGTCGGTGCAGGACGAGGGGCCGGGTGACAAGCGCTACGTCATCCGCGGCATCAACTCGAACGGTGCCGGCACCGTCGGCCTCTATCTCGACGAGACCGTGATCACCGGCGAGAACGCCCAGGACGGCTCGGGCCAGGCGCCCGACATCAAGCTGTTCGATATCGACCGCGTCGAGGTGCTGCGCGGGCCGCAGGGCACCACCTTCGGGGCCAGTTCGATGGCGGGCACGATCCGCTACATCACCGCCAAGCCCAAGCTCGATCGCTGGACCGGCTACGTCCAGTCGGGCCTGCGCGCGACGCGCGGCGCCGATCTCGGGCTACAGACCGACGGTGCGATCAACATACCGGTGATCGCGGGCGTACTCGCGGTGCGCGCCTCGGGCTTCTACGCCGATCTGCCCGGCTATATCGACAACCGCTTTCAGGAAGGCGCCAACGCCGAGAAGAGCAAGGCCGGGCGGTTGCAGGCGCGGCTCCAGATCACGCCCGATCTCACGCTGGACGGTATGGCGATGTACCAGAAGGTCCATCAGGACGCGAAGAACTTCTACAATCGCGTCGACTTCGCCGGTGCTCCCCTCACGGGTTACCGCTATCAGCAGGCCGATGTCGCGCGCGCGCCGTATGACGACGAGAGCGAGATCTACAACGCGACACTGACTTATGCGCAGCCGTTCGGCACCGTCACCGCGACCAGCTCGCGCTTCGTGCGCGATACCGACTTCAACCGCGATGCCTCGCTGGCGGCGCAGGCCTTCTTCGACTTGCCGTACGACGGTGCCGGCCGCTCGCTCCTGCGCCAGGTCAAGCACCGCCGCGTCGACAGCGCCGAGCTGCGCTTCGCCTCCGACTTCGGTGGCCCGTTCCAGTTGCTGTTCGGCGGCTTCTATCAGAACGAGAACCGCAATTATCGCAGTTACTGGCCGACGGTGAACGCGCAGGGGGTGATCGACGCCAGCACGCGCCTGCTGCTCGATCGCACCGTCGGCACCGATATCAAGGAGAAAGCGCTGTTCGGCGAGGCGAGCTACGCCTTCGTGCCAAATCTGACGCTGACCGTCGGTGCGCGGCTCTTCGACTTCAACCTGGAGCAGCGCTCGGTTGCGATCGTCAGCGCCGGTGGCGGCACCGGCGCGGGACCGGGCCCGCTGCTCAAGGCGAGCGACAGCGGGCTGATCGGGCGCTTCAACCTGGCGTGGAAGGTCAACGAGCAGGTCAACGCCTATGTCCAGGTGGCGCAGGGCTATCGCTCCGGCGGCACCAACGACCAGACCGCCGCCGAGCTTGCCAACGTGTCGATCCCGGCGGGCTACGGCTCGGATTCGCTGTGGAACTACGAGCTCGGCGTGAAGACGGCGCTGCTCGATCGCAAGCTCTACCTCAATGGCGCGGTCTATTACATCGACTGGTCGAACATCCAGGTGACCGACCAGGCCAGCGCGGGCACGGTCTCCTTCCCGTTCACCGGCAACGGCGGCAAGGCGTCGGTCAAGGGTGCCGAGCTGACGCTGGACGCGCGCCCGGTCGCCGGGTTGCAGCTCAACCTCGGGCTCAACTACAGCCTGGCGGAGCTGAGCGAGGACAACCCCGTTCCCGCCACCGGGCGCAAGGGCGACCGCGTGCCTTATGTGCCCGAGTGGACCGGCTCGGCCGGCTTCTCGTACAGCGCACCGATCGGCGACGCCGGGCTGGAGGGAACGATCGGCGCCGACGCGAGCTACCAGGGATCGATGGCGACCAAGTTCAACCCGGCGATCGCCAATTACCGCGCGCTCGACTCTTATTGGTTGGTCGGACTGCGCGCCGGGGTCTCGCGCGGGCCGTGGGCGCTCAACCTCAATATGACCAACCTGTTCGACGACAATACGCCGATCAACTACAACGAGATCGTCCCCGGCGTGTACCCCGACGGATTCTACATCAGCCGACCGCGCACGGTCACGCTCGCCGGCACGGTGCGGTTCTGATCCGCCCCGTCCAGCTCCGGCAGGGCGCAGTTGCGCTCGTCGCGCTCACCGCCGCGACGGCCGCGACCGCGGGGGAACCGCGCCCCTGGGCCGATCCCGCGCGGCCAGCCGCGGAGCGTGCGCGGCTGATCGTCGCGGCGATGACCGAGGCGGAGAAGCTGGCGCTGCTCGAGGGCGACACCACGCTCGACGCTAACGGCACTGGGGTGAATCCCTGCGTCGGTCATGTCAGCGGAATTCCGCGTCTCGACCTGCCCGCGCTCTGCATGGGCGACGGGCCCGCCGGCGTCGGCAACGGCATGACCCAGGTCACGCAATTTCCCGCGCCGATCATGGGCGCGGCGACGTGGAACGCGGCGCTGATGGAGCGATACGGCGCCGCACTCGGTGCCGAACATGCCGCGAAGGGGCGCAACGTCGTGCTCGCGCCGACGATCAACATCATCCGCACGCCGCTGTGGGGCCGCACCGCCGAGACGCTGAGCGAGGATCCCTATCTCACCGCCACGTTGGGCACCGCGATCGTGCGCGGGATCCAGGCGCGGGGGGTGATCGCCACGCCGAAGCATCTCGCCGCCAACAATCAGGAATGGCTCCGTCTCGGCGACGCGCCGGCCTATGAGGCGATCGACGCGCGCGTCTCCGCCCGCGCATTGCACGAGATCTATCTGCCGGCGTTCGAAGCGGCGGTGACGCGTGCCGGGGCGGGCTCGATCATGTGCGCCTACAATCGCGTGAACGGTCATTATGCGTGCGAGAACCACGATCTGCTGGGGACGCTGCGCGGCTGGGGCTTTGACGGCTTCGTCGTCGCCGATTGGTATTTCGCGCATCGCAGCACGGTCGCCGCGGCCAAGGCGGGGCTCGACATTTCGATGCCCGGCGGCACCAGCCCGTTCGGCTTTGCCGACTTCTACGGCGCGCCGTTGCGCGCGGCATTGGCGCGCGGCGCGGTCTCGCGCGGCGATATCGACGCGATGGTCACCCGGATCGTCACGCCGATGTTCCGGCTCGGGCTGGTCGACCGGCCGATCCGCGGCAGCAGCGCCGCGGACGCGCGCGCGCCGGCGCATCTCGCGCTCTCGGAGGAGATCGCCGAGCAGGGCAGCGTGCTGCTGCGCAACGAGGGCGGCGTGCTGCCGCTGGCGCGCACCGTGCGCTCGATCGCGGTAATCGGCGACGATGCCGGCGCCAACGTCCAGACCACCGAGCGCTACGGCGGGTTCGTCAAGAACGACGCGGTCCACCCGCGCGCGCCGCTCGATTCGATCCGCGCCGCGCTGCCCGCCGGGACGCGGGTGCGCTATGCGCGCGGCACGCTCGGCATTGGTGCGCTGCCCGCCATCCCGGTGGCGGCGTTCCGCGGGCTCACCGCACGCTACTTCGCCGGCGCCACCCCGCAGGGCAGCGCGCTCGTCACGCGCGCCGAGCCGCGCATCGATTATGCCGAGGCGGGGGCGAAGGCGGGGGTGGCCGGGCTGCCCACGACCTGGTCGGCGCGCTGGGAGGGGCAGATCGTGCCGCCGCGCACGGGATCGTACCGCTTCTCGCTCGACGGCGGCGGCGACGCGCGGCTGACCATCGACGGGCGGCGGGTCGCCACCGTGCCCAAGAACAGCTTCCGTCTCGTCACCCACGGCGTGGCCGAGCTGCGCGCCGGCGTCCCGGTCCGCTTCCGGCTCGACTATAGCAATGCGCCGACGCTCTCGCCGACCGAGCTGCGGCTCGGCTGGCAGGTGCCCGACGCCGGCCTGATCGACGCGGCGGTCGCCGCGGCGCGCGCGAGCGACGTCGCCTTGGTGTTCGTCGCCGATCATGTCTCGGAGGGTGCGGACCGTACCGACCTGCGCCTGCCCGGCGACCAGGACGCGCTGATCGCCGCCGTGGCCGCGGCCAACCCGCGCACCGTGGTGGTGCTGCACACGGTCGGACCCGTGCTGATGCCGTGGCGCGACCGCGTGGCGGGCATCGTCGCAGCCTGGTATCCCGGCGAGCAGGCGGCGGACTCGATCGCCGCGCTGCTGACCGGCCGCGCCAACCCGTCGGGCAAGCTGCCGGTGACCTTCCCCGCCGACATGACCAGCGGGCCGACCGACCGGCCCGAGCGTTATCCCGGCGTCGGCACGACGGTGCGCTACGACGAGGACCTGCTGGTCGGCTATCGCTGGTACGACCAGCAGCGCGTCGAGCCGCTGTATCCCTTCGGCTTCGGGCTGTCCTACACGCGCTTCCGCTACGATCGGCTCAGCGTGGCGCCGCGACCGGGCGGCGGCTGGCAGGTGCGTGCGACGGTGCGCAACGTCGGCGCGCGCGCGGGCAGCGAGGTGGCGCAGCTCTACGTCGCGCTGGCGCCCGGGAGCGGCGAGCCGCCCCAGCAGCTCAAGGGCTTCGCGCGAGTTACGCTGGAGCCGGGCGCGGCCGAGACGGTCGACTTCACGCTCACCGAGCGCGACCTGTCGACCTGGGACGAGGCGTCTGGCGGCTGGCGCCTCCATCCGGGCCGCGCCGGGGTGTTCGTCGGCGGCAGCTCACGTGATCACGCGCTCACCGGACAGATCGACGTGGCCGCCCGTTGAGCGCGCGGAACCGGCGCGATCGGGGATGAACGCTCAGGCCGCCGACCAGCTCGCCACCGCCTGTTCCAGCACCGCGAGCGGGACCGGGCCCGACTGCAGCACCAGGTCGTGGAAGCCGCGCACGTCGAAGCGTGCGCCCATCGCGCGGCGCGCGCGCTCGCGCGCGGCGACGATGCGGTTGGCGCCGACCTTGAAGCTGCACGCCTGCCCGGGATACACGCAGTAGCGCGTCACCTCGCGCTCGGTCGCGAGCGGCTGCTCGCCGGCGTGCTCGACCATCCAGGCGACCGCCTGCTCCTTGGTCCAGCGCTTGTAGTGGATCCCGGTGTCGACGACGATGCGCGCGGCGCGGAACAGCTCGGACTGGAGGTAACCGATCCGGCCGAACGGGTCGGCCTCGAAGAGGCCGAGCTCGTCGGCCACCTGCTGCGCGTAGAGCGCCCAACCCTCTGTGTAGGCGGAGAAGCGCACCATGCGGCGGAACAGCGGCAACGCCGGGCTGTGCGCCAGCACGCTGTACTGGAAGTGATGGCCCGGCACGCCCTCGTGATGCGCGAGCGTCGGCAGCCGCCATGTCGTATGCTCGGCGGGGGTCTTGAGGTTGAGCGAAAAGACGCCGGGCTCGCCCTTGCTCCCTTCGCTGTAGAAGGCGCCCGGCGCGCCGCCTTCGATCGCGACCGGGATGCGGCGGACCACGATTGGGTCGACCGCGACGTTGCCGAAGGCGCGCGGCAGTCGCTCGATCACCCGGCGCAGCGCGGTGTCGGCGATCGCGAGCAGCCGCGCGCGGCCGGCGTCGTCGTCGGAGACGCGGAAGCGCGCATCGGCGTTGAGCGCGGCGATCCGCTCGCCCACGCTGCCGCGACTGAGGCCTTGCGTGCGCAGGCTGGCGTCGATCTCCGCCGCCAGCGCAGCGCATTGCGCGAGCCCGGTCTCGTGCAGCTCGGCCGGGGTGAGCGCGGCGGTGGTGTTGGCGCGGCACGCGGCGGCGTAATAGGCCTCGCCGTCGGGCAGGCGCCACACGCCAGCGGTATCGACCGCTCGTGGCGCCAGCGCCGCCAGCGCGGCGGCCTGACGGTCGAGCGCCGGGGCGATCGATGTGCGGAACACCGCCAGCGCGGCGTCGTCGCGGTCGCCCAGCCCCTTGGCGCGGATCCGCGCGAGCGCCGGCGCGAGCAGCGCGGACTCGAGCGGCGCGCCGTCACGCAGTGCACCGATCTGTGCCACCGTCTTGGCGATGACGAAGCCCGGCGGCACCACCCCGATCGCGGCGTCATGGCGGATCCGATCTGTCTCCTGGTCGAGCGCGGCCGGCAGCGCCGCGAGCCGCGCGCGCCAGGCGTCGACGTCGGCGGCGTCATCGATCGGGTGCCGGCTCCCGATGAAGTCGGGCAGCCAATAATAGGCGCCGTTCATCTGGCTGACGACATAGGGGCTCGGGCGCAGGTTGCCGTCGACATAGCCGTAGCGCGCCAGGAGATCGTCGAGCGTATCGTAGACGAAGCGCGCGACGTCGTGGTCGAGCGCCGATCGCGGCGACAGGCGCGCGCGATCGATCCCGGCGAGCTGTGCGCGCGCGACGCGCACCGCGGCGCGATCGGCGGCGCGTGCTGTCAGCGATCGATCGTCGAGCCGGCGACGCAGCGCGGCGTGCGCGCCGGTGTCGAAGTCGTTGGCGGTCGCCTCCTCGGGCGAGCGCGCCAGATAGGCCTCGCTGTGGCGCTGGAGCAGCGCGGCGAGCGCGGCGTCGTCGGCGCCCGTCGTCGCTTCCGCCGGCAGCGCGGCGGTGAGCAGCCCGACCGAAGAGCTGCCCAGGAACTGTCGCCGGTCGATCATGCTCTCTCCCTCAATCGTCGATCGTCCGGCGGCGCGGCCGATGCCGTCAGAACTTGTAGCCCAGCGTTCCGCCGATCACGCGATAGGACGGCTCGACCTGCACGCCGCTGTAAAAGGCTTTCTCGTAGGCATTGGCGAAATAGTGCGCCTTGAACAGATTCTCGACGAACACCGTGGCGCGCAGGCGGTCGTTCTCGAGCCCGGCGCGCAGGTTGACGTTGTGGTATCCGGGCGAGACGAACGGATAGACGGTATAGCGATAGGCGAGCGGCGTCGACAGCATCTCCGAGCGGTAGCTCCACTCGGCGCGGGCGAAGCCGTCAATCCGGTCGGTGATCGGCCGCTTGTATTGCGCCTGCGCGCCGAGCGTGAACTTGGGCGCGTTCACAAGCGGGCGACCGGTGATGTCGATCACCACGCCGTCGATCAGCGCGTTGCGATAGTCCTTGAACTTGGACTCGTTGTAGCCGGCGTTGCCGCTCAGCTTGATCGCGTCGCTGACGCGCAGGTCGAAGCTGCCCTCGACGCCGTAGCTGTCCGCCGCGGCGGCGTTGGCGATGCCGCTGACGCCGCGCAACAGGCCGGTGACCGGATCGATATATTGGAAGCGGATCGTCTGCTGCACGTCGTTCCACTTCATGTAGAAACCGGTGACGTCGACGCGCAGGCGGCGGTCGAACAGGTCGAACTTGGACCCGAGCTCGTAATTCCACAGCGTCTCGGGCTGGAAATCATTGGCGAGGTTGACGTTGTTGCTGGTCTGCGTGCCGCCCGACTTGAACCCGCGCGACGCCGTGGCGAACAGCAGCAGGTCGCGCTGGAGCTTGTAGCTCAGCGTCAGCTTGGGCGAAATGTCCTCGAACGCGGCCGAGCGGTTGTTCACCGCGGTGACGATGTCGTTGGAGCGGTTCTCGGCGTAGTTGCGCGTCTTCTCGAACGAGTAGCGGCCTCCCACCGTGGCCGAGAAGCGCTCGGTGAGGTTGAAGGTGCCCTGCGCGAAGATCGCCATATATTTAGTCGCGCTGTCGGAGATCAGTCCGGTGACGGCGAGGCCTTCGCAGTTATTGGCGCGCGCGGCGGGGCACAGCGGACTGTCCGCGCCGTGGAAGGTCTGCTGGCCGGTCACGCCGGTGTCGCGCCCGACCGAGGCGCCCAGGCTCCAGTCGAGAAAGTTGGTGCCGTTGGACTGGAGGCGGAGCTCGCCGCTGGTCGACTTGCGGGTGAGCTTCAGATTCTCGTAGAAGTAATCGCGGCTGCCGCCGTCGACATCGCCGTAGTTGAACACGTCCGACTTGAGATGGCCGACGACGGCGGTGATCGAGGCGAGGCCGACGTCCCATACCGCGCGCGTGCTGTAATATTGATATTTGCTGCCGACCCGCTGCGGCCGGTTGAAGTTCACGCGATCGGTGTTGTCGGGGAAGAAGCCGACGCCGTCAGGATTGCCGATCGGACCCGCGGTGCGGCTGTAATAGACCGACGCCCAGGTCGCCGTGACGAAGCCGGTGGGCACGCCGTTGCGCATGCCGGTGGCCTCGTCGGAGTAGCTATAAGCGAAGTCCCAGGTGAGCCCGTCCAGCGGCGTGAGCCGGGCCTGGATCCGGCCGGTGTAGAACTTGCTGTCGTTGCCTCCGCCGATCGGATTGATGTTCTTGATGTAACCGTCCGACTTTTCATACTGGCCGGAGGCGCGCAGCGCGAGCACGCCGTCGATCACCGGCACGTTCAGCACGCCCTGCGCGCGCTTTGTATCGAAGCTGCTGTAACCCAGCTCGATCTCGCCTTCGAAGTTGTTGACCGGCTTCTTGGTGATGATGTTGATCGCGCCACCCACCGAGTTGCGACCGAAGTACGTGCCCTGCGGGCCGCGCAGCACCTCGATCCGCTCGAGGTCGACGATCTGCGGGTTGCTGGTCGCGGCGGCGACGTTGAATTCGTCGATGTAGAAGGCGTAGCTGCCCTGGCGCACGTCGGCATACGGGTTGAGCTGGTTGGAGATGCCGCGGATCGACAGGTCCTTGCGGTCGCGCGAGCCGTTGGACTGGAAGCTGACGTTGGGGGTGAGGGCGAAATAGTCCTCGACGCTCTGCACGTTCTGATCGCGCAGCGTCTGCGCGGTGATGGCGGTGATCGCGATCGGCACGTCCTGGATCGACTCGGCGCGGCGCTGCGCGGTGACGACGATGTCGCCGCCCGGCGTCTCGCCGCTCGCCTCACTCGCCGTCGCGTCCTGCGGCGTCGCCTGCTGCGCCGTCGCGGGTGCCGCGAGCGCGGCGAGGAGGGTCGCCACGGCGGCGCCGTGGCGAAGCTGCGGTGCGCCGCGGCGGGTGCCGCGCGTACGATTGTTCATGCCATGCCCCTTCGATCGCCGGCGCGCGCGATCGCGCGCCGGCATGTCTGTCCACGTTCCCCTGACGTCCGCCCGCCGTGTCGGCGGTGCGCGGCCTTAGCGGCTCACTTGGTCCAGCAGGCCGGATCGGGCGGCCTTTTGGCGAGGTCGACCGGCGCGCGGACCAAGGTGATCGACGCGATCTTGCCGCCGCGCAGCTCGGCGTGGCCGGCCGCGAGCACGCAGCCCAGCTTGCCGTCGCGGCGCGAGCGGATCACGTGATAGGTGTAGAGGCGGTCACCTTGCTGGAACGCCGCCTTGAACGGCACCACGATCTCGACGTCGCCGCCGCCGGCCTGGATCTTCTGGAAATGCGTCGCCCACTGATCCACGCCGCGGATCACGGTTCGCCCCTCGAGCGTCAAGGTCGCGTCCGGCGTGAAATAGCGCGAGAAGTTCTCGGCCGTGAATGCCCCTGGCGTCTTGAATGCCTGGTCCCACCAGATAAACATCCGTGATAGCGCGTCGCTCGGCTGCTGCGCGACGACTGGTGTTGCCAAGATCATGGCCGCCGCCATCGTCGCGATCATGCGCTGTCTCATTCTCGCTATCTCCCCTTGACCGCCGCGCTACCTTGCCCCTGTCGCAACGGCTTCGTGGCGGAGTGTCGGTGAGTTGCGTTGTTGTTACAATGCCTCCGCAAGGTAGTGATCGTTGCTTTGGACGCAACGACCGGCGGTGTCAGTGCGTGACGCGGGCCGGATCGCCGTCGTCGCGAACGATCGCGCCGCCCTTCATCACGAACGCGATGCGGCGAAGCGCGGCGATGTCGGCGGTCGGGTCCGCGGGCAGCGCGACGATGTCGGCATACTGACCCGCGGCAATCTGGCCGACACTCGCCTCGCGGCCGAGCATCGTCGCGGCGCGGATCGTCGCGGACTGAAGTGCCTGGAGCGGCGTCATCCCCGCCTTCACGTACAGTTCGGCCTCGGCGACCGTGGCGTTGGTCCCGGCGTTGGGCTCGAACGGGAATTGGTCGGTGCCGAGCGCAATGTTGACGCCGAGCCGGATCGCCTTCTGCAGCATCGCCCAGTGATCCTTGCCGGTGGAGGCGACGCGTTCGAGGTACCAGTCGGGCGAGCCGATCTTGCGGTAGAACTCATAGGCACCGGGCTGGCTCACTACCATCGTCGGCACCAGCCACACGCCCTTGGCCTTCATGTCGGCGAGGACCGCGTCGTCGAGGTGGTAGCCGTGCTCGAAGCCGTCGATGCCGAACCGTAACGCCTGGCGCGCGGCCTCGGCCGAGCCGTTGTGCGCGGTGACCTTGACGCCGTTGCGATGCGCCACCTCGATCAGCGTCGACAGCTCGTCGTCGGTCATCGGCGCCGCGGAGATGCTGCCATGCGTATCGGAGATGCCGCCCGAAATCGCGATCTTGATCCAGGTCGCGCCCAGCTTGATCTGCTGGCGTACCGCGTGCGAGAGCGCGGCGGGCCCGTCCGCCTCGAGCGATCCGTGACCGCCCGTGGTGACGATCACCTCGCCCGCGGTCTCGATCCGCGGGCCGGGCACCTCGCCGCGGTCGATCGCGCGCTTGAGCGCGAAGTCGGTGCCATGGTCCTCGCCGGTGAGTCGCACGGTGGTGACGCCGGCGAGCAAGGTGCGGCGCGCATTGTCCGCCATGCGCAGCACCTCCTCGGGGTCGGTCTCGTTGAGCAGCGCGTTGCCCTGCGCGCCGGGCAGCTTGAGCCCGAGGTGGACGTGCATGTTCATCAGCCCGGGGATCAGCCACTGGCCTCGCATCGGCACGACCGTCGCACCCGCGGGCACCGCTACCGCGCCCGAGGCGCCGACCCGCACGATCCGCTCGCCCTGAACCAACACCGTGGCGTCGGCGATCTTGGTGCCCTTGGCGACGTCGACCACGGTGCCGCCGACCAGCGCCACCACCGGTACAGCCGGCGCCGCGGGGGCCTGCGCGAGCGCGGGGACGGCGGCACAGGCCGCGAGCAGCAGCGCGACGAACGATCGCTTCATGGTAGACCCCCCTGATTGCCCCGGGGCGTCTCGGCCCCGTGCCGCAGCATGGGCGATCACCGCACGCCCACAAGCGTGTTCGCGCGAGTAAGTCGTTGCGTCAGGCGCAACATCCCGCGCCATCGGACGAGCGCGGCGCGATCAGGCGAACGCGGAAATGGGGGAAATCCTGGCCTGAAGGCTCCTTCGCTGGTGCGGCGAACGCCTTCCGCCCGCGCCGGCGGGTCTCTTGGCAAGGTCGCGTTCGTTGCGCAGACTGCGCGCGAACGGGGGCGATATGAGCGACGACACAGCATCGGATCTCTCGCGCCGCGCGGCGCTTCGGCTGCTCGGCACGACGATGCTGGCCGCGGCGACGCCGCTGCGCGCCGCCGACAGCGACGCGTCGCAACGGCTGCGCGCGCTGCTCGACGACAGCGCCGCGGCCGACGCGCGGCTCGACCCGCTGGCGGCGGCCCGCAAGGGCGCGGCGGCGGGCGGGCCGGTCTTCGTCGACCCGCTCGGCGACGCTTATGCGACCACGCTGCGCGCCAACAAGGGCGCGGAACTGGCGCGGCTCGGCGCGATCGATCGCGCCGCGCTGCCGCCGGTCGACCGGATCGCCTATGACGTGTTCGCCTATCGGCTGCGCCAGACGCTCGCCTATATCGCCGACGGATCGTTCAAGGTCGCGCAGCTCACGCCGCTGAACCCGTCGTTCGGGTTGCAGGTGGAGTTCCCCGACTTCGTCGCCGGCCCGAGTGCGCCGTTCGCGACGCTGGCCGACTATGAGGACGGACTGCGACGGCTCGATGGCTTCGCCGGTCATCTCGACCAGAATGTCGTGCGGCTACGTGAGGGCGTGGCGCAGGGCTATGTTCAGCCGCGCATCATCGTCGAGAACATCCTGCGCCAGGTCGACGCGCTGCTCGCCATCCCGGTCGACGACAGCCCCTTCTTCAAGGCGATCGGGCGCATGCCCGCGAGCGTCGCGCCGGCCGACCGGGCGCGGCTGACGCTCGCGTACCGTGCCGCCATCGCGGGCAAGGTCTATCCGGCCTACGCGCGCTGGCAGCGTTACCTGCGCGAGACCTATCTGCCGCGCGCCGCCGCAGCGCCGGGCCGCTGGGCGCTCAAGGGCGGCGACGCGCTCTACGCCGCGGAGCTCGCTCGCCATACCACCACGGCGCGCTCGGCGGACGACATCCACCGGCTGGGGCTCAGCGAGGTCGCGCGGATCCGTGGCGAGATGGAACAGGTGCGGGTCACGATCGGCTTCAGCGGCGACCTGCACGCGCTGTTCGAGCACGTGCGGACCGACAAGCGCTATTATTATAACCGGCCCGAGCAGCTGCTGGCGCGCTTCGCCGCGATCGAGGCGCAGATCTGGACCGCGATCCCGCGGCTCTTCCACGATCGGCCCAAAGCGCCGTTCGCGGTGCGCCCGCTGCCCGCGCTCGGTGAGCAACGCGGCACCGGCTATTACCGCCCGGGCGAGCCCGACGGGGTGTCGCCCGGCATCCTCTATTTCAACATGGCGATGCTCAGCACACGCCCGATCCCAACGCTGGAGACGCTGACGCTGCACGAGGGCATACCCGGCCACCATTTCCAGCTGACGCTCGCGCGCGAGAATTTGGCGCTGCCGCCGCTGCTGCGCTTCGGCGAGGCGACTGCCTATACCGAGGGCTGGGGCCTGTATGCCGAGTCGCTCGGCCGCGAGCTCGGGATGTTCACCGACCCGATGCAATGGTTTGGCCATCTCGACATGGAGATGCTGCGCGCGGTGCGGCTGGTGGTCGATACCGGCCTGCACGCGCAGCGCTGGGAGCGGCAGCGCGCGATCGATTATATGCTCGCCAACACCTCGATGGCGGCCAAGGACGTGGCGGTCGAGATCGATCGTTACATTGCCTACCCGGGCCAGGCCTGCGCGTACAAGATCGGCGAGCTCAAGTTCCGCGAGCTGCGCGAGCGCGCCGCCGCGGCGCGTGGCGCCAGCTTCGACGTGCGCGACTATCATCGCGCGGTGCTCGACACCGGCGCGTTGCCGATGGACGTGCTCGACGCCAAGATCAGCGCGTGGATCGCCGCGGCTTGAGCGACCCGCACCGCACGACGCCACGCTGGAACAGGACGATCCGATGCCCGAAGCCTTCCTCTGCGACGCGGTGCGCACCCCGATCGGCAAGCTCAACGGCGCACTTGCGGGCGTGCGCGCGGACGATCTCGCCGCGGTGCCGCTGCGTGCGCTGGTCGAGCGCAACCCGACGGTCGACTGGGCGAGCGTGGACGATGTCCTGCTCGGCTGCGCCAACCAGGCCGGCGAGGACAATCGCAACGTCGCGCGCATGGCGGTGCTGCTCGCTGGCCTGCCCGAGACCGTGCCGGGAGTGACCGTCAACCGGCTGTGCGGCTCGGGGCTCAACGCGCTCGGCATGGCGGCGCAGGCGATCCGCTGCGGCGACGCCGCGCTGGTGGTCGCGGGCGGGGTCGAGAGCATGACGCGCGCGCCGTACGTCATGGGCAAGGCCGCGGGAGCGTTCGACCGGGCGCAGCAGCTCGAGGACACCACGCTCGGCTGGCGCTTCGTCAACCCGGCGATGCGCGCGGCGTACGGCGTCGACACGATGCCGCAGACCGCCGAGCACGTCGCCGAGCGATGGGGCGTCTCACGCGCCGAGCAGGACGCCTTCGCGCTCGCCAGCCAGGAGAAAGCCGCGGCGGCGATCGCCAGCGGGAGGCTCGCGGCCGAGATCGTCCCGGTCACCATGGCGCGGCGCGGCGCCGAACCGGTCGTCGTCGCGGTCGACGAGCACCCGCGCGCGACCAGCCTCGCAGCGCTCGCGCGGCTCACCCCGGTGGTCCGCGCCGATGGCACCGTGACCGCCGGCAACGCCTCGGGGCTCAACGACGGCGCCGCGGCGATGCTGGTGGCGAGCGAGACCGCGGCGGCGCGTCACGGGCTGAGGCCGCGTGCGCGCGTGTTGGGGCTGGCGCTCTCGGGCATCGCGCCGCGGATCATGGGGGCGGGGCCGATCGAGGCGGCGCGCAAGCTGTGCCGGCTCACCGGCGTGGGGCTCGACCGGCTCGACGTGATCGAGCTCAACGAAGCCTTCGCCGCACAGGCGATCGCGACGCTGCGCGACCTCGGCATCGCGCCCGACGACCCACGCGTCAACCGCAACGGTGGTGCGATCGCGCTGGGCCATCCGCTCGGCATGTCCGGCGCGCGGCTGGCGCTGACCGCGGCGGAGGAGCTGCACCGCATCGGCGGCCGCTACGCCATGGCGTTTATGTGCATCGGCGTCGGCCAGGGCATCGCGCTGATGCTTGAGCGGGTCTGACCCTCGCGAAAGCCGGTCGCGCTGAACATGGACGCGCCTGGGCCGCAGGATCGCGCCTGCGGCCGATCTATGGTCAGGCGTAGCGAAGCACGGTCTTGCGGCGCAACGCATAGCCAATGACGCCGAAGCCGAGGATCATCATCATCCAAGTGGAAGGTTCAGGAACGGCGCGCTCGACAGAGAAGGTGAGACCGCGATTTTCCGGCACGACGAATTGAACGACCTTGCCGTTCTTTTGAAACCCGGCAACGCCTGACCAGGCAAGGGTCAGCGGGGTTTGAGAAAGTGGCGAGATATAGTTGTAGCCAATCAGCGCCGGGCTTGTCGCATTTACGCCGTTATCATACGTCTGATCGAAGGCGAGATAGAAGCCGTCAGCTCCGGTGCGAAACTCGACCTTGTTCGTAACTTCATATAAGCCGGTAGACAGGCCTATCGCGGCAGTGCGGATCGGGAGAACATAAGGATTGGGCCTCAGATCAGAAGACTCGCCCGTCAGGTAGATTGAGATTGGCGTCTCGAAGAGGCGCTGACCGGAATCGATCTGAGCTAAACCGCTTAGGTTGATGGTGTAATTGAAAACCTCAGCGCTACTTGTGGTGGCCACGAGCGACAAGGCGCCTGCCAGCGAAGTCGCAAAAAGCTTTCTCATCCGTAACCCCTCGATCGTCGTGCGTCGGCACATCCCACAGAAGTAATGATCTGTTCACCAGACGTTAAGCCGAAACTTGCCGATATTGGGCGTTCAGCCTTTAGAGTTACCCTGGATAAGCCGTGGGCGCTGGCCTCCGCTCCACGACGCCAGCGGCGCCGGTGGCGTCGTGGAGCGAGCGAAGGATGTTGCTCGAGAGAAGAGCGACATGCTCACTCATGATCGTCGCCACGAAGCTCGGCGAGGCGATAGTCGGCGCGCCGCGAACGCCGGGAGCAACGAACGACCGACGTTGGAAGATCGGCAGGCTAAAGGAAACGATCGCTCCCGGGTCCAAGTCGATCGGTCGTGCTTACTCGTTGCTGTGCAGCCCGGTGACGAACGCCGCGACATTGTCCCCCAGTGCGTCGGTGGCATAGCCGCCCTCCATCACCGTCACGATCGTCAGCCCGGTCGCCGCGAGCCGAGCGGCCAGCGCGGCGAAGTCGTGGCGCACGAAGGTGAAGTGCGAGATCGGGTCGCCGGCGTAGAGATCCGCGCCCAGCGACAGCACGAGCAGTCGCGTGCCATAGCGCGTGATCGCGTCCAGCGCGCGTTCCAGCGCGGGTTCGTAGCTCGCCCAGCCCGTGCCGCGCGGCAGCGGCAGGTTGAGCGTCGCGCCGCGTCCCGCGCCCGTGCCGGTCTCGTCGGCATGGCCCCAGTAGAAGGGATAGTCGGTCGCCGGATCGGCGTGGATCGAGACGAACAGCATCCCGCCATCGGCGTAGAAGATGTCCTGCGTGCCGTTGCCATGGTGATAGTCGACGTCGAGGATCGCGACCGGACCGAGCCCGCGGCGCCGCGCCTCCGCCGCCACGATCGCGGCGTTGTTGAGGTAGCAATAGCCGCCGAGATAGTCGCGCCCGGCGTGGTGACCGGGCGGACGGCACAGCGCAAACGCTCGCCGCGTCGCCCCCGCGGCAACCTCGTCAAGCGCGGTCAGCGCGGTCTGCGCCGACCAATAAGCCGCCTCCCATGTGCCCGCCGCGATCGGCGTGCCCGCGTCGTAGCTATACCGTCCGAGCCGCGCGTCGATCCGCGTGAGGTCGAGCGCGCGCCGCCCGACCACCGGCCAGGTGTAGCCGATCGCGTCGCCCTGCCGCCCTGCGGCGGTCCAGTCGTCATGCGCGACGCTGAGGAAGGCGAGGTAATCCGGGTCGTGCACCGCCGCGAGCGGCGCCATGCCGAGGTCGCGCGCCGGGGTCGTGGCGCCGAGCGCCGCCTCGATCGACTCCGCGCGCGCGGGGCATTCGTTGTAGGCGACCCAGTCGCCGTTGTGCAGCTCGCGCGTGGGGGCGTGCGCCAGCTGGCGCCGGTCGAACACGATCGTCACGCGAAGCTCCCGTCGACGCAGCCCTGCGCGAAGGCGTAGAGCCGCGCCATCTTGTGATTGATCGAATCGCGCCCGGCGCTGCCCTGATGGCCGGCGGCGAGGTCGGTGAGCAGCAGCGCGGGCGCGCGCGCGGTCGAGGCGGCGCGGACCGCCGCGACCAGCTTGGCGGGCTCCCAATAGCCGACGCGATCGTCCTTGAGCCCGGCGGTGGTGAACAGCGGCGGGTAGGGCGCCGGCCGCACATTCTCATAGGGCGAGATGCCCAGCATGTAATCATAGTCGGCCGCGCTCGACAGCGGATCGCCCCAGTCGGGGCGGAACAGCGGCACCAACGGGTGGTCGGCGTCGCTCATCGTGTTGAGCATGTCGACGAAGGGCACGGTCGCGATCACCCCGGCCCAGAGCGCCGGTGCCAGGTTCATCGCGCCGCCCACCAGCAACCCGCCGGCGGACAGGCCGTAGGACACGATCCGGCCGCGCGCGGCGTGGCCGGTCGCGGCGAGATGCTGCGCGCAGGCGATGAAGTCGGTGAAGCTGTTGCGCTTGTGGTGGCGCCGCCCGTCGAGGAACCAGCGCCGGCCCTTTTCCGCGCCGCCGCGCACGTGCGCGATCGCATAGTTCCAGCCCTGCTCGACCAGGACGGTCGGCGCGACGTCGAACAGCGCCTCGCTCGACACGCCATAAGCGCCGTAGCCGTAGAGCAGCAGCGGGGCGCGCCCGTCCGCGCGCGCGCCACGGCGCGTCAGCAGCGTGATCGGGACGCGCTCGCCGTCGGGGGCGGTGGCGTAGAGCCGGCGCACGGTGAAGCGCGCGGGGTCGTAGCCGGCGAGCCGCTGCGTCGCGACCGTCGTCACGCGCGCGCTCGCGAGGTCCACCGTGACCCAGCGCGGCGGCGCGGCGGGGGTCTCGATCGTGGCGCGGCAGGTCGCTGCGGCATAATCCTGCTCGCCCGGCACGGTCAGCGCATAAGCGTCGCCGGCGAAGGCGACCTCGCGCACGGTGCCGCCGGGCGCGAGCAGCATCAGCCGCGGCAGCGTGTCCCGCCGCTCGACCCAGGCGAGCGCGCGACGGAACGGCATCAGCTGCAGGATCTGCGTGCCGGCGCGATGCGGCACCAGCGTGCCGGTCTCGGCGAAGCTGCGACGGTCGAGCCGCGCGACGCGGCCGTCGATCGTCTGCTCGTCCTCGATCAAGGCGACCAACGCGCCGTCCCACTCGTCGATCGCGTAGCGGCGCCCGGGCGCGCGCGGGCGGACCAGCGCGGGGGCGCGCTCCTCGGCGTCGGCGGCGACGAGCCGCACCTCGCTCGTGTCCGGGCCCGAAAGCGTGATCGCGACGAAACCGTCCGCCGCGGTGCGCGCGATCGCCATGAAGATCGCGGGGTCGTGCTCCTCATAGACCAACACGCGCTCGCCGCCGGTCGCCGGCGTGCGATACACCCGCGTCGGCCGGTTGCGTGCATCGCGCCAGATCCAGAACAGCCAGCGCGACGACGGCGAGAACACCAGTCCGCCATAGCCATAGGCGTCGGTGTCGACGACGACGCGCACCGCGCCGCTGGCGAGATCGCGCACGCACAGCCGATGCCGGTCGTTGCCGCCGACGTCCTCGGCCCAGGCGTAGAGGCGCCCGTCCGGGCTGACCTGCTGCCCGGTGGTGCGGTAATAGGCCTCGCCGCGCGCGCGCTCATTCTCGTCGAGCAGCAGCTCGACCGTGGCGGTGCCGGCGCGGCGGCGGGTGTAGCGCGGGTGCGCGCCCGCGCTCGCGTCGACGCTATAGGTCCAGCCGCCGCGCCTGACGTCGGGTTCGCCGCCGCCCAGCGGCGCGCGCGCGTCGAGCGCGGCGAGGAAGCGGCGCTCCGTGGCCGCGACGCGGTCGAGCATTGCGCCGGCATAAGCATTCTCGGCGAGCAGATGGTCGCGGATCGCGGGCGGCATCGTCGCGATGTCGCGCTGCCCCTGCGGCGGGACGTATTTGAGCCAGGCGTACGGATCGTCGCGGGTGCGCCCGAGCTGGCGGCGCAGGAATGGCACGCGCGGCGTAACGGGAGGCGCTGGCAGCACCGCGTTGGCGGCGCGCGCCGGGCCCTCGGTCGCGACCAGCAACGCCGCCGCACTGGCGCCGACGAGGAAGCGCCGGCGCGCGTGATCGATCAGAGGGGAGGGCATGACGGTCAAGGATCCTCGCGCGCTGCGTCGGCGCCGACGCTAGGGCCAGGCCGGCGCGTGCCGCAATCGCGCGTGAAGGAATGGCCCGATCGCGACGGCGATCGGCCCTGTCCGCGCGGCCATGCCGCAAGAAACAGCGTCAACTACGATCTCCGACAGCATTGTTGAAAAGAATGGGGGCGGCGATGCGCACGATCGTTTCACAACTCGCGGGGGCGAGCATCCTGGCAGCGGCAACGATGACGCTTGCGAGCACCACCGCGGCGGCGCAGACCGCGCCCGCCGCGGCGGACGCCAACGCCGACGCCAACGCGGACGGGGCAAGCGAGCGCGAAATCGTCGTCACCGCGACCAAGCGCGACGAGGCCGCCAGCGACGTCGCCGGCGCGGTCTCGGCGGTGACCCAGGAGAATCTGCAGCGGCTCAACGCGCAGAGCCTATCGGACTATATCACGCGCGTGCCCGGCGTGGTCTTCAACGACTATCAGCCCGGCGTCTCCGAGGTGGTGATCCGCGGCGTCGCCTCGACCACCTATCACGAGGCCAACCAGGCGACGACGGGCTATTACATCAACCAGATCCCGCTGGTGGAGCCGGGCTTCCCGCTCGTCATCCCCGACGTGGACGCGTTCGACGTCAAGCAGGTGGAGGTGCTGCGCGGTCCGCAGGGCACGCTGTTCGGCTCCTCGTCGCTGGGCGGCGCGGTCAATTACGTCGTCAACGAGGCCGATCCCACCCGGCTCGACGCCGGGGCGGAGGGCATCGTCTCGAGCACACGGCGCGCGGGCGAGGCGAGCTACGCCGCCAAGGCGATGGTCAACGTGCCGCTGGTCGACGACAAGCTGGCGGTGCGGCTGGTGGCGTTGCAGCGCTATGACGCGGGGTATCTCGACAATGTCGGCACCGGCGAGAAGGGCAGCAACGACCTGCGCGTGCGCGGCCTGCGCGGCTCGGTGGTGTGGCAGCCGGGCGCGACGACCAAGCTCGCGGCGCTCGCGATGTACCAGGAATATGACCTCGACGACCAGACCTACGTGCTGTTCGGCGACAATCCCAAGACGTTCGAGCGGAACACCAACGTCGACGAATATCAGGACACCGAGATCCAGCTGTACAGCCTGCGGCTCGACCAGGAGCTCGGCTTTGCCAACTTCACCGCGATCGGCAGCTATACGCAGAAGAAGGCGGATCTGGCGTTCGACGATTCGATCTTCCTCGGCATCGACGCGCGCACCGGCACGCCGCAGCTCTCCAGTTCCACCGGCAAGTCCACCACCTATTATGGTGAGATGCGGCTCGCCTCGAGCGGCACCGGGCCGTTCACCTGGCTGATCGGCGCCAATTACACCAGGCTGCGGTCGGACTCGACCGACGGCGCGCGGCTCGACGGCATCGCCGATTATATCGATGCCAACCCCGGCGATTTTGCCAATCAGCCGAGCAGCGTGATCGCACCGGGCGACCTGCTGCGCCGTACCCTCAGCACCAACCGCGTGCGCGAGATCGCCGCTTTCGGCGAGCTGGCCTATACCTTCTTCGACCAGGTGACGCTGACGCTCGGCGGGCGCGTCTTCCAATATGAGTCGCGCCCGCGCCTGCAGTTCCTGCCCAACGCCGCGCTGATCGCGCCGTTCGACTATCAGCCCGGCTCGCAGAAACAATCGGGCTTCGTTCCCAAGGTGTCGCTCGCCTACAAGCCGAGCGACCGCTTCACGCTCTACGGGCTCTACTCCGAGGGTTTCCGCATCGGCGGCGTCAACGTGTTCAGCGCCGCCTCGAATACGCCGCTGACGTTCGGCAGCGACAGCACGCAGAATTACGAGGTCGGTGCCAAGTTCGAGCTGGTGCCGGGCGCGATGTCGTTCGATATCGCCGCCTTCCACATCAAGTGGAACGACATCCAGTCGCGGCTGTTCACGCCCGTCACCTTCGACGCCTATACCGTCAACGGCGGCGGGGCGAAGATCGACGGCGTCGAGCTGTCGCTGGTCTTCCGCCCCACCGCCAACCTGACCTACAGCGCCAACGTCACCTACAATGACGCGCGCCTGTCGGGGCTGCTGCCCGACAGCAATGCGGCGGGGGGCGGCTACGCCGCGGGCACGCAGCTGCCCGGCGCGTCGGACTGGATCATCGCCAACCAGCTCGACTGGGAGCTGCGGAGCTCGCCGCTACGGCCGCGCATCGGCATCGCGCACCGCTATCTGTCGGCCGCCCCGGTTGCGTTCGGCGCGACGTTGCAGAAGGGCGACTACAGCCTGGTCGACCTCAACGCCGCGATCCGGCTGGGCGACGGCATCGAGGCCGGGGTGTTCGCCAAGAACCTGTTCGACACCTACGGCATCCTCAACGCGCCCTTCTCCTTCGCCGGCAGCGTCACGCGGCCGCGCACGATCGGCGCCAACCTGCGTTTCGCGCTGCGGTGAGGGGCGGGGCGGCGGCCATCGCGGCAAGCCGGTATGACGGGCTTGTCCCGGCGCGACGCGCGTGGCAGCTTCGCGACGATGGGGCAGCCAGCATCGTGACCGGGCCGGGCGGCCGCGCGGCACCGCCGGTGCGCGGGCTCACCGACGAATATGGCGCCGGCTTCGTCGACCCGATGCACGCGCACGACTGGATCCAGGTGCTGTACGCCTGCTCGGGCGTGATGTCGGTGGAGACGCCGGCGACCAGCTTCGTCGTGCCGCCGCAGCGCGCCTTGTGGCTGCCGGCGGGGCAGCGCCACGAGGTGTCGTGCCGCGGTCCGGTGTCGCTGCGCACGCTCTACGTCGACCCCGCGCTCTACCCCGATCCGCCGCCGTGTCGCGTGATCGAGGTGAGCGACTTCCTCAAGGCGCTGATCCTCAAGGTCGTGTCGTTCGGCGCGGACTATGACGCGAACGGCCACGCCGGGCGCATCGTCGCGGTGCTGCTCGACGAGATCGCCGCCATGCCGCTGGCGCCCTATGGCGCGGTGATGCCGGCCGACGCGCGCCTGCTGCGCGTCTGCCGCGCGATCCTGGCCCAGCCCGCGGACGACCGCGACGTCGACGATTGGGCGCGCGTCGCGGGCATGGGGCGGCGCACCTTCACGCGCGCGTTCAAGCGCGAGACCGGGATGGGGCTGGCGGTGTGGCGGCAGCAGGTACGGCTGATGGAGGCGCTGTCGCTGATGGCGGCGGGGCGCTCCGTCACGACGATCGCGTTCGACGTCGGCTATGACAGCCCCAGCGCCTTCACCGCGATGTTCCGCCGCGCCTATGGCGTGCCGCCCAGCCTCTACGCGTTGCCGTGACGCGGCCCGCACGCGCGCATCATCGGCCCGCGCGCATAGGGGCGGCAGGCACGACTCCGTGCGAGAGCGACGGGCGAGAACGAAACAGCGTGACGGGCCGCGAGCGCCCGCGCGAGGAGCAGGACGCATGACTCTCACCAGCGAGGCGCTCGCCGCGCACGACGACGTCGATCCCGATATCCGGCGCTTCGTCGTCGCGCTCAACCACGGCTACGGGCAGTTCTCCGACTTCGCCGCGCTGCCGCTGCCCGAGCGCCGCGCCGCCGCGGAGGTGGTGCGCGCGCCGTGGCGCGCCGGCGGGCCGGTCATGGCCGAGACGCGCGACGGCACGCTCGCCGGCTGCCGCGCGCGCTTCCATTATCCGAGCACGAGCCGCACGCCGCGACCGGCGCTGCTGTATGTGCATGGCGGCGGCTGGACGATGTTCAGCATCGACACGCACGATCGCTTGATGCGCGAATATGCCGCGCGCGCCGACGTGGTGGTGGTCGGGATAGACTATAGCCTGTCGCCCGAGGCGCGCTTCCCGGTCGCGCTCGACGAGGTGGTCGCGGCCTATCGCCAGCTGCGCGCCGGTGCGGCCGCGCACGGCATCGCCGCGGACCGGATCGCGGTGGGCGGCGACTCGGCCGGTGGCAATCTCGCGGTGGCGATGAGCTTGCGGCTGCGCGCGCTGGGCGAGCCGCTGCCCGCCGCGCTGCTGCTCAACTATGGCGCCTTCGATCCCGCGCCCTCGCCGAGCTACGCGCGCTACGACGGGCCGGCCTATATGCTGACGATCGCGGAGATGGACCGGTTCTGGCGCGACTATGCCGGTGAGCCCGCGACGCTCGACGACCCTCTGGTGGTTCCCGCGCGCGCCGACCTGACCGGCCTGCCGCCGACCTTCGTGACGATCCCCGAGTGCGACATCCTCGCCGACGCCAACCGCGCCATGGCCGAGCGGCTCCATGCCGCCGGGGTCGCGGTCGAGGCGTGCGTCTACCCCGGCGCGACGCACAGCTTCCTCGAGGCGGTGTCGGTCTCGCCGCTGGCCGACGCGGCGTTCGACGACGCCGCGCGCTGGCTCGCGGCGACGCTGGGGCACGCGCCGGCGTGAGCTTCGTCCCGCTCTCGCCGGACGAGATCGGCAGGCTGATCCGCGACCACCCGCTCGCCTGGGTGGTATCGGACGACCGCGACGCCACGCTGCTCCCGCTCATCGCCGAGTGTGACGCCGAGGGCACGCCGGTGGCGCTGGTCGGCCATTATCCCCGCCGCAACCCGCAGGTCGCCGCGTTCGAGCGTGACCCGCAGGCGCTGATCCTGTTCCGCGGCCCCGAGGGCTATGTCTCGCCGCGGCTGGTGTCGAATGCGACCTGGGGCGCGACGTGGAATTACGCCGCGCTGCGGATCGTCGCCACGCTCGCCTTCGTGCCGGAAGAAACCGAGGACGCGCTGCGCCGCCTCGCCGCGCAGCTCGAGCCCGCCGGCGGGTGGCGGCCCGAGCAGATGGGCGCGCGCTTCGACGCGCTCGCGCGCCACGTCGTCGCCTTCCGCGCGCGGATCGTCTCGTGCGAGCCGCAGTTCAAGCTGGGCCAGGACGAGCGCGCGGCGACCTTCGCCGAGATCGTCGCCGGGCACACCGACGCGGCGCTGGTCGCCGCCATGCTGAGGAACCGTCCCGACGATGCGCGCTGACCGCGCCCCGGCCCGATCGAACGCGATCACGCCCGCGTGCTGAGCGGTCCCTCGGCGCGGATCCTCGCCGGGCTGCTCCCGTTGCTGCTGGCGATCGGGACGGTGCCCGACATCTTCCGCACGCTCGGCAACGTTACCGCCGACCTGGCGGTGCTGCGCATCGTCGGCGCGCGCGGTTCCGTCGCGACGTCGCCGCGCGGCGACGACCGCCTTGCGCGGGACAGGCGATGATAGCACGGGCTACCGCCCGGGGTGTGCGACGTTCCCCCCGATGACGATCCCGCGCCTTCCCCTCGCTGCCGGCATGGCTGTGGTTGCGGCGATGTCGTCCGCCGCGGCGCCGGCGCCGCGGGACGCCGTGGCCGCGCTGGTGCCGCAGCCGACCGACCGGGCGCGCCTCTTCGTCCTGACCGACATCGGCAACGAGCCGGACGACCAGATGTCGCTCGTCCGCCTGCTGCTCTACGCGCAGGCGATCGACATCGAGGGGCTCGCCGCGGTCACCTCGACCTGGCTGCGCACCACGACGAACGCGCCCACGCTGCGTGCGATCGTCGCGGACTATGGCGCCGTGCGCCCGCAGCTGGTGCGCCACGCCCGGGGATGGCCGACCGCGGACGAACTGCTCGGGCGCGTCGTCGAGGGGGTTCCCCTTTATGGCATGGCGGGGGTGGGCGAGGGCCATGCCTCCGCGGCGTCCCGCGCGATCATCGCCGCGGCCGACCGCGCCGACGCGCGGCCGCTGTGGATCAGCGCCTGGGGCGGCACCAACGCGTTGGCGCAGGCGCTCTACGACGTGCGGCGGACGCGATCGCCCGACGCGCTGCGCGCGTTCGTGTCGCGGCTGCGCGTCTATGCCATTGCCGACCAGGACGATTCGGGCGCGTGGATCCGGCGCGAGTTCCCCGACCTGTTCTTCATCGTCTCGCCCTCGTCGCAGGACAGCGGTGACTATGCGGCGGCGACCTGGACCGGGATCAGCGGCGATGTCTTCTACCGCAACGGCGCGGGGGCCGACGCGCGCACGGTGACCAATGGCTGGCTCGACCGTCACATCCGCGGCGACCGGCCGCTCGCCCGGCATTACCTGCGCTTTGCCTATATCATGGAAGGCGACACGCCGGCCTTTCTCGGACTGATCCCGAACGGGCTCAACCGCCAGGACCAGCCCGACTGGGGCGGCTGGGGCGGGCGCTACGTGCTTCGCCGTCCCGCCGGCGAGACCCGCGCGATCTGGACGCAGGGCAGCGACGACACGCTGCGGCTGAGCTCGCGCGACACGGTGTTCGGCCGCGACGGCCGGTCCCACGTCTCGGATCAGGCGACGATCTGGCGCTGGCGCACTGCCTTCCAGCATGATTTCGCGGCACGGATGGCCTGGACGTACCGCCCCTGGAGCGGCGCCAATCACGCTCCGCTCGCCGCCATCGACGGCGATACCGGCACGGCGACGGTGCGGCGCGACGTCCGGCTGGGGCAGACGCTGCGGCTCGACGCGAGCGCCAGCGCGGATCCCGACCGCGGTCGGCTGCGCTACCGCTGGTACGCCTATCCCGAGGCGGGGCAGCCCGCGGGGCAGCGGTCCGCGGTGGTGACGATCGCGGGCGCGGACCGCGCGATTGCTGCGATCACGCCGACGCGGCTCTGCGACGCGCCGTGGCCGACGCGCGCGGCGAAGTGCGATCGCGGCACGATCCACGTCGTGCTGGAGGTGACCGATGACGGCTTGCCGAGCCTGACCAGCTACCGCCGGATCATCCTGTCGGTGAGCCGCTGAGAGCGGGACGCCCGGCCGCGGCCGCGCGTGCCTTCGAGAACAAAAATTGGCTCCCGAGGAATGTCCTCGGGAGCCAGGGCAAGGCCAAGGGGAAGCGGCCTAGAGGGTGAGGCGCAGGCCGAGACGGAAGGTGCGGCCGAGCACGTCGTACAACACCGGGTTGAACCCGTAGGTCACGCCGTTCTGCGGCGAGGGTTCGGGCGCCTTGTTGAAGAGATTGTCCACCTTGGCGTAAGCGGAAATGCTCTTGCTGATGTTGAACGAGCCGCCCAAGTCGACGTACAGCGCGCCCGGCATCGTGTTGTCGCTGATCGTGGAGATGTTGCCGGTCGGGTCGGGAGCGGGGCAGCTGCCCGGATCGCACTCGATATATTCGTTCGAGTAGACGCCGTCCGAGAACCAGCGCTCGGTCACCGACAGCGAGAAGTCGTCCGTGTCCCAGCTCTGGATCGCGAACACCTTCCAGTCGGGCACGTTGCCGCGATTGTTGCCGGCCTGTTCGGTCGGGATCGTGCCGGGCAGCCCGGACGTCTCGGTATAATGCAGCGTGCGCGTGGCGAGGCCGCGGATGGTGAACGAGCCGGGCATGCCGATCCCGCTCAACGGCCGGCGATAGCTCGCCTCGATGTCGAAGCCGTTGGTGCGGACGCGCGCGAAGTTGAACAGCTGCTCGTTGACGAACAGTGGCCCGGCGGCGGTGTCGAGATTGAAGGAGGAGCAGAACTGCGCGATGTTCTGCAGGAAGCATTGGTTGATCGCCGACTGGCCGGTGAACGGCGTGATGATGCCTTCCACCTTGATGTTGTAATAGTCGAACGAAGCGCTGAAGCCCGGCAGGAACCCGGCGGCGGCGCCGTCGAAGACGATGCCGCCGGTGGTGTTGCGCGAGGTCTCCGGCTTCAGCGCGGTGTTGCCGATCGTGTTCGACGGCGCCTGGACGAACTGCCCCGCGGTCGGCGAGCTGCCGGGCGCGCGCGGATCGAGGAAGGTGGCGTTGGCGAAGGTCGGCGTGCGGAACAGCTCGGACAGATTGGGCGCGCGCACGTCGCGCGAGGTCACGCCGCGCAGCTTGATGCCGGTGAGCGGCGTGTCCCAGGTGCCGCCGACCTTCCAGCTCGTGATCCAGCCCGAGGTGCTGTAGCGCGTCTGGCGGATGCCGGCGTTGATGTTGGCGCGGCCGATCTGGTCCTCGTTCGAGATGGGGATGTCGAGCTCGAGGAAGCCCTCGTGCACGTTGTACCGGCCCGTGCCGTTCTTGTAGTTGCCGGCGTACCAATTGCCGCCGGTGCGCGTGTTCTGCGTCGGGTCGGCGGGATAGTCGCTGGTGTTCGGGTTCTCCGCGCTGACGCCGTTGCCGTAGGGATCGGCCTTGGTGCGGTACCATTCGCGACGATATTCATAGCCGAAGGCGATCGACAGCGGGCCCGCCCAGGTCGAGACCGGCTGGCCGTTGAAGCTGATCGCGCCGGCGTTCTGCGTCGACCAGGTGTGCTGATAGGGGCCGATCGCTGGCTTGACGTAGTTGAGCGCGGCCTCGGTCACGCCGCCGTCGCCGATGATGTTGAGCGGGACGCAGCCGGCGGCGCGCGCCGCTGCATTGGCGCAGCCGATCGTGCCGTTGGGCAGCCGCACCGCCTGGTAGGCCGCACGGAAGCGCGAGATGTTGAGCATGTTGTCGACGTGGAGGTCGGTGTAGTTGCGCCCGTATTCGTAGTAAGCGTCATAGCTCCACTCGGTGCCGAGACCGCGGAACTTGCCGTTGGCGCCGACGACGTAGCGCAGGTTGGTGCGCACCGGCTTGACCTCGATGAAGTCGCCGAGCTGCGCCAGCGCCGAGCCGTACTGGAACTGGGTGATGCCCGCGTTGGTGCAGGCCTGCTGGATCGACTGCGGCACGAACGGATTGGCGTTCGCGTTGTTGAGGCCGCACTGGATCGTCAGATTGGCCTGCTGGGCGTAGCCCGGGTTGGGCGAGTTCTCCGAGCTGACGCGCGACCCGTTGAACGAGAAGTACACCTCGTTGTTGGGCGCGAAGTCGAAGCCGACGCGCGAGTAGTAGTTATAGCGCTCCAGCTTGGAGGCGAGGCTGGTGCCCGCGCCGACCACGCCGCTGGTGTCGCCACCCGAGCAGAAGGAGGGCGTGCAGCCGGTCACCGCGCCGGTCCCGGTGGGTACGCCGTTGGAGCCGTACTGGAACTGATAGGGCTGGCCGTTGGCGCCGAACGCAATGCCCTGGAGCGGGCCGGAGGTGATCAGGCCGAACTTCGAATATTGATATTGCTGCGCGTTCTGGATGTAGAAGATGCGCGGCTGGCCCGCGGGCGTGTTGGTCACGCCGGTCTGGACGAAGGCGGGCGAATTGTACCAGTCGCGGCCGTTGGCGCCGACGATGCCGAAGCCCGGGTTGGGCACGCCGCCCTGCCGGCCATATTCGGCGCTGACCACGACGTGGAGGCGATCCTCGTAATAGCTGTTGCCCCAGGCCGCCTGCGCGGTGACGCCGGCGTCGTCACCATAAGTGGTGATGCTGCCCTGGACGTTCGCCTTGAAGCCCTTGAAGCGCTTGTCGGTGATGAAGTTGACCACGCCGCCGACCGCGTCCGACCCGTAGGACGCCGAGGCGCCGCCGTTGACGACGTCGACGCGCTGCACGAGCAGCTGCGGGAACTGGCTGACATCGGGCACGCCCGAGTAATTGGCGCCGACGAAGCGCTGGCCGTCGAGCAGCGTCAGCGTGCGGATCGCGCCAAGCCCGCGCAGCGAGAAGGAGCTCAGCCCCTGGATGCCGCTCGACGTGCTGCCCACCGAGGTGGCGCGCCCGGTCGATCCCTGAAGGGACGGCAGCTGCGTGACCGCGTTGAAGATGTTGGGCTGCGCCAGCCGCTGCAGATCGGCCGCGCCGATGACCTGGGTCGGGGTCGGCGCGTTGAAGCCGCTCGAGGTGATGCGCGAGCCCGTGACGATGATGTCGCTGCCCGGTTCGGCGGCGGGATCGGGCTGGTCGACCGTGGCGGCGCTGTCGGCGGTGGCGGGGTCGGCGCCCGACGGCGTCGCCGCCGCCGAGCCGGGCTGGGTCGTCGGCGAGGGGGGCGTCTGAGTCGCGGGCTCGGTCTGTGCCTGTGCCGGCATCGCCAGCGCCATCGCGAGTGCCACACCGCTCGCCGCCATCAGTGTGCCGCGGCGACACGCAATGGTGCCACGCCGAAGCTTCATCTCGAACGCCATCATGTCCAGACCCCTCTCCCGTTCATGGGCGAAGCAGGTCGACGCTCTCGCGGCGTATCGGTGACCCGATGTGTCCGGCGGTCGTTCCGCTCGAACAGATGCCGCCGGCCGAGCGTCGCCGACCTGATCCTCTCCGTCCCCCGAGTTGTCTGACAGATTTGCATCATTGTCGACAGAAAAGTTGCAGTGTGTGCACCGTCGTTTCTTACAATGCGGTGCGGCTCGCTGGAGAGGGCAATCCACCGCCGCGTGCCTTGCTCCTGCACCTGCATGTAGCGGCGTTAGCGATTGCGCCCGAAGACAAAGGGATTGGTCTGACCGCCTCGTCAATAGCGGAGCAGCTCAAGCTGCTCGAGAGTGCCTCATCACCGGCCGCGCCCGATGCCGGCGCAGCGATGGCGCCGAGCCGCGCGGACGACCCAGGCGGTGACGGTCATCTCGCCTGCGGCAGCCCGAAGACATAGACGGCATAGCCGGTGATCGGGCGATGCACCTCGGTCAGCATCGTGCCCGGCTTGAGCTGCGGGCTGCCGCCGCCAAGCGCGGTGGTGACCGCGACATATTGCTGGCCGTCGACCGCGAAGGAGACGGGAAAGCCCTGCACCGTGGTGCCCAGCCGCGTCTTCCACAATGTCTCGCCGGTGCGCACGTCGACCGCGCGGAAGACGCGGTCGAAATCACCGACGAAGGCGAGATTGCCCGCGGTCGACACCACCGAGGTGAGGAAGGGCGCGCGCTGCTGGACGGTCCACAGCGGCGCGCGGTCGCGCGCGCGATAGGCCGAGAGCCGACCCAGATTGCCGCCGGTGCCGGGCATCTCGTAATAGACCTGGCTGCCGTTGCCGAGCATCAGCACGCAGCTCTGGCTGAGCGGGATCACCAGCGCGTCGCTCGGCTGGTGATAGCTCATCGCCTGCCAATTGTGCCCGCCCTCCGGTCCGGGGCAGGAGGCGAGCCACTGGTCGGACTGCTGCTTGACCACGTCGTCGCGGTAGCTCGGCCGGCCGGTCACCGGGTCGATCCGCGTGAAGACGTTCTGGAACACGGTCTCGGTCGCGCCCAGGAATTTGCCGCTGGCGCGGTCGAGCTGCCACAGGATGCCGGCCTTGCCGATCGTGTAGAGCGACTTGCGCGCGCCGTGATCGACCAGCACGCGCTCGAACACCTCGTCGAGGTCGAAGGTCTCGCCCGGGGCATGGTTGAACCACCAGCGCAGCTTGCCCGTGGCGGGATCGAGCGCAAGCGTCGAGTTGGCGTAATCGGTCGCCCCCGTGGCGGAGCCGCGCTCGTCGCGGCGCCACGGCTTGCCCTGCGCGGTGCCCCAGTAGGTGGTGTCGAGCTCGGGATCGTAGGTGCCCGCGATCCAGGTCTCCGATCCCTTGCGCTCGTCGTCGGGCAGCGCGCCCCAGCTGTCGCCGCCGGGCTGGCCGGTCAGCGCGACGGTGGTGAAGGTCCAGTCGCGCTTCCCCGTCGCGGCGTCGTAGGCGCTGATGTAGCAATGGTCGGGCGTGCCCTTGCGCCCGCAATTGGTCATGCCGACGATCACCTTGCCCTTGATGATGATCAGGCCGCCGGTGGAGCGGCCGACGCCGGGCTTCTCGTCGGTGATGTGCGTCTTCCACACCTCCTCGCCGCTCCGCGCGTCGAGCGCATAGACCCAGCCCTCGGGCGTGTTGACGTAGAGGTTGGTGCCCCACAGCCCCATCGCGCGCGTCTCCACCGAGGACGGGCCGGGCCCGGCGCTGGTGGGGAAGGGGCCGAGCCGGTTCTCCCACAGCAGCTCGCCGTCGCGCGCGTCGAGCGCCTGGATGACGTTGCCGACGCCCCACATGTACATGATCCCGTCGTGGACGATGGGCGTGTCCTCCATCGTGCCGTTCTCGGGCATGGACCACATCCACTTGAGCTGGAGCCGCGCGACGTTGCCCGTGTCGATCTGCGCCAGCGGGCTGTAGCTCCACCCCTGGTAGTTGCGGCGGAACATCAGCCAGTCGCCCGGCGGCGGGTCGCGCAGCATCGAGTCGGTGACGGGGCGATAGTCGGCGATCGCGCCCTTGAGGCTCAGCCCCGGCCTGCTCGGCAGCACGAAGCGGCCGGGATCGGCATATTTCACCTTCTGCCCCGGCGCGGCGAAGCCTGCCGAGGTGGCCGGCGCGGCGGCGCCGCCGGGGCCGTTGGCGGGGGCGGCTTCCTTGGCGCCGCCGATCTGCGCCTCCTGCGAGGCGGTGCTGCCCGCAGGCGCGCCGGTGGCGGTGGTAGCGTCGGGGGCGGCGGCAAAGGCGTCCGCGGGCGGCTTCCCGCTCGCCACCGCGCCGAGCAGGGTTGTCGCCTGCCGGTCGAGCGGCGTGGCGCCCGCGGGCGCACCATTGGCGTAGAGGATATAGGCGACGATCGCGTCATAGGTTGCGTCGTCGAGGCTGGCGCCGCGGCCGTACGGCATCGAGGCGTGGATCTTGCTGTACAGCGACGCGACCGCGCGCTTGCCCCAGACGGCGTTGAACGAGGCGCCGGTCAGCGCGGGCGCGTCGGTGGCGCCGGCGAGGTCGGGCTGGTGGCAGGCGGCGCATTGCTCGGCATAGGCGCTGCGTCCCGCGGCGACCTGCGCGCGGGTGAAGAGCCCGCCGGGCTGCTGCGCGACCGCGATCGTGCCCGCGAGCGTGGCGCCGGCGACGGCGAGCAGGAGCGCGGTGCGGGCGCGGGCATAAGGGGCCAAGTGTCGCATGGTCAGCGCCGCGGCGTGTCGAGCTGGGGCAGGAACCAGGCGCCGCGTTGCGGCTCGCCGGGGGTGGCGCGCGCATGCGCGGGGAGCAGCCAGCCCCACAAGGTCCCCTTCGGCCCCCAGCTATAGCCCGGCGGCGCCTTCTCGCTGTCGACCTGGACGTACAGCCGCCCGGTGCGCAGCGCCGCGGCCTGCGCCTTGCTCAGCCGGTAGCGGCCCGCGATCGTCCCGTCGGTGTCGCCGCTCACGGTGAGCGCCAGCGCCTTGCTGCCCGGCACGCCGATCGCGGGCCCGATCAGCAGGTGCGCCGCGGTGGCGCGCGAGGGCAGTCCGCGGAAGCGCCCGCTGACCGTCAGCCGCGCGCCGTCGAGCCGTGCCTCCGCCTCGCCGCGGCCGGCGATCACCGCCTTGGTTTCGTCGTCGAGCGGCATCGGGCCGAGATCGGCCTGATAGTCGGCGGCCGGCAGCGGGGCGGCGAGGATCGCGGTCAGTAACAGCCCCGCCAGCGTCCAGCGCATTCCGATCCTCCCCGCCGCCCTGCCTCGCCCTGACGATGATCATCGTCAGTGTGCTTGACGTGGTTTCAGATCGCATACAAGATTGCGCCTGTCCATACAAACGGCGCGCCTACGGGCAGCGTCGCAAAAAGGAGAGTGGGATGAAAGGGTTGCTGTACCTGGGCGGCGCGGTCGTGGCGCTCGCCGGCGGCGTCGCCGCCTCCGCCCAATTCTCCGGCCGCGAGGATCCGATGCCGGTAACCCAGCCCAAGATGCCGGGCGAGTATTGGGCGCCCAAGCCCACGCAGCCGACCGCCTACGCCGCCCCCAACAAGGTCCATTGGAAGCTCGCCGACATCCGTGCGACGCATCGCGGCCAGAGCGACTGGGTCCATCCCGTGGTGCGCAATCCCGAGCAGGACGCCGATTATGTCTCGCTCGGTGCGGGCAAGAAGACCAAGCCGCGCTTCTTTGCCGACGACCGCATCATGTTCATCGTGTGGGACGGCAGCCTGCGCGTGACGATCGACGGCACCGAGCCCTTCACCGCGACCAAGGGCTTCATGGTCAGCGTGCCGTTCCGCCACGTCTATTCGGTGGAGAATGTCGGGCAGCAGCCGGCCGTCTGGTTCGAGGTGCGCCAGGCCGGCACCGCGCCGCTCTACCCCGCCAGCGAGACCCCCGATCCGGTCAAGGGCCGCACCTATGTCAAGGTGATGGGCAACCCCGGCCCGGCGAAGGATCGCGATACCAACCCGATCTACGTCGATTTCTTCAAGACGATCGCGGTCGGCGACAAGCCGTACAACGGCAAGTTCGTGTGGGACGATCACTGGACCTCGAACATCCTGCGCGGCAAGGCCGCGGACGCGGTGCCGCCCGACACCAACAAGGGCCATTTCCACACCGAATGGACCGAGTTCTGGTTCATCATGGAAGGCAAGATCGGCTACAAGATCGAGGGCTTTCCCTATTTCACTTCCGAGCCGGGCGACGTCGTGACCGCGGTGCGCGGGCGCTGGCACCGCGCCGGCAACGATCCCAGCGCGCCGATGTCGACGCGCATCCCGATCAACCCGCGCCCCGTCATCCTCCACAATTTCGAGCCGGCGCACTGAGGCGGCCGGCAGGGGATCGCGCGATGCGCTTCACCCGACGCGCGCTGCTGGCGCTGCCGCCGCTCACGCTGCTGGCGCTGCGCGCGCCGTTCGCGGCGGCGCAGGTCAGCGCGCGGCGGCGCGTTCCCGGCGACACCGACTGGCTGCACTATGCCAACGATCTGGCGAGCACGCGCTACGCCGCGCTCGACCAGATCAACGCGGCGAATTTCGACAGCCTTGAGGTGGCGTGGCGCTTCCGCACCGACTCGCTCGGCGCACGCCCCGACTATCAGCTCGAGGCGACGCCGCTGGTGGTCAACGGCGTGATCTACTCCACCGCGGGGTCGCGCCGCGACGTGGTCGCGCTCGATGCCGCGACCGGCGAGCTGCTGTGGATCCACCGCGAGGACGAGGGCGAGCGCGCGCGCAAGGCGCCGCGCCAGCTCTCCGGGCGCGGCGTGTCCTACTGGACCGACGGCAAGGAGGAGCGGCTGCTCTACGTGACGATCGGCTATCGGCTGATCGCGCTCGACCCGCGCACCGGCCAGCGCGTCCCCGACTTCGGCAGCGACGGCGTGGTCGATCTCAAGACCGGGTTCGACCAGGAGATCGACCTGATCGAGGGCGACGTCGGGCTCAACTCGACCCCGCTCGTCGCCAAGGACACGGTCGTGGTCGGCGCCGCGCATACCGCGGGCAACGTGCCCAGGACGCGCGACAACGTTCGCGGCTATGTGCGCGGCTACGACGCGCGCACCGGACGACGGAAGTGGATCTTCCACACCATCCCGCGCCCGGGCGAGTTCGGCTATGACACCTGGCTCGACGGCACCGCGACGATCGGCAACGCCGGCATGTGGTGCCAGATCTCGGCCGATCCCGCGCTCAACCTCGCCTATCTCGGCATCGAGCTGCCGACCGGCGACGTCGGCGGCCAGTATCGCCGCGGGCCGGGGCTGTTCGGCGAGAGCATCGTCGCGGTCGATCTCGATAGCGGCGAGCGCAAGTGGCACTATCAGCTCGTCCATCACGGGCTGTGGGACTATGACATTCCCTGCGCCGCGATGCTGCTCGACGTGCCGGTCGGCGAGCGCATGCGGCAGCTGCTGGCGCAGCCCACCAAGCAGGGCTTCCTCTACGTGCTCGACCGCGCCACGGGGAAGCCGATCTGGCCGATCCCCGAGCGCAAGGTCGCCAAGGGCGACGTGCCCGGCGAGTGGTACGCGCCGACCCAGCCGATCCCGTCGCGCCCGGCCGCGTACGACGTCCAGGGCGTCGGCGACGACGACCTGATCGACTTCACCCCGGAGCTGCGCGCCAAGGCGCTGGCGCTGGCGAAGAACTATCGCCGCGGCCCGCTCTTCACCCCGGCCTCGATGTTCGACCGCGAGGGCACCTGGGGCACGCTCACCGCGCCCAACCTGACCGGCGGCACCAACTGGCCCGGCGGTGGCGCCGACCCCGAGACGGGCGTGGTCTACGTCTATTCCAAGACCGTGGCCGACGTGATGAGCGAGCTGCCCAACGACGACCCGAAGCGCTCCGACTTCGCGGTCATCAACGTGCGCGGCATGCCCGACGCGCCGCGCCGCGGCGACCACACCTATGGCGCGCTGACGGTGGAGGGGCTGCCGCTGCTCAAGCCGCCCTATGGTCGCCTCACCGCGATCGACCTCAAGCGCGGTGCGCATCTCTGGCAGGTGGCGCACGGCGAGACCCCCGACACGGTGCGCAATCATCCCAAGCTCAAGGGCTTGACGATCCCGAAGACAGGGCGCGCGGGCAATGTCGGGCCGCTGGTGACGAAGACGCTGGTGATCTGCGGCGAGCCCGGCGTCTTCACGCTGCCCGACGGGCGCCGCGGCGCGATGCTGTGCGCCTATGACAAGGCCAGCGGCGAGCAGAAGGGCGCGGTCTACATGCCCGCGGGCCAGACCGGCGCGCCGATGACCTACATGCTCGACCAGCGCCAGTACCTCGTCATCGCGATCGGCGGCGGCGCGTACAGCAGCGAGCTGGTCGCCTTCCGTCTCCCCGCCGCATGAGCGGCCCGTCCCCAGAGGTGCGCATGACCCATCCGTCGCTCCGCCCGTCGCTCGCTGTCGCGCTGGTCGCGCTGCCGGCCGTCGCGCTGTCGCAGGCCGCGCCCCGAAGCGTCTGGGGCGGCGTCTACAGCGCGGCGCAGGTGCAGCGCGGCGCCGCGGTCTATGCCGCCAGCTGCGCGAGCTGCCACGGCGACGCGCTCGGCGGCAACGACCAGGCGCCGGCGCTGGCGGGCAGCGGCTTCCTCGCCAATTGGAACGGCCAGACCGCGGCGGCGCTGTTCACCCGCATCAAGACGACCATGCCGTTCGACAATCCCAACTCGCTCGGCGCCGCCAAGGTGGCCGACGTCGAGGCGATGATCCTGTCGAAGAACGGCTTCCCCGCGGGCGCGGCGGAGCTGCCGAGCGATGCGGGGGCGCTCGGCGCGATCGCGATCACGCAGGACAAGCCGGGGGCGTGAGCGCCCACCGACCCTTGCCGCCGCTCGCGGACATTGTATGCAAGGTGCATAAGATGAGTACACACTGGCGCCGGGGAGCGGGGCGGGGATGACGACGGGCGATCAGCCACTGGCAGGGATCCGGGTGCTCGACGTGTCGCAGGTGATGGCGGGGCCGTTCTGCTGCATGCTGCTGGGCGACATGGGCGCCGACGTCATCAAGGTGGAGCCGCCGCACGTCGGCGACAGCTCGCGCCGCTCGATGGGATTCCGGCTCAAGGGCGAGGACAGCCCCGGCTTCCTCGCGCTCAACCGCAACAAGCGCAGCATCGTGCTCGACCTCAAGGACGCGGCCGACCGCGACACCTTCTACGCGCTGGTCGACACCGCCGACGTGCTGGTCGAGAACGGGCGTCCCGGCGTCGCGGCGCGGCTGGGCATGGGCTATGAGACGCTGCGCGCGCGCAACCCGCGGCTGATCTACGCGAGCATCTCGGGCTTCGGCGCGAGCGGACCCTGGGCGACGCGGCCCGGCTACGACCTGATCGCGCAGGCGATGTCGGGGCTGATCAGCGCCGTGGGCCTTCCCGACGCCGAGCCGGTCAAGAACACCACGCCGGTGGGCGATCTCGGCTCGGCGCTGTTCGCGGCTTATGGCATCCTGTCCGCGCTGTTCGTGCGCGAGCGCACCGGCGAAGGGCAGCTCGTCACCGCCTCGCTGTTCGAGGCCGCGCTCGGCCTGTCGGTATGGGAGACCGCGGAGCTGTGGGGCACCGGCAAAAGCCCGCGCCCGCTCGGCAGCGCCAACCGCATGTCCGCGCCCTATCAGGCAGTGGAGGCGGCGGACGGCTGGTTCGTCTTCGCCGCCGCCAACCAGAAGCTCTGGCTCGCGCTGCTCGGCGTGATCGATCGCGCCGAGCTGGCGGACGACCCGCGCTTCCTCGACAATAGCGCGCGCGTCGGCAAGGCGCGCGAGCTGATCGAGCTGCTGCGTCCCAGCTTCCGCGCGCGCACCGTCGCCGACTGGGTCGACGCGCTGCTCGCCGCGGGCGTGCCGGCCGGGCCGATCCTCGATTACGCGCAGTCGACCACCAGCGCGCACGCGCAGGCGCGCGCGATGGTGCAGGACATTCCGCATCCGGTGGAGGGCAGCATCAAGGCGCTCGGCTTCCCGGTGAAGCTGTCGGCGACGCCGCAGCAGGTCCGCTATCCCCCGCCGCTGCTGGACCAGCACGGCGACGAGATCCGCGGCGAGTTGCGCGCGGCGGGCCGGCTGGCGCAGGGCGCGACGGCGTGAGCGCGGGCGTCACCCGCTACGAGAAGCAGGGCGCGGTCGCACGCATCACCTTCGACCGCCCCGCCGCCTATAACGCGCTCACCTGGGACATGTGGCGCGGCCTCGGCGACGCCTGCGCCGCGATCGCCGCCGACCGCGAGGTGCGCGTGGTCACGCTGCGCGGCGCGGGCGGCAAGGCGTTCGTCTCGGGCACCGACATCGCCGGCTTCCGCGACTTCACCGGGGGCGAACAGGGTGTCGCCTATGAGGCGGAGATGGACGGCTATGTCGGCGCGGTCGAGGCGCTGCCGCAGCCGGTGATCGCGATCGTCGACGGCTGGGCGGTCGGCGGCGGGCTGGCGCTGGCCTTCGCGAGCGACTTTCGCGTCGCCGCCGCGGGCGCGCGCTTCGGTTCGCCGCTCGCGCGGACGATCGGCAACTGCCTGTCCGCGCGCGGCTACGGCCGGCTGGTCCAGCATGCCGGCGTGGCGATGGCGAAGCGGCTGCTGCTCGGTGCCGAGATCGTCGACGCGGCGGAGCTGCACGCGCTCGGGCTGGTCAACGCGGTGGTCGCGCCCGGTGAGATCGACGCCATCGTTGCCGCGCTGGTCGAGCGGCTGCTCGCGCATGCGCCGCTGACGATGGCGGTGAGCAAGGAGGCGATCCGCCGCGCCGCCGTCGCCGCGCAGCCCGACATCAGCGACCTGATCGCGCGCGTCTACGGCAGCGTCGATTTCGCCGAGGGCGTGCGCGCTTTCCTCGCCAAGGACACGCCGCAGTGGCGCGGCGCGTGACCCTGCGATGATCGCCGCCTCGATCGACGATTTCCGCGCGATGGCGCGGCGGCGCCTGCCCGACTTCCTGTTCGAATATATCGACGGCGGCTCCTATGCCGAGGAGACGCTGCGCGCCAACACCGCCGATCTCGCCGCGCTCAAGCTGCGCCAGCGCGTGATGCGCGACGTCGACGGGCTCAGCCTGGGCACGACGCTGATGGGGCAGGCGGCGGACTTCCCGGTGGCGCTCGCGCCGATCGGGCTCGCCGGGCTGTACGCGCGCCGCGGCGAGGTCCAGGCGGCGCGCGCGGCGGCGGCGGCGGGCGTGCCGTTCATCCTCTCCTCCTCATCCTGCTGCGGGATCGAGGAGGTGGCCGCGGCGGCGCCGGTGATGCTCCAGCTCTACATCATCAAGGACCGCGGCTTCATGGAGGACCTGCTGGCGCGCACCGCCGCGCTGGGGGTCGAGACGCTGGTGCTGACGGTCGACCTGATCGTGCACAGCCCGCGGCGTCGCGACGTACGCACCGGCCTGACCGGCGACCAGGGCGCGGCGGCGCGGCTGCGGCGCGCGGTGGAGATCGCGCGCCATCCGGCGTGGGCGTGGGACGTCGGCGTGCGCGGCCGGCCGCATACGCTCGGCAATTACGCCGCCAAGATGCCGGGCGGCGCGGGGCTGGCCGAGTTCACCGCCTGGGTCAGCCGCAACTTCGACGCTTCGGTCACCTGGGCCGACCTCGACTGGCTGCGCCGGCATTGGCGCGGGCGGCTCGTCATCAAGGGCGTGCTCGACGCCGAAGACGCGCGCGACGCGGTCGCCGCCGGGGCGGAGTCGATCATCGTTTCCAACCATGGCGGTCGCCAGCTCGACGGCGCGCCCTCCGCGATTGCGGCGCTGCCGCGCGTGGTGGCGGCGGTCGACGGCCGCGCCGAGGTGCTGATGGACGGCGGCATCCGCTCGGGCACCGACATCCTGCGCGCGCTGGCGCTCGGCGCGCGCGGCGTGCTGCTCGGGCGCGCCTGGGCCTATGCGCTCGGCGCGCAGGGCGGGGCGGGGGTGACGCGGATGCTCGCGCTGCTGCGCCACGAGTTGGCGGTCGCGATGGCGCTGGCGGGGCAGCGCGACGCGACGGCGGTGGGGCGCGACGTGCTGGTCGCGCCGCCGCGCTGAGCGACTCGCCGCTTGATGCTGGAACAGCCTGGGAGGATGACGATGCGACGGACGATCACGGGTGCGGCGCGGTGGGCGCCGCTCGCGGCGCTGCTGCTGACGGGCGCGGCGCGGGCCGAGCCGGTGCTCTACCGCGGCTTCACGCTGATCGACGGCACCGGCGCGGCGCCGCGCGCGGGGCAGGCGATGCTGGTCGACGACGCGCGGATCCGCTGGGTCGGCGCGCAGCGCAAGGCACCGCAGCGGCGCGGCGTGCGCACCGTCGACCTCGGCGGCAAGTATCTGATGCCTGGTATCATCGACCTGCACATCCACATCGGCACGGTGCGCGATCTCGTCCAGAAGGCCGACTATTTCACGCCCGAGTCGGTGCGACGCGACCTGCGCACCTATGCCGCCTTCGGGGTGACGACAGTGCAGTCGATGGGCACCGACAAGGACAGCGTGCTCGCCATCCGCGACGCCGGCCGGGGCGGCCCCCAGACGATGGCGCGGCTGCTGACCGCGGGGCAGGGGCTGGTGTTCAAGGGCGGCTATGGCGGCGTGCCGGGGATCAACCATCCCGTCGCCACGCCCGAGGAGGCCGCCGCCGAGGTCGACACGCAGGCGCGCAAGGGCGTCGACTACATCAAGCTGTGGATGGACGACGAACTCGGCGCCATGCCGAAGATGCCCTATGCGATCAGCAAGGCGATCATCGACGCCGGCCACCGCCGCGGCAAGCGCGTGCTCGCCCACGTCTTCTATCTCGCCGACGCCAAGATGCTGGTGGCGCAGGGGATCGACGGTTTCATGCACAGCGTCCGCGACAAGCCCGTCGATGCCGAGCTGATCGGCGCGATGAAGGCGCGCGGCGTGTGGCAGGGTGCCGGGACGTTGAGCCGCGAGGCCGCGGTCTATGCCTTCGCCGCGGACAATCCGCGCACGCGCGACCCGTTCTTCCGCCAGGCCGCCGATCCCGCCACGATCGCCGGGCTGGAGAGCCCCGAGCGCGAGAAGTCGATCGCATCGAGCCGCATCTATCCCGCGCTGCCCCGGATCGACGAGCAGGCGCGCGACAATGAGATGGCGTTGGCGCGCGCGGGCGTGCGCTACGGCTTCGGCACCGACGCGGGGCCGCCGGGGCGGCTGCCGGGCTATTCGGAACATTGGGAGCTGGAGCAGCTGGTGAAGGCGGGCTTCACCCCGGCGCAGGCGATCCACGCCGCGACCGGCCGCTCGGCGGAGTGGCTCGGCACGGGCGACCGCGGCGTGATCGCCCCCGGCCGCCTCGCCGATTTCGTCGTGCTCGACGCCGATCCGACGCGCGACGTCCGCAACAGCCGCCGCATCGCCGCGGTCTATGTCGGCGGCAGCAAGGTGCCGTCGGTCCGATGAGCGGGGTGCCGCTCGCCGCGGCGCCGGCGCCGGCGAGCTCCACCGCGGCGATGCGTCCGACGCGGGTGCGCCACGTCGTGCTGTGGCTCACCGTGCTGGCCTATATGATCACCTATATGGACCGCGTGGTCATCTCGGTGACCGGGCCGATGATCCAGCAGGAATATGGCATCGGCGACCGCGCCTGGGGCTGGGTGCTGGGCGTGTTCCAGATCGGCTACGCGCTGTTCCAGATCCCCGGCGGCTGGCTCGGCGATCGCTTCGGCCCGCGCCGCGTGCTCACCGCGGTGGTGGTATGGTGGTCGAGCTTCACCGCGCTGACGACCGCGACGTGGAGCATGGGCTCGCTGATCGCGTGTCGCTTCCTGTTCGGCTGCGGCGAGGCGGGCGCCTTTCCCAATGCGACGCGCTCGCTCAGCCGCTGGATGCTGCCGTCGGAGCGCGGCTTCGCGCAGGGCGTGACGCACGCGGGCGCGCGGCTCGGCGCGGCGCTGACGCCGCTGCTGGTGGTATGGCTGATGATCCACTTCGGCTGGCGCGCGCCGTTCCTGATCTTCGCCGGGCTGGGGCTGGTCTGGGCCGCGGTGTGGTTCGGCTATTACCGCGACCGGCCGCAGGATCACGCCGGCACCAACGCGGCCGAGCGCGAGATGATCGCGGCGGCGCTGGCGCCGCAGACCGCGGCGGGGGCGACGGCGCGGGTGCCGTGGCGGCGCATCCTGGCGCAGCCGCAGCTCTGGCTGATCTCGGCGATGTATTTCTGCTACGCCTATTCGATCAACATCTTCCTGACGTGGTTCCCCAAGTATCTCGGCGAGGTGCGCGATTTTGAGCTGGCGCGGATGGGGCTGTTCGCCAGCCTGCCGCTGATGGCGGGCGTGATCGGCGACGTGGCGGGGGGCTGGGTGTCGGACCGCCTGCTGCGACGCACCGGGCGCGTCACCTCGGCGCGGCGCGCGGTCGCGGTGGTGGGCTTCGCGCTCGCCGCGGTGGCGATCCCGGCCGGCGTGCTGAGCGCCTCGCCGCTGGTGAGCGTCGCCTGGTTCGCGCTCGCGGTGTTCGGTCTCGAGCTGACGGTCGGTGTCTCCTGGGCGCTGACGCTCGACGTGGGCGGGGTCTATGCCGGATCGGTGTCCGCGGTGATGAACACGTTCGGCAACATCGGCGGCGCGCTCGCGGCGGTGATCACCGGCTATATCCTCCACTGGAGCGGGTGGAACGCGGCCATGTACGTGCTCGCCGCGCTGTCGGCGCTGGGCGGGCTGCTGTTCCTGCGGATCGACGCGTCGCGGCTGCTCTATCGCGACGCCGGCTGAATCCGCGCGGCGGGGGCGTCACTCGGCGCCGGGCGCGCTCTTATACGCGCGCGACCGCTGCTCGCGCCGGGCGCGCTTGCGCGCTTCCTGGATGCTGGCGGCGCCATTGTCGAAATGCGCTTCCATCAGCCGCGCGATCGCGCCGGCGTCGCGCGCGCGAAAGGCGCGCTCGATCTCGACATGCTCCTGGAAGGCCTCGGCCCAGCGCGCATGATCGAGCGTGCTGACGTGGCGCGCGCGCTCGGCCCGCGGCAGCAGCAGCCGCCACGCCAACACCAAAGAGATATTGCCCGAGGACTCGACGATATGCTCGTGGATCAGCCGGTTGGCCTCGAGATAGCGCGGCCGATCCCGCACCTCGAAATAATGCGCCAGATCGCCGTGCAGCTCGGCCAGCACCTCCATGTCCTCGGGCCGCATCCGCTCGCACGCGAGCCGCGCCGCGAGCGACTCGAGCGCGCCGAGCACGCTGAACACGTCGGAGGCGGCCTGTTCGTCGAGCTGGCTGACCTGCACCGTCCGGTTGGGCAGCAGCGTCACCAACCCTTCCGCCGCCAGCGTCCGCAATGCCTCGCGAACCGGCGTGCGCGACGTGCCGAACTGCTCGCTGAGCGCGACCTCGCGCAGCGGTTCGCCCGGAGCGAGCTCGCCGGAGAGGATCATCCGGCGCAGCAGCGTGACCGCCTCTTGATGTCGGTCGCCCTTGCGGGCAGGCGCACGGACGTCGACGGGAGGAGCCTCGGCGGACATTGCATGCTCATAGCCGAACGTGTCGACAACGGCAAACCGGCGGCGATCGGCAAGCATGGACGACTGATCGACGTGCGCCCGCTCGTCGTCGCGCCGCTCGAGCCCGCGACTGTCGACGGATCCGCCCACATACAGCGTCGGTTCAGTGGCATGAAGGCAGGAACGACGTCATGACTGACCCAGACCGTATCGCTGGCCGCGACGTGGCCGAGGACATGGCCGCGCTGTTCGGGCCGGGCATCCGACCCACGGCCGCGCCCCCGCCACGGCCGTTGCCCGTGCGGTCCGGACGGCGGGGGCGCTCGCTCGCGCTCGGTGCGGCCGGGCTGGCCGTGGCGGTGACCGCCGGGGTGCTCGCCGGCACCAGCGCGGTCGGGCCGGTGGTGCCGCCGCACGGCGCCACCGCGCCGGTGCGCGCCACCGCGCGCGCCCTTCCGACGCCGGGAACGCCCGCGCCGGTGCTGTCGGTCGCCCCGCCCGCGACCGCGCTCGCCGCCGCGCCCGAGCCGGTGCCGTCCTTCGTCGACCCCGTACGCGCCGTGGCGCCGGCCCCCACGCGATATGCCGCCGCTCCGACCGCGGGACCACCCAAGGTGCCGCCCGCTCCGTCGCGCTACACCGCTCCGCCGCGAAGCGCCGCGCCGACGCGCTTCGCCGCGGCGCCGCGCTCGCCCGCGGCGCCGAGCGTGCGGCCAGTGGCGCTGCGCGGCGAGCGCTGCCTCGACGATCGCTATTGCGCGGCTGAGCGGCTCTACGACGCCGACGGCGAGGTCGCCGCAGCCTACAACGAGGCGACGCAAGCGGGGGTGAGCGCGCGGCTGCTGCGCGACTATCGCGGCGAATGGCTGCGCGCGCGCCGCGTCGGGCGCGACCGGCCGCGCGAGGCGTTGCGCGTCTACGGCATGGTCGCCGCCGACCTCCGCATGCTCGCCACCGACCCGGGCGAGGACCTGCGCGGGGACGAGCGGAGCACGTGGCGCTGATCACGCTGCGCCACGAGCGCCACGCCGCCTCCGCGGGGGCGCGCGCCGGCGACCGGCCGCTCTACGCGATCGGCGACGTGCACGGCTGCTACGACCATCTCCACGCTCTGCTCGCCTGGGTGGCGAGCGACGCCGCCGAGCGCTCCCCCGGCGTCGCCCCGGTGCTGGTGCTGCTGGGCGACTATGTCGACCGCGGTCCCGACTCGGCCAAGGTGCTCGCCGCGCTGGCGTGGCTGGCGCGCTCCAGCGCGATCACCGCGCGGCTGCTCGAGGGCAACCACGAGGCGATGTTCCGCTTGTTCATGGAGCGGCCCGCGGCGCACGGCCAATGGCTGCGCTACGGCGGCTCGGAGACGCTGCGCTCCTACGGCATTGCGCCCCCGGAGGAAGAGGTGCCCGACGCCGCCGCGCTCACCGCGCTGCGTGATCGCCTGTTCGACGTCATGCCGGTGGCGCATTTCCGCCTGCTCGAGCGGCTCGAGCCGATGGTGCGCGTCGGCGACTATACCTTCGTTCACGCCGGCGTGCGGCCGGGCGTGTCGCTGCGCGCGCAGCAGCGCGACGACCTGCTGTGGATCCGCGACGATTTCCTCGAACATCCGCGTCCCGCCGAGACGATCGTGGTGCACGGTCATACCTGGGCGAGCGAGCGGCCGGTGCTGCTGCCGCACCGGATCGGGCTCGACACCGGCGCTTATGAGACCGGCGTGCTCTCCGCGCTGCGGATCGACCGGGACGGGCTGGCGGTCGTCCAGGCGGTCGCCGCCGGCTAGACAGGTCGGTCGCGACCGCCTTGTGCGCCGGCGCACGCCGAAGCTGAGGGCCGCGGGGGAGTCGCCGGGGGCCCCGGACACCTGCTCCCGCAGGAGCACGCTGCCCCTACAATAAAGCCAGTGGGGCTTCTAAGCCGCTGGTGCGCGCGGACGCTTTGCCTTGACGCGCCGCGACCCCGCGGGGCATCAGCCGGCATGGATTCCGCCACCCCCGCCGACCCGCACCAGATGAAGCGCCGCGGCGTGCTGTTCGTCCTCTCCTCGCCCTCGGGCGCGGGCAAGTCGACGATCGCGCGGATGTTGCTGGCGAGCGAGTCCGAGCTGTCACTGTCGGTGTCCGCCACCACGCGCGCGATGCGGCGCGGCGAGCAGGACGGGCGCGACTATCATTTCGTCTCGCTCGACCGCTTCCGGGAGATGGCGTCGAACCACGAGTTCCTCGAGTGGGCGCACGTGTTCGACCAGCGCTACGGCACGCCGCGCGCGCCGGTCGAGGCGATGCTGGCGGCGGGCAAGGACGTGCTGTTCGACATCGACTGGCAGGGTGCGCAGCAGCTCCACCAGATCGCGGGCGGCGACGTGGTGCGCGTGTTCATCCTGCCGCCGTCGATGGAGGAGCTGCGCCGCCGGCTCGAGGGTCGCGCCACCGACGCGCAGGAAATCATCGACCGGCGCATGGCACGCGCCGACGCCGAGATCAGCCACTGGGACGGCTACGACTATGTCCTCGTCAACGACGAGGTCGAGAGCTGCTTCGCCAAGGTCAAGACGATCCTCGCGGCGGAGCGGCTCAAGCGCTCGCGCCAGACCGGGCTGATCGGCTTCATCCGCAAGCTGCGCACGCCGGCGGGGTGAGGGGGGCGGGCGGCGCGCGATAGCGTGTCCGCGGTGAAACGGCCGTGCTCCCGCGCACGCAGGAGCACCAGAGTCGCGGGCGCCACCCTCGTTGCTTTGGGCTCGAGCGTGCGCCGGAGCACGATGCGATTTTCGGACGACGGCTTCTACAGCGCCGCCAGGAACGCCACGCCCGCGTCATAGTCGCGCCGGCGCGCCGCGGTCGCCGCGGCGGCGAGTGGGTCGTCGCCCCAGTGCTCGGCCTGCCAGCGCTCGTCGAGCGTGGCCGCGTCCCACAGCGTCTCGGCCGACACTGCGCCCTCCGCGAGCGCGAGCGCGCCTACCAACGTGCCCGTCACGGTCACCAGCGGCGACAGCGCGGCGAGCGCGAAGGCGTCGCGGCTCGCCACCGCCTCGCCGAGCCGCGCCAGCGTCTCCGCGGGCTGGGCGCGGTGCATCACGCCAGCGACCAGTTCGAAATGCACGTCATAGCGGTCGCGCGCCCAGGCGAGCAGCGGGTCCCAGGCGGCGGCCTGGCGCTCGACCAGCGCGGCAGGGGTATCGGCGCGATAGCAGAGCAGGTCGCTCTCGGCGTAGCGCGCAAGGCCCGCAGCGAAGTCGGCACGCGCGGGTGCGATCCGGTCGATCGCGGCGTTGGCGAGCCCGGTCAGCGGCATCGCGCGCGGGTCGAGCGTCTCGCCCACCGCGCGCCACTCGTCCGCCACCAGCGCCGCCAGCGCGGCGCTCGGCAGCGCCAGCGGCACGCGCCCGGGGGTGCGCACCGGCCGCTCGTCGAGCCGGACGACGCGCTCGGCGTCGACCACCACCTCGCGCCAGAAGCGCCTCATCGCTCGCTCCGCCACCGCGCCGCCAGTGCGCGCGGCACCGTCGCCATCACCCACAGCGCCGACAGCACGATCGCCACGCCGAGCAGCCGCGGCGCCAGCGTCTCGGCGCGGCCGAGCAGCACCACGCCGAGGATCGCGCCGAAGCTCGTCGCCAGCCGCACGCCCGCGATGGCGAACCAGCGCGCGAAGGCGGGGTCGCTCGGCGCGCTCACGCGCAGCACCCGGCGAGCTCGTCGCAGCGCCGCGCCACCGCGTCGGCGCCTGCCGCCCACAGCGCCTCCTCGCGATGATAGCCCCAGGTGACGCCGATCGCGCGCACGCCCGCGGCACGGGCCATCGCCATGTCGAAGCTGGTGTCGCCGATCATCACCGTCATATGGGGCGCCGCCCCGGCCTGCGCCATCGCTGCAAGGAGCATCGAGGGGTGCGGCTTGGACGGGTGACGGTCGGCGGTTTGCAGCGTGACGAACCGCTCGGTCAGGCCATGGTGCGCGAGCAGCAGCGCGAGGCCGCGATCGGACTTGCCGGTGGCGACGCCGAGCCGCCAGTCCGCGCTCGCGAGCGTGTCGAGCGCGTCGACCAGCCCGTGATACAGCGGCTCGGGATCGAGCGCCGCCTCGGCGCGCATGCGCTGAAAGGCGACCTTATAGTCCTCGGCGAGCGCCGCGTGCCGCGCCGGGCCGGCCGCGGGCGCGAGCACCGCCATCGCCTCGATCAGGCTGAGCCCGACGATGCCGCGGATCGATTCGCGCGCGGGCGCGGGCAGGCCGGCGCCGGCGAAGGCGGCCTCCATCGCGCGGCAGATATTGGCCTGGCTGTCGACGAGCGTGCCGTCGCAGTCGAATACGGCGAGACGTGGGGGCATGAGCGCGCTTAGGCCGGGCGTGCCGCAAGCGCCAGCCCGTTTCATGCTGCGGCGCAGCGGCGAGGCGTGCGCGGGTCGCGGCGGGGCGCTCGTTAACCTCTTCGTAGGTGGGAACGAATATGGTTAAGCCGTGGCGGGCGTTGGGGGCGGCCGCGTGGATCACCAATCACGAGGGTGTGGGAATGCTGGAAGCCGTTGCACTGACCTATGGCATGCTGCTGAGCTTCGTGCTCTCGGGCGCGTCGCAGAACCGCAAGCTGGCGCGGCCGAACCCGGCGGTGCTGAACTATGTCGGTTATGTCCTGTTCGGCGCGACCTGCGCGCTGAGCGCCGCTCTGTCGGTCTACGCCGCCTGGGGGCTGGCGACCGGGCAGACGCTCTCGGTTTGACGCCACCGCTCAGAACGCGCTCGGGTGTGCGGTGGCCGGGGTTGAAGTCCGGACAAGGCGTTTGTCGCAAAACTGGGCGGATGATCTTCTCGTCGATGCCGCGCGGCGATTGCCCTCCCCTTTTCTGAAGGGGAGGAGCTTTCCCTCGCGTGCTAGCAAGCCTCCTGTCCCGACGCGTAGGAGAGATGACCCGGAACGGAGAAAAGCTGGCCCTGCTGCCCAGTAAATCCAAGTAGTCGCTGGCCTTCTCAAAGTTCTCGCAAGCGTCACAGAAAATCTATCTTCGGTCATCCCGCGTGATTCTTATCATCGGCGCGGGAGAGGGCGTTCAGTCCCTGTCGGCGATCCTCGTCGCGCGCGAGCGATCGTCCGCGAGATCGAGGAGTCGCTGCGATGTCTTTCTATTCTTCACTCGGTGCCGCCCCGATCGGGTCGCGGCGACGCTGGCTGGCGCTGCTGCTCGCCGGCGTGGCGCCGCTGCTGCCCGCGCCCGTCGCGGCGCAGGATGCCGAGGCGCTGCGTCAGCGCAACGCGGCGCTCCCGGATCAGGTGACGCAGCTTCGCGCGGCGCTCGCCCGCGCCGGCGTCGCGGCACCGGACGCGCCCGCGCTACCCGCGGCGAGCCCCGCACCCGCCGCCACGACGGGCGACGATCGCGGTGACCGCGGGCTCGACGACGCGATCACCGTCACCGCAGTGCGGCTCAAGGACGCGCCGCGCTCCACCTCGGCGGTCACGGGAGAGGAGCTGGAGAAGTTCCAGGTCAACAACTTCCGCGACATCGTCAACCGCATCGGCAACGTGCGCACGTCGTGGAACAACCCCAACACCGCGTCGATCTTCATCCGCGGCGTCGGCTGGGCCGCGGGCGCGGGCGTGCTCGAACCCAGCGTCGGCGTGGCGGTGGACGATGTCAGCCACGGCATCAGCGCGATGTCGGCGCTGAGCAACTATCTCGATGTCGAGACGGTCGAGGTGGTGCGCGGCCCGACCGGCAGCGACGGGCTGCGCGCGACCAACGCGGGTCGGGTCGTGATCCGCACGCGCAAGCCGAGCTTCACCCCCGAGGCGGAGGCCGCGGTCACCGTCGGGCAGCGCAACACCCTGGTCGCCACCGCGGTGCTGGGCGGACCGATCGTCGACGACCTGCTGGCCTATCGCGTCTCGATCAACCGCGAGCAGGCGGACGGTCCCTATAAGAACCGCAACGACACGCACTTCACGTGGCGCAACACCGACCGCACCAGCGTGCGCGCGCAGCTGTTGGTCACGCCCTCACCCGCGATCGAGGCGCGGCTGATCGCCGACATCACCCCCACCAACCGCGAGATCTGCGAGAATTGCTTCGCCTTCAACCTGGTGTCGCCGCCGACCTATGACTGGATCGATCCCGCCACGGGGCGGCTCGCCGCGGTGAATTACGCCAACGAGGACACCGGCCATCTCGAGCGCCGCTGGTTCCGCCAGCGCAGCGACTATTCGGTGCGCGATTTCACCGCCAAGGCGATCAACACGATCGGCGAATATCCCAACACCTACGCCACCAAGGGCGCCTCGGGCGACATTCGGCTGACGCTCGCGCCCGACACGGTGCTGCGCTCGATCACGGCGTGGCGCGACTATTCCTTCTCGCAGGGCGCCGGCTCGCACACCCAGTTCGAGTGGCTGCGCGCGCCGCGCGGCACGCAGACCTCGTTCGAACAGTGGAGCCAGGAGCTGCGGCTCGACGCGCGGCCGCTCACGAGCCTGCGCTATCGCGGCGGCCTGTTCGCCTATCGCGGGCTGTTCCCCAACTACAGCCAGACCGAACGCTACGGCTCCGACGCGGGCGCCTGGTACGCCAGTCCCGCGCAATACGCGCTGCTCGATCCCGTCGATCCGGCGCTGCCCGACGCGGTCGACCCGGCCGGGCGCGGGCTGCTGCTTAACGCCGCCGACGCGCTGATCACCAAGCGGCAGGAGCGCTACCTCAACCGCACGCTCGCGGCCTATTCGCATCTTAGCTGGGACGCGACGGCGCGGCTCACGCTCGACGCCGGCGCGCGGCTGTCGCGCGAGACGCGGCACAGCCGTGCGCGCAGCTTCATCCAGTCCGAGGGGTTCGCCGCCGAGCTCGACCCCGCGCGCGTCAACGACGTGGCGCTCGGCGGCTTCGACAGCGACGCGCACGGCGCGCTGACCGCCGGCAACGACGCCGCGCAGTGCGCGCTCGCCGACCGCACCGCGCAGAAATATTTCCACGTCGCCTCCTACGCCGAGCTGAGCGACGTGCAGCGCGCGCAGCTCGGCGCCGCCAAGGGGATCCGCGCCGCGCGGCTGGGCGCGCTCTATCGCCGCAGCGAGGCCGCGCCGTATCGCGGCACGCTCGTCACCGGCGATCTGGCGGCGAGCTACAAGCTCAGCGCCGAGCACACGATCGTGGCCTCCTACCGCCACGGCGAGAAGCCGGGCGTGGCGCAGATCGTCGGCGCGAGCGCGGCGGGCGGCACCTCGCTGCCGGTCGCGGCCGAGCGGGTCGACGCCTATGAGCTGGGCGTGCGCACGATCGCGCTCGCGCACAAGCTCCAGGCCAGCGCCACCGGCTTCCGCGAGGCGTTCGCGGACTACATCCAGCCGACCTTCGTCTACGATCCGGTGCAGAGCGCGCTCAACGGCGACGGTCATCCGGCCTATCGCGCCGCGCTGGGCAACGTGCCGCGCGTGCGCAGCCAGGGGGTTGAGCTGGACGTGGCGCTGTTCGCCATCCCCTATACGACGCTGCGGTTCGCCGGCGCCTATACCGACGCGCGCTACCGTTCGTTCCCGCGCGCGCCCGTTCCCGGCGAGCTGGGCGGGGACAATCCCGCCGGCCCTTATCGCGACGCCAGCGGCAGCGCGCTGCCGGGGGCGCCGCGGTGGAGCGGTAACCTGTTCGGCGACTGGTCCTATCCGGTCGCGCCGGGGCGCGTGCTCCACGTCGACGTGAACCATAACTTCCAGAGCGGCTATTTCGCCGATACGACCTTGTCGCGCTACACCAGGACGCACGCCTGGGGGATCACCGACGTCTCGGCCGGGCTTGGCCTGGGCGAGGGTCGCTTCGACGTCGCGCTGCTGGTGCGCAACCTGTTCGACGTCGACAACAGCCTGCAACCGTCGTGGAACCAGTATAAGCCCGGCATTCCGCGCTGGATCGGGGTGCAGCTGCGCGGGTCGCTGTGAGCGAGCGCCGCGCCGATCCCCGGTTGACTCCGGCCGCCGCGCGGCCGTTCCTCGCGCGGTGAGGCGTGGTGCGCGAGCGGAGGCGGAATGGACGAGCGGGTGACGATCGCGCTGGAGGACGGCGTCGCCGACGTGCGGCTCGCGCGCGCCGACAAGATGAACGCGCTCGACCCGGCGATGTTCGCCGCGCTGGCGGCGGCGATCGACCGGCTCGCCGGCGCACCCGGGTTGCGCGCGGTGGTGCTCTCCGGCGAGGGGCGCGGCTTCTGCGCCGGGCTCGACATGGCGGCGATGGCGGCGGGGGGCTCGGGGCTTGCGCTCGGCGAGCGCACGCACGGCGCGAGCAACGACGTGCAATATGTCTGCACCGGCTGGCGCACGCTGCCGGTGCCGGTGATCGCCGCTGCGCACGGCGTCGCCTTCGGCGGCGGCTGCCAGCTGCTCGCCGGCGCCGACGTGCGCGTCGCGCATCCTGAGACGCGGCTGGCGATCCGCGAGGTGCATTGGGGGCTGGTGCCCGACATGGGCGGCTATGCCCTGTGGCGCGGCAGCGTGCGCGACGATGTGCTGCGCGAGCTGGTCTATACCGCGCGCGAGCTCGACGCCGCCGAGGCGCAGGCGTGCGGGCTGCTCACTTATCTGGACGAGGCACCGCGCGAGCGCGCGCTGGCGATCGCGCGGGCCATCGCGGCGCGCAGCCCCGACGCGGTGCGCGCCGCCAAGCGGCTGTTCGCGCTCGCCGCCGACGCCGACGCGCCCGCCCTTCTCGCCGCCGAGAGCGCGGAGCAGCTCGCGCTGCTGCGCTCGCCCAACCAGGCGGAGGCAGTGCGCGCCAACCTGGAGAAGCGGCCGCCGCGGTTCAGCGACGCCGGGTGACGAGTCCGCCGCCTGGGCCTCACCATCATCCTGAACTCGTCTCAGGATCCACTGTCCGGCAGGCGCAGCGGCATCCGGCTACGCGGCACCATGGATCCTGAAACGAGGTCAGGATGACGCCGTGGAGTGGCAAAAGGAACGTTCAACTCCCCCACCCCGCAACCTCCCATCGCCCCGCCGCGGGACGCGCGCAACACCATGAACGCCTCGTTGTTCCCGGTTCATGCAACCGCGCTACAAGCGACACGTTACGTCCCCAACATGAATTTCGAACGGGAGAAAGAAGTCATGCGTAAGCTGATGCTGGCCTTCGGTGCCGCCGCGATGGTCGCGCCGACGCTCGTCGCCACCACCGTCGATGCCGACGCGCAGCGCCGGTACAAGTATCGCGAGTGGCGCGGCAACGACGGTCGTCTGCGCTGCCGCAAGCCGGACGGCACCACCGGCCTCGTGGTCGGGGCGGTGGCGGGCGGTTTGCTCGGTCGCACCATCGACTCGCGCGGTGACCGCACGCTCGGCACCGTGCTGGGCGGCGTCGGCGGCGCGCTCGCCGGTCGCGAGATCGAGCGCAGCGGCAAGCGCCAGTGCCGCTGAAGCGGAGCCGCGATTGAGCCTTTCGGCCTGACCGACGTTAGAGGGGCGCGGTCCGCGAGTGCGGGCCGCGCCTTTTCTCTTATGGTCCCAACGGGAGAGTGACTCATGCCCACGCGCGGTGGTTCGGCACGCTACGAAGGTCTCGGCAAGGGGGGGAAGGGCTGGACCTCGACCCAGTCCAAGGCGCTCGACGAGCAGCCCTATGGCTTCGGCACGCGCTTCGGCGACGAGCCCGGCACCAATCCCGAGGAGCTGATCGCAGCGGCGCACGCCAGCTGCTTCACCATGGCGCTGAGCTTCGCGCTCGCCGGCGCCGGCTACAACGACGGCACGCTCGAGACGAGCGCGCGAGTCACGGTCGACAAGGACGGCGACGGCTTCACCATCACCTCGTCCAAGCTCGACCTCACCGCCAAGATCCCCGGCATCGCGCCCGACGAGTTCGAGCGGATCGCCGAGGACGCCAAAGCGAACTGCCCGGTCTCCAAAGTGTTGAACGCGGAAGTGACGCTGACGCACAAGTTGGAGTCGTAAGTGTCTCTGAAGTGAACAAGAGGTAGTTTCCCGTTCACGCAACCGGAGGCGCGGCGGCGCCGTTGGTACGGCATCACTCTGTAGGGAGATCAGTGATGCGTATCATCCTCGCCGCCGCGCTCGCCGCCACCACCTTGGCCAGCGTCCCCGCCACGGCCGCGCCGCAGGACCCGCGCCGCGCCAACCGCGAGTATCGCGACGACGTGCGCGACGCGCGCCAGGAATATCGCGAGGATCTGCGCGGCGCCGACTCGCGCCGCGACGTGCGCGACGCGCGCCGCGAGTATCGCGACAATGTCCGCGACGCGCGGCGTGACCGCAACGAGCGGGTGCGCGACTGGCGCCGCTCGGCGCGCTACGACTATAACCGGTACGAGCCGGGGCAGCGCGCTTATTATGCCGACCGTTATTACCGCGACGGCCGCTACTATCGCGCCCGCGCACTGAACCGCAACGACCGCATCTACCGCGGCTCGGACAACCGTTATTACTGCCGCCGCAACGACGGCACGACCGGGCTGATCGTCGGCGGTCTCGCCGGCGGCGCGCTCGGCAACATCATCGCCGGCGGCGGCTCGCGCCTGCTCGGCACCGTGATCGGGGCGGGCGGCGGCGCGCTGCTCGGCCAGCAGGTCGATCGCGGCCAGGTGGTTTGCCGCTGAGGCTGCTCGACGTCAGTGATGCGTAGGAGCGGGCCCCGGCAGCGATGCCGGGGCCCGTCTCGCGTCAGATGAAGCCGCCGCCGAGCATCAGCCGCAGCCCGAAGATCAGGATGAGCACGAGGTTGAGGTTGCGCCCGGTGTTGCGCGACGACAGCGCGCCGACCGCAGCGCCGACCACCGCGATCGGTATGACGAACCAATAGCCCCAGGCGAGGAACGGCAGGAACGGCACGATGCCGAGCAGCAGCGCGACGAGGCCGATCAGGATCGAGAACAGGTTGAGCATGCGCGCAAGATGGCGGCCAGCGAGGTGTATTGCAAGGGTGAGACGGCGGTAGGCGTGCCCGCGGCGCGAGGCGCACGGTCGGGCGTTTGTCGCACGCTTAATGCCATGACTCTCGTAAACCCCAGCCGTCCGACCGTCATCCCTGCGGAGGCGGGAATGACGGTAGTGGGTGGGGCTGGTCGGGTGCGCCTCAGCTTCGGTCCTCGTTTGTGGCAACAAACGTCACCTCCATCCGTCGACCGTCGAGCAATTTACTGCCACGTCGCCATTGTCCGCCGCCGACGCTTCGCCCGTTTGCACCTCCGACGCCACGTCGCCGTCGTGTCGCTCCGTGCGCCGCGATCACCCCTGCCGTCATCCACTGCACGCCCACCGATTTCCTTCGGCGGCGAAAGAGACTAGGGCGGCGCGATGAACTCCCTCTTTCTCGTGATGGCGGGCGGCGCGGTCGGTACGGCCGGGCGCTACCTGACTGGGCGCGCGATGACCGCCGCGCTCGGACCCGACTGGCCCTGGGGCACGCTGACCGTCAACCTGGTCGGCGGGCTGCTGATGGGGCTGCTCGTCGGCGCACTCGCGCGCAGCGGCGGCAGTGAGAGCTGGCGGCTGCTGCTCGGCGTCGGCGTGCTCGGCGGCTTCACCACCTTCTCCGCCTTCGCGCTCGACGCCGCGACGATGATCGAGCGCGGCGCCGCGCTCGGCGCGCTCGGCTATGTGCTGGTCTCGGTGGTCGGCGCGATCGCGGCGGTGTTCGCCGGGCTCGCGCTGGTGCGGGTGGCGGCATGAGCGGCGAGGGCGTCCGCCAGTTCACCGTCGCGCTCGACGATGACGGGATCCGCGTCGACCGCTGGTGCAAGCGCCACCTCGACGGCACCAGCTTCACCACCGTCGCCAAATGGGCGCGCACCGGCCAGCTGCGGCTCGACGGCGCGCGCGTCGGCCCGGGCGACCGCGTCCAGGCCGGGCAGGTGGTGCGCGTGCCGCCACCCGAGCCGGTCCGCGTCGACGCCAAGCCCGAGCGCCAGCGCGCCCCGCTCAGCGACGACGAGATCGCCTTCGCGCGCGAGCTGGTGATCCACCGCGACGCGCAGGCGTTGGTGCTCAACAAGCCTCCCGGCCTCGCCACGCAGGGCGGCACCAAGACCACCGCGCACGTCGACGGGCTGCTCGACGCCTTGCAGGACGAGTCGCAAGGCCGGCCCAAACTGGTCCACCGGCTCGACAAGGACACGTCGGGCGCATTGCTGGTGGCGCGCACGTCGCGCGCGGCGGCCTTCTTCGCCAAGGCCTTCTCCGGGCGTACCGCGAAAAAGGTCTATTGGGCGCTGATCGTCGACGTCCCGTCGATCGACGACGGTATGATCGAGCTGCCGATCGCCAAGCAGCCCGGCACCGGCGGCGAGAAGATGCACGTCGACGAGGCCGAGGGACAGGCGGCGCGGACGCGCTACCGTGTGATCGAGCGCGCCGGCAACCGCACCGCTTGGGTCGAGCTGCAACCGTTGACGGGGCGAACGCACCAGCTGCGCGTCCACATGGCGGCGATCGGCCACCCGATCGTCGGCGACGGCAAATACGGCGGCCCGGCGGCGTTCCTCACCGGCGGGATCAGCCGCAAGATGCACCTCCACGCGCGCCGCATCCGCGTCGACCATCCCGACGGCGGCGAGATCGACGTCACCGCCGAACTGCCGTCGCACTTTTCCGAGAGTCTCGCCTCTCTGGGGTTCGAGGCGATGGCGGGCGACATGATGCCGCTCGACGAGCGCGCGCCGCCGACGCGCGAGGAGAAGAAGGCGCGCGCGCGGGCGCATGCCAAGACGGTGCGCAAGGAGCGCCGCGGCGAACGGCGCTCGCGCGCGGGCGGCGAGGGCAAAAGCGGCGAGGGCAGGGGCGGCGAGGGTAGGGGCGGCGGCCGGCGCGGGTGAGGGGGAAGTCACAACGGTGTTCTGATTTCGGCGAGCCCCCCTTCCCTGGAGGGGAGGGCTGCATCTACTACGCCCCCCGTTGCACCGCGCCGCCGCGCGTGTAGACGCTGGGCCATGGACCTCGACCCGGCCGCCGCGCTCAAGGCGCTCCAGAGCCGCAACTTCGGCGGGCACAGCGCGCGGCTGGGCATCCGCTACCACGATCGCGGGCCCGACTGGGTCGAGCTCGCGCTGCCCTTCTCGCCCGACCTGATCGGCGACGAGGACAGCGGCGTGCTCGCCTCGGGGCCGATCATCGCGCTGATGGACGTGGCGACCAGCATCGCGGTGTGGCAGCGCATCGCCGCCTTCGCGCCGCACGCCACGCTCGACCTGCGCATCGACTATCTCCGCCCGGCGCGCCCCGGCCAGACCGTGATCGGGCGCGCCGAGTGCCTCCGCGTGGCGCGCTCGATCGCCTTCACGCGCGGCATCGCGCACGACGGCGATCTCGCCGACCCGGTGGCGCATGTCGCCGCCACCTTCATGGTGCCGAGCGGCACCTATCCCAAAGTGGCGCCGTGAGGCTCCCGCCCTATGCCGAGCTGCTCGGCGCGACGCTCGAGGTCGGCGACGACGGCGCGCCGCTGATCGTCATGCCGTTCGGCGAGGATGTCGTCGGCCGGCCCGGCTTCCTCCAGGGTGGGGCGATTTCGGGACTGCTCGAGGTCGCCGCCATCGCCGCGCTGCGCCACGCGCTGGCGGAGGAGGGCGGCGCGCGCGTCAAGCCGATCAACGTCACGGTCGACTTCATGCGCGGCGGACGCGATCACGTCACCCGCGCCGCGGGTACGATCACGCGGCTGGGCACGCGCGTCGCCAACGTCGAGGCGGTCGCGTGGCAGGACGATCGCGCCCGCCCGATCGCGGCGGCGCGGATGAATTATCTGATCGAGCGCGACTGAGGTCCGGCGCGTGACTCCGCCGCTCGAGCCAACGGTGCTGCTGCCGGCCTTCGCGCCCTATCTCGACGTGGCCGGGATCGCGGTGTTCGCCGCCTCGGGCGCGCTGGCCGCGGCGCGGCGCGCGCAGACGCCGGTGACGCTGGCCTTCTTCGCGCTGATCACCGGCGTCGGCGGGGGCACGGTGCGCGACCTGCTGATCGGCGCGCCGGTCTTCTGGGTGCATGATGCGCGGGTCGCCGCGGTATGTCTGGTGATGGCGGCGGTGATCTGGGCGACGCCCGAACGCTGGTGGCGCGGCGCCGCGCTCGACTGGTTCGACGCGGTCGGGCTCGCCGCTTATGCGGTGTACGGTGCGGCCAAGGCGCTGGGCTATGGCGTGCCGCCGGTGCCCGCCGCGCTGATGGGGGTGGTGACCGGCTGCGTCGGCGGCATCATCCGCGACGTGCTCGCGGGCGAGCCGTCGATCCTGATGCGCCCGGAGCTGTACGTCACCGCCGCGGCGCTGGCGGCGGGGCTGCATGTCGCGCTGCGCCAGCTCGGCGTGCCGCCGGTGGTGGCGGCGAGCGTCGCGGCGAGCGCGGGCTTCGCGCTGCGCGCCGCCGCGATCCGCTGGAAGCTGGCGCTGCCGGCCTACGGGGAGCGGGAGTAGATCCTCGCCGCGAGCGGGGAGGTTCTTGGTTTCCCCCGCGGGTGAGGAGGACCTAGAGGAAGCTCACGCCCCCGCCTGTCCGCCCACCAGCCAGCTCACGTCCTGCGCGGGCAGGCGCTCCTGCCGGCCCGAGATCGACTTGAGCCGCACCCGATCGAGCAGCGTCACGCGCTGGCGGTGGCGCGCGATCAGCCCGGTGTCGACCAGCTGGCGGAAGATGCGATTGACGTGCACCGCGGTGATCCCGAGGTGATCGCCGATCTGCTCCTGCGTCACCGGCAGCTCGAACTCGCTCACCTCGCCGCCGCCCAGTGCGCCGAGCCGCTCGGTCAGGTCGAGCAGCAGCGCCGCGACGCGCGCCAGCGCGGGGGTGCGGCCGACCGCGGCGAGCCGGTCCATCAGCGCCACGCGCTCGCGCTGGACGCTCAGCAGCATCGCCGCGGCAAAGTGCGGCGAGTGCTGGAACAGATCGCCGAACGCGGCGAGCGGTACGCGGCTCACGCTCGCGGGCGTCAGCGCCGTCAGCGTGTCGGCGGTGCGCTCGAGGCACATGCTGGGCGTGCCGAGCAGGTCGCCGGGCAGGTGGAACTTGGTGATCTGGCGGTCGCCGCCCGGCAGCAGCACCGAGGAGGCGACCCAGCCGTCGAGCAGCAGGTAGATATAGCGCGGCGACTCCCCTTCGCGGCGCAGTACCGCGTGGCGCGCCAGACGCATCGGCGGCTCACCCATCGTCTGGATCCGCTCGAGATCGCCGCTCGGCAGGACGATCGACTCATTGAACCGGTGGAGAGGCAGGCTGTGGAGCACGTACAATTCCCGCGTAGACCAATCGTTACGCTAGCCGGTTCTTATCGGCCAAGACTCTGACGCACTTTATAAAGGTTCCGAATTTTCATGGGTGGCCGCGCGGCTTCCCCGCCGCCGTCGCACGCTCTAACGTCCCGGCCGAAAGGGGAATCTCCACACAATGTCCCAGCGCGCTCTCACCGCCGTCGCCCTCTGCCTCGCCGCCGCCCAGCTCTCGGCCCCGCTTGCGGCACAGGTGAGCCCGCCGCCCAACGACCCGCCGGTGGCGCAGACCCAGGCGCCCGAGGACCAAGCGACCGCGCCGCTGCCCGACCAGGCCGGTCCGCTGCCGCCGCCGCGACCGACGGCGGGCGCCACCGCGGGCGAGAAGGCCAAGCCCGCCAAGTGGGACGTCAACGCGCCGCGCGGCCTGCGCACGCGCGAGGTGCGGATCGCCACCGACGAGGGCAGCTGGATGAACCTCGACGTCTCGCCCGACGGCCAGACGATCGCCTTCGACCTGCTCGGCGACATCTACACCATGCCGATGACGGGCGGCACGCCGACGCGGGTCGCCGCGGGGCTCGCGTTCGAGCACCAGCCGCGCTTCTCGCCCGACGGGCGCCGCATCGCCTTCACCTCGGACCGCGGCGGCGGCGACAATATCTGGGTGATGAACCTGGACGGCAGCGACAAGCGCCAGGTCACCAAGGAGGACTTCCGGCTGCTCAACCAGCCGACGTGGAGCCCCGACGGGCGCTTCATCGTCGCCAAGAAGCATTTCACCACCGGCCGCTCGCTCGGCACCGGCGAGGTGTGGCTCTACCACGTCTCGGGCGGCGGCGGGGTGCAGCTGGTCAAGCGCGCCAGCGAGGTGCTGCAGAAGGAGCTGGGCGAGCCGATCTACGCGCCCGACGGCAAGAGCGTCTATTACACGCGCAACGTCTCGCCCGGCCCGATCTTCGAGTATGCGCAGAACTCGCGCACCGACCTGTTCGACATCGAGCGCTACGACCTCGACAGCGGCGAGGTGACGACGGTCGTCTCGGGCGCGGGCGGCGCGGTGCGGCCGACGCCGTCGCGCGACGGCAAGCGCATCGCCTTCGTGCGCCGCGACGACAATGTCTCGACCTTGTGGGTCAAGGATCTCGCCAGCGGTGAAGAGCGCAAGGTCTACGGCCCGCTCGACCGCGACGTGCAGGAGACCTGGGCGGTCACCGGCGTCTACCCCAACATGGCCTGGACGTCGCGCGACGAGGCGATCGTCTTCTGGGCCGGCGGCAAGCTCCGCCGCGTGCCCGCTGACGGCGGCGCGGCGAGCGTGATCCCGTTTCGCGTCGACGACACGCGCGTGGTGGTCGACTCGGTCCACCCGCAGATCGAGGTCGCGCCGGCGCGCTTCGCCACCAAGATGCCGCGCTGGGCCGAGGTCTCACCCGATGGCCGCCAGGTGGTGTTCGAAACGCTGGGCAAGCTCTGGGTCAAGCCGCTCGCGGGCGGCGCGCCGAAGCGGCTGACGCGCGGCGATGACGGGTTCGAGCTGTTCCCGAGCTGGTCGCGCGATGGCAGGCAGGTCGTCTTCGTCGGCTGGCGCGACGACACGCTCGGCCAGATCCGTACCGTCGCCGCGGGCGGCGGCACGGCGCGCACCGTCACCAATGCGGCGGGCACCTACCGCCGCCCGCGCTTCTCGCCCGACGGCAAGACGATCGTGTTCGAGCAGGGCCAGGGCGGCGAGCTCACCTCGCCGCGGGGCAATCCCGGCAGCGGCGTGTACCGCGTCGCGGCGAGCGGGGGCGCGCCCGAGCGGGTGGCGCGCGACGCCGCCGAGCCGCAGTTCGGCGCGAGCGATGACCGCGTCTTCATGATCGCCAACGACGGCGGCAAGCGCCAGCTCGTCAGCACCGATCTCACCGGCGAGAACAAGCGCGTCCATGCCGCGGGCGAGCTGGTCAACGACTATCAGGTCTCGCCCGCGGGCGACTACGTCGCCTTCCGGCAGAATTACGAGGCCTTCGTGATGCCGCTGCTGCCCGGCAAGCAGGCGGTCGACGTCGACATGAAGGGCAGCGCGCTGCCGGCGACGCGGGTCAGCGCGGACGGCGCCGACTTCATCCACTGGTCCAACGGCGGCGAGCAGATCCACTGGAGCGCGGGGCCGATGCTCTACACCGCGCAGACCGCGCAGCTGTTCCGCGCCGCGCCGGCGGAGGAGGGCGCCAAGGGAGCGTCCTTCACCCCGCCGCGCACCGGCGTGTCGCTGTCGATGGAGGTGGACGCCGCCAAACCGACCGGCACGGTGGCGCTCACCGGCGCGCGCGTCGTCACCATGGCGGCGGCGGACGGCGGCATCGTCGACGACGCCACCGTGCTGATCCGCGGCGACCGCATCGTCGCGGTCGGCCCGCGCGCGTCCGTCCCGATCCCCGCGGGAGCGAAGACGATCGACGTCAGCGGCAAGACGATCATCCCCGGGCTGGTCGACGCGCATGCGCACGGCCCGCAGGGCGACGACGAGCTGGTCCCGCAGCAGAACTGGTCGGCGATGGCCAATCTCGCGCTCGGCACGACGACGATCCACGATCCGTCGTCGCGCTCGGCCGAGATCTTCCCCGCCGCCGAGATGCAGCAGGCCGGGCTGGTGCTCGCGCCGCGCACCTTCTCCACCGGCGAGGTGATCTACGGTGCCAAGTCGCCCGACGTCTACGCGCAGATCGACGATTATGACGACGCGCTGGCGGTGGTGCGCCGGCTCAAGGCGGTCGGCGCGCACAGCGTCAAGAACTACAACCAGCCGCGCCGCGAGCAGCGCCAGATGGTGGTCGCCGCCGCGCAGGCCGAGAACATGGAGGTGGTGCCCGAAGGCGGCTCGCTGTTCACGCTCGACATGACGCTGGTGCAGGACGGCAATGCGACCGTCGAGCACAACGTTCCGCTCGAGACCTTCTACGGCGACGTGGTGCAGCTCTGGTCGCAGACCAAAGTAGGCTACACGCCGACGCTGGTGGTGGCCTATGGCGGGCCGGCGGCCGACCCGTACTGGCGCGCGCACATGGATGTGTGGCGGCATCCCTTGCTGTCGCGTCACGCGCCGCCGGCGCTGCTCGCGGCGCAGAACGCGCGGCGCGTGATCGCGCCCGAGAGCGACTACGTCGACGGCGTCACCGCTCGCGAGGCCAGGAAGCTCGCGGACAAGGGCGTGCTCGTCGCGATCGGCGCGCACGGCCAGCAGCCCGGGCTGGGCGCGCATTGGGAGCTGTGGAGCTTCGTGCGCGGCGGCATGACCCCGCTGGAGGCGCTGCGCGCCGGCACGATCGCCTCGGCGACGTCGCTCGGCTACGCCAAGGACGTCGGCTCGCTCGAGCCGGGCAAGCTCGCCGATCTGGTGGTGCTCGACGCCGATCCCACCGCGGACATCCGCAACAGCGACAAGGTGGCGCAGGTGATGCTCGGCGGCCGGCTGTATGACGCCGCGACGCTCAACGAGGTCGCCACCGGAACGCGCAAGCGGCAGCCGTACTGGTGGGAGCGCGCGGGCGACGCCAGCGGCGCGGCGGGGCGGCCGACGATCGGGCACGGCTTCGGCGACGTGGACTGAGCGAGGCGGCGCGGTCTCTCAGGCGCACGCGTCGACTCACTTCCGTCCTCCCGGACCAAGTCCGGGATGACGGAAGAAGAGGTCACCTGGTTCTTCGCCTGCGAGCGACAGCACCGCTGACTGGCGCATCGCGCTGCGCTATGTCACGGCGCGCGCATGGAAGACTATGACGCGATCGTGCTCGGCGCGGGCGGCGCCGGGCTGATGGCGGCGGCGGTGGCGGGGCAGCGCGGCCGCCGCGTCGTCGCGCTCGACCACGCCGACGCGCCGGGCAAGAAGATCCTGATCTCCGGCGGCGGCCGCTGCAACTTCACCAACCTGCATGCCACTGCCGACCGCTATCTCTCCGCCAACCCGCATTTCGCCAAATCCGCGCTGGGGCGCTACACCGCGCAGGACTTCCTCGCGCTGGTCGAGCGCCACGGCATCACTTGGCACGAGAAGACGCTGGGTCAGCTGTTCTGCGACGGCAGCGCGCGCCAGATCGTCGAGTTGCTGCTCGGCGAGTGCGAGGCGGGTGGTGTCACAGTGCGGCTCGGCGCTCCGCTCGGTGCGATCGGGCACGCCGACGCGCGCTTCACCGTCGCGCACGGGGCGCGGACCTATCGCGCGCCGGCGCTGGTGATGGCGACGGGAGGCCCGTCGATCCCCAAGCTCGGCGCCACCGGTATCGCCTATGACATCGCGCGTCGCTTCGGGCTCAAGGTGGTCGAGCCGCGCCCCGCGTTGGTGCCGCTGACGCTGCCCGGCAGCGAGGCGCTGTTCCGCGCGCTGTCGGGCGTCGCCGCCGCGGTGGAGGCGCGCGTCGGCAAGGCGCGGTTCGCGGAGGCGGCACTGTTCACGCATCGCGGGCTGTCGGGGCCGGCGATCCTCCAGGTGTCGAGCTATTGGCGCCGCGGCGAAGACGTGGCGATCGACTTCCGCCCCGATGCCGCGCCGGGCTGGCTGGTCGAGGCCAAGCGCGCGCGCCCGCGCGCCACGCTGGCGGGCGCGCTGGGCCTGCCCGCGCGGCTCGCCGAGGTGCTGGCGGAGCGACTCGGGCTGGGTGAGCTGGGCGCGGCAAGCGACCGCGCGCTGGCGGAGGCGGAGCGGCGGCTGGCGGACTGGCGCTTCCACCCCGACGGCAGCGAAGGTTTTGCCAAGGCCGAGGTCACCGTCGGCGGCATTTCCACCGCCGAGCTGTCGTCGAAGACGATGGAGGCGCGGCGCGTGCCGGGGCTCTACGCGATCGGCGAGGCCGTCGACGTGACCGGCTGGCTCGGCGGGTATAACTTTCAATGGGCGTGGGCGAGCGGTTATGCCGCCGGGCAGGCGGTGTGAGGGAAGGGGGCGTCGGCGCCCCACCACATTCGTCAACCCCCGGAGGCGGGGACCCAGACACGCTGAGGGCGCGGCTCGGTCGCGAAGGCTGCGTCAAGCGGCCACGGTGGTGCCGCGGATGCGCCGCTGACTCGCGGGCGCTTGCGGGTCTGGATCCCCGCCTGCGCGGGGATGACGCATTAGAAGAGCACCCTTACGCCGCCAGACGCAGCTCCAGCCGGTCCCAGATCTCGACCAGCGCGGCGGTCAACTCGCGCATCATCGCCTCGTTGTGCGCCGGGCCGGGCGTGAAGCGCAGCCGCTCGGTGCCGCGCGGCACCGTCGGATAGTTGATCGGCTGCACGTACACGCCGTACTCGGCGAGCAGAATGTCGCTGATCTTCTTGGCCTTTACCGGATCGCCCACCATCACCGGCACGATGTGCGTCTCGCCCAGCATCACCGGCAGCCCGGCGTCGCGCAGCATCGCCTTGAGCGTCGCCGCCGCGGCCTGCTGCCCGTCGCGCTCGGCGCTCGACGCCTTGAGATGACGCACGCTCGCCAGCACGCCCGCGACCAGCACCGGCGACAGCGAGGTGGTGAAGATGAAGCCCGGCGCGTAGCTGCGGATCACGTCGACGATCGTGCGGTCGGCGGCGATATAGCCCCCCATCACCCCGAATGCCTTGCCCAGCGTCCCCTCGATGATCGTCAGCCGCTCGGCCACGCCGTCGCGCTCGCTGATCCCACCGCCGCGCGGGCCGTACATGCCGACCGCATGGACCTCGTCGAGATAGGTCAGCGCGTTATACTTGTCCGCCAGGTCGCAGATCGCACCCACCGGCGCGATGTCGCCCTCCATCGAGTAGACGCTCTCGAACGCGATCAGCTTGGGCGCGGCGGGATCGTCGGCGGCGAGCATTTCCTCGAGATGCGCGAGATCGTTGTGGCGGAACACGCGCTTCTCGCAGCCGGCGTTGCGGATGCCCGCGATCATCGAGGCGTGGTTGAGCTCGTCCGAGTAGATGATGCAGCCGGGCAGCACCTTGGCCAGCGTCGACAGCGTCGCCTCGTTCGAGACATAGCCGCTGGTGAACAGCAGCGCGGCTTCCTTGCCGTGCAGATCGGCGAGCTCGTGCTCGAGGTTGATGTGATAATGGGTGTTGCCGCCGATGTTGCGCGTGCCGCCCGAGCCCGCGCCGACGTCGTGGAGCGCTTCCTCCATCGCCGCGATCACCTTGGGGTGCTGGCCCATCGCGAGATAGTCGTTGGAGCACCAGACGGTGATCGGCTTCGGCCCGTTGTGCCCGGCGAAGCAGCGCGCGTTGGGGAACATGCCCTTGTTGCGCAGGATGTCGATGAAGACGCGGTAACGTCCCTCGGCATGGAGTCGATCGATCGCCTGCGTGAACACGCGCGAGTAGTCGACGCCGCGCGCCTCTCTGCTGTCGCTGATCATGGCGCCCGCGATTACTCCCCTCCGCCCCCGATGGCCAGCGCATAAGGCCGCTATGTCTGATCGAGCGCTTGGACAAATTGTCCCACCCCGGCCGCCGGTCAAGAGGGAAATGGCGGGGCGGCGTGGAGGCGCGGCACGGCGCGGCCGGGCGCGGCGCGGCGCGGCGCCGCCTGGAGTATCGCCCAGCGGTGCGCGTCATGGCGCTCGCTGTCGTTCTCTACTTCGACCTCGTTTCTCTCTCCCCCGCCGCCTCCTCTCTCCGTTGCCTCCTCGCTCCGTCATGCCCAGGCAGGTGGGGATCCAGACACGCTGACGTCGCGGCTCAAGTCGCCGG
>NZ_JAPYKH010000008.1 GCF_029623345.1 Sphingomonas phyllosphaerae
GATCCTTGCGATAGCAAGCCATTCAAAACCCCGGCCTCCGACAGGAAGCCGGGGTTTTTCTTGTTTGCAGCAAACCGCAGGATGCCGGCGAGGTCGCCCCGCAGCACGATGCGCAGCTCGCCGTTCTCGGGGACGAGCGTCACCTGATCGACGAGCGTGCGGAACAGTTCCGCAGCCTCTGCGCGACCGTCTTCCGTTCGGAGGCTGTCGTAGAGCTTCGCCACCCGCTGCCGGTACAGTTCCGCCATGTTCGGATGCAGCAGGGGCGGGGGCTCCTGCGCATCCGCAAGGAACGCCGTCAGTTCGGCCTTCCGGCCCTCCAGAGTTTCGATCTTCGCCTTGAGCTTGAGGGGCGGAATGCCGGCCACGATCGCATCGATGGCCTTGTCCAGTTCACGATCGGTGCGCTCCAGCTCGCGGCGCTTGGCGCCGAGGTCGGCGCCACGCTCGATCCGCAGCCGGTTCACCGCGCGAGTGAATTCGGCACAGAACTCGCGGAATAGCTCCGGCTCCATCAGGTGCATGCGCAGCCGGCTCAGGATCGACGCTTCCAGCGCGTCGCGGCGGATGTTGACGCGGTTGTCGCAGGTCCCCTTGTTGCGCGCCGTGGCGCAACCGAGCAGGTCCTTCGAGATCATCGCGTAGCCGCCACCGCAGCAACCACACTTTACCGGGCCGGCAAGCAGGTGCTTCGGCCGGCGCCGTTCGTTGAGCGGGTTTGCACCCAGTTCGTCCGGCTCGTAGACGAGAGACCTCTGCCGAGCCTTCACTGTTTCCCATGTCTCCTGATCGACAATGCGATAGGCCGGCACGTCCTGCACGATCCACTCGCTCTCCGGGTTGAGCCGCGACACGCGCTTGCCCGTGTCGGGGTCCTTCACGTAGCGGAGCCGGTTCCACACCAGCCGGCCGATATAGAGTTCGTTGTTGAGGATGCCGACGCCACGCTTCGGATTGCCGTGGATGGTAGACGGTCCCCATTGCGAACCCTGCGGCCCGGGCACGCTTTCGCGGTTCAGCTCGAACGCGATCGTGCGCGACGACTTGCCGGCGAGATAGTCCTTGAAGATCCGACGGACGACGGCAGCCTCGGCCTGATTGATCGTCCGGTCGCCGCGGATCGGCTGACCCTGGGCATCGAAGGTCTTCACCACATCGTAGCCGAAACACAGGCCGCCGCCGGACTTGCCGTCCTCGACCCGGCCGCGTAGGCCGCGGCGGATCTTGTCGGCCAGATCCTTGAGGTAGAGCGCGCCCATCGTGCCTTTGAGGCCGATGTGCAATTCGCTCACCTCGCCTTCGGACAGGGTGACGATCGCGATGCCGGCGAAGCGCATGCGCTTGTACAGGCCGGCGATGTCCTCCTGGTCGCGTGACAGCCGGTCGAGCGATTCGGTCAGGATCAGGTCGAAGCGCTTCCGCAAGCCGTCTGCGATCAACTCCTGCATGTCCGGCCGCAGCAACGACGCGCCGCAGATCGCGCGGTCGGTGTAGCTGTCGATCACCGTCCAGCCTTCGCGCTCGGCGCGGGCCCGGCAGAGCCGGAGCTGGTCCTCGATCGAGGCGTCGCGCTGGTTGTCGGACGAGTAGCGAGCGTAGAGCGCGACCTTCATGCGGCGACCACCTCAATCGATGAGGCGGTCGCGCGTCCGGCTGACCGTCTCGGCGTTGACGAATTCCCGCGCCGCCTGTCGGGCGAGGAGCCGGACGAGGGCGACGAGGCGGGGATCGGACGCAAGCGATACCGCGGGCGCAGGCGCAGTTCCAGGCCGTTCCGAGACCAGGCGGACAGTATCGGCCGTGATGTTTCGCTGCCTTGGCAAGGTTCGACCGCCGTTTCCACGCGCAGAATGGCGCGCGACGACGATGATGAGCCGAAATCTCCAGCAATCAAGAGCATCATCTCAAGCATCTCAATGCATTATAGCGTAGTATGAAGGGCTTTATCGTGCTGCGGAAAGCGCGGCGTGGCGATAGCGCAGCAGAATGTAGTCTAAAAAAATTTTGTGAGCGGTCCTCTGGCCGGGCGGGCTCCTTCCGCCGCTGGTCGATGTCGGATGCTGCTCTTATAATTTGCCATCCGTCCCCATCGCTGCCGTTGAAGGATCGTAGTGACATTGACACTACGGCATCGTGGGCATATTTGCGAGCAAAAAGGTCGAACCATGCCCACACCGAACACAGTCTCCGGCAAGCGCGAGACCCTCAACCTCCGCATCAAGCCCGAAGAGCGGAGTCTCATCGACCGCGCCGCCAAGGCGCGGGGGAAGAATCGTACCGACTTCGTGCTCGACGCCGCACGCCAGGCGGCTGAGGAAGCCTTGCTGGACCAGACGATCATCTCCGCCAGTCCGGAAGCCTATGCGGCGTTCCTGGCCCGTCTGGACATGCCGCCGCAGCCGAATGAGCGCCTTCGCAGGACGATGCAGACGCCGGCTCCCTGGGAGAAGGCATGACGGTCTCGGCGCCGGAGCCGCTGACGGCTGACCATGACGTCGAAAGCTTCGCATCAGGGGTGGACGGTCTGGATCGATGGTTGAAGCGACGCGCCCTGAAGAATCAGGCGACCGGTGCGTCGCGCACTTTCGTCGCCTGTCAGGGCCGGCGGGTCCTGGCCTATTACGCTCTGGCATCGAGTGCAGTCGCCATGGATGCCGCGCCGGGCCGCTTCCGGCGCAACATGCCGGACCCGATTCCTTTAGTCGTTCTCGGTCGGCTTGCCGTCGATCGGTCGGAGCAGGGCAAGGGACTTGGCCGCTACCTCGTCAGGGATGCGGGCCAGCGCGTCATTCAGGCTGCCGATACGATCGGGATTCGCGGGATCCTAGTGCATGCGCTTTCGCTGGACGCCAAAGCCTTCTACGAGCGGATTGGCTTCGAACCGTCGCCCCTCGATCCAATGATGCTGGTCGTGACTCTCAGCGACCTGAAAGCGAGCCTGTGAGACATTGTCTGGATGCAATGCAACGGTCGGCCGCACAGCACGAGAGCCACGCCAGCGACACTGCATGACATCTGCCAGACCTTGCGTCTTCGCTTGTGCTTGCCGGGGCGCGGCAACGTCAGAACTGCTCAAGGAGCGTTCAGCCATCTCTCCCGCAAGGCACGGCGGGCATAGTAGCTCACGATCAGATCCGCTCCGGCCCGCTTCATTGCCAGCAGGCTTTCACGGACCGTCTCACCCTCGTCAATGGCATTGGCTTCCGCCGCGAACCTGATCATCGCGTACTCGCCGCCGACCTGATAGCAGGCGAGGGGCAACAGCGTACGGTCCCGCAAGCGTGTGAGCACGTCCAGATAGGGAAGGCATGGCTTGACCATCAGGATGTCTGCGCCTTCGGCCTCATCGAGCAGCGATTCCAATAGGGCCTGCCGTCCGTTGGCGGCGTCCATCTGGTAGGAAAGCCGATTCCCTTTCAACTCACAACCCGCCGCGCTCGCGGGTGCCATCGTCAACGCCGACCGCAACCAGTTCGAGAGTGCGGTGCTCAACCTCGTCATCAACGCGCGTGACGCCATGCCCAGCGGCGGGACGCTGTCGCTCCTACCGGCGATCGTCGACGGCCTGCCCGCGGTGCGTGGTCACGGCGGTGCCGAGGGGCGTTTCGTCGCTCTGCGCGTCAGCGACACCGGCAGCGGCATAGCGCCCGATGTGCTGGAAAAGATCTTCGAGCCCTTTTTCACGACCAAGGAGGTCAATCAGGGGACCGGACTGGGGCTCAGCCAGGTGCATGGTTTCGCCAAGCAGAGCGGGGGCGAGATCGACGTCCACAGCGAGCTCGGGATCGGAACGGCCTTCACGCTCTATCTTCCGCTCGCCCGTGGTGTCGTTCCGGTCGCTGCGTCACCGTCACGGATCGACACGCGGCCGCTCCCGTTGCGTCGGGTCCTGCTGGTGGAGGACAATGAGGCGGTCGGGCAGTTCGCGCGCGGGCTGCTCGAGGAGCTCGGCCAGACCGTCACCTGGAGCTTGAACGGGGGGGCGGCACTCGAGCTGCTCGAACGCGCGCACGACGAGTTCGATCTCGTCTTCACCGACGTGATCATGCCGGGCATGAGCGGGCTCGATCTGGCGCGCGCGGTTCGGGCACGCTGGCCCGCGCTGCCCGTGATTCTGACCACCGGCTACAGCCACGCTTTGGCCGCCGAGCAGGATCATGGCTTCGCGCTGTTGCGTAAGCCCTACTCGCTCGACGGGCTCGCCGGCATCCTCGTCTGACGGGTTCGCGCGTCCCGAAGGGTTAATCGCTCGTAGCCGTTGACGCTCGCCGACGTGCGGCGCAGCCTTCGCCCTCGTCTCACCAGAACGCGACGGGACATGCGCGCGCCACGCTTCCTACGACCGATCGAGCCGCATCCGCAGCGGCGATCCCACCCCGCTGCGGCACGGCGAAGCGCCGCCCTCGCCGCAAGGTACGACGCGGGTCTCGGCGAATGATCATTTGCTTCGATCCGTCTCGCGGCGTCGCCCCGGGGGCACCCCGGACGATGATCGTTCGCGCCGGCGAGTGGACGATCGCGATCGTCCGACGCGAGTCGTCGCTGGATCGGCGCGCGGCGCGCTGGGTGATCGCCGAGGCGTTCGGCTATCTCGCCGGCGACGAGGGACTCGCCTTCGCCACCTTATTTCACGCGAGATGCTGGTTCATCTGCCGGCTCGCGCAATCCGGCCGATCGCTGCTGCGGGGTCAGACCGAGCCGGTGCCCCGATCGACCGCCGGTGGATCACGCGCCCTGCATTAATGCGGTCGAGCAAATTTCTACCACTTACGGAGTACCACCTTAATCAAAGTGGTGACCCAGATCATCTATGAAGAGACTTGCTACTCCGAGAGCTAACATGTGTGTGTAACAAGCGATTGTCCATACCGCCTCCGAAACGGTCATGGGATTACTCCGCCTGTCCTGATTTGGGTCAATTGTAACTTTGCCGCCGTTCACTTGTTCGCCCTCGAATTATATTACGTCGGCAGGGCGTGACATTGCACACATCGATCGTGGGGGCGGTGCGGGAGACACTGGACGATCGGCTCGTGGGGGGAGCAAATGAGCGGACGGATCGGCCTGTTGATTGTGTCGCCGAATGAGATCGAGGGCGAGGGACTGCGTCGACTGCTCGGGGGAGAGCGGTTCGACGTGATCGCTGTGGCACGCAGCTGCGCGGCAGCGTGCGATGCCGCCGTGCCCGATCTGGTGCTGCTGCGCGCACCGCCTGGCGAGGCGACGGGGATGTGCCGCGAGGCGCGCGCGCGCTGGCCGCAGGTTCGCCTCGCGGTGATGGCGCGGGCCTGCGAAAGCGCCGCCGTGGCGGAGGCGATCCAGGCGGGGGCGGACGGTTACCTCAGCATCGAGACATCGGTCGCGGGATTGACCGAGATGCTCAAGCTGATCGTGCTGGGCGAGAAGCTGGTGCCGTCGCAGGTGGTCAATGAGCTTGCCTCGCTGCGGCTGGAAGCGGGCACGGTGGAGCCCGAGATCGACCTGGGCGACGTCAACGTGTCCGAGCGCGAGCTCGAGATCCTGCAAGGGCTCATCCAGGGCGAGCCCAACAAGGTGATCTCGCGGCGGCTCTCGATCACCGAGGCGACCGTCAAGGTCCACGTCAAGTCGATCCTGCGCAAGCTGCACGTGCTGAACCGCACCCAGGCTGCGGTCTGGGCGCTCAGCCGCGGGCTGGCGCAGCCGAGCGACGGCGCGGTGTCACCGCGCATCGCCGCGGCGGCCGAACCGCGCGCGCGCGATCGCGCGCCGACACACGAGATGCAGCTCTAAAAAGCCGAAGGGGGCTCCGATGCGCGAACTCAGCACGCCCGGCCCGGCGCCGGCGATGATGCGTCACGGCGAGATCGACTCTGGCGAGGGAAGTGGGGGCGAGAGGAGCTGGAGCGAGCGCGACTGGACGGATCCGCGCGCGGCGCATCCCGGTACCCGGTCAGGGTATCTCAACGTCGCCTCCATCGTGCGCATTCTTTACCGGCGCGCCGCGCTGATCGCGCTGGTGGTGCTGCTCGGCGTCGCGGCGGCGCTGTTCGTCGTGCTGCGGACTACGCCGGTGTATAGTGCGACCGCGACGATCATCGTCAAGCCCGACGACGCCAATACCAATGTCGCCGCCTTGCCGACCGCGATCGTGAGCCCCAGCCAGGAGACCGCGATCGAAACCAAGGTCGAGCTGCTCCAGTCGCGCAACCTGGCGCGCGAGGTGGCCGCGACGCTGCGCCTGGCGGATGATCCCGAGTTCGCGCCGCCGCGCGACGCCCGCCCGGGCCTGCTCGACCGGCTGCTCGGCTGGCTCAACCCGCCGAGCGTCACCGCCGCGGTCACGCCCAAGGCGATCGAGCGCGCGCGCAACGAGGCGGTGGTCGACCGGCTGATCGAGCGCCTCGACGTCAGCCGCGTCGCGCGATCGAGCATGATCAACATCACCGCTTCCTCCGCCGACCCGCGCAAGGCCGCGCAGATCGCCAATCGGGTCGCGGACACCTACATCAAGTCGCAGATGGCGGAGTCGACTGACTCGCGCGTCGCCACGATCGATGATCTCAGCGCGCGCCTGGCGCAGTCGCGCGACGCCGCGGTGGCGGCGGACCGCGAGGTGGCCGCTTTCCGCAAGTCGCACGGCCTGCTCGTGTCGCAGCCCGAGCTCGGCGCTGCGGCGAGCGCGTCGCAGCTCGCCGGGCTGGTCGGCCAGACGCGGGCCGACGGTATCGCCGAGGCGCGCCGTGCGCTGGCGGGGGGCTCGGCCACCTCGCCGCTGCTTGCTGGCCTGCGCGAGCAGGAGGCAACGCTGGCGCGGCGCCAGAGCGAGCTCACCGGCTTCTACGGGCCGGGCTATCCCGAGGTCGCCAAGGTCAACGCCGAGATCGCCGCGCTGCACACACGGATCGATCAGGAGAGCGCACGCATCCGCACCGACCTCGCCGCGCAGGCGGGAGCGAGTCAGGCGCGCGCCGCGGCGATGGCGGCGAGCGCGTCCGGCATCCGCGGCGCCGCGCTGGCGCAGGGCGCTGCCGCGGTGCAGCTGCGCGAGCTGGAGCGCCGGGCGGAGACCGCCAACGCGCTGTACAGCTCCGTGGCGGCGCTGCTCAACGGCAAGCTCAGTCTCGACCCGCAGACCAAGGCGGACATCGCGGTGGTGTCGCGCGCGCCGATCCCGGACTCGCCGAGTTCGCCGCTGCCCAAGCAGGCGCTCGGCATCGCGCTGCTCGCCTCGGCAGCGCTCGGCGCGGTGCTGGCGCTGGTCGTCGAGATGATGGACATCAAGCTGCGCACCGCCGAGCAGGTCGAGCGGCTGCTCGGCGTGCGCACGCTGGCGATGGTGCCCGACACGCGGCTGGAGGATGGTTCGGGCGCGGCGAGCCACGATCTCGTCAACCAGCGGCCGCGCTCGCGCTTCGCCGAGGCGATGCGCAACCTGCTGATCGAGCTGGAGGGGCGCCGCACCAGCCAGTCGCACGTGGTGGTGATCACCTCGCCGCTGGAGGCGGAGGGCAAGAACACGATCGCCAAGAGCCTCGCCGCCACCGCGACGCGCGTCGACCAGCGTGTGGTGGTGGTCGACTTCGACCTGCGCCGTCCCGAGCTCGCGCTCGGCAGCGCCGCGCCGGGCGAGGTGCCGCAGACCGGCGTGGTCGCCTATCTCGCGGGCGACGCCTCGTTCGACCAGCTCAGCGTCTCGCACGAGGGGCAGCCGTTCGCCTCGCTCGGCGCGGGGCAGGCGCCGCTCGACCCCGGCGCGCTGCTGAGCTCGCCGCGACTGCCGCGCCTGATCGCGCAGCTGCGCGAGCACTATAGCCTCGTCATCCTCAACGCCCCGCCGATCCTGCCGGTGCGCGATGCCAAGATGCTCGCCGACGTGGCCGACTCGACGTTGCTGGTGCTGCGCTGGGGCAAGACCGATCCCGAGGCGGCGCGGGTCGCGGTGCAGGTGTTCGGCCGCTCGATTACCGGCGCGGTGATCAACATGGTCGACGTCGCCGCGCATGCCGGGCGGCGCTACGGCGACATGATCCACCATGTCGCTCGCTCGTCGAGCTATTACGACCGCGCCATGCCGCGGCGCGGCTGGCGTCGCGTGAGCGGCGGCGCACGCCGGCTCGCGGCCAGCGCGGCGACGACGCTGCATCTGAACTGATCTCGCGACCAGGGAGGAGAGGGCTGCCTCAACCTGGGGCCGACCCGGCTCAGAAGCCCTCGGGCAGGTCGATCGCGCCGACCACCTCGCGGTAGCGCGCGATCGCGTAGCGGTCGGTCATGCCGGCGATGAAGTCCGCGATGTGGCGGGTGATGCCGGGCTCGTGCTCGGGAAGGCGCGCGCGCCACTCCTCCGGCAAGCGCGCCGGATCGTCGCGATAGGCCGCGAACAGCCCCGCGACCACCTGCGCGGCCGCGCCCGCCGCGGCGAGCTGGCGCGGGTGATGGTAGAGGTTGGCGTACATGAAGCGCTTCAGCTCGCGCTCGGCGGTCGCCATCGCCGGCGAGAAGGCGATCAGCGCCTGCCCCGCGGCGCGGACCTCCGCGACGTTCGTCACGCCGGCGGCACCGATCCGATGCCGCGACTCGGCGATGAGGTCGTTGACCATCGCGCCGATCTGGCTGCGGATCAGCTCGCCGGCGAGGCGCGCGCGCGGCACATCGGCGAAGCGAGCGGCGACCCGGTCCCACCCCTCGGCGACCAGCGGCACCGCCATGATCTGCTCGAGCGTGAGCAGACCGGCGCGCAGCCCGTCGTCGATGTCGTGATTGTCATAGGCGATGTCGTCGGCGAGCGCGGCGACCTGCGCCTCGAGCGAGGCATATGAATCGAGCGCGAGCGCGGCTTCCGCGTCCGCCTCGGCCAGTGCCCAGCCGGGGCGGCGCACCGGTCCGTTGTGCTTGGCCAGCCCCTCGAGCGTCTCCCAGGTGAGATTGAGACCGGGCCAGCGCGGATAGGGGCGCTCGATCCGCATCAGCGTCCGCAGCGTGTGGCCGTTATGGTCGAAGCCGCCGTGCGCGTGCGTCGCCGCGCGTAGCGCGTCCTCCCCGGCGTGGCCGAATGGCGGGTGGCCGATGTCGTGCGCGAGGCACAAGGCCTCGGTGAGGTCCTCGTTAAGCCCGAGCGTGCGCGCGATCGTGCGGCCGATCTGCGCCACCTCCAGGCTGTGAGTCAGCCGCACGCGGAAATGGTCGCCGTCGGGTGCGAGGAAGACCTGGGTCTTATGGCGCAGCCGGCGGAAGCTGATCGAGTGGATGATACGGTCACGGTCGCGCTGGAAGGCGTCGCGCGGGCCGCGGTCGCCCGAGTCCTCGCGGTGCAGCCGGCCGCGGCTGCACGCCGGGTCGGACGCCCAGCGCGCGCGATGGGGGGAGTCGCTCACTGGTCGTCGAGCCGGGATACCTTCTGGCCCGCCTCGCTGGTGAAGGTGAAGGCGGAGAGCCCCTGCTTGGCCAGCGTGTTGACCATCGCGCGTGCCTCCGCCTGGGTCTTGAACGGCCCCGTGACGACGCGATTGGTGGCGCGCATCGGCGTCGTATAGGCGCGCTTCCCCGCCAGCGCCGGCGCTTTGCCCTGCGCGGACTTCCACGCCTTGCCGAGATCGCCGGGGTTGGCCCCGCCGGCGACCTGGACCCAGATTCGTGCGGTGTCCTCGCGCTCGGCCTTCGCCGCCGCCTTGGCCGGGTCCTTGGTGTCGCGCTTGCCGCGCTTGCCGACCGGTGCCTCGTCCTCGTCGCTGTTCTTCTTGGCGGCGAGCTTCCTCTCGCTCGTCCCCTTCTTGGCGACCCCCTTGGCGGGCGGCTCGTCGTCGATCGTGGCGCGGCTGCGCGCGCCCTTTTTGCCGACCGGCGCCTCGTCCTCCTCGACAGCCTGCGGCTTGCGCTTATCGGCGGCGGCGAGCTGCCGGCTCCGCGCGCGCGTCGGCCCGGCCGGCTCCTCGACGGCGACGTCGCGCGTGGTCACGCGCTTCGCCGCGGCGAGCCGCTGACGCTTCTGCTCGTCGGTGGCAGCGTTGCGCTCGGCCGCCTCCGCCGCTTCGTCAAGCGAGGCGCCGGTCGGGGCGGGCGGCGCCGCGACCGCGACGACCCGCTGCGTACCCGGCATCGGCGCGACACCGAGCTCGGCGCCCGGCACTGAAATGCCGGCGACGATGCGCGCGAGGATCGAGTCCTCGCCGGGTCGTGGGGGCGTCGGACGCGCGGCGGCCGTCGCCGGTATGGGCGAGGGCGCGGCGGCGACGGCGCGGGTCGCCGCGGGTGCCATTGTCGGCGTGGGTCGTACGTAGGTTGGCGCTGCCGCGGCGACCTGCACGCCAGCGGTCGGGTTCGAGGCGCTCGGCGTCGGCGTGGCGGCGGCCGAAACGCTCGACACGGCGGCGGGGGGCGTTCGCGCGATCGCGGGCGCGACGCTGGCGGCGCTGAGCGGCGCCGCGGACGCGATCGGCGCTCGCGCCGCGCTGGCGGGCGCCGCCGAGGCCAGCTGCGTCGTGCTCGCGGTTGCGGTCGTTGGCACCGACCGCAGCGACGCGGCGGCGACTTGCTGCGGGGGCGTCGGCGTCGCGGGTATCACGGGCCGCGCGGCGATCTGCCGGCCGGCAGGCGCCGCCCGCGCGGCGAGCTGGCGCTGGCGCTCGGCTTCTTTCAGGCGGCGGCGTTGCTCGCTGCGCGACAGCGGCTTCTCCGCCACCGGCGCGGGCGCCACGGTGGCGACCTCGACCCGGCGCGGCGCATAAGGGTCGGCGCCGAGCACGGGCAGCACCGGCATCATGCGAGCGTCGGCGAGCCGCGCCGGAGTCGGTGCCACCTCGCCGAAATGCACCGCGAAGGCGCGGTCGGCGGCGTTCAGTGTCGGCAGCCGCTGGAAGAAAGCGGCGAGCCCCTGCGCCATGCCCGGCGGCATCATCCCGGTGGCGATGCGGTTCGCCCCCGAGACGTCGCCGCCCATTGCAAGGATAAACGCGCGCGCGCGCCATGCGCCGCGGTCGGAGCGGCGCAGCAGCGTGTCAATTTCCGCCAATGCCTCCTGCTGCCGCCCCGAGATGCCGAGCGACAGCGCGTACCGGCGGCGGATCTCGTCGAGCTCGTCGCCCTGCGCGCCACCCTGCGCCAGCGCCAGTCGATAGTCGCGCTGGGCCCGCTCCTGCTCGCCGATGAGGTCATAGGCGAGACCGCGATCGTCGGCGTAGCGTGCCATTGCCGCGCCGTAGCGCTGCGCCTCGTCGAAATAGCGCAGCGCCTCGCCGGGCCGCTCGCCGTTGACCAGGATCCGCGCGATCCCGCCTTTCACGCGCGCGTTGCGCGGATCGATCGCCTCGGCGCGCTTGTACAGCGCCGCGGCCGCGGTGGCGTCACCCAGCCTGAACGACAGCTCGCCGGCCTCGACCAGCGCGGAGAGGTCGCGCGGTGAGGCGCCGATGCGGCGCACCAGCTCCGCAAGCCGGTCGGCCTCCGGGTTGGCAGCAGGCATGATCGCCTGCGCGCGCGCTGCCGTCACGGGCGCGGCGGCGAGCGCGACGGCGAGCGCCAGCGGCGCAAGGGCGATGGCGAGCGTGCGTCCCGGTCGCGGGCGAGGGACGTCGGTCATGCGAACTTCTCCCCGCCCGCGATGCGGCGGGCGGACTGGCTGAGGCCCGTCGCCGGGCCGGGGCGCCGTCTAGACCGGGTGGCGGCTGAACCGGCAATGACGCCGCCAGCGGTGCTGCGATAAAGCGCGCCGGCCCGGCGACGAGCCGAGCCGGACGCGACGCTCAGATCTTCTCGGCCGCGGCGAGATAGTCCCACATCTGCTTGCTACCCTCGCTCGTGAGCCGCAGCAGCACGCGGCGGCGGTCGACGGGATCGGCATCGCGGCACACCAGCCCGCGCTCGACCAGCATCGTGATCTGGCGCAGCGCGGTGGTGAGCGGCGCCCCCGACGCGAGAGCCGCGCTGGTGGTGTAGGTCTGGCGATTCGCCAATTCCTGGACGAACAAATCGAGCAGCAGGTCGAAGGCGGGCTCGCCGAACATCTCGCCCTGGAAAAAATGCGAGCGCAGCCGCCGCTTGGCGAGGATTCGCTCGGCCGCGACGCGAAGGAGCCGGCGCTGGTCCTCGATCCGCGGGGCATCCAGCACCTCGACCGTGGCGAGCTGGCGCAGCTTGGTACCGGTGTGGAACAGGCTGACGTGGTTGGTCACCCAGATAGCGCTACCGTCAGCAGCGATGTACCTTTTGGTGATCGCATAAGGCTCGCCACCGGCGAGCAGCGCGTCCGAGCGCTGGCGATTGATGGTGCGATCGTCCTGGTGCGTGAATTCAAGGACGCTGCGACCGACGAGCATGTCACGCCCGAAACCCAGCATCGCGACATAATCGTCGTCGGCGTCAACGACTCGCATGTGCTCGTCGACGAGACAACTCATCAGGCTACGCGACGCCGCGCGATCCATCGCGTCCATCCCCGTGTTCGTGCCGCGATCGCGGGCTGATGCACATCGCTAACATGAATGATGCGGGAATGGAGCGAAGAAGATTTACTATGGATCAAGTTCAGGAGCTTAGCCTATGTTAGCGGCGCTCCTGAAGCGCCCTCACAGCCGTCGCTGTCCGGGGTAGGCGAAGAGCAGGTCGGCGTCATTCGACGCGTGCAGCTGCTCATGCCCCGTAACGGTGACGCACTCGCCGGCCTTCCACTCGACACCGGCGACCACGCCCTCGCCGCGGATCGGGACGAGCCAGCCGGTCGTGCCCTCGGGCAGCGCGATCTCGCGGGCGCCGCCGGTCCAGCGCTCCAGCACGAACTTGGGGCCCTCGACCAGGATGGTACGCCCGGGCGCGACCTCGCCGGGCGAGGGATAATCGACATAGGGCTCGAGGTCGGCGACCACGACGCCGTCGTCGAGGTGCAGCTCACGCGGCCGTCCGTAATCGAACAGGCGATAGGTCGTGTCGGAGTTCTGCTGCACCTCGATCAGCGTCAGGCCGGCGCCGATGGCGTGGATCACGCCCGAGTGCGAGTAGAAGAAGTCGCCCGCTTTCACCGGCTTCCAGTCGAGCTTGTGCTCCAGGCTGCCGTCCTCGGCGCTGGCGCGAAGCTCCTCGCGCGTGATCGGCTGGAGCGGGCCGAGCGCGATGGTCGAGTCGGGTTCGGCGGCGAGGATGGTCCAGCACTCGTCCTTGCCGCGCGGCAGGCCGCGCTTCTGCGCCTCCTCGTCGGAAGGATGGTCCTGCACCGACAGTTTCTCGCTGGTGAAGAGATATTTGATCAGCAGCTCCGACTGTTCCGGATGGGGCGACTGGAACCAGATCTCGCCGATCGGCTCGGCATCTGGCGCGGGATCGGGGAAACCGGGAAACAGGTGATGCCGGCCCCAGGGCTTCTCGACGCGCTTGGTGGCGAGCAGGGTGGCGGGCATGCGGACTCCTTGGGTGCGAGCAGATCGAGCGGCGACAACGTATCGTGCGCGCGGCGTGTTGCGTCCGCGTGAAAGCCGTTGTTCGTCGCGACCTCCTTAAGCTAAGAGCCGGGTCGATGCGTACCCCCCTTTTCCGCTCCCCCTCCGTCCGGCCGCTCGCGCTCGGGCTCGTCGCCGCGCTGGCGCTGCCGGTCGCCGGCTGTGCGGGCAAATCCAACCGGGCCGATCTGCCCTATGTCGCGCGCGACGTCGGCACGCTCTATTCCGCCGCCAAACAGCGGCTCGACCAGGGGCGATACAAGGAGGCGGCGGCGCTGTTCGACGAGGTCGAGCGGCAGCACCCTTACTCGGTCTGGGCGCGACGCGCGCAGCTGATGGGTTCGTTCAGTTATTATCTCAACCGCGACTATACCCAGGCGATCCAGGGCGCGCAGCGCTTCCTCTCGGTCCACCCCGGCAACCGCGACGCGCCGTACGCTTATTACCTCGTCGCGATGAGCTATTACGAGCAGATCAACGACGTGACGCGCGACCAGAAGATCACCTCGCAGGCGCAGGACGCGCTCGGCGAGCTGACCCGGCGCTATCCCAACACGCGCTACGCCGCCGACGCGCGGCTCAAGATCGACCTGGTGCGCGACCATCTCGCCGGCAAGGAGATGGAGATCGGTCGTTTCTACGAGCGGCGCCGGCAGTGGCTCTCCGCCACGCTGCGCTTCCGCCGTGTCGTCGACGAATATCAGACCACCACGCACGCGCCCGAGGCGCTGATGCGGCTGACCGAGACCTATCTTGCGCTCGGCGTCCGTCCCGAGGCGGAGAAGGCCGCCGCGGTGCTCGGCGCCAATTACCCAGGCAGCGAATGGTATCAGCGCGCCTTCAAGCTGATGCGGGAATATCCCGCCAAGCCGCTGACGCCCCTCGCGCCGGGCGAGCTGGTCGTGCCGGTGGCGACTCGGCCGAGCGTGCCGGGCGAGGCGACCGCCGCGCCGCCCCGTGCCGAGGCGCCCGCGCCGACGACGCCGACCACCACCGGCGGCGACAATCCCTCCGGCAGCACCGCCCCCGGTGCGGTCACCGATACGCCCGCGACCACGCCGAGCGGGCCGCAATAAGCGGTCGCCGCGGAACAGAAGGGGTAAACAGGCGCACGATTCGCCGCTAAGGAGCGCAGGCCGATGCTGACCGCGCTATCCATCCGTGACGTCGTGCTGATCGAGGCGCTCGAACTGGAGTTCGGCGCCGGCCTCGGCGTGCTCACCGGCGAGACCGGCGCGGGCAAGTCGATCCTGCTCGACGCGCTGGGGTTGGCGCTCGGCCGCCGCGGCGAGAGCGGGCTGGTGCGCAGCGGCGCGAGCCAGGCGGTGGTGACCGCCAGCTTCGACGCGCCGCCCGCGGCGACGGCGCTGCTCGCCGACAACGGCCTGGAGCTCGAGCCCGGCGAAGCGCTGATCATCCGCCGCATCGTCAAAGCCGACGGCGGCAGCCGTGCCTTCGTCAACGACCAGCCCGCGTCGGCGGCGCTGCTGCGCGAGCTCGGCGCGCTGCTGGTCGAGATCCACGGCCAGCACGACGATCGCGGGCTGCTCGCCGCGGCGGGGCACCGCGCCCTGCTTGACGCGTACGCCCGCGGCAATACCCGTGCAGTGGCCGAGGCGCACGTAGCGTGGCGCGCCGCCGAGCGCGCGCTGGAAGAGGCGCGCGACGGCATCGCCGCGGCCCAGCGCGACCGCGAGTGGCTCGAATATTCCGTCGCCGAGCTCGTCGCGCTCGCGCCCGAGCCGGGCGAAGAGGAGACTCTGGCCGAGCGGCGCCGCTCGATGCAGCGTGCCGAGAAGGTGGCGGACGACCTGGGCGCAGTGACCGATCACCTCGACGGCGGCGACGGCGCGCTGACCCATCTGCGTCAGGCCGCGCGCGTGCTCGAGCGGATCGCCGAGGACCATCCCGCCCTCGCCGACGCGCTGGCGGCGGTCGATCGCGCGCTGATCGAGGGCAGTGCCGCCGAGGAGCGGCTGCGCGAGGCCGCCGCGGCCTTGTTGTACGACCCGCGCCAGCTCGAGGACGACGAGGCGCGGCTGTTCGAGCTTCGCGCGATGGCGCGCAAGCATCGCGTCCAGCCCGACGAACTCGCCGCGCTGGCGGGCGATCTGGCGGCGCAGCTCGAGCGGCTCAATGCCGGGGAGGAAGGGCTGACCGGCCTTGAGCGCGCGGTGACGTCGGCGCGCGCTCGCTACGAGGCCGCCGCCGCCGAGCTGACCGCGACGCGCGCCGCGGCGGCGACCCGGCTCGACGCCGCGGTGGCGGACGAACTGGCGCCGCTGAAGCTCGACGCCGCACGCTTCCGCACCGTGGTCGCGCCGCTGGCGGAGAGCGACTGGTCGGCGGCGGGGCGCGACCGGGTCGAATTCGAAATCGCGACGAACCCGGGCGCGCCGTTCGCCGCGCTCGCCAAGATCGCCTCGGGCGGCGAGCTGTCGCGCTTCATCCTGGCGCTCAAGGTGGCGCTGGCGCAGGAGGGTGGCGCCACCACGATGATCTTCGACGAGATCGATCGCGGCGTCGGCGGCGCGGTGGCGAGCGCGATCGGCGAGCGGCTGGCGCGGCTGGCGCAGGCGACCCAACTGCTGGTGGTGACGCACAGCCCGCAGGTGGCGGCGCGCGGCGCGACGCATTGGCTGATCGCCAAGTCGAGCGACGGGGTGGTGACGCGCACCGGCGTGCGGCCGCTCGACGCGGCCGAGCGCCGCGAGGAGATCGCGCGCATGCTGTCGGGCGCGACCGTGACCGACGAGGCGCGCGCCCAGGCGGAGCGGCTGCTCGAGACGGCGTGAGGGTCGAGTGGCGAGGTAAGCTGAACTACCCCTGCCGGGGAGGATCCGGTCGCTGAGCCACGTTCGGTTGCCCTGCTGGTATCTTGACTCCGAGCATCACCGCGCCGCTGGCGCGCGCTGCCCCCGTGATGGTAGACGCCCCCGCATGGGCCACGGTCACCACCACGCGCACGCGCATCATCACCACGATCACGAGTCGCACGGCCACCATCACCACGCCCCGCCCGAGCGCTGGGACCGAGCATTCGCGATCGGCATCGGACTCAACCTCGCCTATGTCGTCGCGGAGGGTGGCGCCGGGCTGATCCTGGGGTCGATGGCGCTGCTCGCCGACGCCGGGCACAATCTCTCCGACGTGCTCGGCTTGGCGGTGGCCTGGGGCGGCGCGACGCTGGCGCGGGCGGCGCCGTCGAAGCGCTTCACCTACGGGCTGAAGGGCTCGACCATCCTCGCCGCGCTCGCCAACGCGCTGCTGCTGCTGGTGGCGATCGGCGCGATCGCGCTGGAGGCGGTGCACCGCTTCGGCGCGCCTCAGCCGGTGCCGGGGCTCACCGTCTCGCTCGTCGCCGGCGTCGGGATCGCGGTCAACGCGATCACCGCCTGGCTGTTCGCGCGCGGGCGCGAAGGCGACGTCAACATCCGCGGCGCCTATCTCCACATGCTCTCCGACGCGGTCGTGTCGGCGGGCGTGGTCATGGCGGGGATCGCGCTTTACTACACCGGCTTCGGCTGGATCGATCCGGCGGTGAGCCTGGTCATCGCGGCGGTGATCTTCTGGCAGACCTGGGGACTGCTGCGCGAGACCGTGGAGATGGCACTGGCCGCGGTACCGCGCGGGATCGACTATGACGGGGTCAGCGCCGCGCTCGCCGGTTTGCCGGGCGTGGCTGCAATCCACGATCTGCATATCTGGCCGATGTCGACGACCGAGCCGAGCCTGACCGCGCATCTCTGCATGCCGGGCGGTCACCCGGGCGACGGCTTTCTTCATTCCGCGCAGGACATGCTGCACGCGCGCTTCGGGATCGGGCACGCGACGCTGCAGGTGGAAACCGGGGCGCCATGTGGGCTGGCGGACGAACGGACGGTGTAAACGAATGCGGCGCGCTCAGCGAAAAGCGCGCCGCCTCGGTCGGGAGATCAACAGATAACAGGCCGCTCATGCCGGAGAGGCGAGCGGCTAGCCGCTCAGTTGGCGGCGCCGGCGACGTTGGTGGGCAGCGGCTGCGCGGCGCGGAACGAGACCGGCACGCCGTTCGCCTGGCCCGAGACGCGGTCGCCGTTGACGACCAGGCGGAAGCGGCCACCGCGGCCGACCTCGCGGCCCTCGATGACGGTGCGCGCTGAGTCGAGCGAGCTGGTGGTGTAAACATAGGTGTGGCCGTCACGGGTGAAGCTGCGCTCGGCCGGGGCGGCAGTCGCGGCGGTGGCGGTCAGCGTGGCGGCAGCAGCGGCGAGGATCGTGGCAGTGCGCATGAACATTGCTCCAGGCTGGGGGGCGAGTGCCCGATTGATGCGTCGCAGCATGAATGGTGCACCGCAACATGCGCAACTGAGTGATTCGCAAACGTGATTGCAGTGATTGCACCCGTGGTGTGCATCACCCCTCGCGCTTTTGCGTCACCCCCGCGCATCGGCTAAGGCGCCGCGCCTATGACGCTCTTTACTCGCTTCGCCGCTCACCTCGACGCCGCGCTCGACGCGCTCACCGACGCCGGCACGCTGCCCGCCGGGCTCGATCGCCGCAACGTCACGGTCGAGCCGCCGCGCGATCCCAGCCACGGCGACCTCGCGACCAACGCCGCGATGGTGCTCGCCAAGCCCGCCGCGACCAACCCGCGCGCGCTCGCCGAGGCGCTGGCGGGCGAGCTGCGCGCGCTGCCCGACGTGGCCGAGGTGAGCGTGGCCGGGCCCGGCTTCATCAACCTGCGTCTGCGCGACGACGTGTGGCGCGGCGAGATCGGCGCGATCCATGCGGCGGCGGCGGATTATGGTCGCTCGACCGGCGGCGAGGGCATCACGGTCAACATCGAATATGTCTCGGCCAACCCGACCGGCCCGATGCACATGGGCCATTGCCGCGGCGCGGTAGTGGGCGACGCGCTCGCCAGTCTGCTCGAGTTCGCCGGGCACAAGGTGGTGCGCGAATATTACGTCAACGACGCGGGCGGGCAGGTCGACGTGCTCGCGCGCTCGGCGCACCTGCGCTACCGCGAGGCGCTCGGCGAGGAGGTCGGCGCGGTGCCTGAGGGGCTGTATCCGGGCGACTATCTCGTCCCGGTCGGGCGCGCGCTCGCCGACGAATTCGGCGACCGCTACGCCGCCGCGCCCGAGGGCGAGTGGCTCGCGTTGTTCCGCGCGCGCGCAGTGGCGGCGATGCTGGTGCTGATCCGCGAGGACCTCGCGCTGCTCGGTATCCACCACGACCTGTTCTCGTCCGAAGCGGAGCTGCAGGCGGCGGGCAAGCCCGAGGCCGCCGAGGCGTGGCTGCGCGCGCGCGACCTCGTCTATGACGGCGTGCTCGAGGCGCCCAAGGGCGAGACGCCGGAGGATTGGGAGCCGGTCGAGCTGCCGCTGTTCCGCTCGAGCCGCTTCGGGGACGACCAGGACCGGCCGATCAAGAAGTCGAACGGCAGCTGGACCTATTTCGGCGCCGATCTCGCCTATCACTTCCAGAAGGCACAGGACGCCGACCAGCTGATCGACATCTGGGGCGCGGATCACGCCGGTACGGTCAAGCGCATCCAGGCCGCTGTTGCGGCGCTGACGGAGGGCAAGACCCGCTTCGACGTCAAGCTGGTGCAGATGGTGCGGCTGCTGCGCGGCGGCGAGCCGGTCAAGATGTCGAAGCGCGCGGGCAATTTCGTCACGCTCGCCGACGTGGTGCGCGAGGTCGGCAAGGACGTGGTGCGCTTCACCATGCTGACGCGCCGTTCCGACGCGCAGATGGACTTCGACTTCGCCAAGGTGGTCGAGGCGTCGAAGGAAAATCCTGTGTTTTACGTGCAATATGCGCACGCGCGGGTGCACTCGCTGCACCGTCGCGCGGCCGAGGCGGGGATCAGCAATGCGGCCGATCTGTCCCGGCTTGATACGGAGGAGCTGGCGCTGGTGAAGCGCGCGGCGCAGTTCCCGCGCGTGGTCGAGACCGCCGCGGCGGCGCGCGAGCCGCACCGCATCGCCTTCTATCTCTATGATCTGGCGGCCGAGTTTCATGCGCTGTGGAATGTCGGCAACGATCGGCCGGAGCGCCGCTTCCTCGTCCCGGAGGATGCTCAGGTCACCGCCGCGCGCTTGTCCTTGGCGGCCGCGATCGGCCAGATTATCCGCAACGGCCTCGCCATCATGGGCGTGGAGGCGGTCACGGAGATGCACTGATGTCGAGGTCTGGGTCGTTCGCGCGCGGCGACGAGGACCGGCTGCCCTGGCTCGAGACGGTCGAGCCCGACGAGCCCGACGGCGCACCGGTCGGCCGGGTCGTGCTGCTCGTGCTGCTGGGGCTGGTGGTGCTCGGCGCGGTGCTGTTCGGCCTCTACCATTATCAGCGCGGCGCGAGCGGCGAGGGCGCGCTGATCGCCGCGCCCGCGGGCGACTACAAGATCCGCCCCGACGAGCCCGGCGGGCTCAAGGTGGAGGGCGAGGGCGATTCGGCGATCGCGGCGAGCGCGGGCAGCAACGGTGCGGCGGCGATCGATCTCTCCGCCGTGCCCGAGGCGCCGATCGCGCGGCCGAGCGCTGTGCCCAGCGCGACACCGACACATGGCGGTGGCGCACCCTCGGTCAGCGCGGCGGTGCCGCAGGCGGCGGCGCCGCTGCGCGTGGCCCGACCCGTCGCCGCGCCGGTGCCGCGCGTGCCGGGGGCGGGGACGGGCGGCGCATTGGTCCAGCTCGGCGCCTTCCCGACCGAGGCGGCGGCGAACGTCGCCTGGAGCGCGATCGCCAAGCGCTTCGGCTATGTCGCCGCACTGGGCAAGGTGGTGCAGCCGGCGACGGTCAACGGGCGCAGCGTCTACCGGCTGCGCGTCAACGCCGGCAGCGCGGGCAATGCGGCGAACCTCTGCGGCCGGCTCAAGGTCGCGGGCGAGGCCTGTTTCGTCACGGGGTGAGGGGAGACGAAGGCGGCCTCGCTCGTAAGGTTCGCGTCATCCCGGCCCTGAGCGGAGATACATGTCTCCGCGAGAACAGCGGCCGGTCCAGACGCGGCACGATGGATCCCGCCTCAAGGCCGGGATGACGGTCTTGCTAGCGCGAAGAGCGTAGACAACGTCACCTCTTCCCGAACTTGCGCTGAGTCTTGCCGAAGCGCGTCTTGCGCGTCCCCGGCTTGCCCTCGTTCGAGCGACCCATCAGCGGTGCCTTGTGCTGCTCGACCGGCAGGCCGAGCTCCTCCTGCTCGAGCTGACGGATCTCGTCGCGCAAGCGTCCGGCTTCCTCGAACTCGAGGTCCGACGCGGCCTTGCGCATCTTCTTCTCGAGCTCCTCGATATAGGCGCGCAGGTTGTGGCCGACCATGTGCGGCCGCTCGTCGTCGATCTCGACGGTGACCTGGTCCTTTGAGGCGACGTGCGCGATGATGTCGCCGATGTTGCGGCGGATCGTCGTCGGCGTGATGCCGTGCTCGCGGTTGTACGCCTCCTGCTTCTCGCGGCGGCGCGCGGTCTCGTTCATCGCGCGCTCCATGCTGCCGGTGATCCGGTCGGCGTAGAGGATCACGCGCCCGTCGACGTTGCGCGCGGCGCGCCCGATCGTCTGGATCAGCGAGGTCTCGGACCGCAGGAATCCTTCCTTATCGGCGTCGAGGATCGCGACCAGCCCGCACTCGGGGATGTCGAGCCCCTCGCGCAACAGGTTGATGCCGATGAGCACGTCATAGACCCCGAGCCGAAGGTCGCGGATCAGCTCGATACGTTCCAGCGTCTCGACGTCCGAGTGCATGTAACGGACCTTGATCCCCGCCTCGTGCATGAACTCGGTGAGGTCCTCCGCCATCCGCTTGGTCAGCGTGGTGACGAGCGTGCGATAGCCCTTCTCGGTGGTGGCGCGGCACTCGACGATCAAGTCCTGCACCTGCTCCTCGACCGGCTTGATCTCGACCGGCGGGTCGATCAGCCCGGTCGGGCGGATCACCTGCTCGGCGAAGACGCCGCTGGCCTGCTCCATTTCCCAGCTGCCCGGGGTCGCCGAGACGCAGACGGTCTGCGGACGCATCGCGTCCCATTCGTTGAAGCGCAGCGGCCGGTTGTCGATCGCCGAGGGCAGGCGGAAGCCGTACTCGGCGAGCGTGATCTTGCGGCGATGGTCGCCGCGCGACATGCCGTTGATCTGGCCGATCGTCTGATGGCTCTCATCGACGAAGAGCAGCGCATTCTCGGGCAGATACTCGAACAAGGTGGGCGGCGGCTCGCCGGGCAGGCGGCCGGTGAGGAAGCGGCTGTAATTCTCGATGCCGTTGCAGCTGCCCGTCGCCGCGATCATCTCGAGATCGAAGTTGGTGCGCTGCTCCAGCCGCTGGCGCTCGAGCAGCTTGCCCTCGATCTCCAGCTCCTTGAGCCGCTCGCTCAGCTCGTGGCGGATCGCCTCCGCGGCCTGCTTCATCGTCGGCCCGGGCGTGACATAGTGCGAGTTCGCGTAGATCCGCACCGAGTTGAGCGAGGCGTTCTTCTTGCCGGTGAGGGGGTCGAACTCGACGATCTCCTCGATCTCGTCGCCGAAAAAGGACACGCGCCAGGCGCTGTCCTCATAGTGCGACGGGAAGACCTCGAGAGTGTCGCCCTTGACGCGGAAGTTGCCGCGCTGGAACGCGGCGTCGTTACGCTTGTACTGGAGCGCGACCAGCTTGCGGACGATCTCGCGCTGGTCGACGCTCTGGCCTTTCTTCAGATCGAAGATCATCGCCGAATAGGTCTCGACCGAGCCGATGCCGTAGAGGCACGAGACAGAGGCGACGATGATGACGTCGTCGCGTTCGAGCAACGACCTCGTCGCCGAGTGGCGCATCCGGTCGATCGACTCGTTGATCGAGCTCTCTTTCTCGATGTACGTGTCGGAGCGCGGGACGTACGCCTCGGGCTGGTAATAATCGTAGTAGCTGACGAAGTACTCGACCGCGTTTTCGGGGAAGAAGCTCTTGAACTCGCCGTACAGCTGTGCGGCCAGGATCTTGTTGGGCGCGAGGATCAGCGCGGGGCGCTGCATCTCCTCGATCACCTTCGCCATGGTGAAGGTCTTGCCCGAGCCGGTGACGCCGAGCAGTACCTGGTCGCGCTCGCCCGCCTTCGCCGCATCGACCAGCTCGCGGATCGCGGTCGGCTGGTCGCCCGAGGGTTCATACTCGCTGACGAGGGTGAAGCGACGACCGCCCTCGACCTTCTGCGGGCGGTTGGGACGGTGCGGGACGAAGTCGGTGCCGGTCTCCGGCTCGGCAAGGGACGTGCGGATCTGGATCGCCATGCCGCTGATATGGGCGCGGGAAGGGGCGGGGGAAAGGGTGTGGCGTCGTGATCGATCCTCCCGCTCGCTGGAGGATGACCGTGGCCCCTTGCCCCTTCCTCAATGGATGGCTATTGCGAGTTAATAGCAAATCAGAGAGGTGACGATGTACCGCTTCCTCGATCGGCCGCTCGACCAGCTAGACGAGCACCTCCACTTCCTTGTCAGCGCGATGCGTCACTGGACGATGGTGACGCGCAGCGGTCGCTGCGCCTGCCGCGCGCTGGCGCCGGCGTTCGCCTGGCGCGGGGTGAGCGCGGCGCTGCCCGATTTCGCCGCGGCGATGGGGACCTTCGACCGTGAGGGAAAGCGCTGGCTCCGCTTCGGCGCCGCGACCGCGCGGGCGGTGAGCGACGACGAAGCGGTGCTGCTCGCGCTGGTCGACTCGGCGATGCGCGGCGAGCGCGATGCGGCGCGACGGATCGCGGCGACGCTCGTGACCGAGCCCGCGCTGGCGCGTACCGTCACCGCGATCGAGTGGGTGGCGCTGCGCTTCCTCCAGGCGCCGCTGGCGCAGCGCGACAATGCGCCGAGACAAGCCTGACCGCACGCGCCCCAAGCCGACCTATGGTTGACCCTGCGCGTCACGGGCCATAATGCGCCCCATTCGCACGACATTCCCCGTTCTCAGACCGGATCGCCGATGACCGACCTCCGCGCGCCAGTGCTTATCCCCGAATCCACCGCCTTCCACAGCGTGGCGGTCACCTGGGTGCGTCACTGGAACGAGCATCTGTTCAGCTTCGCGGTCGAGCGCCCCGCCTCGTTCCGCTTCCGCTCGGGCGAGTTCGTGATGATTGGCCTGCCCGGCGTCGAGGGGGAGGACGGCAAGGCCGCCAAGCCGGTGATGCGCGCCTATTCGATCGCCAGCCCGGCCTGGGCGGAGGAGCTGGAATTCCTGTCGATTAAGGTGCCCGAGGGACCGCTGACCGGGCGACTGCAGCAGATCGAGCCCGGCGATCAGGTCTATCTCGGCAAGAAGCCGACCGGCACGTTGGTGCTCGACGCGCTGCTCGGCGGGCGGCGGCTGTTCCTGCTGTCGACCGGCACCGGGCTGGCGCCGTTCCTCAGCGTGGCGCGTGACCCCGACGTGTATGAGCGGTTCGACGAGGTAGTGGTGGTCCACGGCGTCCGCCGCGTCGACGACCTCGCCTGGCGCGAGATGCTCGAAGCGCGGCTGGCGGAGGATCCGTTGGTGTCGGAGCAGGCGGCGGCGCAGTTCCGCTATCTGCCGACAGTGACCCGCGAGGTTTTCCCGGTGCAGGCGCGCATCCCCGCGCTGATCGAGGATGGGCGGCTGTTCGACGGGCTCGGCGGCGAACCCAGCTTCGATCCGGAGAACGACCGGGTGATGCTGTGCGGCTCCACCGCGATGATCCGCGAGGTAGCCGGCATGCTCGAGCAACGCGGGATGATTGAGGGCTCGAACGCCAACCCCGGCCAGTTCGTGATCGAGCGCGCCTTCGTCGACTGAGCGGGCGGGGCGGCCGGCTTTCGGTCACGTAGCTTTCCAGCTTCGTCACCCCGGACCGTTGGACGAGCCCGCGCGAGCCTTGGTCCGGGACTTACCGTGCCGCATGCTCCTCGGCCGAGTTGCTCGGAAATGAGGGGAACCGGCCTTCGCCGGGGTGACGCCACTAGGCGGGTCGTAATGGGTACATAACGGCGTCTGCTCGCCACCGCACGCTGGCGACTCCGCCGCGCTTCCTCTACCCTCGCGCGAAAATAGAGGAGAGAGGCGATGGCGACGCTCGCGTCGGTGGACACTGCGGCCTATGCGCCCGGCGAGTGGGAGGCGCGGGTCGATCTCGCCGCCGCCTACCGGCTGGTGGCGCTGTACGGCTGGGACGACCTGATCTTCACCCATCTGTCGGCGCGCGTGCCCGGGGCCGAGCATCATTTCCTGATCAACCCGTACGACATGATGTTCGAGGAGATCACCGCCTCGACATTGGTCAAGATCGACGTCGACGGCCAGCCGGTCGGCCGCTCGGACCATCCGGTCAACCCGGCGGGCTTCACCATCCACTCCGCGATCCATATGGCGCGCGACGACGCACACGCGGTGATGCACCTCCATACGCCGCACGGTCAGGCGGTGTCGGCGATGGCGTGCGGGCTGCTGCCCCACACCCAGACCGCGATGATCGCGAGCCACGACGTCGCCTACCACGATTATGAGGGCATCGCGACCGACCTCGCCGAGCGCGAGCGGCTCGTCGCGGACCTCGGTGGCAAGAACGCGATGATCCTGCGCAACCACGGCACGCTGGCGGTGGGCGGCTCGGTGGCGGCCTGTTTCCTGCGGCTCTACTTCCTCGAGCGCGCGTGCCAGGCGCAGGTGCACATGCTCGCGGCGGGGCGCGACGGGCTCAACCCGCCGCCCGACGGGGTCGAGGAGAAGGTGGCGCATCAGGCCAGTCCCGCGGGCATGGGGATGGTGGCGCAGGCGCTCGCCTGGCCTGCGCTGCTGCGCAAGCTCGATCGGGTGAGCCCGGGGTACAGGGACTGACCTTATGTTCCCCGGCGAAGGCCGGGGTCCAGCTGGGAGGGCCGAGGTGAGTCTCGCGAACGTTCTCCGGCGGGGCCCCGGCTTTCGCCGGGGAACAGCACATCACGCCTCGCCCTCGTCCACATCGGGCGCCTCGTCCGCCGCCGCGCCGCCGCTCTCCAGCGCGGCCTCGTCCGCCGCAAGCGCGTCGGCGTCGGCCGCGGTGATGCCGAAGCGCGCCGCCACGTCGGGGGCATAGCGCAGCAGGTCGGGGCGCAGCTTGAGGAGGCTGACGTCCTTGGCCTTGCCCTCCATCATCACGTCGAACACCAGCCCCTCCGCGGTGCGCATGAAGGTGGCGAACTCGAACGGGTTGGTGAAGTCGGCGTGGCCGGTCCACACCGGTGGACGCAGCACCGTCTTGACGCGCGCGCCCGCCTTGACCGGCGCCTTGACCAGCTCGCCCTTTCGCACCGTCTTGCCGCTCGCGCGCTGCTTGGCGGTGATCTTCTGCTTGATCTCGCGCATCTCGGTGCGTGGCGAGGAAAAGTGGATCTTCGGCCGCACGCCGGTCGGCCAGGTCGCGAGAAAGCGCTCCAGCGTCTCGCGCATGTCCAGCCCCTCGGGGTTGAGGCACCAGAAATGCTGATAATCGAAGATCAGCCGCACCCCGCAGCGCTCGTGGATCCACAAAGCGTCGGCGGCGGAGAAGCGCAGGTCGTCGTTTTCGAGCACGATTCGCTGCTGCACATGCTCGGGGCAGCGCTCCCACCCGCGCAGCCAGCGCTCCCGGCTGGCGGCATGGTCGTCGTAGACACCGCCGACGTGAGTCACCATCACTGCTTCCTCGTCCAGCCCCATGCGGTCGAGCATCTCGGCCTGTGACGACAGGTCCCAGATCGACTTGGCGGTGAGTGCGTCGTCGGGGCTGTTGAGCAGCACATATTGCGACGGGTGGAACGACAGCCGAATGCCGAGCGCGCGCGCCTTGGCACCGAAGGCGGCGAGCTCGGCGTCGCTCTCGCGCACCATGTCGTGGAACTGCGGCATGTCCGGATGCGTGGCATAGGGCGCCAGATCGGACGAGAGCCGGTACATGTCGAGCCGCTCGCTGGCGAGATAGTCGAGCACCTGGTCGACCTGCTCGAGCGAGCATTTCAGATGCGGATTGGCCTGCCAGCGGCGCGTGTCGCCGCTCTTGAGGCCGGGCTTGCCCATTACCTTGACCGGGAAGCCGAGGCGGAGCGGGTGATCGGAAGGCGTGGGCATGGCGGGGTAACGCCGCGGGGCGCGCGCGGGTGCCGCGATTTCTCAACCACTTGCGGGCGCGGCGCGGGCGTGCGCGCCGGCGAGGTTGACGGCGGCGCGCGCAGCGATCAATCGGGCGGCGACCGGCGGACAGCAGGGCTCGAGGCGCGCGGCCATCGGGTGCGCCGCCGCAACGCGAACGGGACGATGACGATGACGCCTCACCCCTGCCTCCTCGTGGCGGACGAGCGGAAGCGTCGCGCGTGACGGCGCTGCTGCCCGAGGGGCTGCGCGACCGCCTGCCGCCCGTCGCCGACGCCGCCGCGGCGCTCGAGGCGCGCGTGCTCGGCGCGATCCAAGCGCACGGCTATGAGCGCGTCGATCCGCCGCTCGCCGAGTTCGCCGAGGGGCTGGGCTCGCGGCTCAAGGCCGGCGCGCTGCAGGACGCGGTGCGCTTCGTCGACCCGGTGTCGCAGCGCACGCTGGCAATCCGGCCGGACCTCACCGCGCAGGTGGCCCGGATCGCGGCGACGCGGATGGGGCACCACCCGCGGCCGGTGCGGCTGAGCTACGCCGGGGCGGTGCTCAAGCTGCGCGCCAGCCAGCTCGCCCCCGCGCGCGAGACGCGGCAGATCGGCGCCGAATTGTTCGGGCTCGACACCGTCGCCGCGGCGCAGGAGGTGGTAATTGTGGCGATCGAGGCGGTTGCCGCGGCGGGCGTGGCGCGACCCTCGATCGATTTCACTTTGCCCGATCTGGTCGACACGCTGGCGGCGGGCGCGCTGCCGGTCGCCTCCGAGAAGCTCGACTTGCTGCGCCAGCGGCTCGACGCCAAGGACGCGGGCGCGGTCGCCGAGCTGGCGCCCGACTATCTGCCGCTGGTCGCCGCGGCGGGGCCGTTCGATCAGGCGCTGGCGCGGCTGCGCGAGTTCGACCGCGACGGCGCGCTGGGATCACGGCTCGACGCGCTCGCCGCGATCGCGCGTGCGGTGGACGGGCGCGCGGTGCTGACGCTCGACCCGACCGAGCGGCACGGCTTCGAATATCAGAGCTGGCTCGGCTTCTCGCTCTTCACCGGCACCTCGGCGGCGGAGGTCGGCCGCGGCGGCACCTACACGGTGGTGCATGAGGGCGGCGCGGAGGAGGCGGCAACCGGCTTCTCGCTGTTCGCGGACCGGCTGATCGGCGACCAGCCCGCGGGCGAGCGCCGCCGGCTGTTTCTGCCGTTCGGCACGCCGCCGGCGGAGGGTGCGGCGATGCGGGCGCAGGGTTGGGTCACCGTCGCGGCGCTGGAGCCGGGCGACACGCCCGAGGCCCAGGTCTGCACCCACCTCTACGCCGAGCGCGCGGCGCGGCCGCTCGACTGAGCGCCGCGCCCGCCGCGGCGGCTCATTGTGCCGCCATCGGGCCCTTGAACAACAGGCCGAAATAATCGCCCTTGTTCCAGCGCGGCCGGTCGGCGGCGTCGGCAATCTCGCGCGCGATGCGGTAATTGGCGTCGACGAAGCGGACCCCCTGGTCCCACAGGATCGGCTGCGACAGATCGTCGCACGGCTTGTGGTAGCAATTGCCCATGAAGTCGGCGACCGCGGCCTTGCCCGGCCCCTTCTGCCCCGGCCACAGGAAGACCGAGGGCACGCCCTTCTGCACGAAGCGGAAATGGTCCGAGCGGACGAAGATCGCCTCCTCCGGCATCGGATCCGGCGAGAGGCCGACGCCGATCGCGCCGACCGCGCGCGCGATGATCGGTCCGAGCGACGAACGGTCGCCGCCGAACACCACCATGTCCTCGAACTTATAGGTCAGGATCGGCATGTCGAGGTTCACGTCGGCGACGATGTCGGCGATCGGCACGGTCGGGTGATTGGTGAAATAGTCGCTGCCGACGAGCCCCTTCTCCTCGGCCGTCACGGCGAGGAACAGCACCGATCGCTTCGGCGGCGGCGCCTGCTTGAAGCGCTTGGCGGCCTCGATCAGGCTGGCGATGCCGATCGCGTCGTCGAGCGCGCCGTTGTAGATCGTATCGCCCTTCACCGCCTTGCCGACGCCGACGTGATCGAGGTGCGCCGACAGCACCACGGTCTCGCGTCCGACGCTCGGGTCGGTGCCGGGGATCATGCCGATGACGTTGCTGCTCGGCAATGCGCGGAAGCCGGTCGCGCTCTGCACGGTGAGCATGCCGGCGGCGGTGATCGGGCGCGCGCGCAGCACCTTCTTCCTCGCCGCCCGCGCCATCGTCGCCCAGTCGCGCCCGAAGAGCTTGGCCGCGCCCGCGGTGGAGAGCGTGCCGAGCAGCGGGACCAAGGGAGACGCGGTGCTGCCGGTGCCGTCGGGCAGTGCCCAGGTCACCCGCTCCGAGTCGTAGCCCTTCTTCACCGTGTCGAACCCCGGCGCGCCGCGCCCCGGCGAGCGCAGATCGGCGATCGCGACCGCTCCCACCGCGCCGTGCGCCGCGGCGGCGGCCAGCCGCGCGGGCGCGCCGCTCAGCGTCGCCGCGATCTCGCTCGGCAGCCCCGCGGGCACGCCGCCGACATAAGCGACGATCTTGCCGCGCACGTCGACGCCGGCGTAATCGTCGATGCCATAGGCGCTCGCCGACAGGCCGTAGCCGACATAGACCACCGGCGCCGACACGCGCGTCGTCTTGGCGGCTGGGTTGGCGGTGGGCACGTAATCGGTGCCGAACGCCAGCTTCTGCGGCGCGCCAGCGGTCGGCGCCCAGCTGAATGCGCCCTGGTCCGCGATTTTATAGGCGGTCAGCGGAACTTTCTGGAGGTAGCCTGCGTCGTCACCCATCGGCTTGAGACCGGCGGCGTAAAACTGGGACGCGACATATTGCGCGGCGATGTCATACTCGCCGCTGCCCGCCTCGCGCCCGCGCATCGCGTCCGAGGCGAGGAACATCACGTGCGCCTTCATCGCTGCCTGGTCGGCGGGCAGCGGGGCGTTGCGCGCGGCCGGCGTCGCAGCGGGGGCGGGGGTCTGGGCGGTGGCGACGGTGGCGCAGGCGAGCAGCAGCGGGGTGACGATACGACGGTACATCGGCGACCTTCGGCAATTGGAAGGAATCGCCGTAGCTTAGCTTTTCTCGTCGTGCACCTGCCGATTGGCCCGGTGCGGCGGAGACGAAGGCCGCTTTCCCATGGAACCAGCGCGGCGCCCGATTATAGTCAACCCCATGGACGCACGCCTCCCCGCCGCCGCACCCCTTGTCACCTATCGCCGCGACTATCAGGCGCCCGCCTGGCTCGTCCCCGAGGTCGCGCTCGACTTCGCACTGGACCCGACGCTCACGCGTGTCCGCGCGCGCCTGACCGTTGTGCGCAACGGCACGCACGCCCTGCCGCTGCGGCTCGACGGCGCGGGGCAGGTGCCGCTCGCGGTGACGGTCGACGGCGCGCCGTCCGAGGGCTGGACGATCGAGGGCGAACAGCTCGTCGTAGCGCTCGCGGGCGACCGTCACGTGATCGAGACCGAGGTGGAGATCGCGCCCGATCGCAACACCCAGCTGATGGGGCTGTACGCCTCGGGCGGGATCCTGTGCACGCAGTGCGAGGCCGAGGGCTTCCGCCGCATCACGTATTTCCCCGACCGGCCCGACGTGCTCGCCACCTATCGGGTGCGGATGAGCGCCGACCGGCGCCGCTTCCCGGTGCTGCTCGCCAACGGCGACCCCATCGCCGAGGGCGAGGGCGCCGACGAAACGCACTGGGCCGAGTGGCACGATCCCTATCCCAAGCCCTCCTACCTCTTCGCGCTGGTGGCGGGTGACCTGGCGGTCAACCGTGACACCTTCACCACGCGCTCGGGGCGTGAGGTGGCGCTTGGCATCTGGGTCCGCGCCGCCGATCTGCCCAAGACCGCGCACGCGCTCGACGCGCTGAAGCTCTCGATGGCGTGGGACGAGCGTGTCTACGGCCGCGAGTACGACCTCGACGTGTTCAACATCGTCGCGGTCGACGACTTCAACTTCGGCGCGATGGAGAACAAGGGACTTAACATCTTCAACAGCCGCTACATCCTCGCTGACCCCGACACCGCCACCGATTACGATTATGACGCCGTCGCCGCGGTGGTGGCGCACGAATATTTCCACAATTGGTCGGGCAATCGCGTCACCTGCCGCGACTGGTTCCAGCTGAGCCTCAAGGAAGGCTTCACCGTATACCGCGACCAGTCGTTCAGTGCCGACCAGGGTTCCGCCGCGGTGAAGCGAATCGAGGACGTGCGCGGGCTGCGTGCGGCGCAATTCCCCGAGGACGCGGGCCCGCTCGCCCACCCGGTGCGGCCCGAGAGCTACATCGAGATCAGCAACTTCTACACCGCGACCATCTACAACAAGGGCGCCGAGCTGATCCGCATGCTGGCGACCATGCTGGGCGACGCTGCCTTCCGCGCGGGTGCCGACCGGTACTTCGACCGCCACGACGGCACTGCCGCGACCTGCGAGGACTTCGTCCGCTGCATGGAGGAGGCGAGCGGCGTCGATCTCGTGCAGTTCCGCCTGTGGTACAGTCAGGCGGGCACGCCGCGCGTCTCCGCTACGATCGAGCATGAGCCCGGCAGCGGCCGCGCGCTGCTCCACCTCGCGCAGAAGGTGCCCGACACGCCCGGCCAGAGCGGCAAGGCGTCGCAGGTGCTGCCGCTGCGGATGCGGCTGTTCGGCAGCGCCAGCGGCCAGCCGCTCGGCGCCGAGCGGCTGGTGCTGCTGCGTGACGCGGCGGAGAGCATCACCTTCGAGGACGTGACCGAGCGGCCGATCGTGTCGCTCAATCGTGGCTTCTCCGCGCCGGTGATCATCGAGAGCGATCGCAGCGCCGCGGACCTCGCCTTCCTCGCGCGCCACGACGACGATTCCTTCGCGCGCTACGAGGCGATGCAGCAGCTCATGCTCGACACGTTGGTAGCGGCTACCGTCGAGGGTGAGGCCAATCATCGCGCCGTGGTCGAGGCGGTGGCGGACACGCTCGACGATCCCACGCTCGACCGCGCCTTCGTCGCCGAGGCGGTGCTGCTGCCATCAGAGAATTTTATCGGCGACCAGCTCGCCACGGTCGACCCCGAGGCGGTCTTCACCGCGCGGGAGGCGCTGCGGCGTACGCTCGCGCGTGCGCTCGACCAGCGCTGGCGCGCCGCCTGCGACCTCGGCGAGCGCGCGCCTTACGCTTACACACCGGCGGCCAAGGGCGTGCGGCGCTTACGCAATGTCGCGCTCCACTATCTCCAGGCGGGTGGCGCGGCGGACGCGTCGGCGCTGGCCTGGGCGCAGTTCGCGGCAGCGGACAACATGACCGATCGACAGGGCGCGCTCACCGCGCTGGCGAGCGGCCACTCCGATGAGCGCGATGCCGCGCTGGCGGCCTTCTACGCGCGCTACGCCGACAACCCGCTGGTGCTCGACAAATGGTTCCAGACGCAGGCGCTGGCCTCGCGCGACGACACGCCCGCACTGGTCGCCGAGCTGGCGCGCCACCCCGACTTCTCGCTCGCCAACCCCAACCGCGCGCGCGCGCTGATCGGCGCCTTCGCGGTCAACCAGCGCGCCTTCCATATCGTCGGCGGAGCAGGCTATCGCTGGCTGGCGGACCAGCTGCTCGCGCTCGACCCGCTCAACCCGCAGACCTCGGCGCGGCTGCTGCCCCCGCTCGGCCGCTGGCGCCGCTTCGACCCGCCCCGCGCGGCGCTGATGCGCGCCGAGCTGGAGCGGATCGTCGCGACGCCCGGGATCAGCAAGGACTTGTTCGAACAGGCGTCGAAGAGTTTGGAGGGGTAGGGGCCGCTACGGGGGCGGCTAGGACGTGGTTCATGTTACGTCCAACCGCCTCATACCGACCACCCGCATCCCCGTGGCGGCGGGGATCCAGACGCGCGTGCCCTCGAAAGAGCCGCGACGACAGCGTGCATGGGTCGCTGCCTTCGCGGGGATGACATCGGTAGGAGGAGGCGATCTGGGCGAGGAACGGGCGGCAGAAAGGATGCCTCCCACCCCTCACCCCGAGTTGCGCAGCGCCGTCGCGATCGCGTTGATCGACAGCAGGATGCCCTGACGCACACGCTCGTCGCCTTCGCCGGCGCGGTGGCGCTTCATCAGCTCGATCTGGAGCAGGTTGAGCGGCTCGATATAGGGCAGCCGCAACCGGATCGAGGCGTCGAGCGCCGGATGTTTCTCGAGCAGATGCGACTGCGCGGTGACGTCGAGCAATCCGTCGTGGGTCTGCTGCCAGCCGTCGCGGATGCGGCCGAAGACCGAGTCGCGCAGCCCGGCGTCCTCGACCAGCCCGGCGTAGCGCGCGGCGATCCCCATGTCCGACTTGGCGAGCACCATCTCCATATTGGCCAGCGTCGCGGCGAACAGCGGCCAGCCCTGCGCCATCTCGCGCAGCAACGCGCGGTCCTCGAACGCGGCGATCGCCTGTCCGACGCCGTACCAGCCCGGCAGCATCACGCGCGCCTGCGCCCAGCTGAATACCCAGGGGATTGCGCGCAGGTCCTCGATCGCGTCGGACTGTTTGCGGCTGGCAGGACGGCTGCCGATCTTGAGCCCGGCGATTTCGGCGATCGGGGTCATCTGGCGGAAGAAGGTGCGGAAGCCCTCGGTCTCGTAGACCAGCCCGCGATAGGCGCGGAAAGCGGCGTCAGAGAGCCGGTCCATCGCCGCGGCGAAGCTGGCATTGTCGCTGTTGGAGAGCTGCTCGGGCTCGAGGCTGGCGAGCAAGGTGGCCGAGGCCATCGCCTCCAGGTTTGTGGTGGCGCTTTCGCGAGTGCCGTATTTGCCCGCGATCACCTCGCCCTGCTCGGTGATGCGGATGCGGCCCTGCACCGTTCCCGCGGGCTGCGCGCGGATCGCGGCGAAGCTGGAGCCGCCGCCGCGCCCGACCGCACCGCCGCGGCCGTGGAACAGCTGCATGCCCACCCCAGCGGCATCGAACACCGGCTTCAGCGCGGTCGAGGCGCGCGACAGCTGCCAGGTCGAGGTGAGATAGCCGCCGTCCTTGTTGCTGTCGGAATAGCCGATCATCACTTCTTGATGCCCGCGCGCGCGCGCGATGTCGCGCACCTCGGGAATGGCGAACCACTCGGTCATGATCGCGGGCGCGGCCTCGAGATCCTCGATCGTCTCGAACAAGGGCACCGCCATCACCGCGGCGCTCGCAAGCGCGCCGTCTGCCGCGGGACGGTATAGGCCGACCTCCTTGAGCAGCAGGTGGACCTCGAGCAGGTCCGACACCGACTTGGTCATCGACACGATATACTGCCGGATGCACGCCGCGCCGTAGGTGGCATGCGCCTCGGCGGCGGCCTGGACGATCGCCAGTTCGGACGCGGTCTCGTCCGAATAGGCGGTGAAGCGGCTGGTCAGCGGGCGTGGCGTGGCCAACTCCTGGCGCAGCAGCATCACGCGCGCGTCCTCGTCGAGCGCGGTGTAATCGGCGCAGACGCCGGCGCCGCGCAGCATCTCGGCGACGACCTTCTCGTGCACCGCGCTGTTCTGGCGCAGGTCGAGCGTGGCGAGGTGGAAGCCGAACACCTCGACCGCGCGGATCAGCCGCCCGATCGCCCCGCCGGTGCCGAGCAGCCCGGCGCCCTCGGCCGAGAGCGGGCGCGCGATCGTCTTGAGATCGGCGCGCAGCGCGGCGGGGTCGGGATAGGGCTCGCCGCGCAGCGTGCCGGGGCGCGGCGCGGGTTCGCCGGTGAGCTTCTGATAGGTCGCCGCGGTCCGGGCGTAGATGCCGCTGATGGCACGGCGATAAGGCTCGTCGCTGCGCGTCTCCGAGGTGTCGCCGCTCGCCTCGGCCAGGGCGAGCACGCCCTCGTCGACCGCGCCATGGTCGGAAGAGATCGACAGCTCGGCGCCCATCGCGTGGAGCTGGTCGAGATAATAGCCCAACACCGCGCGGGAGGCGCGCGCGAGCGCGGCACGCAGGCTGTCCGCGGTGACGAAGGGGTTGCCGTCGCGGTCGCCGCCGATCCAGCTGCCCGGGCGCAGGAAGGCGGGCACGCGCGCGCCCAGCGCACGATCCCAGCGCTGGTAGAGCGCGGGGATCACGGGCAGGAAGACGTCGCGCAGGTAGCTGAGCGCAGTCTCCACCTCGTCGGTGACGTAGAGCCGTTCGCGCCGCAGCACGCGGGTCTGCCATAACAGCGCGACCTGGCGCACGATCGCCTCGTCGACTTGGTCGCCCTCGGGCGTGGCGTCGACGCCGCGGTCGCGCAGCGCCATCAGCTGCGCGATGCGGTTGCGGTGATCGATCATGCTCTTGCGCCGCACCTCGGTGGGATGAGCCGTGAGCACCGGCGCGATCAGCGCGCGATCAAGCAGGGCGAGCACCTGGTCGCGGTCAACCCCGGCCTCGGCCAGTCGGCCGAGCGCGGCGGCGACGTCGGCGCCTTCTTCGGCGGCGATCCCCTGCCGGTCCTCGGCGAGATTGGCGAGCATCGAGAACAGCATGAAGCCGCGCACGAAGTCGAGCGTCTCGTCGAGGTCGAGCGCGCCGAGCCCGACGTCGGGCGAGCCCTGGCCGTTGCCGCGGTGGCGCTCCACCGAGGCGGAGCGGATCGCCTCGGTACGCTCGTAGAGCGTCTCGCCCCCGTAAGCGCGGATGACGTCGCCCAGCACGCGGCCGAGGTAGCGGACGTCGGGATTGTTGGTGATGGGGGGGAGCGTGGCCATGGCGCGATGCTGCGTCGCGGCAGGCGCGGGGTCAACCGGGTACCGGCATCATGGAGCTATGACCGCGATGATTGCATCGATCAAACGCCATGCAGCACTGCAAATTTGAAGATCGTCAATAATCCGAAAAGCTTAGTGACAAGTTTGGCCGCGTTAAGCCATCCTTGTAATAGAAAAAATAATCCGTCGAAGGCAGAATACCTTTGCCGACGATGAGTCGGTTTCATTCTCGGAGAAGACGATGGCAGAGCCATCTCTGTCCGGCAAAAATGAGCCTATTCAAGAATTAAGCGAAGAAGAGAAAGTGATGGTGGCGGGTGGAGATCCGGATGGCGCGATCTATTCGACGCCAACTGGAAATACCGGCAACTGGTATACCCCCAATGACGGTGGGCGCGGAATCCACAGCGACGATCCCTAATTTTTCTCGCCGGCTCGCGTGCGGGCCGCCTACCGCTATCGGGAATTTATGGCACTGCTACCATCTGCCGCTATACTCTTCATGCTCGCGACGAGCGGAGCAGCGCGGCCCCTCACGCCTTCTGTCGGACGCGTCGATGATCCGCAGGTCTGCGCCTCTCTCCTCGGCACCGAGGAGTTGGCGGAGCGCGCGCCGCGATTCATAATCGTCGGTGAGATCCATGGCACCGACCAGATTCCACGCCTCTTCGGAGACATCGCCTGCGTTGTTGCTACGCGGCGCTCCGTGGTTGTCGCGCTCGAGTTCGACGAACGGACCGACGTGGACGTCGCGCGATACCTTGCCTCTTCCGGCGACGATGCGGCTGCCGAGCGACTGCTGCGATCCGACATCTGGGCGCGAGACATGGCGGACGGTCGATCGAGCATCGCGATGTTGACGTTGCTGCGCCGCTTGCGCGACTGGCGCGCTGCCGGCCGATCGATCGAGGTGCATGGGACGCAGCCGCGAGCCAGCGGCCGTCTCGACCAACATTATTATGAGCTGGCGATGGCGGATCGCTGGGCAAGTCTTGCAGACACCCACCCGAACAGCGTCGTGCTGATCCTGGTGGGGAGCTTACACGCGCATCTGGTACGTCAGCCGGGTATGATGTTCGCGCCCGCCGCCAGCCATCTTCCCGCCGCAGACGTCTTGTCGCTCCAGTCAGAGCCTGCCGCCGGTAGCGCGTGGAACTGTCAGCAAGATGGTTGCGGCCCTCATCCACTCTCAGGCAAGGGCACACATAAGTCGGCCTATGTTCGCGCCCTGCCGACGATCACCGATGGCTTCAACGGCGTCTTCTCCGTAGGTACCTGTCTGACAGCCTCTCCGCCGGCGATCGGGCCGGTGAGCGCCCGATGATAGGGCAGCGCGCGCGGCTCCATATCCTTGGCTCGCCCGGTGATCCTCACATCAGAGGCGTCACCGCTGAGCTGCTAACTAAGGGAGTGACGTGCCTCGTCTACTCACCGGTATCGGACGAGGAAGGAGCTCGTCTCCCATCGGTCCGCCTTACGGAGGCGAGCGGCATAGCCGTTCCGGTTGAGCCTAAGGACTGGTGGTGGCTCAGGAGCAAGCATCGGACGATCCGCTATCGCTCGGCGGACGATCAGCGCCGCAGCTTCGAGGCCACAACGCGGCGCGATGTCGCGCTGTCGCTGATCGCCGGCCGTGGTTGCGGCTGCTTCAACAATGAGTGGCGCGGGTTACCCGACAAGCTGACCCAGCTAGATGTCGCACGCTCGCTCGGCTTCGCAGTCCCGGACACGCTTGTCTCGTGTGACAAGGCTGAGATCATCGCGTTCATCCAGGCTTTCGGTCGATTGATCGTAAAACCCTTCAGTATGAGCTTCGCTCCGGCTTACGGCAGCGACGATGCGACGCTTATAAGCATCATGGCCAATCTGGTGACGGTCGCGGAGATCTCCGCCGCCAGTGATGAGCAAGTGGCATCCTTCCCGGCGATCTACCAAGCGTATATCGAGAAATCGCACGAGCTGAGGGTCGTTGCGTTCGGCGACGCGTGCCTGGGCTTTCAGATCGACTCGCAAGCGTCGCCTCGCTCTATGATCGACTGGCGGCGCGCCGAAAGGTTGCCCGGAATTGTCGGTCGCGAGCCTGTCCCGCTCTCGCCGGAGATACAAGACTTCACGAGCGCCTTCCTGCGCAGGTCTCATCTGCACAGCGGTGTGTTCGATTTTGCGGTAACACCTGACGGCAAGACGGTCTTCTTCGAGTGCAATCCATCGGGCCAGTGGGCCGAGCTAGATGGAACGCATGGTTCGGTCACTCGCCTTTTCGCAGATGGTTTCGAGAGCCTTCTCTCGTCCTGATCTCGGGCCAAAGCCGCAAAACGCGCCGCGTTAGTAGCGATAGCACAGCGCGTTACAGGCACGCCTCCAGATACGCCTGGTCGAAGCCGAACTGCTTGGCCTTGTCGAACGTGTAGGGGCGCAGCCCCATCGATCGATACTCGCCGATGATCTTGCCGTCCGCGCTCTCGTCGAGATACTCGAACTTGAACAGCTCCTGCGTCACGATCACCGGCCCCTCCATGCCGATCACCTCGGTGATGTTGGTGACGCGGCGCGAGCCGTCGCGCAGGCGCTTGACCTGGATGATCATGTCGACGGAGTCGGCGATCTGGCGGCTGATTGCTTCCTTGGGCACCTTGATGTCCGACATCATCACCATGTTCTCCATGCGCGCCAGCGCCTCACGCGGCGAGTTGGAGTGGAGCGTACACATCGACCCGTCATGGCCGGTGTTCATCGCGGCGAGCATGTCGAAACACTCGCTGCCGCGGATCTCGCCCAGGATGATGCGATCGGGGCGCATACGCAGTGCGTTCTTGACGAGATCGCGGATCGAGATCTCGCCCTGGCCCTCGAGGTTGGCCGGGCGGGTCTCGAGCGGCAGCCAGTGCGGCTGCTGGAGCCGCAGCTCGGCGGCGTCCTCGATCGTCAGCACACGCTCGCCCGGGTCGATCATCTTCGACAGCGCGTTGAGCATCGTCGTCTTGCCCGAGCCGGTGCCGCCCGAGATCACGACGTTGAAGCGGCACGCCCCCGCGATCTTGAGCGCGGTCGCCATCTTCGCCGACATGCTGCCGAAGCCCGCCATCATGTCGAGCGTGATCGGCTTGGCGGAGAACTTGCGGATCGAGATGGCGGTGCCGCGCAGGCTGAGCGGCGGCACGATCACGTTGACGCGGCTGCCGTCCTTGAGGCGGGCGTCGGCCAAAGGCGTGGTCTGGTCGACGCGGCGTCCGACCGAGTTGCAGATCCGCTGCGCGATCTGGAAGAGGTGCTCCTCGTCGCGGAACTGGATGTTGGCCAGCTCCAGCTTGCCCTTGCGCTCGACGAAGGTCTGGTCGGGGCCGTTGACCATGATGTCGCTGATGTCGGCGTCGGCGAGGAGCTCCTCGAGCGGCCCGAGCCCGAGCAGCTCGTCGACCAGCACCTTCTCCAGCGCGAACTGCTCGCGGCGGTTGAGCGTCAGCTTCAATTCGGCGAGCACCTCGCCGATGATCGGGCGGAACTCTTCGGCGAGCTCGTCCTTGCCGAGCGTCGCGGCGGCCTCGGGGTCGACTCGTTCGAGCAGGCGCGGCAGCACCTGCTCCTTGATCCGGTGGATCGAGGCCTCGAAGCCCTCCATCCGGCTCGCGCCGGCGTCGCCGCTGGCGTTCTGGCGGTCGGCGAGTCGCTGCATCGCGTCGACGGTGCCTTGCGGGATCAGCGACAAGTCGCCCTCGCCGGGGAGCGCGAGCGCGAGCGCGTCGGCGGCGGGAAAAGCTTCGATCTCGGGGCGCGCGAGTGGATTGGCCTGCATCGGCCGCGCCACGCCGAAGCCGCCGCGCGCGCCTGTCGTCCCCATTCCGCCATTGCGGCGCCCGAACGCGTTCATCGACCCGGTATCCTCGAAAGTCCGGCATTCGAGCTAAGCGAGAAGCCTTTATAATCGCCTAACCACGGGTCCACCGGCGTGAGCCGGCCGGGCCTGTGCTCCGGCGCAGGCCGGGGCTCAGTCAAGAGGACCGCCCGCAGGAGCTCCCCTTCGCCGGGATCGTTGCGGAGCTCCTGTTCGTGCTCCTGCGCCCGCAGGAGCCCGGTGTCGCGCGCACCAGAAGGCATGGTTTCGCCTGGCTCCGGATTGCGGCTCTCGCCGAGACACGGTGGCGCAGCGCGCAATTCGAGCGATGTCGCAATGATCCCCAGGGAGGGCCGAAGTTTCTGGCCCTGGGCTCGTGCGTGCGCAGGAGCACAAGAGCAGATCAGTCCGTCGCCCGCCCCGCCGCCCGCACCGCCGCGAGGAACAGGGCCCGCCGCTGTGTCTGCGTCAGCGCGGCGTCGAGCGGCACCGCCGCCGCCTCCAGCCAACGCAGCGCGCGCGCCCGCTCGCCCGCGTCCGCCTCCACCAGCGTCGCCGCAGGCAGCAACGCCACCAGCGCGTCGATGCGTTCGTCCAGCGCGACATGGCACAAGCCGCGCCCGGTCTGCGCCACCAGCAGCGCTCCGAGCGGCGTCGACACCTCACACCAAGCGACTCGCTCACCCGCACCTCCGCTCGCCCAGGCGGCGGGCGCCATGCCGAGCGCGGCGGCGTCGGCGTAGAAGCGGCTCGGCGCGGCATAGCCGGCGGCGTAGATCGCGGCGGTGACGTTGCCCTCGGCGCGCAGCGCCGCGGCGGCGCGCGCCGCGCGTTGGTCACGGGCGTAGGCGGCGGGGGAGAGGCCGGTGGCGCGGGTGAACAGCCGCTGGAAGTGATGCGGCGCGTAGCCGACCGACGCGGCGAGGGCGGCAAGCGAAAGGGGGCGCTCGGCGTGGTCGAGCAGTGTGAGCGCGCGCGTCACCGCGGTCGCCTCGCGCGTGGCGTCGTCGGGCAGGCAGCGGCGGCAGGCGCGATACCCTGCCGCGCGCGCGGCGGGACCGTCGGCCAGGAAGCCGACGTGCTCGCGTCGGGGCCGTCGCGCCGCGCAGCTCGGCCGGCAATAAATGCGGGTCGAGCTGACGGTGACGACGAAGCGGCCGTCATAGGCGCGATCGCGGCGGACGAAGGCGGCCCAGGCGGCGTCGGGGTCGATGCGAGCGGGAGTGACCGCGACGGTGGATGAGGTGCCGGTGCGGCCCGCTTGGTCGCCGTCGTGCACCACGAGTTTCTCGTCACCCCGGCTTTGGTCCGGGTCCCTCCGTGTCGCATACGGCTCGGTTTCGGGGTGCGCGGACCGGTGGATCCCGGACCACGTCCGGGACGACGGAATGTCACAGGGGAGGGGCGCCGTGTCGGTCATCGGCCATCTCGCTTGCCTCGGCGTCGCGGCGGTATTGGCACTTACCGGGCCGCGACCATTACCCGCTGACCTATACGCCACCGCGCCCCTTATCGCATCCCACGGCTTGCGCTCGAACCCTCACGCCGCCGCGCACGCCGTTGATCATGTTCAACACCGCGCCGGCCCGCTCCGGTTGCATCCCCGGCAACCCTTTGCTACGCGCGCCGCTGTCCCAAGCGAAGGCGCCGTCGCGCGCCACCCGGTCGCATGGGTTCGACACCCTTGGGTTTATGCGAGGAAAGTGGATCGCGTGGAGAGTTCCAGCGGTAATCAGGGCAGCAGCATCCAGGCCAGCCTCGGCGGGCGCTATGCGAGTGCGCTGTTCGATCTGGCGGTGGAAGCCAAGGCGGTCGATCAGGTCGAGCGCAGCCTCGCTGCGGTACGCGATGCGCTCGCCGAATCGGCCGACTTTCGCGCGCTGATCGCCTCCCCCGTGGTGGCGCGCCGCGATGCGGTGCGCGCGGTGGTCGCGGCGGCTGACGCGATCGGCGTCGATGCCACGACGCGCAGCTTCCTGGGCGTACTCGCGGAGAATCGCCGGCTGTCGCAGCTGCCGCAGATCATCCGGGCCTTCCGCACCTTCGCGGCGCGTCACCGCGGCGAGACCACCGCCGAAGTGACCAGCGCGCACCCGCTCTCCGCCGAGCAGGTCGACGAACTCAAGCAGCAGCTCCGCCGCCGCGTCGGCCGCGAGGTGTCGGTCGACCTCGAGGTCGATCCGGCGATCCTCGGCGGACTCGTCGTCCGCATCGGCTCCCAGATGATCGATTCCTCGATCCGTACCCGTTTGAATGCGCTCGCCAGCGCGATGAAGGGCTAACCACAATGGATATCCGCGCCGCAGAAATCTCGAAGGTCATCAAGGACCAGATCGCCAATTTCGGCACCGAGGCCCAGGTGTCCGAGACCGGCCAGGTGCTCAGCGTCGGTGACGGCATCGCGCGCATCTACGGGCTCGACAACGTCCAGGCCGGCGAGATGGTCGAATTCGCGAACGGCGTGCAGGGCATGGCGCTCAATCTCGAGGCCGACAATGTCGGCGTCGTGATCTTCGGGTCGGACTCGGAGATCAAAGAGGGGGACGTCGTCCGCCGCACCGGCACCATCGTCGACGTGCCCGTCGGCAAGGGCCTGCTCGGCCGCGTGGTCGACGGACTCGGTAATCCGATCGACGGCAAGGGCCCGATCGTCGCCGAGAAGCGCAGCCGCGTCGAGGTCAAGGCGCCCGGCATCATCCCGCGCAAGTCGGTGCACGAGCCGGTGCAGACCGGGCTCAAGGCGATCGACGCGCTGGTGCCGGTCGGGCGCGGCCAGCGCGAGCTGATCATCGGTGACCGCCAGACCGGCAAGTCGGCGATCGCGATCGACACGTTCATCAACCAAAAGCAGGCAAACGCCGGCACCGACGAGTCGAAGAAGCTCTACTGCGTCTATGTTGCGGTCGGCCAGAAGCGTTCGACCGTCGCGCAGCTCGTCCGCACGCTCGAAGAGAACGGCGCGATGGACTATTCCATCGTCGTCGCCGCGACCGCGTCGGACCCGGCACCGCTGCAGTTCCTCGCGCCCTACACCGGCACCGCGATGGGCGAGTATTTTCGTGACAACGGCATGCACGCCGTGATCGTGTTCGACGACCTGTCGAAGCAGGCGGTGGCCTATCGCCAGATGTCGCTGCTGCTGCGCCGTCCGCCGGGCCGCGAAGCCTATCCCGGTGACGTCTTCTATCTCCACTCGCGCCTGCTCGAGCGCGCCGCGAAGATGAACGACGCCAACGGCAACGGCTCACTCACCGCGCTGCCGATCATCGAGACTCAGGCGGGTGACGTCTCGGCGTACATCCCGACCAACGTGATCTCGATCACCGACGGTCAGATCTTCCTCGAGACGGACCTGTTCTTCGCGGGCATCCGCCCCGCGATCAACGTCGGCCTGTCGGTCAGCCGCGTCGGCGGCGCCGCGCAGACCAAGGCGATGAAGAAGGTGTCGGGCTCGATCAAGCTGGAGCTGGCGCAGTATCGCGAGATGGCGGCGTTCGCGCAGTTCGGCTCGGACCTCGACGCCTCGACCCAGAAGCTGCTCAACCGCGGCGCGCGGCTGACCGAGCTGCTCAAGCAGCCGCAATTCTCGCCGATGCCGTTCGAGGAGCAGACCGCGTCGATCTACGCCGGCACCAACGGCTATCTCGATCGCGTACCGGTTGCCGACGTGACCCGCTACGAGGCGGCGATGCTGGCGTTCCTGCGCAACGAGCATGCCGACGTGCTGGGTGCGATCCGCGACTCGCGCGAGCTGGGCAAGGACACCGAGGGCAAGCTCAAGAGCGCGCTCGACCAGTTCGCGAAGACCTTCGCCTGACGCGCGCTCCTGCTCAGGCAGGAGCCCAGCGCCACCCGCGGCGCGCTAAGTAACCCTGGGCTCCTGCGTTCGCAGGAGCATGAGAAGGCAGGAAATGGCGTCACTCAAGGCCCTCAAGATCCGCATCGGCTCGGTCAAGTCGACGCAGAAGATCACCAAGGCGATGAAGATGGTCGCCGCCGCCAAGCTGCGTCGTGCGCAGGAGGCGGCGATCGCCGGCCGACCGTATGCCGAGCGGCTCGAGGGCGTGGTCGCCAGCCTGGCGCGCAACGTCGGCGTCGGCGCCTCGCCGCTGCTGGCGGGCACGGGCAAGGACCAGGTGCATCTGCTGGTGGTCGCCACCTCGGAGCGCGGGCTCGCGGGCGCGTTCAACACCAACATCGTCCGCGCCGCGCGCCGCAAGGCCGAGGAGCTGGAGGCCGCGGGCAAGACCGTGATCTTCTATCTCGCCGGCAAGAAGGGGCGCGTGCTGCGCCGCTTCTACCCGCAGGCGATCAAGGCCGACCATGACCTGTCGACGGTGAAGACCGTCGCGTTCGGCGACGCCAAGGCGATCGCGGACGATCTGATCACGCGCTACACCGCGGGCGAGTTCGACGTCGCTCACCTGTTCTACGCCAAGTTCCAGTCGGCGCTCGTCCAGCTGCCGGTCGGTCAGCAGATCATCCCGGTCGCCATCCCCGATCGCGGCGAGCCCAGGCTGGCCAACGCGGGTGAGTCCACGGTGGAATATGAGCCGAGCGAGGAGGCGATCCTCGCCGACCTGCTGCCGCGCAACGTCGCGATCCAGATCTTCCGCGCTATGCTGGAGAATGCCGCGTCCGAGCAGGGCAGCCGCATGACCGCGATGGACAATGCCACGCGCAATGCGGGCGACATGATCAAGCGGCTGAGCATCCAGTACAACCGCGCGCGCCAGGCGGCGATCACCACCGAGCTGGTGGAGATCATCTCGGGCGCGGAGGCGCTGTGACCCGGCGGGTGACCCGCACCACCACCATAAAGGAGCGGCTGTCGGCCGTGACCTTCACCCGCTCCGCGCCTACATCGGGGCAGACGAACCAAGGAAAGATGTGATGGCAACCCTCGCCGAAGACATTCGCCCGACCAACGGGAGCACCGGATCGGGCAGCAACAACGTCGGCCGCATCAGCCAGGTGATCGGCGCGGTGGTCGACGTTCATTTCGACAACAACCTGCCCGCGATCCTTTCGGCGCTGGAGACGAGCAACAACGGCCAGCGGCTGGTGCTCGAGGTCGCGCAGCATCTCGGCGAGAACACCGTTCGCACCATCGCGATGGACTCGACCGAAGGTCTCACCCGCGGCCAGAACGTTACCGACACCGGCAGCCAGATCCAGGTACCGGTCGGGCCAGCGACGCTCGGTCGTATCATGAACGTCATCGGTGAGCCGATCGACGAGCGCGGGCCAGTGCAGACCGAGCTGCGAGCGCCGATCCATGCGGCGGCGCCACTGTTCGTCGACCAATCGACCGAGAGCGCGATCCTCGTCACCGGCATCAAGGTGATCGACCTGCTCGCGCCCTACGCCAAGGGCGGCAAGATCGGCCTGTTCGGCGGCGCCGGCGTCGGCAAGACGGTGCTGATTCAGGAGCTGATCAACAACATCGCCAAGGGCCATGGCGGCACCTCGGTGTTCGCGGGCGTCGGCGAGCGCACCCGCGAGGGCAACGACCTGTATCATGAGTTCCTCGACGCGGGCGTGATCGCCAAGGATGCCGACGGCAACGCGATCAGCGAGGGCTCGAAGGTGGCGTTGGTCTATGGCCAGATGAACGAGCCGCCGGGCGCGCGGGCGCGTGTCGCGCTGTCGGGCCTGGCGATTGCGGAGTATTTCCGCGATCAGGAAGGGCAGGACGTGCTCTTCTTCGTCGACAACATCTTCCGCTTCACGCAGGCGGGCGCGGAAGTGTCGGCGCTGCTGGGTCGTATTCCGTCGGCAGTCGGCTATCAGCCGACGCTGTCGACCGACATGGGTGCGCTGCAGGAGCGCATCACCTCGACCAACAAGGGTTCGATCACCTCGGTGCAAGCCGTCTACGTGCCCGCGGACGATCTGACCGATCCGGCGCCGGCGACCTCCTTCGCGCACCTTGATGCGACGACCGTGCTCAACCGCGCGATCTCCGAGCTGGGGATCTATCCGGCGGTGGACCCGCTCGACTCGACCAGCCGCGTGCTGGAGCCGCGCACCGTCGGGCAAGATCACTATGAGACCGCGCGGGCGGTGCAGGCGACCTTGCAGAAGTACAAGTCGCTGCAGGACATCATCGCGATCCTCGGCATGGACGAGCTGTCCGAGGAGGACAAGCTGACGGTCAGCCGGGCGCGCAAGATCCAGCGCTTCCTGTCGCAGCCGTTCCACGTCGCCGAGGTGTTCACCAACATCCCGGGCAAGTTCGTCCAGCTCGACGACACGATCCGCTCGTTCAAGGCGGTGGTGAACGGCGAATATGACCATCTGCCCGAGGCCGCCTTCTACATGGTGGGCGGCATCGACGAGGCGGTCGCCAAAGCGGAGAAGCTGGCGCAGGACGCCTGATCGACTCGGGTTCGGTGTCCGGCTACTCCAGGGTGGTATGGGCATCGACACGCTCTCGATCGCGAAGGACCTGCGCGCGGCAGCGCTGCCGCAGGACCAGGCCGAGGCCATCGCCGCGGCGATCGGTCGCGCGATGATCGAGGGCGCGGCGACGAGGGCTGACCTGGATCGGCTCGGTGAGCGGATCGACGCTCGCTTCGAGCAGGAGGCGGCCCGGATCGACGCTCGCTTCGACCAGGAGGCCGCCCGGATCGACGCTCGCTTCGATCGAGAGGCCGCCCGGGTCGATGCGCGCTTCGCTCGGGTGGACGCTCGCTTCGATCAGATCGAGGCGCGACTCGAGGAGGCAGACGTCAAAGTCGACGCGCGCTTGATGCAGGTCGCCACCGATCTCCGCCTTGTCGAGGAGCGCATGACCGCCCGGATCGAATCGGCCAAGACTCAGCTGCTGATCTGGCTCGTCGGCGCGATTTTCGCCGCTACCGGTGTGCTGATCGCGGTGCTGAAGCTGTGATCGACTAGCCCTGCGCCGCCACCCGTGCGAAGTCGCCCGCGCGCCTCGGCCTCATCCCTTCCACGCCGTTCAGGATATCAGACCTATGCTGCACTTCGAACTCGTCACCCCCGAACGCCTGATCCGCTCGGATGAGGTGCATATGGTCACGGTGCCCGGCACCGACGGCGACTTCGCCGTGCTCGAGGGGCACGCGCCCTTCATGTCGACGATCCGCGATGGCGACGTGCTGGTGCAGAAGGCACCGGGCGCCGCGCCCGAGACAATCGCGATCCGCGGCGGCTTCGCCGAGGTCAACGCCAAGGGACTGACCGTACTCGCCGAGCACGCCGGCTGAGTCCCGCCGCCGGCGCGTCTCATAGGAAGCTGTACGGATCGACGTCCACCGCGACCCGCACCTTCGCCGGCCAGTCGAGCGCACCCAGCCAGGCGCGGATCACGTCCTGCACGTCCATGCCGCGGCGCGCGTGGACCAGCAGGCGGAAGCGGTGCCGCCCGCGCAGCATCGCCAGCGGCGCCGGGGCGGGGCCGTACACCGCCATGCCCTCGACCTCGGGCGCGTGGCGCCCGATCAGCCGCGCCACCTCGTGCGCCGCGGCCTGCTCCTCGCTCGAGACGATGATCGCGGCATAGCGGCCGTACGGCGGCGCCCCTGCGTCCTGCCGCGCCTCGGTCTCGGCGGCGTAGAAGGCGTCGGCGTCGCCCGTCACCAGCGCCCGCATCACCTGCGCCTTGGGGCTGTGCGTCTGGATGAACACCTGCCCCTTCTTCGCGCCGCGCCCGGCGCGACCGGAGACCTGGCGGATCTGCTGGAACGTCCGCTCGGCCGCACGCAGGTCGCCGCCGTCGAGCCCGAGATCGGCGTCGACCACCCCGACCAGGGTGAGGTTGGGAAAGTGATAGCCCTTGGTCACCAATTGCGTGCCCACGACGATGTCGATCGCGCCTTCCTCCATCCGGGCGACGAACTCGGCGGCCTTCGCGGGCGACCAGATCGTGTCCGACGTCACCACCGCGGCGCGCGCCTCGGGGAACAGCGCCGCGACCTCGTCGGCGATCCGCTCGACCCCGGGACCGCACGCCACCAACGTGTCCTCGTTGCTGCACTCGGGACAGAGCCGCGGCACCGGCTCGACATGGCCGCAGTGATGGCAGGCGAGGCGGCGCGTGAGCCGGTGCTCGACCATCCAGGCGGTGCAGTTCGGGCATTGAAAGCGGTGGCCGCAGGTGCGGCACAACGTCAGCGGCGCGTAGCCGCGGCGGTTGAGGAAGAGCAGTGACTGCTCGCCGCGCGCCAGTGTGTCGCGCAGCGCCTCGACCAATCGCGGGCTGAGCCAACGGCCGCGTTCGGGCGGCTCCTCGATCAGGTCGATCGCGGCGATCGACGGCATTTCCGCCACGCCGTAGCGGCCGGGCAACTTGACCTCGGCATAGGTGCCGAGCGCGACCTGATGGCGCGTCTCGATCGCGGGCGTGGCGGAGGCGAGGACCACCGGGCAGTGCTCGAACAGCCCGCGCATCACCGCCACGTCGCGCGCGTGGTAATGGACGCCGTCTTCCTGCTTGAAGCTGGTCTCATGCGCCTCGTCGACCACGATCAGGCCCAGCTCGGCGTACGGCAGGAACAGGGCCGAGCGCGCGCCCACCGTCACCTTGGCCTCGCCGCTCGCCACCGCGCGCCAAGCGCGGCGCCGCTGTGTCGCGCGCAGCCCCGAGTGCCATGCCACCGGCTCGCAGCCGAAGCGGTCGTGGAAGCGCTTGAGGAAGGGCTCGGTCAGCGCGATTTCAGGGAGCAGCACCAGCACCTGCTGGCCCGCCCGAAGCGCGGCCGCGACCGCCTCGAAATAGACCTCGGTCTTGCCCGACCCGGTGACGCCGTCGAGCAGGATCGGTTGGAACGCGGCGGCCTCGACCGCGCCGACCAGCGTCGCGGCCGCTTCGCGTTGTTCGGGTGAGAGCGCGGGCGGCGCGTGCTCGGGATCGGGCAGCGGATAGGGGCTGTCGATCCCGACCTCGATGGCCTCGATCGCGCCGCTCTTGACCAGCCCGCGGATCACCGCGTCGCTCACCTCGGCGATCGACGCCAGCTCGCGTATCAGACCTTGGCGGTCACCGATCCGCTCGAGCGCCTGCGCGCGCTGCGGCGTCAGCCGGTCGGGCACCGCGCCGGTGGCGCGATACTCGACCGCGCTGCGTGCCCCCTCCAGCGCCGCGCTGGAGGAGAGCGTCATGCGCGCCACCGCCGCGGGAGGCGCGAGATAATAGTCCGCGGTCCATTCGATCAGCCGGCGCAGCGACGCGCGCAGCGGCGGCACGTCAGCGACGGCGAGCAAATTGCGCAGCCGGTTGTCGCCGACCTCGGCGTCGGACGGCATCCGCTCGGGCTCCCACACCACGCCCAGCAGCTGGCGCGGTCCGAGCGGCGCGACCACGATCGAGCCCGGCTCGACCGCCAGTTCGCGCGGCACGCGATAGTCGAGCGGGCCGAGCGCGGAGTTGAGGACGAGGACGCGCGCGCGGGAAGACATGCGCGCCATATGGGGCAGGGCGGAGTCGGCGGGAAGAGCGGCGCGCGACGGCTTGGAACCGCCGCCCGTCGGCGCCGCTTTGGGCAGCATGGCACGTGACGATCATAACGGGGAAGCGCAGGCCGCCGTCGCGCTGATCGTGAGTCGCGTCCTCGCCAACGGGCGGAGGACGATTTTCGCGCTTGGTCCGAGCGGGTTGATCGCAGCGCCGCGGCGGCGTCCGGGCATCGCGGCGGGCTGCGATTGGAGCAGACCGGCGGGCTGTTCCACACGCTCCAGCGTTTCGCCTCGCACGATTCGCTGGAGGCGTGGCGGCACTCGGGAGACTATGCGCGACTGATGCGCGAGGGCGACCGCTTCTCCACGCCGCGGATCCAGGAGGTGGCGGGCGCTCCCGCGGTGGCGCGGCTGCCCAGCGACGGCGACGGGCCCAAGTGGAAGCTGTTCCTGATCAGCTGGCTCGGCGTGCTGCCGCTGGTCCTGCTGTTCAACGGCTTGATCCAGCTGCTGCCGCTGCAGCCGCCCTGGTACATGCGCGCGGTGCTGCAATCCTGCTTCCTCGTCGCGCTCATGACGTGGCTGGTCCGCCCTGCGCTGACGCGGCGGCTCAAGCCTTGGGCGATGCGCGACAGCGACGGTGACGCGCGGGTCACGAGCGATGACTGAGGTGCCGCTTGACGGCGCCGCCCGCCCGGAGCCAGGCCGGGGGGTCGCGGCAGCGGTCGTCATGCCGCTGGATCGTGCGTGCGATTGGACTATCTGCGCGGAGGGCATCCGGCGCGCTGGACCGCCATAGGAGATCGGAATGACAGTGAAAACGGCGATCGTGACGGGCGCGACCTCGGGGATCGGCGCCGCCACCGCGCGCGCGCTGGCGGGCGCGGGCTGGCAAGTGATCGCGACCGGGCGGCGCGGTGACAGGCTCGACGCGCTCCGGGCCGAGCTCGGCGGAGCCCTGCTGCCCGCCGTGTTCGACGTGCGCGACGAGGATGCGGTCGCTTCGGCGCTGGACGCGCTGCCCGACCGCTTCCGCGGCATCGACCTGCTCGTCAACAATGCCGGGCTCGCGCTGGGGACCGGCCCCGCGCAGCACGCCGATCTGGCGCAGTGGAAGACGATGATCGACACCAACGTCACCGCGCTGGTGGCGATCACGCACCGCCTGCTGCCCGGGCTGATCGAGCGCAAGGGCGCGATCATCAATCTCGCCTCCGTCGCGGGCAGCTACCCTTATCCGGGCGGCAACGTGTACGGCGGTACCAAGGCCTTCGTGCAGCAGCTCACGCTGATGCTGCGGTCGGATCTGCATGGTACCGGTGTTCGTGTCAGCGCGATCGACCCGGGCATGGTCGAGACCGAGTTCACCCTGGTGCGCACCGGCGGTGACCGGGCCGCCTCCGACACTCTTTACGCCGGCGCCGAGCCGATGACCGCCGAGGACATCGCCGCGACCGTGCTGTGGATCGCGACGCTGCCGCCGCACCTCAACGTCAATCGGCTCGAGCTGATGCCGGTGAGCCAGTCCTTCGCCGGCTTCCAGGTCGCGCGCGGCGGCTGATCGGCGGGAGCGCCGCTACGCCACCCGGCGCGGCGGCGCGAACCGGCGCTGTCCGACGCGCGCGTGCTTGGCCTGGTACAGCAGCACGTCGGCGCGGCGCGCCAGGTCACGCAGCGAGTGGCAGTCGTCGTCGAAGGCGGCGATGCCGAGCGAACCCGCGCTCGTCATCGTCACGCCGTTCGCCTCCACTGCGACTCGCAGCGCCGCTTCGACCCGCTCGCGCAGCGAGTCGAGGTCGGCGATGAGCGCCGGATCCTCGACAATCAGCGCGAACTCGTCGCCGCCAATCCGCGCCGCGAGCGTGCCGCTCAACCACGGCTCGGACAAGGCCGCGCCGGTAAGCTTCAGCACGTCGTCGCCGGCGCCGTGGCCGAGCGTGTCGTTGATCGACTTGAAGCCGTCGAGGTCGATCAGCACGAGGTGCAGAGGTGTGCGGTCGCGCCGCGCGCGCGCCATCGCATAATCGAGCGCGCGGTCGAACGCGGCGCGGTTGGCCAAGCCGGTGAGCGCGTCGATGTCGGCGGCGTGGCGCAGCTGTACCTCGAGCGCGTGGCGCTCGGTGATGTCCTGGAACACGCCGACCATGCCGATGACCCGGCCGTCGACCACCTCGGGATCGCCCATCGAGCGGACTCGTAGCGTGCGCCCGTCGGCGGTGATAAAATCAGATTCGAAGTCGAAGCGCCGACCGTCGTGAATCGCCGCCGCGATCGTGGTGGCGATGCCGTCACGCACGGCCGCGGGATAGAAGGTGAGTGCGCGCGACAGGTCGGGCTTCTCGCCCAGGGGCAGGCCATGGATGCGGTAGACGTTGTCCGACCATTCCAGCGACTGATCCGCGATCGAGAGCCGCCACGAGCCGATCATCGCGATCTGCTCGGCCTGGCGGAAGACATGATCCTGGCGCGCGAGCCTTGTGACGAGCTGCTCGCCCGTGGTGGCAATATGGATCGCCTTGAGCGCGGTGCGCCGCGCCTCGAGCAGCGCCTCGGCCAGCGCGGCGAGGTGCCGCAACGCCGCGCGCGCTGGTTCGTCGAGCGTCCGCGGGGCGATATCGACCGCGCAGATCGTCCCGACGGTGTGGCGCGCGCCGTCCTGGCCGAGCACGTTGACGGGTGCGCCGGCGTAGAAGCGCAGGCCGTTCTCCACCACCAGCGGGCTGGTGCCAAAGCGGGCGTCGGCGGCGAGGTCCTCGATCACGACCATGTCGCGCTCGGAGACGGTGCGATCGCAGAAGGCGATGTCGCGCTGGAGCTCGCGCGTCTTGGTCGGCCCCGTGCTGGCCTTGATCCACAGCCGGTCGCGGTCGACGAGATTGAGCAGCGCGGTGGGGCAGCCGAGCAGCTGCGCCGCGAGCGCCACCAGCGCGTCGAATTCCTTCTCGGGCTCGCTGTCGAGCAGCGCGAGCGCGTTCAGCGCGGCGAGCCGGCTCGACTCCACTGCCGGGGCCATGAGAGAAGCGGAAGGTGCCATCGCCGACCTTATGGTTGCCTCACGTTAATTTACCTTTTGCACCCGCGCGTAAGCACGCAAAATGCGACGAAAGGAGAAATTCGACCGCGATGCTGGACGTGCCGCTGACGCTTGCCGACCTTTATGCGATCCATCTCGCGCGTGACCGTCGTCGCTCGGAACATACGGTGCGCGCCTATCGCGCCACCGCGGCGCGGCTGCTGGCCTTCCTGTCCGGGCACTGGGGTGAGGCGGTCGACCGCACGCGGCTGGCGCGAGTCGATGCCGCCGACCTGCGCGCCTATCTCGCGCACCGGCGCGGCGCTGCGACGGGCGGCGGCGCCGGGCTGGGTAACGCCTCGGCCGCACGCGAGCTCTCAGCGGTGCGCGGCTTCCTCGAGTGGGCGGGCGGCACCGGGGCGGCGCCGCGGCTGCGCGGGCCACGCGTGCGCAAGGGCGTGCCGCGCCCGATCGCCCCGCACGAGGCGGTCGCGCTCGCCACCGACGTGGCGGAGGATAGCGACGAGCCCTGGGTGGCGGCGCGCGACTGGGCGGTGCTGCTGCTGCTGTACGGCGCCGGGCTGCGGATCGGCGAGGCGGTGACGCTGCCGGGCGCGGTGATGCCGCTGGGCGAGTCGCTGCGCGTCACCGGCAAGCGCGCCAAGACGCGCGTCGTGCCGCTGCTCGCCCAGGTGCGCGCCGCGATCGAGCGCTACACCGCGCTGTGCCCGTGGCCGCTCGCGGCGGACGCGCCGCTGTTCCGGGGGGTGAAGGGCGGCGCGCTCTCGCCCGGCGTGGTGCGGCTCAAGGTGCGCGGCGCACGCGCGCGGCTCGGGCTGGGTGAGCGCACCACGCCGCACGCGCTGCGCCACAGTTTCGCGACCCATCTGCTCGGCCGCGGCGCCGACCTGCGCGCGTTGCAGGAACTGCTCGGCCACGCCAGCCTGAGCTCGACCCAGATCTACACGGCCGTCGACGCGGCGCACCTGCTCGACGTGTACCGCGCCGCGCACCCACGGGGATGATCGTGCGGATTCCGGCAGGATGGGATTGCTACTCGGCGCGCGGTGACCAAGTGACGACGCGGTAGACGTAATAACCCAGCGCCAGCACCGTCAACACGATCCCGACCGGCCCGACATAGCGATCCAGCTCGCTGAAGCGGCTGCCGAGATAAAAGCCCGCGCCGGCCAGCACCGCGTTCCAGATGATGCTGCCGAGGAAGGTCATCACCAGGAAGCGCCATAACGGCATGGCCGCCATGCCCGCCGGCAGGGAGATCATCGTGCGGAAGGTGGGCATGAAGCGGAAGACGAAGATGACCCAGCCGCCGTGATGGTGGAAGAAGTGCTGGACGCGCTCGACGTCGCTCCACTCCATCGTCAGCCAGCGGCCGTGCCGCTCGACGAGGGGGCGGAAGCGCGCATAGCCGACGCGTCGCCCGATGACGTACCAGAAGACGTTGCCCGCGGTAGTGCCGGCGGTGCCCCAGAGCAGCAGCGGCACAAGCTCCATCTGCCCGCGTGCCACCGCGATGCCGCCCAGCCCCATGATCACCTCGGAGGGAATGGGCGGAACGACATTCTCCAGCGCCATCAGGAGGAAGATCCCGAGATAACCGCCTTTGACGATCCAGCTGACGATGAACTCGGTCACGCCTTGGCCAACGGCGCGGTCAGCGCGTGCGTTCCGCGTGGCGGCGCTCGATCGCGTCCCAGATAAGACCGGCGACATCGGTGCCATCGAACCGCTCGATCGCGACGATGCCGGTCGGCGAGGTGACGTTGATCTCGGTCAGCCACTCGCCGCCGATCACGTCGATGCCGACGAAGATCAGCCCGCGCCGCTTGAGCTCGGGCCCGAGCACCGCGCAGATCTCGCGCTCGCGCGGCGTCAGCTCGGTCTTCTCGGCCGATCCGCCGACCGCGAGGTTGCTGCGGATCTCGCCCTCGCCCGGCAGCCGGTTGATCGCGCCGGCCACCTCGCCGTCGACCAGCACGATGCGCTTGTCGCCCTTGGCGACGTCGGGAAGGAAGGCCTGCACCATGTGCGGCTCGCGCCAGGTCTGGTTGAACACCTCGAGCAGCGCCGAAAGGTTCTCGCCCTCCGGCCCGACGCGGAAGATGGCCTTGCCGCCGTTGCCGTGAAGCGGCTTGACCACGATCGCGCCGTGCTCGCGCAGGAACGCGCGCGTCTCGTCGAGCGACCGCGTCACCAGCGTCGGCGGCATGAAGCGCGCATAATCGAGCACGAACACCTTCTCGGGCGCGTTGCGCACGCTGGCGGGATCGTTGACCACCAGAGTGCGATCGGCAATCCGCTCAAGCAGGTGCGTGGCGGTGATATAGCCGAGATCGAACGGCGGATCCTGGCGCATCAGCACCACGTCGGCCCTTACGCCGAGGTCGAGCGCGACCGGCTTCTCGAAGCGGAAATGATCGCCTTGCACACGCTGCACCGTCACCGGGTGCGCTTGCGTCCACAACCTGCCGTCCGACCAGTTGAGCTGGTCGGCGGTGTAGTGGAACAGTCGGTGCCCGCGCTGCTGCGCCGACAGCATCAGCGCGAAGGTCGAGTCACCGGCGATGTTGATCTGGTCGATCGGATCCATCTGGACCGCGACGGTGAGCGCCATGGACTGTCCCTTTCCGGCAGAGCGATGCGGCGGCAGGTAGGGTGGCGCAGAGGCAATGTCACGCGCGGTCGCGCCGGCTTGGGCGCGGCCTGCCCTGGGGCTCAGCCGATCCAGGCGTTCTCGATGTGGCGCGGGCGCGTGCCGGGGGCGAGCAGCAGCACGTCGACGCGGATGTCGTCGCCCGGCAACGCGTAGCGCGGCATCAGCAGCTCGGCGGCGGCGGCCACGCGCGCGAGCCGGCGTTCGTCGATCGCCAGATCGAGCTCAGCGGCCGTGCGCCGTGCTTTCACCTCGACGAAGGCGACCAGCGCACCGCGCCGTGCCACCAGATCGACCTCGCCCGCCGGCGTACGCACGCGGCGGTCGAGGATCTGCCAGCCCTGCAGTCGCAGCCACCAGGCGGCGAGCCGCTCGCCGCGGCGGCCGGCCGCCTCGGCGTCGCGACGGTCGAGCGGAGAGCGGGGGCGGCGCATGATCGCGAGCGTGCCCGAGCCCCGTCGTTGCGGCAAGCACGCGCTGGCCCGGCTCAGCGAGCCGCGTCGCTCTGTCGATGCAGATAGGCGATCAGGTCGGCGCGATCGAGCGGGTCGCGCACGCCGGGGAAGCGCATCGCGGTACCGGGGGCGACCGCGGCGGGGTCGGCGAGCCAGGCGTCCATCGTCGCGTCGGTCCACCGGCCTCCGTGTGCGCGCAGGGCGGCGGTATAGCCGAATCGTGAGCTCACCCCGGCAACGGGTGCGCCCATCACATCGCGCAGGTTCGGCCCGTTGCGGTCGCCCGCGCCCGCGCCGATCGTGTGGCAGGCGGCGCACTGGCCGAACAGGCGCGCGCCGCGGCCTGCGTCGGCCGCGGCGAGCCGCGCCGCCAGCGTCGGGTTCGCGCCTAGCGCCCTGCGCCGGGCCGCCACGTCGCCGTCGCCGTCGCCGTCGCCGCAAGCGGCGAGCAGCGCCAGCGTCGCCAGCGCAAGCGTGACGTGCCGTGCGCTCACTGGTCGAAGTCGCTCGCGCCCGAGGTCCCGTGCAGATCGGACCAGAGCCTGCGCGTGCCCGCCTCCTGCGCGCGATTGACGTATTGCGACGCGACCAGCCAGCCCTTGATCGGGCGCAGCGGCAGCAGCGTGCCGAGCGCCATCACCGGCACCGAGGTGACGAGATGGACCCAGGCGGGTGGATCGAATGCGACCTGCAGCCACACCACGAAGGCGGTCAGCGGCAGCGCGATGATGCACAGCGAGAAGAAAGCGGGGCCATCGTCGGGGGCGGCGAAACGATAATCCAGGCCGCAATGATCACAGCGCGGTACCACCTTGAGCCAGGAGGCGAACATCTTGCCTTCGCCGCAACGCGGGCAGCTGCCGCGCCAGCCCGAGCGGATGATCCACCAGAAGCGGTCGCGGCCGCTCGGCACAGCGGCGGCGGGGGCGGGGGCGGGGGGCGTCGGTTCCATGCGCGGCGATGTAGGCGCGGCGGCGCGCGGGTTCGATGGGACAGATCGTCCCACCCGTCGCCGCACGAGCGCCAATCCCCGCTCGATCCGGATGAGAATGGGCGTGGGCACAAGTAGTTGGCACGCCTAAGCTGAACGCCGTACCACGACGGAGGAGGCGATGGTCGTCATCAATCTGGCAGCGCTGGTCATCGCCGCGGCGCAGCTCCCCGGCCCGGGGCCGAGCGCGGCGGCTCCCCCGTCGGCGCCGGCCGGCGCGGCGGCAAGCATCACCGAGCCCCCGCCCGCACCCCCTGCCGATCAGCGGCTCGGCGACAACGGCGACATCATCGTCGCCGCACCGACCCGCAAGGTCATCGGCAACCAGGTGCGCGCGGCGACCGGCCCGGTCTCGCAGAACGTGCCGATCGCTCGCTTCCAGGATCCCGTCTGTGTCGCCGTCGGGGGGCTGTCGAGCAAGGTGTCGAGCGAGATCGCGCAGCGCATGCTCGACGACGCCGATACCGTGGGTATCTCGCTCGCCGGCGATCGCTGTCGGCCCAACACGATGGTGCTGTTCGTCGATGACGCGCACGCCGAGGTGGCGAAGATGGCCAAGTCCAACCATCGCGCGCTGCTGGGCGTCGGCTTCCAAGCGCGGCGTGCGCTGCTCAAGAGCAAGGGGCCGGCGTTCGCCTGGCGGCTCACCGAGGTGCGCACGCGCGACGGCGAGACGAGCCTGCCCGGGGACGGACCGCCGACCTTCCGCATCGCATCCGCGTCGCGGCTCGTCCAGCCGGTGCGGCAGGACGTGGTCACCGCGGTGCTGATCGTCGAGCGCAAGGCAGTGGTGGGCAAGACCTCGCGTCAGCTCGCCGACTACGCCGCGCTGCGCCTGTTCGCCGGCGCGCGCGAGCTGCCCGGCGGAGGGCTCGACACGATGCTGGCGCTGTTCGGTGGCAAGTCCGCGCCGCCCGCGCAGCTCACCGCCTTCGACCGCGGCTACCTGCGCGGCCTGTACACGGGCGGAGCCAACGCCTTCGCTTATACCCAGCGCGGCCGCATGGCGGGGGCGATCGCGCGCGAGAATGAGGCGAGCACGCCCGCTACCCCTTGAGCTCCAGCGCGCGCGCATAAAGTTCGCGGCGATCGAGCCCGAGCGCCTTGGCCACCTCGCCCGCCGCCTTGGACGCGGGCAGGCGGGTAAGCGCTTCGGTGAGCGCGGCGTCGGCGTCGTCCGCGCTCGCTGGAGCGGGCGGAGCGGGGGGCGCGACCACGATGACGATCTCGCCCCTCGGCGGCGCCTCGGCATAGCGCGCCGCCAGGTCACCGAGCGTGCCGGTCACCGCCTCCTCGAACCTCTTGGTGATCTCGCGGCACACCGCCGCTTCGCGCTCGCCCAGAAGTTGTGCCAGCGCGGCGAGGCAGGCACCCAGGCGGGGCCCCGATTCGTACAGCACGAGCGTGGCGCGCACCGCCGCCACCTCGCGGATCGTCTCGGCGCGCGCCTGCTCCTTCGGGGGCAGGAAACCGAGGAAGAGGAAGCGATCGGTCGGCAGCCCGGCGAGCGTCAGCGCGGCCACCGCGGCGCAGGCGCCCGGGACGGTGACGACATGGCGCCCCGCTGCGCGCGCCTCGCGCACCAGCTTGTAGCCCGGATCGGAGATCAGCGGCGTGCCCGCGTCGGAGACGAGCGCGACCACCTGGGTCGCCATCCGCTCGATCAGGCGCGGCCGCACCTCGGCGGCATTGTGGTCGTGATAAGGAGTCATCGGCCGCTTGGTGCCGATGTGGCGGAGCAGCCCGGCGGTGACGCGCGAGTCCTCCACCGCGATGACGTCGGCGGCGGCGAGCACCTCCGCCGCACGCGGCGAGAGATCGCCGAGATTGCCGATCGGGGTGGCGACGATGTAGAGCCCAGGCGGTAGAGAGTTCACGGGAGTTGTCATGGCAGAGGCGATCGGGCGACCGCAATGGTCGAACGCATGGGGCCGATTGGTCGCGGTCACCGGCGCGCTGCTGCTCGCGGCCTGTTCGACGGTGGTGCCGCGCGCCCCCGTCGAGGCGCCGCGCGCGCAGACCCAGGCGCCACCGCCGCGCGATACCGCGCCCGAGGTGGTCAGCGGCCTGCCGCGCGACACCGAGCGGCACCGCGTCGCGCTGCTGGTGCCGCTGTCGGGCAGCAACGCCGGCGTCGGCCGCAGCCTCGCGAACGCCACCCAGCTGGCGCTGCTCGACACGCGCAACGCGCAGGTGCGAATCACCAGCTACGACACCGCCACCGGCGCGGCGCAGGCCGCCTCGCGCGCGATCGCCGACGGCGCGCAGCTGATCCTCGGGCCGCTGCTGGCCGAGGACGTGCGCGCGGTCGCTCCGATCGCGCATGCCGCGAAGGTGCCGGTCCTGTCCTTCTCCAACGACACGGGCGTTGCCGGTAACGGCACCTATGTGCTGGGCTATGCGCCGGCGCAGTCGATCGAGCGCGTCGTCGGCTTCGCGCGGGCGCGGGGCATGAACAACTTCGGCGGGCTGGTGCCCAACGCCCTCTATGGCAGCCGCGCCTCCACCGCCTTCCTGCGCGCGGTCGAACAGGCCGGCGGGCGCGTGGTCTCGTTGCAGACCTATGATCGTGGCCCCGGCGCGCTGAGCGCGGCGGTGCAGCGCATGGCCAAGGACGCACCGTTCGACGCGATCCTGATCGCGGACAGCGCCGGCTCGGCCACCGCGGCGGTACCGCTGCTCCGCCGCACCAGCCCGTCCGCGCAGATCCTGGGCACCGAATTGTGGAACGCCGACAAGGGCGCGAGTGCGCCGGCGCTGAGCGGCTCATGGTTCGCCAGCGTGCCTGACGATTTGTACCGCCAATATGCGCGCAACTATCGCACCCGCTTCAACGCCGCGCCCTATCGGCTGTCGAGCCTCGGCTATGACTCGGTGCTGCTGGTGGTTCGGATCGCGCGCGACTGGCAGCCGGGAACGACCTTTCCCGAACCGCGGCTGCGCGACGCGGATGGCTTCGCCGGGATCGACGGCGCGTTCCGCTTCGGCCGTGACGGCGTCGCCGAGCGCGCGCTGGAGGTGAAGGAACTGCGAGCCGGCGGCGCGGTGGCGGTCTCGCCCGCACCGACGGGGTTCGCGGGAAAGTGAGTGCGGTCGCGGCGCGCCCGCGTCGCAGCGCGCTGTTCCTTCCCGCGTCGAACCAGCGCGCGCTCGCCAAGTCGCGCACGCTCGACTGCGACGCCGTCATCCTCGACCTTGAGGATTCAGTCGCGCCCGCGGTAAAGCGCGACGCGCGCGAGGCCGCGCTCATGGCCCTCGCGGCGGGTGACTGGGGCGCGCGCGAGCGGGTCGTGCGAGCCAACGGCGCCGACAGCGACTGGGGCGCCGGCGACTTGGCCGCGCTGCGCGGCGCGCCGCTCGACGCGGTGCTGCTCCCCAAGGTGGACGGCCCCGACATGCTCCGCGCCGCACGCGCCACGCTGGGTCAGGGACCTGCGCTCTGGGCGATGATCGAGACGTGCGCCGGCGTCACGGCGTTGCGCTCGATTGCGGCGACGGCGCGTGAGACCGGGCTCGCCGCGCTGGTGGTCGGGCCAAACGATCTCGCGCGCGAGCTGCGCTGCACGCCGGGCGAGGATCGCGCGCCGCTGTGGCCGATCCTCACCGAGGTGGTGCTAGCCGCACGGCTCGCCGGCATCGTCGCGCTCGATGGCGTCACCAATGTGATCGACGACGCCGCGGCCGTCGAGCGCGCCTGCGCGCAGGGCGCGCGCTGGGGGTTCGACGGCAAGACGCTGATCCATCCGGCGCAGATCCATGCCGCCAATCGTGCCTTCGCGCCTTCCACGGAGGCGGTCGCCCGCGCCGAACGGATCGTCGCCGCCTTCGCCTTACCCGAGCATGACGCGCTGGGTGCGATCCGGATCGACGGCGAGATGGTGGAGCGGCTTCACCTCGCCGAGGCAGAGCGGCTCATCGCCTTCGACCGTGCAATTCAGTCGCGGCAATAGCCTTCGCCTGGTGTGACCGTCAGACAGTCCTTCTTGCCATCGAGATATTTCAGGCCGGTCGCGGCGCCGTCGCTCGGCCGCAGCACTTGGCGCCCGCCGTTGCGTTCGAAGACGATGCCCTCCGCGGTGACCTTGCCGTCGTAGGTCCCCTTATCGTCAAGGCTCCACTGCATCGCCAGCGAGACCGCATCGTCCGCGCCAGCGCGCGGCGAGACGACGAGGTTAAGCCCTTCCACCCCGCGCCACCGCCCCAGATATGTCGCGCGCGATGGTGCCGGAGTAGCGGTCGGAGACGAAGAATTGGACGTGCCGTCGGACCGGCTTCCGGCGAGGTCCGGGGCGGCGGTTGCGTTGGCCGCAGCCCCGGGTCTCTCGTCGCGCCCCGCTTCTGCGGAGCGATCGCCGCACCCGGCGAGCAGGAGCAGGGCAACACCGGTCAGCGCGAGGGTCTTCATCCCCGCTCAACTCGCGCGGTGCCGTGCCGTTCCGTCGCGCGGGCCGCTTCACTCCTGGGGCGGAGGCTCTTTCAGCAGCGGGATCAGCTCACGGTTGAGATCGTCGAGGTCCAGTGCCGCCGCCTTGGCGTAGCGGACCACCCCGGCACGATCGATGATATAGTTGGTCGGCACGGCGGGCATTTCCGCGCTCATGCCTTTGATGCGGCGCACCGCCGGGATCGCCATGGCGGCGAACAGCGGCTTGAGTTGGTGCAGCGGTGCCGATCCGTCGGTCGCTACCGCAAAAACGCTGAGCCCATGCTGCCGGGTGTGCCGATAGTAACGGTCAAGCAGCGGCAGCTCGGTGCGGCACGGCACGCACCACGTCGCCCAGAAGTTGAGCAGCACCACCTCACCGCGATGCTGGGCGAGTGTGGTCTTGCTGCCGTCGACCAGCGTCAGCTCGATCGGCGGCGCCGGCTGCCCGACCTTGAGCTCGCGCGCGGTGGCTGGCGACGCGAGCAGTGCGCTGGCGAGCGCGCAAAGCAGCAAGTGGCGCATCGGTCTTGTCCCCCCTGCCGACACGCTGGCGCGGCCACGCTGCCCCGGTCAAGCGGCCGATCGACCCGATCTGGTCCCGAACTCAGGACGCCGACGCGAGCGACAATCGAATGCTCGCCGGCGGCGCCGCCGCCAGCAGGTCGGATCCCGTCGCCGCCCAGTGTCGGCCACCGGCTTCGCCATAGACGCGGAGTGTCACCGCGCGCCCACCGAGCGGGAAGCGATAGCCCGCGCCGGCGGCGAACGCGACGTGGCCCGGGACGAAGCCGAGGTTGAGCGAGTCCAGTGCGCGCCGCCCCGCGGCGGTGGCGCCGACCGAAAGATCGAGCCCGGTCGATGCCGCCAGACGGTAGGTGAGCAGCAGCGATCCGGTACGTCGCGGCGTGTTTTCGATCAGCTTGCCCAGCATCATCGCTGCGCCCGAGCGCTGGCGCGCATCGACGAGCGTGGCGCCCGCGAGCAGCGAGAGTGCCGGCGCCAGCTCGCCCGCCCCCGACAGCTCGATGCCTTGGTAGCGCGCGCGGCCGTCCTGCACGAAGCGGTGCTGATCGTTGATGTAGGAGGCGGCGCGATCGACGCGGAACCAGGCCGCGCTCCAGGTGAGCGCGTGCGGTAGCGTGAGCTTCGCGCCGATCTCTTCCTGCGTGCTGCGCGCCGCCGGCAGCGTCTCCCCGAAATTGACCGCGATCTGCTGGGCGGTGCCGCCCGGCTCCAGCCCCTCGACATGGCTGGCGTACAGGCTGGCCAAGGCGGTCGGCTTCAGCGTCGCCGCATAAGACCACAGGGCGGGGCGCTCGAGATGGTCGCGGCGCGGATCGCGCTCGCGATAGGCGGTGAAGCGGTGCCCGACGGTCAGGTCGAGCCACTCGCCCAAGGCGGCGCGATCGAGCAGGAACAGGCCGGCGTCCTCGGTGCGCTGCCGCTCGCTGGGGAGCAGAGACGCGGCGGCGGGGGGCGGGAGGATGCGCGGTCGATACAGGTTCTGAGCGACTCGATAGCGAAGCGGTAGTGGCAGCGAAGTGGTGCGGTCGCTCTCGGCGGCGCCCAACACCAGGTGATGGAGGATGGGGCCGCTCCGGATCGTGCCGGCGAGATCGACCTGGAACAGCTGGACGCGATGGGGATTGCGGCGTGTTAGCAGCACGGTGACGATCCCGTCGCCGCTTGCCGCATCGAAGCCGCCGAAGGAGGAGTAAGCGCGCGCTCGATCGAGCCGGGACTCGCCCATGCTCAACGACGCGCTCCACCCCGGCGCAAGCACGTAGCGGCCGCGGAGCAGCAGATTGCGGCGCCAGGCGCTGGCGCGCATCCAGCGGGCGCCAAGGTTGCGGTCGGTGGGCGGCAAGGGCGGCAGCACGATGCGACCGGCCCGCGGCACCAGCGCGAACTCGGTGGGCTCGGCGATGTCGCGTGCCACATGGTCGACGTCGAGCGTGATCGTGAGCCGCTCGCTCGGTCGCCAGTCGATCGCGGCGGCGGCGAAGCGTCGCCAGCCGTCGACCTGGTCGATGCCAGGAAGCAGCTCGGCAGCGCCGGCGTTGACACGCAGGCCGATCCCGTCCGTCAGCGGCCGGTCGATATCGAGCGCGGCGCCCGCTCCGCCGTGCGTGTCGCCGAATGCCTCGAACCGATCCTTCGCGCGGCCGCTGGGGCGTTTGCTCACCAGGTCGACGATCCCCGACGGCGCGGCAAAGCCGTAGCGCAGCCCTGCCGCGCCCTTCAGCACTTCCACGCGGTCGAGCGTCTCGATCGGCGCGTCGACCAGGTTGACGATCGGCAGGACTCCATTCAGGCGGTAGTTGGTGAAATTGTTGGCGGGGATGCCCCGGATCGCGACATTGGCGTAGACCAGCGCCGAAATCTGCGCCTCGGACACGCCGGGCACGTCATGGAGAACATCGGCCAAGGAACGCGCCTGCTGGGTATCGAGCACTGCGCGCCGCAGGATCGTGAAGGTCGCGGGGATGTCGAGTTGCCGCGCGTCGCGGAAGATGCCGGCCTGCACCGCATCGGCCCCGTAACTCTCCGGTCGGTCGGCGGTGACGACGATCTCGTCCTCGGGTGTTTCGCCGCGCTGCGCGCTCGCTATGGTCGGAGCGAATGCCGCTATCGTCGCGGCGGCGCCGGTGACCAACCGCCGCATCAAGCCTTTCTCGTTCGTCATTCCGCTTGACTATGGCTGTTGCGAGTGTCTCGCAACAAATGGCCGACCCGCTTCGAAGACGCTGCACCGGTTGACCTGTCGCCGCCTCGCGGCTACCCGCGCCACCGACATCGCTGAACCACTCGCGCGCCGAGTCCTGTCGAAGGGCGCGCGGGTTCGCCCGGCAGGCGGAGACCTGTATCCATGGCCAACGTAGCAGTCATCGGCGCGCAATGGGGCGACGAGGGCAAGGGCAAGATCGTCGACTGGCTCGCCGAGCGCGCCGATATCGTCGTCCGCTTCCAGGGCGGGCACAATGCCGGGCATACGCTGGTGGTCGGCGAGGCGGTCTACAAGCTTTCGCTGCTGCCCTCCGGGATCGTGCGCGGTACGCCCTCGGTGATCGGCAACGGGGTGGTGCTCGACCCTTGGGCGCTCAAGGCGGAGATCGAGCGGCTGGCGGGGCAGGGCGTCGTCGCCTCACCCGAGACGCTGCGGATCGCGGACAATTGCGCGTTGATCCTGCCCTTCCACCGCGACCTCGATGCGCTGCGCGAGGATGCCAGCGGCGCAGGCAAGATCGGGACGACGCGGCGCGGTATCGGCCCCGCTTATGAGGACAAGGTCGGACGTCGCGCGCTGCGCGTCTGTGACCTCGCGCATCTCGATGATCTCGGGCCGCAGCTCGACCGGCTCACCGCGCACCATGATGCGCTACGCGCCGGCTTCGGCGAGGCGCCGATCGATCGCGACGCGCTGGTCGCCGAGCTGCGCGCGATCGCCGGCTTCGTGCTGCCTTTCGCCAAGCCGGTGTGGCGCGACCTCAACGCCGCGAAGGAGGCGGGCAAGCGCATCCTGTTCGAGGGCGCACAGGGCGTGCTGCTCGACATCGATCACGGCACCTATCCGTTCGTCACGTCGTCGAACACGATTGCGGGCACGGCGGCGGGCGGCTCGGGGCTCGGGCCGGCGGCGGTGGGGTTCGTGTTGGGGATCGCCAAGGCCTATACCACCCGCGTCGGCTCCGGGCCGTTTCCGACCGAACTCGAGGACGCGACCGGCGAGCGGCTCGGCACGCGAGGGCATGAGTTTGGCACGGTGACGGGGCGAAAGCGGCGCTGCGGCTGGTTTGACGCGGTGCTGGTGCGGCAGTCCGCGGCGGTGGGCGGGATTACCGGGATCGCGCTGACCAAGATCGACGTGCTCGACGGCTTAGACGAAGTGCGGATCTGCACCGGCTATCGCTTGCGCGGCGAGGTGATCGACTACTTCCCGGCGCACGCGGCGGACCAGGCGCTGGTTGAGCCGGTGTATGAAACGGTCGAGGGTTGGCAGGAGTCAACCGCCGGCGCACGCAGCTGGGCCGATCTGCCCGCGCAGGCGATCAAATATATCCGTCGCGTCGAGGAGCTGATCCGCTGCCCCGTCGCGCTCGTGTCGACCAGCCCGGAGCGGGACGACACCATCCTGGTGCGCGACCCGTTCGCCGACTGATGGCGACATGCCCCCCGCGTCACGGCGCGGGGGGCCAGGTCGGCGAGGTTATTGCGGCGACTGCGGCGTCGTCGCGGTCGGATCGGCGCCCGTCGTGCGCGGATTGTTCTGCGACATGGGGGCAACCGTCGGATCCGGGTTCATCGTCTGGGTCGACGGGTCCGGCGTCGTGCTGGTGCTCGGCTGGCTCATGGTCGAGCGATTGCGTGACGAGCGGCGCGACTCCCGCGTCGAGCGCGGCGAGGTCGTCGACATCGTGTCCGAGTGCGTGCTCTGGGTGCTGGTCCCGGTCGAGCCGGGCTGCTGCATCGAGCCCATCGTGCCCTGGTCCATCCCGGTGCCCGACTGGCCCATACCGGTGCCCATGCCGCTGCCGGTGCTGCCGCCCATACCGCCGGTGGTCTGTGCCGAGGCGACGGCGGGCAGGACGAGTGCGGCGGCGGCCGCTATCACGAGAATGCGCATGAGAACCTCTCCTTGTGTGTGCGATCCGAACGAAGCGCACGAAGCAGGTGTTCCAGTTATTCCTCGCCTAAATTAACCAACCTATCCGCATTGTGCGCGGTGAAGCAAGGCTTGGTCGGCGAGCACCAGCGCGACCATCGCCTCCACCACGGGCACGCCGCGAATGCCGACGCAGGGGTCATGACGGCCCTTGGTGGCGATTTCGGTCGCGCCGCCTTCACGGGTGACGGTCTCGACCGGCGTGAGGATCGAGCTGGTCGGCTTGAACGCGACGCGCACCCGGATCGGCTGGCCGGTGGCGATCCCGCCCGCGATCCCGCCGGCATGGTTGGCGAGGAAGGCGGGGCCGTCCGCGCCGGGACGCATCGCGTCGGCGTTCTGCTCCCCCGAGAGCGCCGCGGCGGCGAAGCCGTCGCCGATCTCGACGCCCTTCACCGCGTTGATCGACATGCACGCCGCGGCGAGCTCGCTGTCGAGCTTGGCATAGAGCGGTGCGCCCCAGCCCGCTGGGACGCCGGTCGCCTCGCACACCACCACCGCGCCAAGCGAGGAGCCGGCCTTGCGCGCGGCATCGACCTTCTCTTCCCAGCGCGCGGCGGCCGCGGGATCGGGACAGAAGAAGGGGTTGGCGTCGATCGCGACGTCGTCGAAGGTCGCCGGGTCGATCGCGTCGCCGCCGATCGCCTCGACCCAGGCGCGCACGCGCACCTGCGGCACCACCAGCCGCGCCACCGCGCCGGCCGCGACGCGCGCGGCGGTCTCCCGCGCGGAGGAGCGGCCGCCGCCGCGATAGTCGCGGAAGCCGTACTTGGCGTCATAGGCGTAGTCGGCGTGGCCGGGGCGATAGGCGAGCGCGACGTCGGAATAGTCCTTGGAGCGCTGGTCGACGTTCTCAATCATCAGGCTGATCGGCGTGCCGGTGGTGCGCCCCTCGAACACGCCCGAGAGGATGCGAACCTGGTCGGGCTCGCGCCGCTGCGTCGTGAAGCGCGACTGGCCCGGGCGGCGGCGGTCGAGCCAGGGCTGGAGGTCGGCCTCGGTCAGCGCGATCCCCGGCGGGCAGCCGTCGACCACCGCGCCCAGCGCCGGCCCGTGGCTCTCGCCCCAGGTGGTGAAGCGGAACACGCGGCCGAAGGTGTTGTAGCTCATACGTGAGGGTCCGAATGTTGCGAATGTTGAGTCGCTGGCACGTCGGGACTCAACGTTCGCGGGCGGCCAGCGTGGAACATGCGGCGCGCTGTGCCAGAAGCGCGCGGGGTAGGACAGGGGCAAAGGCGGAGAGGTTAACGCCGCTGTTTCCCGGCGAAGGCGGGGGTCCAGTTGGGGGACGTTGGTGAGCGCCACGGCGGCTTTCCCACCTCGGCCCCGGCCTCCGCCGCGGAACAGCGACTGGCAGCTTGGTGCCCGCTCACCCCGCGCCGAGCACCGCGAAAGCATCCGGGTGGCGCGCGTCGCCGCGAACGCCGCAGGGCATCAGCCCGCCCTGCAGCGGCAGCGCCAGCAGATGCTCGCCAGCATAAGGCGAGACGAAGTTGGCCGCATAATCCTCGTGGAAGCCGAAGCGCCGGTAATAGGCCGCGTCGCCCAGTACGAAGCACAACACCACGCGCTCGGCCTCGAGCCGCTCCAGTCCGGCCTGCACCAGCGCCTCGCCGACGCCGCGGCGGCGATAAGATGGTGCCACCGCGAGCGGCGCCAGCGCCACCGCGGGGACGGGGCGATCGTTGACCGTCACCGCCATGCGGCTGAACGCCACCGCGCCGACGATCGCGCCGCTGGCGCCGTCGACCGCCGCCATCATCAGCACCATCGCGCCGTCGATGCACAGCCGTCGCACGAGGTCGGCCTCGTCGGGCCGCGCGAAACAGGTGCGCAGCAGCGCGTCGATCCCCGCCACGTCCTCGCCGCGCGCGGGGCGGACGATCAGCTCGGCCGAGGTGCCCTCCTCAGGCAAGCGCGATGTCCGGCGCATCCTCCGCCTTCATGCCGATGACGTTGTAGCCCGCGTCGACATGGTGGATCTCGCCGGTGACGCCGCTGGCGAGCGAGCTGAGTAGGTACAGGCCCGCGCCACCGACCTCCTCGATCGAGACGGTGCGGCGCAGCGGCGCGTTGAGCTCGTTCCACTTGAGGATGTAGTTGAAGTCGCCGATGCCGCGCGCCGCCAGGGTCTGGATCGGCCCCGCCGAGATCGCGTTGATGCGGATGTTCTCCGGCCCGAGATCGACCGCGAGATATTTGACGCTCGTCTCCAGCGCGGCCTTGGCGACGCCCATCACGTTATAGTGCGGGATCACCTTCTCGGCGCCATAGTAGGTCAGCGTCAGGATCGCGCCGCCGTTGGGCATCATCCTGCGCGCACGCTGCGCCACTGCGACGAGCGAATAGGCCGAGACGTTCATCGTCATCAGGAAGTTGTCGAGCGTGGTGTCGTAGTAGCGACCGCGCAGCTGCGACTTGTCGGAGAAGCCGATGGCATGGACGACGAAGTCGATCGTCGGCCATTCCCGCGCCAGCGCGGCGAAGGTGTCGTCCAGCGCGGCCATGTCGGAGACGTCGCAGTCGAACAGCCGCGCCACGCCGAGCTGCTCGGCGAGCGGCCGCACGCGCTTCTCCATCGCCGCGCCCTGGTAGGAGAAGGCCAGCTCGGCGCCGGCCTCGCTGAGCTGCTTGGCGATCCCCCAGGCCAGCGACTTGTCATTGGCGAGCCCCATGATCAGCCCGCGCTTGCCCGCCATCAATCCGTTCACGTCCTTGCCCTGCATGTCATTCATCTTGTTCCGCCCCCTCTACAACCGCTACGGGCGGCTCCGCCAGTGCCGCGTTCAGGTGAGCGCCGAACACTAGGCCGAGGCCGATCAGATAGAAGAACAGCAGCATCACCACCACCCCGGCGAGGCTGCCGTAGGTGAGGTCATAGCCGCCGAGCTGCGACAGCACCCAGGGCAGGCCGGCGGTCATGCTCACCCACCACAGAGTGGTGAACAGCGCGCCGGGCCACTTCTTGCTGTCACTGCGGCGATAGCGGCCCGGCGTGACCGAGTAGAACAGCATGTACAGCGCGCCGAACATCACCGCCGCGGGCACCAGCCGGGCGAGGTTGAGCCAGTCTGCGACATGCTGCGCCACGGGCAGGAGCCGGTAGATGAACTGCTCGGCCGCGATCAGAAGCCCCTGCACCAGGAAGGAGAAGAGCGCGATCACGATCGAGCCGATGATCGCCAGGCTGAGCCCGAGCCGCGCGCGCCACAGCGACTGCGACGAGCGCGTGCCATAGGCGCGGCGGAAGATGTCGCGGATCGTCTCGGCGAAGCTGCCGACGGTCCACAGACCGACCAGCGCGCCGAACCACAAGAGCGAGCCGGTGCGTGCGTGCAGCACGTTGCCGATCGGCTCGCGCAGGATCGTGCCGACATCGCGCGGCAGCACCGAGAGGAAGCTGGCGACCCCGCGCTGCACCTCGTCGGTCTGCCCGAACAGCGAGGCGACCGCGGCGGCGACGATGAAGAACGGAAACACCGTCATCAGCGCGAGATAGGCGAGGTTGCCGGCGTGGATGAAACCGTCGGTATAGACGCCGACCGCGGCGCGCTTCAGCACCGACCAGCTGTAGCTGCCGGGCCGGACATGCGCGAGCTGGCGATCGAGGCGACGTCGCGCGGCGCCATGATGGCGTGCGCGATCCTCAGGCGTGAGCGTGGGAGGGGCGTCCGTCACCCACATCAGACGCCCATGTTCGCGCGCGGGTTCCCGCCGCCGGTCCAGCCCGCCACGAAGGACTTGAGCGCGGCGTCATCCGCGGGCACGTCGATCACCAGGCGAACGAGCTGGTCGCCGCGGCCTCCGGCCTTGCGGTGGAAGCCTTTGCCCTTCAACCGCAGCGTCTTGCCCGAGGTGGAGCCGGGCGGCACGCTGAGCATCACCGGCTTGTCGACGGTCGGCACCTTGACCGCGCCGCCCTCGACCGCCTCCTTGAGCGACACGGGCAGGTCGAGCCGGACGTCGTCGCCCTCGCGCGTGAAGAAGCGGTGCGGCTGGATCTCGATCGTCACGATCGCGTCGCCCGGGCCGCCGGCGCCGGGGTCGCCCTTGCCGGAGAGGCGCATCTGCGTGCCGGTGTCGACCCCGGCGGGCAGCTTGAGGTCGATCGTGCTGCCGTCGGCCAGGGTCACGCGCTGCGGCGCGAGCGCGGCGGCGTCGGCGAAAGGTACCTGGAGGCGATAGGCGACGTTGCCGCCCTTCGGCGGCGGGCCGGCGCCGCGACGCCCGAACCCGCTGGCGAACCCGCCGCCACCACCGCCGCGGCCGCCGAACAGGCCCTCGAAGATATCGGACATGTCGGGCGCTTCGCCGCCGCCCATGTCGAACTGGTGCGAGCGGAAGCCACCCGCGCCGCCTGGTCGCCCGCCGCCCGCGCCATAGCCGAAGGGGGCGGCGGGATTGCCGTCGCCGTCGATCTCGCCGCGGTCGAAGCGCGCGCGCTTGTCCTTGTCGGTGAGCAGATCATAGGCCGAGGTCACCTGGCCGAACCGCTCCGCCGCCTTGGGATTGTCCTGGTTGCGGTCGGGATGCAGCTCCTTGGCGAGCTTGCGATAGGCTTTCTTGATGTCCGCCTCGCTGGCGCCGCGCGCCACGCCCAGCGTCGCATATGGATCGGCCATGGATTCCCCAAATGGTGTGTTACTTCCCTATGTGGGATAGTCGCGGCACGAGCGCAATCGCCGTCGCGGCGCAAGCACCATCGCGCGCGGTGTTGACCCGCCGCGGCGGGCCACCGTAGAAGACGGGCCGGGGCGGTCCGGTCGGGCCGCCCTTGTTCTTTCCGAGGAGAAGGCCCCGTGTCGTCCACCCCTGCGCTCATGCCCGTCTACCCGCGGTGCGGCGTGCGCCCGGTGCGAGGCGAAGGCGTCTATCTCTACGGCGAGGACGGCGAGCAGTATCTCGACTTCGCCAGCGGCATTGCGGTCAATGCGCTCGGGCACGGCCACCCGACGCTGGTCAAGGCGATCGCCGACCAGGCCGCGACGCTGATGCACACCAGCAACCTCTACGGCAGTCCGCAGGGTGAGCATCTCGCGCAGCGACTGGTCGATCACACCTTCGCGGACACGGTGTTCTTCACCAACTCGGGTGCGGAGGCGGTGGAATGCGCGATCAAGACCGCGCGGCGCTACCATCATGCCAACGGCAACCCGCAGCGGCACGACCTGATCACCTTCGACACCGCCTTCCATGGGCGGACGCTCGGCGCGATCTCGGCGACCAACCAGGCCAAGATGCGCGACGGCTTCGAGCCGCTGCTGCCGGGCTTCAAATACGCCACGTTCAACGATCTGGCGGGCGCGCTCGCGCTGATCGACGAGCATACAGCGGGCTTCCTGGTCGAGCCGATCCAGGGCGAGGGCGGTATCCGCCCGGCGTCCGAGGAGTTTCTGCAGGGATTGCGCAAGGCCTGCGACGAGCATGGACTGCTGCTCGTGCTCGACGAGGTGCAGGCGGGCTATGGTCGCACCGGCAAGTTCTTCGCGCACGAGCTGTACGGCATCACGCCCGACATCATGGCGGTGGCCAAGGGCATCGGCGGCGGCTTTCCGCTCGGCGCGTGTCTCGCCACCGCCGAGGCGGCCAAGGGCATGGTGTTCGGCACGCATGGCTCGACCTATGGCGGGAACCCGCTGGCGATGGCGGCGGGAGAGGCGGTGCTCGACGTGATCCTGGAGGGGGGCTTTCTCGACCAGGTGGCGCGGATGGGCGAGCGGCTGCGCGCCTCGCTGGAGCAGCTGATCCCCAACCACGATCATTTGTTCGACCATGTCCGCGGCCACGGGCTGATGCTGGGGCTTAAGCTGAAGAGCGACAGCCGGCGCTTCGTCGCGCACTGCCGCGACCAGCACGGACTGCTGCTGGTGGCGGCGGGCGAGAATGTGGTTCGCGTGCTGCCGCCGCTGGTGATCGACGAGAGCCATATCGCCGAGTGCGTCGCGAAGCTGAGCGAGGCCGCGCGGGTCTACGTGCCCGTGGCCGACGAGTGACCTGAAATCTTCCCCGGCAACGGGGAGGGATGTGTGGGGCCGCCCTGTGCCCCGCACAGGGCTGAATTTGCCGGGGGCAAATTCACCCGCTCATCATGCGAAGTATGGTGGAGGGGGAACTCCGCGAGCAGGGCGCTGGTGGAAATGACGAGGTCGGATCATGTCGCACATGATCCTGCAACATGCGGGGCATGTTTGACCTCGTCATCCTCCACCAGCCCGCGGCTGGTCCCCCTCCCAGTGCCGGGGAGGAATAAGATGCGCCATTTCCTGAGCCTCAGCGACGCCGGTGGCGACGCGATCGCCGCCATGCTGGCCGATGCGCTCGAGCGCAAACAGGCGCGCGCGGGCTGGGCCAAGGGCCGCGCCGACGCCGACGCACCGCTCGCCGGCCGCGTGCTGGCGATGATCTTCGAGAAGAACTCGACCCGCACCCGCGTCAGCTTCGACATGGCGATCCGCCAGCTCGGCGGCCAGTCGATCGTGATGGAGGCGGGCCAGATGCAGCTCGGCCGCGGCGAGACGGTGGCGGACACCGCGCGCGTGCTCTCGGGCTATGTCGACGCGATCATGATCCGTACCGACGACCACGCCAAGCTCGAGGAGATGGCGGCGCACGCCGGCGTGCCCGTGATCAACGGCCTCACCGACGCATCGCACCCGTGCCAGATCATGGCCGATCTGCTCACCATCGTGGAGAGCGGGCGCCAGCTGCCGGGGCTCAAGGTGGCGTGGCTGGGCGACGGCAACAACGTGCTCGCCTCGATCGTCGAGGCGGCGGCGCTGCTCCATTTCGACGTGGTCGCGGCCTGCCCGCAGGGGTTCCAGCCCGAGGAGGAGGCGATCGTGCGCGCCTCGGGCCGCGCGCGCGTGGTCGCCGACCCGCGCGAGGCGGTGGCCGACGCCGACGTGGTCGTCACCGACACCTGGATCTCGATGGGCCAGGCGCAGGCCGAGACCAAGCTGCGCGCGATGATGCCCTATCAGGTCGACGCCGCGCTGATGGCCGCGGCCAAGCCGGGCGCCGCGTTCCTCCACTGCCTCCCCGCGCACCGCGGCGAGGAGGTGACGCCCGAGGTGATCGACGGCCCACAGTCGCTCATCTGGCAGGAGGCGGAAAACCGGCTCCATGCGCAGAAATCGGTGCTGCGCTGGTGCTTCGGCCAGATCGGTTGATCGCGGCGGCGCGGCTTCCCAGTTAGGGGAGGATCAACCATTTGCTCGTCCGTCCCCGTCATGCCGGGCGCGATCCGGCATCCATGGCGCCGCGCACGCTACCAGCCGGAGCGCGTGCGGAACGATGGACCCGGATCAAGTCCGGGGTGACGGAGAGGGCAGCCGGTGGTTCTGCGACCCCGCCAGCATGAGGCAGCCTTGACCGACATCCCCGACCACGCTCCCGACCTCGACCGCGCGCTCGGCTTCACCATCGCGGCGCAGCACGCGCGCGGGAGGGTAGTGCGGCTGGGGCCGACGCTCGACACGATCCTCGCCGCGCACGCCTATCCGCCCGCGATCGAGAAGCTGCTTGCCGAGGCGCTGACGCTCGCCGCGCTGATCGGCAGCACGCTCAAGGACCCGCAGGGCCAGTTGACGATGCAGACTCAGACCGAGGCGGGCGTCGTCACGCTGCTGGTGTGCGACTATCGCGGCGGGGAGGTGCGCGGCTACATCCAGTATGACGCGGAACGGCTGGCGCAGGCACCCGCGGAGCCGTCGCTGTTCGCGCTGTTCGGCAAGGGCTATCTCGCGATCACCTTCGATCTCGCCACCACCGGCGAGCGCTATCAGGGGATCGTTCCGCTCGACGGCGACACACTGAGCGAGGCGGCGCAGAGTTACTTCTACCAGTCCGAGCAGATTCCGACGCTGGTGCGCGTCGGCATGAACAAGGGCGCGGATGGCCGCTGCGTCGCGGGCGGCTTGCTGCTCCAGCACCTGCCCGAGGGCGAGGAAGGGCGCGAGCGGCTCCACACCAAGCTCGACCATCCCGAGTGGGAGCATGTCGAGGCGCTCGGCCAGACGATGGGCAGCGACGAGCTCGCCGACGCTGCCGTGACGCTGGAGACCTTGGTCTGGCGGCTGTTCAACGAGGAGGCCGAGGTGCGCGTGCTCGCGGGGCAGGCGCTGGTGAAGGGCTGCCGCTGCGACGTCGATTACATCCGCTCGGTGCTCGCGCGCTTCCCGCTGGAAGAGCGGTTGGCGATGGCGGACGAGAGCGGCGTGATCGCGGTCGATTGCGCTTTCTGCTCAACCAGCTTCCCGGTGCGGGCGGATGAGCTGGTGGGGTGAGGGGGGCTGCCGTGACCAACCGCGCTCTTGTTCTGCCCACATTGTTCGCTTGATCTCCTTCGCCGTTCGCTTCGAGTAGCCGTCGAGCTTGTCGGGACGGCGTGTCGAGAAGGGGGCGCGGGCGGTGTGCTCTCGATACGCGCTCTCGACAGGCTCGATCGCTACTCGAGCCAACCGGGGGGTAGGGGGCGGAGCCCTGGGGTGAGTGGAGGCTGGGCCAGACGGCTGTACCTCCGCTTACCGTTAGCCCAATCTTAACCTTCTTCCCCCATAAGCGACCTCGTGCTGTTCATGCGGCACGCTCTCTCCCTAGCTTGACCGTTCAAGCTCCTCACGGGCCGCCTTCGGGCGGCCCTTTTTCTTGCGCTCGCGCGCGCGAACGCCTAGCTGGCGCCGCATCATGACCCAATTGACCTCCGCCGTCGTGCTCGTCTCGGGCGGGCTCGACTCGCTGGTGTCCGCCGCGCTCGCGCGCGAGGCGGGCCACCCGCTGCTCGCGCTCTCGATCGACTATAACCAGCGCCATCAGGTCGAACTCGCGGCCGCGCGGCGCATTGCGCACGCGCTCGGCGCGACGCGCCATGTCGTGCTGCCGATCGACCTCTCGGCCTTCGGCGGCTCAGCGCTGACCGATCGGGACATCGACGTGCCGAAGGACGGTGTCGACGGCACCATCCCCGTCACTTACGTGCCCGCGCGCAACACGATTTTCCTCAGTCTGGCGCTCGGCTGGGCCGAGGCGGCTGGCGCGAGGGACATCTATCTCGGGGTCAACGCGCTCGATTATTCCGGCTATCCCGACTGCCGCCCCGAGTTCATCGCCGCCTATGAGCGGCTCGCCGAACTCGCCACCAAGGCGGGCGTCGAGGGCCAGCCGTTCCGCTTCCAGGCGCCGCTCCAGCACATGACCAAGGCCGATATCGTGCGCGAGGGTGCACGGCTCGGGCTCGACATGGGGATGAGCTGGTCATGCTACGATCCAGCGCCGGGCGGGCTGCATTGCGGGCGGTGCGACAGCTGCCGGCTGCGTCACAAGGGCTTCGTCGAGGCCGGCGTGCCCGATCCGACCGACTATGCGGTGATCCCGCCGGTCGCGTGAGATGAGCTACGCGGTAAAGGAAATGTTCCTGACGCTCCAGGGGGAGGGCGTGCAGGCTGGACGGCGCGCGGTGTTCATCCGCTTCGCCGGCTGCAATCTGTGGAGCGGGCGCGAGCAGGACCGCGCCACCGCGGTGTGCCGCTTCTGCGACACCGATTTCGTCGGCGTCGACGGCGCGGGCGGCGGGCGGTTCGCCGACGCCGCGGCGCTGGTCGTGGCGGCGGAGGGCTTCTGGGGGCCGGAGCGCGAGCGACGCTTCGTGGTGTTGACGGGGGGCGAGCCGATGCTCCAGGTCGACGACGCCATCGTCGACGCGCTTCACGTTGCCGGGTTCGAGATCGCGATCGAGAGCAACGGCACGCTGCCGGTGCATCCCGGCATCGACTGGGTGTGTATCAGCCCCAAGGCCGGGAGCGAGACGGTGCAGCGTTCGGGCGACGAGCTGAAGCTCGTCTGGCCGCAGGCCGGCACCGACCTCGACGCGGTGGAGGGCTGGGGCTTCCGCCACTTCCTGCTCCAGCCGCTCGACGATGCCGCGGGGGAGGCGAACGTCGCGGCGGCGATGGCGCTGGTGATGGAGCGTCCGCGCTGGCGCTTGTCGCTCCAGACGCACAAGCTGCTGGGGCTGCGCTGACGGCGTTGCGGAACGCGGACCGTCGGTGCCACCCGACGACCCGCGCGCCACGAGGCTTCGATCAGACCAAGGCCGCCGGCCTGTCGCGCCGGCGCGACCGCATCGCGACGCCGATCATAGCGAAGCCGATCAGCATCATCGCCCAGGTGCCGGGCTCGGGCACGGCACTGAGCACGCCGAACACGTCGGCGGTCGCGCTCTGGCCTTCGCGGACGTGGAACTCGCTCGCCGAGGAGTTGAGGTAGCCGTCGCCGCGGACATTGTCGAAGCCGCGCAGCTCGAACTGATACGCCTGCCCGTCGACCACGAAATTGTTGATGCTCTGCAGCGAGGGCAGGTAGACGTAATCGGCGTTTTCGTCCGCGCTGCCGGTGTTGGGGGTGCTGTACAGGCCGAGGGCGAAGCTCTTCGTCAGCAGCCCGATCGCGGGATTGGTGAAGTTGAGCCCGAGGTTGAGCGTCAGCCCGGTCAGTTCGGTGCCGTCGAGGATCGTGCCGTTGTAGTAGGAAATTGAGCCCACCTTGAACTGCTCGCCGAGCAGCGCCGAGAACGGCGTGTTCGATTGGAAGCTCAACTTGTTGGCCTTATAGCCCGTCACGGGGGTGCCCCAGGTTATATGATCGCTGCCGATGCCGGTGGAGACGCCCGTCCCCGGCTGCGGATCGCTGAAGGTCGCGCCGACGGTGCCGGACACCGGATCGGTGGCTGCGAGCGCCGGTGTCGCGGTAATCGTTGCCGTCGCCGTGAGCACGATAGCAAGTGCAAGATTTCGCATGCGTTTTCCTCCTGAACCTAAGGGTTGCGCGACGGTCCGGTGAGTGTTGGCCGGAGCGTCTGGGAAGGAATAGCTATAACGCTACGTTAACGGTTAGGCGCGAGCGAGTCCGAAAACGAAACAGGCTGGCGCGAAAGACTATCTTGCTGCTCAAATAAGCGAGCCGGTGTCGACACTTGGAACGTGGCAGCGACCGGTCCGCCCATCTACTACAATCGTATCCTTTTCGGATGCGAGCGTCACCAGCATGTGACGGTGAGTCAAAAAGCCTTGAAGGCATAAGGTGTTGCGGCGATCTTTGCCGGCAGTGGGGAGCAGCCGCCAATTCAGCAGAGGACAGGATCTCGGGGGTAGTTTTTCTTGCTTATCGACGAGGTCGGCTTGTCAGCGGTCGCTGACATCACGATTGAGGTGCGGCGAGATCTGGTAAGCTGCCGAGTGTCGGGCGACGGCAGCCGCTCGCTTGACCAAATGTCGCGGGTGTAGTCCCAGCTCGACTGCGGCGGGCGCTGCCAAAAGCTTGGTCCGTCGACGCCCGCGCCCACCGGAAGCGCGTTCGTGGCGCTGGGCTGCCGGTTGCGCAGGAACACGCTAGCGCTTCAACCGCGCCGGACTTTCGCTCGTCTAGAAGCTGCGCCTGGCGCAGCCTCCCGACATGATGCTGCGGAAGAGGACGGCGCCGCACCGGCGCCGCCATGGATCAGCGCGCGGCGTAGACCACCGGGGTCAGCGGCGCGCCGCACTTCTGCTCGACGAACAACTCCTTCTTCCAGCACGCCTCGTCGAAGCGCGGCAGCGTCGCGGGCAGCACCTGGAGCGAGGGGAATTGCTGTTCGCCATAAGGCTTCAGGCTGCTGCGCAGTTCACGCATGCGCGCCATGGCGACGTCGCCGAAGCCGCCGCGCGGTGCATAGAGCGCATCGCGGCCGATGCTGGCCGCGGTGGCGCAGAAGTTGAATTGCGCCGCGACCGTGGCGAAGCCGGAATAGGTGCGCGTGCCGAACTGGTCGAGCGCGGTCTGGCCGTCCTTCTTGGTCTTGGCGACACGGGTGAAGTATTTGCCCAGCGTGTCGAACGAATTCTGCAGCTCGACGCGATGGTCTGCAAGGATCGCGTTATAATTCTGCACCGTCAGCAGCGTCGGCTCGAACTGGCATTGCAGCGCGGCGACGTTGAGCGCGGCGCGCATGTTCCACACCACGCCGGCGCGCAGCTCGGCGGGGGTGGCGCCGGGCAGCGGATGCCCCATGCCGTCCTCGTTCCCGATGATCGGTTCGCCGCGCAAATCCTTCGATTTGAAGAAAAACTGCGCAGAAGCCGGCGTCGTCGCCAGCACCCCAGCCGCCAACGCCACCCAGGCGCCGACGATCCCCACCTTCATCATTCCCCAACACTCCTCGTCGCAGCTACGGCCGCGCGCTCCTTTTACGTCAAACCGGGTAAATGGCCCAAGAACATTCTGTCGCGCAAATGATTCATTCCGGCGCGTGGTGTCGCTGCCACGGTGTTGCTTGTTGACGTTGCGTAACGACAATCGCTTCCGCAAGACAAAAGAAGAGGCCGCCCGGTTTCCCGCGCGGCCCCGTCAACACAATCGCCGGATCGCGGCAGATTACATCGCGTTCGACATGTTCGACATCATCATGTCGTTGCCCATGGTGTCATTCGCCATCATGCCGCCGTTCATGGCGCCGTCAACGGCGGTCATGTTGTCGGTCATGGTGTCCATGCCCTCGGTGGCGTTCATGTCGGTGATCATGGTGTTCTCGCTGGTCTCGGTCTTCGAACCACACGCCGAGACGGCGAGAGCGGCTGCCGCGAGCGCCGAACCGCCGAGGATCTTGGTGATGACTGCACGCATGAATTTGCTCCCTAGACTGTGGATTTGGCGACCACCCGGCCGTTTTTTATCCCAAACCGGCGTAGACATTAATCACAGATGACCGCCCTCTCAAGCCTCGTTTTCACCGACGCAAGTCAGGCTTTCGAGAAAGGCGTCGGCGGTTAACGTCAACGCGGCGTCGAAAGTTGCAAATTCCTGCGGCGAACCGAGCGCGGCCGCGCTGGTGACCGGATAGTCGGCCAGGCCGCACGGCACGATGCCGCCGAAATGCGCAAGGTCGGGCGCGAGATTGATCGAGAAGCCGTGCAGCGTCACCCAGCGGCGCACGCGGATGCCGATCGCGCCGATCTTGGCCTCGCCGCCGTCACGGTCGTGCGTCCAGATGCCGATCCGCCCGGGGGCGCGGAACGCCGTTATGCCCAGCTCGGCCAGCGCCGCGATCAGCCACCCCTCCAGCGCGTGCACGAAGCAGCGCACGTCGCGGCCGCGCCGATTGAGATCGAGCATGAGATAGCCGACCCGCTGCCCCGGCCCGTGATAGGTGTAGCGTCCGCCGCGTCCTGCGGGGACCACCGGAAAGCGCGGATCGACCAGCTCACGCGGGTCGGCGCTGGTGCCGGCGGTGTAGACCGGCGGGTGTTCGAGCAGCCACACCAGCTCGCGCGCCTCGCCCGCGGCGATCGCGGCGGCGCGCGCCTCCATTGCCGCCAGCGCGGCGGCATAGTCGGTGAGCCCCGGCGACACGCGCCACTCCACGTCCTCGATGGTCGATGCTCGCCGCTGCATGCCCGCCAGATGTGCGCGCCAGGCGCGGTTGGCAAGCCGTCGGCGGAGCGCTAGGCCGGCGCGGGAAGGGGAAGACGCGATGATCAGGATGGCCATGGTGTGGGAGCGCACGGTCGACGTGCTGCGCGGGCGCGCCGCGATCCTCGCCGGCATCGCCTTCGCCACGCTGTTCCTGCCCGCGGTCTTGAGCGCCGCGGTGACGAGCTTCGGTGACGTTCAGGCGGCGCGGCTGCTGGCGAGCCTGGTCTCTGCGGTGCTGATGCTGTTCGGCATGCTCGCGATCACCGCGGTGGCGAGCGACCCGCACGTCGATCGCGGCGCGGCCTATCGGCTCGCCGCGAACCGGCTTCCCGCCGCGATCGGCGTCACGCTGGTGCTGATCATCGCGCTGTCGCTCACCTTCGTGCCGGGCACGCTTGCGCTGATCGCGGCGGGTGCGACCGTCACGGCAGCGGGCATGGTCGAGATGCAGCGCGCCGCGGCCGGCCCGCTCGCATTGTCCGCAGGGCTGATCCTCGTCGCCGCCGCGCTCCTGCTGTGGCTGGGCGCGCGGCTCGCGCCACTGTTCGCGGTGGTGGTCAACGAGCGGCTCGGGCTCGGCGCGATCCGCCGCGCCTTCGCGCTGACGCGCGGCGCCGCGGCGCGGCTGATCGGGGTGCTGATCCTGTACGCCGTGCTGGTGATGGTGCTCAGCGTCGCCGTGCGCTCGGTTGTCGGGGTCGTGCTGCAGCTGCTGCTCGACAGCGACGGCGCCGTGCTGTTCGGCACGTCGGTCGCGCTGGCGATCGTCAGCGCCGGCGCCACGGTGGTGCAGAACGTCTTCTACGCGCAATATTATGCCGCGGCGCGCGAGCGCGATGAGGCGGCGCCGTTCGCATGAGCCTGACCTTCGCCGGACTCCTCTCGGTCGCGTGGCGGCTGTTCCGCCGCGACCGCACGCTGGTGCTGCGGCTCGCCGCGCTGTTCGTCTTCCTCCCGGCCTTCGCCGCGCTGCTGCTGTGCGACCCGCTGCCGCCGCTGCCGCCGGCACCACGCGACGAGCTGATGATGCGTGCCTGGCTCGCCGCGGTGGGCGATTGGGGGCAAAGCAACGCCTTGTTCTACCTGCTTGCCGATCTGCTCGCCACCTATGGCGTGGCGGCGATCGCGCTGCTGCTGCTCGACCCCGACCGGCTGACGGTGGGGCAGGCGCTGGGCCAGGCGCTGGCGCGGCTGTGGTCGTTCGTGCTGGTCAGCGTCGCGGTCGCGGTGCCGGTCGGGCTCGGCCTGTGGCTGCTCGTACTCCCCGGGCTCTACGTTCAGGCGCGGCTGATCGCGGCACTGCCCGCCTTGGCGCGCCACCCGGCGCTGCGCGCGGGCCCGGCGCTGCGGCTGAGCTGGAAGCTGACCAAGGGACAGGACTGGGCGATCACCGGCGCGCTCGTCACGTTGTTCCTGGCGCAATGGGTGGTGGTGTCGCCGCTGCTCAGCGCGGACGAGGCGCTGCGCGCGCCAGGCAGCGGTGATCCGGTGCTGCTCGCGCTGGTGGACGCGCTGCTCGCCTTGGTACCCGCGGCCTATGCGGTCGCGGTGCTGCTGGTGGGCGTGGTGGTCTACCGCGTCGGGGCGAGCAGGGGCAGCTGAGGCGCGACGTCAGCGGGCAGCGCGCCGGTCACGCGTGGGTCGGTAAAGGTCTCGATCGTGCGGCGCACCGGGGTGAAGCCCTGCGCGCGGTAGAAGTTGAGCGCCGAGGGATGGTCGAGCGTGCAGGTGTGAAGCCACACGCGATTGACGCCGGCGACCCAGGCGCGCGCGAGCGTCTCCGCCATCAGCCAGCGACCGTGCCCCTGGCCGGTCAGCTCGGGCACGAGAGCGAAATAGCCGATCTCGCAGGTGCCGGCGGAGCGGAAGTCGAGCTCGACCATGCCGACCTCGACGCCGGCGCGGTCGACCGCGGCGAACACCTGCACCTGCGTGTCGTGCACGATCGCGGTGAGCGCAGCGTCGTTCATGACGAGGCGCGAGAACCACAGCCAGCGTGAGCCGACGCGGCGGAACAGCGTGCGGTATTTCTCGGGCTCGGGCCGGGCCCAGCGCACCAGCCGCAGTGGCGAGTCGGGCATCGGGCGCAACGAGGGGCGGCCTCGCATCTCCAGCGAGGTGACCACCGCGGCGATCTGATCGGCGGGGAGGTGGGTCAGCCCCATGTCGCCACCGGCGGTAGGCTCATCAGGATCGCGTCGACGTTGCCGCCGGTCTTCAGGCCAAACAAGGTGCCGCGATCGTAGACGAGGTTGAACTCGGCGTAGCGCCCGCGCCATTCGCGCTGCTGCGCGACGTCCGCGTCGGTGAACGGCAGGTGCATCCGCCGCCGCACAATGCGCGGATAGGCCTCGAGGAAGGCGCGGCCGACGTCCTGGGTGAAGGCGAGATCAGCGGCGAAGTTGCCCTCCAGATGGTCGTAGAAGATGCCGCCGACGCCGCGGTGCACGCCGCGGTGCGGGATGTAGAAATACTCGTCGGCCCATTGCTTGAAGCGCGGGTAATAGCCGCTGTCGTGACGGTCGCAGGCGCGCGCCAGCATGGCGTGGAAGTCGTCCGTGTCTTCCGCGATCGGCAGCGGCGGATTGAGGTCGGCGCCGCCGCCGAACCAGCGCTTGGTGGTGGCGAGAAAGCGCGTGTTCATGTGCACCGCGGGGACGTGCGGATTGGCCATGTGCGCGACCAGGCTGATGCCCGTGGCGAAGAAACGCGGATCGTCGCCCGCGCCGTGGATCGTGCGCGCGAAATCGCCCTCGAACGTGCCACCGACGGTGGAGACGTTGACCCCCACCTTCTCGAACACGCGGCCCTTCATCACCCCGCGTACGCCGCCGCCGCCGGGCGCGCCGCTCGGATCGGCGCGGTCCCAGGCGAGATAGTCGAAGCGCGCGTCGGAGCCGGCTTCGCGCTCGATCGCCTCGAACTCGGCGCAGATCAGGTCGCGCAGCTGCTCGAACCAGGTTCGGGCGGCGGTCTGCTGTTCGTCCAATATCATGGAGATGTGCTCTCGCCCGCGGGGAGGGTTCGGGTCAATCGGTCAATCTGTCCCATCCGCCGGTCTGGCGCAGCGCCTCGCCAAGGAGCAGCGCGCCCGCGACCGCGACGTTGAGCGAGCGCAACCCCGCGCGCATCGGCACGCGCACGCGCAGGTCGGCGCGATCGTGGACGTGCGGCGGCACGCCCGCGCCCTCGCTGCCGAGCAGCAGCACGTCGTCCGCGGCGAAGCGGGCCTGCGGCAGCGGCACGGCACCCGCAGTGGTGGCGAGCACGACGCGGCCGGCGACGGTGGCGAGGAACGCGTTCCAGTCGGCGTGGCGACGGACCTGGACGTGCGCGGCATAGTCCATCGCGGCGCGCGCCAGCCCGCGCTGGCCGAACGGGAAGCCCATCGGCTCGATCAGGTCGACCGCGACGTCGAGGCAGGCGCCGAGCCGCAGCAACGTGCCGACGTTGCCGGCGATATCGGGTTGGAACAGCGCGATCCGCATCACCGCCGCTCTACGCAGGTTGCTGCGCGACCGCAAAATGGGATTGGCAAAGCGCGAGGCTCGCGGCTATCACCCCGCCAGACCGCCTCGGGGACGGGCAGGTCGCGCGGGGAGGCGGCATGTCGCGACGGCATCGGATCGACCCGGCGGGAGAACGAAACGGGTAGAGGTTTGACGCGAATGGCGACGGTCGAGAACAATATTCCGCCGGGCGAGGACCCCGCACCCTATCATGAGCCTGCCCACGACCCGCGTCGCCGCGATTTCATCAACATCGCCGCCGTGTCCTTCGCGGGCGTCGGCGCGGTCGCGATCGTGCTGCCGCTGATCAACCAGATGAACCCCTCGGCCGACGTGCTCGCGCAGTCGACCACCGAGATCGACATCTCCAAGATCGCGCCGGGGCAGGCGATCAAGTCGTCGTTCCGCAAACAGCCGCTGTTCGTGCGCAATCTCACGCCCAAGGAGATCGGCGAGGCCAATGCGGTCGACGTCGGTTCGCTGCGCGATCCGCAGACGCTCGCCGAGCGGACCAAGGCGGGCAAGGAGAATTGGCTGATCACGCTGGGCGTCTGCACCCATCTCGGCTGCGTGCCGCTGGGCGCCGGCGAGGGCGAGAACAAGGGCCCGTTCGGCGGTTATTTCTGCCCGTGCCACGGCTCCGCCTATGACACCGCCGGCCGCATCCGCCAGGGGCCGGCGCCGCAGAACCTGCATGTGCCCGAATATAATTTCACGTCCGACACCGTCGTGACGGTCGGCTAAGGGAGAACGAGAGATGAGCTTTCCCTGGGCCAAGCATTATGAGCCGAAGCAGCCGCTGATGCGCTGGCTGGACGAGAAGCTGCCGCTGCCGCGCCTCGTCTACAACGCCATCGGTGCGGGCTATCCGGTGCCGCGCAACCTCAACTATTTCTGGAACTTCGGCGTGCTGGCCGGGGCGGCGCTGGTGATCCAGATCGTCACCGGCGTGGTGCTGGCGATGCATTATGCCGCCAACGGAACGGTCGCCTTCGGCTCGGTCGAGAGCATCATGCGCGACGTCAACGCGGGCTGGTTCCTGCGCTATGCGCACGCCAACGGCGCGTCGATGTTCCTCGCGGTGGTGTACATCCACATCGGGCGCGGGCTGTATTACGGTTCGTACAAGGCGCCGCGCGAGATGGTGTGGCTGCTCGGCGTGGTTATCTTCCTGCTGATGATGGCCACCGCCTTCATGGGCTATGTGCTGCCCTGGGGGCAAATGAGCTTCTGGGGGGCGCAGGTGATCACCGGCTTCTTCTCGGCGATCCCGCTGGTGGGCGACACCATCCGAATCTGGCTGCTGGGCGGGTTCGCGCCCGACAACGCCGCGCTGAATCGCTTCTTCTCGCTCCACTACCTGCTGCCGTTCGTGATCGCGGGCGTGATCATCCTGCACATCTGGGCGCTGCACATCCCGGGATCGAACAATCCCACTGGCGTCGACGTCAAGGGCGAGCAGGACACCGTGCCGTTCCACCCATATTACACCGCCAAGGACGGCGTGGGCGTGGCGGTGTTCTTCCTGATCTTCGCCACCTTCGTGTTCTTCTCGCCCAACCTGCTGGGGCATCCGGACAATTACATCGAGGCCAACCCGCTCTCGACGCCGGCGCACATCGTGCCCGAATGGTACTTCCTGCCGTTCTACGCGATCCTCAAGAGCTTCACCGCGGACTTCATCCTGCCGGCGAAGCTGTGGGGCGTGCTGGCGATGTTCGGCTCGATCCTGCTGCTGTTCTTCCTGCCGTGGCTGGACAGCTCGCCGGTGCGCTCGGCCAACTACCGGCCGACCTATCGCTGGTTTCTGATCGTGCTGGTGTTCGACGTGCTGGTGCTCGGCTATGTCGGCGGTGCCGAGGCGAGCGCGCGCAACGTGATGATGGGGCAGATCGCCGCGGCTTATTATTTCGCGCACTTCCTGATCATCCTGCCGCTGGTGTCGGCGGCGGAGCGGCCGCGGCCGCTGCCCAACTCGATCACCGAGGCGGTGCTGTCGAAGCATGGCGGCACCGCGCCCACCAAGACCGCGCTGGCGGGTTGAGAACGAGACGAAGAGGGGATCTGACAGGCAATGGTTCGTCTCATATCACTGGTGATCGGTGCGGGGTTCGTCTTCGTGCTCGCACTGGCGCTGTTCTTCACCGCGAAGGACGCGATCCAGAATCCGGCGCCGCACACCGCCGAGCATGAGTTCCACCTGCATCCGGAGGACATCAACCTGTCCTCCGCGGGCTGGTTCGGCAAGTTTGACCGCCAGCAGGTGCAGCGCGGCTTCCAGGTGTACAAGGAGGTCTGCGCGGCCTGCCACTCGCTGAAATATGTCGCCTTCCGCGACCTGCAGAAGATCGGCTATTCCGAGGCCGAGGTGAAGGCGATCGCCACGCAGTGGGTGATCGAGCAGCCCAGCGTGAACCCGGAGACGGGCGAGCCGGCGACGCGCAAGAACATGCCGTCTGATCACTTCCCGTCGCCATTCGCCAACGAGGTCGCCGCCCGCGCCGCTAACGCCAATGCGCTGCCGCCCGATCTCTCGCTGATGACCAAGGCGCGCGAGGACGGCAGCAACTACGTCCATGCGCTGATCACGGGTTATCGCGACCAGCCGGCCGAGCTGCTCAAGAAGTTCCCCGACGCCAAGACGCCGGAGGGACTCCACTACAATCCCTATTTCGCGAACCTCAACATCGCGATGCCGCCGCCGCTGACGTCGGACGGGCAGGTGACCTATTCGGACGGCACCAAGGCGACGCGCGACCAGATGGCGCGCGACGTGGCGGCCTTTCTGACCTGGACGGCCGAGCCCAACCTCGAGGCGCGTCACGCCGCCGGTCTGGCCGCGGTGATCTTCCTGATGGTCTTCATCTACCTGACGTGGGGCGCGTACCAGAACGTCTGGCGCGAGGTGAAGCACTGAGCTCGCGGGGGCGGGCGCCGCGCCCGTCCCCGGTCCGCTCGCGCCGCAATCCACATCGGGCCGGTGGATCTTCGGTAGAATTGCTTGGCCGTCCCCAACGCAGATTTGAGCCGCGGCGCGCCGAACCGGCGTAAAGCGATCCCAACGAACGCGCCGCGCGCCAGCGTGCGGACGCGGTAGAACAGGGATCCCCGCCATGCATCGTCTTGCCGCCAGCCTCCTCGTCACCAGCGCGCTGACCATGGTCGCCCCGTCCGCGCTCGCGCAGCAGCCGCAGCCGCAGGGCGAACTGCCGCAGGCACAGCCCGCGACCGAGGCGCAGGCTGCGCCGACGCAGGATACCGCCGCACTGCCCGCGGAGAGCGACGACATCGTCGTCACCGGCACGCGCGCCGCGGGGCGCACGCGGCTTGAGAGCGCATCGCCGGTGGACGTGCTGAGCGGCGCCAGCCTCCAGCGCCAGGGCACCACCGAGGTGGCGGCGGCGCTTGCCAACGTCGCGCCCTCGGTCAACTTCCCGCGCGCGGCCGCGACCGACGCGACCGATGCGGTGCGCCCCGCGACGCTGCGCGGGCTCTCGCCCGACCAGACCTTGGTGCTGATCAACGGGGTGCGCGGCCACGCCTCGGCGCAGCTCAACACCAATGGCTCGGTTGGGCGCGGTTCGTCCGCGGTCGATCTCAACACCATCCCGGTCGCGGCGCTCGACCGGGTCGAGGTGCTCCGCGACGGCGCGGCGGCGCAATATGGCTCGGATGCGATCGCCGGCGTGGTCAACCTGCGGCTGCGCGAGGCGCGCTCGGGCGGCGGCGCCACCGTGACCTACGGGTTCTATGACACCGACGTCGACACCGCACGCGGCAGCCGCCACGTCACCGGCGAGAACAACGTGACCGCCTCGGCCTGGCAGGGAATCGGTTTCGGCAGCGACGGCTTCCTGACGCTCTCGGGCGAGTATAACCGCCGCCAGCCGACCAATCGTGCCGACTATGACCCGCGTGTCTCACCCACGCGCGTTACCGGCCGCTTCGGCGACCCGGCGCTGGAGCAATATACCGTCTTCGCCAACGCGGGCACCTCGCTCACCGACACGTGGAGCCTGTACGGCTGGGCCGGCTACCAGGACCGCGACGTGCGCGGCGCCGCCTTCCCGCGGCTGCCGGGCGTGACCAGCGGCTACACCGTCAACGCGCTCCATCCGGCTGGCTTCCTGCCGATCATCAACACCAAGTCGACCGACCTCAACTCGGCGCTGGGCGTGCGCGGCGAGGTGGCGGGGTGGAACGTCGACCTGAACGTCAGCTACGGGCGCAATCGCCTGTCGTTCCGCACGCTCGACACCGCGAACTTCGCGGCCGGCAACGCTTCACCGACGACCTTCTACGACGGGCGGCTGATCTATGACCAGTGGGTCGCCGGGCTCGACGTCACGCGCAAGTTCGACGTGTTCCAGTCGCTCAACGTCGCCTTCGGGCTCGAGGGCCGTCGCGAGGGATACAAGATCGAGGCGGGCGAGGCCGCGGGCCAGCCGGTGTCAGGCGTGTCGGCCGGCGCGCAGGGTTTCCCCGCGCTGACCCAGGCCAATGCGCTCGAGCGGTCCCGCCGCAACGGCAGCGCCTATCTCGACGTCGAGGCGCAGCTGACCGACGCGCTGCTGCTCGGTCTCGCCGGGCGCTTCGAGGATTACTCGGACTTCGGGTCGACCGCCAACGGCAAGGCGTCGCTGCGCTACGACATCGCCGAGTGGCTCGCGCTGCGCGGCACGGTCTCGACCGGCTTTCGCGCGCCGTCACTCCAGCAGCAATATTTCACCTCCACCGCCTCGGTGGTGCAGAACGGCGTGCCCTTCCTGACCGCGACGACGCCCTCGACCAGCGGGCTCGGCACGGCGCTCGGAGGCGTCGCGCTCGACCCAGAGAAATCGACCAACTTCTCGGCGGGCACGGTGATTCGCTTCGGCGGCTTCGATCTCTCGGTCGACGGCTATTACATCAAGCTGCGCGACCAGCTGGCGCTGTCCGAGAATATCAACGCCTCGTCCAGCCCCGCCGTCGCGGCGCTGCTGTCGCCCTATGGCGTGACCGCGGCGCGCTTCTTCATCAACGGCGTACGCTCGACCACCAAGGGCATCGACGCGGTCGCGCACTATCGCCTCCGCACCGAGCGGGCGGGGGCGTTCGACCTCACCGTGGCGGGCAACGTCAACAAGGTGGAGGTGACCGACGTGCCGACCTCGACCGCGGTGCTCGACCCGGCGCCGACGCTCTTTGCGCGCAGCCGCGTGCTGACGGTGGAGCAGGGCACGCCCGGCGAGAAGGTCACGGGCACGATCGACTGGTCGCTCGACCAGCTCGGCGCACTCGCGCGCGTGACCTATTACGGCGACGTCAACCAGCCGGGCACGACTCCCGCCGCCGACGTGCGTACGGGGCGGCACGCCGTGACCGATCTCGAGCTGCGCTACCAGGCGCTGCCCGGCGGCCAGGTCGCGCTCGGGGTGAGCAACCTGTTCGACGTCTACCCCGATCGCACCATCGCCGCGAACAATTCAACCGGGGTGATCGGCTTCCCCTATTACTCGCCGTTCGGCTTCAACGGGCGCTACCTGTACGTCCGGGCCGGGCTGAGCTGGTGAGCGATTGACCCTCTCGGCGCGAGAACCTACGGGGGCGAGCGGCGCCCCCGTAGCTCAGCAGGATAGAGCGACGGTTTCCTAAACCGCAGGTCGTGAGTTCGAATCTCGCCGGGGGCACCATCGCACCCGACGCGCTTGCGCGGCCACGCGTACGCTCGCATCATCCTTGAAAAAGGGGGAATAGCGATGCGCGTGTGGAGACAAGGCTTGGCCATCGCGGTGCTGGCCGGGGCCGCGCCCGCCGCGGCGGATCCGGACCAAACGTCCTTCGCGGTCAGGATCGACGTCGACGCCGCGCGCGACGAGGGACCGGTGGCGCAGGAGTGGCGCTTCTTCGGCGCCGACGAGCCCAATTACGCGACGATGAAGGACGGCCGCACCACGCTGGCGACGCTCGGCGCGCTCGCGCCCGATCGGGTCTACTTTCGCACGCACAATCTACTCACTTCGGGCGACGGCACGCCCGCGCTCAAATGGGGCTCGACCGGAGTCTATCGCGAGGATGCCGCCGGCCGTCCGGTCTACGACTGGACGATCGTCGACCGCATCTTCGACACGTATCGCGCGCGCGGAGTGAAGCCCTACGTCGAGCTCGGCTTCATGCCCGAGGCGCTCTCGACCAGACCACAGCCGTATCAGCACGACTGGCGCCCGGGCAGCGGCGAGCTGCGGACCGGCTGGGCCTATCCACCGCGCGACTATGCGCGCTGGGAGGAGCTGATCCACCAATGGGTGCGTCACTGCGTCGAACGCTACGGCCGCGGCGAGGTGGCGAGCTGGTATTTCGAGACCTGGAACGAGGCCAACCTGCCGCAATATTACTGGGGCGGCACGCGCGAGGAGTTCTTCCGCCTGCACGACGCCGCGGTGCGCGGGGTGCGGCGCGCATTACCCGAGGCGCGCGTCGGCGGGCCGGACAGCGCGGGTGCGGGCGACGACTTCCTCACCGCTTTCATGGTCCATGCGCGCGCCGCCGGCACGCCGACCGACTTCCTCTCGTTCCACGCCAAGGGCCAGCCCAAGGTGATCGAGGGCGCGGGCGGCAGCTACGTCCGCATGGGCCTCAACACGCACCTGAAGGCCGCCGATCACGAGTTCGCCGCGATCGCGGCCGATCCGGTCTTCCGCTCCAAGCCGATCGTGATCGGCGAGTCGGATCCGGAGGGCTGCGCCGCCTGCCAGGGGCCGGCCAACGCCTATCGCAACGGCACGATGTATTCGAGCTACACCGCCGCGTCATTCCCGCGGTTGCGCGCGTTGGCGCAGCGGCGTGGGCTGACGCTGGAGGGGGTGCTGACCTGGGCGTTCGAGTTCGAGGATCAGGCGCCATTCGCCGGCTTCCGCCAGCTCACCTCGGGCGGGATCGACCTGCCGGTGATCAACACCTTCAAGCTCTTCGCCAAGATGGGCGGCCGCTACGTGAGCGCGCGCTCGGACCATCAGGTGGCGCTGGATTCCGCGCTGAGCGACGGCGTGCGCGGTGACGCCGATGTCGGCACCGTGGCGACGCGCGCGGGCGATCGCATGGCGGTGATGGTGTGGCATTATCACGACGACGACGTCGCCGGACCCGCCGCGGCCGTGCGCGTGCGGCTGCGCGACCTGCCGCGCGCTTATGCCCACGGCGCGACGCTGACGCAGTATCGGGTCGACGAGAGCCACGCCAACAGCTTCGCCGCGTGGCGGAAGATGGGCTCTCCACTGGCGCCGAGCGACGCGCAGCGCGCGGCGCTGAAGCGCGCGGCGGCGCTCGACCCGATCGCGCCGGCCGCGCGCCTGGCAGTACGGCAGGGCGCGGGCGAGATCGCCTTCACGCTGCCGCGCCAAGGCGTGGCACTGCTCGTGCTGACGCCGGCAGCGCCCTGATGAGCCGTTGAGACCCGGGTTGGCGCTCTCGCGCAAACCCGAGCCTTACCGCCGTCGCGCCGCCCTGCGGGGCAGGTAACGCGGCGCGTGTTTCACTCGCGCTCGGGCAGCTCGCGCACCCAGATGTTGCGGAAGCTGATCGGCTGGCTGGGGTCGCCGTGGTCCTGCAGCTTGATCGGTGCCTTGCCGTGCGGCTTGTAGCTGGGCTTGCCGATATAGACCGTTCCGCCGCGCACCTCGGTATGGTCCTGCACCAGCACGCCGTTGACGTAGCCGGTGACGAACGCGGGTCGCGTCACCGCGCCGTCGGCGCCGAAGCGCGGTGCCTCCCAGGTGACGTCGATCGTCTGCCACTCGCCCGGGCGTCGCGCTGGATTGGCGAGCGGCGGCGTCTGCTTGTAGATCGAGCCGAGCTGACCGTTGACGTAGGTCGGGTTGTTGTAGCTGTCCATGATCTGGAACTCATAGCCGTCATCGCCCGGCCCGGTAGAGGCGAGGAACAGCCCGCTGTTGCCGCGCGCCTGGCCCTCGCCCGTGATGTTCGCGGGGACGCGATACTCGAGGTGCAGCTGGTAGCTGCCGAACGACTGCCTGGTCTGGATGTTGCCGGTGCCCTTCTTCACCGTCACCGCGCCGTCCGCGACGGTCCAGCCGGCGGCGCCGCCGGTCTTCACCGCGGTCCAGCGGTCCAGCCCCTTGCCGTCGAACAGCACGATCGCGTCGGCGGGCGCGGCCCAGCCGGCGAAGGCGCCCGGCGTCACCACCGGCACCGCCGGCGACCATTGCTCGGTCGCCTTGGGATCACCCTGCTGGCCTTGCGCCACCACCGCGGACGAGGCGAGCGACAGCCCAACGCCCAGCACGATACCCTTCATAGCTCGCATCCTCTTCGATACTCCCGATCACAATGCGGTTCGCATCCGCGCCGTTGGTAACGCGTCCGCGCGCAACCTCCTAGTGTCACGTCGACCTGTCGGCCCCCGCACGCTCATTGACCGAGATCAGGGCGAATTTGCGCGGCGGAAGACGGCCATGGTTCGTTCTTTCTCCGCCGAGGAGTGTCGACATGACCGATCGCGAAGCAGCCGAGCAGAAGGTGAGAGCGTTACACGCCGAGGAGGAGCGCGAGAAAGCGCTCGCGCGGGGCCTGCCGCCGGGGGACGACCAGGATCGCCACTGGATGCGCGGCGAGCGCCTCTCCGACGAGGCCTGGTCGATCGAGGAGCGCTACGATCTCGAGCCCTGGCCGAGCGGGCTCTGGCCCGCCTGACGCTCGCTCAACCGTCGCCGCGCAGGCGATAGCCGACGCCGAGCTCGTTGGCGATCACGCTGCCCACATCGGCGGGTGCCTCCAGCTTCTGCCGCAGGTTGCGGATGACGATGCGAAGATATTCGATCCGCGCGTCCTCGTCGCCGCCCCAGGCGGCGGCAAGCATGCGCCGGTGCGTGACGACCTTGCCGAGATGGCGCGCCAGCTCGGCCAGCACATCATATTCCTTGCGGGTGAGATGCACCTCGGCGGCGCCGCGCCGCACCTCGCGTCGGTCGAGATCGATGGCGAGGTCGCCGCGGCGAATCTGGCGCGGCGCCGCCGCCCCCGCGCTGCGATGGCGCAGCGCAACGCGCAGGCGCGCGAGCAGCTCCTCGCTGTCGAACGGCTTGGTGACATAATCATCCGCGCCGAGATCGAGCGCGCTGACCTTTTCCTCCACCGCGTCGCGCGCCGAGACGATCAGCACCACCGCGTCGCTGCGGTCGCGCAGCAGCGGGATCAGGCTCAGTCCGTCGCGGTCGGGCAGGCCGAGGTCGAGCAGCACCGCGTCGGGATGCGCGATCGCGCGCTGCTGCAAGGCGTCGCGCGCGTTGCCCGCCTCGACCACGTCGTAGCCCGCGCGGGTCAGCGTGTTGCGCAGCAGCCGCCGGATCGCGGGCTCATCGTCGATCACCAACACGCGCGCCATCACGTCGCCTCGCCGGTCAGCTGGCGCACGATCAGCGCGGGCGGGAAGACCAAAGCGAAGGCGGCGCCGCGCGCGTCCTCGCGGTTGGCGGCGGTGACCGTCATCCCCATCGCCTCGGCGAAGGCCTTGACGATCGCCAGCCCGAGCCCGGTGCCCCCGGCAGCGCGGTCGGATCCCTCGAGCCGGCGAAACGTCTCGAACACCTCTTCCTCGCGTCCGGGCGGCAGGCCCGGCCCCTCATCGAGCACGGCGAGGCACAGCTCGCCGAACCGATGCCGTCCCTCGATCACCAATGTGCTGCCGGGATCGCCGTAGCGGCCCGCATTGTCGAGCAGGTTGAGCAGGCAGTGGTGAAGCAGCTGCGGGTCGGCGCGCACTAGCGGCAGGTCGGGCGGTACGTCGAGCCGGACGGCATGTCCCTCCAGCGCGCGGCGTGCGTCGTGCGCTGCGCCGGTCACCGCGTCGCTGAGATCGACCGCGTCGACCCGCAGCCGCAGCGCGCCCGCCTCGACCCGCGCCATGTCGAGCAGGTTGGCGACGAAGCGGTTGAGGCGCTCGGCCTCACTCTCGATCGTGCCGATCAGCTCCGGCGTGGCGCCGTGATGGAGCTGCGCCGCGGCCGCCATCACCGCGGTGAGCGGGGTGCGCAGGTCGTGGCTGACGGAGGAGAGCAGCGCCGCGCGCAGCCGGTCGCGCGTGCGCACCTCCTCGACGTCGCGCATCTCGGTGGCGAGCCGGAGCCGCTCAAGCACCAGCGCGGCCTGATCGACCAGGCTGGCGAGCAGCGGCAGCTGGTCGGCGCGGACCGGGTCCCCCCCGGTCGAGCGCGCGACGCCCAGGACCGCGAGCACGCGCTCGCCTGCCTTCAGCGGCACGAACAGCCATTCCGACGCCGTCAGCGTGCCCGAGCCTTTGCCCGCGCTGGCGCCGGTGTCGAACGCCCAGCCCGCCGCGGCATTGTCCATCGTCTCCAGCCGGTAACCGGGATTGCTCGCGGCGAGGATGTCGAGCCCCGCCGGGGGCGAGCGGGTGAGCAGCACCACCTGGACGTCGAGCAGAAGTCGTACGTCGTCGCAGATCATCTGCGCGGCCCGGTCGCGGTCGGTCACGCCGCTGATCTCGCGCAGAAAGCCCGCCAGCGTGGCGTTGGTGCGTGCGCTCGCCGCGGCGAGATCGGCCTGCGCGCGTACCCGCGCCGCGAGATGGCTGGTCGCCACGGCGACGCCGAGCAGCACGATCGCCGAAATCACGTTCTCGGGGTTACTGATGCTCAGCGTGCCGACCGGCGGCAGGAAGAAGAAGTTATAGGCCAGCGTCGAGGCCACGCCGGCGAACAGGCCGCAGCGCAGCCCGAACAGGCTCGCCGCTGCCATCACCGGCAGGAGGTAGAGCAGCGCGATGTTGCCGAAGTCGATGACATGCACGAGCGCGCTGCCCGCGGCGGTGACACCTGCGACCATCGCTGCCGCGCTCGTATAGCCCGCGGCCGTCCCCCGCGCGGGTGCGACGCGTACGCGCGGCTCCCGGCTTGCCGCGGCAGGGACGGGGAGGACGTGGACGGTAACCCCGGGCGTGTCGCGGATCAGCCGGTCGACCACCGAGCCGTGGCGCAGCTCGAACCAGCGCGAGCGCCGCGACTTGCCCATCACCAGCTGGGTGGCGCGCGCGTCGGCGAGGAAGCGCTGGATACCGTCGACCACGCCGGGCGCGGGCACGGTCGCCACCGCGGCGCCCAGCTGCGTCGCGAGTGTCATCGTCGCGGCGAGCCGCTGGTGCTGCGCGGGGGTGAAGCTGGCGGCGCGCGGCGTCTCGATGAAGAGCGCGGTCCACGGCCCGCGCAGCCCGTCGGCGACCCGCTTGGCGGCACGCACCAGCCCGTCCGCGCCGGGCAGCTCGTTGATCGCGACGACGATCCGCTCGCCGCCGGCCCAGGTGCCGCCGAGTCCGAGCGCGCGCACGTCGTCGAGCATCTGCGCGTCGACCGCCTGCGCGGCGCGACGCAGCGCCAGCTCGCGCAGCGCCGACAGATTCGCCTTCGAGAAGAAGTGCGACAGCGCGCGCGTCGCCTCTTGCGGCAGGTAGACCTTCCCCGCCTTGAGCCGCTCGATCAGCTCGTCGGGCGGGATATCGACCACCTCGATCTCGGCGGCCTCGATCACCCGGTCGGGCACGGTCTCGCGCACCCGCACGCGGGTGAAGCTGGCGACGATATCGTTGAGGCTCTCGACGTGCTGGATGTTGACGGTGGTGTACACGTCGATCCCGGCGGCGAGCAGCTCCTCGACGTCCTGGTAGCGTTTGGGGTGACGGCTGCCGGGCGCGTTGCTGTGCGCCAGCTCGTCGACCAGCGCGAGGCGCGGCGCGCGCGCGAGCACCGCGTCCAGGTCCATCTCGTGCAGCGTGCGCCCCTCATAGGCGACGGCGCGGCGCGGCACGACCTCCTGGCCGCGCACCAGCGCCTCGGTCTCGACGCGCCCGTGCGTCTCCACCACCGCGACGACCACGTCGACCCCGTCGCGTCGTCGCGCGGCGCCCTCCGACAGCATCTCATAGGTCTTGCCGACGCCGGGGGCGGCGCCGAGGAAGATCTTGAGGCGGCCGCGGCCCTCCTGCGTGGCGGCACGCAGCAGCGCGTCCGGATCGGGGCGATCGCTGGCCGCCGGCATCAGCCGCGCCGCAGGCGCGCGCCGGCGCGGTGCGCCGGGAGGGATGACGACGGCGCGACCTCGTTCATCGTATTGGGATAGACCAGAATACGCGAGAGAGGGAGCCAGATCGTCGCGGCGCGACGTTCGAAGGGCAGGGCGGCTCTTGCCGCGCGACGCGGTTGCTTCGGAGGCCTGCGCACGGTCACGATCTGAACGACGCCGCGTTGAATTGCCAGGGCGAATGCGACCGAACGCATAGCGGCGGCATATAGTACGGGGAGTGGCCTTGCCGCCCGGGCCGCGACGCGCCACCTCGTGCCCGCTCGCGGCTTGCCAGCTGCGCGCGGGGGACTACACCGTCAGCGACAAGAACCGCGGCGCGACCGCGGCCACACAGGGACCGCATATCTTGGCCAGACCGTTCCGCCTGCTGCTCGCCACCTTGCTCTTCGGCACCAGCGGCCTCACCCACGCCCAGTCGGACAAGACCGATAAGACCGTCACCAAGGTCGAGAGCAAGAAGGAGGAGGACGCGGTCAAGCTGCCGCCGCTGCCCGCCGACAAGACGATCACGCAGAGCGCACGGATCAACGGCCGCGCGCTCAGCTACAAGGCGACGGTCGGGACGATCGCGGTGCGCGACGACAGCGGCAAGGAGATCGGCCAGGTCGTCTACACCGCCTATGTGGTGCCCGGACGCGACCCGTCGCGGCCGGTGACGTTCGCCTTCAACGGCGGACCGGGCGCCGCCTCGGTGTACCTCAACATGGGTGCGGTCGGGCCCAAGCGCGTGCAGTTCGGCGCGCAGGGCGATTCGCCGTCCGACGCGCCGCTCGCGCGCGACAATCCCAACAGCTGGCTGGACTTCACCGACCTGGTCTTCATCGATCCGATCGGCACCGGCTTCAGCCGCAGCCTGGTCGATGCCGATGCGACCAAGAAGGCTTTCTACGCCAACGATCCCGACATCCGCTATCTGTCCAAGGTCGTCTACGACTGGCTGGTAAAGGAGGAGCGGCTGCGCTCGCCGAAATACGTCATGGGCGAGAGCTACGGCGGCTATCGTGCGCCGCGTATCGCCTATGAGCTGCAGTCGCAGATCGGCGTCGGGGTCAACGGCCTGATCATGGTCTCGCCCTATCTCGATCCTGCCTCGGGCGATGACGCAACGGCGCTGTCGCCGCTGCCGTGGATGATCGACCTGCCCTCGATGGCGGCGGCGAATCTCGAGCGGCAGGGCAAGCTGACGCCCGCCGCCATGGCCGAGGTGGAGACCTATACCCGCGGCGACTTCGCGCGCGACCTGCTGCGCGGCCGCTCCGACCCGGAGGCGACCGGGCGCGTCGTTGGCCGAGTCACCCAGCTCACCGGGCTCGACCCGGCGCTGGTGCAGAAGCTCGGCGGGCGGGTCGATAGCCGTACCTATCTGCGCGAGGTTCACCGCGCCGAGGGGACGATCGGCAGCGTCTATGATTCCAACGTCACTGCCTTCGATCCCTTTCCCTGGTCGGCGCAGCAGCAGTCGAACGATCCGATCCTCGACGCGCTGATCGCGCCGACCACCAGCGCGATGGTCGACTTCGTCACGCGCGAGGTCGGCTGGAAGACGGACGCGCGCTACAACGCGCTGTCGTACAAGGTCAACGAGGCGTGGGACCGCGGCAAGCCGGCGGACACGCCGGTGACCGACCTGCGCAAGGCGATCGCCAACGATCCCAAGATGAAGGTGATGATCGTGCACGGCTGGGACGATCTGTCCTGCCCGTTCTTCGCGTCACGGCTGATCGTTGACCAGATGCCCGCCTTCGGCGCGGCGGAGCGAGTCCAGCTGCGCGTCTATCCGGGCGGGCACATGTTCTACTCGCGCAACGACAGCGGCGCCTCGTTCAAGGCCGACGCGCTGCGGCTGTACGGCGCCGGTTGAGCCGGTTCTGCCTGAGCGCAGGTGTCTCGCGAACGTCGCAGCGGTTCCCACCGACCGGCGTCATCCCGGACCCGGTCCAGGATCCGGCGTGCCCACCCGCTCCAGTCGTTGCTTTCGCGGTGGAGTGAACTCCGGACCCCGTCCGGGATGACGCATTAGAGCCGTTACTCCGGCCGCATCATCCTCGCCGCTTCGCGCGTCAGCCGCGCAGCGCCTCGACCCGGCCCATCTCCTCGGGCGGGATCAGCCCCTCGAGCACCGCCCAGAAGCCTGTCACCGCACCCTGGCCGGCGCGCGAATAGGCCGCCGACAATTTCTCGCGAAGCGAGTCGTACAGCTCGCTCTCCAGCGCGGTACCTTCCGCGGTGAGCCGCAGCAGACGCTGCCGACGGTCGCGCTCGCCCGGGCGAGTCTCGACCATGTTGCGCTCGATCAGCTCGTTCAGCACGCGCCCGAGCGACTGTTTGGTGATCGCGAGCAGCGCGAGCAGCTCGCTCACCGGCATGTCGGGCTTGCGCGCGATGAAATAGAGTGCGCGGTGATGCGCGCGGCCGAGACCCTGTTTGGCGAGCCCGCGATCGATCGATCGCGTGATGTGGCTGTTGCCGAAATAGAGCAGCTCGATCCCGCGGCGGATCTCGGTCTCGCGCAGGAAAAGCGGCGAGGCGGATTGGGTTGAGGCAGCCATGTTGACCGGCTTTGCCATCGGCCCTAGGCCACCGCAACCCGGCAATGCGATCTCTTGTCGTGTCGCCCGGCCATCGCCGACCCTGGTCCCTGGGAGCTGATTTCCGTGAACTTCGCGTTCGAGCCGCATCCGTCGCCCGTTCCCGCCAACGAGCGCGCCGCGCGGCTGGTAGACCCGGGGTTCGGGCGCGTCTTCACCGATCACATGGCGATCCTGCATTATTCGGAGGGGCGCGGATGGCACGACGGGCGCATCGGCGAGCGCGTCGCGCTGACGATGGATCCGGCCTCCTCGGTGCTCCATTACGCGCAGGAAATTTTCGAGGGGCTCAAGGCGTATCGGCTCGAGGACGGCGGGCTGGCGCTGTTCCGTCCCGAGGCGAATGCACGGCGCTTCAACGCCTCCGCGCGGCGCATGGCGATGCCCGAGCTGCCCGAAGAGCTGTTTCTCGAATCGTGCGAGCGGCTGGTGCAGACCGAGCGCGAGTGGATGCCCTCGGTCGAGGGCGGCTCGCTCTACCTGCGTCCGTTCATGATCGCCTCCGAGGCGTTCCTCGGCGTGAAGCCCTCGGCGGAATATCTCTACATGGTGCTGGCCTCGTCGGTCGGCGCTTATTGGAAGGGCGGGGCGCGCGCGGTGTCGCTGTGGGTCAGCCACGAGTATACCCGCGCCGCGCCGGGGGGCACCGGCGCTGCCAAATGCGGTGGCAATTACGCCACCAGCCTGGTCGCGCAGCAGGAGGCGATCCGCCGCGGTTTCGACCAGGTGGTGTTCCTCGACGCCGCTGAGCGGCGCTGGATCGAGGAACTCGGCGGCATGAACATCTTCTTCGTGTTCGAGGACGGTTCGCTCCAGACTCCGCCGCTGACCGGCACCATCCTGCCCGGCATCACGCGCGATTCGATCCTCCGGCTCGCGCGCGACGAGGGACTGGTGGTGCGCGAGGAACCGTATTCGATCGAGCAATGGCGCGCCGACGCGGCGAGCGGCCGGCTGGTGGAGAGCTTCGCCTGCGGCACCGCCGCGGTGGTGACCCCGATAGGCCGCGCTGCCGGCCCGGACTATGAGTTCACCATCGGCAGCGGCGCCACCGGCCAGCTGACCGCGCGCTTCCTCGACCGACTGAGCGCGGTGCAGCGCGGGCGCGCGCCCGACCCGCACGGCTGGCTGCGACGTATCGGTTGAGTTGTGCGCCGCGCGCGGCTAAGCGCGCGGGCCTGTTGGGGCGTCGCCAAGCGGTAAGGCACCGGTTTTTGGTACCGGCATTCGCAGGTTCGAATCCTGCCGCCCCAGCCAGACAGCGCATCATCGTCGGCTGCTGACATGCTCCGGCGTCGTCCCGCCCGCCGACGCCAGTCCCGAGCCGCAGCAACACGTCGCCGTCCTCTATCAGTCGGCGAGGCCCCGGATCGCTCCGGGACCTCGCTTTCATGCCGGTGCGCTCAGCGCCGCGGTGCTGCGGTGTCGACCGGCGGCAGCGGAGCACTACCGGCGAGCGCCGGTCCCGTCCCCGCGGCCGGCGGGGGCGGCGGAGCGCCGGCGCCCGCGGGAGGCGGCGCCCCGGCACCCGGCGGCGGCGGCGGGGGAGCACCCGCGCCCGGCGGCGGCGGCGGTGCCCCCACTCCCGGCGGCGGAGGCGGCGGTGCCCCCGCACCCGGCGCAGGGGGAGGCGGCGCGCCGGCCCCATGCGGCGGCCGGGGCGGACCGACCTCGCGGGCGCCGGCGCTGTCGACCAGGAAGCGCGCGCGTAGCTGGCCCTCGTCGTAGCGGCCCTGCACCAGTACCGGTGCGCCCGCGCGCGGCGCCGAGTCGCGCCCGGCCTCGACCAACGCGCGCCCGGTCGCGTCCTCGACGACGAAGCGGTCGCCGTATACCGCGGCGACGCGGCCGCGCACCGTGACCACGCCGCTCGACTGCGGCAGCTTGGCGACCGCGGTGGGCACGGTCGGCGCCATCTCGACCGCGGGACGGGTCAGCGCCATCGCGCCGGCGCCACCCGCGGCGCCGAGCGCCAGCAGCGCCGCGCCCGCCAGAGCGATGCGGCGCGGGGCAGTGATATGGGGTAGAAGGGTCATCGAACAGCTCCTCTGCTTGCGATGCACCGTCTCTACGCGCGCCCTCCGCCACCCGCGCTGAACCGGGCGGTTCAGTTTCGGTTTAACCGCGGTGTATAGCCGCTCCTTATGCGTATCCTGCTCGTCGAGGACGACCGCGACCTCGGTCCCCGTATCGCGCGCGCGCTGCGCGACGAACGCTGCGCGGTCGACCTCGTCGCCGACGGCATCGACGCCGCGCATCTCGGCGAGACCGAGCAATATGACGCCGCGGTGCTCGATCTCGGTCTGCCGGGGCAGGACGGCATCGCGGTGCTGCGCGCGTGGCGCGGAGCCGGGCGCGACCTGCCGGTGCTGGTGCTCACTGCGCGCGACGGCTGGTCCGACAAGGTCGCCGGGTTCAAGGCCGGCGCCGATGACTATCTCGTCAAGCCGTTCCGCGTCGAGGAGCTGGTGATGCGGCTGCGCGCGCTGGTGCGTCGCGCCGCTGGCCATGCCCAGCCGCTGCTGCGCGCCGGTCCGCTCTCGTTCGACGCGCCGACCGGCACCTTCGAGCTCGACGGCCTCCCGCTTAAGCTCACCGCGCTGGAATGGCGCGTGCTGTCGCAGCTGATGCTGCGCAAGGGCGCGGTGATCGAGCGGCTCGACCTGCTCGAGAAGGTCTACGAGGGCGACGCCGACACCGACTCGAACAGCCTCGAGGTGATCGTCGGCCGACTGCGCAAGAAGATCGGCGCCGCGCTGATCGAGACGGTGCGCGGGCGCGGCTATCGGCTGGTCGGCGCGTGAGCGCGCGCCCGCCGCGCTCGATCCAGGCGCGGATGCTGATCGTGTCCGCGCTCGCCACCGCGCTCGCGCTCGCGCTCGCCGGGGCGGCGATGGCGGGGCTGCTCGGGCGCTTCGTGGTGGAGGGGCTAGACCGGCGGCTCGACGCCGAGCTGGCGCTGCTCGCCAGCGCGGTGGATGGTGACGGGCGGATCGATCGCGCGCGGCTCGAGCGGGTACGCGGCGCGCTCGACGCCGGCCCCGAGTGGCGGTGGCGCATCGCCGGTCCCGACGGCACGCTCGGTTCGGCCGACTTTCCGGCGCTGGAGCCGCCACCGCCGGTGGGGCCGATCGCGCCGCAGCGCCCGCGCCCGCGCGAGGGCGCGTCCGGGAACGAGGGGGCGGTGCACGCGCGCGAGCTGGTGATCGCGAGCAGCCGCGGCGACGTCACGCTCAGTGCGGCCGCGCCGCGCTCGGTGGTGCGGCGCCCGATCGAGGAGGCGCTGTGGCCGCTGCTCGGCGCGCTCGCGGCGGTGGCGGCGGTGCTCACCACGGCGCTGTTGGTGCAGCTGCGCGTCGGGCTGGCGCCGCTGCGCCGGCTGCGCGATCAGGTCGCGGCGATCCGCGGCGGCGCGCGCGAGCGAGTCGAGGAGGAGCAGCCCGCCGAGCTGCGCCCGCTCGCCGCCGAGCTCAACGCGCTCGCCGCCGACAATGCCGCCGCGCTCGCCGCGGCGCGCGGCGCCGCGGCCAATCTCGCGCACGCGCTCAAGACGCCGGTCGCGGCGCTGGCGCTCGACCTGCGCGACCGGCCCGCGCAGGCGGCGCAGGTCGAGCGGATCGATCGCACCATCCGCCACCACCTCGCGCGCGCGCGCGCGGCCGCGATCGATCGCCGCGCCGCCACGCCGCTGCGGCCCGCGACCGCGGGGCTCGTCGCCGCAGTGGGCGCGCTCCATCGCGCCGCGCGGATCACGTTCGACGTGCCCGCCGACCTCGCCGTCGCGATCGACCCGCAGGATCTCGACGAGCTGCTCGGCAATCTGCTCGACAATGCCGCGCGCCACGCCGCCGCAGATGTCGCGCTGCGCGCCGCGCGCGACGGGCGCTGGGTCACGGTGGAGGTGAGCGACGACGGCTCGGGCATCCCCGCGGCCGAGCGCGACCGCGTCGCCCGCCCAGGCACCCGGCTCGACGAGCGCGGAGACGGGCACGGCTTCGGGCTGGCGATCGCGTCCGAGCTGGTCGCGCTGTACGGCGGCGCGCTGGCGCTTCAGGAGGCGAGCGGCGGCGGCCTTGCGGTGCGGCTGAGGCTGCCGTCGGCCTAGACTAGGCTTGCCGCCCCGCACTCACGAGCTAAGCTGCTTATCGAACAAGATAAACGGGGATGGCAGGATGAGGTGGCACCGGATCGGTCTGGGCGCGTTGGCGCTGCTGGCGAGCGGGACGATGGCGGCGAGTGCACCCGTGCCGGGGGCCAACCCGCTCTTCCACGACAGGTTCACGGCCGACCCGGCGCCGCTGGTGGCCGGCGACCGGCTGTACCTCTACGTCGGGCACGACGAGGCGCAGCGCGACGAGATGTTCAACATGAAGGAGTGGCTGGTCTATTCCACCACCGACATGCGCCACTGGACCGCGCACGGCGCGATCATGAACGTGAAGGATTTCAAATGGGCCAAGCAGGACGCCTGGGCGTCTCAGGCGATCTTCAAGAACGGCAGATACTGGTTCTACGCCGCGGTCGAGCATGACTCGACCCATCCCGGCAAGGCGATCGCGGTGGCGGTGTCCGACAAGCCCACCGGCCCGTTCGTCGACGCCAAGGGATCGGCGCTGATCACCAACGAGATGACGCCCAAGGGCACGCACAGCTGGGAGGACATCGACCCCACCGTGCTCACCGACGATGACGGCACGACCTGGATCGCCTGGGGCAATCGGCAATGTTATATTGCCAAGCTCAAGCCCAACATGATCGAGCTCGACGGACCGATCACCGAGATCACGCCGCCGCACTTCGAGGAAGGGCCGTGGCTGCACAAGCGCGGCAAGCTCTATTATCTCACCTATGCCTCGCTCGACCGCAGCAAGCATCGCGACGAGAAGGTGTCCTACTCGACCGCGCCGACGATCCGCGGACCGTGGACCTACCGTGGCGAGCTGACCGGATCGGGCAAGTACAGCTTCACGATCCATCCGGGCATCGTCGAGTTCAAGAAGCGTTGGTACCTCTTCCTCCACAACGCGACGCTGGCGATCGGCGACCTCAACGGTTCGATCGGGCGGCGCGCGGTGACGGTGGAGTATCTGCGCTACAATCCGGACGGGACGATGCGCCCCGTGGTGCAGACCGAGGCGGGAGTGACCGCACCCGCGCCGCGATAAGGCGTCGCGGCGGGGCGCTCACAGCATCTCGAGCGGCACCGGTGCGCGGGGGCGGGGGAAAGCGCGGTCGAGCTTGGCCAGCTCCTCCGGCGTTAGAGCCAGATCCGCCGCCGCGCGATTGTCGCGAACGTGTTCGGCGCGCCCGGCCTTGGGTATGGCGATCACGCCCTCGTGCGCGAGCAGCCACGCCAGCGCCACTTGCGCCGCGGTCACGCCGCGCGCCGCCGCCACCGCCGCTAGCGCGGGACGGCCGAGCAGGCGGCCTTGCTCGACCGGACTGTACGCCATCACCGGGATGTCGTGTGAAGCCAGCCACGGCAGCAGGTCATGCTCGGGCCCGCGGCGCGTCAGATTGTAGAGGATCTGATCGGTGGCGCAGTCCGTACCGCCGGCAGCGACGAGTTCCTCCATGTCGTCGCGGTCCAGGTTGCTGACGCCCCAGCGCATTATCTTGCCCGCCGCGACCAGCGCGGCCATCGCTTCGACTGTCTCTCGCAGCGGCACGCTGCCACGCCAGTGGAGCAGGTACAGGTCGAGCCGGTCGGTGCCGAGCCGCTCGAGGCTCGCCTCGCAGGCGCGTGTCAGTCGCGTGCGCGAGGCGTTCTGCGGATAGGCCTTGCTGACCAGGAACACGTCGTCGCGTCGCCCCGCGATCGCCGCGCCGACCACCCGCTCGGACTCGCCCTCGCCGTACATCTCGGCGGTGTCGATCAGCGTCATCCCGAGATCGATCCCGGTACGCAGCGCGGTCACCTCGTCGTCGCGGCGGTCGGCGCGCTCGCCCATCATCCAGCTGCCTTGGCCAAGCGCGGGAACAGTCGCGCCGTCGAGCAGCCGGATCGTCCTCACTTGGCGCGTCCGCGCCACAGCGCCACGCCCGCCAGCGCCGCGAGCGCGACCGCACCGGCGGCGGCGGCCTTGCGTCCGCGGTGCGGGTCGCGGCGGAGAGCGTCAGGGCCGCTCGCGCCCGCGGGCGGTTCGTGGATCGCGCCGGGCGTGTCCTCGCCGCGCGGCGCGCGCGCCGACCAGCTGTCCATGAAGCCGTTCATCATCGCGGCGATCAGATTGGGCGCGGCGAACTGCCCCAGCTTGAGGAGCAGCGCGGGCGCGCCGACCACGGTGGTGTCGCGCGGATGACGGGCGAGCCGCACCACTGCCTTCGCCACGGTCTCGGGGGCGAGCGCGCCCGGCGGTAGCGTCAGCCGTGCGCCCGTGTAATTGCCGGCATGATCGATGCCCGGCGTGTCGACGAAAGTGGGGTAAACGTCGCAGACGTGCACGTCGGGGTGGCGCGAGAGCTCGCCGCGCAACGCCTCGCTGAAGCCGCGCAGGCCGAACTTGCTCGCAGCATATGCTGCCGCATAGGGCGTAGCCACGAAGCCGCCGACCGAGATCATGTTGACCCAGATGCCCCGCTCCTGTGCGAGGAAGATTGGCACGACCGCATGCGCCTCGTTCATGTGCGACTGCAGGTTGGCCTGGATCACGCGCGCGTGATCGGGCAGCGGCACCTCATGGTAGCGGCCGACGACGCCGACGCCGACACAGCTGAACCAGAGGTCGATCGTTCCGAGTGCGGCGCGCGCTTCATCGGCCAGCGCCTGCACCGCGGCCGCGTCGGTGACGTCGACGACGCGGGTCTCCGCCTGGCCGCCGGCATTGCGACAGCGCACGGCGATGTCGGCCAGCCCTTCCTCACCTCGCGCCGCGAGCACCAGCCGCGCGCCGCGGCCGGCGAAGGCGATCGCGGTGGCAGCGCCGATCCCGCTCGACGCCCCGGTTATGACGACCCGTGTCGGCTCCCGCTCGCCCATCTGTTGTCTCCCGTCGCTCCGCGGGTGGACGAACGGGGGGCGGCGGTGTTCCGGGTGTCAGGGACGTCGCGGAGGCGAGGGTAGAGAAAGGGAGGGCGGGCGCCGACGTGCACACCGTATCGTCATCGGCGTCATCCTGAACCCGTCCAGGATCCACCCGACCGCATACCTCGGATGTAAGGTGCTCGCGGGACGGTGGATCCTGAGACGAGTTCGGGATGAGCCCTGGGTAAGATCAGGACGCGCTCAGAACTCGGACCAATCGTCCTGCGCCACCGCCACCGCGGCGTTGCCGCGGTTCGCGCGCGCGCCGGCGGCGATCCGCGCGCCCGCGCTCGCCGCGCGGGACTGGAGCTGGTGCACCGGTGAGGCGGTCGCCTCCCGCCGCACGGCGATCGCCTGAGCGGGCCGGTCACCCAGTTGGAAGCGGCTGACCTGCCGCGCCATATTCTCGGTCTCCTCGGCCAGGCTGCGCGCCGCCGCGGTGGCCTCCTCGACCATGGCGGCGTTCTGCTGGGTCACGCCGTCCATCTCGCTGACGGCGGTGTTGACCTGCTGGAGCCCGGTCGCCTGCTGCTCGGCCGCCGAGGCGATGTCGGACACCAGCGCGCTGATGTCACCGATCCGCCCGGTGATGCGGCTGAGCGCCTCGCCCGCCTGTGCCACCAACGTGACGCCGGCATCGACCTGCTCGGTCGAGGCGGTGATCTTGCTCTTCACGTCCTTGGCGGCGTCGGCCGAGCGCTGCGCCAGCGCGCGCACCTCGGAGGCGACCACCGCGAAGCCCTTGCCGGCGTCGCCCGCGCGCGCCGCCTCGACGCCGGCGTTGAGCGCGAGCAGGTTGGTCTGGAAGGCGATCCCGTCGATCACCGCGATGATCTCGCTGATCTCGTTGGACGAGCGCTCGATCCCATTCATCGCCTCGACCGCGCGGCGCACCACGTCAGCCGACTGTTCGGCGTCGCGGCGCGTCTCGGTCACCACACCGTTGACCTTGGTGGCGTTGGCGGCGGTGTCGCGCACGGTCGTGGTGATCTCGTGCATCGCCGCCGCGGTCTCCTCCAGGCTGGCGGCCTGCTGCTCGGTGCGCCGCGACAGATCGTCCGACGCCTGGCGGATGTCGCTGGCGCCATTGGTGATCCCCTCGGCGCTGGCGTTGACCGCGGTGAGCGTGCCCGCGACCGACTGCATCGCGTTGTTGAAGTCGTCCTTCAGCTTGGCGAAGGGGCCGGTCAGCTCGGCGTCGATCCGCGCGGTGAGGTCGCCGCGCGCGAGCGCGTCGAGCCCATTGCCGACGCTGTCGACGATCAGCCGCGTCTGCTCCTGCTTGGCGCGTTCGGCGGCGACGAGCTGGTCGCGGAACGCCACCAACGAGCCGGCGAGCTCACCCACTTCGTCGCGGCGCGGATCAACCGCGACATCGGCGTTGAGGTCGCCCGCGCCGAGCCGGCGCATCGTCGCGGTCATCGCGGTCAGCGGCGTGGCGATGCCACGGATCAGCGAGAGCAGCAGGAAGACGGTCAGCGTGAGCGCGGCGAGGCTGAGCCCGATCGTGACGTTGCGCGACCAGAAATACAGGGCGCTCGCCGCGTCCATCTCGGTCTCCATCAGCTTGACCTGGACCCGCTGCATCTCGGCGGCGTCGTCGTTGCCGCGATCGAAGAGCGGCTTGCTGCGACGATAGGAGGCGAACGCTGCCTCGTTCTGATTGGCGTGGGAGAGCTGCATCGTGGCGCGCGACTGCGCGATGTACGTGGCCCAGTGCTGCCGGAAGACGCGGAAGGTCTCGATCGCCTTCGGGTTGGTCAGGCTCTTGTCGAGATAGGCGATGTTCTGATCGATCAGCGCGTTGGTCTCCGCCGCCTCTTTCTCGGCCTCGGCGATCTTGTCGGGTTCGGTCGACAGGATGCTGGTCGCCTCGGCGACGCGGTAATCGGACGTGCCGGTGTTGATCGTCGCGATCGCCACCAGCTTCTCCCGCCGGCTGCGGCCGAGCGTCTCGGCGGCGTCGTTCAACTTGCTCTGCGCGCTGACCGACATGACGGCCATGACGATGAGAGCGGCGGCGAGGATGCCGAAAGCAGTAAGCAGCTTGGCGCTGATCTTCATGTTCTTCATGGAACGAACCTCACGATGGTGAGGCGGTGATAGGGCCGATACGTTTCTAAGGCCTTAGCGGGGATCGCTGTTGAAACCGGGCATTTACGATTAGGCGCGTACGATGGTTAGCCGATGATGAAGCGCGCCTCTCGATCTGAACCGACCCGCCCTCGTTGCGGCGGCGGCTGGCGCGCGTCGCGAGGCTGAGCGGCGATGACGCGCCTGCGGCACCTGATCGAGCACCGGCCGGCGGTGACGGCTTGGCTGCTGCTGCTCGTCATCGCGCTGCGGCTGATCGTGCCCGCCGGCTTCATGCCGGCCGCCTCGATGCATGGGGTCACGTTGATCGCCTGTCCCGAGTGGGGCGCAGCGCCGGCGATGACGGCGCATCACGCGGCGCATCAGCGTACCGACCACGGCGAATCGCATCGCCACGCCGAACAGCCCTGCGCGTTCGCCGGCCTGGGCCTGCCCACGCTCGCCGTGGGCGACCTACCGCCGCTGTCGCCTCCCGCCGACGCGGTCGCGCTCGCCGCGACGCGGCTCGGCCGCGCGCTCCGGCTCGCCGCGGCCGACCGGCTCCGCCCGCCGACCCACGCGCCGCCCGCGCTCGCCTGATCTTCACACCACCAAGCCCGGCGCGCCATAGCGCGCGGGCCTGTCAGCGGCGGCGTGCCCTCGGCGCGCGAGCGATCGGAATTCTCATGTCCCGTCATCTTCTCTCCGCGAGCGCGGTCGCGCTCGCTTGTGTTCCCGCCGTCGCGCACGCGCAGGACGCGCCGGCTCCGGCGTCCGCGACCGGCGTCACGATCGGCGAGGTGGTCGTCACCGCGCGGTCGATGACGCGCGCCACCAGCGAGGTGCTCACCTCGATCGACGTGCTCGGGGGCGACGTCGCGCAGCGGCAGAATGTCGACGACGCGTGGGAGCTGTTCGCGCGGCTCCCCGGTGTCGTGCTGACCGACTTCGGCCAGGGCACCACCTCGGGGCGCTTCTCGATCCGCGGCTTCAACGGCGAGGGCGAGATCAACGCGGTCAAGCTGCTGATCGACGGGATCCCCTCGAACGACAATGCCGGGCGGATGGACTTCATCGACCTGGTCTCACCGCTCGCGGTCGGCTCGGTCGAGCTGGTGCGCGGCACCTCCGATCCGCGCTGGGGGCTGCACGCCATCGCGGGCAGCGCCAACATCGTCACGCGCAGCGGCGGCACCTATCTCGACACGCGGGTCAGCGCCGGGGCGTTCGGCACTGCCGAGGCGCAACTCGCCGCGGGCGCGGAGACTGGGCGGCTGAGCCAGAATCTGGCGCTCGGCTACCGCCGTTCCGACGGCTATCGCGACCATGCCGGCTTCGACCGGCTGACGCTCTCGGGCAAGTGGCGGCTGGATCTCGGCGACGCGCAGCTCGGTCTGATCGCGCGCCACAGTCGTGGCACGGCCGACGAGCCGGGCTATCTTACCGACGCCGACGCCTATACCGACCGGCGGCGCTCCTACCCGGTATCGGCGAGTGACGGCGGCACGCGCGAGCTCGGCCAATATGCGGTGACGCTCGACGTCGCGCCCGGCGAGCACGTTGCGCTGGCGCTCAGCGGCTATGCCAACACGATCGACGACAATCGCTATGTCCGCTTCTCGGCCGGCGTGCCGCAACAGCAGCGGCTGACCGAGGAGCAGCAATATGGCGTCGTCGGCGCGCTCCACTGGCATGCCGCACCCTGGCTGATGGCGGAGGCGGGCGGCGACGTGCAGTGGCAGCACAATATTAGCCAGCGCTGGACGACAGATAATCGCCGTGTCGTCGCTGCGACGCGCAACCAGGACATCGACCTGACGGTCGGTGGCGGTTACGTCCAGGCGGTGCTAACGCCGCTGCGCTGGCTGCGCGTGACGCCCGCGTGGCGGCTCGACCGGGTCGGCGGCGATTATTTCAACCGGCTGAACGGCCGCGCTTATCCGGTCAACGATTATGGCACGATCAGCCAGCCCAAGCTGTCGGTCGCGGTTGAGCCGGTCGCGGGGGTGACCGCTTATGGCAATTACGGCCGCACCTTCCAGATCGGTGCGGGCTCGGGCGCTTTCATCGTGCCGCCGCGCGCGCGCGACGTCGCACCCTCGATCAACGAGGGTTATGAGGCGGGCGTGCGGCTGGCGCGCGGGCGCTGGCTCACCGCGCGCGCGGCGCTGTGGCAGCAGACCGCGAGCGGCGAGCTGCGGCGCCGGCTCAACGATCCTGCCGGCGAGTTCGACAATCTCGGCGCGACGCGACGACGTGGTTTCGACCTCGAGGCGAGCGTTCAGCCAGGCGGTGGCTGGTCGGCTTGGGCGAGCTGGTCGCACCAGCGAGCCGTGATCCGCGTGCCCGACCCGGCGACGCCGTCGCAAGCGGGGAACGAGATCGACCACGTTCCGCGCGACGTTTATACCGCCGGGCTGGAATGGGCGCCGCGCGGGAGCCGCTGGCGCGGGTCGTTGTGGGGCAACGGCCAGTCGTCCTACGAACTCACGCCCGCCAGCGCGCAGGGGCGCTACGGCCGCTATGTCCAGCTCACCGCGGAGGCGGGTTATCAGCTCACCCGGGCGGTGGAGTTGTCGCTCCAGCTGCGCAACCTCACCGACGACCGCCACGAATATGTCTGGTATGACGGCACGCAGCGGCTCCACGCGCCCGCAGACCCGCGCACGTTGGCGGGGGCGGTACGGGCGCGCTTCTAGCGGATGTCCGCGAGCGGGACGTGGGCCGGATGCTGCTCAGGCGTCCGGCAGCGGCGCGCCGAGCCGGCGGGCAACGCGCGCCACCTCCTCGTCGCTGGGCGGCTCGGGCAAATTCTCGCTCGGGAGCAGCGCGTCGTCGGGGATGCCGGGCGCACCGCTCGCCAGCGGTTCGTCGACGGCGCGGTCGTTGGCGCCGGTCGTGATCTTGTCGCTCTCGCTCATTGCTCTCTCCTCGGAACCGCAACCTCCAACCCGCGAGCGAGTGAATCGCCGCATCCTCGAGATTATGGAACCAGCACCGGGCTGATCCACTTTAGTCCGCCGAGCCACAGGAGAGCAGCCATGACCAAGACCCTCAAGGCCGGCGACAAGGTGAAGTGGGACACGCCGCAGGGCCAGACCAGCGGCAAGGTGGTCAAGAAGGAGACCAAGACGACCAAGGCCGGTGGTCATACGGCGAAGGCGAGCAAGGACGACCCGCAGTATCGCGTCAAGAGCGACAAGTCGGGCAAGGAAGCGGTGCACAAGCCGGACGAGCTGAAGAAGGCGTGACGGAGATGGCAGCGCGGCGTGGGCGACCGCGCCCGCTCCTTTGACCCCACTGCCGTCATCCCGACGAAGACCGGAATCGGCCGATCCGCGAACTCACCGGTGGGAGGAGGAGCGGAGGAGTGACTCCGGCCTTCGCCGGGATGACACGACAGGTAAAGCTAGGACAGGCAAGTAACGGCCGACACGCACCGCGAGGTTGGAATCTCTCAATGTTCCGCTGTGTCCGCCAGCGCCTGCCGCACCACCGGCGTTACCCGATCTGCGATCCGCGCCACGCCTTGCGCGTTAGGGTGAACACCGTCGGGTAGCATCAGCGTCCGACTGCCGAGCACGCCGTCAAGGATGAACGGGTATAACGGCGCATTATATCGCTTCGCCAACTCCGGAAAGATGGCGTTGAACCGCCTCGCGTAATCCGGCCCGAGGTTGGGCGGCGCGAGCATGCCGGTCAGCACCACCGGAACGCCTCGCTTCCGCAACTCGTCGAGCATCGCGGCGAGATTGTCGCGCGTCACCTTGGGGTCGAGCTGGCGCAGCACGTCATTGCCGCCGAGCCCCAGCAGTACCAGGTCGGGCGTCTTGCCGAGCCGGTCGAGCGTATAAGCGAGCCGACGTCGCCCGTCCGCGCTCGTGTCGCCCGAGACCCCGGCATTGACCAGCCGCGCGTTGATCCCGTCGGCGCGCAGCCGCGCCTGGATCGCGTCGGGCAGGCTCTGGCCGCGGCTCAGCCCGTATCCCGCGTACATACTATCGCCGAGCGCGAGCACGACGCGCTCGGGCCCGCTCACCGGCGCGGTGGCGACCGGCGCAGGCACGGCCTCCCCGTCGCTGCCACTCACGCGCGGCCCGTCCGGAGTGCTCTCGTCACGCGGCGAACAGCCCGTCACCATCAGCGCGGCTTGGAGAAGCGCCGCCGGCGCCGCATATGTCAGATATGATCGCGTCACTTACGCCCCGGCTCCGCTGAATGTCGTCGCCGCATATGGTCATCGCCGCGCGCGATGTAAGGCTCACGCTCGGCGGCGCCGAACCGGTCGAGATCCTGCGCGGGGTCGATCTCGAGGTCGACGCGGGCGAGAGCGTCGCGCTGCTCGGCGCCTCCGGATCGGGCAAGTCGTCGCTGATGGCGGTGCTCGCCGGGCTGGAGCGCGCGACCTCGGGCAGCGTCGAGGTGACCGGGCTCGATTTCACCGCGCTCGACGAGGACTCGCTTGCGGTGGCGCGGCGTGGGCGGATCGGCATCGTGCTCCAGGCCTTCCACCTGCTGCCGACGATGACCGCGCGCGATAATGTGATGGTGCCGCTCGAACTGCAGGGCGCCGACGACGCGCGCGCCCGCGCCGAGGCCGAGCTGGACGCGGTCGGGCTGCGGCATCGGCTCGACCATTATCCCGCGCAGCTCTCCGGCGGCGAGCAGCAGCGTGTCGCAATCGCGCGCGCGCTGGCGCCGCGCCCCTCTTTGGTGTTCGCCGACGAGCCGACCGGCAATCTTGATGCGGCGACCGGCGCGCGCGTCGTCGACCTGCTGTTCGAGCGGCGTCGCGCCACCGACGCCAGCCTCGTCATCATCACGCATGACCCGGCGTTGGCGCAGCGCTGCGACCGAATCGTCGAGCTCGCCGACGGGCGACTGCGATGAGCGGCTGGGCGCTGGCCTGGCGGCTCGCGCGGCGCGAGCTGTCGCTCCGCTTCAAGGGCCTGCGCCTATTGCTTCTGTGCCTGTTCCTCGGCGTCGGCGCGCTCGCCGCGATCGGCAGCCTGACCCAGGCGATCACCGGCGAGCTGGCGGCACGCGGGCGTGTCCTGCTTGGGGGCGACGTCGAGCTCGCGATCTCGCAGCGCGCCGCCGACGCCGACGAGCGCACCGCGATCGCGCGGCTGGGGCGCGTGTCCGAGACGGTGCGGATGCAGTCAATGGCGGTGAGACGTGACGGCGCCACCGCGCCGGTGCAGCTCAAGGCGGTCGACTCGGCTTATCCGCTCTACGGCCGGCTGACGCTCACGGGCGGACGGGCGGTGCCTGTCACCGGCGCCGATATCGCCTATGTCGCGCCGGCGTTGGTCGAGCGGCTGGGGCTACGCCGCGGCGACCCGCTTCGGCTCGGCGCCGCGACCTTCCGCATCGGCGGCGTCATCGCCGACGAGCCCGACCGGCTGAGCGAGGGCTTCAGCTTCGGCCCGGCCGTGCTGGTGTCGAACGCGGGGCTGGCGCGGACCGGACTGGTGCAGCCGGGCAGCCTCTACGAGACCAAGTATCGCATCGCGATCGGCGCGCGCGACCCGGCGGCGGCGGTGGCGGGCTTCGCCAAGCGCTTCGCGGCGGCGGGGTGGGAGACGCGCACGCGCGACCGCGCCTCGCCGGGGGCGAGTCGCTTCATCGCGCGCATGGGCGAGTTTCTCACGCTGGTCGGGCTCGCTGCGCTGGTGATCGCGGGGATCGGCGTCGGCAACGGCGTCTCCTCCTATCTCGAGCAGCGGCGCGCGAGCGTGGCGATGCTCAAGGTGCTGGGGGCGACCTCGGCGACGGTGACGCGCGTGTATCTCATCCAGGTGCTCGCGGTGGCGGGGGTGGGGATCGCGCTGGGGCTCCTCGCGGGGTTGGTCGCGGTGCCGTTGGTCGGCGCGCTCGCCGGCGCGGTGCTGCCGGTCGCGCCCGGCTTCGTGGTGGCGCCGCTGCCGCTCGCGCTGGCCGCGCTGTATGGGCTGCTGATCGCGCTCGCCTTCTGCGCGCCCGCGCTGGTCGCGGCGGGGCGCGTGCCCGCCGCGGCGCTGCTGCGCGGCGTCCACGATCGCCGGACGCGCGGCGGGCGAGTCGCCGTTGCCTGGATGGCCGCGGCGGGGGCCGCGCTGGTGGCGCTGGTGCTCGCGACCAGCGAGCGGCCGCTGTTCGCCGCCGGCTTCCTCGGCGCCGCCGCGGCGACGCTGCTGCTACTCGTCGGGCTCGGCCATGCGGTGCGCTGGCTCGCCGCGAAGGTCCCGCCACCGCGCCGCCCGCTGCCGCGGCTCGCGCTTGCCGCGCTCCACCGCCCGGGGGCGCGAACCGTGGCGCTGGTGGTGGCGCTGGGGCTCGGTCTCACCCTGTTCGTGCTGCTCGCGACGATCCGCACCAGCCTCGATGGCAACATTACCCGCAGCGTGCCCGAGCGCGCGCCAGCGCTGTTCGTGCTCGACGTGCCGCCCGAGCGCGAGCGCGACTTCCGCGCCACCGTCGTGAACGCATCGCCCGGTGCTGTGATCGCCACCGTGCCGCTGATGCGCGGCACGATCACCGGCTATGCCCGAACGCGCGTCGCTGATCTCGCCGAGATCCCGGACGGGGCCTGGGCGCTCCGCGGCGAGCGCGGCCTGACCTTCGCCGCGGCGCTACCCGCGGGCAGCACGCTCAGCGCCGGCCACTGGTGGAGCGCCGCCGAGGCGCGACGCCCGTTGGTCTCCGTCGACGAGCGGTTGGCGCAGTCATTGCGCCTCAAGATCGGCGACCCGCTGACGATCTCGGTTTTGGGGCTGGAACGCACCGCCACGATCGCGTCGTTCCGTCGCATCGCGTGGGACACGCTCGGCTTCAACTTCGTGCTGGTGTTCTCGCCCGGCGCGCTGGCGGACGTGCCGCACAATCTCGCCGCGACGATCGACATGCCCGCGGCGCGCACCGGCGCGGTGACTCGCGCGCTGCTGCCGCGCTTCCCCTCGCTGTCGGTGATCGAGGTGGGCGGCGTGCTCGCGCAGGTGCAGACGGTGGTGCGCCAGATGGCCACCGCGATCGCCGCCGCGGCGGGCGTGGCGGTGCTGGCCGGCGTGGCGGTGCTGGTCGGCGCGATCGCCGCGGCGCGCGCGACGCGGACCTATGACGCGGTGGTGCTCAAGGTGCTCGGCGCGACGCGAAGGCAGGTGCTGGTGATGCAGCTGCTCGAATATGCGCTGTTGGCGCTGGCGGCGGCGGCGGTGGCGCTGCTGCTCGGCGTGGCGGGCGGCTGGTATGTCGTGACCCAGCTGTTCGGCTTCGAATGGCTGCCCGACTGGGGCGCGGTAGTGGCGACGCTGCTGTTCGGCGTCGCAGCGACTTTGGCGATCGGCGTCGTGGGCAGCCTGCCCGTGCTGCGCGCGCGGCCGGCGGCGGCGCTGCGCGAGCTGTGAGACCAGCGTGACGCTGAGCGCGGCTCATCACCTTCCTGAGCGAAGCGGTTGGTCCACATGGGCTTGGCGCGCGTTACGATCATCTCAAGTCGACAGGGACTTGGACGCTGCGCCCGGAAGGGCAGGAAGAGGGAGGCCGGCGATGTCGGACACAGCAGAATTCGCGCTCTCGCGCCGCGGGGTGCTCGCCGGGAGCGCCGCCAGCGCGGTCGCCGCGGCGGCGCCGGCTGAAGCGATGCCGCAGCGGACGCCTTCGGGTGCCACCCCGACCATGCCAGTGCGCCTCACCGTTAACGGTGAGAAGCGCGAGCTGGCGCTCGACCCGCGCACGACGCTGCTCGACGCGCTGCGCGAGCACCTCCACCTTACCGGCACCAAGAAGGGCTGCGACCACGGCCAGTGCGGCGCCTGTACCGTGATCGTCGAGGGGCGGCGGATCAACTCCTGCCTCAGCCTCGCGCTGCAGCACGACGGTGACGCGGTCACCACGATCGAGGGGCTCGGCACGCCCGACAAGCTCCACCCGATGCAGGCCGCGTTCGTGAAGCACGACGGCTATCAGTGCGGCTATTGCACGCCCGGACAGATCTGTTCGGCGGTGGCGGTGCTCGACGAGATCAAGCGCGACGTGCCCAGCCACGTCCAGGGCGACCTCACCGCCAAGGCACGCTTCAGCAACATGGAGCTGCGCGAGCGGATGAGCGGCAACATCTGCCGCTGCGGTGCTTATTCGAACATCGCCGAGGCGATGGCCGACGTGGCGGGAGAGCGCGCATGAGGAGCTTCACCTACGAGCGCGCCACCGACGCGGTCGCCGCGGCGCGCGCGGTGGCGCAGCGGCCGGGCGCCAAGTTCCTGGCGGGTGGCACCAACCTGCTCGACCTGATGAAGCTGGAGATCGAGACGCCGACGCACCTCGTCGACGTGCAGGACCTCGGCTTCGACAAGATCGAGAAGACCGGCGACGGTGGCCTACGCATCGGCGCTTTGGTGACCAACACCGACCTCGCCGCCGACACGCGCGTGCGGCGCGACTATGGCGTGCTCAGCCGCGCGATCCTGGCGGGTGCCTCGGGCCAGCTGCGCAACAAGGCCTCGACCGCGGGCAATTTGCTCCAGCGCACGCGCTGCCCCTATTTCTACGACACCAACATGGCGTGCAACAAGCGCAAGCCCGGCGACGGCTGCGCCGCGATCGGCGGCTATTCGCGCCAGCTCGGCGTCATCGGCGTGAGCTCGTCGTGCATCGCCACTTTCCCCGGCGACATGGCGGTGGCGATGCGCGTGCTCGACGCGGTGATCGAGACGGTCGATGCCGGCGGCCAGCGTCGCAGCATCCCGATCGCCGACTTCCACCGGCTGTGGGGCGACCACCCCGAGCAGGACACCAGCCTGCGCGCGGGCGAACTGATCACCGCGGTGGTGCTGCCCAAGCCGCTCGGCGGTCAGCATTTCTACGAGAAGGTGCGTGACCGCGCCTCCTACGCTTACGCGCTTGTGTCGGTCGCGGCGGTGATCCAGCGCGACGGCAGCGGGCGGGTCGCGTTCGGCGGCGTCGCGCCCAAGCCGTGGCGTGTGGAGGAAGCGGAGGCGCTGCTGCCGCAGGGCGCCGAGGCGGTGACCGCGCGCGCGTTCCACGGCGCGACGCCGACCAAGGACAATGCGTTCAAGCTGCCGCTGGCGACGCGCGCGCTCGCCGCGGTGCTCGCCCAGGCGGGCACGCCCGCGCAGAAGAAGGGTTGAGGCCATGAAGTTCGACACGCCAGCCGGCACCAACCCGATCGACGCGATGAAGGTGGTGGGCCGCGCGCACGATCGCATCGACGGACCGCTCAAGACCAGCGGCCGCGCGCCCTATGCCTATGAACACCACGAGGTCGCCGGCAATCAGGCTTATGGCTATGTCGTCGGTGCAGCAGTGGCCAAGGGGCGCATCCGCACGCTCGACACCGCCGCCGCCAAGGCCGCGCCGGGCGTGATCGCGGTGGTCACCGCCGCCGACGCGGGCAAGCTCGGAAAGGGCAAGTACAACACGGTCAAGCTGTTCGGCGGCCCCGAGGTCGACCATTACCACCAGGCGATCGCGCTGGTGGTGGCGGAGACGTTCGAGCAGGCGCGCGCCGCCGCGGCGCTGGTGCGCGTCGATTACGCGCGCACGTCGGGTCGCTTCGATCTCGACAGCGCGCTCAAGACGGCACCGCTCACCGCCGGCGACAGCGGCGAGGGCAGCGGCGCCCCGCCGGTCGATCGCACCGGCGCGTTCGAGCAGGCCTTCGCCGCGGCACCGGTCAAGCTCGACCAGCGCTACACCACGCCGGACCACAGCCACGCGATGATGGAGCCGTTCGCGTCGCTGGCGACGTGGGAGGGCGATGAACTGACGGTGTGGACCTCCAACCAGATGATCGACTGGGGACGCGGCGATCTCGCGACCACGCTCAACATGCCCAAGGAGAAGGTGCGGCTGATCTCGCCTTATGTCGGCGGCGGTTTCGGCGGAAAGCTGTTCCTGCGCGCCGACGCGGTGCTGGCGGCGCTCGGCGCGCGCGCGGCGGGGCGGCCGGTCAAGGTCGCGCTCACCCGCCCGCAGATGGCGAATAACGCGACCCACCGCCCCGCGACGCGCCAGCGCATCCGCATCGGTGCCATGCCCGACGGCACGATCACCGCGATCGCGCACGAGAGCGGCTCGGGCGATCAGCCCGGTGGCGGCCCCGAGACCGCGGTCAACCAGACCAAGCTGCTGTACGCCGGCAAGAACCGGCTGACCGCGATGCGCCTGGCGGTGCTCGACCTGCCTGAGGGCAATGCGATGCGCGCGCCCGGCGAGGCGCCCGGCATGATGGCGCTGGAGATCGCGATCGATGAGATGGCCGAGCAGCTCAAGCTCGATCCCGTCGACTTCCGCATCCGCAACGATACGATGGTCGATCCCGAGAAGCCTGACCGACGCTTCTCCGAGCGCCAGCTGGTACGCTGCCTGCGCGAGGGCGCCCAGCGCTTCGGCTGGTCGCGGCGCAACGCGACGCCGGCACAGGTGCGCGACGGGCGCTGGCTGGTCGGGATGGGCGTGGCCTCGGCCTTCCGTAACCACATCAACTATCCCTCGGGTGCGCGGGTGCGGCTCGGGCGCGACGGGCGCGTGACGGTCGAGACCGACATGACCGACATCGGCACCGGCAGCTACACCATCATCGCGCAGACCGCGGCCGAGATGATGGGCGTGCCGATGGAGCAGGTCAGCGTAAAGCTTGGCGACTCCGCGTTCCCGGTGTCGGCGGGCTCAGGCGGGCAGTTCGGCGCGGCCAATGCCACCGCCGGCGTCTATGCCGCCTGCGTCAAGTTGCGCGAGGCGGTGGCGCAGCGCGTCGGGGTGAACTCGGCCGACCCGCGCTTCGCCGATGGCAAGGTGGTCGTAGGCAACCGCTCCGTACCGCTCGCCAAGGCGGCGGCGCAGGGCGAGCTGATCGGCGAGGACAAGATCGAATATGGCGAGCTCGACAAGACTTGGCAGCTCTCCACCTTCGGCGCGCATTTCGTCGAGGTCGGCGTCGACTCCTACACCGGCGCGACGCGGCTGCGGCGCATGCTGGCGGTCTGTGCAGCGGGTCGGATCATCAATCCCAAATCGGCGCGCAGCCAGGTGATCGGGGCGATGACGATGGGGGTCGGCTCCGCCTTGATGGAGGAACTGGCGGTCGACACGCGCTTCGGCCTGTTCATCAATCATGACCTCGCCACCTACGAGGTGCCGGTCCACGCCGACATCCCGCATCAGGACGTCGTCTTCCTCGACGAGTCGGACGACAAGGCCAACCCGATGAAGGCCAAGGGAGTCGGCGAACTCGGCCTGTGTGGCGTCGGCGCCGCGGTGGCGAACGCGATCTACAACGCAACCGGCGTGCGCGTGCGTGACTATCCGGTCACACTCGACAAACATCTGTCGCAGCTGCCCGCCCTTGTCTGAACCGCGCCGCCGCCGGCAGGGAACGCGTCCGCTCAAGCGAGTGGGCGCGTTCTCGCGTTATACAGTTGCGCGACGGCCTGTTTTCCGGGCGCAAGTTGCTGGAAAACCTAGAGGTTGAGGCGGAGGGGCCATGAAAGCCCTCATCAGCAGTGCTGACGATTAAAGAAAATAGCAGAATTAAATAGCTCAACCGATGACTATTGTCCGATCAATCGGCGATGAGATTATACGGCAGGCTTAGTTGACAGCGTCGTTCTACTTGATAGCGTTATCACATCTGGTGACCTCACAGGGGCTCCAGCCGTGCCTGCGGAAGGTTCCGCAGCAGCGCACTAGGGGGGGATGATGAAGCGCCTTAACGTCTTGTCGAAGCTTGCTCTGTCCACGTCGCTCGGGGCGCTGGCGATTGCTGCCACGCCCGCGTTCGCGCAGACCACCGGCGGCGAACCGTCGGCAACCAACGCCCAGCCCGGCGGTGGCCAGGCCGTCGACAGCGACACCGCCCGATCGGGCACCGTCGCCGCTCAGGAGAATGGCGCGGTCGACGACATCGTCGTCACCGGCGTCCGTGCCAGCCTCGATCGCGCCATCGCGATCAAGCGCGACTCGCCGGGCGTCGTCGACGCGATCTCGGCCGAGGACATCGGCAAGTTCCCTGACACCAACCTCGCGGAGTCGCTCCAGCGTATCACCGGCGTGTCGATCAACCGCGTCAACGGTGAGGGCTCGCAGGTCTCGGTTCGCGGCTTCTCGGGCGGCTTCAACCTCGTCACCATCAACGGCCGCCAGCTGCCCGCGACCAACATCGACACCAGCGGCGGCAACCTGTTCGCGCGCGGCGCGGGGCGCTCGTTCGACTTCCAGAACATCGCCTCGGAAGGCGTCAGCGGCCTGGAAGTCTATAAGACCGGACGCGCCTCGGTGCCGACCGGCGGCATCGGCGCCACGATCAACATCAACACGCGCAAGCCGCTCGACTCGCGCGAGACCGGCGTAACCGGCTCGATCGGCGCCAAGGCGCTGTACGACACGTCGGTGGAGAAGGCGGTCGGCGACAAGCACCGCGTCACGCCCGAGGTCTCGGGCCTGCTCAACTACAAGAACGAGGAGGGCACGTTCGGCGCCGCGGTGTTCGGCAGCTACCAGCTGCGCTACTCCGCGTCGGCACAGTCCAACCCGAACTATTGGAACGTCATCCCCACCGCCGACTTCTTCAACCCGGGCACGTTCATCAACTCGACCACGGTGCTGGACGGCAACAAGCCGACCGCGCCCTATGTTCTGGTGCCGAACGACAGCCGCTACCAGTTCTCCGAGAACCGCCGCGAGCGCATCAACTTCCAGGGCGTGCTGCAATTCCGTCCGACGGACACGCTCGAGTTCACGGTCGACAGCCTGTTCGCGCAGAATCGCCTGCGTGAGCAGCGCAGCGAGCAGACCAATTGGTTCAACCGCCCGTTCAGCGAAGTTCGCTTCGACGACAACCCCAACATGGCGACCGCGATCTTCCTGCGCGACTATCTGCCGACCAGCCCGAAGGACGAGGGTTTCGAGCAGCAGCAGGCTGCCACCAAGGCGCGGCTCGCCTCGGTCGGCCTCAACGTGAAGTGGGATTTCGCGCCCAACTTCACGCTGACGCTCGACGGCCATCACTCCGAGTCCAAGTCGTCCCCCGACAATCCCAACGGCACCACCGCGACCACGGTTGCGCTCGGCGCGCCGGTGATCGCGGGCCACTCGCTCGACTTCAGCACGGGCTTCCCGCAGCAGGCGCAGATCATCAACGACTGCTATCGCGCCACGCCGACGTCCTCGCCGAAGGGCAACTGCAACGGCGTGCTCGACATCGGTGATCTGGGTGCCGCGCCGGCGCGTACGATCATCTCCCGCCAGACGCAGCGGATCGACCAGATCCAGGCGCGGCTCGGCTGGGATCTCGGCGGCGGCAGCCGCTTCGACGCGGGCGGTTCGTACACCGACTCGAAGATGCACTCGACCCAGACCCAGACCCAGCAGACGCTGGGCGACTGGGGCCTGCAGAACCCGGGCATCATCCAGCAGCTGGCACCCGACCTGGTCCAGCAATATTGCCTGACCTGCAAGTTCGACCACTTCAACCCGGCGTCGGAGGGATCGTCCCTCATCGCCTTCCGCGGCAACGCCATCGACCTCTACAACGTGCTGAGCCCCTATTACACCGGGCTGGGCCAGCCGCCAGCGCCCTCGGCACCCGCGGACGACACGGTGCAAGAGAAGATCTGGGCGGTGTTCGGCCAGTTCACCTGGAACGGCGAGGTCGCCAATCGTCCCGCCAACCTCGTGATCGGTGCGCGCTACGAGCAGACCCGCGTCGTCTCGGACGCGGTGCAGACGTACAACAACATCGTCTGGACCGCCGACAACGACTTCCGCGGCGACGCCAGCGGCGTATTCACCGCGATCCGCCAGCGCGGCAAATACGAGAACCTGCTGCCCGCGGTCGACTTCAGCATCGAGCCGATCACCAACGTCAAGGCGCGCGTCTCGTTCAGCCGCACGCTGGCTCGGCCCGACTATGGCAACCTGTTCGCCACCGCCTCGGCCGGCGCGCCGGGCCGTCCGACGCTGCTCGGCGGCATTCCGACCGGCAGCACCGGCAACGCCAACCTGCTGCCGCTGCTGTCGGATAACTTCGACGTCTCGCTGGAATGGTATTACAAGCCGTCGAGCTTCGTGTCGGTCGGTTTCTTCGACAAGCGCGTCGCCAACTTCCTCGGCACCGGTGTGATCAACCAGAACCTGTTCGGTCTGCGCGATCCGAGCTCGGGTGCGGCGGGCTCGCGCTCCGGCACCGCGGCGGCGTTCCTCCGCTCGAGCGGCTATGACCTGAGCGACGTCAACCTGTTCACCTATACCGCGCTGCTCGTGCAGAACGGTGGGAACCAGGCGGCGGCCACCTCGCAGTTCAACGCGAACTACGTCGCTGGCCGCGGCCTGCAACAGACCTTCGTCGATCAGGTGCTGTCGCAGATCGACGTTTCGTCCGACGCCAACGATCCGCTGTTCAACTTCTCGGTGTCGCAGCCGATCAACAACCGCGAGGGCAAGATCCACGGCTTCGAGCTGGCCTGGACCAACTTCTTCGGCAACACGGGCTTCGGCTTCGCCGGTTCGTTCACGAAGGTGAGCGGCGACGTGAACGTCGACCCCTATGCCGACCCGACGGTCAACATCTTCGCACTGACCGGCCTCGGCAACAGCGCCAACGCTACCGCGATCTACGACAAGAATGGTATCTCGGCGCGCGTGGCGTACAACTGGCGTGACAAGTACCTCGTCGCGACCAACCAGGGTGGCAACCGCAACCCGCTGTTCGTCGCGCCCTTCGGCACGGTCGATGTCAACATCAGCTACGATGTCAACGACACGATCGCGGTGACGCTGGAGGGGATCAATCTGACCAGCGAGAGCGTCAAGACCTACGGCCGTACCGAGCGGAACCTGGTGCTGGCGCAGGAGCTGAAGCCCCGCTTCCTGCTGGGCGCGCGTTACAAGTTCTGAGGATGAGGGAAGGGGGCCGCCGGTGGCGGTTCCCTTTTCTGCGTGGCGAACAACGGCCTTCCTCTATTGCCGTCATCCTGAACTTGTTTGAGGATCCACCGTGCCGCAAGAGCCTCACCATTCGAAGGGGCGGCACGGTGGATCTGCAAGCGAGGTCGGGATGACGGTCGTTTTACGTCAGCACAACGGAGCAAATCGGCGCTTCCGTGCTGAAATGCTCTGGTGCACAACGGCCCGGTAGGGCGGCGCCGCCGCGTCGAGAGAGTTGCATGAACCGAGTCCTGCTTAACAACGTCGACCATGCCGAGCTGCGGGTCGCGCCGCGCGTCGGTGCCGAGTTCGGTGACCACGCCAACCAACTTCCGATCTATCCGGCCGAGTTCGAACAGGCACAGCGCGACTTCGCGATCCTGTTCCGCCGCGACGGTGACTCGATCGACGCGATCGTGCTGCTCGGCCTCGACTCGAACGAGAACCTCTTTCTCGGCGAGCAAGGCTGGACCAGCCGCTACGTCCCCGCGATGCAGCGCCGCGGTCCCTTCTCGATCGCACTGGCGCGTGACGCCGGCGCCGGCGAGACGGGCGAGCCGATGGTCCACATCGACCTCAACGACCCGCGCGTCGGCGACGACGCGGGCCTGCCGCTCTTCCTGCCGCACGGCGGCGACGCGCCTTATCTCCAGCATGTCTCGGCGGCGCTGCGCACGATCTACGAAGGCGCGCAGCAGGCGCGCGCGATCAACGCCCAGCTCGCCGCGGCGGGGCTGCTGCGTGATGTGGTGCTCGAGATCGATCTCGGCGACGAGGGCGGCTACAACGTGCCCGGCGTGCTCGCGGTCGACGAGGGCGCGCTCGCCGCACTGTCCGACACGGACGTGGTGCGGCTCCACCGCACCGGGTTGTTGCGGCTCGCGACGATGGCGGCGGCGTCGCTGGCGAACGTCTCGCGTCTGATCGAGCTCAAGAACAAGCGACGGGCGGCGGCGTGACCGCGCCGATTACCGGCCGGCGCGTGCGAGAGATCGCGGCGGACGATCCTGCCGCTCGCGACCTCGCCGCGCTGGTCGCCGCGGGAGAGCCGGTGGTCGTGCGTGGCATTGTCGCCGACTGGCCGTTGGTCGCGGCGGGACGAAGCGGACCGAATGCGCTCGCCGACTATCTTCTCGACTTCTACAACGGCCACCCGGTGGTGGGCTATACCGCTCGCGCTGAGCTGGGCGGCCGCTATTTCTACGATGCCGAACTGACCCGGCTCGACTTCGAGGGCGAACGCGTCCGCCTCGACGACTATCTCGCGCGCCTGCTCGCCGCGGGTGACCGCGACGATGCCGAGTCCTTCTACGTCGGCTCGACCGACCTCGACCTGTTCTTTCCCGGTCTCGCCGACGCCAACCCGCTGCCCGAGGCGGGGTTCGACCGCGCGCTGCGGAGCATCTGGATCGGCAACCGCACCACCGCGGTGGCGCACCACGACATGTCGAACAACGTCGCGGTGGTCGGTGCCGGGCGCCGCCGCTTCACGCTGTTTCCGCCCGACCAGGTCGCCAACCTCTATCCCGGCCCGCTCGCGCCCACGCCGGGCGGGCAGGTGGTGTCGATGGTCGATTTCCGCGACGTTGACCTCGATCGTTACCCCCGCTTCGAAGGGGCGATCGCGGCGGCGCAGGTGGCCGAGCTCGAGCCGGGTGACGCCGTGGTCTATCCCGCGCTGTGGTGGCACCAGGTCGAGGCGCTCGACTCGTTCAATGTGCTCGTCAATTATTGGTGGAACGAGGCGCCGGCCTTCATGGACACCCCGATGAACACGCTGCTCCACGCGTTGCTCAGCCTGCGCGACCGCCCCGCGGGCGAGAAGGCGGCGTGGCGCGCGATGTTCGACTATTATGTCTTCGGCGATGCCGAGCGGCCCGCCGCGCATCTGCCCCCGCACGCCCGCGGCGCGCTGGCGCGGCTCGACGAGCTTGGCGCGCGGCGGTTGCGCGCCGAGCTGTTGCGGAAGCTCAACCGGTGAGGCCGGTGCGCCGTGTCGTCATCGCCGGGGGCGGCACCGCGGGCTGGCTCGCCGCCGCGATCCTGACGCGCCAGCTCGGCGCGCTGATCAAGGTGACGTTGGTCGAATCGGAGGAGATCGGCACCGTCGGCGTCGGTGAGTCGACGATCCCGACGGTGCGCGCCTTCCACCAGCTGATCGGCATCGACGAGCAGGAGTTCGTCCGCGCCACCGGCGCCAGCTACAAGCTCGGCATCTCGTTTGAGGGCTGGTCGCGTCCCGACGAGCGCTACCTCCACTCGTTCGGCACGCTGGGCCGATCGACCTGGATGGCGGACTTCCACCATTTCTGGCTGGAGGCGCGCGCGCAGGGCGTCGCCGAGGAGATCGGTGCCTATTGCGTCGAGCATGAGGCGGCGCGCGCGGGACGCTTCGCCGGACCGCCTGCGGCCTCGCTCAATTACGCCTTCCACTTCGACGCCGCGCGCTACGCCCGCTACCTGCGCGAGCGTTGCGAGAGCGACGGCCTCGTTCGTATCGAGGGGCGGATTGAGCGCGCCGAGCGTGATGCCAGCGGGGATCTCGCCGCCTTGGTGATGGCCGACGGGCGCCGGGTGGAGGGAGACTTTTTCCTCGACTGCACTGGCTTCCGCGCGCTGCTGATCGGCGAGACGCTCGGCGTCGGTTATGAGGACTGGACCGAGTGGTTGCCATGCGACCGCGCCGTCGCGGTGCAGACCGCCGCGACCGGGCCGGCGGTTCCCTACACGCGCGCCATCGCGCACGACGCCGGCTGGCAGTGGCGCATCCCGCTGCAGCACCGCCTCGGCAACGGCATCGTCTACAGCAGCGCCTACCTCTCGGACGACGCGGCGCGCGCAAGGCTGCTCGACACGGTCGAGGGCGAGGTGCTGATCGAGCCGCGGCTGATCCGCTTCCGCACCGGCCGGCGCGAGCGTGCGTGGGAGCGCAACTGTGTCGCGCTGAGTCTCGCCGGGGGCTTCGTCGAGCCGCTCGAGTCGACCAGCATCCATCTGATCATGATCGCGCTGACGCGGTTGCTCCAGCTTTTCCCGTATGACGGGGTGACCGAGTCGCTGGCAGCGCGCTTCAACGACATGGCGCGTCGCGAGATCGAGGGGGTGCGCGACTTCATCATCCTCCATTATCACGTCAACCAGCGCGACGAGCCGTTCTGGCAGCGGCTCCGCGACATGCCGCTGCCCGACAGCCTCTCGGCGCGGCTGGCGCTGTTCCGCGAGGGCGCGCAGGCCTTTCAGGCGAGCGACGAACTGTTCACCGTCACCTCCTGGGTACAGGTGCTACTCGGTCAGCGGCTCATGCCGGAAGCGCACAACCGGGTTGCGCGGCTGATGCCGCCGGGGCGGCTCGCCGCGACGCTCGCCGATCTTGGGCGCGACGTCACGCGCCAGGTGGCTGCGTTGCCGACGCATCAGCAGTATCTCGATCGTCTCGCCGTACCCCCATCGGGGATCAGCGCGCGCGTCGGCGGCGCGCGCTGATCGAAGCGAGTCCACTTTAACGGGCAGGTGACAGACGCGGCGCGCGCGGGCACAGCGGTGGCATGTCGCGCCTCGCCCCCCATCGCGCGTGATCCCGCGCGCGCTGCGCCGCTGGCCTGCCTGGTCGCGCTGGCTCGGCGCGCGCGTGCGCTCGGTCGAGATGCTGTTCGTGCTGGTCGCGGTGCTCGTCGGCATGGGCGCGGGGCTGCTCACGGTGGTGCAGGGTGCGCTGGCGCGGGCGCTGCAGCACCTGCTGTACCGCCTGCCTGATGACCTGCGGCTCAGCGGCGCGCCCGCGCTCGGCTGGCAACAGCTGCTCATTCTGCCGCTCGGCGGCGCGGTGCTGGTCGCGTTCAACCGGCTGGTGGGCGCGCGGCGCCGCTCGCTGGTCGACGCGGTCGAGGCCAATGCGCTGCACGGCGGGCAGCTCTCCGCGCGCGACAGCGCGATCGTCTCGGGCCAGACGATCCTGTCGAACGGCTGCGGCGCCTCGGTCGGGCTGGAGGCGGCCTATGCGCAGCTCGGCGGGCTGATCGCCTCGGCGAGCGGGCGTTGGCTGGCGCTGCGCCGCGTCGATGTCCGGACCCTGGTAGGGGCGGGCGCGGGGGCGGCGATCGCCGCCGCCTTCGGCGCGCCGCTGGCGGGTGCCTTCTACGCCTTCGAGGTGGTGATCGGGGCCTATACGCCGGCCGCGATCGCGCCGGTCGTCGCCGCTGCGTTGGCAGGATCGCAGGTCGCGCAGCGGCTGGGTACCGTTCCCTATATCGTCGCGGTCGAGCGCGGGCCGACCATCCATACGCTTGGTTACCTCATCTACGGCCTCCTCGGCGTGCTGTGCGCGCTGATCGGTATCGCGATCATGCGCTCGGTCGGCGCGGTGGAGGCGCAGACGCGCGCGCGCCTGCCGGCGTGGAGCCGCCCGATCATCGGCGGCGCGCTGTTGGCAGGGCTGGCGGCGGTGTCGCCGCAGGTGCTCTCCGCCGGGCACAAAGCGCTTCACCTCGACATCACCGAAACGGTGCCGCTCGCCTTCGTGGCGACGATCCTGCTGACCAAGGCGGCCGCCTCGATCGTCTCGCTCGGTTTCGGCTTTCGCGGCGGATTGTTCTTCGCCTCGCTGTTCCTCGGTACGCTGGTGGGCCATCTCTACGCCGGCGCGTTGGGCTGGATCGCACGGGAGTCGATCCTCAACCCCGGCAATGCGGCAATGGTGGGGATGGCGGCGCTGGCGGTGGCGGTGATCGGCGCACCCTTCACCATGACGATGCTGGTGCTCGAGGCGACGGGCAATTTCAGCCTGAGCGGCGCGGTGCTGGCGGCGAGCCTGGTCTCGTCGACGATCGTGCGCCAGTTCTTCGGCTATTCCTTCTCGACGTGGCGGCTCCACCTGCGCGGCGAGACGATCCGCAGCGCGCGCGATGTCGGCTGGGTCAAGGCGCTGACCGCCGGGCGCATGATGCGGCGCCAGCCCAACATGGTCGCGGGCAGCACCGGCGCCGCCGAGTTCCGCCGGCGCTACCCGCTCGGCTCGACCAAGCGCGTGATCGTGCTCGACGAGGCCGGCCGCTATGCCGGGATCGTCGACCCTGTCGCGGCGCATGACGGCGCGGTGGGCGACGACACGCCGGTGCTCGCGCTGGCGCAGGGACGGGGCGAGATGCTGCGGCCGGAGATGGACATCCGCGCGGTGATGGCGAGCTTCGACGCGGCGCAGCGGGAGGAGCTGGCGGTCGTCGACGTCGCGGGCAGGGTGCTCGGCCTGCTCACCGAGGCGCACGTGCGGCGGCGCTACGGCGAGGAGCTGGAGAAGAGCCAGCGCGAGCTGTTCGGGGAGGTGTGAGGCCGCGTCCGCTGAGGCACTGCACTACGTTCGCAAGACGCCGTGTGAGGCATGACCGAGGCAATCGGGCAACGGATCGGGCCGAGGCCGTTCCTGACGCCAACGCCTGCCTGGGCTGAGGTGTTCTGCCGGATTTCGGGATTGTGGCATTCGCCTAACGCGCCCGCGCTCGTCAATCGGCGCGACCCGATCAGCTGGCTAGTAGGTCGGGGCCTGGAGGCGCACACCCGGCAGCTACCGACCCAACAACCACACCGCTGTGCAGCTGGTGACCCCTACGGGAATCGAACCCGTGTTTTCGCCGTGAGAGGGCGACGTCCTAACCGCTAGACGAAGGGGCCGTGCGCGGTGTGGAGGCGCGCTGTTAGGAGGCGGTGAGCGCGCCGTCAAGCGACTTTCGCCGCGCCGCACCCAGCGTCACGCGCTTTTCTCGCGCTACCCCGGGTACGATGCCGATCACGCCGCCTTGCGCCGCTCCGCCATCTCGGCGTTGAGCATCTCGGCCAGCAGGAACGCCAGCTCGAGGCTCTGCCCGGCGTTGAGCCGCGGGTCGCAGTGCGTGTGGTAACGATCCGCCAAGCTCTGCTCGGTCACGTCGATCGCGCCGCCGGTGCACTCGGTGACGTTCTGCCCCGTCATCTCGGCGTGGATGCCACCCGCGTGCGTGCCCTCGGCGCGGTGGACCGCGAAGAAGCCGCGCACCTCGGCGAGGATGCGGTCGAACGGGCGGGTCTTGTAGCCGGTCGCCGCCTTGACGGTGTTGCCGTGCATCGGGTCGCAGCTCCATACCACCGGATGGCCTTCGCGCGTGACCGCGCGCACCAGCCGCGGCAGATGCGCCTCGATCTTGTCATAGCCGTAGCGCGTGATCAGCGTCATTCGGCCCGGCACGCGGCCGGGATTGAGCGTGTCGAGCATGCGCAGCAGCGCGTCGGGCTCGAGCGACGGTCCGCACTTCACGCCGATCGGGTTGCCGATGCCGCGCAGGAACTCGACGTGCGCCGAGCCCTCGAAGCGCGTGCGATCACCGATCCAGAGAAAATGGGCCGAGGTGTCGTACCAGTCGCCGGTGAGCGAATCCTGTCGCGTGAGCGCTTGCTCGAACGGGAGCAGCAGCGCCTCGTGGCTGGTATAGAAGGTGGTCTGCGACAGCTGCGGCACCGTGTCGGGGCTGATCCCGCAGGCCTCCATGAAGTCGAGCGCCTCGCCGATGCGATCGGCGGTCTCGGCATATTTCTTCGCCCAAGGGCTGCGGCCCATGAAGTCGTGGGTCCAGCGATGCACCTGGTGGAGGTTGGCATAGCCGCCCTGCGCGAAGGCGCGCAGCAGGTTGAGCGTCGCCGCCGACTGGGCGTAGGCGCGAACCATCCGCTCGGGGTCGGGCAGGCGCGAACCGGGCGTGAAGGCGATGTCGTTGACGTTGTCACCGCGGTAGCTCGGCAGCTCGACGCCGTCGATCACCTCGGTCGGGGTCGAGCGCGGCTTGGCGAACTGGCCCGCCATCCGCCCGACCTTCACCACCGGCAGCTTCGACGCGAAGGTGAGCACCACCGCCATCTGCAGGATGACGCGGAACGTGTCGCGGATGTTGTTCGCGTGGAACTCGGCGAAGCTCTCGGCGCAATCGCCGCCCTGGAGCAGGAAGGCCTTGCCCTCGGTGACCTTCGCGAGATCGGCGGTAAGGTTGCGCGCCTCGCCCGCGAAGACGAGCGGCGGGAAGGTGGCGAGCCGATGGGTCGCGGCGTCGAGTGCGGCGGCGTCGGGATAGTCAGGAAGCTGGCGCGCCTCGGCCTTGGTCCAGCTGTCGGGGGCCCATGACATGGCCATCGGTAATCTTCCTTCCGTTTCGCCGCGCGCCTTGAACGAAACATGCGCGACTCGCAACGCTTACCCGGATCGAACCGGCCCTAGAGGATACCAGGATAGGCGCCGCCGTCGATCAAGAGGCTCTGCCCCGTGATATAGCCCGCCTTGGTGGAGCAGAGGAAGGCGCAGGCGGCGCCGAACTCGGCGGGATCGCCGTAGCGGTGCGCGGGGATCCGCTCGGCACCGCGGCGCGCCGCCTCGACGACGTCCACGCCCTGCTTCTTCGCCGCGGCGGCGTGGACGCTGTCGAGCCGCCGCGTCGCGAACTGGCCGGGGAGCAGGAAGTTGATCGTGACGTCCGCGTGCGCCACCTGCCGCGCCACGCCGGCGAGGAAGCCGGTCAGCCCCGCGCGTGCGCCGCTCGACAGGTCGAGCCCGGCGAGCGGCGCCTTCACCGAGGCGGAGGTGATGCAGACGATCCGGCCGAAGCCGCGCTCGACCATGCCGTCGACGACGCGCTGAGTGAGCCGGATCGGCGTGATCATGTTCGCCTCGACTCCGGCACGCAGCGCGTCGCGGTCGATCGCGCGGAAGTCGCGCAGCGGTGGCCCGCCGTTGTTGTTGACGAGGATGTCGGGCGCGCCGCCCGCGGCGTCGACCAGCGCGGCCTGAACCTGCTCGTCGGCGACGTCACCGGCGACCGTCTCGATGCCGACGCCGTGCGCCGCGCGGATCGCGTCGGCGGTGGCGGCGAGCGCGACGGCGTCGCGGCCGTTGAGCACCAGCGCGCAGCCGGCGGCGGCGAGCGCCTCGGCGCAGGCGCGGCCGAGCCCCTGGCTCGACGCGCAGACAATGGCGCGACGTCCCTCGATCCCGAGCTGCATGTGCGGTTCCTCCTAGGTCGGTTGCAAAATTGGTCTCGTACCTCCTGCTGTTCCCCGGCAGAGACCGGGGCCCGGTTGGGAAGGCCGTCTTGGGAGCCACGAACGTCCTCCACCTGGGCCCCGGCCTTCGCCTGGGTACAAGCGGTGCGCGCGTCCTCTACGCCGTCACCTTCCAGTCCCATCCCAGCGGGTCGCCGTCCATCACCTCCACCCCCGCCGCGGTGAGCTCGTCGCGGATCGAGTCCGAGCGGCCGAAATCCTTCTCCGCCCGCGCCGCGCGGCGCTGCTCCAGCGCGGCGGCGATATCGGCCTCGGCGATCGTCACATGCGCGGGGCGGACGCGCAGCGCCTCGCGGGTGAGCGTCGCCAGCTCCAGGCCGAGCAGCGCGTCGACCTCGTCGAGCAGCGCGAGCCGGTCCGCCGCGGAGACCCGCTTGTCGGCGAGCAGCGCGTCCAGCACCGGCAGCGCGCGCGGCGTGTTGAGATCGTCGCTCAGCGCCGCGTCGAGCTGGTCGCGATAGGTCGAGGGCGCCCCCTTGGCGACCCCGGGATCGCGCGCGCGCAGCGCCGTGACCGCGTGGACCAGCCGCTTCAGCCGCACCTGCGCCGCTGCCAGATTCTCCCAGGAGAAGTCGAGCTCGCTGCGATAATGCGCCTGGAGGCACATCAGCCGATAGGCGAGCGGGTGGAAGCCGCGCTCGACCAGCCGGTCGAGCGTCATGAACTCACCCGACGATTTGCTCATCTTGCCGCCGCGATTGACGACGAAATTGTTGTGCATCCAGACCTGCGCGCCGGTGTCGGCGCAGTCGCAATAGGCCTGGTTCTGCGCGATCTCGTTGGGATGGTGGATCTCGCGATGGTCGATCCCGCCGGTGTGGATGTCAAAGGCCGCGCCGAGATAGCGGCGGCTCATCACCGAGCATTCGAGATGCCAGCCCGGCGCACCGCGGCCCCAGGGCGAGTCCCATTCCATCTGGCGGGTCTCGCCCGGCGGGGTGCGGCGCCAGATCGCGAAATCCTGCGGGTGGCGCTTGCCCGCCACCGCCTCAATCCGCGCGTGCGCGGCATCGTCCTGCCCGCCGGCGAGCCGACCGTAATCGGGCACCGTGCCGGTGTCGAAATAGAGGCCGTCGTCGAGCAGGTAGCAGTGACGCTCGGCGATGGCCTCGCCCCAGGCGATCATCTCGGCGACATGATCGGTGGCGCGCGGCAGATGCGTCGGCGGCACGATGTTGAGCTCGGCGAGGTTGCGCTCGAACGCCTCGGTATAATGGCGCGCGATCGCCCAGATGTCGCGGCCGGAGGCGCGCGCGGCGGCCTCCATCTTGTCGTCACCGGCGTCGGCGTCGGAGGTGAGATGGCCGACATCGGTGATGTTGATGACGTGGGTGAGCGGCCAACCCTTCCAGCGGATCACGCGCGCGAGCGTGTCGGTGAAGACATAGGCGCGCAGGTTGCCGATATGCGCATAGTGATAGACCGTCGGCCCGCACGAATAGACGCGCACGTTCGACGGATCGAGCGGACGGAAGGTCTCCGGCTCGCGGGTCAGGCTATTGTAGAGGATCAGGGGCGCGCCGGTCATGGCGCGCCTCTTAGCTGTACCGCCTCAGCGCGCCAAGCCGATCACGGCGGTGGCGGCATAGCCGGCGGTCGGCGTGCCGGTGAAGGCCGGCGTCATCTGCGTGTTCTGCGCGGAGGTGTTGTCGCCAAAGACATTGTCGCTCGAGAGTGCGACGCGGGCGAAGTTGCTCGCGCTCGACGGATAGGTGGCGGTGTCGGCGTAGACGGTCGCGCAGGTCGGCGAGGGAAGCGCCAGCTGCGAGGTGAGCGTCGCGTAGCGGCCGCCGAGCGCGTTGGCGAGGCTGGAGAAGACCTCGAAGTGGAGGTGCGGCCAGCGTCCGTCGTAGCAGCCGGGGAAGATCGTGGTGAAGGTCACCTGACCGTTGCCGTCGGTCACCTGCACGCCGCGCAGGTAGCTCTCGGCAGGGGCGGTGTAGAGCGAGTAGAGGCCCTGGCGATCGCAATGCCACAGGTAGATGGCATAGCCCGCGAGCGGCGCGCAGGATTGATTGACGTCGACCAACGTCAGTGTGAGCGTCACCTCCACCCCCGCGGCGACGGTCGTGCTGCTGAGGAAGCTGGCGCGAATGTCGCTGCGCACAATCCCGGTGGCGGTGAGCACGTTCGAGGTCGATCCGCTCGATGAATTGGTGCCGTCGCCGGGGTAGGGGCCAGCCGTCTCGCCCGCGTTGAGGACGCAGCCGGTGGTCGCGCTCCCGCTGCTGCTCGCGGTCGGGGTCGGCGTGGGCGTTGGTGTAGGCGTGGTGGTGGCGGTTACGGTGTCGGTCTCGGCCTCGCCCGAACCGCTGCCGCAGCCGGCCACGAGCGCGAGCGTGCCCGCGCCGGCGAACCATTTCAGCGCGCGGCGGCGCTGCACCATCCGCTCCATGACGTGGAGATCGTGTGCCAGGCCGAGGGCGTGGTCGTGGTCGTGGTCGTGGTCGTGGTACATCGGGGTCCCTGTCGCTGTCGAAGCCCTGACCGACGCTTCCTTCCCGCCGCCATCCCGGACCTGGTTCGGGATCCACCGGGGCCGCATGGTCGGCCGCCGCGAGGAGCGTCGACTGCCAGACTCCGGAGCAAGTCCGGGGTGACGAAAGGGAGAGCACGATAAGGGCTGGGTTGCCCCCCACATCTGCCGCCCCCACCGTACGCGGCGATGTCGCCTGGCGACCGCGGCGTTGCCGATTGTGTCAGCGCGCCAGGGGTAGCGTCACGGTCGCGACCGCGCCCGCCGCGTCTTCCCGGTTGGCGAGCACGGCGGTGCCGCCATGGCGCGCCGCGATCGAGCGCACGATCGCCAGTCCCAGCCCGGTCCCGCCAGTCGAGCGGTTGCGCGACGGGTCGCCGCGCACGAACGGCTCGAACAACCGCTCCGCCTGCGCCGGATCGATGCCGGGGCCGTGGTCGGTGACGGTGATGGTGACACGCCCGTCCTCGATCCGCCAGGCGAGTTCGGCGGAGTCACCGTAGCGCAGCGCGTTGCCGATCAGGTTCGCGAAGAGGCGGCGCAGCCCGCTCGGGTCGCCGCTCACCACTGCGCGTGGTCCCGCCGCGACCTCTACCGCCGCACCTCCGATCGCCATGTCCTCCGCGAGACTGTCGAGCAGGCTCGACAGCTCGACCAGCGTCTCCTCGCGCCTCCCGACATCGTGGCGCGCGAAGCGGAGCACCTCGGCGATCATCGCGCGCATCTCGTCGATATCGGCGACCGCGCGGTCGCGCGCGCCCTCGGGCAATTGCTCCACCCAGAACGCCAAGCGCGACAGCGGTGTACCGAGATCGTGCGCGATCGCGGCCAGCATGGCGGTGCGCGACTCGGCATGGCTGGCAAGCCGCGCGTGCATGGTGGAGACTGCGTGCGCCAGCTCGCGCACCTCGCGCCCGCCCTCGGGCAGCGGCGGCAGCGGCGCACCGGTGCCGGCGCGATCGGCGGCGGCGGCGAGCCGGGCGAGCGGGCGCGAGATCGCGCGCGACAGCATCCACGCCGGGATCGACAGCGCCACGATCGCGACCAGCATTGCGATGAGCGTGTTGAGGTGCCAGCGCGTGAACAGCGGCAGCGCGGGGCTGCGCACCACGCGCCAGCCCTGCGGCAGGCGCCAGGCGACGGTGAAGGAGCCGAACAGCTCACGCCCGCCGCCGCGCGGGCTCAGCTCGGTGAACGCGAGCACAACACGCGGATCGACGTGGAGCAGCGCGGCGATGCGCGCCTGGGTCAGCGCGTCGGGCTTCTCGCGCCAGCGCGGCGCGGGCGGGGCAGCGGCGGTGAGCGTCTCCAGCGGCTCGATCCGCCACGCACGGAACCTGCCCCCGGGCGGGCGGAAGCGCCGGAACTCGGGCGGTAGCGGCGGCGGCGGCAACCCGCGCAGCGCCGCGGTGATCGCCTCGAGCGGGCGCGGCGGCACGCGCGGCGGCGGGCCGCTGAACGTGACGAAGAAGAGGATCGCGGTGGCGGCGACCACCGAGGCGATCACGAGCGCGAAGATCGGCTGCGCGATCGAATGGGCTCGCCGGATCGGGCGCGTCATCGTCGGCGCCTCAGCGCCGCTCGACGTCGCTGGTGAACATATAGCCTTCGTTGCGCACGGTACGGATCAGCTCGTCGCCGCCGGGCGCGTCGTCACGCGTCAGCTTGCGCCGCAGCCGGCTGACCTGGACATCGATCGCGCGATCGAAATGCTCGGCGTTGAGGCCGCGCGACAGGTCGAGCAACTGGTCGCGGGTGAGCACGCGCCGCGGGTGCTCGGCGAAGGCGAGCAGCAGGCGGAACTCACCGTCGGAGAGGTTGATGACGACTTGGTCGGGGTCGAACAGCTGGCGTCCGACCGGGTCGAGCCGCCATCCAGCGAAGCGCAGGTAGGGGCGCCCAGGGCTCGGCGCCGCGCTGGCGGGGGCCTGGTTGCGCCGCAGCACCGAGCGGATCCGCGCCAGCAGCTCGCGCGGATTGGCGGGCTTGGCGACATAATCGTCCGCGCCCATCTCTAGCCCGACGATGCGATCGACCTCCTCGCTGATCACCGACATGATGATCACCGCCGGACTGGTCGAGCGGTCGAGCGAGCGCAGGATCGAGAGACCGTCCTCGCCGGGCATCATCACGTCGAGCACGATCAGCGCATAGCTCTCCTGCTCGAGCCGCGCGCGCATCTCGACGCCATCGGCCGCGACGTCGACGACATAGCCGTGGCCAACGAGGAAGGCGGCGGTGAGCTCGCGGATGCCGGGATCGTCGTCGACGATGAGGATACGGGTGGCGAGGTCCACGGCGAGGTCCGGGGCGAGAGCGAGCGAGGCGTCGGGCATGGCGACCTGACTGATGACCATGCGTATCGCGCGGATGACGCCGCTGCAACAAAGCGCGCTGACCGGCCTCGTGTGGCGCGCGTGCAACACTTGCGCGACGAACTGCGTTGCTCTTGGTGAGCGGGCGAGGAGTAAGGTTTGACCAAGATCGCGGTTGTCCAGACCACCAGCGGGATCGACCCCGCGCGCAACGCGGCGGCGCTGGCCGCGGCGATCGAGGAGGCGGGCGCGAACGGCGCGGAAATGGTGTTCACGCCCGAGATGTCGGGTGTGCTCGACCGCGATCGTGCGCGTGCGGCGCGGTCGATCGTGCGCGAGGGCGAGGACCAGGTGCTGGTCGCGGTACGCGAGGCGGCGACGCGCGCGGGTGTGTGGGTGCAGCTCGGCTCGCTGGCGCTGCGACGCCACGACGCCCGCTACGCCAACCGCAGCTTCGTCATCGACTCGCAGGGCAACATCCGCGCGCGCTACGACAAGATGCACCTGTTCGACGTCGACCTGCCCAGCGGTGAGAGCTGGCGCGAATCAGCCGCCTATGCCGCCGGCGACCGCCCGGTGCTGGCGGCGACGCCGCTGGGGCGGATGGGCCTGTCGATCTGCTACGACATGCGCTTCCCCGATCTCTACCGCGCGCTGTCGGACAATGGCGCCGCGATCCTGGCGGTGCCCGCCTCCTTCACACGGCCGACCGGCGCGGCGCACTGGCACGTGCTGCTGCGCGCCCGCGCGATCGAGGCGGCGTGCTATGTCGTCGCGGCGGCGCAGAGCGGGGTCCACGAGGATGGGCGCGCCACCTACGGCCACTCGCTGGTGGTCGATCCCTGGGGCGAGGTGCTGCTCGACATGGGTGAGGCCGCCGGCATCGGCTATGCCGAGATCGACCCGGAGACGCAGCGCGAGGTCCGCGCGCGCGTGCCCGCATTGCAGCACCGTCGCGTCATTCCCGCGCCGATGGTGATCGGCTGAGCCGCGGTGCTTGCGGGGGGGCACCCATGCTGCTAGAGGCGGCGTGTTCGGCGCGGACCTCGTCCGCTGCCGCTTTAGCCGTTTGATCCGGAGCTTATCGGTTTTATGCAGATCATCGTTCGCGACAACAACGTCGACCAGGCCCTTCGCGCGCTCAAGAAGAAGCTGCAGCGCGAGGGCGTTTATCGCGAGATGAAGCTGCGTCGCCACTATGAGAAGCCGTCGGAGAAGCGCGCGCGCGAGCGCGCCGCGGCGGTTCGTCGTGCGCGCAAGCTGGAGCGCAAGCGCGCCGAGCGCGACGGCGCGCGGTAAGCGGCAGCCCCCGCGTTCTCGGGCGCGGGGACAAGGCGCGGGCGCTCGTCGCCCACCATGCCGTTGAATGTGCCTGCCGTACGTGATCGCCGCCGGTGGCGGCGCAACCGGGGTGTCCTGAACCGATGTCGACCGTCACCGCCGTTCCGCTCCAGCCGGTCAAACGCGCTTATGTGCTGTGGCTGGTCGCCGGCCTGCTGATCGCGCTCGTCGCCGGCGTCGCCCTGGCGCGCGCGGGTGACACCGGGATCATCACCACTCCCTCGGGGCTGCGCTACAAGGTGCTCAAGGCTGGCGACGCCAAGGGCCCGAGCCCGACCAACGCCGACGTGACGCTGGTGAATTACGAGGGCCGGTTGCTTGACGGCACGGTGTTCGACAAGTCGCAGCAGCCGACCCCGCTGCCGGTCTCGGGCGTGGTGCCGGGCTTCTCCGAGGGGCTCAAGCTGATGCACAAGGGCGCCAAATACCGCCTTTGGATCAAGCCCGAGCTGGGCTACGGCGAGCGCTCCACGGGGCCGATCCCGCCCAATTCGACCTTGGTCTTCGATGTCGAGCTGCAGGACTTCATCCCCGAGGCGACGCTGCGGCAGCTGCAGATGCAGCAGCAGATGATGGGCGGTATGCCCGGCGGCGGCATGCCCGGTATGCCGGGTGGAGCACCCGGCGGTATGCCGGGTGGAGCACCGGGCGGCCGCTGAGCGCGCCGTTGGTCGTGAGGTGAGATGGGTAAGGGCGGCCGAGAGGCCGCCCTTTCTCGTTGAAGATCCTTACGGGTGGCGTTCGGCTCTGTGTCCAGCACGAGTGGCGGGTTGACGGACCAGCCACGCTCGCGTCCTCCCGCGCACAAAACAGGCTAGATGACGGGTCGGATCGACGTTCGAGAAGAGGCCCTTCAATGTTCCTCTTGCCGGGAACGATCAGCTGAACGGGGATACGACCTGGATCGCGCTCGCCGGCTGACCACCGGCGCGTGCGTGGACGCAACCTCATCGCCGGCGAGCACAGCCAGACGCTGGGTCATTACCCCGCGAGCAGGCAAAAAAATAGCGGCCCGAAGGCCGCTATCTCTTACTCCCGAGGAAGCTGGATCAGCTCAGTTGCTGTCCGAGCTGTCGTCCTCGTCAGCGACGACGACGATGCCCGCAACCACCGCGGCGGCCGCCAGGACCGCAACGATGATGCCGCCGCCAGCGACGTCGCTCTTCTTCGCCGAGGCCGAGCCGGCGCGAGCCGACTTGGCGACCGACAGGCTCGCCGCCGGGTTGGCCGGAGCGGCAACTGCCGGAGCAACCGCCATCGTGGCGGCGGCAGCAGCGAGCATGTACTTGGCAAGACGCATGTCAAACTCCCTTTGCATTCCGCCTGTCACTTACCGAGGCGGAGGCGAAAAGCAAGGGGGAGAGTGCGCGATTATGGCGATCCTATTGTATATCCGCCACGCTGCGGATCAGGTTTGCAGTGCCCAAGTGTCTGTGCCCTCTAGCCCCAGGGCGCTCAGCTTCCCGCTGGCATAGGCGCCCGTGTCGATGCCGATGCGATTAGCGCGGCGGTCGACGTCATCGGTGATGGTGTGGCCGTGGACGATCATCTTGGGATGCGGACGACGGTGATCGAGGAAGCTGCCGCGTATCCAGCGAAGGTCCGCTGGCACCTGCTCCTCGATCGGCACCTCGGGCCGGATGCCGGCGTGGACGAAGGCATAATCGCCGGAGATCACGAGATCCTCGAAGCCATCGAGGAAGTCGCGATGCGGCGCCGGTACGAGGTCGGGCAGCCGCTCCGCCAGATTGTCATAGTCGAGCGCGTCGTACTCCTCACGCGACAAGCCGTAGCTCATCAGCGTCTCGCGACCGCCGACCCGGCAGAACAGCCGCAGCGCCTCGCGATCACCGGTCAACGCAAGCAGGAACACTTCCTCGTGGTTGCCCTTCAGGAAGCGCGTGGTCGGGCGCTGCCGGGCGAGCTCAAGCAGCCGTGCCACGACGCCGGCGGAGTCGGGCCCACGGTCGACCAGATCCCCGAGGAAGATCAGCGACGTCGCGGCGGGACCACGGGCGGCGTCATCGGCGTCGATCAACGACAGCAGTCGCTCCAGCTCGTCGCGGCAGCCATGGACGTCGCCGATCGCGTACAGCCGCTCTCCGGGCGCGACGGAGAAACTCGCGGCCAGAGCCGGACGGGGGGAGCGAAGGAATTTGGACAGCATGGTCGCGGACGGCCGGCACGGGAGCGGAAACGCGTCGGCATAAGCGCGGCGCCGGCACGGGGCAACCGCGCTTGCACGTCCCATACGGCCCGGATTTGGTGCAGCGCAACACGAATCGGCTCGCGGCGTCGTTACGCGCGCGCTAACGGTTTGCCGCGAACCGCGGCGGCCGGTACACAGCCGGCGCCATCAGGAGGACCGAATGACCATCAAGCCCGTGCGTAAGGCCATCTTCCCCGTCGCCGGACTGGGGACGCGCTTCCTCCCCGCGACCAAGGCGATGCCGAAGGAGATGCTGACGGTCGTCGACAAGCCGCTGATCCAATATGCCGTCGAGGAAGCGCTTGAGGCCGGCATCGAGCAGCTGATCTTCGTCACCGGGCGCGGCAAGGGCGCGCTGGAAGACCATTTCGACGTCTCGTTCGAACTCGAGACGACGATGCGCGCGCGCGGCAAGAGCCTGGCGGTAATCGAGACGATCCGCCAACAGCCGGGCTCGCCGGTCTATGTCCGCCAGCAGGAGCCGCTCGGGCTGGGCCATGCGGTGTGGTGCGCGCGCGAGATCGTCGGCGACGAGCCGTTCGCGGTGCTGCTCCCCGACGAGCTGATGGTGGGTTCGCCCAACTTCCTCAAGCAGATGGTCGACGCCTATCAGCAGGTCGGCGGCAACGTCATCGGCGCGCTCGAGGTCGCTCCGGAGGAGACCAACAAATATGGCATCATCTCGCCGGGTCAGCGCGACGGCGCGCTGACCGAGGTGACCGCGCTGGTCGAGAAGCCCGCCGCTGGCTCGGCCCCGTCCAACCTGATGATCCCGGGGCGCTACATCCTCCAGCCCGAGGTGATGCAGATCCTCGACGCGAAGGAGACAGGCGCCGGCGGCGAGATTCAGCTGACCGACGCGATGGCCAAGCTGATCGGCCGCCAGCCGTTCCATGGCTTCACCTTCAACGGCGAGCGCTTCGACTGCGGCGACAAGACCGGCTTCATCATGGCGAACCTCGCGCTGGCGCTCGCGCGCGACGACATCGGCCCGGCGGTGCGCGCCTTCGCGCAGCAGCGGCTGGGGTAACAGGGCGACATCGATCAAGGGGGCCGGTGCAGCGAGCGGAGGCGTTCGCTGCACCGCCTCCGCCGCGGCGGGGTGGCTTGCTCAGCCGGCGCCGGTCCCACAGGCGGGGCAGCCCGGGTCCTTGGGCAGTGACAAGGTGCGGAAGCGCAGGGCGAGCAGGTCGATCAGCACCAGCTTGCCCGCGCTGTCGTCACCGAACGGCGCCAGCTGGCGGATCACCTCGAGCGCGGCGAGACTGCCGACCACGCCCGTCACCGGGCCGAGCACGCCTTCCTCGGCGCAGGTGAGGCCGTCGCGCTGCGGCGCGCCGCCGACGAAGCAGCGATAGCACGGCCGGTCGGGCTCCCAACCGCGGAAAACGCCGATCTGTCCCTCGAACCGGCCGACCGCGGCGGAGATCAGGGGCACGCGCAGCCCCAGCGCCGCGTCGGCGACGGCGAGCCGCGTCTCGAAATTGTCGCTGCCGTCGATCACTGCGTCGGCGCCGTCGAGCAGCGCCGCGGCGTTGGCGGCGTCGATGCGCGACACCAGCGCGCGCACGGTCACGTGCGGATTGAGCCGCGCCACCGCCGCCGCGGCCGCCTCCGCCTTGGCGTGGCCCAGATCAGCGGTGGTGTAGAGCGTCTGGCGCTGGAGGTTGCTGGCGTCGACACGGTCGTCGTCGACGACGTCGAGCTGCCCCACACCCGCGGCGCCGAGATAGTGGAGCACCGGCGAGCCGATCCCTCCCGCGCCGATGACCACCACGCGCGCGCGCCGCAGCCGCAGCTGCCCGGCACCGCCGACCTCAGGCAGGACGATATGGCGTGCGTAGCGCGCGAGTTCGTCGGCGCTGAGCATCATGGCCATTCGAAGGTGATCGAATTGCGATACCAACCGGCAGCGGGCACGTCGGCGACGTTGCCGCGCATCGCACGCAGCGTCAGCCCCGAGGCATATTGCTCCACCGTCGGGCAATCGATCGCGCGCGGGACGATCCGGCGGACCTGGCCTTCGGCACCGAGGAAGACGACGAGATCGACCGTGATCCGCTTGGTCTCAGGCGTGGCGCAGCGCCCCGCGCGCACCTCGTCGCGGACGAAGGTGGCGACCTGCTCGCCCGGCTCCCAGCGGCGCAGCAGCGGCACCTGCTGGAGCGCACCCCAGTCGGTCGGCGGCGCCAGCGGCGACGCCTGGAGCAGCAGCGCGAGCGCGACGATCATTGGTCGGTCACCGCACGCCACGGCAGCGCAACGTTCTTGACGCCGCTCGGCCGGAGGACGTCGCGAGCGGAGCGCTGGGACGAGTCGCCATCGATCATCGACAAGTCCGTCCGGGCTCCCTTCACTCGCTCGCGGGCGACCGCGTGCCGGCGGTACCGTAACCGGTCGAGCCGAACCCGCCAAGGCCACGACCCGTTGCGGACGAGAAGGCCTCGACCACGCGCAGCGCCGGCCGGAGGATCGGCACGAAGACGAGCTGTGCGACCCGGTCACCCGGCTCGATTACCAGCGGCGCGGAGCCCGGAGGGGTGCGCAGCCACGCGCTGATGTAGATTTGATCGGTGTAATCGGCGTCGATCAATCCGACCGATTGGCCGAGGATCAGGCCCTTCTTATGACCCAGGCCGGATCGGGCGAGCAGCACCGCCGCCATATAAGGATCGTTCATCAGCAGTGCGATGCCCGAGGGGATCAGCACCGCCGGCGCCTGCGGCAGGAGCGTCAGCGGCGCGTCGATACAGGCGTGCAGATCGATGCCCGCCGCCATCTCGGTCTGGTAGCGCGGCAGCCCCCAGTCGTGCAGCCGCTCGTCAATGACGCGCAGCTCGACCGCGCGCGTCGCATCCCGTTCCGTCATCGGCCCCAAGATCCTTCGTTTGTCGCGTGGGGCCTTAGCGCGTCGGCCGCGGTGCTGCCACCGCGGCCGTGCCGGGAGGCGGTGCGGCGCCGTCGAACGCGGCGCCGCACCGGCTCAGAAGCGGACGTGCCCGCCGACGACGAAGCGGCGTCCATAGTCGAACACGTCGAGCAGCTGGTTGCTGAAGCGGCCGTGCGTGCTCTGCTGGTTGTTGTTCACATTCTCCGCCGCGGCGAAGATGCTGAAGTTCTTGTTGATGTCATAGCTGGTCGAGAGATCGAGCTGAAGGCTCGAGTTCACGAAGGTCGGCTCGGCACCGAATTGGCTGGTGTTCTGATTCTGCCCGAACTGGAGCAGGTACTCATCACGCCAGTTGAGCGCGGCACGGAACTGGAAGCCATTCTTGTCATAGAAGCCGACGAAATTGGCCGAGTTCGCCAGCCCAGTCACCGCGAAGCCCGTCTGCGAGATGTCGCTCGAATCGTATGGCTTGTTGGTGTCGACCAAGGTGGCGTTGGCCTGGAAGCCGAAGCCGGTGTCGCCGAACACCTGCTGCCACGCCAGCTCGACGCCGCGCACGGTCGCGTCCGGGCCATTGACCTGCTGCGACACCGCAAAGTTGGCGGCGTTGCCCGTGGTCGGGTCGACCACGCCGTTGATCGCCTGGCGCGTCACGCCCTGCACGATGAAGTTGCTGACGTTCTTCAAGAAGAAGTCGACCGACAGGTACGAGTTGCGCTTGTAATACCATTCCGCGGCAACGTCGAAATTGTCCGCGAGATAGGGTTGCAACGTGGGATTGCCGCCGCTCGCGGTGAGCGCGCCGACGCGCTGCCCGATGCCGACGGCCAGCACCGGGTTAAGCGTGGAGAGCCCCGGCCGGGTCAGCGTGCGCGACGCGTCGAAGCGCAGCTGCAACTCCGGCGTGACCTCGAGCCGCATGTCGACCGTCGGCAGCAGGTACGAATAGTTGCTCTTCGCGCTGATTGGCGTCACCTCGCCGAACGCCACGCTCAGCAACGTCGGGTCGGCGGCGCTGGTCGAGATCGAGACGGGCAGGCGGCCCTGGCCGGTCGAGGTCAGGTGCGTGTTCTCGTTGCGCACGCCCGCCGCGAAGTGGAACGGCATGCCCGCGATGTCGGCGGTGTAGGCGACGTTGAGGTAGAGCGACCAGGTCTTCTCGTTGATGGTCTGGAGGCTGTTGGGATCGACCAGCTGGTCGAAGCTGCCGGTGAAGCCGCTCAGGCCGGTGGTGCTGGTCTGCGCATAGTTGAAGCCGGGGATGTTCTGCGTCTGCGGATTGCCGAGCCCGCTGAGGAACTGCTGATACGCCACCGGGCTGAACACGATCAGCGACGGCGGCAGCGAGCCCTTGAAGCCGGGGATGAAGTTGCGCCCGAGCGAGACACTGCCCTGGTAGAGCGACGCCGGCAGCGGCGCGATCCCGCTGCCCTGGCCGGAGGGGGTGCCGTAGCCCGAATAGGCCTGCCAGTAATTGTTGGTGAAGGTGCTCTTGTTCGACAGGCGGAACTGGTCATCGACATACTGACCGCCGGCGCGGATGGTCAGATCGTCCTGCTTCCACGTCGCGGTGAAGCGCGCCTGCTTGAGCTCGTCGGTGTTCTGCTGGGTCTGGTTCACCGTGACGTGCGAGCCGATCAGCGTCGGATCGGCGAAGGCCGCGGCATTGCCGTTCGGCCCGACGACCGTCAGCGAGGGGAAGCTGTTGGTGCTCTTGCCGTTGATCTGCAGCCCGGTGTTGTTGGCGAGGTTGCCGCCGTAGCCGATGTCGCCGTTCTGGCTGCCGATCGTGTCATCGTCGGGGTTGAGCCAGCTCTTCGCGTAGGAGAGGTCACCCTCCAGCGTGAAGTTCTCGCTGACGTCCCACTTGACGTTGCCGCCGATCTGGTTGGTGCGCAGGATCTGCGTGTTGAGCGCGGCCGTAAAGTCGGTCGGCGATCCCGCCTGGGTGAAGTCGATCGCGGTGCCGTTGTCGTCGAGCTCGACGTTGCGCAGCGCGCCCTGGTTGAACCACACGCCCAGCGCCGACGAGCGCGTGACGATCTCCTGGCGCGAGAAATTGTCGTCAAGCGTGACCATCACGTCCTCGGACGGATGCCATTGCAGCGCGAGGCGCGCGTCGACGCGCTCGTCCTTGGTGCTCTGCTGGTCGATGACATATTGCTGCGGGAACCAGCCGACCACGGTCTGGCGCTGCGCCGCCTCGGCGGTGGCGTTGCCGGTCGGGTTGCAGCTCGCCGCGGTGCTGCCCTGCAGCTGGCACGGCGCGTAGAAGCCGCCGGCCCAGCCCGAGACCGAGACGCGGTTGGTCTTGGTGTCGCGCCGCGTGTAGATCACGTCGGCCAGCACACCCAACGTGTCGCCCGCGAAGGTGTTGCTGACGAGCACGCCCGCGGTCGGGACGATCTTGCCCGAGCGGTCCTGGATCGATCCCGCGGCGCTTGCCGCGACGCGCAGGCCGGGGTGATCGAACGGCTTGGGGAACTGGATGTCGACGGTCGCGCCGATCGAGCTCGACGCCAGCGTGACGTCGGGCGTCTTGAGCACGCTGAGCTGGCCGATGAAGTCGGAGCCCACGGTCGAGAAGTCGATCTGGCGGTTGCCGGTGCCGGTGGAGATGCGGCGGCCGTCGTACAGCGTGGTGTTGAAGTCGCCGCCGAAGCCGCGGACGGTGATGCCGGTCGCCTCGCCGCGCGTGCCCGAACGCTGGATCGACACGCCGGGCAGGCGCTGCAGCGACGCGGCGACGTTGGTGTCGGGGAACTTGCCGATGTCCTCGGCCGAGATCGCGTCGACCACGCCGGTGGCGGTGCGCTTGATGTCGAGATTGCGCTGGAGCGAGCCGCGCAGGCCGGTGACGATGATGTCGCGCGAGGGGTCGCCATCCACGCCGGTCTGGTCGCCGGCGGTGTTGGCGCCGTTGGTGTCGGGCGCGGTGGCCTCATCCTGCGGTCGGCCGGCCTCGCTGGCGCTGGTGGTGTTGGCGGAGGAGGGCACTGCCGGCTGCACGCCCGCGGGCGGCTGCGCCTGGCTGTTCTGCACGCTGCCGGGATTGGCCTGTTGGGCCATCGCGGGTGCCGGCGCGATCAGCGCGGCAGTGAGCGCCGCGCCGCTGCATGCGGCGATCAGGCTGCTTCGCATGGTGGTGTACCCGCCACGACCGACAGGACGTACGCTCTCAGGCTCTCTCATGGCCCCTCTCCTCCTCTGTGCCGGCGACGCCGGCATGATCGATCATCGCGTGCGTCCGACTCGAACGGCCGGCCTGTCATCCCGATGTAGCGCTAACATACCTGCCCGATCGGGTCTGGCAAGTGATCATATAGGATCAGTTTAGCGCTAACGACTTGACGCTGGCCGTGCGCCCGCTGATCCTTCGTGCGAGCCGAGGCGAGCGCCCGGCGAGAAGGAGGGGACATGGCGGTCTGGGAGCTGTTGGCGAGCGAGCGACACGCCGCGCTTGCAATGCGCCGCGCCAGCGCCTCGGGGCGACACTTCGTCCAGGTCATGCCGAGCGAATTCGCCAAGGTGGCGACGCGTTGCCCGATCGTGCTGACCAAACATCCCGAGACCGGGCGCTTCTACGCCGGTGCGCTGCTCGGCCTTGTACCGGGCGAGAACCTCCTGGCCGACGCCGTCGGCGCGATGGACGGCATCATGCCGCTCGATCTCGAGCGCGAGGGGTTCTTCGTGGTCGAGCAGGATATCGCGATCGACCTCGACCACGCCAGGTTCGCCGCGGAGGAGGCGGAGCTGGCGCTGTTCGACGCGGAGGGAGCGCCTTCCGCGCACCTCCGCCGGGTCCAGCGCGCGCTCGGACTGGTCCATGCCGGACTGGCCGAGAGCGAGGCGCTGATGGCGTCGCTGCTCGACGCTCGGCTGATCGAACCGATCGACGTCTCGCTCTCGTTTGACGACGGCGAGAAGCTGCGGCTCGACGGCCTGTACACCGTCAGCCGCGACGCGCTGGCCGAGCTCGACGACGCGACGGTGGTGGGCCTGTATCGCGCCGGCCACCTCCATCACGCCCACACGCTGGTGGACTCGCTCGCGCAGATCGCGGTGCTCGCGCATCGGCGCAACGAGCGGTTGGCGGTGGCGTGAGCGCTACCGCAGCGGACTATACGGTCGCTGAGGTCGGCGCGCCGGATCAATTCGGAGAACTGGTCGCGGCGTGCGAGCCGTTCGTGGTGCGCGGGCTGTGCGCCGACTGGCCGATCACCCGCGCGGCGCGCCAGTCGCCTGCGGTGCTGCTCGACTATGTCGCCGCGCTCGACGCCGGCAAGTCGGCGGAGGCGTTTGTCGGTGCACCCGCAATCGGCGGCCGGTATTATTACGAGGAGGCGCTCGACGGCTTCAATTTCGAGCGCGAGACGATCGGCGTGACCGCGGCGCTGCGGCGCGTGATCGACACCGCCGAGGTCGAGGGGGCGACGACGCTCTACCTCGGCTCGCTCCCCACTGCCGCTTATCTGCCGCGCTTCGTGGAGGACAATGCGATGCCGCTGCTTCCGGCCGCGGTGCGCCCCCGCATCTGGCTCGGCCATGCCTCGACGGTAGCGTGTCATCACGACAATTCGGACAATCTCGCCTGCGTCGTCGCCGGGCAGCGGCGCTTCACCTTGTTCCCACCTGAGGCGATCGGCGACCTCTACGTCGGCCCGATCGACCACAATATGGCGGGGCAGCCGGTCGGGCTCGCGGTCGGCGCGCCCGCGGGTGACCCGCGCTACCCGCGCTTCGCCGCCGCGCGGGCGCGCGCGATGACGGTCGAGCTTGCACCCGGCGACGCGCTCTATCTGCCCAAGCTGTGGTGGCACCAGGTCGAGGCGCTCAGCCCGGTCAACGTGCTGGTGAACTATTGGTGGGACGCGGCCGCTGCCGGCCCCGATGCACCCTATACGGCGATGCTGCTCGCGGTCGCGGCGATCGCCGAACGGCCCGAGCGCGAGCGCGCGGCATGGCGCGCCTTCTTCGACCATTACGTGTTCCGCCCCGACGGCCACCCGCTTGCGCATCTGCCCGAGGCGCAGCACGGATTGCTCGCGCGCGGGCAGAGCGGGCGGATCCGCGCCATGGTGATGCGGTTGTTGCGCGGCTGAGCGGGGAAGAACGATCATGACTCAGCGAAAAGGGATGACGCGACGCGGCGCGATCGGCGCGGCGGCGGGAACAGCGGCGCTCGGCGCGCTGCCCGCGCATGGCGAGGACGGAGCGGCCGACCGCCAGCGGCTCTGGTACCGCCAGCCCGCGACCGTGTGGACCGAGGCGCTGCCGGTCGGTAACGGCCGGCTCGGCGCGATGGTGTTCGGCGGCACCGCGCGCGAGCGGATCCAGCTCAACGAGAGCAGCCTGTGGGGCGGGGGGCCGTATGATCCGGTGAACCCTGCGGCGCGTGCGGCCCTGCCCGAGGTGCGCCGGCTGATCGCGGCGGGGCGCTACGCCGAGGCGCAGGCGCTCGCCAACGCCAAGGTGATGGCGCAGCCGCTCAGCCAGATGTCGTACCAGCCGATCGGCGACCTGATCCTGGAGCTGCCAGGTCTCGGTGCGACGAGCGACTATCACCGCGAGCTCGATCTCGACGCGGCACTGGCCACCACCGCCTTCACCGCGGGCGGGGTGCGATACCGCCGACGCGTGCTGGCATCGCCGGTCGATCAGGTCATCGCGGTGGAGCTCGCCACCGATCGCCCCGGCGCGATCGACCTCGACGTCGCGCTCACCACGCCGCAGCGCGGCGCTGTGACCGCCGCCGGTGACACGCTTGCGCTCGACGCGCGCGCGCCCGACGAGCACGGCGTCGCAGGCGCCACGCGGCTGGCGGCGCGCGTGCGGGTACTGGTGCGTGGCGGCACCCTGAGCGCGCGCGAGGGACGTCTGACGATCCGCGGCGCCGCCGCGGTGACCGTGCTGGTCGCGCTGGCGACAAGCTACCGTCGCTTCGATGACGTCGGCGGCGACGCCGGCGCGATCGCGGCGGCGCAGCTCGCGCGCGCGGCGACGACGCCGTTCGCACGGCTCGCCGCCGACACCGCGCGCGAGCACCGCCGGCTCTTCCGCCGCGTCACGCTCGACCTCGGCCGCACCGCCGCGGCCGAGCGGCCGACCGACGAGCGCGTGCGTGCCAGCCAGCAAAGCGACGACCCCGCGCTGGCGCAGCTCTACTTCGATTACGGCCGTTATCTGCTGATCTGCTCGTCGCGCTCCGGCGGCCAGCCCGCCAATCTGCAGGGCTTGTGGAACGAGAGCGTCAAGCCGCCATGGGGCTCGAAGTACACGATCAACATCAACACCGAGATGAATTACTGGCCGGCCGAGGCGACCGGGCTGGCCGAGTGCACCGCTCCGCTGGTGCAGATGGTGCGCGAGCTGGCGGAGACGGGCGAGCGCACCGCGCGTGCGATGTACGGGGCGCGCGGCTGGGTGGCGCATCACAATACCGACGGCTGGCGCGCCACCGCGCCGATCGACGGGGCGCAATATGGCCTGTGGCCGACCGGCGGCGCGTGGCTCTGCACGCATTTGTGGGACCGCTACGACTACGGCCGCGACCTCGATTATCTTCGCTCGGTCTACCCGCTGATGCGCGGCGCCGCGCTGTTCTTCCTCGATACGCTACAGGTCGACGCGACGAGCGGCAGGCTGGTGACCAGCCCGTCGCTCTCGCCCGAGAACGTCCACCCGCGCGGCGCTGCGATCTGTGCCGGCCCGGCGATGGACCAGCAGATCCTGCGCGACCTGTTCGAGCAGACCGCGCGCGCTGCTTCGCTGCTCGGCACCGACGCGGCGTTCGCGGGGGAGCTCGTCGCGGCGCGCGCGCGGCTCGCTCCGGACAAGATCGGTGCGCAGGGCCAATTGCAGGAGTGGCAGGAGGACTGGGACGCTGCCGCGCCCGAGCCGCACCATCGCCATGTCTCGCACCTGTACGGCCTGTTCCCGAGCACGCAGATCGACGTCGAGCGCACGCCCGCGCTGGCCGTGGCGGCGCGGCGCTCGCTCGAGCTGCGCGGCGACGAGTCGACCGGCTGGGCCACCGCCTGGCGTGCCAATCTGTGGGCGCGGTTGCGCGACGGCGAGCGCGCGCACCGCATCCTTGCCTATCTGCTCGGCCCCGAGCGGACCTACCCCAATCTGTTCGACTCGCACCCGCCGTTCCAGATCGACGGCAATTTCGGCGGCGCGCGCGCGATCGCGGAAATGCTGATGCAGAGCGACGGCGACGAGATCCTGCTGCTCCCGGCGTTGCCCCGCGCTTGGCCGAGCGGCGCATTGCGCGGGCTGCGCGCCCGCGGCGCGCGGCGGGTCGACCTGACATGGCGTGCGGGGGTGGTCGAGCGTGTGGTGGTCACTGCCGACGCGGCGGGGTCGGTGACGGTGCGCGCCGGCACGGCCCGCGTCAACGCGCGACTGGGCGCGGGCGAGGTGCTGCGGCTGCGCGGGCCGGACTTGCGGCGCGGCTAACCCGCGCCTTCGTGTTCGGGTAAGGGCGAGTCCTTCATCTGCGCCCAGGCGTCATCCCGGACTTGGTCCGGGATCCACCGTGCCGCGAGCGCCTCGGGCCGGCGCACGAGCGGATGGATGGACCCCGCAACAAGTCCGCGGTGACGACGAGCGACATGCCCGATGCTGGCGTGCCACGCCGCCGCTGCTGCACCCGCTCCCTGTCACGGCGCCTCGACGAACGGCCCGATGACGGTGCCGACGAAACCACCCGCGCGCTGCGTGCTGAGGAACGTCGTGTCGAGCCGGTCGGTCAGCGTTTGTTTCCTGCCGCCGATCGCATAGTCGAACGCCATCGTCCCGCCGTCGGCGCGGATCGTCAGCGTCACCGCGCCGCCAGCATCGACCGGCGCCGAGGCGACCAGCGTATCGTTGTGCGCCAAATCACGCTTGTACAACGCTACGACCGTCTTGCCGCCGAGGCGCGTGACGGCGAACTCGAGCAACGAGCGGTCGTTCTGCACCGCCGCCAGCCCGGCGCGCGCGCCGTCGCGCTCGGGCATGAAGCGCAGCACCGTCGACACCGTGGCGACATGGTGCTGCTGGCGCCGACCGAGAAAGGCGGGCGTGCCGCTCAGGTCGCCGAAGCGTGCGGCCGGGCGCAGCTCGAGCGCCCCCCCGGCGAGCCGGTAGAAGCGCTGGCGCGGCGTGCGGATGCCGATCCATTGCATGCCGAGCTCGCCGCCGTCGAACTCGTCGACATAGCCGAAGTCGCCGCTGGTCGGCAGCGCCGGAGCCGGGCCGGCGGGAAGCCGCGGCCGCGTGGCGGTGAAGGGGATCGCGCGGCCACGCTCCAGGATGTGCGGCCAGCCGTCTCGCCACGTCACTGGCAGCAGGAAGGTCTCGCGTCCGATATTGTAATGTCCGTCCGCATAGGGCCGCGTCGCCAGGAAGGTCGCCCACCAGTCGCCGCTCTGCGTCTGCACCAGCTTGGCGTGTCCTGCCGATGTGACCGGATGCGCGCGGTCGGACGGCAGATCGCGCTGGGTCAGGATCGGATTGCCGGCATAGGGCGTGAAGGGTCCCCGCAGCGCGCGCGAGCGGAACACTACCTGCGAATGGTTGTCGCCGGTGCCGCCCTCCGCCGCGGTGAGATAGTAGAAGCCGTCTTTCTTGAGGAGGTGAGGCCCCTCGATCCACACCGGCTTGGTGGCGAGATCGACGCCGCCGTTGACGAGCTGCGTGCTCTCCCCGACCATCTTGCCCGCGCGCCAGTCGTACTCCTGCACCCACAGCGCGCGGTGGCCGTCGTAGCGCGGTGGTTCGTTCGGCGCGCGGTTGTTGATGATGTAGGCCCGATCGCCCTCCCAGAAGATGGACGGGTCGATGCCTTCGAACGGCAGCCAGATCGGCTTGGACCAGGGGCCAGCCGGATCGCGCGCGGTGATGACGAAGTTGCCGCCGCAGGAGACGCAGGTGTTGGCGATGTAGAAGACGCCGGCGTGGTACGAGATGTCGGGCGCGAACACCGCCTCCGAGACGCGTCGACCGGTAAAGTCGAGCTGGTCAGGCCGGTCGATCGCGTTGCCGATCTGGGTCCAGTCGACGAGGTTCTTGGAGTGGAACACGGGCAGGCCGGGGAAGTGCGCGAACGACGAGTTGACGAGGTAGTAATCGTCGCCGACGCGCGTGACCGAAGGGTCCGGATAATAGCCGCTTACAACGGGGTTGCGGTACTGGCCGGCGCGCAGCGGCGCCTGTTCCTGCGTGCGGCCCTGATAGGTGAAGCGTTCGAAGCGCGCGACCTGGGCGGCGGTGGGGGCACTGACGACCGTCAGCAGCGTGGCCGCACCCATGCCCATCCGCATTACGACCCGACGCATCTCGCCTCTCCTTCTTTTGCAGCCGCACCGTACGAGTTACCGCTATCATGACAAGCGCGGGCCAACGTTCCGCATCATCCTCAACTCGCTTCAGGATCCACGATGCCGCACCAGCAGCGGACGCGGCGATTTTGGACGGGTGGATCCTCGAACGAGTGCAGCATGACGCAAGGGTGAGAAGGGGCGTGCCGGTGGCTACTGGCACCACTAATCTCGGCGGCTTGCACCCCTTCCGGAATGCTGTAGAACATATCAGATAGGATTCGTCGAGCCGTGTAGAGCAGCGCGAACCAGGAGGGGAGAGGGTGATGAGACTAGCTCGTGCCACCATGATCGCGTGCCTCGTCGCCGGTGCACCGACGATGGCGCAGACGACCGCGCCCGCTCCACCCGCTTCGGTGGCGGAGGACTTCAAGCCTTCGTCGCTCAACCAACCCGGCCAAGCCTATCCGCAGGTCAACTCGCAGGGGTACGTCCGCTTCCGTGTCACCGCGCCGGAGGCGAAGGCGGTGCGCGTCAGCCTCGGTCTCGGCGGCCGCGGCGGCACCGTGCTGACGAAGGCGGCGGACGGCAGCTGGACGGGCACGTCGGAGGGGCCGCTCGATGAGGGCTTCCATTATTACCACCTCACTGTCGACGGCGGCACCTTCAACGATCCGGGCACGCTCAATTTCTACGGCTCGACGCGGTGGGAGAGCGGGATCGAGATCCCCGCGCGCGACGCCGACTTCTATGCGGTGAAGGACGTGCCGCACGGCCGCGTCGAGCAGATCCTGTTCGCCTCGCCGAGCACGCGCACGCATCGCCGCGCCTTCGTCTATACGCCGCCCGGCTATGACGCGGCGGATGGCAAGCGCTACCCGGTCCTCTACCTCCAGCACGGCTGGGGCGAAGACGAGACCGCCTGGTCCAACCAGGGCCATGCCAATCTCATCATGGACAACCTGCTTTCCGCCGGGAAGGCGACGCCGTTCCTCATCGTCATGACCTATGGCATGACCAACGACGTCCGACCCGGCAGCCCGGGTGGGCTCGCCAGCTTCGACATCACGCCATTCCGCACCGTGCTGGTCGACGAGCTCATCCCCTATGTCGACCGCCACTATCGCACCCTTGCAGACGCCCCGCACCGCGCGCTGGCGGGGCTGTCGATGGGCGGCTTCGAGACCAAGCTGATCGCGCCCAAGAGCCTCGACACGTTCGGCGCGATCGGGCTGCTGAGCGGCGGTACCATCGCACCCGAGGACGTCGCCGCGGCACCGGGCTACAAGGACAAGGTGCGGCTCACCTTCGTCAGCTACGGCAGCCGCGAGCTCGAGGACGGGCGGACCCGCGGCGGTCCGGGGCGGCCGAGCACCGATCCGCGTGCCAACGCGGAGGCGTTGAAGCGGGCGGGACTTAACAGCGTCTTCTACGTGTCGCCGGATACCGGGCACGAGTTCCTGTCGTGGCGGCGCAGCCTGTACCAGATGGCGCCGTTGCTGTTTCGCGACCGGTAGCGGCAGCCTCGATCTTACCTGTTGTTTTGCAAGCGACAATCTCTTGGCGGCGAAGCGCCGCCAGCGCCCACCGACCGAATAGTCACTGCGCGTTTTTATTAACGAGAGAGTGTTGACACCGAAAGAAGCATGATTACGCTTCGATGGTAACGTTACCGTAAGCGGCTAGCGATCGAATCGATCCGTTGATCGAAGGGGCATGTCCGCAAGCGACCGGAGAGCGTGCGAGAGGAGGAGGGTGACGCACCATCGCCGCGGCGATGGGAGAAGCTTTTGCTACGAAGCGCGGACGAGCACCGTACCGGGGTCAACGACGATCGCTGGGACAATGACTTGTCACAAGCGCCCGACTTGCACCGCGACGTTTAGAAGAAGTGCGGCTCATGGCGGAGCCGACTGCCGCACACTGCTGCCGATCAGAGATAAACGACACAAACTCTTGGAGGAGGGGACGATGATGAGAGCCACCACGAGCGCACGCCGCGCCGGGATGCGGGGCGGCGTGGCCTTCGCCGCGCTGGTCGCCGCGACCGCGCTGCCGGCAGCCGCCTGGGCACAGTCGGCACCGGCCGGGCAGGAAGCGGGGGCCGCGACGACGCCGCCCGAGGTGCCGCCACAGCTCGACACCACCGCGGGTTCCACCGCGCAGCCCGAACAGGACGGCGCGGGCGCGCGCGATGCCGCCGCGCAGGACATCATCGTCACGGGATCGCGCATCACCACGGGCGGCTTCACCGCGCCGACGCCGACGACCGTGATCGACTCCGGCGCGATCGCGGCCAATGCGCAGCCCAACGTCTTCACCACCATCTCGCAGCTGCCCTCGCTGCAGGGCTCGTCCGGCACCAGCGTCAACACCTTCAGCACCTCGAGCGGCGCGCAGGGGCTGAGCTCCTTCTCGCTGCGCGGCGTGGGTGCGATCCGGACGCTGACGCTGATCGACGGTCAGCGCGTCGTCGGCGCCAACGTCACCGGCGTGCCCGACGTCAGCCAGTTCCCGCAGCTGTTGATCAAGCGCGTCGACGTCGTCAACGGCGGCGCCTCGGCGTCCTATGGGTCGGACGCGGTCGGCGGCGTGGTCAACTTCATCACCGACACGCGCTTCAAGGGCGTGAAGGGTAACGTCCAGGGCGGCATCACCGATTACGGCGACAACGAGCAGGTGCTGGTCCAGCTCGCCGCCGGTACCAGCCTGCTCGAGGATCGCCTGCATATCGTCGGCAGCACCGAATATGCGCGCGACGAGGGCGTCGGCGGTGGCGAGTTCGGTATCGGTCTCGCCGGCGGGCGCGACTGGTTCAAGCAGACCACGCTGGTCAACCGCAACGTCACCAACGACGGCTCGCCGCAATATGTGCTGCGCGACTATGCGCAGTCGATCACCTTCACCAAATACGGCCTGATCACCGCCGGGCCGCTTCAGGGCACCGCGTTCGACCAGTCGGGTAATCCGTTCCAGTTCCAATATGGTTCGGGCGGCGTGCCGTCGCGCACGTCATCGGGCGCGGTGATCGGCTGCTTCGCCGGTTTCTGCCAGGGCGGTGACCTGTCCGGCAACGTCGACGCCGGCCGTTCACTGCTGTCGGGGCTGGAGCGGATCAATAGCTATGGTCGGATCGGCTTCGACTTCGCGCCCAACAACGAGATCTACGTCAGCTCGAACATCGCGCAGGTGAAGACCAACAACCAGCCGGTCGGCGGGCAGAACCGCCCCGCGCTGACGATCCAATGCGCCAATCCCTATGTGCCGACCCAGGTCAAGGCGGCGTGCGCGACGGCGGGGATCACCAGCTTCCAGTTCGGCACCAGCAACGCCGCGCTCGGCAACACCCAGGTCCACACCGACCGGCGGCAATACCGCTTCGTCGTCGGCGCCAAGGGCCGGCAGCCGGTGTTCGGCTCGGACTGGAGCTACGACATCTACGTCGAGCACGGTACCAACAAGACCAAGATCGACGTTGACAACATCCTGCTGACGCAGCGTTATAACAACGCCATCAACGCGACCACCTTGGACGGCGCGATCGTCTGCGCCAACCCGGTCGCGCGCGCGGCGGGCTGTCAGCCGCTCAACGTCTTCGGCGGCAACCCATCGCAGCAGGCGCTCGACTACGTCATGCCCGCCAACGGCCCGCGCCAGCGCACGCGCCAGACGCAGGACGTCGCCAGCCTCAACTTCTCGGGCTCGCCGTTCAGCTCCTGGGCAGGACCGATATCGGTCGCGTTCGGCGGCGAGTTCCGGCACGAATTCTACAAGGTCACCGCCGATCCTTACGGCGCGGGCGTTGACAATCAGCCGTACGATTCGATCTACCCGTTCGATCCGCTTCAGCTGCCCGCGGGCAACAATTGGTATGCCGGCAATTACAAGAACGGCACCGGCGCCTACAGCGTGAAGGAGGCCTTCGTCGAGGTCGCCGTGCCATTGCTCGACGGGGATTCGGTGGGTCGCGCCAGCGTCAGTGGCGCTGCGCGCGTGACCGATTACAGCACCTCAGGCACGGTCTGGGCGTGGAAGGTCGGCGGTACCTGGGACCTGCCGATCGACGGCTTCCGCCTGCGCGGCGTGACCTCGCGCGACGTGCGCGCGCCCAACCTGTCGGAGCTGTTCGCCGCTCCCGTCACGACGACGCAGCCGAACTTCTTCGACCCGTTCCGCAACGTCAACGTGCTCGCGATCCAGAACACGATCGGCAACCCGAACCTGACGCCGGAGATCGCGCGCAACACCACCGCGGGCATCGCCTTCTCCGGATCGAGCTGGGCGCCGGGTCTGAGCCTGTCGTTCGACTGGTACAAGCTCAAGATCACCGACGTGATCTCGAGCCTGGGCGCGGGCGACATCGTCGACCTGTGCTATCGCAACATCCTGCCCAGCACCTGCAGCGCCTTTAACCTGAACAACCAGGCGGGACCGAACTTCATCAACGTCCAGGCCTTCAACCTGGCGTCGATCGACACCTCCGGCTTCGACATCGAGGCGAGCTATCGCTGGCAGCGGCCGCTGGGCCTGCCCGGACGGCTCACCGTCCGCGCGCTGGCGACGCACATCAGCAAGTTCGTCACCGACACCGGGCTCGCCGGCACGATCCCCAACGACACCGCAGGGAACAACAACGGCAACACGCCCGACTGGAAGTGGCTGGCGGTGCAGACCTACGAGGGCGACGACTTCTCGCTGCTGCTGCAGGAGCGCTGGTTCAGCGACGGCACGCTCGGCAACCAATATGTCGTCTGCGCGCCCGGCACCTGCCCGGTGTCGACCAACCAGCATCCCACGATCGACCAGAACTTCATGCCCGGCGCCTTCTACATGGACGTGGGCGGGACGTTCAACATCACCGAGGCGGTCACCGCCTATGCCAAGGTGGACAACCTCTTCAACCGCGACCCGGCCAAGTCGCCGTCCTTCGTCAATCCGGCGTTGTACGACGTGCTCGGGCGGACCTACCGGCTGGGCGTCCGCTTCAGCTTCTGATCCGGCCGGCGGCCCGCGCGTCACGCGCGCGGGCCGCTGTCGTCTGCTACTTACCTTCATCGTATAAAACCTATAGGATCGCGTTCGTTTCCCTCTCGGACCGGCGAACCCCACTTGCGGCAGATCGACACGAAGAGCTCCGTTCCCGTCTCCTCCCGTGCCGCGCGGCCGGCGCCCGGGCCGACGATGGTGGAGCGCGCCTACGATCACCTGCTCGACATGCTGATGAGCCTCAAGATCGCGCCGGGCGAGCGGATCGCGATCGACACCGTCGCCCGTCAGCTCGGCATCTCGCAGACCCCCGTTCGCGAGGCGATGAGCCAGCTCGAGGCGGAGAAGCTGGTCTACAAGATGCCGAACGTCGGCTATCGCGCCAGCCCGCAGATGACGCGCCACGAGGTGCGCGATCTCTATACGCTGCGGCAGCTGATCGAGCCTTATGCCGCCGCGCGCGCCGCGGAGGCCATGACCGATGAGGCGATCGCGACGCTGCGCGCGATCGACCGCGACATGTCGGGCGTGGCCGACGGCGACGCGCGCGCCTACTCGCGCTTCGCCGAGGCCGATGCCGCGCTCCACCGATTGATCGCGACAGCCAGCGGAAACCGCCTGATCGCGGACACGATCGAGCGGCTCCACGCGCACCTGCACATCTTCCGCGCGCTCTACGCCACCAACGCGCCGCACGAGGCCGCGCGCGAGCATCGGGCCATCATCGACGCGCTGGTCGCGCATGATGCCGCAGCCGCCGAGACCGCGGTGCGTCACCACCTGCAATGCTCACAGCAGCGGATGGATCACGTGCTCGCGCAGGGCACGGCAACCGACTGAGATCATTCGTGTTGAGCGCCGCTACGGCGCTTGACAGCCTTCCGGCCCCTACTTAGTCAGATCATATAGGATATGACATGGAGGGGAAAGCGATGCGGCGGATTCGCCCAAGTCGCACGCGGGGTCTAGCCCGCGTCGGCGTCGCGCTGGCGGCGATGTGCCTTGCCGTGCCAGTGACGGCGGAGACGGTCGTGCTCGACCATGTCACGCTGTTTGACGGCACCGGCAGCGCGCCGCGCCCCGACCAGGCGCTGGTGATGACTGACGGGCGGATCAGCTGGGTCGGTCCGGCCAAGCGGCGCCCCGCGGCCAAGGGCGCCACCGTTACCGATCTACGCGGCAAGTTCCTGATGCCCGGGCTGATCGACAGCCACGTCCATCTCGGGCTGGTCAACGGGGTCGATCAGAACTTCACCAAATACTACGACCGCGCCAACATCGACGCGCAGCTGAAGCTCTATGCGGCGTACGGCGTCACCTCGGTCTACACGCTCGGCACCGACGGCGACCTGATCCACCAGGTGATCGCGGACCAGCGCCGCGCCGGACGAATCGATATGGCACGCGCCTACACCGCCGGCCGCGGCGTGGTGTACAAGGGCAGCTACGGCGGGGTGCCGGGTCTCGATCAGTCGGTGGCCACGCCGGCCGAGGCGACCGCGATGGTCCAGCGCGAGACCGCCAAGGGTGACGACTTCGTCAAATTGTGGATGGACGACGAGTTCGGCACGGTCGCCAAGCGCATGCCCTATCCGGTCAGCCAGGCGGTGATCGACGCGGCGCACGCGGCGGGCAAGCAGTCCGCGGCGCATATCTTCTACTACGACAACGCCGCCGAGCTGACGCGCGAGGGCGTCGACGTCTTCATGCATCAGGTGCGTGACCGCGTCGCCGATCCGGCGCTCGTCGGCGCGATGAAGGCGCGCGGTACGTGGCAGCTCGCCTCGACGCTCAGCCGCGAGGCGAGCTTCACCTACACGCTGCTGCCGTTCGTCGACGATCCGTTCTTCTCGCGCGGGGTCGCGCCGTCGACGATCGCCACGCTGAAGAGCCAGGAGCGCCAGCAAAAGCTTGCGGCCTCGCCGCTGTTCCCGAAGTATCCGCCGGTGCTGCGCAACGCGATGGCCAGCCTCGCCGCCGAGGTGAAGGGCGGGGTGCGCTACGGCATGGGGACCGACAGCGGCCCGACCGCGCGTTTCCCGGGCTATTTCGCGCATTGGGAGCTGGAGCTGATGGTCAAGGCGGGCCTGACACCGCTCCAGGCGCTCACCGCCGCGACCGGCACCAACGCCAGCTTCCTGCGCGAGAACGAGAGCGGCGTGCTCAAGCCTGGCAAATGGGCCGACCTGCTCGTGCTCGACCGCGATCCGACGCGCGACATCCGCAACACGCGCGCGATCAACGCGGTCTATGTCGCCGGCCGCAAGGTGCCGACGATCTGGCAGACCTGCACCGGCCGCGCCGCCGAGGCGTGCGGCACGGCGCGCCCGTGAGCGCCTCGGGCGCCTTGGCCGAGCCCGTGGCGCCCGTCGCCGGGGAAGCGGGCGAGCACGCCGCTCGTCCAACGCGCGTGCGCCACGCGGTGCTGTGGCTGACCGTTCTGGCCTATCTGATCACCTATATGGATCGCGTGGTGATCGCCACCGCGGCGCCGTCGATCCAGAAGGAATTTGACTTCTCGCTCGTCACGATGGGCTGGATCTTCGCAGCGTTCCAATTCGCCTATGCGCTGTTCCAGATCCCGGGCGGCTGGCTCGGCGACCGCTTCGGGCCGCGCCGCGCGCTGACCGGCGTGGTGGTGTGGTGGTCGACCTTCACGGCGGCGACCGCGCTGACCTGGTCGGCGGGCTCGATGATGGTGTGCCGTTTCCTCTTCGGCCTGGGCGAGGCGGGCGCTTTCCCGATCGCGACGCGCTCGCTGTCGCGCTGGATGCTGCCCGCCGAGCGCGGCTGGGCGCAGGGCCTCACCCACGCCGGCGCGCGGCTGGGCGGCGCGGTGACCCCGGTGTTCGTGGCGTTGCTGATCCTCGATTTCGGCTGGCGCATGCCGTTCCTGCTGTTCGCCGGCGTCGGGCTCGTCTGGGCGGTGTTCTGGTTCGCTTACTACCGCGACACCCCGCGCGAGCATCGCGGCGTCAACGCGGCCGAGCGCGCGATGATCGAGGGCGCCCTGGGCACTGGGCCGGCGCGTGCCAAGGTGCCGTGGCGCCGGCTGCTGGCGCAGCCGCAGCTGTGGACGCTGTCGGCGATGTATTTCTGCTACGCCTATTGCATCAACATCTTCCTGACCTGGTTCCCGAAGTACCTGCACGACGCGCGCGGCTACGACCTCGCGGTGATGGGGCTGTTCGCGAGCCTGCCGCTGATGGCGGGCGTGGTGGGCGATCTCGCCGGCGGCTGGACCTCGGACCTGCTGGTGAAGCGCGGCGCGGGGCTGAAGATGGCGCGGCGCTCGGTCGCGGTGGTCGGTTTCGTCACCGCCGCGGTGATGATGCCGCTCGCCGCCGCGATCGATGCGCCGATCGCGAGCATCATCTGCTTCTGCGTCGCGGTGTTCGGGCTCGAGCTGACCGTCGGCGTGTCCTGGGCCGTCACGCTCGACATCGGCGGCGAGTTCGCCGGCTCGGTCTCCGCGGTGATGAACACGCTCGGCAACCTCGGCGCGGCGATCGCTGCCGCGGTGACAGGCTATATCGTCACGGTCAGCGGCTGGTTCCCCGCCTTCATGGTGCTCGCGGTGCTGTGCGCGATCGCCGCTCTTCTGTTCCTGCGGATCGACGCGTCGAAGCGGCTCGCCACCGCCGACGAGGTCACCGCGGCATGACTTCTGGAGACACTTCGATGACGTCCGACCCGACCGCGCCCGCATTGTTCGGCGCGGCGCGCCTGCCGCGCTCCATCCTGTTCGGGCGCGGCCAGCGCGCTGCGCTCGGCTCGGCCAGCGCGCGGCTCGGCAAGCGCGCTTTGCTCTGCACCGACGAGCGCCAGGCTGCGCAGCCCGAGTTCACCGCGATGCTCGCCGACCTCGCCGCGCACGGCGTCGAGACGCGCGTGTTCGACGGCACCGTGCCGGATCTGCCGCTGCGCTCGATCGATGCCTGCGTTGCCGCGGCGAGCGGCTTCGACGCCGACGTGGTGATCGGCGTCGGCGGGGGCAGCTCGCTCGACCTCGCCAAGGTGGCGGCGGTGCTGCTCACCCATGGCGGCAGCGTACGCGACTATTACGGCGAGTTCGCGGTGCCCGGCCCGGTGATGCCGCTGGTCGCCGTGCCGACCACCTCGGGCACGGGCTCGGAGGCGACCCCGGTGGCGGTGGTGGCGGACGAGGAGCGCGGCGCCAAGGTCGGCATCGCCAGCCCGCACCTGATCGCGCAGGTGGCGATCTGCGACCCCGAACTGACCGTGACCTGTCCGCCCGCGCTCACCGCTTTCTCGGGCGCGGACGCGCTGACCCACGCGGTGGAGGCCTATACCACGCTGGCGCGCCCGATCGACGCGATGCTGACCGAGCAGCACGTCTTCGTCGGCAAGAACGTGCTGTCGGATCATTTCGCCAAGCTCGCGGTGACGAATGTGTTCCGCTATCTCGAGCGCGCCGTGGTTGACGGCAGCGACATCGAGGCGCGCGAGGGCGTGATGCTCGCGTCGCTCGCGGCGGGTTGCGCCTTCGGGACGGCCGGCACCGCGGCGGCGCACGCGCTGCAATATCCGGTCGGCAACCTCACGCACACGGCGCACGGGCAGGGAGTGGCGACGCTGCTGCCTTATGTCATGCAGTTCAACCGCCCCGCCTGCGCCGACGGTTTCGCCGAGCTCGCCGAGTTGGTCGGGATCGCGGGCGCCACGCCGGCCGAGCGCGCGCAGGCGTTTATCGATGCGGTCGATGCGCTGTTCCAGCGGATCGCCATCCCGCGCTCGCTCGCGGACCTGGGTTTGCGCGCCGATCAGCAGGATCATGTCGCCGAATATTCGCTCAACGCGGCGCGGCTGATCAAGAACAACCCGCGGCCGCTCGATCTCGCCGCGATGCAGACCATCACGCGCGCCGCCTTCGCCGGCGACCGCGCCACGCTCCTCCACGCCTGATGCACGGGACGCCTCCGATGACCAGCTACACTCCGCCGGGCGACGGCCCGTTCGCCATCCCCACCGGCCTGCTGATCGGCGAGCGCTGGACCGCCGCGGCGAGCGGCGCCACCATCGCGGTCGACGATCCCGCCACCGGCGCGACGCTGACCGAGGTCGCCGACGCCGCGGTGGAGGAGGGGATCGCCGCGGTCGACGCCGCCGCCGCCGCCGCGGCGGACTGGGCCGCAACGGCGCCGCGCAAGCGCGCCGACGTGCTGCTCGCCTGCTTCCACGCGATGATGGCGCAGCAGGAGTGGCTCGCGCAGCTGATCTCGCTGGAGAACGGCAAGGCGCTGTCCGACGCCCGCGGCGAGGTGGCCTATGCCGCCGAGTTCTTCCGCTGGTACGCCGAGGAGGCGGTGCGCATTCCCGGCGAGCTCGCCACCTCGCCCGCCGGTGGCAACCGCATCATGGTGCAGTACCAGCCGATCGGGATCGCGCTGCTGATCACGCCGTGGAACTTCCCCGCGGCGATGGCCACGCGCAAGATCGCGCCCGCGTTGGCGGCGGGCTGCACCTGCATCCTCAAGCCTGCGTCGGAAACGCCGCTGACCGCGCTGGCAGTGGCCGAGATCATGCGCCGCGCCGGCGTGCCCGCGGGCGTGGTCAACGTCGTCACCACCAGCCGGCCCGGCCCGGTGTGCAGCGCCATCCTGCACGACCCGCGCGTGCGCAAGCTCTCCTTCACCGGCTCGACCCAGGTCGGCCGCGTGCTGCTGCGCGAGGCGGCGGACCAAGTGATCAGCTCGTCGATGGAACTCGGCGGCAACGCGCCCTTCGTGGTGTTCGACGACGCCGACCTCGACGCCGCGATCGAGGGCGCGATGATCGCCAAGATGCGCAACGCCGGCGAGGCCTGCACCGCGGCCAATCGCTTGTACGTCCAGCGCGGCATCCATGACGCGTTCGTCGCGAAGCTGGTCGAGCGGATGGGCGCGCTGAAGGTCGGCGCAGGAAACGATCCGGCCACCCAGTGCGGCGCGATGATCAACCGCAAGGCGGTGGACAAGATCGAGCGGCTCGTCGCCGATGCGGTAGCCAAGGGTGCCCGTGTCGAGCTTGGCGGCGAGACCCCCGCCGGCGACGGCTATTTCTACCCGCCCTCGGTGATCGCGGACGTCAAGCCCGGCTCCGAGATCCTGCGCGAAGAGGTGTTTGGCCCGGTCGCCGCGGTGACCGCGTTCGACACCGCCGACGAAGCGGTCGCGCTCGCCAACGACACCGAATACGGGCTCGCCGCCTATGTTTATTCGGCCGACCTCAAGCGCGCGCTGGCGGTGGCCGAGCGGATCGAGTGCGGCATGGTCGCGGTCAACCGCGGGCTGGTGTCGGACGCCGCGGCGCCGTTCGGCGGCATGAAGCAGAGCGGTCTCGGGCGCGAAGGGTCGCACCATGGTCTGCTCGAATATTGCGAGGCGAAGTACATCGCGGTGACGTGGTGAGCGCGCCCGGTCTCACCCGCCGCCACCTGCTGGCGGGCACCGCCGCCTCGGCGTTGATCCTTGCGATCGACCCCGCGGCGCTGGCGGCGCCGATGCTGGACGCGGACGCGCCGGCGCCCGACACCGAGTGGCGCAGCTACGCCGCCGACAAGGCGAACACGCGCTACTCGCCGCTTGACCAGATCAACGCCGAGAATTTCAACGACCTCGAGATCGCCTGGAGCGTCAAGACCGACGTGTTCGGCGCGCGCAAGGAATATCAGTTCGAGCCCACGCCGTTGCTGGTGAAGGGGCGCCTGTTCCTCCCCGCCGGTTCGCGCCGTGATTGCGTCGCGCTCGACGCGGCGACGGGCGAGCTGCTGTGGGTCCACCGCGTCGACGAGGGCCAGCGCGCGCTCAACTCGCCGCGCCAGCTTTCCGGCCACGGCGTGTCCTATTGGACGGACGGCAAGGTCGAGCGGATCCTCTATGTCACGATCGGCTATCAGCTGGTCTCGCTCGACGCCAACACGGGCATCCCCGATCCGAACTTCGGCACCAACGGCATCGTCGACCTGAAGAAGGACTTCGACCAGGAGCTCGACGTCGAGACCGCCGACGTCGGCCTCCATGCCACGCCGATGGTCGCGCGCGACACGGTGGTGGTCGGCGCCGCGCATACCGCGGGCGACGTTCCGGCGGTGCGCAAGAACGTGAAGGGCTATATCCGCGGGTTCGATGTGCGCACCGGCAAGCGCAAGTGGATCTTCCACACCATCCCGAAGAAGGGTGAGTTCGGCTACGGCACCTGGCTCAACGGCGACGCCGACGAGGCGGGCAACGGCGGCGCCTGGGCCGAGATGTCCGCGGACGAGGAGCTCGGGCTGGTCTATGTCCCGGTCGAGCTGCCGACCGGCGACGAGATGGGCATGTTCCGCCGCGGCAACGCATTGTTCGGCGAGTCGCTGGTGGCGCTCGACCTCGAGACCGGGCTGCGCCGCTGGCACTATCAGTTCGTCCACCACGGGCTGTGGGACCGCGACGTACCGTGCGCGCCGATCCTGTGCGACATTCCGGTCGGCGGCCGCACCGTCAAGGCGCTCGCCCAGCCGACCAAGCAGGCGTTCCTGTACGTGCTCGACCGCGAGACGGGAAAGCCGATCTGGCCGATTGTCGAGCGCAAGGTCGAGCGCGGCGACGTGCCCGGCGAATGGTACAGCCCGACCCAACCGGTACCGTCCAAGCCGCCCGCCTATGACGTCCAGGGCGTGAGCGAGAACGACCTGATCGACTTCACCCCGGCGCTGCGCGCCAAGGCGGTCGAGTTCGTCAAGTCGTACAAGATCGGCCCGCTCTTCACTCCGCCGACCGTGAGCAAGCCGGGGCGCTGGGGTACGATCTCGGCGCCAGGCGTTCAGGGCGGCACCAACTGGCCCGGTGGCTGCTACGATCCCGAGACTCACATGGTCTACGTCTATTCCAAGACGCAGCCCTCGCTGATGGGAATCGTGCCCAACGACGATGCGAAGGTCTCGGAATTTCCGCAGGTGCACGGCGTCGCCGGGCGAGAGGCGCGCGCGATGCCGGCGATGGGTGCTGGCGGACCGAGGATGCGCAACCTGGAGGCGCCGCCCGCAGGAGCTCCCGCTGGCGGCAAGCCCGCCGGCGCGTCCAAGGGGCCGCCGCCCGGCTTTCTCGCCGTCGACGGCCTGCCGTTGCTCAAGCCGCCCTACGGCCGGATCACCGCGATCGATCTCAGCAAGGGCGATCTCGCCTGGCAGGTCGCGCACGGCGAGACGCCCGACAACGTGCGCAATCATCCCGCGCTCAAGGGGCTCAAGATCCCGCGCACTGGCCGCGCCGGCAATCTCGGCCCGCTGGTGACCAAGACGCTGGTGATCTGCGGCGAGGCGGGTTTCTACACCAACGAATATGGCATCCGCGGCGCGATGCTGCGCGCCTATGACAAGGCCACCGGCGAGGAGAAAGGCGCGGTATACATGACCGCGCCGCAGAGCGGCTCGCCGATGACCTATCGTCTCAAGGGTCGCCAGTATATCGTCGTCGCCACGGGCGGCGGCAACGCCAGCGCGGAGCTGGTTGCCTACCGACTACCGGGAGTAGCGTGATGATGGAGCGGATGACGCGATATGGCCTCTGGGCGCTCGGCGCGGCGGCACTGACGCTCGGCAGCGCGGTGGTGGTGCGCGCGCAAGGCGGGCAGCGGGACGTGTGGAACGGCGTCTACACCGCCGAGCAGGCGGCGCGGGGCAAGGTGGCCTATGCCGAGAATTGCGCCGCCTGCCACGGCGACACGCTCGCCGGCATCGACGTCGCGCCCGCCTTGGTCGGGGGCGGCTTTCTCAACAACTGGAACGGCACCTCGGCGGGCGATCTGTTCTCGCGGATCAAGACGACGATGCCGCTGAGCGCGCCCGGCAGCCTGCCCGGGAAGACCGTCGCCGACATCCAGGCCTATATCTTCGAGGTCAACGGCTTCCCCGCGGGCAAGCTGCCGCTGCCGCCGAGCCAGCCGATGGCGGCCGGTATCATGATCGCGCCCAAGCCGATGGGGTAGGGGGCTAGATCCTCCCCGGCACGGGGACGGGGACCAGCCGAAGGCTGGTGGAGGGGGCTCTTCGCGCGCGACTCGCTCGTGGCGGGACACCTCCCCCATCGCTGCGTAACGGTCCCCCTCTTCGCCAGCCGGGAGGATCTCAGGTCGACCTCACTCCCCCGACCACTCCGGCACGCGCTTGGTCTTGGCCAGGAAGTCCGCCACGCCGCGCCGGAAATCGGCGCTGCCGTATACCTTCGCGATCAGCGGCTCGATGTCGGGCAGGCCGTCGAAGGTCATCCGCCGCAGCGTCTCCTTGGTCGCGCGAGTCGTCAGCGGCGCGTTCTCCGCGGCGCGCGCGCACAGTGCCGCCACCTCGGCGTCGAGCGCCTCGCGCTCCACCACCTTGAGCAGGAAGCCGCTCGCGTGCAGCTCCTCCGCGCCGACGATCTCGCCGAGCAGCACCATCCGCCGCGCCACCCCCACGCCCACCGCGGCGCCGATCCGCGCCACGCTCGCCGCGGAGAGGCAGTTGCCGATCGTGCGCCCGATCGGTGAGCCGAAACGCGCGTCCGGAGTTGCGACGCGGAAGTCGCACGCCGAACTGACGTTGAGTCCGCCGCCGACGGCCCAGCCTTCAACGACCGCGATCGTCGCGCAAGGAATGGCGTCGATCGCGCCCATACACTCGTCGATTTCGCGCTCATAGGCGACGCCCTGCACGCCCTCGGCATAATCGGCGAATTTGGTGATGTCGGTGCCCGAGATGAACGCCTTCCCGCCGGTGCCGCGGAACGTGACCACGCGCACGCCCGGATCGGCGGCGACCGCGCGCGCGGCGTCGCGCAGCGCGAGCCACATCGCCCCGGTCAGCGCATTGTGCGCGGCCGGGTTGTCGAAGCGGATGTGCAGCGCGGCACCGTCGCGCGTGACGACGACGCCGCTCACGCCACCGCCTCAGTCGCGGCGGGCAGCAGCCCGCGCTCGGCCAGTTCGCGGCGGATCTCAGTGTCATGCTCGTTCAGCAGGGGCGGGGGCAGGCGCACCTCCTGTGGCGTGCCGCGCATCTTCACGGGGAAGCCGAGCGCGCGGAACTCGCCCTCGACCGGGTGCGGCACCTGCATCACCATGTCGCGCGCGATCGCCTGTTCACTCGCCACCGCCTCGCCATAGTCCAGGATCGGCGCGGCGGGAACGCCGGCGGCGAGCAGCGCGTCGATCCACTCCTGGCTGGTGCGAGTCACGAAGGTCGGCGCGAGGTCGTCGATCAGCACTTCGCGGTTCGCCACGCGCGCGGCGTTGGTGGCGTAGCGCTCGTCGTCCTGCAGCTCGGGGCGGCCGATCACCTGCAGCAGCTTGAGCCACAGGCCCTGGTTCGCCGCTCCGATCACGAACCAATCGTCCGACGCGCGCACCGCCTGGTAGGGGGCGGACATGCGGTTGGCCGAGCCGATCGGCGTGGGCGCGCGGCCGGTGCCCCAATATTCGGTCGTCTCCCAGATCGACAGACCCATCGCGGCCTCAAGCAGCGACGCGTCGATATATTGTCCCTGGCCCGACGCCTGCCGCCCGATCACCGCGCTAAGGATGCCGTAGACCGAGAACAGCCCGGCGCCGAGGTCCGCCACCGCGATCGAATTCTTGGCCGGCTCCATGCCGGGAAAACCGTTGGAGCTGAGCACGCCCGACATCGCCTGGGCGATCAGGTCGAAGCCGGGGCGCTGCGCCCATGGCCCGGTCTGGCCGAAGCCCGAGATGCTGGCGTAGATCAGGCGCGGGTTGAGCGCGGCGAGCGTATCATAATCGATGCCGAGCCGCTTCGCGACGCCGGGGCGTGCGTTCTCCACCACGATGTCGGCGGTCTGCACCAAGGCGTAGAGCACCGCGCGATCGGCGTCGTCCTTGAGGTCGAGCGTGATGCTGCGCTTGTTGCGGTTCAGCGCGAGGAAGCCCGGACTGTCCTCGCCCTTGAGCCGGAAGCCCATCGAGTGGCGGGTCGAATCGCCGGTGCGTGGCGGCTCGATCTTGATCACGTCGGCGCCCATGTCGCCCAGCAGCATGCAGCAGAACGGCCCCGCCATCACCTGCGAGATATCGAGCACTCTCATGCCCTTCAGCGGCAGGTCCGGCATGTCTGTCTCCTCTCGTGTCGCACGCAGGCCGTAAAGCAGCCTATGTCACGGATCATATTGTATAGGATCGTGCGGCTTGCTAGCACCGTTGAAATGACAGGACAACGTTGCGGCCACCGCGGGTGAAACGCAACGTTGCCGGCAGGAGAGTGACGCGTGGCGAGCAGGACCAGGCAACAGAGGTGGCGCGTCGCGCACGCAGGCATGATGGTGACCGCCGCGGTCGTACTCGCGCCATCACCGTCCGCCGCGCAGGCGAAGGGCGACTGGCAGGGCTATGGCCGCGACGAGAGCCACGCGCGCTACTCGCCACTGACCGAGATCAATCCGGCGAACGTCACCAAGCTGCGGCAGGTCTGGAGCTATCACATGCGACCCGCCGGCACGGCCGGCGAGGCGATCCCGATGCCCGACAGCGTCCCCGCCAAGTTCCGCACCGGCTTCTCCGCCTCGGAGGCGACACCGCTGGTGGTCAAGGGGGTGATGTACCTCGCCACCCCGTACAAGCGCGTGGTCGCGCTCGACGCCGCGACCGGGGCAGAGCGCTGGGTGTTCCAGCTGCCCGGCAACGACCAGGCCTCGACCCGCGGCGTCGCCTATTGGCCGGGTGGCAAGGGAACGGGTGCGCGGATCGTCTTCGGCACGCGCAGCGGCAAGCTGATCGCGCTCGACGCGGCGACCGGCCAGCCCGCGGCCGGCTTCGGTAACGCCGGTGCGGTCGACATGAAGACACCTGAGGTGATGAACGGCACGCGCGCACCGCTCGGCATGAGCAGCCCGCCCGCCATCTACCGCGACATCATCATCACCGGCTCGCGCGTGCAGGAGATGCCCGTGAAGGGCGCCGCCGGCGACGTGCGCGGCTGGGACGCGCGCACCGGCAAGCTGCTGTGGACCTTCCACACGATCCCGCAGCCGGGCGAGCCGAACTTCGGCACCTGGGAGGGCGACAGCTGGCAGAAGCGCTCGGGCGTGAACGTCTGGACCTTCGTGCTCGTCGACGACAAGCGCGGCATCGCCTACCTGCCCATCGGCGCCCCGACGTTCGATCGCTGGGGCGGCGATCGCAAGGGACAGAATCTCTACGGCAACTCGATCGTCGCGGTAGAGGCGGCGACGGGCAAGTATCTCTGGCACTTCCAGACGGTCCACCATGACATCTGGGACGTCGACCTGCCCACGGCGACCCTGATCGAGGTGCGCCGCGGCGGTCGCACGATCCCGGCGATCGCGGTGATGAACAAGACCGCGACGATGTTCATCCTCGATCGCGTCACCGGCAAGCCGCTGTACGACGTGCGCGAGGTGCCGGTGCCGACCGACACCGACGTGCCCGGCGAGCAGCCCTGGCCGACCCAGCCGATGCCGGTCACGCCTCCGCCGCTGGCGCGCACCAGCTACGCCGCTTCCGACCTGATCGACGGTCCGCCCGCGCACCGCGCGGCCTGCGAGAAGCTGGTCGCGGACCTGACCATCGCGCCCAGCCGACCGTTCCAGCCGCTACGTGCCGACAGCGCGGTAAACTTCTTCCCCGGCAGTCTCGGCGGAGTCGATTGGGGCGGGGGCGCGTTCGATCCGAGGAGCGGATTGTACGTGATCAACGTCAACAATCTCGCCAGCCCGCAGCAGCTCGCGAAGCAGCCCGACGGCAGCTGGGGGATGAAGGCGGGCTACGCCTACTTCCAGAATTCCGAGACCGGCAATCCGTGCCAGAAGGGGCCGTGGGGTGAGCTGGTTGCGGTGAACGTCGACACCGGCGCGGTGGCGTGGCGCAAGGTGCTGGGCAAGAACGACGATCCTGCCTTCGCCGCGAACGGCGTGGTCAGCGCGGGCGGGCCGATCACCACCGCGAGCGGGCTGACCTTCATCGGCGCGACGCGCGACGCGACGATCCGCGCCTTCGAGACGAAGAGCGGCGCGCTGTTGTGGTCGGCGCCGCTGCCCGCCTCCAATTATGGTACGCCGATGACCTATCGCGCCGCCGACGGCCGTCAGATGCTCGCCGCGGTGGCGACCGGCGGTTTCGCCTTCCAACCCGCGACCAGCGACCAGGTGGTCGCCTTCGCCGTCCGCTGAGGTGCCTGCCATGACGCGTATCGACCCGATCGTCCGCCTCGCCGCCGGCTGCGCCGCCTTCGCCGGTACCGCGCTGCTCGGCGCGGTGGCGCTGGCCGCGCAGCAGCCCGCCACGCCGACCGCCGCGCCCGCGCCGGGTCCGGGGCTGGACCTGATCAACGAGCGCTGCGGCTTCTGCCACACCACCAACCAGGTGTTTACCGCGCACAAGACCGCCGCCGAGTGGCCGGCGCTGGTTCAGTCGATGATCGACCGCGGCGCCGAGCTCTCGCCCGAGGAGCAGAAGGTGATGAGCGACTATCTCGTCGCCAACCTGGCGACGGACAAGAAAGCCGGCGCGACGGGGCATTGACGCGGGAACGTCATCGGGAACAGGCGGCGCTGGCGGCTGACGCCACATGCTTCACCTGATCGATCCTTGCTCAGCGGCGACGCATGCCGCGGCCGCGCGTCATCGGATCGGGCCGGGGCGGGGGCGTCCAGTCCGGCGGCGGCGTGACCCGCTGCTGGCTCGTGCCCAGCCCCATCGCGCCGGGTCGCTGGCGCTCGAGCCCGCTGAGATCGGCGGCGGCGGCCTCTTCCGCGCTCGCACCGCCGCGCAGGAGGTTGATGCGGTCGCGCAGCCGGCGCGCCTCCTCGAAGTCGAGTGCCGCGGCGGCCGCGTCCATCGCGGCATGCAGCTCGGCGAGGGTCTCGCTCATGTCGTGATCACAATCCCTTTCGCGTCAGACGCGCGTCGGCGAGATCGAGCTCGCGTCCGAGCTGCTCTGCCAACGTCAGTCCGATCTCGCGGCGGCGGCCCAGCGCGAACAGCGCCCGGCGCTCGGCGCGCACCGCGGCGAGGCGAAGCTCGCGCTCGATCTCGGCGTCCTGCGAGCGCTCGTCGCGCGCGCCGCTGTCCTCGTCGAGGTGCGCGATGCGGTCGCGATACTGCGCCATCAGCCGCGCCGCCACGTCGGTGTAGCGATCGGCGTCGCCGCGGTCCTGCGCCATGGCGTGCTGGACACGCTCGATCTCAGCGATCGCAGCCTCGGCGGTGACCACGCGGGCGCGGTCGCGCTCGCCCGCAGCGCCTTCCTCGGCGGGGAAGGTCAGCCCGCGCAGCAGCAGCGGCAGCCCGCCCGCGGCGATCGCGAGCGAGGCCAGGATCACGCCCGAGGCGAGCAGGATGACGAGATCGCGCGCGGGGAAGTCGGCGCCGCTCGGTAGCGCCAGCGGCAGCGTCAGCGCACCCGCCAGCGTGATCGCACCGCGCGCGCCCGCCACCGACATGGCCGCGATCACGCGCCGCGGCGGACTCCCCTTCGCACCGTCGCCGCGCTGCTTGGCGCGATAGAGCGTGAACTGGAGGGACACCCACACCCAGGAGAAGCGCAGCGCCGCGAGTACCGCGACGATCGCGGCGACATAGCCGAGCAGCCACCAGGCGTTGGCGTGCCCCGTGCCCGCGACCGCGGCGCGGGCGCCGGCGAACAGCGCGGGCAATTGCTCGCCGAGCAGGACGAAGATCACGCCGTTGAGCGTGAACTGCAGCATGTCCCAGACAGCGCGGCGCCGGATCCGTGTCGCCGCGCTCACCGCGACGCCGCTGCCGACGAAGGTCATCGCGATGCCCGCGGCGGCGGCGGCGAGCACGCCGGAGGCGTGGACATGCTCGGCGGCGAGATACGCGCCGAACGGGATCAGCAGGCTGACGAGGATGTTCGAGCCCGCGTCGTCGCCGCCGGTGCGGCGCGCGACCAGCGTCTTGCCGCCGATCGCCAGCCAGGTGACGCCGGCGCCGATCGCCACCCCGGCGAGCGCCATCCAGGCGAAGGTGCCGAGCGCCTCGCTCAGCGAGAAGGTGCCGCTGAGCGCGGCGGCGATGGCAAAGCGCAGGCACACCAGCCCCGAGGCGTCGTTGAGCAACGACTCGCCCTCCAGGATGTGCATCATGCGCTTGGGGATCGGCACCTTCTGTGCGATCGCGCCGACCGCGATCGGGTCAGTCGGCGACACCACCGCGGCGAGTGCGAAGGCGACCGCCAGCGGCATCGCCGGGATCAGCCAGTGGACGAAGAAGCCCAGCCCCAGCACGGTGAGGAACACCAGCCCGAGCGCGAGCCCGAGCACCGCGCCGCGGTCGCGCAGCAGCTCGTCCTTGGGGATGCGCCAGCCGTCGAGGAAGAGCAGCGGCGGCACGAGCAGCAGGAAGAACAGCTCGGGATCGAGCTCCACCCGGATGCCGGCGAAGGCGCCGATCAGCGCGCCGAGCGCGATCTGGACCAGCGGGCGGGGGAGAGCGGAAGGCAGAAGTCGCGAGACGGTGCCGCTGACGACCACCGCCAGCAGCAGGAACAGGCACAAGGTGACGACGTCCAACTTCAGCTTCTCCCGCAGATGCTCTTTTCTAAGACGCGCGCGGCGATGGGGTTCCGGGCGCGGTGTAGAAGATGGGACGCACCCCGCCCGCGCGCTCCCTCGACGCCTTGATGGCGTGGCAGACTTCGCCGCGAGCGTGACTTGTTCCCCGGCGAAGGCCGGGGCCCAGGTGGGAAGGCCGTGGTGAGACCCATGAGCGTCCCCCAACTGGGCCCCGGCTTCCGCCGGGGAACAGGGTCGGAGGTGGAGCGGCAGCGCAGAACATCACGGCACGCTCCGCCACCGGCACGCTCACAACCGCGGCAGCGTCACCCCGCGCTGTCCCATATATTTGCCCGCGCGGTCGGCGTAGCTGATCTCGCATGGCTCGTTGCCCTGGAGGAACAGGAACTGGCACGCGCCCTCGTTGGCGTAGATCTTGGCGGGCAGCGGCGTGGTGTTCGAGAACTCGAGCGTGACGTGGCCCTCCCAGCCCGGTTCGAGCGGAGTGACGTTCACGATGATGCCGCAGCGCGCGTAGGTCGACTTGCCGAGACAGATCACCAGCACGTCGCGCGGTACGCGGAAATATTCCACCGTCCGCGCCAGCGCGAAGCTGTTGGGAGGAATGATGCACACGTCGGTCTTGCGGTCGACGAAGCTGTTCGAGGCGAAATCCTTCGGATCGACGATCGCATTGTCGACGTTAGTGAAGATCTTGAACTCGTCGGCGACGCGCGCGTCATAGCCGTAGCTCGACAGGCCGTAGCTGATGCAGCCGTCGCGCCGCTGCGCCTCGACGAAGGGCTCGATCATGCCCTCGCCCTGCGCGCGCTCGCGGATCCAGCGGTCCGACAGGATCGACATACAGGCTCCCCCCAGGTGAGCGGACGCTTTCGACGCTGCGCCGGGCGAGCGCAAGGGGGCGGTGATCCGCTTCCTTCCTCTCCAATCGCTTGGAGGAGTCGTCGGGCCTGTCGAGACGGTGCCGCAGGTGGCGCCCTCTCGATATGCGCTCTCGACAAGCTCGATCGCTACTCGAGCCGAACGGAAGCGGGAGCTTAAACCAGCGGAAGACCAAACGAAGGGGAAGGTCGATTGATGGGGAGGGCATGACGGTTGGGGAGGGCCAACCGTCAGTCGTCGACCCTCCGCCTCACCCGCGCGGGAGCGTGATCGTTGCGACCAGCCCGCCGCCGTCGCGCGCCGCGAGCACGATCGCGCCGCCGGCCTCCTCGACGATCGCGCGGGCCAGGGCCAGCCCCAGGCCGATCCCGCCGGTCTCGCGGTTGCGCGATGTCTCGAGGCGGATGAAGGCGCCGAACACGTCGTCCAGCCGGTCCGCCGGGATGCCGGGCCCGCGGTCGGCGACCACGATCGCGGCGCTCGCCGCCTCGGCGCGCAGCGACACCTCGGCGGCGCCGGCGTATTTCACCGCATTCTCGATCAGGTTGCGCACCGCACGGCGGATCAGCGACGGGCGCAGCCGCATGCGCAGCCGCGCGGCCTCCTCGAACGCGACGTCGTCGCCCAGGTGGCGGAAGTCCTCCACGACCGCGTCCACCAGCGCGGCGAGATCGACCTCGGTCACGGGCTCGCTCGGGCGGCCGAGCCGTGCCAGCGACAGGATGTCCTCCAGCGTGCGGTTCATCTCGGCGATCGTGTCGGCCATGCGCGCGCGGTCCTGCTCGTCCTCGACCGACTCGATCCGCACGCGCAGCGCGGCCAGCGGCGTGCGCAAATCGTGGCCGATTGCGCCGAGCATGCGATCCTTCTCGTCCAGCATGGCGGTGACGCGCAGGCTGAGCGCGTTGAACGCGGCGATCACCGCGGCAACGTCGGGCGGTCCCTCCTCCTCGAGCGGGCGCGGCGGAGTGCGCGGCGAATAGGCGCGCGCGGCGGCGGCGAGCTCACGCAGCGGGCGCGAGATGCGGCGCGCCACCCACAGCACCGGCAGCAGCACCATGCCGTAAAGAATCAATGTTTGCGCGAGCAGCCGCCAGAACAGTCGCGTGTCGCCGCGCGGCAGCCCGCCCGCCAGCACCAGCCAGCGCCCGCCGGGCTGCTGCGCGGCGACCACGATGGTCTCGGGCGGCGGCTCGGGGCCGTGACGCGCGGCCATGCGGCGCTCGAAGCGACTGAGCGGCACCTGATAGGTTCCCGGCGGCGCGATCGCCACCTCCACCCGGCGCATCCGCACGCCGAACTCGTCGAGCTGCGCGCGCACCTCGCGCGCCATCTCCGGCTGCGGCGCCATCTCGGCGGTGATCGGGCTGCGCACGGCAACGCGGACGCGGCCGCGATCGGGGGTGATGCGGCGCCCGCTCGCCTCCTGATCAAGCGCGTCGGCGAGGCGGAAGGCGGCGGGGCGCGACGCTTGCGCGACGCGGAAGCTGCTCCGCTCGCGCAGCAGCAGCGCGAGGTTGATCGCCTGCGCCACGAACAAGGCGAGCGCGACCAGCAGCGCCATCTGCCCGGCGAGGCTGCGCGGCCAGGGCAGGCGGCGCCAGGTCACGCGGCGCTCACAGCCGCGTCACGTCGGTGGAGAGCGCGTAGCCGCCGCCCCACACCGTCTTGATGATCTCGGGCGCCTTGGGATCGGCCTCGATCTTGCGCCGCAGCCGGCTCACCTGATTGTCGATCGCGCGATCGAACGCCGCCGCCTCGCGCCCCTGCGTGAGGTCGAGCAGCTGGTCGCGCGTGAGCACCTGCCGCGGGCGCTGCACCAGCGCGAGCAGCAGATTATACTCGCCGGTCGACAGCGGCACCGAGACGCCCTCGCGGTCGACCAAAGCGCGCTCGCCGGTTTTGAGCAACCAGCCGGCGAAGGCATAGGCGCCGCTCTCGGGCGCGTGCTGGCGCACCGCGCCGCCCGCGGCGCGGCGCAGAACGACCTTGATCCGCGCCGCCAGCTCGCGCGGCGAGAAGGGCTTCACGACATAATCGTCCGCGCCCATCTCGAGCCCGACGATGCGATCGGTCTCCTCGCTCTTGGCGGTGAGCAGGATCACCGGCGTCTCGCCGGTGGCGCGGATGTGGCGGCACAGCGACAGCCCGTCTTCGCCCGGCATCATGATGTCGAGCACGACCAGGTCGATCGCATAAGCGGCCATGCGCATCCGTGCGCTCTCCGCGTCGCCCGCCTGGGTGACGCGGAAACCCTGCTTGGTCAGGTAGACGGCGAGCGGCTCGCGGATCGAGCGCTCGTCGTCGACGAGCAGCAGATGCGGGGTGTCGGCCATGTCGTCGGGGCCTGCCATAGCTGATGCCTCGATGGAAAGAGCCGCGTGTCAGTCGCGCTCTGGCGCGGCGCCGTCGCGTGGACCGCCGCGCTCGCCGTCACGCTCGCCGCGCGGGCCGGGGCCGCGCAGGTCGCCGTCGGGGCCGATGCGGCGGGCGCGCATCATCAGCCGCATCGCCTCGCGCTCCTGCTGGTCGACCCGGCCGTCCTGGTTGGTGTCGGCGCGATCGAACATCCGCAGCGCGCGCTCGCGGAACTGCTCGCGCGTCATCTCGCGCGGTTCGCGCCGGTGATGGCGGCCGCCGCGCTCGC
>NZ_JAPYKH010000009.1 GCF_029623345.1 Sphingomonas phyllosphaerae
GTCAGATGCACCGCCTTGCCGGCCGTCCCGAGCGGTTGGAGATTGTCGGTGCCGGGGCCTGTCGGGACAGCGTTCGGCACATAGGCAATCGCCTGCGGTGCCTGTCCGACCGGCACGGTGGCAACGACCGTGTTGCCCGTGGTGTCGATCGCGGCGAGTTCATCGGCATTCTCCAGCCCGACATAGATGCGCCGGCCGTCACCCGATGGCCAGACGCCGTGCGGCATCTTGCCGACTGGGATCGTTGCCACCGGCGTGAAGTCGGACGTGCGGAACACCTTGACCGCATTCTCCCCGCCCACCGTGACATAGGCGAACTGTCCCCTGGCCGTGCGGGCGAAGTTGACGTGATTGGTGATCGGTCCGGTATCCAGCACCATGAGGATCGCGAAAGGCGGCCTGGCATCGAATGCGACCGTCTTGCCGATGTCCTTCAGCGTGAACCACACTTGCTTGCCGTCCGGCGTCGCGGCGATGTTGGGACAGAACGAACTCGGCTGTGCCACCTGTCCGACCTGCGCGTGGGTTGCGACATCGAACACGGCCAGCACCGGATTGAATGAGGAACAGACATAGCCGTATCGACCATCGGGCGAGAAGATCGTCATACCCGGACCACCGGGCGTCTTGATGCGACCGGTTTCCTTGTACGTTGCGGGGTCGAGCACGGCGATATAGTCCTCGCCGCGGACGGTGACCCAGACTTCCTTTCCGTTTGGCGTGAAGAACGCCTCGTGTGGACTGCGCCCGACATAGGTCGTGTGCTTGACGGTGTTGGTGGCGGTGTCGATCCACGACACGGCGTTCGATCCGATCGACACGACCGCGAGGGTCTTCCCGTCCGGCGAGAAGCCGAGGCCGTGAACCAGCACCTGCCCCTTGTAGAGTGGCGAAAAGTTCATCGGCTGCGGATCGCCGAGCTTGATAACGCCGAGCAGACGGTTGTCGGCCGGATCCGTCACCGACACCGTGTTGGAGAATTGTTCGGATGCATAGACGCGGTCGCGGTGGCTGACAGGCACGTCCTTGGCGTTCCACGGCGCCTGCTGGGCCATGGCAATGCCCGGTGCGGCGCTCATCAGCAAGGCGGCCGAGCGCAGGAAGGTCCGGATCATGTCAGTGCTCCAATTGGCTGTGGTGGTCACCGCCCTGTGTCGGGGCTGGCGTCGAAGGGGGTAGCGGCTGACCGATCGCCAACTTCATGGCGGCGATCTCCTGCTGCTGATCGATGATGATCTCCTGCGCGATGCGCTTGAGCTGCTCGTTGTGTCCGTAGCGAAGCTCCGCCACCGCCATATCGATAGCGCCCTGATGATGCGGGAGCATCATCGCCACGAAGTCGCGGTCGACGTCGCCGGACGGCTTGACCATCATGCCCGCCATCATCCGGTCCATCGCGGCAGACACCATGCTGGCATAGCCATCGGCGGGAGCGGCCGCGACTGCGCCGGTGAGCAGGGCCGAAGCTGCCAGACCCAGCATCCAATCTCGTCTACGCATAAGCCTCCGGCGCATCGGTGTCGAAAGCGTAGACGATGCTCGTCGAGGTTTATTCCATGGCCAGAACCATTTTATCGGTCCTCACCAAAACGATGGTCTCGTGCTTCTGCGGTTGGTTGACCAGGTCGCGGTCGAACAGCATATGCAGAGGCACGGCGATGGATTTCCGCCGGGCCATTTGGTCGAACCGCCCTCGCAAGGGCCGATGATTCCTACCAGGCGCCGCAAGGCAGCAAAGGAGGAATCGTGCGCGCGACATTTCGCAATCTCTATGACCAGTTCAACATGGCAGCGTTCATTCGCGATCGCCGTACCCATGCCATGTCGGTACTGCGATGGGCTTTGATCCTGGTCCCGATGGCCGCAGCGGTGGGAACGCTCTGCGCGGCCTTCCTGTGGAGCCTCGATGCCGTAACCCGGCTCCGCTTCGCCTTTCCCTGGCTGCTCTACCTGCTGCCGATCGGTGGGTTCGTAGTCGGACTGCTCTACCATCTGACGGGGCGATCAGTCGAAGGTGGCAACAACCTGATCGTCGAGCAAATCCACGAACCGGGGGGCGGGGTGCCGCTGCGCATGGCTCCGCTCATCTTCTTCGGCACGGTCGTGACACATCTGTTCGGGGGATCGGCGGGACGCGAAGGTACCGCCGTGCAATTGGGCGGCAGTCTTGCCGGCGGGTTTGGACGCGCGCTCAGATTGGATGCGGAAGCGACACGCATCCTACTGATGACCGGGATCGCGGCAGGATTCAGCGCGGTCTTCGGGACGCCGATCGCGGGCGCGGTCTTTGCACTGGAGGTGCTGGCGATCGGCCGGGTCGAATATCGTGCGCTGGTGCCATGCCTGGTCGCGGCGCTGGTCGGTGACTGGATCTGTCTTGCCTGGGGCATTCATCACAGCGTCTACCATGTCGATGCGCTGGTGCCGGTCGACGCGCTGCTCGTCGCCAAGGCCGGTGTTGCCGGCATTGCCTTCGGACTGACCGGGCTGACCTTTGCCGAGGCCAATCACGCGCTGGGTGGATGGCTGAAGCGTCTCGTTCCCTATGGCCCTCTGCGCCCTGTGATCGGCGGGTTGGCCGTGATTGCGCTGGTCTGGCTGCTCGGAACCCGCGACTATCTCGGCCTCGGCACGCTCGCCGCGACACCGGACGGCCTGACCATCGCCAGCTTCTTTGGTCCCGACACCCATCCATGGAGCTGGGCGCTGAAGCTGCTGTTCACCGTCGTCACCCTCAGCGCGGGCTTCAAGGGCGGAGAGGTCACGCCGCTGTTCTTCATCGGCGCGGCGCTCGGCAACGCGCTCGCGCCGATGTTCGGAGTGCCGACGGGGTTATTCGCAGCGATCGGCTTCGTCGCGCTGTTCGCGGGCGCGGCCAACACGCCGCTGGCTTGCACGTTCATGGGGATCGAGGGTGCTGTCAGTCTAATGCGAACTCGTCTCTACACGATGCACTAAGGGCTTCGTGAGCCACGGATCAGCTGACGAGCGCCTGCCACTCTGCCAACGCCGCGGAGCGGCGCTGCTTGTAGGTCTGGCGGTCGACGCGGTGGCGTTCGTGGTTGAAGTGGTTGTGGACGTTGGCGTGGACCGAGGCGAACTTCTGTAAGGTGCGCATCTGCCGGAACCGCAGCATCGCTCGTTCTCGTCGCCTGAACGGCAGGTGCGAGTTCTCCACCCGGTTGTTGGCCCAGCGCCCCACCTGCTGCTTCTCGCGGGCGCCGAGATCGGTTAGCGCCGCACCGTAGGAGCGCAGACCATCGGTGGTGATCGCCTCAGGCGAGCCGTGCCGCTTCAGCGCCCTCTTCATGAAGGCGAGCGCAGCCTTCTTGTCGCGGGTCTTGGTGACGTAGCTCTCGAGGATCTCACCCTCGTGATCCACAGCTCGCCACAGGTAGACCATCTCGCCGTTCAGCTTCACGTATATCTCGTCCAGGTGCCAGCGCCAATGACGGAAGCCGCGCATGCGGCTTACCCGCTGGCGCCGCACCTCGCCCGCGAACAGCGGACCGAACCTGTTCCACCACAGTCTCACTGTCTCGTGGCAGATGTCGACCCCGCGCTCAAACAGCAGGTCTTCGACGTTCCGCAGCGACAGTGGGAAACGCACGTACATCAGCACCACCAGCCGGATCACCTCCGGCGAGGAGTTGAAGTAGCGGAACGGGCTGGCGGGTCTTCGCGGGCGGGGCATGCCCCTCCCCTACCCCGGCGAGCGCCGCCGGTGCATTAGCTTTGACAGAGCCCGCGTGGTTCCTCGTCGTGGTCGCCTGACCCAAGTCGCACGGGTGCAGCAATGGATCGTTGCGGCATGAATCAGAAAAGTGCGCCTCTTGTCGAAGCGCTAGACAGCGCCCGGCAATCAGTGCGGAAAAAGAGCGAGATTGCGCCAGCCCTGCACTCCGTCCACCGAGATGGTGAGTTTATTCTCGTGGTTCATGAAGATGCCCGGCCGCTCCATCTCGAGGAGCCAGCCCGCCTCTTCCAGCGCTTGCCACAACCGCCCCTCGATCGCGCGGGAATGCGTGCCGATGACCAGATAAGCGACCTTCTCCCGGAGAAAGTCCAGCGACTCGGCGACCAGCTCATATTCCCCGCCCTGGATGTCCATGTGGAGCAGGTCGATCCGATCGTGCTGCTCGGCCAGGTCGCGCAGCGGGACCATCGCGAGCGCCTGGTAGTGACCGGTGGCAAGCGCCTCGTCGCGTTGCGCCGCGGTGACGTTGAACACGGGCGACAATCCCCAGTGACCGCCCTCCTGCGACGGGAACAAGGCCTCGCCCGCTTCAGCGGAGGCGATGCCGCGATGGATCGTGAACTCGTCGGGCGTGAACCCGTTCTCGGTCAGCGACTGAACAGCGAACGACACATGATCCTTGTCGCCCTCGACACCGATCAGCGACACGCCCAGACCGCGCCGTCGCGCTGCCGCGCCGGTGATATTCATCCAGCAGCCCCAACCACAGCCCAGCTCGATCATGGTGAAGGTCGTTTCGGCCAGCTCGACCGCCCGCAGTGCGGCGCCGAACTCAGCGATGTCGGCGTGCCAGTTCGCGGGTATGGTCTCCTGCTCGACCTCGCCGACGCGTTCGCCCAGGATCGAGGGGAAGAACTTCGGATCGATCGCGACGCCGAAGTAATTGACGAACCTGTCGGGGATCGCCGGCACGTCGGCCGCGGCATGTTGCCTGATGAGCGCCTGCGGCTCGAACAACGCATTATAATGCCAGAACGGACTGTTCATCGGTCACCCTCTCCGCCGCGCGCTTGGCCGCGGCGTATCGCCGGGTCCCTCCGGAGGCAAGCCGAACCGCGGTGCCGGTCGCAGCCTGGCGGAACGTCGCAGCCGGGCCGGGAGACGCGTCAGGGTCAGCCCGGAGACCTCCGCCGCGCTCAGAAGAACGTCTCGATCACCTCGGTGACGCGATGCTCCGCATCGGCGACGAGGATCCGCCGCCATTTGTCGAAGGTGAGGCAGGGGTGCGAGATGTCGAAGGCGATCACGTCGCCGACCGCGAGATCGTCGCCCGGCGCGATCGCCAGATAGGCGTGCTGGTCCATCAGGCCCGTCACAATCCAGTGCGCCGGCGCCTCGCTCGGGCGCACGTCCTCTCCCGGCCGATAGCGCGTCGCCGGGCGCGGCAGGCCGGCGTCGAAGGCGACGTCGCGCTTGCCCATCGCCACCACCGCGCGCGCCGGATCGGGGATCGACTGCACCGCCGCCCACACCCGTAGTGCCGGCCGCAACGGCGCGCCCAGCCCCGGCGCGACCGGGTTGCGGCGCAGGATCTGCTCCTGCGCAACGCGGTACAGCCCGTCGTCGTGGCTGATGTAGCAGCCGGGGCGCAGCACCACCTGCACGCCGCCGGCGCGCGCCACCGCGGCGCTCTCCTCCGCGACCACGTCGTACCAGGCCGATCCCGCCCCCGTCAGGATCGCGGGTGTGCGCTCGACCTGCCCCTCGGCCACCAGCCGCTCGACCGTCGCCACCGCGCGGCGGACGAAGCGCCGCACCGACGCCTCGTCGGCGAGCACGCCCTCGTAGAACTCGATTCCCGCCAGCCGCAGCGCGCCGCGCCAGTCCGCCAGCGCGGCGAGCACTGCGTCGAGCTGCGCCGCGTCGCGCACGCCGCAGCGCAGCCCCTCCTGATCGCGCTCGGGGGCGAGCTCGATCAGCACGTCGAGCGTCGCGCCGCGCGCGCGGCACGCCGCGCCGAGCTGCGCCACCCCGGCGGGGCTGTCGACGAGGCAGAGCAGGTCGAGTGCGGGACGCGCCGCCAGCGCCGCAACCGCCGCGACATTGGCTGCGCCGACCACCTGGTTGGCGATCAGGATGCGCTCGACCCCGTGCGCCGCGGCGACGCGCGCCTGCTGGCTGGTGGCGACGGTGATCCCCCAGGCGCCGGCGTCGAGCTGGCGGCGGAACAGCGCGGGCGCCATCGTCGTCTTTCCGTGCGGCGCCAGCGCCAGACCATAGGAATCGATGAAGGCGCGCATCCAGGCGAGATTGTGCGCCATGTCTTGGCCGCTCAGCACTGCCGCGGGAAGCGGCACGTCGCCCGCCAGCAGGTCCCACCCGCTGTCGCCCTGCCCGACCCCTTTGTTCAGCTCGTCCACCTTGTGTCTCCCAGATACCTAAAATTGTTTACATTAATCCCGCGGCAGGAGACAGTGGCGACGGCATCGCGACGGGGAGGAGCCATGACCGAGACGATCATCGCCGGCGCCGAGCTGTACGACGGCTCGGGCGCCGCCGGCTACCGCGCCGACGTGACGGTGCGCGACGGGATCATCGCCGCTGTCGCGTCCGCCGCGGACACCCCGCCCGAGGAGGCGATCGACGCGCGCGGGCTCGCGCTCGCGCCGGGCTTCATCGACGCGCACACGCACGACGACCTGGTCGCGATCACCGCGCCCGCGATGACGCCCAAGATCACCCAGGGCGTCACCACCGTGGTGGTCGGCAATTGCGGGATCAGCGCGGGCGCCGGCCGCGCCGGCGACGCGCTGCCCGACCCGATGGTGCTGCTCGGCGCACCCGGCGACTTCGCTTATGCCGATTTCGCGGCTTATGCCGCCGCGATCGACGCGGCGAAGCCGGCAACCAACGTGGTCGCGCTGGTCGGCCATACCGCGCTGCGCGCGCGCCATCTCGACCGGCTCGACCGCGATGCCGCGGAGGACGAGCGCGAAGCGATGCGCGCCGACCTCGCCGCCGCGCTCGACGCCGGCGCCTTCGGCTTCTCGACCGGGCTCGCCTATGCCAATGCCGCGCACGCCTCGACCGAGGAGGTGATGGCGGTGGCCGCGGCGCTGCGCGACACCGGCGCGCTCTACGCCACGCACCTGCGCAGCGAGGGCGCCGCGATCCTGCCCGCGATCGACGAGGCGGTCGCGATCGCGCGCCACGCCGCGGCGCCGCTGGTGGTGTCCCACCTCAAGTGCGCCGGCGCGAGCCAGTACGGCCGCAGCGGCGAGATCCTGGCGCGGCTCGAGGCCGCCGCGGCGACCCACCCGACCGGCTGCGACTGCTATCCCTATACCGCGAGCTCCTCGACGCTCGACCTGAAGCAGGTGGTGCCCGAGACGCCGATCCTGATCACCTGGTCCGAGCCCGCGCCCGACCAGGCCGGGCGCATGCTCGCCGACATCGCCGCCGACTGGGACTGCGACCTGCGCGACGCGGCGCGGCGGCTCCAGCCCGCGGGCGCAGTCTACCACTGCATGGCTGAGAGCGACGTCGACCGCATCCTGGCGCACCCGCTCACCATGATCGGCTCGGACGGGCTACCGTGCGACCCGCGCCCGCACCCGCGGCTGTGGGGCAGCTTCCCGCGCGTGCTGGCGCATTACGTCCGCGAGCGCGGGCTGCTGGCGCTGCCCGAGGCGATCCGCAAGATGACCGGGCTCACCGCCGACCGGCTCGGCCTGCGCGACCGCGGCTATGTCCGCGTCGGGCTCGCCGCCGACCTCGTGCTGTTCGATTCCGCGCGCGTGCTCGATCGCGCCAGCTACGACGACCCGGCGCGCGCCGCCGAGGGCGTGCTGGGCGTGTGGGTCAACGGCGTCGCCACGCTCGATCGCGGCGGCGTCACCGGCGCGCGCGGCGGACGGCTGCTGCGGCGCCCGGGCGCGGCGCGATAGTGGCGGCAGGGCAGATCAACTCCTCCCCGTACCGGGGAGGGTCTTCAGAAAAATCAACCGAACGAAGGACATCATCGATGAGTGACGGCATCAAGCGCTACGGCGTCGAGGGCGGCAGCGGCACCGGCGGGCAGCACCTGCCGTTCGCGCGCGCGGTCCAGGCCGATGGCTGGCTCTACGTCTCGGGCCAGGTGCCGATGGTCGACGGCGAGGTGATCGACGGCGGCATCATCCCCCAGACCCACCAGGCGATCCGCAACGTGCTCAAGATCCTCGAAGAGGCCGGCTACGGCCCGGAGCATGTCGTGCGCTGCGGCGTGTGGCTCGACGACGCGCGCGACTTCATGTCGTTCAACCGCATCTTCAAGGAATATTTCGGCGCCCACCCGCCGGCGCGCGCCTGCGTCGTCTCGCAGATGGTGGTCGACTGCAAGGTCGAGGTCGACTGTGTCGCCTGGAAGCAGCCCTGAGTGAGCGGCGGCACGCTGCTGCTGCTGGAGGCCGCGGGCGCGGTCGCGCTGCTGATCCTGCTGATCGTGCGCGCGCGGCTCAGCCCGTTCGTCGCGCTGACCCTGGTGTCGCTCGCGCTCGCGCTGGTCGCGGGGATCGCGCCGGCCGATATCGTCAAAGGGTTCGAGGCGGGGGTCGGTAGCGCGCTCGGACATATCGCGCTGGTGGTCGGGCTCGGCACGATCCTCGGCAAGATGATGGTCGAGTCGGGCGGCGCCGACCGTGTCGCGCGCACCGTGATCGGCCTGTTCGGCGCGCGCCGCGCCGACTGGGCGGCGATGACGGTGGCGCTGATCGTCGGCCTGCCGGTATTTTTCGAGGTCGGCTTCGTGCTGCTGGTGCCGATCGTGTTCGCGGTCGCGGGGCGGCTGCGCCAGCACCCGCTGCGGCTCGGCCTGCCGATGGCGGCGGGGCTGTCGGTGGTGCACGCGATGGTGCCGCCCCACCCCGCGGCGATGCTGGCGACCCAGGCCTATGGTGCCGACGTCGGGCTGACCGTGCTGTTCGCGCTGATCGTCGGCGTGCCCACCGCCGCGGTCGCGGGGCCGCTCTACGCGCGGTGGGTGGTGCCGCGGCTCGCCCCCGCGGTCCCGCCCCCGCCCGCGGCGGAGGACGTGCCCGATCGCGCGCTGCCCGGCTTCGCGATCACGGTGGCGACGCTGCTGCTGCCGGTCGCGCTGATGCTGCTCGGCAGCCTCGCGCCGTCGCTCGCCGCGCCGGGCACGCCGCTCGACCAGGTGCTGCGCTTCCTCGGCACGCCCGTGGTGGCGCTGCTCGCCACGGTGCTGGTGAGCTACTGGACGCTCGGCCTCGCGCGCGGGCTGAGCGGTGCGACGCTGCAGCGCTACACCAACGAGTGCCTCGCGCCGACCGCGATGATCACATTGGTGGTGGGCGTCGGCGCGGGCTTCGGGCGCGTGCTGACCGACAGCGGCGCGTCCGGCGCGATCGTCGCGCTGGCGGCGCAGCTCCACGTCCCGGTGATCCTGCTCGCCTGGCTAATCGCGGCGCTGATGCGGGTCGCGACCGGCTCGGCGACGGTGGCGATGGCGACCGCGGCGGGGATCGTCGCGCCGCTCGCCGCCGCCAACCCGGGGGTGCGGCCCGAGCTGCTCGTGCTCGCCACCGGCGCGGGATCGGTGGTGCTCAGCCACGTCAACGACGGCGGCTTCTGGCTGGTGAAGGAATATTTCGGGCTCAGCGTCGCCGACACGATCCGCAGCTGGACGGTGTGCGAGACGCTGATCTCGGTGGTGGCGCTGGTGCTGACGCTGGGGCTGTCCGCGCTGGTGTGAGCGCGACAGTGCTCCTGCGGAGGTCAAGAGGAACGGAGAATATCCCTGCGGCCGCGGGCATGATGGACATCCAAAGGTCTCTTTGATCCTGCCCTTGCAGGGGCGGATCGGCTGAACGTCGACTGCGCTTAGCCTCCTATTCTCGCAGGCTCACTCCGGCAGGACGGTGCGCTCGCCCGTGATCGTCAGCTCGGTCCAGGCGCCGTCGGCGTCGCCGGGCTGGCCCCCGCCCACGAACAGCCGATAGGCGCCGGGTACGATCGCGCGCGTGCCGTCGCGCGCCACCAGGCTGAGCGAGCGCGGGTCGATCGTCAGCCGCACCTCGCGCGTCTCCCCCGGCGCGAGCGACGCGCGCGCGAAGCCGACGAGCTGGCGCTGCAGCACCGGCACGGTCCGCCCCTGCGGCTGCGGCGCGACCGGGGCGAGATAGGCCTGCACCACCGCGTCGCCGGCGCGCGCGCCGGTGTTGCTCACGCGCACCGCGGCGCTGAGCCCGGCGCCGGCCGCGACCGTCACCGCCGCGGGCGAGGCGGCGGCATAGGCGAAGCGTGTATAGCTCAGCCCATGGCCGAACGGGTACAGGGGCGTGCCGGTGAAGAAGCGGTAGGTCCGCTCCTTCATGCTGTAGTCGATGTACGCCGGCATATCGCGCGTGGCGGCGTAGAAGGTCACCGGCAGCCGGCCACTGGGGCTGATGTCGCCGGCGAGCAGCCGCGCGATCGCGGGGCCGCCGGCCTGGCCGGGGTACCAGGCCGCGACCGCGGCGTCGGCGGTCGCCTTGGTCCAGGGGTCGGCGATGGCGGCGCCGGTCATCTGCACCACCACCAGCGGCTTGCCCGTCGCCGCCAGCGCGGCGAGCAGCGCGCGCTGCGGCTCGGGCAGCTCGATCTTGGTGCGATCGCCCCCGACGAAGCCGGGCACGTCGAGCCGCAGCGCCTCGCCCTCCAGCGTCGGCGACAGGCCGGCGAAGGCGACCACCACGTCGGCATCGCGCGCCGCGGCGACCGCCTCAGCCAGCTGCGCCGCGGCGGGCGCGACCCAGCGCAGCCCGATCCCGCCGTCGGCGCTGACATGGTCGAGCTCGACACGCAGCGCGCGCGGGCGCGCGTCGGCGAAGGTGACCTGCGCCTCCACCCCCTCGTCGCTGCCGCGATCGGCGATCACGGGCGTGCCGTCGAGCCACAGCCGCACCGGGTCGTGGCCGTCGCAGTCGAAGCAGCGCGGCACTTCCAGCCGCAGCGTGTAGCTGCCGGGCGCGGGCGGGGTCAGCTGCCCGGTCCAGCGCACCGCGTAGCGGCGGTCCTCGAGCCCGCGCGCGGGCGGCGCGCGGTCCCAGTCGAAGTCGATGACGCGGTCCTGGCGCGTGAGCAGCGGGCGACCGCCGGTGATCGTGCCGCGGAAATACTCGCCGCGCAGGCCGGGCCGGCCGTCGGCGGAGAGCGCCGTCTCGGGCACCGGCACCGCGACCTCTTCGGCGAGCACGCTGCCCTGCGCGTAGCGGACGCGCGCGGCGCCGAAGCGCGCGCGGATGCCCTCCAGCGGCGTCATCGGCGCCGCCGCGGTGCCGTGGTAGTTCGCCTCGAGCACGTCGAGCGAGTCGGCGTTGGCGCCGATCACCGCCAGCCGCGTGCCCGCCGCGAGCGGCAGCCGGTCCTTGTTGGTCAGCAGCACCAGCGACTTCTCCGCCGCCTCCAGCGCGAGCGCGCGGTGCGCCGGGGTGTCGACCTCGTCGGAGCGGATACGGTCCCACCGGCTGCGCCGCCCGAAGGCGATGCCGAGCGCGGCGCGCGAGCCGAGCACGCGGCGCAGCGCGGTGTCGACCTCGGCCTCGCTCACCAGCCCCTGCCGCACCGCCGCGGGCAGCGCGTCGTAGCTCGGCCCGCAGTCGAGGTCGGTGCCCGCGCGCAGCGCCGCCGCGGCGGCCGAGGGCAGGTCGAGCCGGTAATTGTGGAAGCTCTCGATATAACCGATCGCGTCGCAGTCGGAGACGATCATGCCGCCGAAGCGCCAGCGCGCGCGCACGCGCTCGTTGAGCAGCGCCGACGAGGCGCAGGCGGGCACGCCGTGCAGTGCGTTATAGGCGCACATCGTCGACAGCGCGCCGCCCTCGGTCAGCGCGAGGCGGAAGGCGGGCGTGTAGGTCTCCGCCAGGTCGCGCGGCGAGACGTCGACGTCGAAGGCGTTGCGGCCCGCCTCGGGGCCGGAATGAACCGCGAGATGCTTCGGCGTCGCGATCGCCTTGGGGAAGGCTGGGTCGGGCCCCTGCACGCCCCGGACGAAGGCGACGCCGAGTTTGCCGGTGAGATACGGGTCCTCGCCGTAGGTCTCCTGCCCCCGGCCCCAGCGCGGGTCGCGGAAGATGTTGATGTTGGGCGACCACAGGTGGAGCCCGGCGAAGCGCGGCCGCGCCGTGCCGCGGGGCAGCGCGTTGTACTTGGCGCGCGCCTCGGTCGAGACCACGTCGCCGACGCGGCGCAGCAGGTCGACGTCCCAGCTCGCCGCCAGCCCGATCGCCTGGGGGAAGACGGTGGCGACGCCGTTGCGCGCGAGGCCGTGGAGCCCCTCGCTCCAATAATCATAGGCGGGCAGCTCCGCCGCGGGCAGCGCAGGCGCGGCGTTGCCGAGCTGCGCGGCCTTCTCCTCCAGCGCCATCGCCGCGATGGCGCGTTCGATCGCGGGCGCGGCGGTATCGGCCTGCGCCGCGATCAGCAGGAGAGAGAGCATGGCGGAATTCCGGTGTAAGGAGCGAGGAAACGATCCTCCCCGTGCCGGGGAGGATCGCTAGCTCGCCATCAGAAGTTCGCCCTCAGCCCGAGGCGGAAGGCGCGGCCGACCACGTCGTACAGCGTCGGCGTGGTGATGTTGCCGGGCACCGTCTCGCCGTCGCGGTTGAAGACGTTGTCGACCTTGGCATAGGCCTGGAACGCCGGGGTGAAGCGGTACGACGCCGCGAGGTCGACGTAGAGCGCTCCCGGCACGCGGTTATAGTCGTAGGTCGGGTGGTTGACGGTCGAGACCGGGCAGTTGGTCTGGCAGACGATGTTCTCGTTGGAGAACACGCCTGCGCTGAACCAACGCTCCTGCACCGTGAAGCTGACCGTGTCGGTGCTCCAGTCCTGCGACGCCAGCACCTTCCAGTGCGGCACCGCGGTGGCCTCGATGTTGGTGCCGGCGAGCTGGCGCGGGATCGTGCCGGGCAGGCCGGTGTCCTGCACGAAGTTGATCGTGTGCGTCGCCAGCCCGCGCAGGCTGAGCCGGCCCGGCAGTCCGATGCCGTCGAGCTTGGTGGTGTAGCTCGCCTCGATGTCGAGCCCGTCGGTGAAGATCGACGCGAAGTTGAACGGCTGCACCGTGACGTAGGCCGAGTCGAGATTGCTCAGGTCGAACGAGCCGCAGGTGAACTGCACCCCGCCGTAGCACAGGTTGATCTGCGTCTGCGCGTCCAGCGCCGAGATGGCGTCGTCGATCTTGATGCGGAAATAGTCGACCGACAGGCTGAAGCCCGGCAGCCAGCTGGCGCGCGACAGCACGAAGCCGACCTCGGTGTTGCGCGCGATCTCCGGGGTGAGCGCGCGGTTGCCGGTGGTGGTCTGCAGCACCGTGATCGAGCGGTTGCCGTTGAACGGGTCGATCGTGCCGGTGCGGTTGCTCGTCACCGGCGCGGCGAACAGCTCGGACAGGTTGGGCGCGCGGATGTCGCGCGAGGTCACGCCGCGCAGGCGGAAGCCGTCGAGCGGCGTGTCCCAGGTGCCGCCGACCTTCCAGGTGTAGACCGTGCCCGAGGTGCTGTAGTTGGTCGCGCGCCCGGCGACGTTGAGGTTGGCGCGGCCGATCGACTCGCTGTCGAACAGCGGCGCGTTGAGCTCGAGGTAGGATTCGAGCACGTCATAGCCGCCGCTGCCGTTGCGGTAATTGCCGGCATACCAGTTGCCGCCCTGCGGGTTGAGCAGCGGATCGGCAGGATAATCGTCGGTGAAGCCGTTCCCGGTCAGCACGCCGTTGCCGTAGGGGTCGGCGGTGACGCGGTAGAATTCGTGGCGGAATTCCGCGCCGAACGCGACCGCGAGCGGTCCCGCCGGCAGCGCGACGGGCTCGCCGCTGACCGAGAAGCTGGCGACGTCCTGGGTCTGGCGGGTGTGCTGGTACGGGCCGTTCTGCGGCTCGATGTAATAGCGCGTCGCGTCGGTCGGCGCCTGGCCGCCGAAGACGTTGAGCGGGGAACAGCCGCTCGCCACCGCGACCGGGTCGGCGCAGGTGATTACGCCGTTGGCGCCGCGCACCGCCTGGATCGCGGCGCGGTAGCGCGGCATCAGCGGGATGTTGTTGACGTTGATGTCGGTGATGCCGGTGCCGTGCTCGTAATAGGCATCGTAGCGCCAGTCGGTGCCGAACGCCGCGACCTTGCCCTTGGCACCGACCACGCCGCGATACTGGTGCCGCCGCGTGTTGACGTCGATGAAGTCGAACATCGGGTTGACCGTGCCGAAGCGGAAGCTGGTGATGCCGTTGGCCGCGCAGGCCGACTGGATCGCCGCCGGCACGAACGGGTTGGCGCACTGAATCGTGAGATTGTCCTGTGCCGAGCCGGGGTTGGGCGTGTTGCTCGTGTCGACGCGCGCGACGTTGAGCGTGGCGTAGATCTCGTTGTCGGGATCGACGTCGAAGCCGATCCGGCCATAGGAGTTGAGCCGCGTGATCTCGGACTTGAAGCTGTTGCCGTTGGTCACGCTGCCGCTGAGATCGCCGCCGATGCACGAGCCCGGCAGACAGCCGGTGCCGTAGCGGAACGGCACCGGATTGCCGTTGACGTCGAAGGCGGTGCCCGCGAGCGGACCCGCGTTGATCAGGCCGTAGCGCCCGAACAAGGTCGACTGGACGTGATCGCGCACGAGATACTGCGGCAGCCCGTCGGTGGTGATCCCGCGGTTCTGCACGCCGCGCGCGGTGAGCCAGGTGCGGCCGTTGGGCCCGTCGCCGTTGGGATCGTTGCCGACGCCGAAGCCGGCCGAGCGGATGCCGTCCTCGTGGCTGTACTCGCCGCTGAGGATCAGGTGGAGCCGGTCGCCCGCGAGCGACTTGCCCGCGGCCGCCTGCACGGTCCAGTTGGCGTCGTCGCCATAGGTGCTGATGCCGCCCATGATGTTGGCGCGGAAGCCGGTGAAGCGCGTGTTGGTGACGAAATTGACCACGCCGCCGACCGCGTCCGAGCCGTAGGAGGCCGAGGCACCGCCGGTGACGACGTCGACGCGCTCGATCAACAGCTGCGGGAACAGGCTGACGTCGGCGACGCCGGTGACGTTGGCGCCGACGACGCGCTGGCCGTCGATCAGCGTCAGCGTGCGGATCGGCTGGAGCCCGCGCAGGCTTAGCGTGCTGAGCCCCTGCACGCCGGTGGAGGTGCCGTTGGCGCCCACCGTCGCACCGGTCGAGCCCTGCAGCGCGGGCAGCTGCGCCACCGTGGTGAAGACGTTGGGCTGGGCGTTCTTGGTGATCGCCTCGTAGCTCAGCACCTGGGTCGGCGTCGGCGCGGTGAAGCCGCCCGAGACGATGCGCGAGCCAGTGACGACGACGTCGCGCGCGGGCTCCTCCGCCTGGCCTTCAGCCGGCACGTTGGCGGCGGTGGTGCTGCCGGTCGCGCCGTCGGTGGGCTGGTCGGTGGTGACGCCGGGAGCCACCTGGGGCTCGCTCGCCGACACCTGCCGCGCGGTCGCGCTCGCCGGCGCGCTCACCGGCGCGAACATCGCCGCGACCGGGCCGAGCACGACATAGGTCTGCGGCCCGCTGCGCTGCGCGCGCAGCCCGGTGCCCTCGAGCAGCCGCGTCAGCGCGGTGTCGACGCTCATCGCGCCGCGCACCGCGTTGGTGCGCTTGCCGCGGCTGAACGACCGCGCCGCGACGATCTGCACCCCCGCCTGGCGGCCGAGCGCGGTGATCGCGCTCTCGGCCGGCTGCGCGGGTATGTCGAACTGCTTGGCCTGCGCGATCGCCGGCTGCGCGGCCGCCACCACCGCCGCGCCCGTCGCGAGCCACAGATGCCGCCTCATTCCCCCCATCAATCCACTCCTCACGGTCTCGTTGCTTTCCCGTGCTGGTGGAGAGACGTCGGCGAGGAACTTCCTTCCACGTCGGCTACATTTTCCGCGTGGCCGATGCGGATCGCCGCGGCGTCCAAGGTATCGAGCGGCACCCCGAAGCTGTCGTGCAGCGCCTTCGCGAAGCCCTCCGGGTCGTCGGTGCGGAAGATGCCGTCGATCTGCTCGCCGGCGAGCCGCGGGTCGGCGAGAACGAGCTTGCGGCGGTTGTAGCGGTTGAATTCGTCGACCGCGTGCGCGACCGTCTGGCCGCTTAGGTCGATCGCGCCCGAGCGCCACGCCAGCGCGCGGTCGACCGCCGAGGGCGGCCCGTCGCTGATCCGCACCGCCGCATTGTCGCCGAAGAAGGCGCTCTGGCCCGCCACCAGGCTGGTGCGATAGCCGTCCGCCTGCGCCGCCCAGACCTGCACCACGCCCTCGGTGACGATGATGTCCGCGCCGCCGTCGCGGCGTCGCACCGAGAAAGCGGTGCCGATCGCCTGCACCACCACCTGCCCTGCCTCGACCACGAACGGCCGCGCCGGATCCTTGGCGACGCGGAACCACGCCTCGCCGCTGGCGATGCGGACCTCGCGCCGGCGGCTCGCCAGCGTCACTTCGAGCTGGGTGTCGCTGTTGATCGTCGCGGTCGAGCCGTCGGCGAGCGGGACGCGGCGGATCTCGCCGATCTCAGTGCGGTAGGTCGTGCCCCCCGCGAGCCACAGGACGCCGCCGGCGAACGAGGCGGCGAGCGTGGCCCCCGCCGCCACGAACAGCCCGCGTCGTCGCACCGCCGCGCGCGCGCGCGGCGCGGGTCGGTCGAGCGCGACCCAGCAGGCCTGGGCGTGGAGCAGCGCGCCGCGGCGGCGCGGGTCGGCCGCCATCCACTGCTCGAGCAGCACCTCGTCCGCGGCCGACCAGCCATCGGCGTCGAGCCGCGCGACCCAGGCCGCCGCCTCGTCCGCGATCTCGCCCGCGCTCTGCTTGTTCCCCGCACCTGTCACCGGCCCCGTCATTGCCGACGCCCTCCGCGCTGCTCGTGCTGGCTCATCAGATCGTCCGCGTCCTGCTCGGCGCGGCTCCACGCCTGGCGCAGGAACCGCACGCCGAGCCAGACCTGCTTCTCGACCGCTTTCTCGGTGGTGCCGAGATGCTCGGCGATCTGGCGCTGCGACCAGCCCTCGATCTTGCGCAGCTGGACGATGCGGCGGCAGCGTTCGGGCAGGAGCGCGATCAGGTCGAGCGCCTTGCCATAGGCCAGCCGCCCCGCGGCGAGCTGCTCGGGTGAAGGGCGGTCGTCGTGATAGGCGTCGATCTCGGCGATCGTCTCGAGCGGCACGATGCGCTGGCGCTTGAGCCGCCGCACCAAGAGGTTGCGCACGATCGAGAAAAAATAGGCATAAGGGCTGTCGATGTGATCGACCGCCTCCAGCATGGCGAGCCGGCAATAGGCCTCCTGGATCAGCTCGTCGGCGTCCTCGGGCGCGGTGCCGGAGCGCCGCAGCCAGGTGCGGACGCGATGTTCGTGTGGCAGGATCTCGCGCGCGACCCAGACGGCGGTCTGGCGCCTGCGCGCGGCGTCGATCACGCCTCCTGCCGTCCCGCCCGCCATCTCGTCCTTTCCGGTTCCTTGCTGGTGCCGCTGACGGTTGAGAGCCTTGGCGCGGCGATTTCCTTCCCTGCCGGCACATGTGCGTGCGTCGGTCGATGCTCGCCGGCGGGTGGGACGCGCTACCATCGTCGCGCATCGGTCGCCATGATCATGCTGGACGGGCCTCGAGCTTTGGCAGAAGCGGCGTTGGAACATCCTCGCTGCAGCGGCACTCGCCGCGAAGGAAAAGGTTCCGGCGCGCCGAAATATAAACATTCGTGTCCTAAGACATCCCGGACGATCCGAGCGCCGTAACTCTCGTCGCTCACGCGTGGGGACATGGCCTCCTCCTGCGAGCAGAGGGAGATGCCACTCATGAATGAAGACGATCTGGTCATCGACGCACTCGAGACCCGCGCGCAGCGACGCCACGACCGCCGCGCCCTGTTCACCGCCGCGCTCGGCGCCGCCGCGGTCGGCTCCGCCTTCGTCTATGCGGATCCCGCCAAGGCGCAGACCGCGGTGACCGACGCGGACGTGCTCAACTTCGCGCTCAACCTCGAATATCTCGAGGCGCAATTCTATCTGTATGCGGTCAACGGCACGGGCCTGCCGTCGACGCTGACCGGCAGCGGCAGCACCGCCGGCGGCACGGTCACGGGCGGCGCGCAGGTCAATTTCTCGACCGATCCCGTCGTTGGCGCCTATGCGCGCGAGATCGCGGCGGACGAGCAGGCGCACGTCAACTTCCTGCGCACCGCGCTCGGGTCGTCGGCGGTGGCGATGCCCAACATCAACATTTCCGGTGCGGCGGACGGCCCCTTCACCGCGGCGGCGCGCGCCGCCGGCGTCGTCGATGCGACATCGGGCGTGTTCAACCCCTATGCCGACCCGACCAGCTTCCTGCTCGGCGCCTATATCTTCGAGGACGTCGGCGTCACCGCCTACAAGGGCGCGGCGCCGCTGCTCAGCAACAAGACCTTCCTCGAGGCGGCGGCCGGGATCCTGGCGGTCGAGGCCTATCACGCCGCGATCGTGCGCACGACGCTGTACGCCAAGGGCGTGCCCGCGCTGGTCGAGGCGACCGAGAAGATCTCGGCGGCGCGCGACGCGCTCGATGGCAGCCCGACCGAGGACCAGATCCGCGGCATCGCGCCGAAGGATGATGTCGGGATCATGCCGAGCGGCAGCGGCGATACGCTGACCTCGAACATCGCGCCGCTCAACGTCAACGGCCTGGCATACAGCCGCAGCACCGGTCAGGTGCTCAACATCGTCTACCTCAACGCCGGTTCGGCGACGATGGGCGGATTCTTCCCGAACGGCGTCAACGGCAACATCCGGTCGACCACGTGAGCGTGCGGCGGCGCCTTCGCCTCCCCGTCCCTCGCTCGTCACAGGAACCACGCACATGATCGATCATCGCAAAGCTCTCGACCTGCTCGCCGCCGCGGACACGCGCCGCACGGCGCGGCGCCGCTTCCTCAAGGTGGCGGGCGGCGGCACGCTCGCGCTCGGCGGCGTCAGCCTGCTGTCCGGCTGCTTCGATTCCGGGGGGTCGGACGCGCCCAATCCCACGCCGACGCCGACGCCGACACCCGCCGCGGTGACCGACAGCGACATCCTCAACCTCGCGCTCAACCTCGAGTATCTCGAAGCGCAATTTTACCTCTACGCCGTCAACGGCAGCGGCCTGGCGGCCAATCTGACCGCGAGCGGCACCGGCACGGCGGGCGGCAGCGTCACCGGCGGCGCCAAGGTGGACTTCTCGGGCGACGCACTGGTCGGCGCCTATGCCCGCGAGATCGCCGCGGACGAGGCCGCGCACGTCGCCTTCCTGCGCGCCGCGCTCGGCTCCGCCGCGATCGCCATGCCCAACATCAACATCTCGGGCGATGCGAGCGGCGCCTTCACCGCGGCGGCGCGCGCGGCCGGCGTGATCGGCGCGAGCGACACGTTCAATCCGTACTCCTCGCCCGAGAACTTCCTGCTCGGCGCCTATCTGTTCGAGGACGTCGGGGTCACCGCCTACAAGGGCGCGGCGCCGCTGCTGTCGAGCAAGGTCTTCCTCGAGGCCGCCGCTGGCATCCTCGCGGCCGAGGCCTATCACGCCGGGCTGGTGCGCACCGTGCTCTACGCCAAGGGCATCGCCACCCCCGCTCTGGTCACCGCGGCGGGCAAGATCTCCGACGCGCGCGACGCGCTCGACCAGGGCGGCGACACCGACCAGGGCCTGACCGGCACGAATGGCGCCGCCAATCTCGTCCCTGCCGATGCGGACGCGATCGTCTACAGCCGCAACAGCCGCCAGGTGCACAATATCGTCTACCTCAATGCCACCGGCGCCAACCAGAACGGCGGCGGTTTCTTCCCCAACGGAACCAACAACCCCAACGCGACGCTGCGCGTCGGCCTGCCCTGATGACCGGCGTGGGGCGGCGCGTGGCCGCCGCACGACGGGTATGACGACGACAGGGGGGGAGGCCATCGCCTCCTCCCCACAAACGATTCACGAGGGAGTGAAACATGAAGGTGATCGGATTGACCGCGGCGGCGCTGCTCGCCGCCTACGCGCTGCCCGCGACCGCGCAGGAGAGCGACGGCGGCTTCAGCGGCGTCTACGTCGGCGCGGCCGGCGGCTATGACGTCCAGACCAACGACGGCGGCCGCTCGCGCGTGCTGTTCGACCGCAACCTCGACGGGCAATATGGCGACGTGGTGCGCACCGGCTCGGGCGCCGACGCGTTCGGCCCGGGCTTCTGCGGCGGCCGCGCCACCAACCAGCTCAGCCCCGCCAATGGCGGCCGCTGCGCCAAGGACAAGGACGACTGGGCCTATTACGGCAGGCTCGGCTTCGACGCGCAGCGCGGCCGCATCGTCGTCGGCGTGGTTGGCGAGTTCGGCACCACCAACATCACCGACGGCGTGAGCGCCTTCTCGAGCACGCCGGCGAGCTATGTCTTTAATCGGGGGGTCGACTGGGAGGCGGGCGTGCGCGCGCGCGCCGGCTACACTCCGAACGACACCACGTTGTTCTACGGCACCTTCGGCCCGGGCTATGCGCGGATCGACCGCGCCTTCGGCTCGACCAACACGACCAATACGTTCGAGGGCAGCGGCAAGCGCAACCAGTTCGGCTTCCAGGCAGGCGGCGGCGTCGAGCAGCGGCTCGGCCGGCACTTCTCGATCGGCCTCGAATATATCTATCACCAGTATCAGGACGACGATTATGTCGTCCGCGCCGCCGGGCCGGCGGGTACGCCCTTCACCAACGCCAACAACGGCGGCAGCGCCTCAGGCACCGACTTCATCCGCAGCGACGACAAGTTCCACTGGCACTCGCTGCGCGCCACCGCCGCGTTCCGCTTCTGACGCCGGTCGCTGCGCCGCCGCGTCACCTCGGGTCGCGGCGGCGCAGGACCCGCCTCAGGCGGTCAGACCTGCCGCATGCCGCCGTCGACGCAGAGCTCGGCGCCGGTGACGAAGCTGGCGGCGTCACTCAGCAGGAACAGCGCCGCGGCGGCGACCTCGTCGGCCCGCGCCATGCGACCGAGCGGGATCGGCGCGATCAGCGTGCGCCGTACCTCCTCGGGGACGACCGCCATCATGTCGGTGTCGGTCGGGCCCGGCGCGACGACGTTGACGCGGATGCCGCGCGGCGCGAGCTCGGCCGCCCAGCTGCGCGCGTAGGAGCGCAGCGCCGCCTTGGTCGCGGCATAGGTGCTGTACGGCGTCACTCCCATGGTCGCGGCGATTGAGCCGACCAGCACCACCGCCGCGCCGTCGCTCAGCACCGGCAGCGCCGCCTGCAACCCGAACAAGGCGCCGCGCACGTTTACCGCGAAATGGCGGTCGACATGCGCGGCGGTCTCCTCCGCCAGCGTCGCCGGCTCGGACAGGCCGGCGTTGAGCACCAGAGCGTCGATCCGCCCGTGCCGCCGCTGCACCTCGGCGACGACGCGCGCGAGATCGGCCTGCGCCGCCGCATCGGCGACGATCCCCTGCGCCGCCGCGCCCAGGTCCGCGGCCGCCGCGGCGACCTCCTGCTCCCTTCGGCCGGTCAGCACCACGGTGGCGCCCTCCTCCCCCAGCGCGCGCGCGGTCGCGAGACCGATCCCCCGTGCGCCGCCGACCACCAGCGCGATCCTGCCTGCCATCCGCGTCATCGTCCGTCCTTCCTCGTCATGGAGGGCGGGTAGATATACGACGCATATCTGCTATCAAGAACGCACCAGGAGGTGAGTAGATATGGCGAGCGATACCGATCTGGCGGCGCTGTCGTGCCAGGCGATGATGGACGTGCCGCGCATCCGCCCCGTGCTCGACAAGATCGCGGACAAGTGGACGATCATGATTTTGACGGTGCTGTGCCCCGAACCCGCGCGGTTCAACGCGATCAAGCGGCGGCTCGACGGCATCACGCACAAGTCGCTCGCCGACGCGCTCAAGCGGCTCGAGCGCCACGGCCTGATCACGCGCACCGTGATCCCGAGCGCGCCGATCGGCGTCGTCTACGCGATCACCCCGCTGGGCCACTCGCTGCGCGCGCCGTTCGAGGCGCTCTGCGACTGGGCGCTCGCGCACGAGCAGGCCTTCGCCGAGGCCGCGCTCGCCTATGACCGGGCACGCGCCGCATAGCCTTCCTATCTGCCTCATCAGAAATAGTCATTCCAACTCCTACCGTCTTGGTGGATGATCGCGGCCGGAGGTGGCGATGTCCGACGAGCAGGCGACGACGGAGGAGCGCGAGCCGGCGCGGCGCGGCGCCATCGAGTGGCCGACGGTGGCGCTGGCGGCGCTGATCTACGGCGGGTGGCTCGCGCTGACGTACTGGCACGCGCTGCTGCCCTGGTCGCTTCTGGTGGCGGCGGGCGGGTGGCTGGTGGCGTGGCACGGCTCGCTCCAGCACGAGACGATCCACGGCCATCCGACGCGCTGGGTGTGGGTCAACAGCGCGGTCGGCGCGGTGCCGCTGGCGCTGTGGCTGCCCTACGCGATCTACCGCGACAGCCACCGCGCGCACCATCGCAGCCCGCATATCACCGACCCGCGCCACGATCCCGAGTCGCGCTACGTCGTCGGGCACGGCCTGTCCCGCGCGCTCGCCGCGGCGCAGGCGACGCTGCTCGGGCGGCTGGTGCTCGGCCCCCCGCTCGCGGTGCTGGCGCTAGGGTTGGACGAGGCGCGGCGGCTGCGCCGCGCGCCCGCCGCTGTGCTGCGTGACTGGGCGCCGCATTGCGCCGCGGTCGTGCCGCTGGTGGCGTGGCTCGAGTGGACCGGGCTGGGCGTCGCGCGCTACGTGCTGCTGATGGTCTATCCCGGGCTCGCGCTGACCATGCTGCGCTCCTTCGCCGAGCATCGCGCCGACCTGCCGGGGCCGAGCCGCGCCGCGACGGTGGCGCGCGGCGGCGTGCTGGGGCTGCTGTACCTCAACAACCACCTCCACACCGCGCATCACGACCGGCCCGGGCTCGCCTGGTACCGGCTGCCCGCCTATCAGCGCTGCCACGCCGCGCGGCTGGAGGCGCAGGCGGGGCGGATCCATCGCAGCTACGGCGAGATCGTGCGCCGCTTCGCGCTGCGCGCGCACGACCGGCTGGTCCATCCCGCCGCGGCACCCCGGTCAGCGCCCCGGTGAGCGGCGCGGTTGCCTCGCTCGGCATGTACGACCAGCCGGCGCAGCGCTGGGCCAATGACGCGTTGTGGCAGGCGATCGCGGCGCGGCTCGCCGCGCGCGGCGTGGCGGCGCCCGCGACGCTGGACCGCGGCCGCCCGGTCGAGGCGATCTGGCGCGACCCGCGGCTGCTGCTGGCGCAATGCTGCGGCTACCCGCTGGTGAGCGATCCCGCGCTCGCGCTGCGCGTCGTGGCGGTGCCGCATTACGCCGTGCCGGACTGCGCGCCGGGGCGCCACGCCAGCCGCGTGCTGGTGCGCGCCGACGATCCCGCGCCGACGCTGGCGGGGCTGCGCGGCCGCCGCGCCGCGGTCAACGCGTTCAGCTCGAACACCGGCGCCAACCTGTTCCGCGCCGCGCTGGCGGGCGAGCCGCTCGAGCAGGTCTTCGCCGCCTTGGTGGAGACCGGCTCGCACCGCGCCAGCGCCGCCGCAGTGCGCGACGGCATCGCCGACGTCGCCGCGATCGACGCGGTGAGCTATGCGGCGCTCGCGCGCGACGAACCCGGCGCGGTGGCGGGGCTGCGCCAGCTCGCGCTCACCCGCTCCTCCCCCGCGCTGCCCTTCGTCACCGCGCGCGCCACGCCCGTCGCGCTGGTGGCGGCGCTGCGCGACGCGTTGCACGCCGCGGTGCACGACCCGGCACTGGCGGGCGCGCGCGCGGCGCTGTTCCTCGCCGACGTCGCGCCCGCGAGCGTCCACCGCTACGTGGCGTTGCGCGCGCTCCACTGAGCCGCGCGCCGACGCGGCACGGCGCGGGCGCGGTTCCTTTCGGCGCCGTCACGCGTATGCGCATCGGATGGAACAACAGGCACTCGTCATCGCGCTGATCGGCGCGCTGGGCATCGGCGCGCAATGGGTGGCGTGGCGCACCGGCTGGCCCGCGATCGCGCTGATGCTCGTCGCCGGCGTCATCGCCGGGCCGGTGACCGGCCTGATCGACCCGCATCGCACCTTCGGCACGCTGCTCGAGCCGCTCGTCTCGGTCGCCGTCGCGATCATCCTGTTCGAGGGCGGCCTCAGCCTCAACTTCCGTGAGCTGCGCCGCACCGACGGCGCGGTGACGCGGCTGCTGCTGGTGGGCGTGCCGGTCGGCTGGCTGCTCGGCGCGCTCGCCTGTTATTATATCGGCGGGCTGGTCTGGCCGGTCGCGATCCTGTTCGCGGGCATCCTCGTCGTTACCGGGCCGACCGTCGTGCTCCCGCTGCTGCGGCAGAGCAACATCGCGCCGCGGCCGCGCGCGATCCTCAAATGGGAAGCGATCGTCAACGACCCGATCGGCGCTTTGTGCGGCGTCGTCACCTACGAATATCTCCGTCGTGCCGGCGAGGGCGTGACGATCACGCAGCTGCTGCTCTCGCTGCTCGCTGCCAGCGTGGTGTCGGGGTTGATCGGCTATGGCGCGGCGCGCGCGGTCGCCTGGGCCTTCCCGCGCGGGCACGTGCCCGAATATCTCAAGGCGCCAGTGCTGCTGGTGGCGGTGATCGGCACCTTCGTCGTGTCAAACCTCGTCCAGCAGGAAACCGGGCTGCTTGCGGTGACGGTGATGGGCGTGGCGCTCGCCAACCTGCGGCTCGACTCGCTGCGCGACATCCACCCGTTCAAGGAGAATGTCACCGTCCTGCTGATCTCGGGCGTGTTCGTGCTGCTGTCGGCGACGCTCAACCTGGGCGTGCTCGAGCGCTTCGAGTGGCGCTTCGCCGCCTTTCTGCTCGCGCTGCTGTTCCTGGTGCGCCCCGCCACGGTGCTGCTCAGCCTCGCCTTCACGCGCGTGCCCTGGAACGAGCGGCTGCTGGTCGCCTGGATCGCACCGCGCGGCATCGTCGCGGTGGCGATCTCGGGCCTGTTCGCGCTGCGGCTGGGCAATCTCGGCTATGACGACGGTTCGATCCTGGTGACGCTCTCCTTCGCGGTGGTGGTGGCGACGATCGTGGCGCACGGCTTCTCGATCGGCGCGGTGGCGCGCTTGCTCAAGGTGACGGGGGCGACCGAGCGCGGCCTGCTGATCGTCGGTGCGACGCCGTGGAGCATCGCGCTGGCGGCGCAGCTGCGCCAGCTCGACGTGCCGGTGACGATCTGCGACACCAGCTGGCAGCGGCTCGCGCCAGCGCGACGCGGCGGGATCGACTCCTATCACGGCGAGATCCTCGCCGAGGCGACCGAGGACCGGCTCGACCTGTCGCGCTACCAGGTGCTCGTCGCCACGACCGACAACGAGGCGTACAACGCGCTGGTGTGCAACGAATTCGCCCCCGAACTCGGCCGCGACAACGTGTATCAGCTCGGCGCCGGAACGCACGAGGACGACCGCCGCGCGCTGCCCGCGTCGCTGCGCGGCCGCGCGCTCTTCACCAGCGGACACGGCGTCGAGGAGATCGTCCGTCGCGTCGATGACGGCTGGGCCTTCCGCAAGACGCGGATTACCGACAAGTTCGACTATGCGACCGCGCGCGCCGACATGGCCGACGAGGCCGACATGCTGCTGCTGCTGCGCAAGGGCGCGCCGCTGCGCTTCTTCTCGCACGCGAGCCGGCCGGTACCGCAGTCGGGCGACACGATCATCAGCTTCGGTCCGCCCGCCGGGCCGCGACGCGCGCAGCAGGAGGTGAGCGTATGAGCGAGAGGGCGATCAAGCGGATCAAGGCGATCGAGGCGGGCACGGCGGCGCTGCTGCTCGGCCTCGCGGCCTGCTCGTCGCCGCCGGCGGGTGACCGCGACAACGCCGCCGACGGCGCCGAGGTGGCCGACAACGTCGCCGCGCCCGGCAACGACGCCGAGGCGGTGGCGCCGCCCAAGTCGATCCTGCGCCCCGAGGTCGCCGCCCCCGCACCGGAGGAGGAGGCGCCGCGCGCCGAGGACGTCGTGGTCGGCTTCGACGCGGCCGGCAAGACGCTGACCGACGAGGCGACGGCGGCGCTCGACGCGCTGGTCGCCAGCCCGGCGGCGCGCGCCAGCGGCGCCGTCACGCTGCGCGGCCATAGCGACTCGCGCGGCGACGATCGCGCCAACCTGCGTGCGTCGCGCCGCCGCGCCGAGACCGTGCGCGACTATCTCGTGGCCAAGGGGATCGACCCGGCGCGCCTGACCGTGATCGCGCTCGGCGAGACCAGCCCGCTCGTCCCCAACGCGCATCCCGACGGCAGCGACGATCCCGAGGCGCGACAGAAGAACCGCCGCGTCGAGGTGCATGTCGCGCCGCCCGCGCCCGCGTCCGCCGCTACCCCCGTACCGGAGCGCGACGACGCGGCCGCCGGCAATGCCGCCGCGGCCCGGTAGGGAACATCGACAGGCGCCGCCCCGTCCCCTCGCAGCGGATCGTTGCGCGACCGCTCAGCGCGTGTGACGCATCCCCGTGTTCCGGCGAAAGCCGGAACCCAGGGCCAAGCCGAACTAGGCCTCGTGGCGCGCGCGACCATGGGCTCCTGCCCCCGCAGGAGCACGGACAGAATTGACGTCGCGATCCCCTGAAAGGGAGGAGCAGCCAGGCTCTTCCTGCATGGTGCAGCAACCTGGCCGGATCGCCGTGCGCGCCCCGACAGAAGAGGCGGGATGCGCGATGCCGGCCGTGCTAGCCTCGATCGGGTCGCAACACGAAGGGGCCGCATGACCAGCACCAACCGTCTCCGCCGCGCACTCGGCGCGTCGCTCCTGCTCGCGGGGAGCATCGCCGCGCCCACCGTACTCGCGCAGCGCGCGCCCGCGCCCACGACGCGACCCGCGCCGACGCCCACCCTGCTCCCCGTCACGGTCGAGCGCGACAGCGGCAAGGTGCTCGTTACCCTCCCCGCCCCCGATGCCGACGGCATATCGGGGCGCTTCCTCTACGCCACCGCGCTCAAGACCGGGCTGGGCTCGGCGCCGATCCGGATCGACCACGGTATGGTCGGCGACACCCAGCTGCTCGCCTTCCGCCGGCTCGGCAAGAAGGTGGCGGTGGTGTTCGAGAACCCGCGCTATCGCTCCTCCGGCGACGCGCTCGAGCGGCGCGGCGCAAGCGCGGACTTCCCGTTCAGCACCGTCGCGATGCTCGACGTCGCCGCGACCGCGCCCGACGGCGCGGTAACGGTCGACCTCGCCCCGCTGCTGCTGCGCGACACGATGCGGCTGGCCGACCAGCTCAACGCCGCGGCCAAGGGCTTCAAGCTGGTCGACTCGCTCAGCGCGGTCGATCCCGGCTCGATCAAGGCCTTCCCCGACAATATCGAACTGGAAGCGGTGCAGACCTATGCCTCCGACACGCCGGGCGAGGAGGTCGACACGATCGCGCCCGACGGGCGGCAGGTGAGCTTCACCGTCCACCACTCGCTGGTACGCCTGCCCGCGCCCGGCTTCGCGCCGCGCCGCTTCGACATCCGCTCAGGCACCTTCGCAACCCCGGTGTACGAGTTTAACACGCCGCTGGGCGCGCCGGTGCTGCAGCAATATGCCAACCATTTCCGGCTCGACAAGCTCGACCCCGGCGCGGCGCGCTCGCGCGTGCGCAAGCCGATCGTCTTCTATATCGACAACAAGGCGCCCGAGCCAATCCGCACCGCGCTGGCCGAGGGCGTGGCGTGGTGGAACCAGGCGTTCGACGCGGCGGGCTATATCGACGCCTTCCAGGTGCGCGTCCTGCCCGCCGACGCCGACCCGCAGGACGTGCGCTACAACATCGTCAACTGGAACGAGCGGCAGACACGCAGCTGGTCCTATGGCGGCGGCGTCACCGACCCGCGCACCGGCGAGATCATCAAGGGCAATGTCGTGCTCGAGGGGCTGCGGCTGCGCCAGGACATCTGGATCTTCGAGGGGCTGGTCGGCACCGCCGAGGAGAACAAGGGCACCGCCAACGATCCGGTCCGCGTCGCGCTGGCGCGGATCCGCCAGCTCGGCGCGCACGAGGTCGGCCACGCGCTCGGCTTCGCGCATAATTTCGCCGCCAGCACGCAGGAGCGCGCGTCGGTGATGGACTATCCCTTCGCCAAGATCGCGCTCGACGGCGACGCGATCGACCTGTCCGACGCCTACGCCAGCGGCATCGGCGCGTGGGACAGGTTCACGGTCGACTGGCTCTACGGCCAGCCCAAAGCCGGCACCGACCCCGACGTCGCCGCCGCGGCCAAGGCCGACGCGGCGCAGCGCGCGGGGATGCGCTACCTCACCGACATCGACGGGCGTGACCCGAGCCTCGCGGTGCCGGGCGACAGCATGTGGACCGAGGGCGCCGACTCCCCCGCGGACCTCGCGCACGTGATGGCGGTGCGCCGCGTCGCGCTGGCGCGCTTCGGCCCGGGCGTGCTCCACGCCGGCGCGCCGCTGGCCGACCTGCGCCGCAGCTTCGTGCCGCTGTGGCTGTTCCACCGCTACGCCGTGGCGGCGATCGGCAAGACGCTCGGCGGGGTTCATTACAGCTACGCCACCGCGGGCGACAGCGCCCCGCCCCCGACCCGCGCGACCGCGGCCGAGCAGGGCGCCGCGCTCGACGCGCTGATGGCGACGCTCAGCCCCGCCGCGCTCACCGTGCCGCCCGCGCTGGCGCTGACCTTGTCGTCGGGGGTCAACGGCAGCGCCGACCCGCAATATGACAGCGAGGTGTTCGACACCGCGGGCGGCGCGGTATTCGACTCCCTGGTCGCGACCGACGTCGCGGCGCAGGTGGCGCTTGAGACGCTGCTGGCGCCGGCGCGGCTCACCCGGCTCCACCTTCAGCACGCCGCCGACGCGGCGCTGCCCGGCGTGGAGACCTTGCTCGACCGGCTCGACCGCGACGTGGTGGCGCGCCATGACGACGCGGTGGCGCAGCGGATCGCGCTGCGGACGGTGCTGGCGATCGCCGCGGCGGCACGCGCGCCCGCGACTGGCGCTGACGTGGCGCTGCGGCTCGACGCCGCGCTGGCAGCGACGCGCGAGCGGCTCGCGCGGGACAAGCGTGACGCCTGGGCGCAGGGCGTGGCACGGCTGCTCGGCGACACGGACGCGCTCGACCGCGCGCTCGCGCCGGCGTCGCGCCCCGCGCCCGCGATCCCGCCGGGCATGCCGATCGGGTGAGCGGAGACCTTCGTGACGGACGAACCTTACCAGCAGGCACCGCCTCGATCCGCGCGACGATTCGGTAGCTCGCGTCATCGTGGATCGCGAACGGCGGTGGTTTCCCCGGATCGGCGGTGCCCGATGCGGCACGCTCCGGCCGGCACCTGGGTCAATCTGGGTCAAAAATCCTGCTCGACGGAGCGGGTCACAACCTACTAGCAACGCGGACTGCGATTGGGGAATCGCGTAGAATTCCGGGGGTTAATTCATATGAAGATGCAGGGTTCGGTGCGCGTGCGCCGGTGGACGCTCGCGCTCGGCGCGAGCATCGTGGCGATCGGCGCGGCCAGCAGCCCCGCGGCGGCGCAGTGCAGCCCGGACCCGACGCGCGCGAACGCGACCACCAGCTGCACCGGCACCGACGGTGACGGGTTGGTGGTGGGCGCCGATCTGGCGCGGGTCGTGGTCGCCGCGGACGCGACCGTCCGCTCGGGTGGGGCGGCCGCGATCGACGTTGCGGCATGGGGCGTCCAGCTCGCGGTCGCCGGCGCCGTGGACGGCGGTGCCAACCCCGGCATCCGCGTCAACGCCGCCGCGCCCTACACCGCTTATTGCGACGATCCCTATGGCGGGGCGTCGGTCAACAGCTGCACGCTCGGGACCTATTACACCGTCTACCCCTCGGCCAGCGCCGCGATCACCGTCGCGGTGGGGGCGACCGTCAGCGGCAGCCAGGCGCTGCTCGTGTCGCGCGACCCGGCCAGCAACAGCTATGTCACCGCGAGCCTGACCAACGCCGGCACGCTGACCGGCACGGCCGGCGCCGCGGTGGTGGTGAGCCTGCCCGGCCAGACCTATTACGACGGCATCGACGTCACCAACGCCGCGACCGGCACGATCGCCGGCCTGCGCGGGCGCGTCGGCACCATCCGCAACGACGGGATCATCTCCGCGGTCAACGGCGTCGCGATCGACGCCGACGGCGCGCTGACGCTCACCAATCGTGGCACGATCACGGGCGCGGTGATCTCACGCGCGGGCAGCGACCAGAACAGCACGATCGATTCGATCGGCGGCACGATCGTCGGTGATCTCACGCTCGGCGCGGGCAACGACACGCTCGTCGCCACCTATGTCGACGGCATGGTGCGGACCGGCGTCACCGGCGCGATCGACGGCGGCGCCGGCACCGACACGCTGCGCCTCGGCATCGACGCCGACGCGACGCTCGGCGCGGTGACGCTGCCGACCCATTTCGAGCAGCTCGGGCTGGTGGTGGCGCGCGACGTCACCGTGACGCTGGGCGACGGCTTCGGCGGCGCGCTGCAGCTCGGCGGCGCGGGCCATGTCGTCAACCGCACCGCGTTGGTGGGCGGCACGCAGGTGGTGACGAGCACGAGCTTCGGCAGCGGCAGCTTCGTCAACGCCGGCACGCTGCGCACCACCGCGACCGGCAGCTATGCGGTGCGCACGAGCGGTGCGCGGTTCGACAACCAGGGCACGATCGACGCCGCCGGCAGCGGCGTGACGAGCGACTATTACGGCAGCAGCTTCACCAACAGCGGCACGATCACCGCGCGCGACACCGCGGTGCAGGCGTGGAGCACGCAGTTCAGCAACAGCGGCACGATCGCCTCGAGCGGCGGGATTGGCCTCGAAGTGTCGGGCTCGTACGGCTATGACGCGACCAACAGCGGCACCATCACGGGCGCGGTCGCCGGCGCCAAGGTGAGCTCCACTCTGGTCAACCAGGGCACGATCAGCGCGTCGGGCACCGGCGTCATCCTCGACTATTACGGCACGGTCGACAATCGCGCGGGCGGCCGCATCAGCGGCGGCGCGCTGGCGATCGGGCCGCAGGGCAGCAACGTGTCGCTGTTCAACGCCACGGTCGTCAACGCCGGCACGATCGACGGCGACGTCGTGCTCGGCACCCCCTCGGGCAACGATATCTATAACGGCAATCGCTATATCGCGCTGTCCGGCGGGATGCTCAACGGCAACCTCACGCTCGGGCGGGGCGACACGCTGGTGACCGAGCTCGAGGGGAGCGGTGACGGCCGCTTCGCCGGGATCAACGGCGCCGTCACCGCGAGCGGCAGTGCGCTGCGCTATCGCGTCCGCGGTAGCGCCAACACCGCGGGCGGCGCGGCGCCGGCGGGCTTTGCCGCGGTCGGCTACGACCTGTTCGACGGCGCCGCCGTGACGCTGACCGGAGCCACCGCGCCGCTGGTCGTCGCCGGCTCGGGCAGCGTCGACGTCAGCGGCACCATCACCGCGACCGGCGCGCCCGCGATCGCGCGCGGCACCGTGATCTACGCGCCGGGCGAGGCGCAGGCCAGCGGCGGCACGCTCGCGGTCACCAATCGCGGCGCGCTCACGCTGGTGCGCGCGAGCGGCGACACGTCCTATTACCCCGACGTCGCGGTCGATCTCGGTTCCACCGACACGTTCACCAACGCGGGCACGATCACGGTCGGCGGCGCCATCAGCGCGGTGCGCGCGGGCATCGTCGTCAACAGCGGCACGATCGTCCAGGCCGAGGGCGCGGGCGCGGCGAGCGGCATCATCGCGACCTACAACGGGCTCAGCCTCACCAACAGCGGCACGATCGACGTCGCCGGGGTGGCGCTTCGCGGTGATTATTACGGCCTCACCGTCGACAACACGGGTCGCATCGCCAGCAGCGGCAGCGTCGCGATCGCGGGCAGCTACTACGGCGGCACGGTGTTCAACCGCGCTGGCGGCACCATCGCGGGCAAGACCATCGCGGTGCAGCTCGGCAACGGCACACTGACCAACGCCGGCACGATCACCGGCGACGTGCTGCTCGGCTTCAACGATTTCGGCGCCAGTTATGCCTCGGCGACCTATGTCGCCCGCGGCGGCACGATCGCGGGCAACCTGCGCTTCGGCAGCGGCGACGACCAGTTCGTCAGCTACGGCGACGACACCGGGGTGAGCGGCACGATCGACGGCGGCGACGGCAACGACACCTTCGTCCACGCGCGCGACACCAGCGCGACCGTGACGCTGGGCGGGTCGCTGCTCGCCAGCTTCGAGCGCGAGGGCGCGCGCGCCACCGGCGCGGGCACGGTGCTGACGCTGCGCGCCGACGCGCCGCTGACGACCGACCTGCTGCTCTCGGGCGACGCCACGATCGTCAACACCGCGACGCTCACCGGGAACATCACCGCGGTGAGCACCCAGCTGCAGCCGGGCGCGGACATGAGCGCGCTGACCAGCCTCATCAATCGCGGCGACGTCACGGGCAGCATCGTCGGCACGGTGGGCGACTTCACCAACGCGGGCAGCATCACCGCAGCGCCGGGCGGCCAGCAGTCGGCGCTCTATCTCAGCGCCGACGCGACGCTGACCGCGCGCAACACGGGCACGATCCGCGGCATGACCGCGCTCAACCGCACCGACGACTTCTCCTTCGGCGCGGCCGACCCACGCGCGCTGACGCTCGCCTTCACCAACACCGGGACGATGTCGGCGACCGACGCGACGCTGCACGTCACCGCCAGCAGCTATCTCGCGCGCGACGCCGCGCTGTCGCTCGACAATCAGGGGCTGATCGAGGCCACCGGCGCCGCCGGCAGCGCGGCGCGGCTGGGCGTCCTCAGCCTCTCCGGCAATCCCGCGGCACGCTCGGTCACGGTGACGAACGGCGGCACGATCCGGGCCAATGGCGGCAGCGACACGGTCAACATCGGCTATCCGTATTTTACCATCCCCGCCACCTTCCCGGCCACCGCGCTCTCGCTCTACGGCAACGCCGATGCCGCGCTGACCGTGACCAATGAAGCGGGCGGCGTGATCGAGGCGGCCGGCGACCGATCGACCGCGATCACCATCGACGGCGGCGTGTTCACGCTGGTGAACGCGGGCACGATCCGCGGTGGCGCGGGCGCGACGATCGCGTCCGCCGGCTGGTACGCGCCGGGGGAGAGCTATTACCTTCCCGGCGCGATCCAGGGCAGCGACGACGGCAACACCATCGTCAACAGCGGCACGATCACCGGCTCGATCGATCTGGGCGACGGTGCCGACCGGATCGAGAGCACCGGCCGCATCGTCGGCGACATCTTCCTCGATGCCGGCGACGACCGCGTCACGCTGGCGGGCAGCTTCAGCGGTTCGATCGACGGCGGCGCGGGCACCGACACGGTCACCGTCACCGGCGGCACCGCGGCGACGCCGATCGCCTTCACCCGCCTCACCGACGTCGAGCAGCTGTCGGTGACCGCCGGCTATGCCACGATCGCCGGCGCCGCGGCGCTGCGCCAGCTCGATATCACCGGTGGACGGCTGGTCGGGCTGGCAGGCTCGACGATCAGCGCGCCGCTGATCACCGTCGCGCGCGGCGCCACCTTCGGCTCGGCCGGCACGATCAACGCGGACCTCGCGATCGCGGGCACGCTGAGCCCCGGCGCCTCGCCCGGCACGATGACGGTCAACGGCAATGTCGCGCTCGCCGGCGGCGCGACCGCGCTGTTCGAGATCACGCCCAGCGTGTACGACCGGCTGGTCGTCAACGGCGCGGTGTCGATCGCCTCGGGCGCGACGCTGCAGCTCGTCTCCGACACGCCGCTGCGCGCGGGCACCAACTACCAGCTGATCACCGCCAGCGGCGGGGTGAGCGGCGCCTTCACGACGGTGCAGCTGCCCGGCAGCCAGCCCGGCGTGGTCTTGCAGGACGCGGGCAGCCTGCGCCTGCTCGCGCAATTCGCCCAGCCGACCAGCCTCGTGCCCCAAATCGCGAACAGCGTCGCCTACGTCAACGCCGCGCTCGCCGCCGCGCCACGCGACGCCGCCCTGCTTGCCGCGGTGCCCGCGCTGCTCGACGCCGCAGGGGCGACCGACGCGCGCGCCTTCGCGCGGCTGACCCCCGAGGCCTATGCCTCGGCGACCCAGCTCGGCGTCGACCAGGCGCTGGCGCTGGCGCAGGTGGCGCGCGGCGGTGCCTTCGTGACCGACCGCGCCGAGGCGGGCGCGTTCACCTTCGCGCAGACAGTCGGCCAGTGGCACCGGCTCGCCGGCGACGACGCCAGCGGCAGCAGCGCCGCGCGCGCGCAGAGCTACGGCTTCCTCGGCGGGCTGGGCTATGGCGATCGCGGCTGGATGGTCGGCGCCTTCGCCGGCTATCTCAACGGCCGCCAGCAGATCGGCGCGCTCGGCGCGCGGACCCGCGCCGATGGCGTCGTGGCCGGCGTGCACGCGCGCTACGCCGCGCCGGCGGGTTGGGGCTTCAGCGGCTCGCTGCTGTACGACGGCGCCGAAGCGCGCACCGACCGCGCGCTGCCCGGAACGGTCGCGGCGAGCGCGCGCTACGGGCTGCACAGCTGGGTCGGCGACGTGTCGCTGCACCACACGCTGGCGGTCGGGGGCGACTGGACGCTGCGCCCGCGCGTCGGCGTCACCTATGTGCGCACCACGCGCGACGGGGTGAACGAGGAAGGCGCGAGCCGCTTCGCGCTCCAGGTCGCGCGCGAGCGCCACGTCGCGGGCTTCGTCGACGGCGGGCTGACGCTGGCGCGCGACGACGCCTCGGACGCGCGCTTCCGCCCGCACGTCGCGCTCGGGCTGCGCCACCAGATCGAGGGGCGTCGCGTCGACGCGCTGGCGGGCTTCGCCGGAGGGCCGCTCGGGCTCGACGCGGTCGGCGCGTCGCGTGCTTCGCTGGTGGGCACCGCCGCGGCGGGCGTCGACTATCGCCTGAGCGCCGCGGTCAACCTGTTCAGCGCCGCCACGGCGCAGACCGGGCGCGACGACCACCAGGAGTCGATCACGACCGGGGTGCGGCTGCGCTTCTGAGCGGGGTGGCGCGCGCGCGCGGTGCTGGCGACGCGGCGGCCGCGCGTAGCGCGAAGATCCCGACACGTCGTCCGCCGGCGACATCGGGAAGGTAGACGCTGGCGACGCGGCGATAGCGCGTCGCCAGCACCACCCGGATCAGCCGGTGCGCCGCGAGCGAAAAGTGGCGTGGGCCATTGCCGTCCGCCGCGACGATCACCGCGGGATGGCGACGGAGGATGGCGGCGAGCTCGTCGAGCGGCGCCACCCCGATCGCGTCGCGTTCCTCGCTGGTGGAGAGATGCTCGGGAAAGACCCAGCGCGTCGGTAGCGGCGCTCGTGTCAGCGTGTAGAGCGATGGAGGTCCATCGAAGACGTAGAGCGAGCGTCCGCCGCTGTTCGCGAGGATCAGGTCGGTCGCCCTCGCCATCGCGGCGCGCGATCGCTGCGTGCGCTCGATCGCCGGCCAGCCCGCCAGCAGCAGGGCCCAGCCTGCGACGATGGCGGCGAAGATCGCGCCGGTCACCGGGCGCGCGAACAACGGGGCGGCCGCGACACAAAGACTGGGCAGCAGCGGCAGCGCGTAATGATCGTAGAAGTTCGGCACCATCAGGAAGCCGGTGATCGCCGCCCCGATCCAGGCGACCAGCCACGCCGCGTCGCCTCGGTCGGTGCGGTACAGCAGCGCCACGCCGGCCGCTGCCATCAGGCCGAGCGGCGCAAGGCGCGGCACCAGATAGCGCGCCAGCGCGACCCGCTCGTCGATCGAAGGCGGCAAGCGACGCGTCGCCGAGACGACGGTGGCGAACAGATAGTCGGCGCCGTGCCCGATCGCGACGAAGTAAGCGACGCAGGCGAGCGACGGCAGCACGCCGATCGCGGCGATGAGCGCAATGCGGGCCACCGCGCCGCGCACGCTCGCGCGATGCCGAGCGAGCTGAGCGGCGATGAACCCTCCCAAGACGATGCATTCGGGCAGGCAGGTCGGCTTGATCGTCAGTGCTAGCCCGCCGCACAGCGCTGCCGCGACCGCGGCGCGGGTGCGCTGCGCCTGGTCGGGCGCATCGCGCGCGCGCAGCGACCATGCCGCCATCGCCGCGATCGCGAGATTGTAGAAGACCGGTGTCTGCCCTCCGCCGCCGGCCAGCGCCTCCAGAGCCGCGAGATAGGTGACCGCGACGAGCAGCGCGACGCGGTCGGCGACCCAGCGCCGCGCGACGCGCGCGAGGACGATTGCGGTGGCTGCCGCGCTGGCACCTGCGGCGAGCTGTACCGCGCCCGCGCTGGCACCCCCGATCGCCGCGACCGCCCAGTAGATCAGGAACAGGCCGAACGGCTTGCGGTCCCACAGGTCCACATAGGGGAGCGCGCCGTGGCGCATGCGGTCACCGACGAGCAGGTAGAAGCCCTCGTCGATATGGTAATTGGGGTCGCCCCACTGCCAGCCACGGATAAGCACGGTAAGCGCCAAAATGGCCGCGCTGAGCCACCAGCCGGCTGGTAGCGAACAGCTTGCCAACAGCCCGCATGGAGGGCTGGCAGGTTGTTGGGGGCGCATAGCCCCCTATACCTCACCACTTATTTACCAGATATTATCAGGAACCGTGGCACGTTTCGCCGTATGGAATGGCCACCGTCAGTGCGACCGATTGGATCGCTTCAACCTCGCGCTCGCTGGACCGTGTTGGCGGCACTCTTCGCGCTGTTGCCGCTCGCCGCGGGGCTCGTTTTCCGGACCTACACCTGGGGCGTTAGCCCACGCTGGTTTGAAGCGGTCCGCCAACTCGACCTCTTCTACGCCGCAATCGAGGTAGCCGTGATTATGTTCGCTCGGCATCGCGGCTTGTCCTATGGTCTGGCCTTGCAGCGGCTGCCGCGAGACACGCGCTACGTCGTGATCGGCTTTCTCGCGACCTTCTGGCTTGGATCGGCTTTCGTCGCCGGGCCGGTCGCTTACTCCATGACGCGGGCCATGCTGTGGCCGATCCACATCCTGTTCGGTGCCGCCCTCTATCATCTTCGCGGCGCGTCAGATGCTGCCGCAGTGCGGCGCTTCGTGTTGCTCCTGACACTCGGCTACGTTGCTTACTTTCCGATGCTGGCGCTGCACTTTCTCACCGCCCCGGAGCCTTCAACCGTACCAGGCGGTGCGATCATCTGGACCTCTGCCCTCCCCGGCTACCTGAGCGTGCGCCACTTCGGGATCGAAACGGGAGCGACGCTCGCGCTGTTGATCGGCGCGCTGTGGCGTGACCCGGCGGCGCTGCATCGGCGATGGCTGGGGTTTGCCGCGATCCTGCTGATCGGGGGCGCGGCGTGCTGGTCAGGCACGCGCGCCGCTATGTTCGGTGTGGCCGGTGCGATCATTATCACCATCGTTGGCCGACGGATCCCGCCGCGCACCGCGACCGTCGTGATCGTCATCGCAGCGCTGACGCTTGGCGGTGCCGTCGCCCAATTGATCGTGCCTCCTAACGTGTCGTTCGGCTTCCGGGTCGCCCCACCGGCATATGCCGCCGGCGGCTACACGAGCGGACGGGTCGATCTCTGGATCGCGTCCCTGCGGCTTTTTCTTGAAAGACCCCTGACCGGTTGGGGTGAGGGCTCGGCGCTCTGGCTGATCACGTGGAATGACGTGAGCTTCGCTCATCCACATAATACTCCGCTCCAGATGCTCGAAAGCTGGGGTCTACCCGCGACACTCGCCGCGCTCTATCTCATGGCGCGATCCTGGTACGCGCTGCAGCATCGCGGACGTGGCCGATCCGAGCTCCTGCCGATCCTCATGGCGGTCGACGCCTTGCTGATCATGTCTCTCGTCGATGGCGTCTTCTTCCATGCGCGCTTGGTGATGATGGTCGCGGTAATGGTGGTGATGGGGTTGCGGCACGCCGCGCCGCCAGCGCCCTTCGGATCTGAGGATAGTGGGATCGCGTAAAAAATCAGGACTGTCTGCTCAATTGATCGCGTCACAGGACCTGCCGTGTCCAGAAGCATCTTAGTGGAACCGGCGCTACATCGAGGCATGTTCTTTCCCATGTGTCGCCACACGCTGCTCCTACGGCGCCGCCCCTCCCTGGATAACAAATTCGGTTCCGCGGCGCCGCCACAACGACTATGCCTGAACAACGCATTTGATACGACCATGCCAACAACTTTGATGCCGGTCGCTCCGCCGTCAGCGCACACGCAATATCGGTTGGACTAATCTTTCTTGTAAACGTGTGACTTGTTCCCGATGCCTTGCGACATCACACCGCGGATGCCGGTCCGAAGGGCGGCGTCCGCCTGCAGGATCTTATCCACTATGGGCTGTTCCGGACGACCACGGAAAGAAGTTACATGGAAGCGATCGCTTGATCTTAGTGGTTGATCGGAAAAGTAGTAATTCGATACACAGCGACGGAACGCATTGGTCGTTATGGGGCTGACTGAATGCCACGACTGGTCGTGCGTGCCCATCACAGCCAAGCGATTGAACCTACTATGCACTGTGATTTGCTTGCCTTTGATGCCTTCAGGCCATAGCTCGAGATTGCCGCCGCTCTCCTCTTCCCAGCCTTCTGACACATAAAACAACAAGTTCAGCACTCTCCAGCGCTCTCGATCTTTATCATGTGAGTTGTCGATATGCGGGTTAAGGAACTGACCCTCGCCCATTAGCGAGATGCCACCCGCGTACAGATGTTCGTCCGGGTACAGGTTACCCGCACCTAGCATGCCCTCGATGAAGGAAACGATCCTAGGATCTTGGAAGGCGTAAACCGCCTCTTCCAGGATCGGCGAGTAATTGTCCATCTGCGCCGCAACGTACTTATATTCTCGAAGCGTCTTCTTGAGCCGCATCGACTGCGGCTCCGGGAACGCTTTTGCTATCGCGCGAGTGATCTCGATTGGGAGTACATCGTCGACATAGAAGTAGGGTATGCCTTCGGAAGAAGCTGATAGCATCGCCCGTATAGACGCACTCTCGTGGTGGAGCCGTTCAAGTATCAGATCCGACATCACGGATCGACTTACCTGCTCGACTTCACCCGCGGTATACTTCGTCATACTCGACCTCTCATTGCTCGCGCGCTTCCGTTGACGTGAGGTATATTGCTGCTTCTCGCTGTCCTAACGCCCCTTCGGTGCCTGCGAAGATTCCGTTGCCGCACTGATTTGGTCGGCCGGATTAGAAGAGGCGGAGTAATCGCGGTCGAGCCGGGTCTGCAAACGAGAGAGCACCCGATTCTTCAAGCGATTGTCCACCCGCCCCAAAGGGGCAACGTTCGCTCCCACCTGGTTTCGTGTCAGGCGTTGTCCTGCCGCACCCGCAGAGGAACGGGGCAGCTCCGTCACCGTGGCTTGGGCATCTGCCTGCGCCGCGAGCGTGGGCGTCAGCAACGACAGCAAGATGATGGCTCTCATCGCGATGATCTCAGCTGCACCATCTGAATTTGACCAGTCAGACCTTGCATCGTTTCAACCGGCCGTGCGACCAATGTCAGAACCTGCACCGGGCAATCCAGTGGCACGCTGAACGTTCCGCTGAATGCTCCGTCGGCCTCCCCTCCCAGCATCTCGACCCGTCCAAACTCACGCCCGTCGCGATGACATGTGAGTGACCAATAGGGGCGCGACCCCGCGGGCTGATTGATTCCACTACTACGACCGACGAGGTCGTACGTCCCAGCAGGCAACACTTGCACCTGCCGGAGCAACGGGCCACCGACGCTTGGCGGAGCGCTGAAATCGAACACTCCGCCGCGATCGCTTTGCTCGATCGAGCTCGCGACGCCGCCGTCGTTCACTGCTACCCAGTCGAGCGCAGTAGGACTTTGAAGCCTCGCGGCGAAGCGCGGGTCGCGACTTCTGCGCGGATCGCTACCGGGCCGGATCGCGGCATAGTAGCTCCACACTTCCTCGCTGAACTCGCCGACAATCAGCGCGTCGATGACCGCCGATTGCGCCTCGGGCGGCACCTTGACCGCTGCAAGATGCAATGCACGGAGAAGCTGGGCGGCGGTACGCGGATCGGCGCCATTCGCGGCGACATAGTTGATAAAGGCCGTACCCCAACCGGGTGAGGCGCTAAGCGTTGTCACTAGAGCCGTCCTGACGACGGGATCGGCGACCGCCGCGGCAAGGATCGGAAAAAGCAACTCTGGCGCGCTGCGGGCGGTTCGTAATGCTATGTCATAATGAGTCAGCGCGTTAGGCACGTCCCCGCGCGATACAGCATATTCGATCGCCCAGATCTGCGTCTGCAGGTCGCGCCGCGACAGGCGCTGCGCGTACGCGAAGAGCGCGCGTGCGTCGCCGGTCCGGCCGCCTAATTGCCGCAAGAGACCAAGCGCACTCGCCGCCGCCACGGCGGTGGGGTCCTGATGTAGAGCAAAGGTCGCCAATCTCTCGGCACGCCATCGATCCTCACGCGTCGAGGCGGAAGAGCCGACGAGCTCCTGCGCGTATTGAGCTGCGATGCGCCCGTCTGAGGGTGCCAGAGCGTAAGCACGCGCCGGATCACGCTTATAATTGATGAAGGCAGAGGTGCGGGAAACACCGACATAAGCGCAGGCTGAGGCAAGGGCTGCGAGCGCGAACCGCACGCCCCACTCGATGCCGGACCGACGCGTCCGGGGCCTGCGAGCCGCCATTACGCGCGCTCCGTCCTCTCGCGACCATAACCGTAGCCGTACTCGTAACCATATCCGTAATGCGCGCGTTTCGCTTCGAACTTGGTCAATACGCCGCCGAATACACGCGCGTTCGCGCTCGCGAGCCGGCCGAGCGCCGTACGCACCATGCTCGACCGAATGCCGTGCGACTCGACCGCGTAAATCACCCCTTCGACCTTGCTCGCGATAAGCGGTGCGTCTGCCAGACCCATGACCGGTGGTGAGTCGATCACGACATGATCATAGTGCTGCAGGAGACGCTCAATCAGCAGCCCGAGGCGGTTACCGGTGAGTAGCTCAGCCGCGTTGGGGGGGATCGGGCCAGCCGACATGGCGGTGATACCCAGATCGTCCATCCGGAAGGTGAGAGATGTGATCTCGTCCTGCCCCGTCAGGAAGTTGCTCAGGCCGCGGTCGTGATGGACCCCGCCGAGGTGGTGAACCGAGGGCGAACGCATATCGCCATCGACCAATATGACCTTGCGATCCCCTCGGGCCAGGGTGGCGGCCAAGGCCAGCGCAGTGGTGGACTTTCCTTCCGCCGGCCGAGTTGATGTGACCGCGAACGAGCGCGGAACACCATGTTCCGTCGTAAAGGCGAGGTTCGTCTGCACCGCCAGATATGCGTCGACCAAATCGGATTTCCGATCCAGCAACGCCTCCTTCGGCGTAACACCCTTCACCTTCGGCACGGGTCCGAGCAACGGAAGCCCGAGGCGCCGCTCGACCTCCCCCGGATCCGCTATGGCTTCATCGATCTGCTCCAGCCCAAAGGCAAGTCCTGCACCGAGCATGAGCCCTGCCAGCAACGATATCGCCAGATTCAGCAGCAAGCGGGGGCTAGACGGCTTCTGGGGAATGTCAGCCGGGTCAACGACCGAGATGTTGTTAACACCGACGCCGCCCGCGACCCCGATTTCCTTGAATCGCTGAAGGAGGCCGTCGTAGAGCGCCCTGTTGGTATCGACCTCCTGCTGAAAGATATTGTACTGAATGCTGCGCCGCCGCAGATCCAGGTAGTTCGTTTTAAGAGAAGCGACCTTGGCATCCAGCGCGCGCTCGCGCTGCTGCGCTTCCCGGTAGTCCGCGAGCAGCGACCCAGAAACGCGACTTTCCTCACGAGCGATCGAGCGGTCGAGTTGATCAAGCTGAGATTTGATCGCCCGCGCTGCCGGATATTCTGGTTCGAACTGGACCATTAGCCGCTGATAGTCAGCTGCCAGCTCGGCGCGTCTGGCGCGTAGACTGTTGATCGCCTGATTGCGCAGCGCTTCGGTCGAAGCGCCGGCGCTACCTGCCTGATTGTAGCGCGCTTCTACTTGGATCCGATCAGCGGTTGCCTGCGCCAGCGCCGCGTTGAGCGCCGACAGATCATCCGCCACGATCGAGCGTTCGGCCGTGCTTCTCCCGTCGCCGGCCGTTTGTGCAGGCAAGTTGATAATCTTCTGCGCGGAAGCGTAGGCGACAAGCTGCCGCTGAGACGTATCCAGCCTTTCCTTCAACTGCGCGAGTTGCTGTTGCAACAAGTTGCGACCGTAGGATGTAGCCTGGATCTTGCGCTCGAGATTGGTCTGGATGAAGCTCTCCGCCCAAGCGTTCGAGACGTTCGACGACAAGCGCGGATCGGGGCTGGTAAAGCCGATGTCGACCAAGCGCGACAGTCGCGTCGGCGCAAGCGACAGATTTTTTAGCAACAGTTCGCCCGCGATGCGCAGCCGCACGTCCCGTCCCGTCGAAGGAAAGCGACCGCTTGCTAGCTGGAATGCAGGGTGCTCGCTGGAATAGCCGAACATCTCGAAGAACTTCGGATCGTCTACCAGGCGGAGCCGCGTTGCAACGCGTTCCGACAGAGATCGGGACTTCAGCAAGCCATATTGAGTCTGATAGAATTCCTGGTCGGCAACGCTTGTCTCGCGCTCGACGCCTTGAATGTCAGTTACCTTGTTCGCTTCTCGTGAAATCTCGATCGTTGCAACCGCCGTATATTTCGGCGTCATGAGCAGCGTAGCGATCAGGCCCAGCAACACACACGCGACGACCGCGCCTATGATGACGAAGCGCCAACGAAACGCGATCCTCATATATTGCCGGATGACGGGCATCGTTCCCGAGTCTGCACTTACAGCCGGCGAGGTGGAGGTCGCCCCGCGATTGTGCAGGTTCGATGCGATAAGGTTCATGTTAAGGGGAACTCTACTGCAGGATGGCGACAAGTGGGGCAGCCAGCAACGGTGCCAGCGAGACGAAGTCGCGGAACAGCCGGCGCTCTGGTGAGTTGCCGACCACGATCACGTCGTTGGCGTAGACCGCCGGGTCGTCGTACATACCCTGCCTGATCGCGGTGATGTTATACAAGCCCGCCATCTTACGACCATCGACCGTGCGAAGGATGACCACGTCGTCCTCCCTGGCGAACTCCGCCAAGCCCTTCGCCGACGCGATCGCACGCATCAACGTCATCTGGTTGGTCACCGGGTACAGACCCGGTTCGATGACCTGGCCGTCGATCGTCACCACCTGACTGACCGAATTCTTGATGTTGATCGTTACTTCAGGATCGCGAACGTACCGGGCGCGCAGCGCGGCCTCGATCGCCGAAGCGAGTTCGGCCGAGGTCTTGCCTCTCGCATCGATGGTCCCAGCGAGCGGCATGGAGATTCGCCCGCTTGCGTCTACCTGCACCTCGCGGCTTAGATCGGGGACGTTGAACACCTCGATCTGAACGGTGTCGAGAGGCCCGACAAGCGAAGGACGGTCACCAGCGGTGAGATCACCTCGATTGGGCGCCGGTAGGATCGTGCTGCCCTTCACGACCGCCAGGCGCTCCGTGGATCGCAGCTCCTCCCGACCGGCACAGCCAGCCAGCCCGGCTGCCATCATCGACAAAGCAAGGCAGAATGTACGCATTTACCTCAGAGTTCCCGACGCCAGCATAGGAGGACCGCGACCCTATAGGCGGCTCTCGTCGGTGGGTAAAGCTGGACGCTCGCGCTCGCCGTCGCCACTCAGCCATAGGGCTGCGACGATGATCGAGGCCATGATGAGGGGGGTTCGCGCGGGATAGTCAACTAGGCTAGCGATCAGCACCTGAAACAACATGGCGGAACCCAAACGTGCCAGCCGGTCCGTCCCTCTCCATGCTACGAAGGTCGCCCACAACCACCATCCGATAGCGGCGCCGAGCACCACCAGGCCGACGATACCGGCGTCTAACACTATCTCAAGGTAGTCGTTGTGGACATGATTAAAGTAGGTCAGCTTCAAGAGTTTGAATGGCTCGTGAATGCGGAACATCGGATCAAAGGTCCCGAGCCCCGTACCAGCGGGAAAATAGATCCCTATCATGTGCAGCACCGTCGGCAGGGCGCGCTGACGCATGTCTTGTCCGGTATCAACGGCGAGCGTGCGGCTGATCGACGCCGCGCGGTCGGCGGCGACACTCAGGCCGACGAGGAGCACGATCGTGATCGCCAACGTCGCCACGAGAGCGAAGGGGACCCAGCGCGGGTATCGGCCGAACTCTTTCTTGAGCGGTCGCCAGCTGATGATCAGGCCCGCTGCCAAGCCGATGAGCCCGACGATCATGCCTGCCCGCGAGCCGCTAGCAAGGATGATAAGCACGAACAGCGGCAGAAGTCCGAGGGCGACAGGCCCACGCCATCCCGCCCGTCGGCCGTGGAGAAAAGCCCATACCGGCGCCACCGCACATCCAAACGCCACAAAGAGCGCGAAATGGTTGCGATTGGCGAAGGTCGCGCTGACCTCCCCGGGCGTATCGTTGACGAGTGGGTTGGAGAGGTTGCCGCCGGAGAATTGCAGCAGCCCGAGCAGCGTCGAGGCCGTGATCAGCAACAGAAGCGCGCCAGGCAAGGTCGCTCGCTCGCTCGGCCTGATCCTGGACGCGAGCAGCAGAACGGTGAGCGGCACGATCAGGGACGACAAAGCGTTCCAAGTCGCGTCCGGCACGATCGTCCAGGGCCGCCACGGCTGCGGCTGGCCACTCAGCGTGGCCGCGTCCACGAACATGGCTCGCCCGGGCAACGACTGCCACACCATGGGTGGAAGGGGGATGAGTTGCAGCGCCGCCACGCCGATCGCCGCGGCCAACAGCCAGGTGACCGCGCGTGACCTGCTTCTGACGGGGCGCTCCACCGTGATGACGCCCGCCACTAACGCCAGCCACGCGGCGAATCGCACGACAATCTGCCCGTAGGTGTCGGCGCGGGAGGCGCCGCCCGCGATCCACAGGACCAGAAGCAGCGCCATCAGCAGGACGTACGCGGCGGACGGTCGAGCGGAGAAGACGGTGGCAGAACGCTGGCTCATGCCGCCTCCATCTAACGCATTTGGCCCCATGGCAATGGCGAACGGGACCGCAGCGGAGCGCCGGCGGGTCGGGCCGCCTACGAGGCCCCATTTACGTCGGGTCAGTTCGGAATTATAGGCGGCTGAAGGCGATCAACACCCGCGCTCGGTCGGGTCTCCACGCGATGTCACCCGGTGAGTGTACGCACAGATCATGCAAGACAAATCAGTCGTTAAGCACTCCCTGCTGGACCGAGGAAGTTTGCAGCTTGCGTTGGCGACCGGGGCCATGCTGATCCAGTATGGATTGGTCGTTCTATTCGCGCCTGATTTGCAACACAGCGCACAGCTTCTTCTGGACACCATAGCGGGCTGCATCGTTGCAACTGCGGTTGGAGTGTTTCTGATAAGGGGCGTGAGCCAATATCCAGGTGTCGAAGCCAGCGCCTATATAGTCCCGGGCTTTGTAGTCGCCTATGCCGCGCTGCTGGCGACCTTTATCTTAGGACGACTAGAGTATAGTCGTATTCTACTAACAACGAGCTTTCTGACGAACAACGGTCTATTTTTCATCATATTCCTGCTTGGGGAACGTCGGCGGCGCCTCCGGATCGGCATAGTTCCGGAAGGCCGCTACGTGCCGCCGCTTGAGGTCAAAGGCATCGAGTGGCACACGCTGCGTGACGCCAACGAGGACGTGTCGCACCTCGACGCGATCGCGGTCGATCTCCGCGCCGATATCCCGGACGAGTGGGAGCGGCGGCTTGCCGAATTCGCGCTCAGCGATATGCCCGTCTACCACTCAAAACATCTTCTGGAATCGCTGACTGGAAAGGTAGAGCTAGAGCAACTCTCCGAGAACAACTTTGGCACGCTGTCACCCCTGCGCGCCTATATGAACGTGAAGCACGCGGCCGACGCCCTGTGCGCCCTGGTGGCGTTGATCGTCTTGTCCCCTCTTTTCGCGGCGATCGCGATCGTCATTCGGCTCGACGCGCCCGGACCCATCCTGTTCCGCCAGGTCCGGATCGGCTATCAGGGCAAACCGTTCCGCGTCTTCAAGTTCCGGACGATGACCGACTCTTCGACGCCAGACGCGGACATGTTGGACGCTGCCAAAACCAAGAATGGCGATCTCCGCGTGACCCGGCCGGGCGCCGTCCTGCGCCGCAGCCGCCTCGACGAGCTGCCGCAACTGCTCAACGTCATCAAAGGCGAGATGAGCTGGATCGGCCCGCGCCCCGAGGCGGAGGTGCTGTCGCGCTGGTACGCCAACGAGATCCCCTTCTACCCCTATCGTCATATCGTGCGACCAGGGATCACCGGCTGGGCGCAGGTCAACCAAGGCCATGTCGCCGAGGTGGAGGAGGTGAAGAGCAAGCTTCATTACGACTTCTACTACATAAAACATTTCTCGCCGTGGATAGATCTGCTGATCGTCGCGCGCACGGCGCGCACGATGCTGACCGGGTTCGGCGCGCGATGAAGCGGTCAATAACGGCATCGTCAGATCGTGAGGCAAACATGAATGAAATTCAGATCGTCGGATCCGATCGCGGACAGATCACCATCGGGAAATCCTGCTCGATCGGTGAAAACGTGCGGATCATCTTCATCGGGAACGGCGCGGTCGAGATCGCGGATTATGTCACTCTGGGCGACAACGTCAAAATGGTGATCGAGGGCGGCGTCGTTACCATCGGTGACTGGTCGACGCTGCACAATGACACGACGGTTTTCTGCAAAGCAGGGGTGACGATCGGCGATCACTGCTGGTTCGGCCAGAATGTGGTGATCGACGGCACCGGCGGCCTGACGCTCGAGAACGGCGTGCGCGTCGGCATGTTCTCCCAGATATGGACGCATGTCGCGGCCGGTGAGCAGATCGAAGGCTGTACTTTATACGCTGAGACACCGAGCCATATCGAAGCCGATGTCTGGCTTGTAGGCACCTGTACGGTCGGATCCGGCGTGCGCATCGGGCGCAGGACCGTCGCACTGGCCGGCTCCAATATCGTCAAGAGCTGCGCGCCTAACTCGGTCCTGGCCGGGATACCGGCGAAACCGAAGGAGGGGGTGCGTTTCTACCGCGACGTCGCGTTGGACGAGAAGTTCGAGATGATGGAGCGCTGGCTTCTCGAGGCACCGTTCGCCAGCAGTGCGGAGATCGTTGTCGATTCCGCCGAGGGCGTGCTGTCGGTTGCAATGGAAGGTTCCGGCACGATAACTTTTTACCGTGGGTCCGATCGCTTCGAACGGCATCTCTCGGCCGGCTTGCCCGGCACGTCATGCTGTATTGAGACAAAGCGATATGTGAAGACTTTTAGCCCCATCGAAGGAAGGGTGCTCAAGTACCTTTCGGGCAACAAGGCACGCTTCTACCCACATGGCCAAGTCGCCGCGCAATAGAGGATGCCGAGATGATCCCCCTCGTCAAAGTTCGAATGCCGCCGCCCGAACAACTGATGCCCGCACTCGAGCGCGTGTTGTATAGCGGTATGATCGCCGAGGGAGAGGAGGTCTATAGCTTCGAGCGCGAATTCGGCGAGCAGTTCGGCTTGCAGCACGCGCTCGCCATGTCGAGCGGCACCGGCGCGCTACATGTTGCGTTTCTCGTCTGCGGGGTAGCGCCAGGTGACGACGTCATCACCACGGCGATGACAGCGGAACCGACCAACACCACGATCCTGCAGGTCGGCGCACGGCCGGTGTTCGCCGATGTCGACCCCGATACGGGCAACCTTGATCCGGCCGCGGTCGGACGCGCGATCACACCGGCCACCAAGGCGATCTGCGTTGTCCATTACGCGGGCTACCCGGCCGACCTAATGGCACTCCGCGCGATCGCTGATCGTCACGGTATCGCTTTGATCGAGGATTGCGCCCATGCCCTCGGGGCGCGCGCGGCCGGTTCGCCGATCGGCACCATCGGGGATGCCGCGATCTTCTCGTTTCAGGCAATCAAACACATGACGAGCGTAGATGGCGGCGTGCTCGCGCTGCGAGACGCCTCCAAGCTCGACTTGGCACGTCGGCTACGCTGGTTCGGGCTACGAAAGGGGGTGCCACGGACTGACGTCGACATCACCACGCCGGGCTTCAAATATAACATGAATAACGTCACCGCCGCGATCGCTCGGCAACAGCTGCCGACGATCGGTGAAGCGATCGCACGACATATCGATAACGGGCGCTACTTCGATCGCGCTTTCGCGGGGACGGCCGGCGCCAAGCCCGCGCTTGTCGCCGCCGGTGCCGAGCCCAGCTACTGGCTCTACACGCTGCTGTGCGACAATGCGGCTGCCGTCGAGACAGCGCTGGTGGCAGCCGGGATCACCGCCTCGAAGCTGCATCGCCCCAACCATCGTCACAGCGTTCTGGCGCCCTTCGCTGGCCCATTACCGGGCGTGGATCGCTTTTACGACCGCCTTCTCCACCTGCCGTGCGGCTGGTGGGTGGACGATGCCGATCGCGACAGGATCGTCGCGGTCGTGAAAGAGGTCGCGCCGTGACGCCGGTTCCATTGTTCGACTGCCGTCTCTCAGCCGAGGTGCTCGCTGCGCTACAGGAGCCGTTTGGACGCGGCCAACTCGCCGCTGGGCCGGCCGTGCCCCAACTCGAACAGGCGTTCGCCGCGCGATTTCCCGAGCGTCACGCGGTCGCCGTCGGCGATATGACGCACGGCCTGATGATGGCGCTGCAACTCGCGGGCGTGCGGCCCGGTGACGAGGTGTTGTCACTGGCTTTCAATTGCATGTCGTCAAACTCGGCGATCGCCATGTCGGGCGCGAACGTGTCGTGGGTCGATGTCGATCCCGTCACAGCGACGTTCGACATCGAACACGCTCAAGCGCGGGTGACGTCCCGTACACGAGCCGTGGTCGTGTACCACGTTTCGGGCTACCCGGCTGACTTGGCGCAGCTTCGCGCTTTCTGCGACGATCAGAACCTGCCGCTCATCGAGGACGCCAACAATGCCTTTGGTGCGGTAATCGACGGCAAGCCGATCGGCTCGGTGGGCGATTTCGCCGTCTTCTCGCTCTATGCGAACCGGCAGATCAACGCGATCGACGGGGGCATCTTGCTGTGTGCACGGGCGTCCGATGCCGATCGCGCGCGACGACTCCGTCGTTTCGGGATCGACGTAGCGCGCTTCCGCGACTCTGACGGCGAGATCGACGCCGCGCTCGATGTGTCCGAGATCGGCACCTCCTCGTCGCTCAACAACGTGAATGCGACGATCGCCGTGGCAGGCCTCGCCGATGTCGACCTCCGCATCGCCCGGTCGGGACGCAACGCCGCCGCACTCACATCGGCCACTCGGAACCTAGCCGTCGCGCCCATCGTCCCACTCGATCGTGCGGAGCCTGCTTACTGGACGTGGTTGATCAGGCTCGATGAACGGGACGGGGTCATGCGGGCGCTCAAGGCTAACGGGATCTCGTGCTCGAAACTGCATCATCCCAACAACCATTATACTGCCTTCCATCGGACCGACGATGACCTTCCGGGTACCGCGACGCTTGAACGAGAGCTGCTCGCGATCCCGTGCGGCTGGTGGCTGGACGAGGCGGCGATCGAGCGGATCGTGGCCGCCCTTGGGGACGCGGTCGGGGTCCGACAGTGAAGCTTGGTGGGTCCGTGCGGCGGCTGGCGCCCATCGCCGTGCTATACGGCGGTCGTGTCGGCGTTGCCGGGCTGGGCCTTGTCGTTCTCCCCTGGCTCAGTCGCAGCATGCCCACCGAGCAATTCGGCCTCGCCGCGACGATCCTGGCGCTTCAAACGCTGGCGGTGATCGTCGACTTGGGTCTTTCCATTAACATCGCGCGCGAATTTCCGGTCCTCACGGATGCGATGGTGCGTCGTCACATCCTCGAGCGCAGCGAGCGCACGCTCGTGCAACTCTACTGCGCTCTCGCCGCGCTGGTCGCCGGCGCGTCGGCAGCTGGCCTCGTGCCCGTCTCGGTCCCAACCGCCCTGCTGACCTGCGTGTCATTGCTCCTCATTGTTTGGCAGAACCTGATCGTCACCGGGTTCGTCGCAAGACAGCAGTTTGTCTCTTCTACCCTGCTGCAATTTACCAGTCTGCTGATCCGGCACGGCTGCTCGCTGGTGCTCGTCATCGCTTTCGCTGGCACAGTGCAGGCCTTTGTCGTGGGACAGGTGGCCGGGGCGGCGGCGGTGCTCGCCCTTTCGCGCTGGATCTTCATGAAGCGACATCGCGCCGAACACCGGACCCGGCCGGTATCGGCGCGATCGATCGGGACCACGAGTATCGCCGTCATGATCTACACTATGGCGGGGGCGTGTACGATGCAGCTGGACAAGGTTCTCCTGACTGCGCTGGCGTCTCCGGTCAGCACCGGCTCGTACTTTCTCGCTTCCACGCTTTCGTTGGTGCCGATCACCTTCCTCGCCAGCCCGGCCTCGCAGTACGTGCAACCCAGGCTCATAGCCGCGCTGGACCTGCGCGACGAGCAGAGCGCCCGCCGCTGGATCATTCGGCTGGCCGCGGCGATCTTGGTGCTGGCCGTCCTACCCGGTATATGCCTCGGTGTGGCGGCGCCGTACCTCGTCCCGCTTTGGCTTCAGGGCGCCCCTCAGGAAGCGACCGTCATCCGTTACGTCGCCCTGCTGGTGCCCGGCGCATCGATCGGCGCGTTGGGACTGGTGCCGGTGATCGTGCTGATCGCGCGGCGCGATTATGCCGCCATGGCCATCATCTCCAGCCTGCTCGCGGTGCTTGTACTGTCCGCCACTGCCTTCCTGGCGACGCACGGAACGATCGCGGCGGTGTGCATCACCTACGCATTATACCACGTGGTCGCCGCAGGTGCGCTGTGGTGGCGCGCGTGGCGAATCGAACCGTGGCTGGCTCCTCGCTTTGCCATTCGTCGCGACATCGCTAACGGGGGCATGGCCGAACCCACGCGGCTTCAGACGCCTCAACCCTAGGATTTTGGTGTAACAATGTTTCAAGGCAGAACCCTGATGATCACCGGGGGGACTGGATCCTTCGGCAAGACGGTGCTGCGCCGCTTTCTGTCGTCCGATGTCGGTCAGATCGTGATCTTCTCGCGCGATGAGAAGAAGCAGGAGGACATGCGAGTCGCGCTGCGGAGCGACAAGGTGCGGTTCGTGATCGGCGACACCCGGAACCCGGAAACGGTGAACCTGGCGATGCGGGGCATCGATTACGTCTTTCATGCCGCCGCGCTCAAACAGGTGCCCTCGTGCGAATTCTACCCGATGGAGGCGGTTCGTACGAACGTCATCGGGACGGAGAACGTCATCACGGCCGCCCTGGCGAACGGTGTCCAACGCTTGGTGCTATTGAGTACCGACAAAGCCGTCTACCCGATCAATGCGATGGGGATCTCCAAGGCGATGGCGGAAAAGGTCATGGTCGCGCGCTCACGCACGATGAGATCGCAGGATCCAGTCCTCTGCGCGACGCGCTACGGCAACGTCATGGCTTCGCGAGGGTCAGTGATTCCATTGTTCATCGACCGGATCAAAGCGGGCGAGGAGTTGGGCATCACGGATCCTGCGATGACGCGTTTCCTTATGTCGCTTGAGGAATCGGTGGATCTCGTGTTGCACGCCTTCACACATGGTGCGCAGGGGGACATCTTCATCCAGAAAGCGCCGGCCTGTACGATTGGCGATCTCGCTACGGCTCTATGTGAATTGTTCGATGTCCCGGAAAGGATCCGAGTCATCGGCACGCGCCATGGTGAGAAATTGTACGAGTCTCTCGTCTCGCGCGAGGAGATGGCGAAGGCAGATGATATGGGCAGATATTGGCGTGTTCCAGCCGATAATCGCGATCTAAACTATGAGGTATTCATCTCCGAAGGCTCTCCGCAAGCAAACTCTGTGGATGACTATACCTCTCATAATACACAGCGTCTCTCGATTGCGGAGATCAAAGAAACGCTATTAACACTGCCCTACGTACAGAACGCACTGGCTCATCGCTGATGCCACTCCTGTCGATTGTCATACCTACACACGAACGGTTTCGCTATGCGCGCGAGACCGTACGCGTGATCCTGGACATGATCGACGACGTCGAGGTGATCGTATCTGATACCAGCGTGACGAATGCCTGGGCTGAGACGCGCTTCGACGATTCGCGTGGGCGCTTGAAAGTTGTTCGACCGGGATCGGGCATCAGCGTCGTAGAGAATTTCAATGCCGCCCTGACGCGCACGACGGGTGATTTCGTCTGCTTTATCGGCGACGATGACCTCGTTACTCCGGCGATCATGAACATCGTCCGGCAGGCGGCAGCGGACAATGTCGAGGTGGCGCGGGTCAGCTTTCCCATCCTGTTCTACTGGGCCGATTATCGACACCGCGCTCAGCCGGAAGCGTATGCCGGCACCGTATGGGCGAGCCATTATTCCGGGTGTGTTCGCCCCCTCGATCCGACCGCCGCCCTCGATTTCGCCAGCGCTCAGCTGGGTCGAGGTGTCTTCAACATGCCGCGGGCATATTGCGGGATTGTCTCCCGCGCCTTGATCGAGCGCGTCGTTGCTCGATACGGGGCGTTGTTTGGCGGCGTGAGCCCCGACATTTACTCGGCCGCGCTGCTCGCGGCTGAGGCGCGGCGCGCCGTCGACATCGATTTTCCCGCGATCGTGCCGGGCGCATCGGGCGCGAGCACGGCCGGGCAGAGCGCCGCGGGTCAGCACGTCGGCGGTTTGCGAGACAATGATCACATACGCCCGTTCAAGGACCTAGTCTGGCATCCCTTCGTGCCGGAGTTTTATAGCGTCCCGACGGTCTGGTCCTACTCTCTGATACGTGCGCTGGAACGCATCGACGGGCGCGATGTCACGGAGGCGGGCTGGGGGCGCCTGTACGCGCAATGTCTGCTCTACCATCGTCGCTATCGTCAGCAGACGCTCTCGGCAATGCGCGCCTATAGTGAAGCGACCTCGCGCGTCTCGACCGCGCGCCAAGTAGCACAGGGGGTGGCGGCCGAAATGGCTTGGGCAGCGGGACGGTTGCGTCGCCGCGTGTCGGTGGCGAGGAAGGTGACCAGCGATCGGCGCGTCGATGGCGCGACGGACGCGTTCGCCGCCGCTACGATCATCGAGCGGCTGATCGCCGAGGGCCCCGCCCTATCGTGGGCGCCGATCGCATGAAGCCGTACATCGTCTGTTACCTCATCCTCCTCGTCTGCGTCGGGGCGAGTCTCGCGTGGGGCCGAACGCGAACCGCAGCAGTGATCGCTTTCGCGCCGATGATGTACCTGATCACGGCGCGCGGTCTGGTGGGAGTCGACAGCGCCTTCTACGTCCAGCAGTTCGATGTCATCCGGTACCAGGGCTTCCTCGCGGGCGGGTTCGAGCCTGGGTTCGCGATCATTGTGGAGGTGCTGTCTTACGTATTCGCAGATTCTTTTGACATATTGGTCATACTCGGCAGCGTCGCGGCTCTACTGATCCTCGCGGCAGCGCTGATGCTGGAGCGTGAACCTGTCCTCTTTCTGTCACTCGTTCTGCCATTCTTCCTTTTTGACATGACGATGAACGGTCTTCGTTATGGGCTGGCATTCTCAATCATAGCTTTTGGTGCAGCTGCTCTCATTGCCGGCCGTCGTTGGCTATTCCTGGCTTGTGTGGTTGGTGCTGCCACCATCCAGATCACATCGGTGCTATTGGCTGTTGGCGTGTGGACACTGGTCGAAGTGCGCCCGCGGACGTTCCTGGCGATTGCGCTTCTCGGCGCTGGCATGTTGTATCAATTTGGCGGCTACCTCGGCGACAAGGCGGCGCAGAATGCCGACCTGGCTGCCGCCGGCGGCCTTTCCGGGGTCGTCCCGCTCCTCGTCACGTTTCTAATGCTTGTCGCCATCGGGCTGGCGAGCGGCGATCGCTGGCGCTCAGTCGCCGTCCCGGTCTTGGGTCTTGCGCTTCTCCAGCTAACCGCGTTCGGTGTCTCGCGCGTATATTACGCGGGGCTACGTGTTCAAAGCATAGTCGTTTTCATGTCGTATCTCGTCTTTGCCATTCTGGTGTCCCGAAATCACATCGATCTCCGACGTAACAAGCTAGTAGCTGCGATCCTTATATTTGTATGCATCATCTCATCTGCGCTCCGCTTGAAAAACTTCAATGATGAGCAAGGCGTCGGTCTATCACCCTTTGCACCTTATTATTACGCCTCGGACGTGATTGCGTAAGATGGCCGGCCACGCCAGACACCATAGTTCGGCACCGCAGGAGGAGATCCTCTTCAGCATCATCGTTCCGGTTTATAATACGGAAGACTACGTTACATCGTGCCTTGAGAGTGCGCTCAAGCAGACCGAAGGCAGGCTGGAGGTTCTTGTCGTCGATGACGGATCTACGGATGGAAGTACTCTAGCATGCGCCGCAATAGCTGCTCGAGATACAAGGGTGACGTTGTTCCAGAAGGAAAATGAGGGTCAGGGCGTCGCCCGCAATTTTGCCTTATCCCATGCAAGGGGAAGGTATATACTTTTTCTTGACAGCGACGACACCCTTGAGAGTCGCGCGTGCGAGATCCTGCATTCATGTTTCATCTCCGACGACGCTGACGTCATCTCGTTCGGTATAGGATTCAGGACAAGTACCGGTCAAACCGTCGCTTCGCGTTCGGTCAGTCGAAGGAAGTATGGAGAGCCGCCCAGTATTTTTATAGACGCGTTGTTAGATCGCGATTTTCTTTCGTCGCCTTGCAACAAGGCCTATGATCGCACATTCCTCTGCGAGCATAATATCCTGTTTCCCCCCTTGCGCGCTTACGAGGATACTCTGTTTTCCAGACACGTAGCCTATTGTGTCCGGAAGGTTCTCTACATTCCCGACATGTTGTATTGGGCCACCACTCGCCCAGCGAGCACTACCCGCAGCATGTCAGCGCGGAACATTCGGATCGCGACTGACCTTTTCGCGAGAGAGCGGGCCTTGTTCGCCCATCGTCTCGCGCAGGAGCCGGTTGAGATTGCCTTCGGCGCCCATGTCGTGCGCTTCATAGCTCATCTATTACTGCTGTCGGCCTTCCGGGTCGATGATCCCCTTGAACGCCGAGAATGCTGGCGACTAGCCGACGCGGCGGGGTTCAATCGATTGGCGCGGCGACGAGAGGTGATGAAACATCTGTCGGTCCGAACCAAGGTTCAAGTCGCAGTCGCTCGCCGGCCTTTTCTCGCGCGCTTGGCCGCGCAGGCCGCGAAGTGGCTTAAAGTTACGCCTTACTAATTAGGACGACACGACCGTGACCACCGATCTACAAGGCACTTTATCGGTCGTCAGCCACGGCCATGGCGCCCTGCTTCATTCACTGCTCGCCGACCTGGCGCGGCAGACGTCGATCGATAGCTGGCTTATCATAGTGACGCTGAATATCGCTGAGGATTTCGATACCGCCAGTTTTCCGAACCTTCGGATCATGGTTACTCGCAACGCCCGGCCGCTTAGCTTTGGGGCAAACCACAACGCCGCCTCCCGGCTCGCGCAGGGACGCCTTTTTCTCATCGTCAATCCAGATATACGCCTTCCTGATGCGGACACGCTGGTACGGATCGTTGGACTCGACTGGGACGCTGTCCCGGCAGTACTGCGGGCGCCAGTGGTTCTGGCGCCAGACGGCGCACTTGAGGACTCGATCCGCGCGAACCTCTCCCCGCTCAACCTGTTGCGTCGCCATCGTCGCTCCGCTGGTGGCTGGGAGGCCGACCCTGAGCAGCAGACCTTCTTCTGGCTTGCGGGCATGTTCCTGATCTCGTCGCTCGCTGCGTTCCGGGCGATCGGCGGCTTCGACGAGCGGTTCAGGTTGTACTGCGAAGATTACGATCTCTCCGCACGATGGTGGGTCGCTGGTGGCAGGGTCGAGGTTATCCGTGACCTACACGTGATACACGCCGCGCGACGTGCCAGCCGCGCGTCGCTGCAGCATATGCGCTGGCATGTGGCGAGCCTGTGGCGCGTTTGGACGTCGCCGCCGTTCTGGCGCATCGTGGCCGACCGCGCTGACGCCCGGGGCAAAGAGGTCGCGACGTGACCGCGATCGTGCCACCCCAGCCGGGATCGCCAGTGTCACGACGCGTTGCACTTACCACCGCTCTCGCTGTCGCCGCTCTTCCCGAGCGGGTGAACGCCGGGACCGACCAGAAGGCGATGCCGCTTCGCAGCGGCAACGCGACGACCATGGTAAGCAGTTTCGGCGTAAGGTCCGAGCACGATGGCGTTCACAACACCGCGGCATTGAACGCCGCGATACTCCATGTCGCCGCGAGTGGCGGCGGAACCCTCATCTTTGATGCCTCGACCGAGGGATATGGCATCATCGGACCGATCGTTCTGCCATCGTGCGTCCACATCGATCTCAATGGGCAATTGCTTCTGGGGCGACGGCGTCCGCAGGACGTTCTATTTGTAAGTGGCGTGCTTCACGACGGCGAGATAAGGTCGAACTTGGGCAGCGCGCCAGAAACCGAAATCGTTACCGGTGCGGCAGTCTTCAACGGAAGGATCGAGGATTGTTACCGCGCCTTCCACTTACGTAATTTCGGTAAGGGCTGCTTCCTTCGAGATATCGTTTCTCGAAACTGTGTACAGTTTGGCAGGTTCGAGCGCTGTTTTTTTCTTCTGCTCGACTCTGTCTCTGCAGTCGGCTTTAGCGATGCCGCGATCCCAACTTTCCACTTCATCGACCAGACGAACGCTGTAACATTACGACGTTTGAGTGCCGTCACCGAGTACGGGCTGTGCATCGAGGATGGCGCATCGGCCGTCATCCTTGATGGCTACAGCTTCGAAGGGGGAACCACCGCGGTGAGGCTGATCGGCGACTGCCTCGGCATGGACTTTCGCGGCGGCTATTATGAAGCTGTCACCGGGCACGCTTTCGACTTGAGACGGGCCGGGGTCTGCTCTGCCAACTGGAACAGCAATTATTTCAACCATGTCGATACCATATTCGATGATGGCGGTGAACATACGACGGCGACGCTCATGGGAGAGTGGCAGTCATCCAATTACGTCGTCAGTGTGCCAAACGCGGGCTTCGCCAAGCTGGGTGTAGCGCGAAACTTGATGAAAGTGAGCGGCCCGCGAAATTTCGTCCGCTTCGAGGCGCCGTACCGGAACGACGCCGCACCCGCCTTTCCGGACAATTGGCAGATCTCAAGCAACACAAGGTCGGTCTTCGAATCTGGTCAGACCGGAAGCTCGCTGACGGATATTCGGACTCGGTCGTCGGTGAGCGCCGGCACGCTGCCGTTGGTGCGAAGTGGTGACACGGGCAATCCGGTCGAGGGCACCGTGCCGATGTGCGTGGTGACGACGTCGAAGGGAGTGGGCGCCACCGTCCTCATCGACACTGCCATTGCTTGGCGTCCAGCGACGCTGTTCGCCAAGTACATACTCTCCGTCCAGGATGCCTCGGGAACGGTGCGACTCTTCGGCGACATCTACGGATGCGACGTCGTTCCGCATGATAAAAGCGGCAAGTTGGTGCGACTCCTCAACAAGAATGGCTTTGTCAGGCTATCGATCGGTGATTTCGATGCTCGGGCGTCTGAGATAACTTGCACGGGTTCGCTGCAGATAGTCTGAGAACCTGCTGCTCAATCAGGTGCGTACGAATATTGAGTGTTGCGCACTTACTCAAGCTCGAAAGGGGGCATGTCCGCCCTCTACGGCTCCCTCGCAGGCGTTCGAAGCGCGAAGACGGGAGACGTGCGAAAGAGGTGGAGAAGTGTCATCGAAGGCGCCGCGTACGCGCCTCAGCGCTGCCCCTCGACCGCCCGCAGGATCGCGCGCCCGTACGCGGTCTTGGCGAAGCGCTCGCCCGCCGCGCGGGCCTGATCGGCGGTGATGAAGCCCATTTCGAACGCGATTTCCTCGAGGCAGGCGATCTGGATGCCCTGGCGGTGCTGGAGCGTGCGCACGAACTCCGACGCCTCGAGCAGGCTGTCGTGCGTGCCGGTGTCGAGCCAGGCGTAGCCGCGCCCCATCTGCTCGACGTGGAGCTCGCCCGCCTCCATGTACAGCCGGTTGAGATCGGTGATCTCCAGCTCGCCGCGCGCCGAGGGTTTGAGGTCGCGGGCATAGCCGACGACGCGGTTGTCGTAGAAATACAGCCCGGTCACCGCGCAGTTCGACTTCGGAACGGCGGGCTTCTCCTCCAGGCTGATGGCGCGCCCGTCCGCGCCGAGCTCGACCACGCCGTAGCGCTCGGGGTCCTCGACCCGGTAGCTGAACACGGTGGCGCCGTGCGGCCGCGCCACCGCGCTCGCCAGCAGCTGGGTGAGATGCGCGCCGAAGAAGATGTTGTCGCCGAGCACCAGCGCGACAGCGTCGTCGCCGATGAAGTCGGCGCCGATCGTGAAGGCCTGCGCCAGCCCCTCGGGGCGCGGCTGCTTGGCATAAGCGATGCGCAGCCCCAGCGCCGCGCCGTCGCCGAACAGCCGCTGATAATTGCCAAGAAACTCCGGGCTGGAGATGATCAGGATGTCGCGGATCCCCGCCAGCATCAGCACCGACAGCGGGTAATAGATCATCGGCTTGTCATAGACCGGCAGCAGCTGCTTGTTGACCGCGAGCGTCGCCGGGTGAAGCCGCGTGCCCGACCCGCCGGCAAGGATGATGCCTTTCACTTCGGTGCTCCGATCAATTCGTTGAGGATATCGCCCAACGCCGCTTCCCAGCGCCGCGGGTGGATGCCGTATGCCGCGCCGATCGCGTCCAGGCCGAGCAGCGAGTTAGCGGGGCGGCGCGCGGGCGTGGGGTAATCGGCGGTGGCGATCGGCGTCACCGCCGCGCTGGGTCCGCCGCGTCGAACCGACTGGCGGAAGATCTCCTCCGCGAAGCCGGCCCAGCTGGTCGCGCCGGCGTTGCTGAAGTGGAAGGTCCCGGTCGGCGCCGCGGCATCGTCGGCGAGCCGTACCGCGATCCGCACCAGCGCCACGGCGAGGTCGGCCGCCGCGGTCGGGCTGCCGCGCTGGTCGGCGACGACGCGCAGCGTGTCGCGCTCGGCCGCCAGGCGCAGCATCGTCCGGACGAAATTGTGCCCGTGCGCCGATACCACCCAGGCGGTGCGGACGATCGCGTGGCGCGCGCCGCTGGTGCGCACTGCCAGCTCGCCGCCCAGCTTGGAGGCGCCATAGACGCCCAGCGGCGCGACCGCGTCGTCGACCTCCCAGGCGCCGTCGCGGTCGCCGGGGAAGACGTAATCGGTCGACACCTGCACCAGCGGCACGTCGGCGCGCGCACAGGCGGCGGCGAGCGCGGCGGGGGCGAGCGCGTTGACCTGCCAGGCGGCGACCTGATCGCTCTCGGCCTTGTCCACCGCGGTATAGGCCGCAGCGTTGATCACCGCCGCCCAGCGCCGCCCGGCGACCGCGGCCGCGATCGCGCCCGGGTCGGCGAGATCGAGCGCGGCGCGGTCGAGCGCCACCGCGGCGAAGCCCTCGGGCCAGGCGGCGCGGCGCAGTGCGTCGCCCAGCTGGCCGGTCGCGCCGGTGACGAGGACCGGGCGCGTCACGCCGCGCCGCGCCGCTCGGCCGCCTTGGCCGCGACGAGCGGGCGCCACCAATCCTCGTTGTCGAGATACCAGCGGACGGTCTTCTCGATGCCGCTCTCGAACGTCTCGCGCGGCTGCCAGCCGAGCTCGTCGCCGATCCGCGACGCGTCGATCGCATAGCGCTTGTCATGGCCGGGGCGATCCGCGACCGAGGTGATCTGCGCGGCATAGCTGGCGTCGTCGGCGCGCGGGCGCAGCCGGTCGAGGATCGTGCAGACGGTGCGCACCACCTCGATGTTCTGCTTCTCGTTGTGTCCGCCGACATTGTAGGTGCGGCCGACCTGCCCGCGCTCGAACACGGCGCGCAGCGCACGCACGTGATCCTCGACGTAGAGCCAGTCGCGCACCTGGTCGCCCGCGCCATAGACCGGCAGCGGCGCGCCGCCGAGCGCCTTGACGATCATCAGCGGGATCAGCTTCTCGGGGAAGTGATACGGCCCGTAATTGTTCGAGCAGTTGGTGATCAGCACGGGCAGGCCATAGGTATGCCCCCAGGCGCTGACGAGATGGTCCGACGCCGCCTTGCTCGCCGAATAGGGCGAGCGCGGGTCATAGGGCGTCTCCTCGGTGAACAGCCCCTCGGCGCCGAGCGAGCCATAGACCTCGTCGGTCGAGATATGGTGGAAGCGGAAGGCGGCGCGCGCGGCCTCGTCCAGCGTCAACCAATAAGCGCGCGCCTCCGCCAGCATGGTATAGGTGCCGACCACGTTGGTCTGGACGAACGCGCCCGGGCCGTCGATCGAGCGGTCGACATGGCTCTCGGCGGCGAGATGCGTGATCACCTCGGGGCGGAACTCGGCGATCGCGGCGCGCACCGCCGCGGCGTCGCCGATATCGCCCCGGACGAAGCGATAGCGGTTGGACGCGGCGACGCGCTCCACCGTCGACAGCGTGCCGGCATAGGTGAGCTTGTCGAAGTTGAGCACCTCGTGCTCGGTGTCGTCGATCAGATGGCGGACCAGCGCCGAGCCGATGAAGCCGGCGCCGCCGGTGACGAAGATGCGCATGGAACGGTCCTCAGGCGAGCGGCGTCAGCGGACGGCCGTCATAGTCGAAGGGGCTGTCGAACGCGGCGAGCGTCGGCTGCACCCGATCCTTGGCGCTCAGCTCGGGGACGATGCCGGCGGGGATCGGCCAGTCGATGCCGGCGCTGTCCCAGGCGATGCCGCCGTCCTGCGCGGGCGCATAGGTGTCCGAGCATTTGTAGACCACCTCGCACCCGGGCTCGAGCGTGACGAAGCCGTGGGCGAAGCCGACCGGAATGAAGAGCTGGTCGCCGTCGGCCGCGCTGAGCTCGGCGCCGACCCATCGCCCGTAGGTCGGCGAGCCGCGGCGCAGGTCCACCGCCACGTCGAAGATGCGCCCGCGCACGCAGCGGACGAGCTTGTCCTGCGCCCGCGGCGGCGTCTGGAAGTGCAGCCCGCGCAGCGTATAGGCCGGCTCGGACAGCGAGTGATTGTCCTGCACGAAGGTGCAGCCGATGCCGAGCGCGGCGAAGGTGTCGCGATTGTAGGTCTCGCTGAACCAGCCGCGCGCGTCGCCGAAGCGACGCGGGTGTAGGAGGCGGACGGGAGGCTGCTGCACCGGCCGCCTATACGAAACGATCGAGATCCATCGCAATCCGTTATCCGCGCCCGCGAGCGAGCGAGCGACCGGGCGGGCGGGCGCGACGGCGCACGGTTGAGCGGAGCGGGCGTCCGGTGGTAGCGGGACCGGCTCGGGGCGCTCGCCCCATCCTCCCAGAGACGAGACGGCAGAGACGGGATGCGACCGATCAGACACTGGTGGGAGGCCGTCGCGGTGCGCTGGCCGCTGCGCCCGCGCTCCAATGGCGTGCGTATCGGGCGCGCCACCGCGCGCGACATCCGCGTGGGCAACGCCGCCAGGTCGGGCCAGGACTGGTCCGGCGCCGCGGTCGCCTACCGGCGCGCGCTGGCACGTGAGCCGGGGCTGCATCATATCTGGGTCCAGCTCGGCCATATGCAGAAGGAGGCCGGCCAGATCGATGCCGCGAGCGCGGCCTATGAGACGGCGGCACGGCTGCGCCCAGACGACGCCGAGCCGCTGCTGCGGCTCGGCCACATGGCCAAGGCGTGGCGCCAGCCGGCCGACGCCGCGGGTCACTTCGTCGCCGCGCTGCGCCGCGATCCCGCCAACCTGCAGGCGGTGGCCGAGCTCGTCCGCCTCATGCCCGACCGCGAGCGCGTCGCACCCGCCTTGTGGGACGCCGTGCTGGAGGTGCTCCACATCGATCCCGCCGACGCCGCCGCGGAAGCGCCGGCGCAGCTGCCCGCCGGGTCGACCGTGTTCGACGTCACCGACCTGCTCGCCTTCTTCGGGCAGCGGCGCCTGCCGACCGGGATCCAACGCGTCCAGATCGAGGTGTCGCTGGCGTGCCTCGAGGGCGCGACCGAGCCCCCGCCGGTCTTCTGCCTCTACGCCAGCGCGCGGCGCGGCTGGATTCGGCTGCCGCCCGACCGCTTCGGGCGGCTCTGCCGGTTGGCGCGACAGAGCGACGACGTCACCGACCCGGCCTGGACGCGCGAGCTCGACCTGCTCTACCGCCGCATCGCGGTCGCGCGCACGGTCCGCTTCGCGCCCGCGACCGTGCTGGTCAACCTGGGCACCTCCTGGGCCGACCGCAATTACCTGCTCGACGTCCGCACCGCCCGCGCGCGCGACGCGACGGTCTATGTCCCGCTGCTCTTCGACCTGATCCCGCTGATCGAGCCGCGCTGGTTCGTGCGCTCGCTGGTGCGCGACTATCGCGCCTGGTTCGGCTCGCTGCTCCATTCTGCCGACGGCGTGCTGGCGATCTCGGAGGCGACCCGCCGCGATTTGCTACGCGTCTCGGCCGAGTGGCAGGCGCCGGTGCCGGGCGACGCCGTCCCCGTCGTCCGCCTCGACGGCGACTTCCGCCAGGACGCGGCGGCGGAGCAGGCAGTGCGGGAATATGGCCTCGAGCCCGGCGGCTATGTCCTGCTGGTCTCGACGCTGGAGCCGCGCAAGAACCATCTCGGCGCGTTCCAGGCCTGGCTCGCGCTCGCCGAGCGTCTGGGCGAGGCGGCGGTGCCGCGGCTCGTCTGCGTCGGCGGGCGCGGCTGGCTCAACGACGAGCTGCACCAGTTCCGCCGCGACCATCCGGCGCTGGGGCGGCTGGTGGTCATCCTCCACGGCGTCCCCGACGACACGCTGGCGGCGCTCTACGAACATTGCCTGTTCGCGCTCTACCCCAGCTTCTACGAGGGCTGGGGGCTGCCGGTGTCGGAGGCGCTGTCCTACGGCAAGGTGCCCGCGATCTCGCGCGTCTCGTCGCTGCCGGAGGCGGGCGGGCGCTTCGCCCGCTACTTCGACCCGGCGGCGCCCGCCGACATCGCCGCCGCGGCGCTGGCCCTGCTGGACGCGCCGACCCGGCACGCCGCCGAGCAGGCGATCCGCGCCGATTATGCCCCGCGGAGCTGGCGTCACATCGCGCACGACCTCGTCGCCCAGGCCGCGCGCGTCGGCCCGCGCGACGCGCTGCCGCGCCTCGCCGCGGCGGGGAGCTGGAGCCTGGCGCTGGCGCCGTGGGAAGAGCGCGGCGAGGTCGGCGCGACCGAAGCGCTGGGCGAGGCGCTCCGGCACGGCCACGGCTGGCGCGCGCCCGGGCGCGACGGCTGCGCGATCGAGCGGGACGACGCCGCGCTCCGCTTCCACTGGGGCGGCGCGGCCGGGTACGAGCTGCGCGTCCATGTCGCCGCCGCGCCCCACCCGGTCGCGGTCAGGATACGCCTCGCCGGCGTGGAGAGCGACCATCAGGCCGCGCCGGAGACGCCGCTGGTCCTGATGTGCGCGCTTCCGGCGGTCGCCGCGGCGGTCGAGGTCGCGCTCGTGCCGCTCGCCGGCGAGGTCACCGTCACCCGTGTCGAGGTCGCGCGCGCAGCGGCGTGAGCGGCGGGTGCGTCAGCGCACGAGCAGCAGCATCACGTCCTCGCTCGGCGGCGCCGCGAGGATCGCCGCGCGCGTGGTCGGTTGCACGCCCCGCTCGAGCGTGATCTCGGCCAGCGAGAAGCCGTCGGCGAGGATGCGGTCGACGAACGCGCCGGGGTCGGCGTAGCGCGCGCGGGCGAACTCGAGCACGATCGTAAGCGGCCGGCCGGCGGCGAGGATCCCCGCCATGCCGTGCCAGATCGCCTGCTCGGAGGTGTCGGCGTCGATCTTGATCAGATCGGCGTCGCGCAGCGCGGGGTAGCTGTCGAGCCGACGCGTCCGCATCAGCCGGGTCTCGGTCGCGGCATCGGTCGAGGCCGGGTGGTCGGCGGGCAGCAGGTGACCGTTCTTGGGTTCGTCGGCGGGCACCACCAGCAGCACGTCGGCCTCGGCGTCGGCGAGCGCTTGTTCGTGCACCGTCGCGACCGCGTCGAAGCCGTTGATCGCGAGGCTCTGCGTCATGCGGCGCGCGAGGTCGGCGTTGGGCTCGAACGCATGCACCTGCCCGCCCGACCCGACCAGATCGGCCATCAGCAACGAGAAATAACCGAGATTGGCGCCGACGTCGACGACGTTCATGCCCGGCTTGACCAACGTCGCGAGCAATTCGGTGAGCCACATCTCCCAATAACCGTCGAGCAGCAGGTGGCTCGACAGCCCAACGTCGTTGGTGTCGACGATCATCTTGTAGCGCCCGAGCACGCGGCACAGCGACCGGCCGCCGCCCAGATAGGCGTTGGCGCACAGGCGACGGATCACCGCCTCGTTGCGCTGGCGCCCGTGCGTGCGGAGGTGATCGAGGTGGAACAGCCGGGTGCCGTGATCGACCGCGGCGCGGCGGCGCAGCGGGGCGCCGAGGCGCGTCAGGAAGGAGGGACGATGCATCGGCGCGCCCATAGGTCAGCGCGCGCGAAAAGGCGACCGCCCGCGTTCGATCGCGCCCTTGGGCGCCTCCCGTCCGCGCGCTGTTGCCGCTGGACGACCGAGCGGAGTAAGGGGCGATAGTGAGTGAGGCGAACATGATCGACCTGCCGGCGCCCGGTCGCGGCGCAGCGACCCCCGCAGCCGCGCGCTCGGCGGGAATCCGCGCGTGACGATGGTCTCCGACACGACGGGGTCGACCGGCGACCGCGGCTTCTGGCGCGGCCTCAAGGTGCAGGGCGACGTGATCGGCGCGCTGCTGATGCGCGAGCTGCACACCCGCTACGGGCGCGAGAACATCGGCTACCTGTGGATCTTCCTGGAACCGATGACGCTGGCCGGTGCGGTGGCGCTGCTGCACGTGGGCGGCGGCACCGCGCACGCGACCAGCATCCATCCCGTCCCCTTCGCGATCCTCGGTTACACGATCTTCATCATGTTCCGCGGCATGGTCACCCGCGCCGACGGCGCGCTCGAATCGAACATGCCGCTGCTCTACCACCGGCGCGTGACCATCTTCGACATGATGTTCGCGCGCGCGCTGCTGGAGGGCGCGGGTACGCTCGTGACATACATGGTCCTGATCGCGTTCGTCAGCGCGATCGGCATGGCGACCTTCCCGGCGCGCCCGCTCGAGCTGCTGGTCGGCGTCGGCCTGATGTTCTGGTTTTCCTTCGCGATCTCGCTGCTGATCTGCGCCTGGACGCACGACAATAGGCTGGTGGCGCGCTTCGTCCACCCGATCACCTATATCCTCATGCCGCTGTCGGGCGCTTTCTACCAGCTGTCGTGGATCCCCCAGCCCTATCGCACCTGGCTGACCTGGTTCCCGATGCCGACGATCTTCGAGCTGCTGCGCTACGGGCAGTTCCAGCCGGCCAAGGACACGTATATTGACATAGGCTATGTCGTCGCCTGGTGCCTGTTACTGACCTACGCCGGGCTCGTGTCCATCCGGGCGACGCGCCGTCGCATTCACCTCCGCTAAGGTATCCGTCTTGTCTATCGCTTCCCCCACGGGCCGGGCCGGGCTGCTCGGCTGGTTGCGCGCGCATCGAAACTGGTGCCTCGTCGTGCTGCTGCCCACCCTGGTCGTCGCCGCCTATTTCACGCTCATCGCGGCCGACCAATATGAGTCGGAGGCGCATTTCGTGGTCCGCTCGGCGGACAACCAGCCCGCCGCGCCGAGCGGGCTGGGCCAGGCGCTGACGCTGGTCGGCGGCGCCTCGTCCGAGCGCGACGCGCTGCTGATCGCCGACTATCTCAAGTCGCACGACGCGGTCGGCTCGCTGCAGGCGCGCGTCGGCCTCGTCCAGCGCTATCGTCGGCCCGAGGCGGACCTCGTCTCGCGCCTGTGGTTCGCCGCGCCCACCCCCGAGCAGCTCCAGCGCTATTTCGACGGCAAGGCCGACGTCGACGTCAGCACCGAGACCGGCATCACCACGCTGCGCGTGCGCAGCTTCCGTCCGGCGGATTCGTACCGCATCATCCGCGAGCTGCTCCAGCTCGGCGAGGAGCGGGTCAACGCGCTGAACCGCCGCAATTACGCCAATGCGGTGGCGCTGTCGCAGCGGCGCGTCGCCGAGGCCGAGACCGAGGTGGCGCAGGTCCAGGGGCGCATCACCCGCTTCCGCCGCGACGAGCAGGACTTCAACCCGCAGATCACCGGCACGGCGCGGACGGGGATGGTGACCGAGCTGCAGGGCCAGCTCGCGGTGGCGCGGGCGCAGGAGGCGTCGATGGCCGCGGTGCTGGCCTCGAACAGCCCGCAGCTGGTCGCGGTCCGCCAGCGCGTCGCGGCGCTGTCGCGCCAGGTCGCGGCCGAGACGGGGCGCCTGTCGCAGGGGCCGGGCAACGTGGCATCGGGCCTGGGGGCGTATGAGGGCTTCAAGATCCGGCAGGAGATCGCAGGCAAGCGGCTCGAGATCGCCTCGGCCGCACTGGTGAAGGCGCAGGACGACGCGCGACGCCAGCAGCTGTTCGTGGTGCCGGTGGTCGACGCCAACCTGCCGGTGCGCGCGCTCTACCCGCAGCGGATCAAGATCATCGCCACGACCTTCCTCGCGCTCCTGCTGGTCTATGGCATCGGCTGGCTGATCGCGGCGGGGGTGAGAGAACATGCCGCCTGATCGCGGCCCCCGCGCTACCGCGTGGCGTTCTGCACCGCGATCACCGGTGAGAAGAGCTGCCCGAGCGCCTGGACCAGCTTGAGCGGCTCGTTGGCCGAGGCGTTGGCGATATAGACCACGTCCTTGTCGCGCATCGCGAACCGCTGGGCCAAGAAGTAGTTCTGCGCTTGCAGCATGTTGATCCGATAGGCGACGGGCCGGGCGGCCGGGTCCGCCGCGGCCGCCGCCACGCCGGGAGCGGCGGTGCCGGTGGGCAGGCGGAAGACGAAGACGGAACGCGGGTCGGCGCGGCTGTCGTTGGGGCCGCCCGCGCGCGCCAGCGCCTCGGCCAACGTCAGCGTGCGGCTCTCGAACGGGATTTGCGAGATCCGGTCGATCGCGCCGAACACGGTGAAGGTGCGCGGCTGGCGGATCAGCTCGATCCGGTCGCCGCCCAGCAGCATGATGTCGTCGGGCGAGCCGGCGACGATCGTGTCGAGCGGCTGCTCCACCGTGCGGCTGCCACGCGTAAAGCGCACGATCGCGTCCTGCGCGCCGGTGCCGGTCGCGGTCGAGGCGCCGGTCTGGGTCGCGCGGCTGATCCCGCCGGTCTCGGCGATGGCGTCGAGCAGTCGCTCGCGTGCCAGCGTCAGCGGCAGCCGCCGCGGGTTGGAGACCGCGCCCATGATCACCACCGTGTTGGCGACGTTGCGGCGCAGCGACACCAGTACCTGCGGGCTCTGCGACTTGCCGCGCAGCGCGTCGACGATCCGGCGCTGCACCTGCGCCGGGGTGAGGCCCGCGACCGCGATCGTGCCGGCATAGGGCACGGTGATGTTGCCGTCGCGATCGACCATCACCCCACCGTCGCCGATCGCCTCGGCAGTGGCGGACGGCGCCGCCTCGGCCGCGGCGCTGCCCCCCGCACCGGCGAGGCTGGCGCGTCCGCCGAACAGCGTGACCCCGACCTCGTAGATCTGGATCGCGAGCACGTCGCCCGGTCCGAGCGTGTCGACCGTGCCGTCGGCGGAGAGCGCGGCGAGCGCGCCCGTCGGCGTGTCGACGGTGGACAGCGCCGCGATGTTCTGCGGCGAGATGTCGACGATCTGGAAGCCGATGTCGTTCCGGCGCGTCGCGTCGTGCGCGATCTGCTTGCCCGTCGGCCCGTTGCGCGGCAGCGTGGCGCAGCCGCTCACCGACACCGCCGCCAGCACCAACGCCAGCCCCGGAGGTGCGATCCGCACCGAGCGTTCAACCCGCATTCCCTCACTCCACCACGGCCGACGGCCCCGCCGCGCCCGCGCCAATCCGCGCGACCGCCTGTCGCCGTGCGCCTAGCGTGTGGCAACCTGCCGGTAAAGTTGACCGATCCTGTCGGCGAAGGCGGCCTGGGAGAAATGCGCCGCCCGGGCCGGTCCGGCCGCGGCCAGCTCCGCGCGCAGCGCGGCGTCGCCGTCGAGCCGACGGATCGCGGCGACCATCGCGTCCATGTCATAAGGATCGACCGCCAGCGCCGCCGCGCCGTTAATCTCGGGCAGCGCGCCGGTGGTGCTCGACAGCAGCGGCACCCCGGCGGCGAGCGCTTCCAGCGCGGGCAGCCCGAAGCCCTCGTACAGCGCCGGGAACAGCGCCGCGCGCGCGCCGTGGAGCAGGTCGGTGAGCAGCGCGCGCGGGACATAGTCGATGCGGCGGATCCGCTCGGCGCCGGGCAGGCGACGGCCGTGCGCGGCGCCGAGCAGCTTGAGCTCGCGCTCGGCGTGCCACGCCTCCTTGCCGACGATCACCAGCGGGGTCGCGACGTCCGCCTCGAGATAGGCCTGGATGACGCGGCCGAGGTTCTTCTTGGGCTCGATCGCGCCGAAGAAGAGGAAGTAGCCGCGCATGTCGAGGTCGAACAGCCGCCGCAGCCGGTCGGGCAGCGCCGCCGGATCGCGCAGCGCGGGCATGTCGCTCGACTGATAGCAGTTGGTCACCCGCGCCGGATCGGCGTCGAGCAGGGCGATGATGTCGTCGCGCGACCGCTCCGATACGGTCACGATCTGGTCCGCGCGCGCGACGCAGGCGCGCACCAGCATGTCGTAATAGCGTTTGTCCTCCAGGCTGGCGCCGGGCAGGCGCAGCGGGACGAGATCGTGCAGCGTGTAGAGGTTGCGCGCGCCCGCCAGCCGGAGCGGCAGCGGGTAGGTCCAGTGCATGATCGCGGGCGGGTCGGGCATCCGCAGCGTCATGAAGCGGCCGTAGCGGCGGAAATGGCGCGCGCAGACGTCGAAGATCTCGCTGAGATTGTAGAGCCGGTCGAACGCGGGCAGCCGGTCCGCGCCGTCCGCCGCGAGCGCCCGCCCCGTCACCGGCACCGCGATCAGCTCGTGCGCGAGCGGGTGGACGCGCCACCGCCGCAGCTTGCGACGCAGCGACAGCCGCGCCGGAGCGTCCGCACCCAATTGGCCGAAGAACAGCGACTCGCGCAACGCCGCGTCGGCCTTGCGCGGGATCGTGACCCCGAAGACCAGGTCGATAGGGTAGCCCAGCGACCGCACCGCCGCGGCGAGGTTGCGCCCGTAGGTCGCCACCCCGGTGCCCTGCGGCAGCGCGAGATTATAGCCGTCGATGCCGATCCGGAGGGGCGCTGCGCCGTCGTCGCTCATGCCGTGCCGTACAGGCTGAACAGGCGCCGTGCATAGGGGGCGAGCGCGAAGTGCTCCGCGCGGCGCTCGCCCAGCGCGGCGAGCCGCGCGCGCAGCGCGGCGTCGCGATCGATCGCGGCGAGCGCGCGGGCCAGCGCGGCGCGGTCGAGCGGATCGACCAGCAGCGCGGCGCCGCCGGCGACCTCCGCCAGCGCGGGGACGTCGCCGGCGAGAACGGGCGTGCCGAGCGCCATCGCCTCCGCCACCGGCAGCCCGAAGCCCTCGGAGAGCGACACCAGCACGAGTGCGCGCGCGGCGGCGATCAAGGCCAGCACGGTCGCGCGCGGCTGGAGCCCGAGCCGGATCGCGCCCGGGGTCGCGGCGATCCGCGCGTCGATCGCGTCGGCGCCGAGCCCGTCGGGACCGGCGATCACCAGCGGCGTCGCGATCCCGCCGGCACGATAGCCGTCGAGCAGGCGAAGCAGGTTTTTGCGCGCCTCGACCGCACCGACATAGAGCAGATAGCCGCCCGGCCGCAGGCCATCCGGTAGCGCCGCCGTCGCGGCTCCGGCGACGTCCACCCCCTGGTGGCAGCAGCGCACCGCCGCCTCGGGCCAGTCGAGCCGCTCGACGATCTGCCGCTGCGCCGCGGCGGAGACGGTCGCGAACGTGCCGCCTGCGGCGCGCAGCGCGTGCAGCAGGCGGCGCAGCCGCGCGCCATTCACCGGGCTCGGGATCGCGGGATCGAGCGGCATCACGTCGTGCACGGTGTAGAGGTTGCGCCACCCCACCAGGCGCAGCGGCAACGGATAGGTCCAGTGCATTACGCCGCCCGCCCCCGGCACCCGCACCGGCATCGGGCGCGCGTGGAGGTCGAAGAACACCTGCGCCTCGCGGAACAGGTCAGGGAGGATGAAGCCTTGTCCGCCCGCGCGCGCGGCGCGCGGCCACGGCCGTGCCGCCGCCAGCAACTTGGCCGGGCGCGACCGCCGCGCCGCGGCGCCGCCGCTCTCGAGCACGAGCGGCGCGCGCCCCGCGTCGCGCAGCGCGGCGATCAGCGTGCGGGCATATTGCGCCACCCCGGTCCCCGCCCCGCCGTCGTCGAGCAGCCGCCCGTCGACGCAGATCGGCGGTCGCGGATCCGGTGCCGGCGCGGTCATCGCGTCCTCACCGCGGCGCCGCTCAGGCCGCGAGGTCGCGCAGCGTCATCGCCTCGAGCAGTTCCTGGCGGCCGAGGATATTGTCGGCACGCGCGTAGCCGACCGAGCGTAGCCCGATCGCGAAGTCGCGCTTGTCTTCGCTGAACAGCGCGTAGCTGCCGGTGACGGTGAAGCCGAGCCGGATCTCGCCGTCCTCCCCGACGCGCACCGGCAGCCGGATCCCGCCCCCGCCCCGATCGAGGTCGCGCAGCGCGATCGACGCCGATTCCGCCTCCGCCACCTGGTCGAAGACGGTGAGGCGGCAGTCGAGCGCGCCGGGCGCGATCGAGAAGCGGACATAGGCCAACACCCCCTCGCCCGGCGGCAGCTCGGTCGCGATCGTGACCGCGGGGGTCGACCCGCGCAGCCAGATGCCGTGGTTCTCCGCGGCATAGACCGCGTCCGAGTTGACCTGGAGCCGGTTGAGCTGGCGGAAGTAGCGCCGCACGTCGACGCGGTCGCCGGGAAACACCTGGAAGGAGAAGCTTTCGCCCTCGCGCAGCCGCACGTCGAACGGCCGCACCGGATCCTCGCGGTGGCGCTTCACCTTCTCGAGGAAGTCGGCGCCGACATCGCGCCACGTGCGCGCGACGAAGCGGTCGCGGATCGCCTGGGTGCGCTCGCGCAGATAGGCGCGATCGGTGATCAGGCGGCGGAACACCGCGACCCCCTCGGTCAGGTTGAACGGGTCGACATAGTCGATCAGGTCGCCGCCGACTTCGGGGATCGAGGAGGTGTTCGACGCGACGCACGGGCGGCCGTGGAACAGGCTCTCGCCGACCGGCAGGCCCCAGCCCTCGACGAAGCTGGTGAAGACCGAGAAGTCGCAGCCGGCATAGACTGCGTTGAGTTCGCCGTCGGAGAGGTTGTGCGCGATGTGCAGCCGGCCGCCGAGGTTGCCGGTAGTCTTGAGCACGTCGGTCAGCGCGCCGATCTTCCAGCCGTGCCGGCCGACGAAGACGAGTTCGGGCACGTCGACCCCGTCCGCGATCAGCCGCCGCCAGGCGTTGACGACGTAGAGGTGGTTCTTGCGCCCTTCGATCGTCGAGACATAAGCGACGTAACGCTTCCCCTTCACCCGCTGCAGCTGCTTGGGCCAGGGCACCGAATGATCGGCCTCGCGGGTGAGGTGATGCGCCAGCGGCACCGTCTCCATCGGGATCGTGCGACCGCCGTTCTCCGCGATGAAGGCGGCCAGCGCGTGGCGCGTCGCGTCCGAGATGGTGAGCAGGAAGTCGGCGGTGGCGCACAGCTCGCAGATCGCCATCGTGAAATCGGTGACGAGCGCCTCGTCGCAGAATTCCGGGTGCGTCACCGGGATGATGTCATAGACATAGGCGCCGAGGCGGACGCCGTCGCGCTTCGACCGGGCGAGCGGCTGGATGCTGTTGCCCAGCCCCCAGAAGGCGCCGAGCAGGATGATCGTGCTGCCGCGCGCCGGGCGCACGCGCACCGCGGCGTCCTCGCACGCCATCAGCATCGCGCGCAACGTCTCGTGATCGACCTGCCGGCTCGACGCATAGTCGATCACGCGCAGCAGCTCCGCATTGTCGACCATCCAGAACTCGCCGGCGGGCAGCGCCGGCGCGTCGGCACCGGCGCTGCCCAGGATGAAGCGGACGTCGACGTCGCCGTCGCGGATCGCGTGCAGCGCGATCCCCGCCTGGACGCGCTGGATCCCCGACATCGTCACATGCGCCTTGAGATAGCCGAACAGGTCCTGGATCGCGAAGAAGACGGTGCCGTCGCCCAGGCTCGTCGCCACGGTCGAGCGCGTGTCGCGGCGCAGCAGGCGGACATGGTGCAGCGCCTCGGTGCTGGGCGCGACCGCGTTGACCCGCTCATAGGCGGCCAGTGCCTCCTCGCCGCGGCCGAGCCGCCGCAGCACGTCGGCGAGATGGATGTTGGCGTCGGCGTCGCGCGGATCGAGGTCGACAGCGGCCTGGTAGGCGTCGGCCGCCTCGGTGAGCAGCCCCTGCTCCTTCCACGCATGGCCCAGCTGCACCCAGATCGGCCGGTCGGTCGGCTGCGCGGCGAGGTGGCGGGCGTACGCCTCGGCCGCGCCGCGCCAGTCGCGTGCATCGCGGCATTGATTACCCTTGCGGCGGTCGCTAGCCCCCTTCGCGCCACCCCAGATTCTCGAAGGCATCATCTTGCTCCTGCAGCGCCTTGCCGACCGGCGCGCCGTGTCGCGGTGCCACCTGCACCAACCTAGATCGTCCCGCAAGTCGGGCGGGTCCGGGGGGATCGGCCGGTATCGGGCACTTCTCCTGGCGGCGCTGGCGGTGCTGCTGGGCGTCGTCGCGGCGACGCTGGGCGCGGATCGGACGCTCGCGGCGGTCGCGGCGCCGTGCCGCGCGCTGACGCTGGCGGCGAACCGCACGACAGACGCCGGCGCGGCGCTCCAGGCCTGCCTCGACGCGACCCCCGCGGGTGGGCGGATCGAGCTCGCGCCCGGTCGCTATCGCCTCGCCACGCCGGTGCGGCTGGATCATCCGCTCACGCTGACGACGCGCGGCAGCACGCCCGACGCACCGGCGTGTTCGACCGACGGGCGACGCTGCGCGCTGCTCCACCTAGCGATCGCGGCCGCGCCACCGTCCGCGGGGGCGGTGATGCCGTTCGAGGTGGCGAGCGACCGGGCGCGGATTGACCGGCTGGTGTTCGTCGGCACGCGACGGTCCGACCCCGCCCTGTCGGCGCGGCGCTGCGCGTCGGACACGGAGCGGCCGATGGGCGGCGGCCTCCGCGTCAACGGCAATGCGATCACGATCACGCGCTCGGTGTTCCGCGACATGGCCTGCTACAGCGCGCTCGAATATGGCCGCGGCGCCGGGGCGGTGATCCGCGACAATGACTTCACCGCGAACGGCACGCATACCGCCGAGCTGCGCTGGGCCGACGGGCTGACGATCCATGACGTGACCGGCTTCCAGGTGACCGGCAACCGCTTCCGCGACAATACCGACGTCCAGCTGATCCTCGGCGGCTGCGTCGGCTGCACGATCACGAACAATCGCTTCGACCATGGCGGCACCGCGGCGGGCGGATCCTTCGCGGAGCTGATGCTGCAGGCGTGGCCGAACGCGACCAGCGGCGATTTCACCGGCACCCGCACCGCCGGCAATCGGATCGATTGCGGCGCGCGGCGGCGTTGCGGGTTCGGTCTGATGATCGGGTCCGCGCCCTGGTACGCGGCGCCGGCGTTCGGCGGGACGGTGACGCGCAACCGCGTCCGCGGCGCGATGCTGGCGCTCAACGTCGACTCACTGACCGGCGCGATGACGATCGCCGACAATGATCTCGCCGCCGCGTCCGGCACCTGGCCGAGCGCGTGCGGGCCGCAGCGCACCGCGCCCGCCGCGGCGAACGTCTCGCCCGCCTCGCGCGGCTTCCTCGCGCCCGCGACGATCCCTGCCGGGGCGACGGCACGCCGCTATTGCATCCTCAACCACCCCGGGCCAGCACCGGCCCCGCCCCCGCCCGCCGCGGCGCCGTGATGGAAATGACTCGTTATGCGTGAAGACGTTACGGTGCTGCCGCTCGATGCGTTCCGCGAGATCGTCGGGCCGCAGTGCAACCCGTTCCTGACGATCGCCGTGTCCGGCACGCTCGCTCCCGGCGGGCTGCGCTTCGCCACGACGGGGATCCACGACGGCGTGCCGCACGAGCGCCCGCTGGCGACGATCGACTATCTGCGCCATCTCCAGGATCGCATCCGCGCCGCCGGCGCCGATCGCGACGCCGCGGTGCAGCTGATCTTCCAGTCGGAGGACGTGCCCGCCGAGCTGCCGAGCGTCTCGTGGGAAGCCAAGCGCGGGTGGGACAGCGTCGCGCTGATCCCGGACATCTATTATTATCACGCCGGCGGCTATGAGGGGTTCGCCCCGGAGCAGACCCCCTGGGCGGAGCGCCGCAGCACCGTCGTCTGGCGCGGCTCGACCACCGGGCTGTTCTACCAGAAGCTCGACGATCTCGACCGGCTGCCGCGCTACCGCCTCTGCCGCATCGCGACCCTGCTCGGCTCCATCGCCGACGTCGGCCTCAGCGCCGTGGTGCAGGCGTTCGACGCCGAGCACGAGCAGCTCATCGCCGACCGGCTGCGCCGCGAGGAGCTGCTCAAGCCGTTCGTGCCGATGACGGAGATGACGCGCTATCGCTACATCCTCGACATGGACGGCAATTCGAACAGCTGGAACTTCATGGCCAAGCTGCGCCTCGGCTGCTGCGTGCTGCGCGTCGACAGCGAGTGGCAGCAGTGGTTCGGCCCGCGGCTGCTGCCCTGGGTCCATTACGTGCCGGTCGCGCAGGATCTCTCGGACGTGGCGGGCAAGGTCGGCTGGTGCCTCGACCATGAGGAGGAGTGCGAGGCGATCGCGCAACGCGGCGCCGACTTCGCCCGCACGATGGTCTTCGCCGACGAGATGGCCGCGGCAGCGCGCACCGCGTTCGACCGGCCGTGAGCCGAAGCGATCAGTGCACCGCCTGGTGCCGCAGGTGCACGTCGATCGCCTCGTCGATCGTGTCGTAGAAGGTCAGGCGGCCCTCGTGCAGCACCGCGCCGCGCTCGCAATAGGCCCGCAGCGTGTTGGGATCGTGGCTGATCATCAGCAGCGTGCCGGCCGAGCGGCGGTGGTGCAGCGCGTCCTCGCAGCGCTGGCGGAAGCGGTCGTCACCCGCGGCGGTGACCTCGTCGACGAGATAGCAGTCGAAATCGATCGCCAGCGAGATGCCGAACGCGAGGCGCGCCAGCATGCCCGCGGAATAGCTGTAGATCGGCTGAAAGAAATAGGCGCCGAGCTGCGCGAAATCCTGGACGTAGTCGAGCAGCGCCTGGATGTCCTTGCCGTAGATCCGGGCGATGAAGCGCGCATTGTCGGCCCCGGTCAGGGTCGACTGGAAGCAGCTCGAATAGCCGATCGGCCAGGAGCAGGAGACCGTGCGCGTGATCCGGCCGAGGCTGGGCGCCTCGACGCCCGAGATCAGCCGCATCAGCGTCGACTTGCCCGCGCCGTTGGCGCCGCAGATGCCGAGGCTGCAGCCGGTCGGAATCTCGAAGCTGAGGTCGCTCAGCACATCCTTCCGGAATTTCCGGATGTGATAGCTCTTCGACACGTTCTCGAACGAAATCATCTCTCAGCCGCGATCCACGCCGTTACCGTCAGGTCGTCTCATCGGCCCCGTACATCCATCGCAGCGTGTCCGCCAGCGCGCGCGGTCGCCATGACGGCAGCGTGGCGCGCAGCAGGGTCGCGTCGCCGCCGAGCACCGCGACATCGTCGGTGCGGACGAAGTCCGGGTTGACCGTGACGTCGAGGCGATGGCCGCTGATCGCGCCGAGCTCGGCCACGATGTCGTCGATCGAGGAGACGGTGCTGGTGGCGATGTTGACCACGGGCGGCACCGTCGCCGCCAGCGCCAGCCCGGCATAGGCCTCGGCGACCGAGCGGACGTCGCCGAAGTCGCGCCGCACCCAGGTGTTGCCCAGCTCGATCGTCCCGGCCGCGCGGCGATAATGCGCGACGATCTTGGGGATCAGATACTGATCGGGTTGCCCCACGCCGGTGTAGTTGAACGGGCGCGTTACGACGAGCTCGAGCCGCTGCCGCCACAGCTCCGCGCCCAGCTCCATCGCGCGCTTGCTGACCGCATAATGATTGGCCGGTCGGGTCGGCGCGTCCTCGCGGATGAGCCCTTCCGCACCCTGGCCATAGACCTGCGCGCTCGACGCCAGCACGCAGCGCGCACCCGGCCGGTGACGCGCCACCGCGTCGAGCAGGTTGAACGTGCCGAGCTGGTTGACCGCGTAGAAGGCGCGCCAGTCGGTCGCGCCGACGAAGGCGTGGCCGGCGAGATGGATCAGCCGGTCGAACGTGGTCGCGCCGACCGCCGCGTCGACCGCCGCTTCGTCGCGCAGATCGACCTGGAGCGCGACCGGCGTCGCGCCCGCCTGTTCGAGCGCCGCGGACACGAAGCGCCCGGTGAAGCCGTGCGCGCCGGTCAGCGCGACCCGCATCAGAACGACCAGCCGGCGGCGTTGCGCCGCATGTCGGCCTCCACCATCAGCCGCGCGAGCTCCTCCAGCTGCACCTCCGGCTCCCAGCCGAGCTCGGCCTTGGCCTTGGCGGGATCGCCGATCAGCAGGTCGACCTCGGCGGGGCGGTAGAATTGCGGGTTGACGCGTACCAGCAGCCGGCCGGTGGCGCGGTCGACGCCGGTCTCCTTGTCCTCCTTGCCCGACCAGTCGAGCGCGATGCCGACCTGGGCAAAGGCGAGCTCGACGAAATGCCGCACCGTCTCGGCCCGGTGGGTGGCGAGCACGAACGTGTCGGGCGTGTCGTGCTGCAGCATCAGCCGCATGCCTTCGACATAGTCCTTGGCATAGCCCCAGTCGCGCTGCGCATCCAGGTTGCCGAGCTCGAGCAGCTCGGCCTTGCCGTGCGCGATCTTGGCGACCGTGTCGGTGATCTTGCGCGTGACGAACTCGCGGCCGCGCAGCGGCGACTCGTGGTTGAACAGGATCCCGCTGGTGCCGAAAATGCCGAAGCTCTCGCGATAGTTGACGGTTAGCCAATGGGCATAGAGCTTGGCCACGCCGTAGGGGCTGCGCGGGTAGAAGGGGGTGCGGTCGGTCTGCGGTATCTCCTGCACCTTGCCGAACATCTCCGACGTCGATGCCTGGTAGAAGCGGATGTCCCGGTTGACGGTGCGGATCGCCTCCAGGAGATAGGCCGCGCCCAGGCCGGTGATCTGGCCGGTGGTGATCGGCTGGTCGAACGACACGCCGACGAAGCTCTGCGCCGCGAGATTGTAGATCTCGGTCGCCTCCGAGGTCTCGATCAGCCGGATCGCCGAGCCCATGTCGGTGAGATCATATTCGACCAGCTTGAGCGCGGGGTGGTTCGAGATGCCGAGCTCGTCGATCCGCCAGAAATTGACCGAGCTGGTGCGGCGATAGGTGCCGTAGACGGTATAGCCGCGGCCGAGCAGATTCTCCGCCAAATAGGCGCCGTCCTGACCGCTGATCCCGGTGACGATGGCGGTCTTCGACATAGTTACTCCCACGATAGCGTGGCGTGCGCCTTTATCAGGTCATGACACGAAAGCCAGAAGCCGCCGCACGCGCGCCCGGGTGACCGCGGCGGCGACGCCGCCTATAGCCGCGGGCGTGACCCCCGCCGATCCCCTCCTGCTCGACGTCGGGCGCCTGGTCTGGCGCGGCTGGGCCGGGCGGCTGCCGACCGGGATCGACCGCGTCTGCCACGCCTATCTCGACCGCTACGCCGGCCGCGCGCACGGCGTGATCCAGTGGAAGGGACGCCGCTTCGTGCTGCCGCCGGACGACACCGCGCGGCTCGCCGCGCTGCTGGCGAGCGACGCCGCCGACCGGCGGCCGCGCCTCGCCGCGCTGCTGGCGCGCGCGCTGCCGCGTGCCGTCCGCGCGCCGCGCCGCGGCGCGCTCTATCTCAACGTCGGCCATACCGGTCTCGACGATCCCGGGCTGGTCGACTGGATCGCGCGCCACGAGCTGCGCGCGGTCCACTTCATCCACGATCTGATCCCGCTCGAGACGCCGGAATATTGCCGCCCCGGCGAGGCGGCGCGGCACGAACGGCGGATGCGCCACGCGCTGGCGAGCGCGAGCGGCATCATCGGCAACTCGCAGGCCACGCTCGACGCGCTCGACGCCTTTGGCGCGGCGCGCGGCCTGCCGCGCCCGCCCGCGGTCGCGGCGTGGCTGGCGGCCGATGCGCTGCCGCATGCCGCCGCCCCCGTCATCGCGGAGCGGCCGTATTTCGTGGCGGTCGGCACGATCGAGGGCCGCAAGAACCACCTGCTGCTGCTCCAGCTGTGGCGCGCGCTGGCGCAGCGGCTGGGCGCGACCGCACCGCGCCTCGTGCTGGTCGGCCAGCGCGGCTGGGAGGCAGCGGACGCGATGGCGCTGCTCGACCGCTGCGCCGCGCTGGCGCCGCTGGTCGAGGAGCGCGGCCGCTGCGACGACGAGGCGCTGGCGGCGCTGCTGAGCGGCGCGCGCGCGCTGCTCATGCCCTCCTTCGCCGAGGGCTATGGCATGCCCGTGGTGGAGGCGATGCGGCTCGGCGTGCCGGTGATCGCCTCCGACCTGGCGGTGTTCCGCGAGATCGCGGGGACGATCCCGACCTATCTGTCGCCGCTCGACGCGGTAGCGTGGGAGCGCGCGGTGCTCGACTTCGCGGGCGAGTCGGCGGCGCGCGAGCGCCAGCGCGCCGCCCTGCGCGATTATCGCGCGCCCGACTGGGGCACGCATTTCGCCGCAGTCGCGCCGTGGCTCGCCGCTTTGCCCGCGCGCGTCGAGCGCGCCGTCATCGCCGCGCGCGGCTAGAGCCGCTTCACCACCGCGTCGATCGCGATCAGCTGGCGCAGCAGCGGCTCGAGCTGGTCGAGCGGCCAGGAATTGGCGCCGTCCGACAGCGCGCGATCGGGATCGGGGTGGGTCTCGATGAAGAGGCCCGCCACCCCCGCGCCGACCGCGGCGCGCGCCAGCACCGGCACGAACTCGCGCTGCCCGCCCGAGCGGTCGCCGTGGCCGCCGGGCAGCTGGACCGAGTGGGTCGCGTCGAACACCACCGGGCAGCCGGTCTCGCGCATGATCGCCAGCCCGCGCATGTCGGAGACGAGGTTGTTGTAGCCGAACGAGGCGCCGCGCTCGCAGACGGTGAAATTGTCGGCGCCGTGCCCCGCTGCGGTCGCCGCCGCGCGCGCCTTGGCGACGACGTTGACCATGTCGCCCGGCGCCATGAACTGCGCCTTCTTGATGTTGACCGGCCGCCCGCTCGCCGCGACCGCGGCGATGAAGTCGGTCTGCCGCGCCAGGAAGGCGGGGGTCTGCAGCATGTCGACCGCGGCGGCCACGGGCGCGACCTGCTCCTCGGTATGGACGTCGGTCAGCACCGGCACGCCGATCTCGTCGCGCACCTTGGCGAGGATGCGCAGCCCCTCCTCCATGCCGGGGCCGCGGAAGGTCCGGCCCGAGCTGCGGTTCGCCTTGTCGAACGAACTCTTGTAGACGAACGGGAGACCCAGCCGCGCGGTGATGTCGCGCAGCGTCGCCGCGGTGGAGAGCGCCAGCGCCTCGCTCTCGATCGCGCACGGCCCGGCGATCAGGAACAACGGGTGCTCGGGACCTATCGCGTGGCCGAACAGTTGCATCGGATCCATTCCCGTCGTTTCTGCTGCAACCGCGAATTGGCGCGGCGCTAGACATGGGTTATAGGCGCGCGCTTCGGCGCCCGGTCCCGGCCGGGTAGCTCCCCTGCGGCGGATTGGCTACCCGCCCGACGAGGTGACGGGTGTGCGTATCAACGAGACGAGCCAGGCCGAGGCGGCGGTGCGATCGGCGCTCAACACCATCCGCGTCGAGCGCGCCGCGCTCGAGGTCCTCGCCGACACGCTGCTGACCGCGCCGATGCGCGAGGCGTTCGCGCGCACCGTCGCCGCGATCGCCGCCACCAAGGGGCGGCTGATCGTGACCGGCATGGGCAAGAGCGGGATCATCGGCCGCAAGATCGCGGCGACGATGACCTCCACCGGCACGCCCTCGCTGTTCCTCCACCCCGGCGAGGCGAGCCACGGCGATCTCGGCATGATCACCGGCGACGAGGTGGTGCTGGCGATCACCTGGTCGGGCGAGACCACCGAGCTGGGCGACCTGATCGCTTATTGCCACCGCTTCGCGGTGACGCTGATCGTCGCCACCGCGCGGGTGGACAGCACCGCGGGGCGCGCCGCGACGGTCTGCCTGCCGCTCCCGCACGTCGACGAGGCCTGCCCCAACCGGCTCGCCCCCACCTCCTCGACCACGCTCCAGGCGGTGCTGGGCGACGCGCTGGCGATCGCTTTGGTCGAGCAGCGCGGCTTCTCGACCTCCGATTTCCTCACCTTCCACCCCGGCGGGCGGCTCGGCGCGCGGCTCACCACGGTGGCGCAGCTGATGGGCAAGGCCGAGGACATGCCGGTGGTGCGGGTCGGCGCCTCGCTGATGGAGGCGACGATCGAGATGAGCCACAAGCGCTACGGCGCCACCGCGGTGGTCGACGCGGCGGGGCAGCTCGTCGGCGTCTTCACCGACGGCGACCTGCGCCGCAGCTTCGCCGCCCAGCACCTGCACGAGCCGATCGAGGCGCACATGACCCCCAACCCGCTTGCGGTCGAGGCCGACACGCTGTCGATCGACGCGCTGCGGCTGATGAACGCCGAGGCGGTCACCGTCCTGTTCGTCTGTGCTGGCCGCCGGCCGATCGGCGCGCTGCACATGCACGACCTGCTGCGCGCGGGCGTCGCCTGAGCCCGCCCCCCGACCAGTCCCCGACCCCGCCCGTGCGCGACCTCATCGTCGTCCCGGCGCGCTATGGCTCGACGCGGCTGCCCGGCAAGCCGCTGCGCACGATCGCCGGTCGCACCCTGCTCGAGCGCGTCGCGCAGGTCGCGGCCGCGGCCGCGGCGCTGGCGGGCGCGTGCGACATGGTGGTGGCGACCGACGACGAGCCCGTCGCCGATCACGCGCGCGCGCTGGGACACGAGGTGGCGATGACCGCGGCGGCGATCGAGTCGGGTTCGGGCCGCGCTTATGCCGCGGCGTGTCAGCGTGCCGCGCCGCCGGGGATCGTCGTCAACCTGCAGGGTGACGCGCCCTTCGTGCCGCCCGCGCTGGTGGCGGCGCTGCTCGCCGCGGCGCGGCGCAGCACCGCCGCCTGCGTCACCCCGGTGGTGCGGCTCGACTGGGCCGCGCTCGACCGGCTGCGCGCGCACAAGCGCGACTCGCCGTTCAGCGGCACCACCTGCGTGCGCGGCGACGACGGCGATGCTCTGTGGTTCTCCAAGGCGATCCTGCCCGCGATCCGCGACGAGGCGGAGCTGCGCGCGGCCGGCCCGCTGTCGCCGGTGTACCGCCATCTCGGCCTCTACGCCTATCGCCTCGCCGCCCTGGCGCGGTTCGAGGCGGCGGCGCCCGGCTGCTACGAGCGGCTCGAGGGGCTGGAGCAGCTGCGCTTCCTCGAACTGGGTATGACCGTGCACACGATCGTGGCCGACCCGCCGGCGCACAGCATGTCGGGGATCGACACGGCGGCCGATGTCGCGCTGGCGGAGGAACTGATCCGCCGCCACGGCGATCCTCATCCGGCATGAGCGCGACCTTCGTCATCGTCCGCCACGGCGACACGTTCGCGCCCGGCGCGCCGCCGCGCCGCATCGGCGCGCGCACCGACCTGCCGCTGGTCGAATCGGGGCGCGCGCAGGCGGCCACGCTCGGCGCGGCGTTCGCGCGGCGCGGCTGGCACTTCGACCGGATCCTGGCGGCGCCGCTCCGCCGCGCGCGCGACACCGCCGAGGCGATCCGCAGCGCATTGCCCGACGCCCCCGCGCTCGAGCCCGCCGACTTCCTCGCCGAGATCGACCACGGCCCCGACGAGGACCGCGCCGAGCCCGAGGTGATCGCGCGCGTCGGTGCCGCGGCGCTGGCGGCGTGGGACGCGCGCGGCGAGCCACCGCCCGGCTGGCAGGTCGATCCAGCGGCGCGGGTCGCCGCCTGGCGCGAGCTCTACGCGCGCGCGAAGGGCGAGACGCTGCTGGTCACCAGCAACGGCGCGGCGCGCTTCGCGCTCCTGGCCGAGCCGGCGCTGACGCTGGGGCTGGCGTCGCTCAAGCTGCGCACCGGCGCCTTCGGCCTGCTCCGCGCCACGCCCGCAGGCATGGCGCGGCTCGCCTGGGACAAGCGGCCGTGAGCGGTTGCGCGCGTCCGCCGTATCGGAGAGAGACGCGGCGATGAACCCGGCGCGGCTGCTCCTCTATCCCTGGTGGGTCGCCCAGCTCGCGACCGGCGCCAAGGCGTTCTGCGACAATCCCGTGATCGGCTCGCCGCGGCTCAACCGCTGGGGGCTGCACGCCGCGCGCGTGCGCACCGCGGCACGGCTGGCGACGGCGCGACGGCGCCGGCTGGCGGCGCTCGTCGACCCCGCCGACCGCGCCGCCTTCGATCGCGACGGCTTCGTGCTGCGGCGCGACTTCCTGCCGCCGGCCGAGTTCGCCGCGCTGCGGCAGCAGGCGCTCGGCCGCGCCGCGCCCGCGCGCGAGATGGTGCAGGGCGACACGATCACGCGCCGCATCGCGCTTGACCCCGCTGCGCTGGCAGCGATGCCCGCGGTCGCGGCGCTGGTGCGCGGCGCGACCTGGCGCGGGCTGATGCGCTACGCCGGCAGCTTCGACAGCGAGCCGATCGGCTATATCCAGACGATCCTGTCGCACGTGAGCGACGGCCCGCCCGACCCGCAGACCGCGCTCCACGCCGACACCTTCCACGCCACCGTCAAGGCGTGGTTCTTCCTCACCGACGTCGCGGCGGACGAAGGCCCGTTCGTCTACGTCCCCGGCTCGCACCGCATGACCCCCGCGCGGATCGCCTGGGAGAAGGAGCGCAGCGTCCGCGCCGCGCGCGGGCTCGACCGGCTGTCGTCGCGCGGGTCGCTGCGCGTCGCCGCGGAGGAGCTCGCCGCACTCGGCCTGCCCGCGCCGCGCGCGTTCGCGGTGCCGGCGAACACGCTGGTGGTGGCGGATACGTCGGGCTTTCACGCGCGCGGCCCGTCGCTGCGCCCGGCGACGCGGATCGAGATCTGGAGCTACGGGCGGCGCAACCCCTTCCTGCCCTGGGCCGGGCTCGACGCGATGAGCCTGCCCAGCATCGCCGAACGCCGCGCCACGCTCGCCTGGGCGGCGCGCGACCGGCTCGCCGGGCTGCTCGGCCAGCCCTGGGCCGACGTCGGGTCGAAGACGCCCGATGCGCCCGCGGCGCGCGGCTGAGACGATGTCCGACCCCGCGGCCGCGCTGCCGCTGCTGCGCGCCCCGCCCTTCCCCGGCGCGCGCGTGCTCCTCTCCGAGCCGGGTCCGGCGCCGCCCCGCCCCGTCGCGCCGGCGACGGTGGAGCGCCTGTTCGCCGCGCTGCGCGCCGCGCGGGTCGGCGGCAGCTTTTGGGCGCCGGTGGGGGCAATCACGCAGTGGGTCGACCGCGCCGCCGCACCGCTCGGCGAGCCGGTCGACCCGTGGTCGGTGCTCGCGCCGGGAGTGACGGTACGCGGCTGCGGCGACGACGAGTGGATCGCGCTCGCGCAGATCGCAGGCGCGCGGGTCGAGCTGACCGCGCCGGGGCGCTACGACACGCCCGAGAAGGTCGCCGCGGCGCTGCTCGCGCGGCGCTATCGCGATCCCTTCACCGGCGCGGCGAGCGATCTCGACGCGACGGTGGCGCTGCTCGGGCTGTGGCGAGACATCGCCGCGGCCAATCGCGCGATCGTCGCCGCCTGCGGCATCGCCTGGTGGAAGCGGCGCGAGATCCGGCGCGTCCTGTGGTCGCCGGGGCGGTCGTTGCGCTTCTACCGCTCGGAGCGTGGCGCGATCGCGCACGCCGCGCGGGTCGGCGGCGCGATCGCGGTGTGGCCGTCACGCGTCTCGGCGGCGATGGCGCGGGACGCCGCGGCGGCGGGGGTGCCGCTGGTGCGCGTCGAGGACGGGTTCGTCCGCTCGGTCGGACTCGGCAGCGACATGGTGCCGCCGTCCTCGATCACGGTCGACGCGCGCGGCATCCACTACGACCCGGCGCACGCCAGCGACCTCGAGCAGCTGCTCGCCACCGCGACGTTCGCGCCCGCGCTGCTGGCGCGCGCGGCGCGGCTGCGCGCGACCGTGATCGAAGGCCGGATCAGCAAATATGGCGGCGCCGCGGCACAGACCTTCCCGCCGCGCGCGACCGGTCGCCGGCTGGTGCTGGTCCCCGGCCAGGTCGAGGACGATATGTCGGTACGGCTCGGCGGCCACGGCTTGGCGAGCAACCTCGAGCTACTGCGCCGCGCCCGCGCGCTCGAGCCCGAGGCCGAGATCTGGTTCCGCCCGCATCCCGACGTCGATGCCGGGCACCGCCGTGGCGCGGTGCGCGACGCCGACGCGCTGGCGCTGGCCGACCGGGTGGTGCGCGGCGGCGCGATGGCCGACCTGCTCGACCGGGTCGACGGCGTCCACGTGCTCACCTCGCTGACCGGCTTCGAGGCGCTGCTGCGCGGGCGCGACGTGACCTGCCACGGCACGCCCTTCTACGCCGGCTGGGGGATGACGCGCGACCTCGCCCCGGTGCCCGATCGGCGCGGCCGCGCGCTGACGCTCGACGAATTGGTGGCGGGCGTGCTGATCCTCTACCCGCGCTACCTCGATCCCGTCACCGCTTTGCCCTGCCCGCCCGAGACGCTGGTGGCGCGCATGGCGGCGGGGGGAGCGGTCAACCGGCTCGACCGCGTCAGCCGGATCCGTCGCTGGCAGGGCCGCATCGCGCGGCGCTGGCGCTAGGCGTCGGCGCGCGGCGCCGATCCCGCCGCCTTCTTGGCGGAAAGATGGGTGCCGAAGACATGGTCCCAGAACATCGCGGTGATGGCGTAATTGCCCTCTTCCCGGCCGTGGTGGTGGCGCAGGTGGTGGCGCCGCAGCATGCGCATCAGCCGCCCGCGCACCGGCAGCCGGTGGCAGGCGAAGTGCACCGCATCATAGACGACATAGCCCAGGATGAAGCCGAGGAAGAGCACCGTGCCGGCCCCGCCCAGCGCCCACGCCATCGCGGCCCAGATCGCGCCCGACCAGGTCACGCTGACGATCGGCGGCATGATGCTGCGCCACGGATCGTTCGGATCGTCGTGGTGGTTGCCGTGCATCAGGAAGACGAACCGGCGCCCCCATTGGGTCGGCAGCGCCAGGTGGAACAGATAGCGGTGCATGACATATTCGAACAGCGACCAGGTGAGCAGCCCGGCCAGCACGAGCCCGATCCACGCCGCCGCACCGACCCGCCCGAGGCTGGCGCAGAACACGATCGTCAGCAGCACCGCCCAGAGCGCGACGAACAGTTGCGGCGGCATCACCGTCAGCCGCTCCATCCAGCCGAACCGGAACAGCCGCAGACGCGGGTGGCCGACGCCGGCGCTGACGCGCCGCGAGGGTTTGCGGCTGGCTCGGCTCACATCCATGGCCCGGCCATGGACAGATAAGCGTCTGGTCTGTCAAGTTGCGGTGCAGCGAGAACCGCCGAACCGGTGCAGTAATACCACAGCTTACCAGCATGATGAATGATCCCGATCAAGCGGCAGAGCGACCTCGCCGCATCCTCGTCACCGGCGCGTCGAGCGGGCTGGGTGCGGCGCTGGCGCGTCATTATGCCGCGCCCGGCCGCGCGCTGCTGCTGTGGGCGCGCGATCCGGCGCGGCTCGCGGCGGTCGCCGCGGACTGTCGTCGCGCCGGCGCAACCGCGCAGGTCCGCTCGCTCGACCTCGCCGACAGTGCCGCCGCGCTCGCCGCGCTCGCCGCGGACGAGGCCGCGGGCGCGATCGACCTGGCGATCCTGGCGGCGGGGCTCGGCGACGTCCGCGGCCGCGGCCGCACGGTGGAGGAGGCCGCGGCGGTGGTGCGGCTCGGCCTGGTCAATTTCGTCACGCCCGGCGCGATGGCGGCCGACCTGGCCGAGCGCATGGCCGCGCGCAGGCGCGGCGACATCGTGCTGATCGGCTCGGCCGCGGCGGCGCACTCGCTGCCCTTCGCCGCCGCCTATGCGGGCTCGAAGGCGGGGCTGGCGCGGCTCGCCGATGCGCTGCGGGTCGCGGTCGCGCCGCACGGGGTGCGCGTGCTGCTGGTCGAGCCGGGCCCGTTCGACACACCCGGCGGCCGGCTCGTCCCCGCGCCCGCATGGCTGACGCGGCGCCCCGATTGGGTCGCGGCGCGGATCGCGCGCGCCAGCGAGCGCGGGCAGGCGCGGCTGACGCTGCCGTGGTTCTTCGCGCTGCTGCGCTGGGTGGATCGCCTTCTCCCGCGGGGCGCGAGGGACCGCCTGCTGCGCGCGCTGGCGCCTGACCCGACCGACGTGCCTCCTCGCTAGGGCGCAGCGACCGCCGCCAGGATGGCGTGATGCAGCTCCGCCGGGGTGAGATCGACGCGTCGGCCGGCCTCGCCTGCCTCACCCGGCCGATCACCGAGGCGAAGGATCACATAGGGCGTGTGGCGTTCGGGGCCGGGCGCGATCGCGCCGGGGATGCTGGGGCGGTGGTCGCCGAAGAACACCAGCAGCGCGCGGCGACCGGCGCGCTCGAGATGATCGATCAGCTCGCCCAGCATCGCGTCGCTGCCGCGCAGGTGGCGCAGATAGGCGTCGAGCCCGCCGGGCGAGCCCGCGATCCGCTCCTTCCCCCACGGCCCGTGATTCTCCATCGTCACCGCGTAGACGAAGGTGGGCGCGGTCGCGGCGTCGGCGAGCGCGCCCAGCGCCGCGCCGAGCGTCCGGTCCTCGACGTAGCGGCCGGTGCCCGGCGCCGCCGCGGCGAACGCCTCCTCGCCCACCAGCCGCTCGAAGCCGACCGCGGGCATCAGCCGGTCGCGCCCGTAGAAGCGCAGGTCGTGCGGGTGGACGAACAGGGTGCGATAGCCGCGCCCGCGCAGCCGCGCCGACAGCGCGTAGCTCGCCTCGCCGTTCGCGGTGAGGAAGGGATCGTAGCGGCGGAAGCCCAGCGCGGCCTCGTCGCGCCCGAACAGCACGCCATATTCGGTCCGCATCGTATAGGCGCCGAAGCCGCTGACGTGGAGCTCGCCCCATCGCCACGCCGCGGCGCGCGCGCGCGACAGCCCGGGCAGCGGCGCGGCGCCCGCGAGCACGACCGGGTCCGCGAAGGACTCGCACTGGACGACGATCACCAGCTCGGGGCCGGGCGCGGGGCCGGGCGCGGGGCCGGGGTCGGGTCCGGCCTTGCGCTCGGGCGGCAGCGGAGGCGGGTCGGGCTGCGCGCGCCAGCGCCGCCAGTAGAGCAGCAGCGTCGCCACCAGCCCGTGGCGCGCGAGATCGGCCTCGGCATCGGGCACGCGCGCCAGCGCGGCGAGCGACGGTCGGCGCAGCAGCCCCCCCAGCAGCGCCAGCGCGACCGCTGCGATCGCCGCACCGGCGAGGTGCGGCGCCACGCGCGGCACGAACAGCCAGGCCAGCGCCGCGGGCAGCGCCAGCGCGCCCAGCACGCCGAGCGCGCGCTGCGCCGGCGACAGCGCGGTCAGGTAGAAGCCGGGATGGCGCACCATCGCGCCGATCAACGCGAGGTCGGAGAAGAGCAAGGGCTCGCCCAGCACCGCGCGCTTGGCGTTGGACGCGATCGCGAGCGCCGCGAGCAGCGCCGCCGCGAGCAGCGCGGCAGCCGGCGCGGTGCCCGTCACGGCGAGACCGAGCCCGAAGACGATCGTCATCACCACCAACAGCACCGCGCTCCCCCGCCCGCTGCGCCGCAGCCGCCGCGCGCGCGGCCGCACCGTCGCATCGAGCGCGAGCGCGGCGACCAGCAGCAGGAGATAGGACAGGACGGGGATCGTCACGCTACAGCCGCGCACTCGCTCGAGGATGAGGCGGCGGCCCGGCGGCACGCGACCGGGCGGCGCTATAGGTCGACGAGACGTGATTGTCATGTCGCCTCGGCGCGCGAACCGCTGTATCGCGGCGCGATGACTGACCTGCCGCTCATCCCGGACGCGCTGCCGAAGATCGCGGCGCCGGGCGCGACACCGCTGCCGCAGCAGCGTGAGATCCTGCTGCTTCAGGGTCTGATGGGGCCGCTGTTCCGCCGCGTCGGCCAGGCACTGCGGCGACGCGGCTATGGCGTCCACAAGGTCCATTTCAACGGCGGCGATCGGCTGTTCTGGCGACTCCCCGGTGGGATCGACTACCGCGGCGCGCCGGCGGACTGGCCCGACGCGCTCGCCGCGCTGATCCGCGAGCGCGGCATCACCGACGTGATCCTGTTCGGCGACTGCCGCCCGCTCCACATCGCCGCGATCACGACCTGCCGCGCGCTGCACGTCCCCGTCCACGTCTTCGAGGAGGGCTATATCCGCCCCGATTGGGTGACGTTCGAGCCGGGTGGGGTGAACGGCCATTCCAGCCTGCCGCGCGATCCGGCCTGGTACCTCGCCGAGGCGGCGCGCCTGCCGCCCGCGCCCGAGCACCGCCAGGTGCCCTCCTCCTTCCGGCGCCGCGCCGCCGAGGCGGTGGTGTACAACAGCGCGGACGTGTTCACGCGCTGGTATTATCCGCATTGGCAGAACCATCGCCCGTGGCACCCGCTGGTCGAGGCGGCGGGCTGGATCCGGCGGCTGCGCCGGCGCCGCCAGGCGGCGGAGCGGTCGCGCCTGCTGGTCGAGCGGCTGCTCGGCCGCGGCGCGCCCTATGTCCTGTTCCCGCTCCAGCTCGATTCCGACGCGCAGATCCGGCTCCACTCGGATTTCGCCGGCATCTCGGACGCGCTGCGGGTGGTGATCGAGTCATTCGCGCGCCACGCGCCGCCCGAGCTGCGCCTCGTGATCAAGGAGCATCCGCTCGACAATGGCGTGCGCGACTGGTGCGGCGAGGCGGCGGCGCTCGCGGCGCGCCACGGCGTGGCCGACCGGATCGACTATATGGAGAGCGGCGACATCGTGCCGGTCGCGCATGCCGCGCGCGGCATGGTGACGATCAACAGCACCAGCGGCACGCTCGCGCTCGCCGCCGGGGTGCCGGTGATCGCGCTCGGCCAGGCCGTCTATGACATCGCCGGGATCACCGATCAGCGCGGGTTGGACGCCTTCTGGCGCGATCCCGTCGCGCCCGATCCGGCGGTGTTCGCCGCCTTCCGCCGCGTGCTGATCGATCGCTGCCTGGTGCCGGGCGGCTTCTTCTCCGACGCCGCGCTCGACGCGGTGACGCAGGGCGTGGTCGCGCGGTTCGAGGCGGCGAGCCCGCTGCGGCTGACCGAGGCCGCCGGGCACGACGCACCGCCGCCGCTGCCGCGCGCGACCCCGCAGGCGGGACGATCCGCCGTGGGCTAGGGTCTGTTTTCGACCTTGCGCGGGTGACCGCTTCGCGGCGGGTGGAACCTTGCTGCGATCGAATACAGACCCTAGCTCCCCTCCCCCGGCATCACGCGGCGCATGAACTGATCGAACAGCGGCACCGTGAAGGCGGTGTCGCCATGCGCGGGGCTGTAGAGCATGCCCTTGGCGATCAGGCTGTTGCGCGTCGGCGCCACCGAGGAGACCTTGACCCCCAGCGCCTCCGCCACGTCGCCGGAGCGGTGCGGCCCCGGCCCCCGCGTCGCCATGGCGCGCAGATAGCGCTTCTCCGCCGGGGTGAGCCGGTCGAAGCGGACGCGGAAGAAGCTGGCGTCGAGCTCCGCCAGCGCCGCCGCGCGCGCCGCGGCGACGTCGGCCGCGGTGATCGGCGACCCGTCGGCCGCGTCCCAGCTGTGCTTGCCCCATTCCTGCAGGAAATAGGGGTAGCCCTGCGTGTCGGCGACGATCGCGGCGACCGCCTCGGGCTGGATCGTCTCGTCCTCGCGCTCGATCGGCAGCCGGATCGCGTCGGCCGCGGCCGTGGCGTCGAGCGGACCGAGCGCGACGAACTCGAACAATCGCTCGGCATAGGATTTGGCGCGCCCCATCTGGCCGAGCAGCTGCGGCAGCCCCGCCCCTACCAGCGTCACCGGCAGGCGCTTCTGGTTGGCGCGGTGGAGCGCGCTGATCAGCGCGGCGAGCTGGTCCTCGGCGACATATTGCAGCTCGTCGACGATCAGCACCAGCGCGCTGTCGCGCTCGCGCGCGGCCTCGCCCACCGCCACCATCAGGTCGGCGAGGTCGAGGTCGAGGTCGCCCGAATCGGCCAGGCCGGGCTCGGGCTCGAGATCGAGCGCGACCTCGAAGTCGCTGTACTTCACCTTGAGCTTGGCGAAGCCGGCGAGCGCGCGCAGCGCGCGGCGCACCCCCTCCCCGGCCCGAGCACCGCGATCGAGCCGCAGCAGCCCGGCGCGCAGGGATGGCGCCAGCAGCGCGGGGAGCGAGCGCTGCTCGGGCGCCTCGATCGTCACCGCTAGTATGCGCTCGGCCTCGACCTCGTCGCGCACCGCGCCGAGCAGCACCGTCTTGCCGACACCGCGCAGCCCGTAGAAGATTGTCGAGCGCGCCGGCCGCCCGGCGCGGATGCGATCGAGCGCGACGAGGGTGCGCTCGAGCAGCGGCTCGCGCCCGGCGAGCTCGGGCGGGGGTGTGCCGGCACCAGGAGCGAAGGGATTGCGACGCGGATCCATAGCGATGTTATGGCGAGTTAGTGTAATCCTGTAAACTCGGATAAGCTCACTTGAATGTGGCGCTGGTAATCACAGCGAGGCCAGACATCCGCCGGATGCTTCGCGCTGACGAATGTGAATGAAGGTCGGTTTGGCGTGCACTCCGATGACCTACCAAGCAGCGGTCAGCGTTGTGCGCCGCCGCGTTGAAAGACGTCTGCGAGCGGATGCATGAACGAGCGAGCACGATTCGTTCCCGAAGTATCGACTCGCCTCCGCGGGCTGAGGGTGTAGCTGGCACAGCGCCCCCCCTAAGGTGGCGCGCACGCCATCACGCGGCTGAGGCTCCGCGGAGTGCGCCTAAGTTAATCCGAACTATCGATACATCAGGAACGGATCCGCGCGCCCCGCAATCGAGCGCGATGGTTAGAGGGTGAGCTGCCGATACATCAGGAAAACGATGGCGTATCGGACATGCACTTTTTCGGCGAGCTCGCGCGAGGTATCGCATCGCTCATTCCCTCCGTGTTGCACAAAGAGACCCAGCATGGAGTGTCACGCCATAGCTAGAGAAAAGTGGGGAAGCGATCTCGCACGCTTCGACCCACCAAAGATTTTGCCGATTGGTATTATGCCACGCAGCACAGTGCACAGCGGTCTCATTAATTAATCCGCAACGTCGCGGCGAAACAGCGCAGTGAGATTAGCCGTTTCTGCTATATCCAGATAGAACGAATAAACACAACTACGGATTACTCCTTACGGAATAAGAAGTTTAATGATTCTATAATAGAAAACATCCGCTAATTATCATTCAGATGAGTGAATTTTGAGAAGATTGAACCAGGACTTGTACATCATACACTACAATTGCCTCGTACGCCAACAGACCTGTGTCTGAGCTACTGTTCACTTCTAAGCGTCCGCTCAGTTTTGGGCGTGCGGGGGCTTTCGCGCCTTCTCTCAAGCACCCTTAACAAACGGCCGCTTTTTCCGAGATCCAACCGAAAGCGGACAGGCCGTTTTCCACCCTCGGCCGCCGATCGGGCCCCTTCCCCGCCTTCTGAACGAACGGCAGTTTTCCCCGGCCGACCGCCCGATATCGGACAGGCAGTTATCCACCCGAAACCGCCGCCTTCAGTTTCGAAGCTGATGTCCACGAACAGCAGCGACGCCCTCCAGGATGCCATCGACGACAAAGGCCGGTGCTTCATGCGGTAGCCCATGCCCAGCTCGCGCAGCAACGTTCTGGCGCGCGTTCGTCGACAGCGCGAGGAACTGCCGCTGCATGCGCTGGGTCGCGTCTTCCAACCGGACAGCGATCGGCTCCGACAATCCAGGCACCATGCGAAAGCGCGGACTATGGGTCAGCACGATCACGGGCTTCTTACCCAGCGAAGTCAGCTGGCGCGCCTCGCGGGCGCTCGTTCGCATGTCCAGTCGCTCCTCGTTCTTGCTCGGATCCGTTTGCATGCTGGTGAGGAACGAACGAGCCTCCGTGACCGCCTTTTCCTCGCCCGGCGCCGGAGGAGGCAAGAGCGCGAGCCATGTCGTGACCTGATCGGGATGCGTCGAGGACACCAACACGAGACCGGCCGTTTCAGCAGGGTATTGCGCAGCGAATACCTGAGCATGGAGCCCGCCGATCGAATGGCCGACAAGAAGGTACGGGCCCTTCACCTCTGCTGCTGACAATGCGGCATGCAGGTCGTGAGCGGCGTCTGAGCTGGAGCGTGGACCAGCCGGGGCCGGATCGCTCGCCCCGAGGCCCGCCCGATCATACAAGCAGACGCGAGTCACCGACCCCACCTGCGCAGCGATCGCCTGCCAACCTGTGTCCTCGACCGGCGCGGTCCCCATTCCGCCATCGATCACCACCGTCGGTGCTCCCGTGCCCTTACAGGAGAGCCGGATTGATCGGTTACCGACATCAAAGCGCCCGTCAGCAGGCTTCTCCGGAGCAGCCGCTACCTGGCCGGGCGCAATACCGGCGATGCAGGACAAGAGCGCGGCGACGGCTAAGGCGGGTGCTGTCAGTCTAACGCGAACTCGTCTCTACACGATGCACCTCGCCCTTCGTCTGCACCGACTCAGCTGGCGAGCGCCTGCCACTGAGCTAGCGCCGCAGAGCGGCGCTGCTTGTAGGTCTGGCGATCGACGAGGTGGCGTTCGTGGTTGAAGTGGTTGTGGACGTTGGCGTGGACTGAGGCGAACTTCTGTAAGGTGCGCATCTGCCGGAACCGCAGCATCGCCCGCTCTCGTCGCCTGAACGGCAGGTGCGAGTTCTCGACCCGGTTATTGGCCCAGCGACCAACCTCCTGCTTCTCGCGGGCGCCGAGCTCAGACAGAGCAGCGCCGTAGGAGCGCAGACCGTCGGTGGTGATCGCCTCGGGCGAGCCGTGGCGCTTGAGCGCCCTCTTCATGAACGCGAGCGCTGCCTTCTTGTCACGGGCCTTGGTGACGTAGCTCTCGAGGATCTCACCCTCGTGATCGACGGCCCGCCACAAGTAGACCATCTCGCCGTTCAGCTTCACGTACATTTCGTCCAGATGCCAGCGCCAGTGGCGGAAGCCCCGCATGCGGCTCACCCGCTGACGCCGCACCTCGCCCGCGAACAGCGGGCCGAACCTGTTCCACCACAGCCTGACCGTCTCATGGCAGAGGTCGATCCCGCGCTCAAACAGAAGGTCCTCTACGTTCCGCAGCGACAGCGGGAAGCGCACGTACATCAGCACCACCAACCGGATCACCTCAGGCGACGAGTTGAAGTAGCGGAACGGCGAGGCTGGCTTGCGCGGGCGGGGCATGCCCCTCCCCTACCGCGGCGAGCGCCGGAAGTGCATTAGCTTTGACAGAGCCACCGCCGCTCATATGGCGCTTTGTGTTCATTCAGGCTCTAGACCCGCGCCGTGACCCATCCAGTCCGGCTGAAAGGGACCCTGATTGAACGCGAAAACTGTCGCATTCGGATCGTTCAGTAAGGGTATTCCCACCTTGCGCAGTAAAGCTGTGCAGGGTGAAACGGTCAGCAGGGATCACTTGGGCCCAAGGCTTCGATGATCCTGCAATCGGCCACGGTGTTTCGGCTACAGGAGTCGATCAGCGCGTCCAGCTCGCCAGCGAGGGCCGTCAGATCGGCAATTTTCCGCGTAATCGCATCCCGGTGCTGGTTGGCGATCACGTCCACGGCCATGCAGGATTGTTCCCGACGATCGGCGAGCCCCATCAACTCGCGTACCTGATCGATCGAGAAGCCAAGATCGCGCGCCCGGCGGATAAAGGACAAGCGCCGCAGATGCTCGCCCTCATAGGTCCGGTAATTGCCGGTCGACCGCGCTGGTGCCGGCAGCAAGCCGATCTGTTCGTAATAGCGGATCGTCTCGACCTTGGTGCCCGTCGCTGAGGCCAGCTTTCCGATCGTCAGTTTCTCAGACACAGTGCTTGACCCTCTAGCGACTAGAGGGTGCATATAGGCTGCCAGATCGATTCTATCGAGGTGGCGAAGATGGCCTGCACAAGCTGCGCGTCCGACAAGGCGGGCACCCTCAACGACCCGAGATGGCGGCGCGCGCTGTGGATCGCGCTCGCCATCAATGGCGGTATGTTCGCGGTCGAGATCGTCGCCGGGATCACGGGCGGGTCGAAAGCGCTCCAGGCCGACGCGCTCGATTTCTTTGGTGATGCCGCAAACTACGCGATCAGCTTGGGCGTCGCCGGGATGGCGATAGCTTGGCGCGCGCGGGCAGCGATGCTGAAGGGAGCGACGCTTGCTGTGCTCGGGCTCTATGTCCTACTCGCGGCCGGCTGGGGTGCGCTTCACGGCACCGTACCCCATGCCGAGGTCATGGGCATCGTTGGGGTCGCGGCGCTCATTGCAAACCTGCTGGTCGCAGTCATGCTGTACCGCTTCCGCAGCGGTGACGCGAACATGCGCTCAGTTTGGATCTGCTCGCGCAACGACGCGATCGGCAATATAGCCGTGGTGCTGGCCGCAGGCGGCGTCTTCGGTCTGAACAGCGCCTGGCCCGATCTTGCGGTGGCTGCATTGATGGCGGTGCTCGGTCTGTCGGGCGGCTTTCAGATCATGCGACAGGCGCGTGCCGAACTGCGGTCCGGTTTCACGCCTGCCCCTTCCACTTACAGGCAGCCGTTACATGGCAATCGGTAAGCTGCTAAGGCGAAGGCCGATGCACCGGCTCTCCGCCTTGTTCCTTTGTCTCATGCTCATGCTGTCGCTTGGGCTGGGATCGGTCGCGCACGCGACCGAAGGTGTGAGATGCGTCGATTCTACCTCCGCCAGCTCGCTCGAACATAGCGATGGCGACGGGGACCAAGTTCCGGCCGACGCCGACAAGGCCTACCCGCACCATCATGGCGGATGCCACGGCCATCATATCGGCGTGCCGTTCGAGCCCAATCTTGCTGCTTCTCTGAGTGCCCTCCCTATGGCGCCGCTCGCGTGGAACCACGATCCGATGGCACCAGTGCCTTCGGACCCAGCCCTGCGACCTCCCCAAGCCTGACGAGCCTAATCCGCCGGGAGCTTCCCGAGCGGCTTCCCAGGTCCGTCAGGAGTTCGTCACCATGTTCCGTATTATCGCGGCCTTATTGGCCGTGGCGTCGTGCGCATCGATCGCGCACGCGCAATCGTCCGAGCCAGCATCGACCAGTCCCCCGCTCACGCTTGATCGGGCGTTGGCGCTCGCCGGTGCAACTGCCCCTAGCCTTGAAGCAGCCACGGCAGGGGTGCGGGCCGCCGAGGCGGGGCGTACCGTCGCAGGCTATCGCCCCAACCCGTCAATAGTCGCCGAGACCGAGAACATCGCCGGCAGCGGCCAATACCGGGGCCTCCGCAGTGCGGAGACGACAGCTGGCCTGGCGCTTCCGATCGAGCTTGGGGGCAAGCGCTCGGCCCGGATCGCGGTCGCTGACGCGATCGGCAACCGGGCGCGGATCGGAACGGCGCTGGCCGAGGCCGATCTCCGCCTTGCCGTCACCCAGCTCTACATCCAGGCAACATCGGCCGAACGCCGCCTCGTCACAGCCCGCGAACAGGCCGGCATCGCCCGGGAGGCGCTACGCGCAGCCGGTGTCCGCGTGCAGGCGGGACGTGCGTCACCGCTCGAACAGCAGCGTGCCGATGTGCTGCGCATCAATGCAGAGACGGCCGTCGAGCGTGCCCAGCGCCTTGCCGAAGTGGCGCGGGACAATCTCGCGCGCCGGATCGGCCAGCCCGTGACCGGCCCGCTGGACCTCGCATGGTATGATCGTGTCGAGGGCTTCGGACCGGCAAGGCCGATCGAACCCGCCGGCACGCTGGCGCTGGCCGCCGCCCGCGCCGACGCAACGACGGCCGAGGCACAGGTGCGGCTCGCTCGATCGCAGCGCGTTCCCGATGTGACGTTGAGCGCGAGCGCACGACGGCTCGAGGCGACCAACGACGTCGCCGCCGTATTTGGGGTGTCCATCCCCTTCCCCGTCTTTAACAACGGCAAGGCAGCCGTCGCCCAGGCGCGCGCGCAGAGCGATCAAGCGCAGGCCGTGCGGCGTGCCGCCGAGCTGGACGTCGCCCAGGACATCGCGAACGCTCAGGCGGAGGTGGCCAATGCCGCCACGTCCGCACGCAATGCGAGCGGCCCGGTGCTGGCGTCGGCTGCCGAGGCGGCTCGCATTGCCCGGATCGGCTACCGCGAGGGCAAGTTCGGCCAGCTCGACTTGCTCGATGCCGAGCGGACCCTGTCCGAGACGCGCACCGCCGCGATCGACGCACTCGCCACCTATCACGACGCAAAGGCACGCCTGGAACGGCTCGTTGCCGCCGCGCCCTCCCCCGAGGAAACCATCCAATGACGAAGATCATCATGCGGACGCTGGCGCCCGTGACCCTGGCCCTCATCCTTGCCGGATGCGGTGGAGCCGGCAGCAATGGTGAAGCCGGCGAAAAGGCCGGAGCCGAAAAGTCGGAAGGTGCCGAGGCCAGCGAGACCAAGGAAGGTCCGAAGGATGTCGTCACCTTGTCCGCGCAGCAGATTGCGGATGCCGGCATCGAGGTCACGCGGCCAACGGTAGGTGGCGTCGCCGGTGCGATCGAGCTTTCGGCGACCATCGAGGGCGATCCGCAGGGCGTGCAGGTGGTGTCGGCGTCGGTGGGCGGGCGTCTCGTCTCACTGACCCGCAATCTCGGACAAACCGTCGGCCGCGGCGATCCGCTCGCCATCATCGAGAGCCGCGAAGCCGCGTCACTCAAGGCGGAGGTCGAAGCCGCTCGGGCTCGTGCCGCCCTCGCGCAATCGAACCTTCGTCGCGAGCAGCGCCTGTTTGCTGAGCGCGTCTCGCCGGAACAGGATCTTGTCGCGGCGCGTACCGCAGCGACGGAAGCCAGTATCGCACTTCGCTTGGCGCAGCAGCAATTGTCCGCGACCGGCAGCGGGGGCGGTGCGCTCAACCGCATCGCGGTGCGCTCGCCGATCGCCGGCCAAGTCATCGCGCGCTCGGCGACGCTCGGGCAGACGGTCGCGGCCGACGCCGAGCTTTTCCGGGTCGCCAACCTATCCAAGGTCACGGTCGCGACTTCGCTGGTGCCCAGCGATGCGGGCCGGGTAAAGCCCGGTGCGCGTGTCGAGGTGACAGCGACGGGTCGCCGCCAGGAAGGGCGCGTCACGTTCGTCTCCCCCGTTCTGGACGAGACGACGCGCTTGGTGCCGGTGATTGTCACCCTCGACAATGCCGGCAGCACATGGCGCGTCGGCGAGACGGTCAATGTGTCGATCCTGGTGCCCGCAAGCGGGGACCGCACCGTCGCCGTGCCCTCGGCCGCGGTTCAGATGATCGAGGACAAGTCGTTCGTGTTCGTGCGGACCCCGACCGGGTTCCGGGCGACGCCGGTGACATTGGGGCGCACCAACGGCGGTCAGGTCGTCGTCACGTCCGGGCTCACCGGCTCGGAGCGTATCGCCTCCACCAACAGCTTCACGCTCAAGGCCGAACTCGGCAAGGGCGAAGGCGGGGACGAGGACTGAGCCATGATCGGTCGCATCGTCACCCTCTCCGTCGAGAAGCGTTGGCTTGTCCTGCTTCTCACCGTCGCCGCGGCTCTGCTCGGCATCGGCGCGCTGCGCCAGCTCCCGATCGACGCCGTTCCCGACATCACCAACAACCAGGTGCAGATCAACGTCGTCGCCCCTGCCCTCTCCCCCGATCAAATCGAGAAGCAGGTCGCGTTCACGGTTGAGACCGCGCTCGCTGGCATCCCCGGCCTTGAATATACTCGTTCGCTCAGCCGCAACGGGTTCGCCCAAGTCACGGCCGTCTTTAATGAAAAGACCGATATCTACTTTGCCCGACAACAGGTGGCCGAGCGGCTGCGGACTGCGGAGGAAGATCTTCCCGAGGGCGTAAACCCCGAAATGGGGCCGATCGCAACCGGACTCGGTGACATCTTCATGTGGACCGTCGAGTACCGCGAGCTGGATCAGGTTCGCCATCGCAACGGCGAGCCTGGGCTGCAACGGGACGGCAGCTACATCACGCCTGAAGGCGATCACCTCGTCAGCGAGGCCGACAAGGCGACCTACCTCCGCACCGTTCAAGACTGGATCGTCACGCCTCAGCTCAAAAGCACCGAAGGACTGGCGGGGGTCGACTCCCTTGGCGGATACACCAAGGAATATCTCGTTGTTCCCGACGTGCAGCGCATGGCTGCCATGCGGCTGACGCTGCAGGACCTCACCACTGCGTTGGAGCGCAATAACACCAGCGCCGGTGCCGGTGTCGTCAATCGCAACGGCGAAGGACTGGCCGTCCGATCCGATGGGCGGGTGCGCAATGCCGACGAGCTTGCCCGCACCGTAGTCGCCACCCGGGAGGGTGTGCCGATCCTGCTCAACCAGATCGCGACCATTCGAACGGGTCAAGCACTCCGCATGGGCTCGGCGTCCGAGAACGGCCACGAAGTGGTAGTCGGGACCGCCGTCATGCGGATTGGCGAGAATAGCCGCACCGTTTCAACGGGGGTGGGCGAACGGCTGACGCAGATCGGGCGCTCGTTGCCGGTCGATGTGGTCGTGAAGCCCGTGATGAACCGGACCGAGCTGGTAAACTCCACCATTTCGACGGTTGCCCGCAATCTCGCCGAAGGCGCGCTGCTGGTCATCGTCGTCCTGTTCGCCCTGCTCGGCAACTTCCGCGCGGCGCTGATCGCGGCTCTCGTCATCCCGATCACGATGCTGCTCACCAGCATCGGCATGTTGAAGGCGGGCGTCTCGGCCAATCTGATGAGCCTCGGCGCGCTCGATTTCGGCCTAATCGTGGACGGTGCGGTCATCATCGTCGAGAACGCATTACGGCGTCTCGCCGAAGCTCAGCATGGGCGCGACGGCGAGCTGACGATGGAACAGCGGCTCGGGTTGGTCGCAGCGTCAGCCCGTGAGATGATCCGACCGTCCGTCTACGGGCAGGCGATCATCATCCTCGTTTATGCGCCCTTGCTCACCTTCACCGGGGTCGAGGGCAAGATGTTCGAGCCGATGGCGCTCACCGTCATCATCGCGCTCGTGTTCGCCTTCATCCTGTCGCTGACCTTCGTGCCCGCGGCGATCGCCATCTGGCTGAGCAAGCGGGTGGAGGAGAAGGAGAGCCGGGCCGTGACGTTCCTCCGGCAGCGCTACGAACCGGGGCTCGACGCCGCGATGCGCCGCCCGACGCTCACCATCGGCGTCGCAATCGGCGCACTGGCGCTTGCCGGTGTCGCCTTCACCACGCTGGGACAGGAATTTTTGCCACAGCTCGATGAGGGCAACATCCTCGTGCAGGCCGTGCGCATCCCCGGCACGTCGGTCGATCAGAGTCAGGCCATGCAGTTCCAGGTCGAGAAGGCATTGGCCAAGGCGCCGGAGGTTCGCTTCGCATTCTCGCGCACGGGCACGTCCGAGATCGCGTCGGACCCAATGCCGCCGAACGCGACGGACACCTTCGTCATCCTGAAACCGAAGGCGGAATGGCCGGACCCCGGCCTCTCCAAGGAAGAGCTGGTGGAGCGCTTGGAAAAGCGTCTCTCCACCCTTCCGGGTAACGCGTACGAGATCACGCAGCCCATCCAGATGCGTTTCAACGAGCTGATCGCGGGCGTCCGCGGGGATATCGCAATCAAGGTGTTCGGCGACGACTTCGGCGAGATGAACGCGACCGCGGATCGGATCGCCGGCATTCTGCGCCGGACTCAGGGTGCCGCAGACGTGCGGGTCGAGCAGACCGAAGGCCTGCCGATGCTCGACATCCGGCCGAACCGCACCGCAATGTCGCGCGTCGGCGTAACCGCCGGCGACGTGCAGGACACGGTCGCCGCTGCCATCGGCGGACGACAGGCCGGCGTGATCTTCGAGGGGGATCGCCGCTTCCCCGTCGTCATCCGAATGGCGGAAAGCTCTCGGTCGGACCTGACGGCCGTTGCCCAGGTGCCGGTGCCGACTTCGGGGGGCGGCTTCGTGCCGCTGTCGACCGTGGCGGATATTGCCGTTGTCGACGGACCGAACCAGATCAGCCGGGAAAACGGAAAACGGCGCGTGGTGGTGCAGGCGAATGTGCGCGACCGTGACGTGGCGGGCGTGGTCTCAGACGCCCGCGCGGCGATCGATGCTCAAGTGAAGCTGCCGGCAGGAACGTACCTCGAATGGGGCGGTCAGTTCGAGAACTTGGCATCGGCCCGTGATCGCCTCGCACTCGTGGTGCCGATCTGCTTCGTAGTCATTATGCTGCTACTCTACGGGGCGCTAGGCTCGGTTCGAGACGCACTGATCGTGTTCACCGGCGTCCCCCTGGCGCTGGTGGGCGGTGTGCTGGCGCTGGTGCTGCGGGGGATGCCGTTCTCCATTTCCGCGGCCGTGGGCTTCATCGCACTATCGGGTGTCGCAGTCCTCAACGGGTTGGTGATGGTGTCCTCCATCCACGATCTGATGCGTGACGGCGTGGAACGCGCCGTCGCGGCGCATCAGGGAGCGCTTGCCCGGCTCAGGCCAGTCGCCATGACCGCGCTGGTCGCGTCGCTCGGGTTCGTGCCGATGGCGCTGGGACACGGCGCCGGTGCGGAGGTGCAGAAGCCCCTCGCGACCGTCGTCATCGGGGGCCTGATCTCGGCGACGTTGCTGACGCTGTTCGTGCTGCCGACGCTCTACGCCCGCTTCGGCGCGCGCACGCTGCCGGCCCCGTCGGACGGCCATCTCGAACTCCCTCCTCTTCCCGCTTCGGCGCGTTGAAAGGCAGCTCATGCACGATCATGCAGCGGGCGGTGATGCCCATGACCATAGTGAACCGGGCGGTCACGACCACGGCCACGCTCACGGGGGGCATGGGCACAGCCACGCCCCCCGTGAGCGTTGGCAAGGCGTTCGCGATCGGCACTGCCCTCAATCTCGGCTTTGTCATCATCGAGGCCGGTTACGGCGTCGCGTCGGGGTCGATGGCGCTGCTGGCAGATGCCGGCCACAATCTGAGCGACGTACTGGGCCTACTGATCGCTTGGGGCGCGGCGACGCTGGGTAAGCGTCGCCCTGGCGGCAAATACACCTATGGCTTCCGCAGCTCGTCAATCCTGGCGGCGTTCCTGAACGCGCTACTACTGCTCGTGGCGATCGTCGTAATCGCGGTGGAAGCGATCCGTCGCTTTTCCGAGCCAGCTCCGGTTGCGGGCGGCACGGTGATGATCGTCGCGGCGATCGGCATCGTCGTCAACACGGCGACTGCGCTCCTGTTCATGTCGGGGCGCAAGGGCGACCTCAATATCAAGGGCGCGTTCCTCCACATGGCGGCCGACGCCGCGGTGTCGGCCGGCGTCGTGGTGGCAGGCTTCATCATCGTGAAGACCGGGCTCACTTGGATCGACCCGGTGACGAGCCTCGTCATCGTTGCGGTAATCGCGATCGGGACGTGGGGGCTGCTGCGCGATTCCGTGAACATGAGCCTTCAGGCCGCACCCCCGGCCTCGACCCCGAGGAGATCGGCAGTTTCTTGCGCGGACGCGAGGGCGTGCAGGAGATCCACGATCTCCACGTCTGGCCGATGAGCACGACCGAGACGGCACTGACCGTGCATCTGCTCGTCCCGGGCGGCTATCCCGGCGACGCCTACACGGCCGGCGTCGCGGCAGCGCTGAAGGAAAAGTTCGGAATCGATCACGCGACGATCCAGATCGAGACCGATCCGGGGACGCCGTGCGTGCTCGAATCCGACAAGACCGTTTGAGGGGGTGGCGATGCAGGCCGTAGCCTTCACCCTGATCCCGGTCGCGGCCGTGCTGCTCAGTTCGCTGGTCGCCGTTACCAGACGACCGAGCGAAGCCGTCGTAAGCGCCATGCAACATCTGGCGGCAGGCGTGGTGTTCGCCGCTGCCGCGGTCGAAATCCTCCCCCAGGTGATGCACGAAGGCTCGCCCATCGCGACGTTCATCGGTGGGGCAATCGGCATTATCGTCATGCTATCGCTCAAGGCGATCGAGAGCCGCGCCAAGGGACCGATTGCCATGCTCGCCGCGGTCGGCGTCGACATTCTGATCGACGGGCTGGTGCTGGGGCTGGCGTTCGTCGCAGGCGGCAAGGCGGGTCTGCTGCTCACCATCGCCTTAACCCTCGAGGTGCTGTTCCTCGGGTTGACCGTGACGACCGAACTCGGCGAGACGGTTAGATCAAAGGCCCGCATCGTGGCGATCACGGTGGGGATTGCATTGCTGCTTCCGATCGGCGCTGCGCTGGCGACGCCCGTGGCTCTGTTCCCGCCCGTCGTGATTGCCGGGTTCCTGAGTTTCGGGCTCATGGCGCTCCTCTACCTGGTGACTGAGGAGCTGCTGGTTGAGGCGCACGAGAAGCCCGACACGCCGCTTATCAGTGCCATGTTCTTCATCGGCTTTTTGGGGCTGCTCCTGATCGAGGAGATCTTGGGCTGACCGGTCAGCGGGGAGCACGCTGGACGGAGGAGGCCGATGCCGAGCTACGCCGGCGTGTGACGGCCAGACAGACTATCGCACAGATCTCGCGCGAGATGGGACGAACGATGGACGCGATCCGCGGTCGGGCGGCAACTTTGCGGATCACGCTACGCTCTTCGCAACGACCGTGGCGGGACGGCGTTTCTCGTCGCCCAAGCGAGTAGCCGCGACCCTATGCTTCCATACGGCGAAGGATCGGGCAGTCCGGTCGATCATCCCCGTGGCAGCGGTTCACCAGGTCCAGCAGCGTCGATCGCATAGCTTCGAGCGTAGCCGCCTTACGCCCAAGTTCATCGGCGCGCGCCTGGGCCAGCATCTTTACTTCGCTGCTCGAACGGCTGCGATCCGACCAGAGGCCGAGGAGTGTGCGGATCTCCTCGATCGGGAACCCCAGATCGCGCGCATTGGCAATGAAGCGCAGCCGGTGAACATCGGCCTCTGAATAATCCCGGTAGCTTCCGCGCCGAGGCGGCGCAGGCACCAGGCCAATCTTCTCGTAGTGGCGGATCATGCGCTGAGAGACGCCGCTGGCGTCCGACGCCGTTCCGATGTTCACAACTTCACCGCGTTGAGCCGCAGCGCGTTCAGAACGACAGTGAAAGACGAGAGCGCCATCGCCGCACCGGCTAGCATCGGCGAGAGCAGAATGCCGGCGACGGGATACAGCACCCCGGCCGCAACCGGCACGCCGATGCCGTTGAACAAGAACGAGAAGAACAGGTTCTGGCGGATATTGCGCATCGTCGCGTGGGCGAGCTTGCGCGCTCGCACGATCGCCGACAGGTCGCCGCGCGTGAGCGTCATGCCGGCGCTTTCGATCGCCACGTCCGTTCCCGTGCCCATCGCCAGGCCCACGTCCGCAGCGGCAAGCGCCGGGGCGTCATTGATGCCGTCGCCGGCCATCGCGACCTTGGCGCCGCTTGCCTTCAGCTCGCCGATGATGCGCGCTTTGTCTTCCGGCCGCAGATCGGCGCGCACGTCATCGAGGCCGCCTACCGCGCGCGCGACCGCATCGGCGGTCCCACGATTGTCGCCGGTGAGCATGACAACGCGCAAGCCCTCTTTGCGAAGTGCGGCAATGGCGTCGCGTGCCGATGCCCGCACCGGATCGGCGACCGCCAGCAAGCCAGCGAGCGCCCCATCGATCGCGACCAGGATGACACCTGCGCCCTCGCTACGATGATGATCAGCAGCGGCATCGACCGGCTTGGGATCAGCGCCGATCCGGTTCATTTGCGCGGCGTTGCCGATTACGACCGAGCGGCCGTCGACCTTTGCGCTGACACCCAGGCCGGTTTGCGAGGCGAAGTCCGCGACCGTGCCGAGCTGCAATGCCCGCTCCTTGGCGGCAACGACGATCGCGTGAGCGAGCGGGTGTTCGGATTGCCCTTCGACGGCCGCGGCAAGCGCGAGCATGTCGTTTTCCGCTACTGCGCCGACCGTCTCGACCGCGACCAGCTTAGGCTTGCCTTCCGTGAGCGTGCCCGTCTTGTCGATGACGAGCGTATCGACCTTCTCTAGCCCCTGTAAGGCTTCCGCATTCTTGACCAGCACCCCGGCTGTCGCGCCGCGCCCGGTGCCGACCATGATCGACATGGGTGTGGCGAGCCCGAGCGCGCACGGACAGGCGATGACCAGCACGGCGATAGCGTTGAGCAGGGCATGGCCCATGCGCGGCTCAGGGCCGACTAGCGACCATACCACGAACGTCACCACCGAGATCAGCACGACCAGCGGCACGAACCAGCCCGACACCCGATCGGCGACCGCCTGAATCGGGGCGCGGCTGCGCTGCGCTTCGGCGACCATGCGGACGATCCGCGCCAGCATCGTATCCGCACCGACGGCGCGGGCTTCCATAACCAGGCTACCCGTGCCGTTGACGGTGCCCCCCGTGACGGCCGCCTCTACTTCCTTGAGGACCGGTGCAGGCTCGCCGGTGAGCATGGATTCATCGACCGACGAACGGCCTTCGACCACCACGCCATCGACAGGAATCGCTTCGCCGGGACGGACCCGCAGCCGATCGCCAGCGGCGACGTCAGCAAGGCCGACTTCTTCCTCCGAGCCGTCAGTTCGCAACCGTCGGGCTGTTTTGGGAGCGAGATCCATGAGGGCGCGTATCGCGCGCCCCGTCGCCGCCCTGGCGCGCAGTTCGAGCACCTGCCCGAGCAGCACCAGCGTCACCACGACGCCGGCGGCCTCGTAATAGATCGGGACCATCCCTCCGTGCATCCGAAACGTCGCGGGGAACAGGCCCGGCGCGAGCGTCGCGACCACGCTGTAGAGGAAGGCCGCGCCGACCCCGATCGCGATCAGCGTGAACATATTGAGATGGCGGGTTCGGATCGAGGTCCATCCTCGCTCAAAAAACGGCAAGCCCGCCCACAACACGATCGGCGCGGTAAGCGCGAGCTGGACCCACGGCGAGGCCGCAGGACTGACGACATTGAGGCCGAGCATCTCGGCAAACATCGAAACGACGAGGAGCGGGATCGTCAGTGCGCCGGCCACCCACAGCCGGCGTGTGAAATCGACCAGCTCGGGGTTGGGTGTGTCGTCGAGCGATGGTTCTTCGGGCTCGAGCGCCATGCCACAGATAGGGCACGTGCCCGGCCCCTCCTGGCGGACTTGCGGGTGCATCGGGCACGTCCACATCGCGCCCGGCGTCGCTGTTGGCTCAGGTTTTGGCTTATCGCCGAGATAGGCGTTCGGATCAGCCACGAACTTGGTCCGGCACCCGGCGCTGCAAAAATGGTATTCATTGCCGGCGTGCTCAGCATGGTGCGCCGTTTTCGCCGGATCGACCGTCATGCCGCACACCGGGTCCGCTACCTTGGTCGCTTCGCCGGGCCCCTTGGGTCCCGAACAGCAGCCAGCCATTTTGCCGGCCTGTTCGACTGGCACTGACGCGGTAGAGGCCCCAGAGCAGCATGAAGCGGGCTCGGCAGCCGGCTCGGCTGACTTTGCTGAGCAGCCGCAACCCCCGGTATGGGCATGAGAATGAGGATCGTTCATGGCGTAACTCCTTCGACCCGAAGGCATGTAGGGTCTGACACCGTGTCAGGGTCAAGGCCAGGTCGAGCTTAACCCGCGACAGTGCGGCCAAGCCGCCTCATATGAGCTACGCGGCCGAAGGCGTTGCCCCTCGAAAAGGGCCAAGCAGGCGAGGGAAAGTGCGACCTGGCGCGTATCCCCTTTAGGGCGGGGATAAGACGGAGAATGACCGATGCATCAGATGGACCCCGCGATGAAGGCGTGCATGGACGCCTGCCACGAATGCCATATCACCTGTCTTCATATGGCGATGAACCACTGCCTTGAGGCAGGTGGGAAGCACGCCGAGCCGCAGCACATGAAAATCATGGCCGATTGCGTGCAGATTTGCGCGGTCGCGATCGACTTCATGGCCCGCAAATCCGAACACCATCGTCATATCTGCCGCGAGTGCGCCGAGATTTGCCGGGCGTGCGCGGCGAGTTGCGAAGGGCTCGCCGGCATGGAGGATTGCGTCGCGGCCTGTAACCGTTGCGCCGAGGAATGCGAGAAGATGGCCGCCTGAGCGAGGCGGGCGGCATTCGGCCGCCCGCCCCTCACATCGCCGAAGCGGGCGGTTCGAGTGTTCCCAGCCATGCGACGAGCGCCAGGATCGCCACTGCGCAGCTCGCCTCAACTGCGAGGCTGCGCCGCAGGGCGCGAAGCGCGCCATAATGATCGACCGCGGTGATCGAGCGCTCGAACGCCGGCGTAAGCCGAAAGCGGTTGAACGACGCAAGCGCGAGCATCGCGCCGAAGAGGGCGAGCTTGGCGATCAGAAGCTGGCCGTAGACCGTAGCTGTGAGGTTCGGCAGATTGGCGAGGCCGACCAGCAACCAGGCATTGACGATCCCGGTGACGGCGATCGTGCCGACCATTATCGTGCCCACCAAGCCAAACCCGTGCAGTGCGCGGTGCGTCAGCGTCAGATGGGTGGCATCGACGCGACCAACCGGCCGGGCGACGAGAAGCACGAGCCCGAGCAGGGCGCCGGCCCAGGCCCCGCCCGCAAGCAGGTGGAGAATGTCGGCGCCCAGATGCACCCAGCCAACAGCGCCCTCGTCCATCGCGCCGTGCCCCGTCCAAGCAAGCGTGGCGAGCGCCACGCCCGCAGCGAACGCCACCAGGCCGAGCAGAGCCGCGCGACCGGCTGCCACGAGGGCCGCGATCAACGCCACCGCGAGCGCAGCCATGCGCGCTTCCCACGCGGCGCCCGTCGCGGACCCGGAGAGGAGCATCCCGATCGCCTCCCGATCGATCGGCCAGGCCGGCGCCCCGGCCATCGCCGCCGCCAGCAGCGCGAGGGCGATCCCGGAGAACAGGAGGCTGAGCAGGCCGCTTCCGACGAGCCAGGGGCGCAAGGCGAGCGCGTCGGCGCGCTCGCCCGCTTTGAGGCCGTAGAGACTGAAGGCCGACAGGCCGAACAATCCGCTCAGCGTTGCATAGAGCGCGAAGCGAACCGCGATCAGCGGCCAGTCGGTCTCCACCCTTACTTGACCGCGAAGGCGAAGTTTCCGGCTACCCGGTGAGTGTCGACCGAGACCACGTGCCACGCGACGCTGTAGCGGCCCGCGGCGAGCGGCGCCTTGGGCGTGACGATGAGCGTGCGGCCATCATCGGCGACCCCGGCTGCAGCCGCGACCTTCATGGGCGGGTGCGCGGCGCCGCCATGCGCTGTCATCATCAGGTCCGCGCCCGAAAACTTCGGCATCAGCTTTTCGCTGAACCGAAGCGCGAGACGCGCTGGCTTGGTGACAGTCGCGTTCGGCGCCGGTGAGGCGGACAGCAACTTAGGGTGAGCCTGAGCGGCGCTGGCGAGCCCGAGGATGGCAAGGGCGGCAGGGACTAGGGCGCGACGCATGAGGTTACTCCGTGATGTTCTGTCCATTCTACGCGGCACAGTCGCGTAACCCTCACGCGACCGATGAGGGATGATGGGCAGCGCTGCGTAACCAGTGTTAGAGGGGCGGAGTGGAAAACATGGATGATCTGGACAGTGCGTTGGCGAGATTGGCGGGAGCACCTGTTCCGGCCGCGCTGGACGACGTCGAAGCACGTGTTCTCGCCCGCATCGGCACCCGGCCGGTCGTGCGACAGGCCGGGCTCGGCTTCGGTGTGGTGACGGTCGCGGCATTGGCGATCGGCATGATCGGTGCCGAGTTGCCGGCGACCGCGAGCCCCGCGGTGTCGCTCGCACCGCTCGGTGGGGCTTCGCCGCTCGCACCCTCGACTTTGCTGATAGGCGAGCCGTGACCTCGACCAAGCGCGTCATTCTGTGTGTCGTCCTCGCCTTTGTTGCGGCGATCGGAGGCGTGTTCGTCGGACGTGCGCTGTTGCCCCATCCCAAGCAGCCGGGCACCGCGCTGCACGAGGTACTGCACCACAAGCTCGCGCTCGATGCCGATCAGCAGGCAAAGCTGAAGGTTCTGGAGGACCGGTTCGCGGTGCAACGGCGCGCTCTCGAGCTGGAGTTGCGCGCGACCAATGCCCGGCTCGCCGAGGCGATCGAGGCCGAGCACGGCAACGGCCCGCGGGTCACGGCCGCGGTCGATCAGAGCCATGCCGCGATGGGCGAGCTGCAGAAGGCCACGTTGGCGCATATCTTCGCCATGCGGCAGCTTCTGCGGACCGATCAGACCTCCCAGTTCGACGACGCGGTGGTGAAGGCGCTCACCGACGGCCAGGGGTGAGCCTCGATTGGACCACGCTGTCCGATGGCGAGCTGGCGACGCTCAGCATCGCGGGTCGGCAGGCCGCTTTCGCCGAAATCGTGCGACGCTACCAACAGCCGGTGTTCCGGCTCGCGCGGGCATGCGTCGGCGAACCCGACGAAGCGCTCGATCTGGTGCAGGAGACGTTCGTGGCCGCACACCAGGCCCTCCCGCGCTACGACGGGCAGCGCGCCATGAGAGCGTGGCTTTCGACGATCGCGATCAACAAATGTCGTGACTGGGCGCGAAAGCGCACGGTGCGCCGGTTCTTCTCCTTCGCGGCCCCCATCGATCATCGGGCTGAAGCTGTGGTGGACGATCAGGTGGCGATCGACGACGGCGCAGCCGACCGCCAGGAGCTGGACCGGGTAACAAAAGCCATTTCCGCTCTGCCCATGAATCTAAAAGAGGCTCTGGTGCTGCGCACCATCGAGGGTTTGAGCCAAGCCGAAACCGCCGACGTGCTGGGGATCAGCCAGAAGGCTGTCGAAACCCGCCTCTACCGTGCCCGCTCGCGCCTCCTCGAAAAGTTGAACACTGAACAAGGGATCGGCGTGCGGGACGCGTAGAAGGTGTGAAACGGGCCGGTCGCGGCCCACCTTCGAGGAGCTTTCATGTCGCGCGTTCTCGACCGCCGCCAAGTGCTGCGCGGTGCCACCCTAGCCGGAAGCGGCCTTGCTCTGTCGGCCTATATGCCGGCGTGGGCGCAGCCGGTGTCCGCGGGCATCGCCAAGCCGTTGCCGACAGTTTCGGGCGACGACATTACGTTAAAGATCGCTCACCAGATGATGATGATCGACGGACGGCAGAGCCACGCGATCGGCATCAACGGCACCGTGCCCGCTCCGCTCATCCGCTTGCGCGAGGGGCAGAACGTCCGCCTTCATGTCATGAACGAGCTGGACGAGGAGACGTCAATCCACTGGCATGGGCTGTTGGTGCCCTTCCAGATGGACGGTGTGCCCGGCATCAACTTCCCGGGCATCCCCGCGCGCTCGACCTTCACCTACGAGTTCCCGATCATCCAGAGCGGCACCTACTGGTATCACAGCCACTCGGGGCTCCAGGAGCAGGAGGGGCACTACGGGCCGATCCTGATCGACCCCAAGGACCCCGACCCGGTGCAGTTCGATCGCGAGCACGTCATCGTACTGTCTGATCACAGCTTCCAGCACCCGCACTACCTTTTCGACCGCCTGAAGAAGGAGTCGGGCTACTTCAACCGCCAGCGCCAGACTCTAAGCGGGCTGCTGGCGGGCAAGGATCAGCCGCTGAAAGAGCGGCTGATGTGGGGCAAGATGCGGATGGACCCCGCCGACGTCGCCGACGTGACCGCCTCGACCTACACCTACTTGGTCAACGGCTACGGTCCGAAGGATAACTGGACCGCGTTGTTCCGGCCGGGCGAGCGGGTGCGGCTTCGCTTCATCAACGCGTCGTCCATGACGACCTTCAACGTCCGCATTCCCGGCCTGCCGATGACGATCGTCGCGGCCGATGGGTTGAACGTGCGCCCCGTTCAGATCGACGAGTTCCAGTTCGGTCCGGCCGAAACCTATGATGCGATCGTCACGCCGCCCGACATGCGTGCCTACACGCTGGTGGGCGAAAGCGTCGACCGGTCCGGCATGGCGCGCGCGACTCTCGCACCCCGCGAGGGCATGGCGGCAGAAGTCCCGCCGCTCCGCAAGCGGCCGCTCGCGACCATGAAGGACATGGGCATGGGCGGCCATGACATAAGCACCATGGATCACGGTTCCATGAAGGGCATGGGGAGCGGTACGACCAGTGCAGAGGCCGGATCGATGGCGGGCATGGACCACAGCACGATGGACCATGGAGCGGGTGCCGGTTCGATGCAGGGCATGGACCATTCCCAGATGAACCATGGCGCGGCCGGCGCTGCTGCTGGCGCCATGGCCGGGATGACAGCGCCGCAAGGTCAGAGCGGCGCAAAGGCCGGGATGGCTCACGGGTCCGGCGCGATGCCGGGCATGGCGGATGGGCAGTCGATGGCCGGGATGGACATGGGCGACATGAACATGCGCGACTTCTCGAAGGCCCCCGGCGTGAAGAAGGGTCCGGGCGTCCAGACCATCTCGGCTATGCCCGTCGATCGCACCGGCGAGCCAGGTCAGGGACTGGAGAACGTCGGGCACCGCGTGCTGACCTATCGCGATCTTGTTGCCCTAGACCGCAATCCCGACACCCGGGCTCCCGAGCGCGAGATCAAGCTCCACCTTACCGGCAACATGGAACGGTACATGTGGGGCTTCGATGGCGAGAAGCTGTCGGAGAGTCCCGATCCGATCACCCTGCTGCACGGGGAGCGGGTGCGTGTCACCCTCATCAATGACACGATGATGGGGCACCCCATCCATATCCACGGTCACTTCTTCGACCTGGTGACGGGGAAAGGCGCGTACGCGCCCCGAAAACATACCGTGCTCGTCCAGCCAGGTGGCACGGTGAGCTGGGACGTGACAGGCGAGGAAGGCGATTGGGCGTTCCACTGCCACATGCTCTACCACATGCACGCAGGCATGATGCGCGTCGTCCAGGTCCGCAAGGCCGGGGAGGCGGCAGCGTGAACCGGTCGCTCCTTCTCGCCGGCCTTGCCTCGGCAGTCGTCGCCAGCCCCGTGTTCGGGCAGGGCATGGATCATTCCATGCACAACATGCCGGGGATGACCATGCCGGCAAAGCCCGCGGCCAAGGCGACCTCCAAGCCCGCGCGGAAAGCAGCCGCGAAACCTGCGGCCAAACGGAAGGCCCCTGTTCGGCGTAAGGCTCCCCGTCGCGCCCCGGCCGCACAGGCTCCGACCGCCGATCCGCAAGCCGGTCACGACATGAGCGGAATGCAGGGGATGAACATGGGCGGGCAGCAGCCCGCGCCCGCCCAGGATCCGCACGCCGGCCACGACATGTCCGCTATGCCCGGAATGGGCTCCCCGGCAGCAGCGGGGCAGGACCCGCATGCCGGGCATGACATGAGCGCGATGCCCGGTATGGCGATGGAGGGTAATCAGGCAGGCGCCAAGGTCGGGACCGATCTTCCTCCCGGCAACAAGCCTGCTCCCGCGCCGTCCGGCGATCATCTCGCCGATCGCTTCTGGGGAACGGATACCATGGCCAACTCCCGCGAGAACGACTTGCGGCGCGAGCATGGCGGGATGACCTACTACCAGGTGCTCTTCAATCTCGCGGAGTATCAGGCTCGCAAGGGAAGTGACGGCTACCGTTGGGATGGCGAGGCTTGGATCGGGGGCGACATCAATCGGCTCTGGCTGAAGTCGGAGGGCGAAGGCGGCTTCGGCAAGTCGCTGGAGAGTGCCGAGGTGCAGGCGCTCTACAGCCACGCCCTTGATCCCTATTGGAACCTCCAGGCCGGCGTCCGCTACGACTTCAAGCCCAATCCGTCGCGCACCTATGCGACGATCGGGATAGAGGGCCTGGCCCCCTACCAGTTCGAAGTGGAGGGCGCGCTGTTCCTCTCCGACAAGGGTGACGTGCTCGCCCGCGCCGAGGGCTATTACGACCAGCGCATCACCAACTACTTCGTTCTCCAGCCCAGGGTGGAGGCCAACTTCGCGGCCCAGGACGTGCGGGAGACCGGGATCGGCTCTGGGCTTACGGACCTGGAGGCCGGTTTGCGGCTCCGCTACGAGGGCCGCCGTGAGTTCGCGCCCTATATCGGCGTGTCATGGGAACGGCAGTTCGGCGACACGGCGCGCTTCTCGCGGGCGCGGGGTGACGACACGGGCGGCTTCAGCTTCGTCGCCGGCGTGAGGACCTGGTTCTGAGCCCGCGGCTCCGCCTCCACCTTGGAGCGAGCAAGATCCACCGCTGGCTTGCTCTTCTGATCGGCGCGCAGGCGATCGTCTGGTTCACCAGCGGCCTTGTGATGAGCCTGCTCCCCATCGACACCGTGCATGGCGATCACCGGATCGAACGGAACGCCGAGCCGGCGCTGTCGAGCACCCAAGGGTTCGCGCCGATGCCTACCTTGCTTGCGTCGGCAGGAGCGCCGGTCCGCCAGCTTCAGCACCGCATGCTGCTCGGGCGGCCGATCGTCGAGGCACAGCTTGTGGATGGTCAAATTCGTCTGCTGGACGCCCGCACGGCTGCGCCGCTTCCGCCACTGGATGCCCGGGTGGCAGGGACGATCGCTCAAAAGGCGTACCGAGGGGATGGTGTGCCCGCGCCCACCATCGAGCGGATCGAACGAGCCAGTATCGAGTATCGCGGAGCCTTGCCGGCATGGCGTGCCTCGTTCGCCGACGATGACGCCACCCGCATCTATGTAGCGGCGGAGACGGGGCGGGTCGCATCAGTCCGGACAGGAACGTGGCGGCTGTACGACTTCTTCTGGGGCCTCCACATCATGGATTGGACGGAGCACGAGCGGTTCAACACACCGTGGCTCAACGCTTTCGCCGCAGGCGGTCTCGTTTTCGCGGTGTCAGGCGCGATCCTTCTTTTCATGCGCTGGCCGAAACGGTCGCGCCGTAAAGCCGGGGGGCATATTTCCAGACAGGGAGTCGCGTGATGGATGACCACCAAGGCAAGATGAACATGGAAATGGGCTACGGTCGCTTCGCGGCGATGGTGGTAACCTCGACCGTTGTCATGTTCGGGCTGATGTACGTGAACGTCTATGCCCTCGGGCATATCGAGTTCAGCCAGACGCGGTTCTGGATGGCCTTCGTGATGGGCGCGACGATGGCAATCATCATGCTCCTTTTCATGTGGTCGATGTACAAGAACAAGCGGACGAATGCCGCGATTATCGGCGGTAGCATCGTAGTGTTCGCGCTCGCGCTGTGGCTCGTCCGCAGCCAGGAGACGGTGGATGACGTGAGCTACATGAAGGCCATGATCCCGCACCACTCGATCGCGATCCTGACGAGCGAGCGCGCGCACATCAAAGACCCCGAGGTGCGCAAGTTGGCCGACGGAATCATCGATGCCCAGGTTCGTGAGATCACGCAGATGAAGCGGGCCATTGCCAGGCTCGAGGCAAATCCTACGCCTGCAAATGCGCCCGAATTGCCCTCCTATCGTGACAAGCAGGTTCCCCCTCCCCCGCCTGAAACTGATGAGAGCGTCGGAGTTAATACCCTTCAGCCGATCCGCTGAATTCGATCACGGGCGTGAGGGATACGGTCGCCGCGCCCGTATCTCTCCTGTGAGCGGGGGTGTTTACGCAGGAGCGACACGATGAAGAAGATGACTGTTCTGGCCCTCGCGGCCGCACTCGGCGCCGCCCCGGCCATCGCCCAGATGCAGGGCATGGATCATTCGGGCATGAACCACGGTCAGATGATGAAGCCGACGCCGGCGAACCCCTATCCGCCTTCTGAAATGCAGATGCATCAGAAGATGATGTCGGCCATGGGCGCTGATGCGACCGAGACCTGGGTCCGCAAAATGGTCGAGCATCATCGCGGTGGCATTGCCATGTCGCAGATCGTGTTGCGCGAAACCAAGGACGCAAAGGTCCGCCAGATGGCGACCAAGACGATCGCCGAGCAGAACAAGGAAGTCGGCGAGCTGAACGCCTGGCTGCGGGCGCACGGCAAGGCTGCACAGTGATCGGCCCCCGCCCCACCGCAGGGTTTGCCTGTGGTGGGGCGACCATCTAGGAATAGACATGACCCGCATCCGCCTTCTCGCCGCTGTTGCAGCGTTCGTAATGCCGGTCGCAGCCGTGGCTGCCGGGCCGGTGCTGATGCACCGCGATCCGGGCTGCCCATGTTGCGAGAAGTGGGCGCAGCAGGTGAAGGCTCAGTTCGGTCGCGCGGTGCGCGTCGTCGATGACGCGAACCGGCCCGCGTTCATGAAGGCCCGGGGCGTGCCCGCGGACTTGGCCTCATGCCACACGGCCATCATCGACGGCATGACTTTCGAGGGTCATGTGCCAATCGCCGACATGAAGCGGGCTCTGGCAACGCACCCGAAGGGTGTGACGGGGCTCGCGGTTGCCGGGATGCCGATGGGCTCGCCGGGCATGGAGATGCCGGGCATGAAGGCCCAGCCCTACGACGTCGTTGCGTTCGGACCTGGTGGACGCAAGGTGTTCGCCCACCACTGAAAAGGAGGGAGGCGCAGACGCCTCCCTCCCCGGCTTACTTCTTGGGCATTCCGGACATGTCGTGACCGGCATGATCGCCGCCCTTCTTCATGTCCTTGCAGCAATCGCCCTTGCCGTCCTTGCAGCAATCGGCACCGTCTTTGCAGCACGCCATGTCGGCGCAGCAGGACCCGGCCGCGAAGGCTGCGGTCGGAAGGGCGAGCGCCAGCGCTGCGCCGATCAGCTTGAACTTGGTCATTAAAAATCTCCGTCGATTGAATGTGTGAAACCTGTTGGAGGGTCACGCGGCTCGTGGAGGTGGAGTGGCGGGCGGTATCAGCCACCCGTTCATGACAGGGGCCGGCGACGGCCAGGCGGCGATCGGGAACGAGGATAACGGCTCGATTCTCGCCAGGGCTTTCCCCAGGACGGCGATGCAGGGCGTCGCGCAGGCCACTTGCGGTGCCTTTTTTTTGTCCGGTGCCGAAGGGTTCTTTTCCTCGCACCCGGCCATTGCCGACGCGATCGGAGCGGCTTGAGCACTGGCTTCGCAGATCGGCCCCAGCCGGATGAGCAGCATCATCGCAAGCACGGCCAGGAAGGCCATGCGAAAGACGCTGGCAAGAGGACGAGACCCGGACTTCACGCCCACTACCGGCAGCCTTTTGGACCTGAAGTCAACGCCTCAGTGCGGCATCGAAAGCGCAGCCGGGGCAATCACCATCCATAGCGCCATGGCGACCATCATCACGTTCTCGGTCAGCGAGAGGAAGCCGAGAGGTACGTTGCTATCTCCGCCCACGCAGGCGCACTTGAGTTCGCGCTTGTCGACATAGACCGCCTTGATGACGGATACCGCACCGATTGTCCCTATGACGAGCGCGATCGGCACCGACAGCCAGGTGAGCACACCAGCGGCCATCAGCACACCCCCGACACCTTCCGCGTAGGGATAAACGTAGGAATAGGGCACCCAGCGCTTGGCGAGCAGATCGTAGTTGAGGAACATGCTCGAGAAGCTCTCGACGTTCTGAAGCTTCAGCATGGCGAGCACGCACATCGAGAAGGCGATGAACCACTCCCCGGCGCGCACCGTGAACGGCGAGCCGAAGGCAGCGTAGCTGGCCGCGAGCGCCATCAGCGCGGTCATGGCGAACACCGCGACTACGGGCCGGTAAGTGACCGCCTTGGGATCGCGCACCGCCTTGCCGAAGAAGCGGCGCAGATCGTCATAACCCCCTACCCGCTCGCCCCCGATGAAGGTCTGCGGTGTGGTCTTCACGCCGTGCTCCGCCTTGAACGCGTCGGTCTCCTCGCGCGTGCGCAGCCAATGATCCTCGACCTCGTAACCTTGACGGCGCAGCAGATCCTTGGCCTTCACGCCATAGGGGCAGGTGTGCGTCGGCATCACCATGCGATAGATCGTTGCTTTCTTGGGCGCCGCGGTCGCCATCTCACTTCTCCATCCTGTTCGCGGAACCTATATAGGGTCCGTACTATAGTACGGAGTCAAGGCATGGCGGCACTGACGATTGCGGGCCTCGCGCGTGAAGGGGACGTCGGTGTCGAGACCGTGCGCTACTATCAGCGCCGAGGTTTGCTCGATACGCCGGACCGACCCGGAGGCTCCGGCGCGAGCGGTGGTATTCGGCGCTACGGTGTCGATGACGTGCGCCGCCTCCGGTTTATCCGCTCGGCGCAGGCAGCCGGATTCACGTTGGAGCAGATCGGCGAACTGCTAGCGCTCGACGCAACCGACGATCGCGCCCGCGCACGCGAGCTTGCCAATGAGCGGATTGCGGCGCTGGACACCAAGATTCAGGAGCTTGAGCGGGTGCGCGCCTCCCTTCGCCATCTCGCGAGAGAGTGCGGAAGCGGCTCGGCCGGGCCGTGTCCGATCCTTCAAGCGTTCGATCACGCTTGAGCGTCAGGCGCGCGCCATGTGGAGCAATGAAAACCCTGTGGACCGCGCTCATTGAACCGGCCGTTCTCTGGACGGCAGCTAGCCACCCACGAGCAGTCGGTCGGCCACCAGCGACGACCTGCCGGTCGGCTCCCGACCTAAAGTCGGTCGTAGCCGAGGCACGTTGCCGATCTCCGGAGCGGGCATTCTGAACCACGGTTCTGACACACGCAAACCCTTGAGAGGCCGTGGTAGGTTCCACAGCGTCACAACCGACCGAGACTGTTGAAAAACTCGGCGAGCAGGCAGTGCGGCCACCTCACGTGTAATATGATTGCTTGCAGTTGGTCTCTTTTACACAAGATGTTGTGACAGTCGGGGCTATACGAAAATAATATTCCTCGAACCAGCGCCCCTTCCAAGCCAAAGCGACTTTTTCAACAGCCTCAACCGGTTTTGGAACCATGTCCTAATCGTCAGTTGGCGGGGTGGGGCGTACTGGTCTTGAAAGGCCACGAAGGCGACGCTGGCGATTTTGGCGCGACGCTTCCTTGACGGCTTGGGGGTCATCCAAATCAATCATGCTGCTGGTCCTCGGGAAAGGCCGGCGCGCGAGTTGCGCCTAATATCCTGTTCCGAGCCGGAAGGCGTTGCGGGTCTAGTTTCGCTGAAATGGTCGGGTTGGCTGCCGCTTCATATATCTGCTAAGCTGGATATATGGAAAACGGTTCGGCTATCTCCACATTGGGCGCGCTTGCGCAAAGCACGCGGCTCGATGTGTTCCGCCTGCTGGTGCGCCATGAACCGGACGGCCTCGCTGCCGGCGATGTCGCCCGCCAGCTCGACGTGCCGCAGAACACCATGTCAGCGCACTTGGGCATTCTCGCCCGCGCCGGCCTAGTCCGTTCCGAACGGCATAGCCGTTCGATTATCTACCGCGCCGATCTGGACGGGCTGCGCGGGCTGATGCTGTTCCTCGTTAAGGATTGCTGCGCCGGTTCGCCTGAACTGTGCGCGCCGCTCCTGGCCGAACTCACCCCCTGCTGCTGAAAGGACGCCCCGTGGCCGTCGATATCGTAATCTATCACAACCCCGAGTGTGGCACGTCCCGCAACACGCTGGCGATGATCCGCAATGCTGGCATCGAGCCGCACGTTGTCGAATATCTGAAGACGCCGCCCTCGCGCGCGTTGCTGGTCGAGCTGATCGATCGCGCCGGGATCACGCCCCGCGATCTGCTGCGCGAGAAGGGGACGCCCTACGAGGAGCTGGGCCTTGGTGACGATGCGCTGTCAGACGACGCGCTGGTGGACGCGATGATGGCGCATCCGGTCCTCATCAACCGGCCTCTGGTCGTCTCGCCGCTCGGCGTGAAGCTGTGCCGTCCGTCCGAAGCAGTCCTCGATCTGTTGCCAGAGCCGCAGCAAGGTGCGTTCGCCAAGGAAGACGGTGAAAAGGTCGTGGACGCGTCGGGTCAGCGCCTCGCCTGATGCTGCTCGCGCTCGCTATCTTCGTTGCCACGATCGCGCTCGTCATATGGCAACCCAAGGGCTTGGGCATTGGCTGGAGCGCGCTGGGCGGGGCGGCTGTAGCGCTACTCGTCGGGGTCGTTTCGCTCTCCGACGTGCCGGTAGTGTGGGGCATCGTCTGGAACGCGACCGCGACGTTCGTCGCGATCATCATCGTTAGCCTGTTGCTCGATGAAGCCGGGTTCTTCGAATGGGCAGCGCTCCACGTCGCACGCTGGGGTCGGGGGCATGGTCGCCAGCTGTTCGTGCTGATCGTCCTGCTCGGCGCGGCGGTGTCGGCGCTGTTCGCCAATGATGGCGCGGCCCTGATCCTGACGCCGATCGTCATCGCGATGCTGCGGGCGCTGGGATACAAGGACAAGGCCACACTGGCGTTCGTCATGGCGGCGGGGTTCATTGCCGATACCGCCAGCCTGCCGCTGGTCGTCTCCAACCTCGTCAACATCGTGTCGGCCGACTTCTTCCGGATCGGCTTTGCCGATTATGCCTCGGTGATGGTGCCGGTCGATCTGGCGTCGATCGCCGCGACGCTGGTCGTGCTGCTGCTGTTCTTCCGGCGCGACATACCGGCGAGCTATGACGTGGCGCAGCTCCGCGCACCCGCTGATGCGATCCGCGATCCTGCCACGTTTAAGGCGGGCTGGGTCGTCCTCGCCTTGCTGCTCGCCGGCTTCTTCCTGCTCGAACCTATCGGCGTGCCGGTCAGCGCCGTCGCTGCTGCCGGTGCCGTTCTCCTGCTCGTCATCGCCGCGCGCGGCCATGTCATCCAGACGCGCAAGGTGCTGGTCGGCGCGCCGTGGCAAGTCGTGATCTTCTCGCTCGGCATGTACCTGGTCGTCTACGGCCTGCGGAATGCTGGCCTGACCGATCATCTTGCCGGTCTGCTCGATCGCACCGCGCAAGGCGGCGTATGGGGGGCGGCATTCGGCACCGGGATTATCGCCGCGCTGCTGTCGTCGGTGATGAACAATATGCCAACCGTCCTGGTGGGGGCGCTGTCGATCGACGCGACGCACGCCACGGGCGCGATCAAGGAAGCGATGATCTACGCCAACGTCATCGGTTGCGACCTTGGGCCGAAGATCACGCCGATCGGCTCGCTCGCGACGCTGCTGTGGCTGCACGTCCTCGGGCAGAAAGGCATCCGGATCGGCTGGGGCTATTACTTCAAGGTCGGCGCAACGCTCACCATCCCGGTGCTGCTGGTGACGCTCGCCGCACTCGCGATAAGGCTTAGTCTGTAATGCCGTTGCGCACGCTCTCGGATCCCGATCATCTGCCTGCCCTTGATCGGCGCTATGCACTCGATCGTCCCGCCCTTGGGTTGGGGGCCGGTAATCCTCCCCCGCGCATCCTGCTGCTCTATGGCTCCTTGCGGGAACGGTCCTATTCGCGCCTGTGCGTTGAGGAAGCGGCCCGCCTGCTGCAATTTTTCGGCTGCGAAACGCGTATTTTTGACCCCGCCACGCTGCCGTTGCCCGATCAGGTGACGGGGGACGATCACCCGGCCGTCCGCGAATTGCGGGAACTGTCGATGTGGTCGGAGGGGCATGTGTGGTGCAGCCCAGAGCGGCACGGCCAGATTACCGGCATCATGAAGCTACAAGTCGATCACCTGCCGCTCTCGATAGGTGGAATGCGACCGACACAGGGCCGCACGCTTGCGGTCATGCAGGTGTCGGCCGGTTCGCAGTCGTTCAACAGCGTCAACACGCTGCGCGTCCTCGGCCGCTGGATGCGAATGGTGACGATCCCGAACCAGTCGAGCGTCGCCAAGGCCTTTCAGGAGTTCGATGAAGCGGGGCGCATGAAGCCATCCAGCTATTACGATCGGATCGTTGATGTGATGGAGGAGCTGGTGCGGTTCACGGTGCTGCTTCGGCCGCACGCGGCCCAGCTCGTTGATCGCTACTCGGAACGAAAGGAAGCCGGGGTGCCGATCGACCCCACAACCGACCTGTCGAGCATCGCCACGGCTCGGGTATAGTGGTCACAACCGAACGAGACTGTTGAAAAACTCGGCGAGCAGGCAGTGCGGCCACCTCACGTGTAATATGATTGCTTGCAGTTGGTCTCTTTTACACAAGATGTTGTGACAGTCGGGGCTATACGAAAATAATATTCCTCGAACCAGCGCCCCTTCCAAGCCAAAGCGACTTTTTCAACAGCCTCGAACGGTTGTGACACCACGTACCGACGGCTTTCGACCGTTTTAATCCTGAAAGCTGACTGACAGGAAAGTCCCAATTTAAGACGTTGCGGGTCACGTGAACGAAGGGTGAGTTCTAGAGCCACGACGGAGGCCGCTACCCTCTCTCGGAATCCCGTTACTGCCCTTCCGCGCTGATGCTTTCTTGCTCCGGCGCTGGAAGGTGGCGGTAGAGTGTTGGAACTGAGACCCCGATCGCGGGGGCGATCTCACGCATCGGCATCCCGGACGCCAAGAGTTTGCGAGCAGCCGCGAGCCGGTTGGGCGTCATCACCGTCTTCCGGCCGCCCACCCTCCCCTCCCGCCGCGCCACCGCGAGGGCGGCTGTCGTGCGTTCGCGGTTAAGGTCGCGCTCCATTTCAGCCATGGCAGCCATAATGTGGAAGACGAGCTTGCCGGCAGTGCCGGCCGTGTCGATGCCGTCGGTCAGCGATCGGAACCCGATGCCGCGCTTCGCCAGATCAGCGGCCAGGTCGACCAACCCCTTCATCGTTCGGCCCAAGCGGTCGAGCTTCCACACGACCAACACGTCGCCGGGTCGGGCATGGGAGAGCGCGTCTGCCAAGCCGACGCGGTTCGCCTTCGCACCGCTCGCCTTGTCGCTGAAGGTCCGTTCGCAACCTGCCTCGCGCAACGCATGGAGCTGCGGTGTCAGATCTTGTTCCGCTGTCGAGACCCGGGCGTAGCCGATCAGCATGAAGCGTTCTCAAAACTCATTTCTTGTGCCTAGCACGGGTCCCCGCAATCGAGAATGTGTTTTGATACGTCCGTGACCGCTGCTAGACGTTCTCATATGATGGCGCGTCAAAATCGATCGTTTGTGAGATCAACCGCCGGAGCAACACCGTCCGATCAGGGTGGTACCGATGCGACATGTTCAATGGTGCAGACGAGCGGCTGAAAACACCGCTGTCAGGCGGGGTATCACCTGCCTGCACAGGGTTGGCCGTTGAACGGTTATCGACCGATCGCTTTTGAGTGCGTGGAACCACAAACCTTAGGCGCCTAACAGAAGCTAAGCACGATCCGCCCGCGCACGCCGCCAGCGAGTTGCGCGCGCTGTGCATCCGCAACTTGCTCGACTGGGAAGGTGGCGGCTACCTTGGGCTTGATCCGCCCGGCTTCGACGGTTTCACGCAGCGTTTCCAGCCAGTCGGTGCGCTCCAGCACCTCGGGCACGAGCACCGGACGAATGTGGATGCGCTGCTCGTCCGGCCTGTCGTTCCACCCGCGCACCGGAATATAAACACCCCCGTCCTTGATCGCCGGGAAGGCCTGCTCTGCCAGTAGCGCGGTGTCGAGCAACGCATCGACGCCGTGTGGCACCGCCTCACGCACGCGATCGGCATAGCCGTCGCCGCGCAGCACCACGATGTCTGCGCCATAGCCGCGCACGGTATCGACATCCTCGGGTTTGGCGTCGGTCACCACGGTTAGGCCACGCTGCTTGGCAAGCACGATTGTCAGATAAGCAAGCCAGCCCGCTCCGCCCGTTACCGCTAAAACCTGCCCCGGAGACAGCGCGGCATGATCAAGGGCATAGAGTGCCGTAAGGCCGTTCATAGGCACCGTTGCGGCTTCGATTGGCGTCGTGCCTGCCGGCTGCGACACCACCGAAGCCTCGGGTACCACGATATACGACGCCTGTGCGCCGCCTTCGTCCCGTCCTGGCTTCACCGCCGCTATCACCTCATCGCCGACGTTAAGGCGCGTCACGCCCACACCAACCGCCTCCACGGTGCCGGCAGCGTCCATGCCCGGCGTCATTGGAAGTTTGAGGCTGCCTTGGCCGGGATCGCGCAGCAAGATGTCGGTCGGATTTACTGTAGCAGCGGCAACACGGATGCGGACCTCGCCAAGCCCCGGCGCGCGCACTGGACGGTCTCCAACGCTCATTACGTCATAGTCGCCGTTGCCGCTGTATAGCACGGCCTTCGCTGTGATCGTATCGGTCATATTCTCTTCTCCGGCGCGTAGCGCCTGACTCATGTAGGATTTACAAGGGCGATGGGTGAAAGCCTATGTCCAAGAAAGTTCCTCAGCCTCACACCAGCGTCCAACCGCCATCTACAACTACCTGAGCGCCATACATGTACGACGCCTCCTCCGAAGCCACGAACAGAACCACTCGCGCTACTTCCTCTGGCTCCGCGTACCGCCCCGCAGCCGTATCGCTTCCCAATTTTTCTGCAACACTCCGATCAGGATACTCGGCTCTCGCCATTGGGGTCATAGTCGTGCCCGGCAGGACCGCATTGCATCTGACTTTGGGCGCAAACTCGACAGCGAGTGCCCGTGTCAGGCCGATGACTGCGTGCTTCGATGTCGTGTAGGCTAAACCACCCGCCCCACCCACCAACCCAGCGGCTGAGGCGACATTAACGAGGGCGGGCTTCTTCGCGTCCTGCAATGCGGGCATCAGTGCCCGAGATAGGAGAAAGGGTGCTTTGACATTGACGCCCATCACACGGTCCCACAGCGCCGCGTCGGTGTCACGAAGGCCCGCGCTACTAAAGATCCCGGCATTGTTGACTAGGATGTCGACACCCCCGAGATCCTCTGCAATTTGAAGGCTGCCACGCTCGATCTCCGAGGCTTGTGCCAGATCGATAGTGAAAGGCTGCCCGTTCCCCCCCGCGTCCTTGATCGAACGCGTGAGATCGGCAAGTGCGGCCTCATCTCTATCAAGCAACGCCACGATCGCACCTTCGGCAGCGAAGCCGGTCGCGATCGCACGTCCCATTCCAGCAGCCGCTCCGGTTACTACAACCTTTTTGCCTGCAAAGCGCGTCGGCATGATGCTTTCCTCAAATACTTAGGAAGAAGGCGGCGGATTAGACTCCGCCGCGCCGGGGCGGCGTTCAGTCCTCGATGACGAGGTCGAATGACTGCTGGTTGACCGTGTCGGGGTCAGGGCCGCTACGTTCGTCCGTGTCGAGGGCGTCGATGGATGCGATATCATCGGCAGTGAGCGCGAAGTCGAAGATACTAATATTTTCTGCAATGCGTTCTGCTCGTACCGATTTCGGAACCGCTGAAGTGCCGCGTTCGACATGCCAGCGCAGAACGATCTGGGCACTTGTCTTACCGTACCTCTTTGCCAGCGCGGTGATCGTCGGGTCTTCGAGGACGTTCGGCCCTTTGGATGCATAGACGTTGATCCCGCCGATGGGGGACCAAGCCTGCGTGACGATACCGAACCGCTGATGGACGGCACGCAGGGCGTGCTGATTGAAGTATGGATGGAGCTCGATCTGGTTCACCGCAGGTACGACGGCCACATTGTCGATCAGTCGTTCGAGATCGGCCTCGCTGAAGTTGCATACTCCGATCGCACGAACGCGCCCGTCTGCTAGCAACCTTTCGGCCGCCTTGTAGGAGGCAATCGTTCGTTCGAAGTCGGCAGGCACCGGCCAGTGCAGGAGATACAGCCCAAGCTGATCGAGCCGAAGCTTCCCCAGGCTTCGATCAAAAGCGTGTAACGCTTCGTCGTAGCCATAGTCGCTCATCCAGAGCTTGGTGGTGACGAAAACGTCTTTGGCGTCAACGCCGCTCGTCCGAATGCCCTCGCCGACCTCAGCTTCGTTGAAATAGCCTGCCGCGGTGTCGATCAGGCGGTAGCCATCGCTTAGCGCAGTGCGAACGGCCGCAACGGCTTCTTGCTTGGCACTTTGGTACACGCCAAGGCCAAGCAATGGCATCTCTACGTCATTGTTCAGGGTGAGGGTCGGCTGGCTAATCATTTTTTCTCCATGAGGGGTGCGGCCGCAACGTTGTCGGAGGCGGCGCCGCTTGACGCGGATCGGGACGCAGGCTCACTGCCCCGCAAGTGGCTGGAGCTGTCGGCGTGGCGGGTTACGGCTATGGGGGATGCTTCATGTTCACCAGCAATCTTTCATCGCGCGGGAGCTGGTGGTCTGGGACGGCTGAGCGGGTCAGTTCGCGCTGAAGCCGCCATCGACGGCAAGGTAGGCACCATGGACGAAGCTTGCGCCCGGGCTCGCGAGCCAGAGCACAGCCGCCGCTACCTCTTCAGGCTTCCCGAGACGGCGTATCACCTGCAATCGGTTGATCTCATCCATGGCTTCCGGCTGCGTTTCCATCATTGCCTGAACCATCGGCGTATCGATCGTGCCGGGGCAGACGGCGTTGATCTGGATGCCGCGAGCTGCGTAGGTCAGCGCCGCGCTACGGGTCATACCGATGACGCCATGCTTGGTCCCATTGTAAGCCGCCAGGTCAGCCGTACCGACGAGCCCGCCCACTGACGCACAGTTGACGATCGCGCCGCTTCCCTGATCGCGCATGTGCTTCAGTTCATGCTTCATGCAGGTCCAGACACCACGAAGATTGATCGCGACGACGCGGTCGAAGTCAGCAGCGGGCTGATCCGCCAAGTCGGAGGCGGGAGCCTGGACACCGGCATTGTTGAAGCCGATGTCGAGCCGGCCATAGGTGGACACCGCCCGTTCTACCGCCGCAGCAACCTGATCCTCCTGCGAGACGTCGCAGGCGGCACCAATCGCTTGCCCGCCAGCGGCGCAGATTTCCGCGGCGGTTCGGCAAACCTCGTCCGCGTCCACGTCGGCCAGGATGACGGAAGCGCCGGACTTTGCAAAGGCACGAGCAGCAGCCAGTCCTATGCCTTTACCTGCGCCGGTCACGAAGGCTACTTTGCCGCTGAAATCGTAACTGGGGTTCATAACTGTTCTCCGTGGATCCGGGTCGAGCGCGAGGAGCGCTCGTGCGCGCACCGGATGCCGCTTCAGGAATGCTACGGCGGACGACGTTGGCGCCTGTCCGAGTTTGGTAGCAACGACGAAAGATGTCTTTCGAGCAGAGCTTGTTGCTAAAAAGGTGCCGTGCTGATTTACCAGCCATGACTTGCGCGCTGGTTACTTGAATCGATCGGCAATTGATCGTCACCGAGACTTAAGAACTTCTCGCAGACCCTGCAGGCCGGTCATCGCGGTGGGCCAACCTGCGTAGAAGGCGACGTGCGTGATAGCCGCGACGATTTCGTCCTTCGTCAGGCCGTTGTCGAGACCACGCTTGATATGGCCTTCCAATTCGTTGTGGCGGTAGAGCGCTACCAAGCTAGTGATCGTGACGAGGCTGCGATCGCGGGGCGAAAGCGCGGGGTCGCGCCATACGTCGCCGAACAGCACCTTGTCGGAAATTTCGGCCAACTTCGGGGCGATATCTCCGAAAGCCTCGCGTGCTTCGGTTGGCTCGTTGGCCATCGTGCTTCTCCAATGCTCGGTATTGTTCTGGTCCGATGTCGCAGGCGAGGCCGCCTGGGCGCCGGTTGCCGGCAGGGCGACGAGGCAAGCGGCGCCTGCCACGACCCGGCGTCGCGAAACCTTTGCGTCCTCGTTCGCATCACCGCTCACCGGCGTGTTTCCGGACCGTGATAGTCGGCAGCGCTGACCGGCCCCTGCCAATCAACCTCACGACCATTCACTTTTTCTGTGATCGAAAGGTGCGACATCGCGGTGTCCCCCGTTGCGCCATGCCAGTGCCGGACACCCGGCGCGACTGTTGCCGTATCGCCAGCGCAGATCCGCGCCGGCGACTGACCCTCTTGCTGGGTCCACCCACACCCTTCCGTCACATACAGCGTCTGTCCGGCCGGGTGCGTATGCCAGAAACTCCGCGCACCCGGACTAAAGGTGACCAGCCCCATGGACGTTCGTCCGGGCGCGACCGGCTTCGCCAGCAGTCGAACACTGACAGTGCCGGTGAAGGTCGTGGCCGGACCTGGTTTCGCAGGCGTCTCGCCCGCGCGAGTGACAGGCGTTTCAGCCCTTGGTCGGGCTTGTCCGAGCGCGCCGGAGGCGAGCGACAGGGTCGCTAACAACCCGATCATTGTCGTTGAGAATCTAATCATTTGCAGCTCCACGAGCAGACGGAAGGGTTCTAAAGTGACATCAGTCCTGCTGACTGAGCGACTGGATCAGCGTCAGCATCGATGCCCCTGGTTCGCTCCGGAAATCGGGCGCCAGCATCGACAGGATGGTCGCCGTAGACATCATCTCGCCGCCCTCCCGTCCGATGTGATCGAGGGCCGCCCGCTCGGCGCGATCCGAGGTGCTGCCGATCGCATCGATCGGCACGATTACGCGGTACTCCGCCTCGATTGCGTCGATAACCGAATGCAGCACCGCCGCCTCCGTCGCGATGCCGCAGACGATCATGATCGGTCGCTTGCACGCATCGACGCGCTGCCGAAGCGCATCGACCAAAAAGGGTGCCGCCACGTCGGCGACGAAGCTGTTCGTTTCATCTGCGAACGTTGCAATTGGATCGATCGGGGACGGGGCACCGTCGCCTCCGGGCACCAGTGCGTACGTCACGGGAATGGACAGCCGCGTCGCAGCCCGCATGAGCGCGTTGGCGGAACTCTCGATACGACCAGGTTCCTCCGTTACGCTCCCCTCAACCAGATGTGGCTGAAGGTGTGCAAAGAGAATTTGCACCTGACCTGGGCCCAGCCTCATATAACGTTCCTTCGATCAGTCCGGCCCGTTCAGCGCCAGTCGCTACATCGAAATACAACGCCTCACCTGCCGATCATCCTCATGCATGGACCTGCATGAGGCTATGTGCCGTGTGCATCGATGCTCTTGCTTGAGTATTGGCTGGCGCGTCCATCATGAGGGCAGTGCATGACCGCATGCCGATCTGTGCATGTGTCGTACCGGTCTTAGCAGCCGTTGTTTGGAAGAGACCGCCGGCCATGTCCGGCCTGTCATCTAGAACGAGGCAAACGACCATGAAATATACGAAGCTCGGTAACTCTGGCACGGTGGTGTCGCGGATGGCGCTTGGCACCATGTATTTCGGTGACGAGACACCGGAAGCTGAGTCGCTGGCTATCCTGGACGCGTTCGTCGAGGCCGGTGGTACACATTTCGACACGTCCGATGTCTATGCGGAAGGTCGCTCGGAGGAGATCATCGGCAAGTGGTTTGCTACCCGCCCGCAGGACATCACCGATCAGGTCGTGCTTGCGAGCAAGGGCCGCATGGGGGACCCGGGTCGAGGCAATGATCTAGGCCTGTCACGGCGCCACCTTCACCGCGCGCTCGAGGGCTCGCTTCGTCGTCTCGGGCGCGAGACGATCGATCTCTATCAGCTTCATGCGTCCGACCTGACGACGCCGATGGAGGAAACAGTTGCCTTCCTCGCCGACGCGGTGCGCGCCGGCAAGATCCATTACGTCGGCTTGTCGAACTTCTCGGGTTGGGAACTCCAGCGCTTCGTATCGACCGCTGAGGCGATGGGTGCACCCGTACCGGTGTCGCATCAGCCGCAGTACAGCCTGCTCTCGCGCTGGGTGGAATGGGAGGTGCTCCCGGCCGCCATCAACAACGGCCTGGCGATCCTGCCCTGGTCGCCGTTGGCATCGGGCTTTCTCACCGGCAAGTACAAGCGGGGTGAAAAGCCCGCGTCCGACACGCGTGCGGGATCGGAGAAGCCGCTCTACCAGTGGACGTCGTCCGACTACGCCAAGTCGGATCAGAATTGGGAGGTAATCGAGGCGGTGGTCCGTATCGCCCGCGGCCTTGGCGTTCCCCCTTCTCATGTTGCCCTTAGCTGGCTGGCCAATCGTCCCGGCGTCACTGCGCCGATCGTTGGCGCACGTACGCTCGCTCATCTGACCGACAACATCGGCTTCGTCGATCTCGAGCTCGACGCCGAGACGACGCGGATGCTGGATCAGCTCAGCGCTCCAATCGCGCCCGGCTATCCTTATGACGACTTCGGACAGGGACAACGGGCGCGGTGCGTGGAAGGCAGCGAGCTACAGCCCCAGCAGCCCTATGAAAACGGCTCCGAGCACCCGACCGGACGCAGCTGACACGCGCCGGCAAATCCCGATCAAGGGTCCCGGCGTCAGGCAACGCGCCGGGACCGTGCCGTACGCATGAAATCACGACTGAAGTTCCGTCCGGCAAGCACGATCTGTTTCGCTATCGTCAGCCTGGCCCTTTCATAGGAGGCGAGCGTCTCGGGCAGCGAGCTATTGCCCCGGTTCGACAGCGAGATGGCGTCGGCAAGCGCAAGGGCATCATCGAACGCCGATCGCAGCCCCATTGCGGTCATCGGCGTCGGAAGATGCGCGGCGTCTCCGACCAAGCAGAGCCTGCCACGGGCAAGTCGTTCGGGCACATATTCGGCCGTCGGAGTCGCGATGATGCTGTGCCGCGCCACGCAGTCGTGGATGGCCTCTCGCCACGGGTCTGGCCAAAGCCGCTCCGCTTTCGCTGCTAACTCCGCGTAGATGTCGTCGGGGATCTCGTCTGCCCTGAGCGTCCGCTGCACGACACGATCGACCACCGCACCGGTGGACCTCAGCAAGGTATCGCACCCGCCGTCGTACCACGCCCAACTAACGCGACGTCGTCCGGACTCGGTTGAGCCGTCTACCCCGGGCAGTGGCGCACCAAGGAAACAGTAGCCTTCAGCCTCATGGTAGGCGAAGCCGCTGGGATACGGCGGTGAGATCGCCGTCTCGTCGCTTATGCCGAGCCAGATCAGGTAGCCAGCGAAGCTCGCGTCTGGTCGATCCGGGGCAACAAAGCGACGCACCACGCTTCGATAGCCGTCGGCTCCGATCACCATGTCCGCGGCGAACACCTGTCCGTCGCAGGCTTCAGCCCATGCATGGTGCTGATTCTGGCCCAGCTCGCGAACCTGGGCATGATGGACGACCTCAATCGCGGGATCGCGGTCGACCGCGGCACGCAGGCAATCGTGTACCGCGACCCATGTCTGTATCCCGCCGCGCATCGCCGGCTGATCCGCTGTCGGCGGTTTCCCCGTCAGCCGCTCCAGCATGCCCTCAACAGCGGATAGGGAGGCTCCGGTGCGACCATTGTCGTCCGAGCGCTCGAGCATCGTGACGCTCATGCCAATACGCGACAGGCTGAGCGCCGTCATCAGACCGGAAAGCGAAGCGCCAACGATGATGGCTGTGCCGGCGAACGTTGCCGGGCGCGTTTGTGGGCTCGTCATGGTATTTCCCAAGCGGTGATCGATGCTGCCATGTGACCGCCCGCAGCTGGACGGCCCGCCACGTGCGGGTTTGCCCACCTTGGAGCTATCGGTCGATGAGCTTCATGGCTTGGTCGGAGTACCGCTCGCCGGTGATCGCGATGTGCTGCAAGGCATCGTTGATCGCCGCCAGATCCCGTGGCGTCAGCTCCACCGTGGAGCTACCGGCGTTCTCCTCGAGACGGGCTCGCTTGGTCGTACCCGGGATAGGCACGATCCAGGGTCGCTGCGCCAGCAACCAGGCGAGCGCGACCTGCGCGAGGGTGACGCTCTTACCCTGTGCAATCCATTCAATCGCCTCAACCAGGCGTTGATTTGCAGCTCTTGCCGCACTTTGGAAGCGCGGCAGGGTGTTGCGGATATCGCCATCGGCAAAGGTCGTGGATTGGTCGATTTTGCCCGTTAAGAAGCCCTTTCCGAGCGGACTGAACGGCACGAAGCCGATGCCAAGCTCGTCCAGCACCGGCAGGATGTCGGCCTCGGGATCGCGGGTGAACATCGAATATTCACTCTGCAATGCCGCGACGGGTAGAACCGCGTGCGCACGGCGAATGGTGCCGACACCTGCCTCGGAGAGGCCGAAGTGCTTCACCTTGCCCTCGGCAATGAGGTCCTTCACCGTGCCAGCGACTTCCTCGATCGGTACGTTCGGATCAACCCGGTGCTGATAAAAGAGATCGATCCTGTCGGTGCGCAGCCGCCTGAGCGACTGCTCGGCCACGAAGCGGATGCGTGCGGGGCTGCTATCCAGATCACCGGTACGGGCATTGCCGTCCTTCCACCCGAACTTGGTCGCGTAGACCACCTGGTCGCGAACCGGCGCCAGCGCCACGCCCACCAACTCCTCGTTTTCCGTGCCATAAGCCTCGGCGGTATCGAAGAAGGTGATGCCAAGGTCGTACGCCGCCTGAAGCAACGTCACCGCTTCGCTGCGATCGATCGAAGGCCCATAGCCGTATGACAGACCCATCGCACCGAAACCGAGTTCGGAGACTGCCGGGCCGTTTTTGCCAAGAATGCGCGTCTTCATGTCGCTAATCCCTTAGTCGATTCTCGCAGGGCGGACGCCGCCAGTCAGAACCGCTCGCCGACGAGTTCCTCGGCCTTTTCCCAAAGCGCCTGCGCACGTTTCGGGTCGACGGCGTAAGGGCGTACGCCACCAGCAATGCCCTCGCCGTCGCTGACCGGCGCCACATGGCAATCCTCGCAATACTGGCCTCCGATCATGTCAGCATCGGCAACGGCTGCCGCCCATAGCGTGGTCGCGGCGCCCTGCTCGACGGTCTTCCACTGAAAAGGCGGCAGGCCGGCCGCGGCGTTGGTGCGATTGATCGAGGCGACGAGTGCCTCATCCTCCTCTCGGCTATAGTGGCGCTGCAGCTCTGTCCTGATGCCGCCGGGATGAACAGCGGCCGCTCGTATGCCGCGATCTCGGTGGCGGCGGTCGAACTCGACAGCAATTAGCGCATCGCCAGTCTTGGAGCGGCCGTAAGCCGTCCAGCGTTCGTAGTCCGCACGCTCAAAGTTGGGATCCTCCAGATCCACATCAGCGATGCCGTGTGCCGCGGACGAAAGCATAACAAGGCGGCCGCCGGCCCGCATCAATGGCGCGAGGCGGTTGGCCAGAACGAAGTGGCCAAGGACGTTGGTGCCAAACTGCGTTTCAAAGCCATCCTTGGTCAGCCCATAGGGCGTAGCCATGACACCTGCATTGGCGATCACGAGGTCGAGCGATCTACCCGTCGCAATTAGTAGGTCTGCACAGGTGCGGACGCTAACCAAGTTGGCGAGATCGACTTCGACCAGCTCCAGCCGTCCACCGCCGCTCTCGGCGGCCTCCCGGACCGATGCCGTGGCGGCATCGGCTTTGGCCAGATTGCGGACGGCACCGATGACCTCCGCCCCGTGGGCCACGAGCGCGCGCGCGGTTTCGACGCCTAGGCCGGAAGATGCTCCTGTGACGAGCGCCAAAGTCCCAGTCAGATCGATGCCGCGCAGCACCTCGTCAGTCGTCGTATTAAAGCCAAAGTTCGTCATCGAATGTATCCAGGTGCCTGGGAGGGGATCGGAGAGAAGTGCGAACTCAGTAGAGGCCGGACTTGTCCCAAAAGTCGCAATGATGTGCGGTGGCAAATCGGCCCGACACCATCCGAGCGTTCGGCAGCAAGAAGGTCTGAAAGTTGTCCTTCTTCGCGTCATACCGCGGCCACGTGCTTTCGCGTGATGTGATCTGGCTGAGGTGAGCGAAGTAGCCGACCATCTCGTCTGAGAGCTTCGTTTGCAGCGGGTTGAGCGTAATGGTGACATCGGCACCACCGCGGAACCCGGGAAACAGATAGGCCAGTTCGTAGGTATGAGCGGCCAGCATTGGGAACGACATCGGGCCGACGTAAGACGGTGCCGTCCGATCGCCGAACTCGTAAGCGTAGACGGGGATCTTGTCGGAAAGCGACCGGTTCAGCGCCCGCGCGGTGCAGGCGAACATGCTGTCGGTGCTTGCTGCCGCGTAGGCCTCGCTCGGCGAGACATATTCCGTCAGTGGGTACTCACGCAGGACCTGCGGCAGCATCTTCGTGCCATACAGGCCGGTGAGTGCCGTCGCGTACCCCCCCTCGGTGAGCGGCTTCCCGGTCAACAGCTCGGGCAGTGCGATGAAGAAGCGACCTTCGTCGCGTGTGGTCCCGTTGACCAGCGTGACCTTGTTGACCCGACCGGTTCTGAACGCGTCGGCCGGGTGGATCGGCAAGGTCTGGCCGTCGATAACGAACTCGTTAAGCGTATACGGGCTCTGAGCATCGAGAATGCGCTTGGTGGGCAAGCTCCGCAGGCATGCGACATCGTCAGGTCCGCATCCGACTGCTTTCGCGAGCCCCGCACCAGCCTGTTCTGCTACGGGGAGCGGGCGCGGCGCGCCAAAGCCGGGATGGCGCGTCATTACGCCGGCGCCGCTCATCGCGATGGCGTGCTGAAACAGCCCGGCGGATGTGGGTGACGCAACGTGCGCCATCACGCTGTTCCCACCGGAAGACTCCCCGGCGATCGTGACGTTGGCGGGGTCTCCGCCGAAGGCGGCAATGTTCTGCTGCACCCAGCGAAGCGCGGCCTGCTGATCCATCAGCCCGTAATTGCCAAAAGCATGCCCCTCGCGATCGATCGCGGGGTGTGCAAAGAAGCCGAAGGCGCCCAGTCGGTAATTGATGGTGACGACGATTGCCTTCCCGTCGACGGCAAGCTTGGCCGGGTCGTAATCCGCTCCCTGGCCGACCCAAAGGGACCCGCCGTGGATCCACACGAACACCGGCAGTTTCTGCCCCGTGTTGGCGACCTCAGAGCCCCTGTAGACATTCAAGTACAGGCAGTCTTCGCTGCCGCCGGCGCGGGCGAATACGCCGAGGTCTGAATTCTGCGAGCAGCTGCTAGGAAGCGTGTTTGCCTTCCTCAGAACCGTCCACGGTTCGCTCGCCTCGGGCGGCTGCCAACGCAGCGGTCCCACAGGCGGCTTGGCGTAAGGAAGGCCAAGCCAGCTATCCAAGCCTTTTGCCGAGACGCCGACGATAGGACCTGACGCCGTTTGAACCGCCAGGGGATCGAGCGTTTGTGCTGAACCAGCGACGACAGGGTTGAGCACGGCTAGGAAGGCAGCCAGGGCTATGCGTGTTTTGAGGAGGCTTTTCATCGGAGTTCCTTGTTCGTCCTCCTCGAAATAGTCTGTTCGCGGCTAATCGATTAGCCATGGCGAACAGCATGTTATCATGTGCTCGGTGCATAGATCGTGGCGGCAAACGGCCATGCTACTAGACGAGCAGTCAGCCGCGGACCTTGCTCAGATTCCGCGCCCACATGGCACATACGAGCGAACCGGCCCCTGCAACCGCAACAACCGCCCCGAGCGGCCAGGCCGTCCCGTCAGCGAATGCGCCGACCAGTGCAGATCCGATCATGCCGCTGCCATATTGGATGGCGCCGACCAGCGCCGACGCGCTGCCGGCCATCTCTGAGAAGTCGGCCAGAGCGCCCGCAAAGGAGTTGGCGATGACCAAGCCGGTCATGGACACGAACACGAAGAGCGGCACAACGAGGCCTATCAGACCGCCCATGTCAGAAGAGGCTGTGACAGCGAGTGCGCAGCCCGCCAGGGCGGCGAGCCCGGCGCCAATGGAGAGCATCCGCGACGCGCCAAAGCGCGTCACCAGCCTCGCATTCACCAGGTTGCCGATCATGACGCCGACGATGCCAGCCCCAAACAGAAGGCCGTAAAGGCTTGCCGGGACATGGTGATAGCTGATGTAGGCAAAGGGAGAGCCGGCAACGTAAGCAAATGTGCCGGCGAAGAAGAAACCGCCAGCACAGCTAAAAGCCATGAACCGACTGTTGCGAAGCAGGACGCCGTAGCCTTTGAGCGACCGGCTAAACGACAACTCGCTTCGCCGATCCGCGCCGAGCGTTTCTGGCAGAGCGGTCAGTGCACACAGCGTCGCGACGCCCACGCCGACCAGTGTCCAGAAGATCGCTCGCCATCCTGCAATGGCAAGTATCTGTCCCCCGATGATCGGACCAATAAGCGGTGCGATGCCCATGGCGATCATCAAGGTCGATAGCATGCTGGCCGCTCGGTCGCCTTCATAGAGATCCCGCACCATCGCACGAGATAGAACAACCCCTGCACAGGCGCCGAACGCTTGTACGAGGCGCCAGCCGACGATTGCTGCTGGTCCGTCGGCGGTGGCACAACCAGCGGATCCTATCGCGAAGATTATGATCCCGATCGCCGTTGGTATGCGACGACCGAACCGGTCACTAATCGGTCCCCATGCTAGCTGGCCGAGACTAAATCCTACGAGATAGCCAGAAATCGTCCACTCGAGCACGCCCGAAGATGTCTGGAGGGCGGCAGCCATTGCTGGCATCGCCGGAAGATAGATGTCGGTCGATATCGACGCGAACGCCATCAAAAGGCTGAGAATGGCCAGGACCATCATCGGTTGACGGCCGTCCGCGTGCTGCATCGAAGGGTGCGGCACTCTAGCGCTATTCGAGCGCACTTCAACTAAGACCTGGGCTGTGTTTATCGGTTGAGATCTGCATGCCAAACGCTCCGCTTCGCCTGACGGATTCAGGCCTGCTACCTCCACGATGTGGCATCCCTGGTTTTGGGGATAAGGTACCGTGATCGGCATGAGATTATGCAAATCGTTCATAGATCGCGATTGGCTGCGTGTTGTGAGCAGGAGCCAAGCTAATACGCAGTGCACGATGGCAGCCTTCGTCAGCTGCCCATCAGGTTATTCGCAAGATGGTCCAGTGCTACACGCAGCCGCGGCGGCATGTGCAGCATCGTCGGCCAGACGGCATAGGTCTGCAAAGGGGGTGCGATCGCATCGGGAAGAAGCCTGACCAGCGACCCGTCAAGGATGTGATCTTCGACGAGCCAGTCTGGCATCAGTGCGACCCCGAGGCCGCGCAGAGCGGCGTCTACGATCGCATCCTGACTATCAAATTGGAGCCGCCATTTCAGAGTGGCGACCTGCGGCTGCCCACTGGCATCGTTGAATGCCCATGCATACAGCTGGTCACCGCGCCAGTACACAAGTGCATCGTGCTCGGCGAGATCATCGATCGTCTGGGGCGTTCCTCGTTGTTGAAGGTAAGCGGGAGAGGCGCAGGCAATCTTGGTCTGAGTTGCTATCCGGCGGGTACTGAGCCCAGCACCAGCACTTGTCCCACCGTTGCGGATGGCGATGTCGAAGCGACCACCCACAATATCGACAACTGTGTCGCTAAATCGAAGGTCAAGCTCGAGCGCTGGATACCGCTCCGCCAGGTCAAGGAGCAGCGGCGCGATCTTCTTTCGTCCGAAAATGATTGGAGCAGAGACCTTAAGGCGACCGACCACCTCGTGACGTCCGCTTTCGAGCATGACTTCAGCCGCGCGTAATTCGTTGATCGCACGCTGGCACCGTTCGTAATAGAGCTGACCCTCCTCGGTCAGGATGCTCGATCGGGTCGACCGCAGGAATAAGCGAACCCCGAGCCGGTCCTCCAGACGTGCGATCGCCTTTCCTACCGCGGAGCGGGTTAACGACAGCCGCTCCGCCGCTCGAGCGAAGCTGCCCGCCTCAACCGCCGCGACGAAAACCGGCACATCATCGAAGCTCTGACGCATCGTCCACTCTGTATCCTGGCAGGCTACACTGAATAGCCCAAATGTCGCCTCTGTAAAAGTAGGGGACCCACTATCTGGTGAGGCGTACTCTCACAAGGATAGCAAAATGAAGGTTGCCATCGTTTATGACAGCGGCTTTGGCCACACCGCCAAACTTGCTGCGCATGTCGCCAAGGGCGTGGAAGAGGTGGAGGGAGCGACGGCAACCCTCATGGCGGTGCGCGACGGCGCGGTTGATTGGAAGGCGCTCGAGGAAAGCGACGCCATCATCTTCGGATCACCCACCTACAATGGTCTTGTCAGTGCGCAGCTAAAAACCTTTATGGAGGAGTCGACCCGCACCGCCTGGATCCCGCAGAAGTGGCGCAACAAGATCGCGGCCGGCTTCACCAACTCGGGTTCTATGCATGGCGACAAGCTGAACTCGCTCGTTTCCATGGCGCTGTTCGCCGCTCAGCACGGCATGATCTGGGTTGGGCTCGATCTATTTCCAGGCAAGAGCGACGGCGATCTCAATCGGGTCGGCAGTTGGCTGGGTGCAATGGCCTTTTCCGACGACGCGCCCGCCGATGTTACCCCGCCTGACAGCGATCTGCGAACGGCTGCGTACCTCGGCAAGCGCGTTGCAGAGGTTGCGGCGAAATTTGCCGGGACCGCTACTAACTAGGCGTACGCCGTCCAAGGTGTGCGCGGGCGCTTGCAGCGTAAGTCGCTGCTCCGCCCGCTCATCACACCTTCGGAAGACCGCACGATCCGCGATAAGGACGGACAGAGGCGATGACGGAATCCAACGATGTGAACTCGGCGATGTTCGCCATGCTGGACGCTGTTGCTCCACCGCTCGCCCCCTACACCCGCGATCGGATAATTGACGAGCTTTGGCACCGCCCTGGTCTGTCGACACGAGATCGTGCGATCGTGACACTCGCGACCCTCATCGCTCGTAACGCGGCGCAAGCCTATCCGTACTATACCAACAAGGCTCTCGACAGCGGCGTGGCGCCCGTCGAAGTTTCGGAGCTTGTGGTGCATCTCGCTTTCTACGCGGGCTGGCCGTCCGCCGTCGGGGCGTTGGCAGTGATTAAGGACGTGTTTGCGTCACGAGGTATCGGCCGCGACGCTCTCGCACCGTGCGAGCTGGATCTGCTGCCTTCAACAGCCATCCCGGACGGCGTTGGCCAAGATGCGTACATTGGAAGCGAAGTGGCAAGCGTATCCCCCGCCCTTGCACATTTTAGCCGCGACCTCCTTGATCAGGAGATTTGGCGGCGGCCGGACCTTGCACCTCGAGATCGAAGCCTAGCCACCGTAACTGCGCTCGCAGCTCTGGGGCAAACCGAGCGTTTCCCCCTCTACGTTAGCCGCGCCATCGCGCTGGGCGTTACGACCGAGCAGCTCGGCGAAGCGCTGGCTCATACCGCATTCTACGGCGGATGGGGACTGGCCCATCAGGCGGCGCTTGCGTTGGGGAGGTCGCTGCAGCTTGAAACAGGGGCAACCCAGCAGCTGCGCGACCCAACGACGCTGTAACGAACGGCTGGCTTGGCATGGTCTGATCGCCCTCCACGCCTGAAAGGAGCCTGAGGACGAAGTACGGGTGCGCTCGATCTTTGCTCAGCGGCGCCTCTCTGTGCTAATGCACGGTAATCATAGATTGATGACGCTTTTGCGGCCGCAGTTCACAAGATTGATCAAAGGGGCAGCGCGGAACGTGCAACGGGACGACTTGAACGATCTCCACGCGTTTTCAGTTATCGCCGAGGAATGCAACTTCACGAAGGCGGCAGCGCGTTTGGGCATGTCGCAGTCGGCTTTGAGCCATGCGCTTCGCCGTCTCGAGACGAGGCTCGGCATCCGCTTGCTCATTCGAACGACCCGCAACGTCGCGCCCAGCGAAGCAGGGATGCGTCTTCTGGCGCGGCTTGCGCCGGCTCTGGAGAATATCGAGGAGGGGCTAAGGGCCGTCGGAAACCTCCGGGAGACACCATCGGGCACAATCCGGATCACGGCGTCGGAGCACGCTTGCGACACCGTGCTGTGGCCGGTCCTGAAAGATTGGCTTCCGCAGTACCCTGAGATCGAGGTCGAGCTTAGCATCGATCAGCGCATGACCGATATCGTCGACCACCGGTTCGATGCCGGCGTCAGGATCGGCGAAGCGGTGGCCAAGGATATGATCGCAGTGCGGATCGGTCCAGATCTGCGTCTAATAATCGTCGGGGCACCCTCTTACCTGGATCGACACGGGGTCCCAAAAACACCGCAGGACCTAATATCCCACCGGGGCGTCAATCTGCGACTCCTAAGCGCCAATACGATCTATTCGTGGGAGCTTGAGAAGGACGGGCATGAGGTCAGGATCAAACTCGAGGGTTCGCTGATTTTCGACAGCCCCCGGATGGTCTTACGCGGCGCTATGGACGGCTTCGGTCTGGCGTTCGTCAACGAGAACGAAGCCGTGCCCCATCTTGCAAGCGGCGCACTTCGCCAAGTCCTCTCCGACTGGACACCGCCGTTTGCCGGCTATTATCTTTATTACCCGAGCAGGCGGCAGCAGTCCGCCGCGTTCTCACTCCTTGTAGAGCGATTGCGAGCGAACGTGCGGGGCTGATGCGTCAACAAATGGCCTGCGCTACGGCAGTTCGTGTATCGTCACCTCTAGCGTTCCCGACCCGCTAAGTCCAGTTATCTCCCCCTCGATGCGCCCAAGACGCACCAAGCCCGGAGAATGATGGCCTTCTTTATAGAAGATCGCGAGATTGCCCCAGGGCGCGTAGAACGTGACGTCTCCCCTGACGGGCGTGATTGCCGCGGCCGCCCCGTCCGGCGTAAGCTTGCGCGGCAAGTCACCGACCTTCTCCGTGCTGGCATAATCCTTCAGCGTCAGCTTCAGAGGCAATTGGGCACGAAAGTCTCGCGCCGATGGGCTATTGGCCAAGCGAACCTGCCAGCGTTGTGCCCCGCTTACGATCTCAATCATCGGCGTGCTCTGCGTACTCGTAATCCCTGGAGTATGGGATGGGGCTGTCGCGGTGGGTTGCCGCGACGACCCTGCCTGCCCGCAACTCGCCAGCGCGACCGATGCCACCGCCAAGGCGGTCGGCATCAACTCAATGTTCCCGGTCGACACCGATCGCGCTCGCATGATCAGAGGGACCAACCGCCGTCGACGACGATCGCCGAGCCGGTGACGAACCCGCCCATATCCGATGACATCCAAAGGACCGCCTCGGCGATCTCCTCGGGCTTGCCGAGCCGGCCGACCGGCTCAAGATCGATCGCCTTCTGGATGTCGCCATCCGTGAAGCGGTCCATCATGGGCGTCTCGATATTGCCCGGCAGGACCGCATTCACCCGGATGTTCTGCTTGGCGTAATCGAGCGCGGCCGACTTGGTGAGGCCGATGATCGCGTGCTTTGACGCCGCGTAGGCGGCGCCACCAGGAACACCCTTGATCCCGGCGCCTGAGGACGTGTTGACCACCACGCCGCTGCCCTGCGCCACCATCTGCGCGAGCTCATGCTTCATGCAGACGAACGTGCCGCGCAGGTTGATGTCGAGGATGCGATCCCACTCCTCCAGCGGGATCTCCGCGACCGGGAACGCCTTGTTCTCGACACCCGCGTTATTGAAGGCCACATCGAGGCGGCCGAATGTGTCGACGACCTTCTTGACCGCCGCTTCGACGTCTTCCGGCTTCGAGATGTCGGCTGCGATCGTCAGCACCTCGCCGCTCCCGGCGTTGCGCACGGCAGCTTCGACCTCCTGGAGAGCATCGACGGTGCGATCGAGAATCGCGACCTTCGCACCTTCCGCCGCGAAAGCGACTGCCGCGGCGCGACCGATGCCGCTCGCGGCGCCGGTGACGAAAGCAACTTTATTAGTGAAGCGTGCAGCGTTCGGCATGAGTTGTCCTTTGGATGAATGGACCGGCGTCCGCCTGTTGCGGTGCCGAGAGGAGCAAAGAACGGCTGCCTCTCGCCATGCTTCCATGACTCGTTCTCAACGTAGCGTTGCGAATGCATCATGCCGCGAGAGCTCGGATGGTGAGTTATCTGGTCAAGCGAAGACGCGAGGATTATCAATGCGACCACGGATTACCTGCCACATGGCGAGCAGCCTTGATGGCCGTATCTTGCCCGAACGCTGGTCGCCTCGCGATGCCCATTCCCACGAAGCCTATGATCGGATTCACGACCGGCTTGGCGGCGGGTCATGGATCGTCGGGCGCGTCACGGCGCAGGAGTTTGCCACAGGCGAAGCCTATCCCCCACAAACGGACCTGAGTTTTCCGCGCGAGGCGTGGCTGCCTCAACCTGACGCATCCGCCTACGCCGTTGTCGCAGACGCCCACGGCAAGATCGCCTGGGGTCGCGCCGATATAGGCGGCGATCCGATAGTCGTTCTGCTGACGGAGCAGGTATCCGACGCTCACCTTGCGGGCCTGCGCGGCGATGGCGTCGGCTATCTTTTCGCCGGGGTCGACGAGTTGATGTTCGAGCAGGCGATCGCGACGCTCGGCGATCTGCTTGGTATCGACCACCTTCTCCTGGAGGGCGGCGGACATATCAATGGCGCGTTCCTACAAGCCGGGCTGATCGATGCGATCAGCCTGATGATCGTCCCGGCTGTAGACGGCAGCGCGGGTGCGCCGGCGGTCTTCGATGGTCCCGAGCGGCCTGGCTCAGACCTCCTTCCGCTCACCCGTCTGACGCTCGAAGAGCAGGTAATTCTTGACGGCGGTATCGTGTGGCTGCGCTACCGGGTCCATTACCCGGAAAGCTGACGTGACGCTGCTGTGTTGAGCAACGCTCACTGCTGCATGGACCTGCGACCGGATTGTTGCTGCAGCGGCCGGGGCATAGATCCACCGAGTACGCGGCCCGTCCTCCCCCGACACCGGGCCGCGCGCGCCCGAACCTCGCGCTTGTGTTCCCCCTCACATGCCAGGTTCGGGCGCCCCCGAGACAACAGGAAAAGACGATCATGGTGAGCCTCGCCGCCACGGCATCGACCGGTCTAGCCGGCCACGACGACAAACCGGCACGCTGGGGTGCTGTCTACGCGATGGCGCTATGCACGTTCGTGCTGATCGCATCCGAGTTCATGCCCGTCAGTCTGCTGAGCCCGATTGCCCAGACCCTGGCGCTGACCGAGGGGCAAGCCGGTCAGGCCATCGCCATCTCGGGTGTGTTCGCGGTCGTCACCAGCCTGTCGCTCACCACTGTCCTGGGCACGCTGGATCGACGTCTGGCCCTTCTCGGATTGACCGCGTTGCTGGTCGTCTCCGGCGCGATCGTGGCCTTCGCACCGAACTACGCCATCCTGATGGGCGGGCGGGCGCTACTTGGGGTCGCGATCGGCGGTTTCTGGTCGATGTCGACGTCGGTGGTCATGCGGCTGGTCCCGGAGCAGTCGGTTGCCAAGGCGCTTGCGATCGTGAACGGCGGCAATGCTCTCGCGACGGTGATCGCGGCGCCGCTAGGCAGTTTTATGGGGGGGCTGATCGGGTGGCGTGGCGCCTTCTTCTGCGTCGTGCCCGTCGCCGTTGCCGCGATCGTCTGGCAGGCAATAAGCCTGCCCGCCCTTGTGGTGACGACCAAGGGTAGCGCCCGCGGCATGTTCGCGCTTCTTAAGCGTCCTGCGGTCCTTCTCGGGCTTATTACCGTGGCCTTACTCTTCGTCGGCCAGTTCGCGCTCTTCACCTATCTTCGTCCCTTCCTCGAGCAGGTGACGCATGTCAGCGTCTCGATGCTTTCTGGGCTGCTGCTGGTAATCGGCGTCGCTGGCTTCATTGGCACCCTGGTGATCGGGCGTGTCATCGAAACGGGCCTCAACCGTACGCTGATCGCTATCCCTGCGATCATGGCGGCGGTCGCCGTCTCGTTGGCACTTTTCGGCGGTTCGACGGCTACGGTTGCCCTGCTACTCGGCATTTGGGGTTTCGTGGGTACTGCGGCACCGGTGGCTTGGTGGACCTGGCTTGCCCGCACCGTTCCGGGTGACGCGGAAGCTGGTGGCGGGCTGATGGTCGCTATCGTGCAGCTCGCGATCACGCTTGGAGCCACAGGGGGCGGCATCGTGTTCGATGCTGCGGGCCCCGCGCCTGAGTTCCTGGCGAGTGCCGGGCTCCTCGTACTTGCCACCCTGTCGGCCTTGGCGGTCGCGCGGCTCGACAAACGGATGGGGATCATCTGAGCCCATGAAGCAGGCACTGCCTATCCTTCGCTTTCTAGCGGATCGATCCGCTCGCGGCGAAGGCACCGTGCTGGTGACGCTGACCGACGTCACCGGTAGCGCCGCCCGGGCACCCGGTGAGCATATGGCAGTTGCGGAAGACGGCACTGCGGTCGGCTCCTTTTCAGGCGGGTGCGTCGAGGCAGCGGTTATCGCCGAGGCGCTGGATGTGCTTTCCGCTCGACAGGGACGGCTAGTGCGCTTCGGTGCCGGTTCGCGCTACATCGACATCCGGCTGCCCTGCGGGGGCGGCATCGACCTTCTGTTCACCCCCGTGCCCACCATCGACCAGCTAACAGCGGCTATCGCGATGCTGGAGACGCGCCGGCCGGTGACGCTTCGATTGACCGAGAGCGGCGCCTTCGTCGCTGCGCCGGCAGCTCGAATGGACGAGGCTGGATGGATCGGTGGTGAATTCCGTATCCGGCATGACCCGGACCTGCGTGTCGCCATCCTCGGGCACGGTGCCGAGCCGATGGCGCTTCACGACGCCGCGGCGGCCTATGGCGCACAAACCCTCATTCTGACCCCACAGAGCAGTCTCGTCGATGAAGCGAGCAGCCGTGGCATTGAAGCGCACCTTTTGCGCACTCTCGGCCGCTCCGAGCATCTGACGATCGATCGTTGGACGGCAGTCGTGACGCTGTTTCACGACCATGATTGGGAGACCGCACTGCTTCTTCAGGCGATCGACGGCGAACCCTTCTTTATCGGCGCCATGGGAAGCCGAAAGACCCATGAGGAGCGTCAACGGCGTTTGCTGGCGGCGGGCGGCGAGCGATCAGCTGTCGAGCATATCGTTGGCCCTGTAGGTCTTCTTGCAGCGTCACGTGACCCCCGCACACTTGCTCTCTCGGTCATGGCGCAAGTTGTCCAAGCCTATGAGCAGGCTGCTGCAACCCGGCAAGTCGGGTGGTCAGTGAGTGGAGTGCACCGTTTCATTGAGCGTCAGTCAGCGCGCGATTGCGAACCGCGCGCGTTATAACAGCTGCGCGGCGTTGCCGCTGGCCGAACGACGGCCGCTGGCTGAACAATAGTCCGGGGATGCTCCGGGCAGGAAGGACACATACCCATGCCGGAGACCTCCGAACTGGAGCTATCGCGCCGCGGCGTGCTGACCGCTGGCGCTGCCACCGCAGCGCTTGTCGCCGCTCCTGTATCCGCTGCGCCAATGGCCATCGCCCCCTCCCCGCCCACGCCCGCAATGCAGGTTCGTTTCAAGGTGAACGGCGAGCGGCGCGAGCTGTCGCTGGATCCGCGCACGACACTCTTGGATGCGCTGCGCGAGCATCTGCATCTCACCGGCACCAAGAAGGGGTGCGACCATGGCCAGTGCGGTGCCTGCACCGTCATGGTGGACGGTGTTCGCATCAATTCGTGCCTCAGCCTGGCGGTGATGCATGAGGGCGACGAGATCACGACGATCGAGGGCCTGGGCACGCCGGACAAGCTGCATCCGATGCAGGCGGCGTTCGTGAAGCATGACGGGTATCAGTGCGGCTACTGCACGCCCGGTCAGATCTGCTCCGCAGTCGCGGTGCTCGACGAGATCAAGCGCGGTGTCCCCAGCCACGTCCAGGGCGACCTGACCGCGAAGCCGACCGCGACGAACGTCGAAATGCGCGAGCGCATGAGCGGCAACATCTGCCGCTGCGGTGCCTATTCGAACATCGCTGAAGCCATGGCCGAAGTCGCGGGAGCAAAGGCATGAGAGCTTTCACCTACGAGCGCGCCAAGGATGCGAGCGCAGCGGCACGCGCCGTCACCGCGAATCCGGCCGCCAAGTTCATCGCGGGCGGCACGAACCTGCTCGATCTCATGAAGATCGAGGTGGAAACGCCAACGCATCTGGTCGACGTACAGGATCTCGGCTTCGACAAGATCGAGGCAACGCGGGAAGGCGGCCTGCGCATCGGTGCGCTGGTCACCAATACCAATCTGGCGGCCGAGGAGCGCGTCCGCCGCGATTATGGCGTGCTGACCCGTGCGATCGTCGCGGGCGCGTCAGGCCAGCTGCGCAACAAGGCGTCGACCGCGGGCAACCTGCTCCAGCGGACGCGCTGCCCGTATTTTTACGACACCAACATGGCGTGCAACAAGCGCAAGCCGGGGTCGGGTTGTGCCGCTATCGGCGGATATTCACGCCAGCTCGGCGTCATTGGCGTCAGCGACAGCTGCATCGCAACGTTCCCGGGCGACATGGCCGTCGCCATGCGTGTGCTGGACGCGGTCGTCGAGACCGTCGATGCAACCGGTCAGCGCCGTTCGATCCCGATTGCCGATTTCCATCGGCTGTGGGGTGACAAGCCTGAGCAGGACACCGTGCTGAAGCAGGGTGAGCTGATCACCGCGGTTACGTTGCCGAAGCCGCTGGGCGGCAAGCATTTCTACGAGAAGGTGCGCGATCGCGCCTCGTACGCCTATGCACTCGTATCCGTCGCCGCGGTGATCCAGCCCGACGGCACCGGACGCGTCGCCTTTGGTGGCGTCGCCCCCCGCCCCTGGCGTGTCGAAGCGGCCGATGCCCTACTACCGCGCGGCGCCGCTGCGGTGACGGCGCGCGCGTTCCAGGGCGCAACGCCGACAAAGGACAACGCATTCAAGCTGCCGCTCGCCACACGCGCGCTCGCCTCCGTCCTCGCCGAAGCGAAGGCATAATCCCATGAAGTTTGAAACGCCCGCTACAACCAACCCGGTCGATCGCATGAAGGTCGTCGGACAGGCCAGAAGCCGGATTGATGGCCCGCTCAAGACAACCGGCACGGCGCCGTATGCCTATGAGCATCATCGTGAGATCGAGAACGTTGCCTATGGCTATGTCGTGGGCGCCGCGATCGCCAAAGGGCGCATAAACGCCGTCGACACAGCAAGCGCCAAGGCAGCGCCCGGTGTCGTCGCGGTCGTGACTTCGGGCGACGTGGGCAAGCTCGGCAAGGGTAAGTACAACACCGTCAAGCTGCTGGCCGGCCCGGATGTCGACCATTACCATCAGGCGGTCGCCGTCGTCGTCGCAGAGACGTTCGAGCAGGCACGGGCCGCTGCCGCACTGGTGCGGGTCGACTATGTGCGGACCAACGGCCGGTTCGATCTCGATGCGGCCCTGAAGACAGCGCCCCTGACCGATGCGGACAAACCCGGCAAGGGTGAGGACCGCGTCGGCAAGTTCGAAACGGCTTTCGCATCGGCAGCGGTGAAGCTCGACGCCGAATATACGACGCCGGATCACAGCCATGCGATGATGGAACCGTTCGCATCGATCGCGGCATGGGATGGCGATGCGCTGACGGTTTGGACGTCGAACCAGATGATCGACTGGGGCCGCACCGATCTTGCCACGACGCTCAACATGCCCAAGGAGAAGGTCACCTTCCTGTCGCCGTACATCGGCGGTGGCTTTGGCGGGAAGCTCTTCCTGCGAAGCGATGCGGTGCTGGCAGCACTCGGTGCAAAGGCAGCCGGTCGTCCGGTCAAGGTCGCCATGAGCCGGCCTTTCATGGCGAACAACACGACGCACCGTCCTGCCACCCGTCAGCGTATCCGGATTGGTACGACCAAGGATGGCACGATTACCGCGATCGCCCACCAGAGCGGTTCGGGTGACCAACCCAATGGCAGCCCGGAGGCTGCCGTTCTTCAGACGAACCTGCTCTACGCCGGTGCCAATCGCCTGACGTCGATGCGGTTGGCAGTGCTCGATTTGCCGGAAGGCAATGCGATGCGAGCACCGGGCGAGGCCCCGGGCCTGATGGCGCTCGAGGTTGCGATGGACGAGATGGCGGAGAAGCTCGGCATGGATCCGATCGCCTTCCGCGTGAAGAACGACACGCAGGTCGATCCGAAGGACCCCAAGCGGCGCTTCTCGCAGCGACAGCTGGTTCGATGCCTGAGCGAGGGCGCGCAGCGTTTCGGCTGGTCGCAGCGCAACGCGACCCCGGCACAGGTGCGTGACGGACGTTGGCTCGTCGGGATGGGGGTCGCCTCGGCATTCCGCAACCACATGAACATGCCGTCGGGCGCGCGCGTGCGGCTGGGCACGGATGGCGTTGTGACGGTGGAGACCGACATGACCGACATCGGAACCGGCAGCTACACCATCATAGCGCAGACAGCCGCGGAAATGATGGGGGTGCCGGCCGATAGCGTGATCGTGAAGCTCGGCAACTCCACGTTCCCGGTGTCCGCCGGTTCGGGCGGCCAGTTCGGTGCCGCGAACTCCACCGCAGGCGTCTATGCCGCCTGCGTGAAGCTGCGCGACGCAGTGGCACAACGGCTTGGCTACAATTCGGCAGATGCCGTGTTCGACAGCGGCAGGGTCACCAGCGGCAACCGGTCGGCCGCATTGCGACAGGCGGCGTCTGCGGGCGAACTGGCCGCGGAAGACAAAGTGGAGTTCGGCGACCTCGACAAGACCTGGCAGCTGTCCACGTTCGGCGCCCATTTCGTGGAGGTCGGGGTCAACATGTACACCGGCGCTACGCGCCTGCGCCGCATGCTGGCGGTCTGTGCGGCCGGGCGCATCATCAATCCGACGACCGCGCGCAGCCAGGTGATTGGTGCGATGACGATGGGCGTCGGCAGTGCGTTGATGGAGGAACTGGCCGTCGACAAGCGCTTCGGCTTCTTCGTGAACCACGACCTCGCCAGCTACGAGGTGCCGGTCCACGCCGATATCCCGCACCAGGAAGTGATCTTCCTCGACGAAGCCGACGACAAGGCCAATCCGATGAAGGCCAAGGGTATCGGCGAACTCGGCCTGTGCGGCGTCGGCGCAGCAGTGGCGAACGCCGTCTACAACGCAACCGGCGTTCGTATCCGCGACTACCCCCTCACCCTCGACAAGCATCTAGACCGGCTGCCGGCGGTGGCGTGAGCCACGCCGCGCCCGGGGCGAATGGAGAATGACGATGACACCCGACACCACCGCCCTGTTGCTGATCGAGTACCAGAATGACTTCGTGAGCGAAGGCGGCGCCCAGCATGACGCGGTGAAGGCCGTGATGGCCGATACCGGCATGCTGGCGCACAGCCGCGCCGTCGTGGAACAGGCGCGCGCCCGCGGTGTGACAGTGATGCACGCGCCAATCAGCTTTGCCGCAGGCTACCCCGAAATGCCGGCGGATCCTTATGGGATTCTCGCCGGCATCAAGCAGGCGCAGGCCTTTCAGAAAGGGAGCTGGGGCGCAGCGATCGCCGATGCCATGGCGCCGGTCGATGGCGACATCGTGATCGAGGGCAAACGCGGTCTCGATTGCTTCGCCAGCACCAATATCGATTTTATCCTGCGTCAGCGCGGCATGACCGATCTCGCCATCGCAGGTTTCCTGACCAACTGCTGCGTCGAGTCGACCATGCGCTCCGCGTATGAGCGTGGGTTCGGCGTCGTGACGCTAACCGACTGCACCGCGACCCTCAGCGCTGCAGAGCAGCAAGCGGCGGTCACGCAGAACTTCCCGATGTTCTCCCGTCCGATGACCCACGACGCTTTCCTTGCCGCGCTGGAGGGCGGCGCATGACGTGCGACACGTCGACGGTTCAGCTCAGGCGGGGCTCGGCTGCCCGGCTGTAAATCCTCCTCGCTTGCGGCGACCATTCTGCGGCCAAGAACAACAAGGAACCTAGAATGACCGAGATCAATCGCAAGGCCGACCAGAAGACGGTCGATGGACCCGCCGAGAACTTCACGGGCAAAACCACGGTGACGATGCTCTTCCAGCGCGAAGAACCCTCGCGCGTCTCGGGTGCCCGCGTTCATTTCGAGCCAGGGGCCCGCACCGCATGGCACACGCATCCGCTCGGCCAGACGCTGATCGTCACCGAGGGCGTGGGCTGGACGCAGGTGGAGGGTGGCCCCGTTCTCGAGTTCCATGCCGGCGACGTCCTGCTCTGCCCTGCCAAGGAGAAGCACTGGCACGGCGCCACGCCGACCCAGGGGATGACCCACATCGCCGTTCAGGAAAGTGAAAATGGGTCGCCGGTGACGTGGATGGAGAAGGTCTCCGACGACGATTACCTGAAGGGTCCGGGTCGCTGATCGAGCGTGTTTACGTGCTTCGTGCCCCGCGGCGCGACGGCAACGATGCCCCGCTTGCTAGCCAGGCGGCTGCGCGGAGGGAGAAGCCATGAAATTCGAGACGCCTGCGGGCGAGACACCAATCGACCGGCTCGCAGTCGTCGGTCGCGCCCATCCCCGCGTCGAGGGGAAGCTCAAGACGACCGGTTTCGCGCGTTATGCTGCCGAGCATCACGACGTCGCGCCGGGTGCCGCCTACGGCTACATTCTTGGCGCTGCGATCGGCAAGGGTCGAATCGAGCGCATCGATACCGCCGCAGCTCGCGCCGCGCCGGGGGTACGCGCGATCGTCACGCATGAGAATGCCGGCCCGATCGGCAAGGGCGAGTTCTACGTCCAGCGCGTCCTCGCCGGTCCGATGGTCGATCATTATCATCAGGCGGTCGCCGTCGTCGTCGCCGATACCTTCGAACAGGCGCGCGCTGCCGCATCCCTGATCAACATCAGCTACGCTCGTGGGAATGGACGCTTCGATCTGGCCGCCGAAAAGCCGTCGACGCCAATCGCGCCGAAAGAGGCGTTCGGTGGCCCGACCGAGGTCTCGGTCGGGGCGTTCGCGACCGCATTCGCCCGCGCACCAGTCCAGGTGGATGGGACCTACACCGTTCCCGATCACGCACACGCGATGATGGAGCCGCATGCGACCATCGCGCGATGGGACGGCGACCAGCTGACCTGCTGGACGTCGATCCAGGCGATGAACTGGGGCTGCCGCGACCTCGGGCTTATCATCGGTACGCCCAAAGAGAATATCCGCCTGCATTCCGCGTTCATCGGCGGTGGTTTTGGCGGCAAGGGCACGACGCAGAGCGATCTGGCGCTTGCGGCCCTCGCCGCGCGGGTATCGGGCCGTCCGGTCAAGCTCGTGCTGCAGCGGGCCTTGATGTTCAACAACACCATCCACCGGCCCAAGACCATCCAGCGGGTGCGGCTCGGGGCCGCAAAAGACGGCCGGTTGCTTGCCGTGGGTCATGACAGCTGGTCGGGCAATCTGCCCGGCGGTCGAACCGAGCCATCGACCCTGCCGACCCGGCTGATGTACGCCGGTGAGAACCGGTTGCTGCGTCGCTATCTGGCGCAGCTTGATCTGGCGGAAGGCAACGCCATGCGCGCGCCGGGTGAGGCCCCGGGCATGATGGCGCTGGAAGTTGCCATGGACGAACTCGCCGAGAAGCTCGGCATGGACCCTGTGGCGCTCCGGATCGCCAACGACACGCAGGTGGATCCCGAGAAGCCCGAACGTCGCTTCTCCACGCGCCCGTTCGTGCAATGTCTGAGAGAGGGCGCAGACCGGTTCGGCTGGGATGCGCGCGCTGCAAAGCCTGCCAGTCGTCGTGAGGGAAAGTGGCTGATCGGCATGGGCATGGCGAGTGCGATCCGCGGTGCGCCGATCTCCAAGGCCAGTGCCCGCGTGCGCCTGGACAAGAACGGGCACGTCACTATCGAGACCGACATGACCGATATCGGCACCGGCAGCTACACGATCGTGGCCCAGACCGCGGCCGAGATGATGGGCGTGCCCCTGGAGCGCGTGACCGCAAAACTCGGCGATTCTTCTTTCCCCGAAACGCCAGGCTCAGGTGGCCAGGCTGGCGCGGCATCGGCAACCGCGGGTGTCTATGCGGCATGCGCGAAGCTACGTGATCTGATCACGCAGCGGATGGGCTTCAACACGACCGACGTGATTTTTGCGAACGGCATGGTGTCATCCGACGGACGGTCGGTGGCACTGGCTGATGTGACGAAGGACGGTGAACTCGTCGCGGAAGACTCCATGGAATATGGCGACCTGAAGGACCGTTTCGCGCAACAGACGGTCGGCGCGCACTTCGCCGAGGTTGCGGTGGACGCCTATACTGGCGCGGTTCGAGTCCGTCGGATGCTGGCTGTGTGCGCAGCCGGACGCGTCCTCAATCCAACTACCGCCCGCAGCCAGGTCATCGGCGGCATGACGATGGGCATCGGCGCCGCGCTGATGGAGGAAATGGCGGTCGACACCCGCTTTGGCTTCTTCGTCAATCACGACCTTGCCGGCTACGAAGTGCCTGTCCACGCCGACGTACCGCATCTCCAGGCCCATTTCATCGACGAGGTCGATCCGACGATGTCGCCGTTGAAAGCCAAGGGCGTCGGCGAGCTGGGTTTGACCGGCGTTGCGCCGGCGATTGCGAATGCGGTCTATAACGCGACCGGTGTGCGGGTGCGCTCCTACCCGCTGACGCTCGACAAGCACCTCGCCAACCTGCCGGCGATCGCCTGATGCTCGCGCTTCGCATCGTGTCACTCCTGTCGCTCACGCTCGCCTCCGCGAGCGTGGCCAGACAGGCTCCGCAAAAGCTTTCGTCCAGCGCTGTGCCGATCCCACCAGGCGAGCGCGACTTGCCCATGATCATGGCCGATCAACCGATCGTGGTTTCCGGAGCGACCAAGGATCTGGAAGGTCCGGTTTTCCTTCCGGACGGTACGCTGCTCTTCTCCGACACCCAGGGTGGCCGTGTGATGCGGCTCGATCGCTCGAGGCGGATCGCGTCCGTCGTCAAACTTCCCGGCTTGATGCCGGGTGGCATGGCGCTGGGACCTGACCGCCGCCTCTACATCGCGGCAGCAAACACGTCGGGCGGTGGCGCCGTCGTGTCGATGGCGCTCGATGGATCCGATCAGCAGGTCATCGTGCCCGAAGCGGAGGGATTTGCGCCCAATGACCTCGTATTCGATCACGGCGGCGGCTTCTATTTCACCGATGCGCGTGGCGGCATCGGGGCGCCGGAGGGAGGCGTCTGGTACGTCAAGGGCAACGCCAAGCCGGTGCCGGTCCTACAGCACGTCTCGGTGGCCAACGGCATAGCCCTGAGCCCGGACGACAAGACGTTATGGGTCGGCGGGTTCGCCCTTGGGCAGCTGCACCGCCTGAACCTGACAGATGCCACGACGATCGCGCCGTTTGGCGCGACTACTGCCTACCATTTCAACGGGTCTGCACCGGACTCGATGCGCTCTGATGCGACTGGGCGGGTGTATGTGTCGCTATATGGTCAGGGCCGCATCCTTGTCTTTACGCCGACAGGCCTGCCGCTAGCTCAGATCGTCCTACCCGGACGTGACGCTGGCCGAAACCTGAACCTCACGAGCTTGGCCCTGCGGTCTGGCTCTTCCGATCTTGCGATCGTCGCCAGCGATGGCCGCCCCGGTGGCAATGCGACGATCTTCCACGCACAAATGCCGAACTGAAGGACCCTATTATGCGCGCAACCATCCTTTACCCCAATCAGGATGTCCGCATCGAAAACGTGCCTGATGCGACCATCAGGCAGCCCACCGACGCGGTGATCCGTGTGACGAGTGCCTGCATCTGCGGGAGCGATCTATGGCCCTACAATGGCGGCCCGAATGACGGACGTCAGCCGATGGGTCACGAGGCGATCGGCGTCGTCGAGGCAATCGGCAGCGAGGTTCGTACGGTCAAGCCTGGCCAGCTCGTCGTCATGCCGTTTGCTTTCTCTGACGGTAGCTGCCTCTTCTGCGAAGAGGGTCTGCAAACAGCCTGCCTGCATGGCGGCTTCTTCGGCCAGAGCGACGATCCGGGCGGCGCGCAGGCTGAGGCGCTGCGCATCCCCCATGCAGATGGCACGCTCTATCCCCTTCCCGTTGGGGAAGACGATGCGCTTATGGCATCGCTCCTATCCCTCTCCGACGTCATGGGCACTGGCCATCACGCTGCGGTCGCAGCGAAAGTGCGTCGGGGCGGCAGCGTCGCCATCGTGGGTGACGGTGCCGTCGGCCTGTGCGGCGTGATCGCCGCCAAGCGGCTCGGCGCCGAGCAGATCATCATCATGGGTCGACACTCGGCGCGGCTCGACCTGGCCCGGAATTTCGGCGCGACCGATGTCGTATCCGAGCGCGGCGAAGAGGCCGTCGAGCGTGTGCGTCAGCTGACCCAAGGCCTCGGCGTCCAGTCCGTGCTGGAATGCGTCGGCACCGGTCAGTCGGCCGAAACCTCGATGGGGATCGTCCGCAAAGGCGGTGCGGTCGGCCGCGTCGGTGTGCCGCATTACGAGGTAATCCCAGGAGCGCAGCCGATGTTCTACGGCAATGTAACGGTGGCTGGCGGGCCCGCCCCCGTCCGCGCGTATATCGACGAGCTGCTGCCCGACGTCATGGAAGGCCGGATCCAACCTGGCCTGGTCTTCGACCGCACTGTTGATTTGGACGGCGTGAGCGATGGTTACCGGGCAATGAATAATCGCGGGGCCTTGAAGGTCATGATACGTCCCTAAAGCACTGTTCCGCGCGGTAGTCGTGGGTCTGCGCTTCAGAAATAATGTAGACTAGCATCTTGCGAACAATAACACTGGCGAGCAGGATTGATTATGCCGACCAATCGATCTGATTTTGCCGATCTGACCTACTTTCTAGCAATCGCCCGGCATCGCAACTTTCGCCTTGCCGGGCTTGAGCTCGGAGTCAGCGCATCGGGACTGAGCCACGCGCTCAAAGGTCTCGAGACCCGATTGGGCGTGCGACTGCTGAACCGCACCAATCGGAGTGTCACACTTACAGCGGCGGGAGAGGGATTGCGGGATTCCATAAGCGATCCCTTCAGCCATATCGCGGAAGCCCTTGAAGGACTGAACCGCTATCGCACGGCACCCACCGGCCGCATCAGGCTGAACGTCGTCGCGGAAGCCGCATCTTTGCTGTTAGCTCCGGTCGTGCCCGTCTTCATCGAACGATACCCGGATATTGAACTGCACATCGCCGCCCGCGATCAGATGATGGACATAACTGAGGGCGGTTTCGATGCAGGCATCCGTTATGGAGGCACCGTTCCCGAAGATATGATCACGCAGCGGCTCTCCGGCGATCTGCGCTGGATCGTTGCGGGCGCTCCATCCTACCTCGAGCGTTTGGGCACGCCTGAACGTCCCGAAGACCTCCAGCACCATCAATGCCTCGGCGTGAGGTTGGGCGACGATCGTATCTATCGGTGGGAGTTCGAAGGTCCTGAAGGCGAGTTCGCGGTCACCGTGCCGGACCGGATCGTTCTCGATGACGGCCGAGCCATGTTGTCGATGGCACGGTCAGGAGCAGGTTTAACTTACGGCCTAGAACCATCGTTCAAGCCTTTTGTCGAACGTAATGAGCTACGTTATGTGCTGGAGGACTGGGCGACCATCGGTCCAGGCTATCATATATATTACTCAAGCCGGCGTCAGATGCCGACCGGTCTCAAACTGCTGATTGATCTCATCCGCGAGCTACGTCCACTCGGCCTTTAGCGCTCTCGGCCAAGAGAGCCTGAGCCTCCTCCTCCGACGACGGATAACTTGCCACGACATCATGGCCACTCGCGGCGAGCCGCAGCACGGTCTCGCGGCCGATGCCGCCCGACCCGCCCGTCACGATCGCGATCTTGCCTGCGCCGCTCATTGCGCGTCTCCCGCAGGGGTGACGGGCCAGACGCCAATTTGGTTCAGGAAGCCGAACCAGTCCTCCATATGCCAGGTATAGGCAATGCGCGCGTCCACGAACGCATGGAACTCGTGCAGGCGGATCGCATATGGCTTGCCGGTCGCGGCGACGCCTAAAAAGTCCTGCGAATGCGTGCCGCGCATCTCGGCCCGGACTGCGGCCTTCTCGTCGCCGAACACGACCTCCTTGATCTCGATCGTCAGGTCGGGGAGCGCCTGGCGTACAGCTGCGATGAACCGCTTCATCGCTTCGCGGCCGGGCTCCTGGCCCTCGTTACGAGGATCTTCGTCCCAGTCGGCGGTGAGCGCATGGTTGAGCCGCGTCGTTTCGCCGGTCGAGAAAGCCCGGTAGCTGGTGTAGTGCTTCGAGGCGGGCTGCTTGCAACGCGTCCTTCGTATCAATCTTGGCATTCACGGAAGAATGATCCTTTGTGAAATGATGTGATGGTGCGAGCAGGCGTGGCGGACTCGCATGCTGGGCCCTGTGTTTCCGGCCGCCCGGGTCAGCCCTGCGGCGTGAAGATGATCTTGCCCTTGGCGTTGCCGCCCGCCTGACGGGCGAAGGCGTCCCCACCTTCTTCCAGGCCGACCATCCGATCGACACGCACCTTGATGCCGTGGTCGGCGCGCTCAGCGACGTGGCCGAGCTTGGCGGCGTCGGACACGTGGAACAGGTGTTGTCAAAGCAACCGCACCTGGCCCAACAGCGGCGAGTTTCCACCCAGTTCGCTTGCTCGATAGCAGACGAACGAAGGCGATCTCGAAACCAACTCGAGAGAGTTCGCGGCACTGACAGCCTTAGGATAGTAGCTGAAGCACCCAGCGATGCGCAAGCCTTCGGGCGCTCGGAGAGCAAGTGCGCTTGGTTTGACAGAGCCCCCGCGTTTCCTTGCTTCCCGCCATAGTAAGTGGCGTCAACATGAAGGTCGGCCCCAGGCAAATGGTTGAACGCGAAGCTGGTCAAAGCCCCCTCCGTCCACCAACTAAGGCACGAGGTGAAGGTGCATGATGCATGCGGATAGGTATCCATGGGGAGCCAAAGAGTCGAACCTTTTGTCATCCTGGTGCCGCTTAGAGTAGAGCCACCTCCTCATCGGCACACCAGCGTCGCTGAACGCCGACCGGCTTCATTAAAGCCGAGATCTGTGTCACCGATGATCGTCACGCCCCAGGCGCCTACGCTGATGCTTTCCGTAGCGTCGTCGCCCAAGCATGGATGTCGTCGCCCGCAAGCGGACAGGCCGCTATTCACCCACTTTCGCTCGCCGCTCTCGAGTAAACCGCAACACGACATCTAGCGGTCGTTCCGCGCTCCTCTACTTCGGACATCCATTCATTTTCGCCCGGCGCCTCGACCAGCGATGGCGAAAATGGCGGGAAGCGGGACGAAGCCGTCGTTTCCGCTTGACTACTCAGATTGCGGCCTTCGGCGAAAGCAGACGCTCCACTTCTTACAGATGCCGTGCTCGAATGACTCAATCCTGAGCCGGCTGGCGGCTTTCACCCGAGTTGATCAAGATTCAGGTGGCATTTCTTATATTTTATGCCGCTGCCGCAATGACAGGGGTCGTTCCGCCCGGCTAACGCGGGCCGCGGTGCGGCGAGCGTCGCGACCGGGCGCTTGATAAGCCTATCCGCGGCGCGCTCGGCTCTGCTGTCGTGCTTCCAGGGAAACACGACCTTGTGCCCGAAGCGCAGCGTTCCTCCGGGTGCGATGACGATGCCATACCAGCTGTCCGCACGACCGCGGTATTTCCGCGCGCGCATGTGGTCGTCGATCCTGGCCAGACTGTTGGCGTCGGTGTCAGCGTTGCAGTGGATGGCGATGCCAGTTCCGCCAAAGCCGAGCACGAAGTCCGACGACCCCCGCCACCCGGCCTTTGCGATCACCGCGTTCAGGTTGTCGCGCAAGGCCGCCATGCCCTCTTCGGCGAGCTGATAGGCGAGCATGACCGTGTCGGTCAGCGTGCCGGTCGGTTTCGACTCTATCGCCCGGATGAGCCTGTCCAGCCGCGATCCGGCGATGACGGTGAGCACGCCACTAGGCGTTCGCACGCCGGGCTGGCCCATCCTCCGCACGCCCATCGCGATCTCTATCTCGGCCGCGAAGTCGTCCTCGAACACGACCATGTCGTGCTCCTTTTCCAGCCACAGATTGTATTTAAGGTGGTAGGACAGCAGCGTGATCTCGTGATGGATGAGGACCTTTGGCCCGTGGATCGCGCGCAGCTCGAGATAGCTCAGAAAGCGGATCGGCCGCTCGAGCATCTCAACCATCACGTCCAACGTGAAGACGTCGATGACGAGCGGGGCTAGGACCTTGGGCACCTCCCGCCGCACTAGGAACTGTGCCGTCTGGAAGGCGAGCGCCGGGTAATGGTCCGACACCAGGCAGACCGGGAATACCTGCGAGATCTCGGGTGGGATCTCGACCGTCGTGCCGTCGGCGGTGCTGAAGCGCAGCGAGCGGTCGGCCAGCGCGGCGGAGCAGTCCATGGCTTGGTCGTAGGCGTCCTGGACCGCGCCCTTAAAGTCGCCGCGCAACTGGAGGTCGTTGCCCTTGCGCGCGGCGAGGGTGAGGCGCTTTGACTTAGCCTGCAGCACGATCGCCCGATCGGCAAACAGCACGAGCACGTCGATCTCGCCGACGCGGTCGCCCTTCGCGCGGTCGATGTTCACTCCGCGGTGCACACGAGCCGGACCGAACACGCGCGACAGGCGATCGATCGCGAGAGCCTCAGTAAAATCGCCGCGATGGTCGGATAGCGTCGGCCTGTAGGGCTTGTCGTCCCACATCCAGTAGAAGGGCGACTCGTAGACGGCCTCCGCCAGCGCGTTGAAGTGGAAGAGCAGGTGTCGCCCTTCACCCGTCTCCAGCACCGGTGACCCGTTGACGGCGTTGAAGTCGCTGATCGTGGCGAAGGTCGGATTGCCGCGGCCCACCGGCAGCGTGAATGCGTCGATGCAGGCGCTCGCGGTATCCTCGCCGAGGCCCACAACAGTTGCGATCTCGGCGGCGGTCAGCGTGAACGCCTCGAGCAGGCGCGAATCGCCTGGCGTGTTTGCGCCCGCCGCCATCGCGGCAGAAACCTTGCGGTTCTGGATGTCGGCGGCGGCCTTGGCGAAGGCGACCATGTCGGCGATCCCGGCCTTCCGATGCTCCTTCAGCCAAGGGTCGTCGGCCGCATACTTCTCGACCGCGAAGTCGCAGTTCTGGAACGAGAAGGCGCCTTCGCCGCCATAGAAGATCGGCTCGCGCATCGCGCCACCGCTTCCCCAGGGGTTGGGCGGGGTCTCGCCGGCCTCGAATGCCTTGAACATGCCGTCGAGCGTCGGCGCGCCCATGCTCCCGTGCAGTTCCTCCATCAGGGCGTCGGTCCGCCTGACGAGCGAGTCTACGTCGGCGGGTGGCGGACCGGCCAGATCGCCACCGGCGCGCATCATTAGTCCGATGAGCGTAGACATCTCGGTCCGGATCAGCCGCGACCTCGAATAAAGGTGCCGCATGTCCTCGGCCTTCATGCCGTCGCGGCGATACCAAACGAAGTTGTCGCGCACGCACAGGAACGCGATCACGTGCGCGTAGCCGGGGGTGGCGGTCAGTTCCGCGATCTCGTCGAACACCCTCTGCTCGGGCCTTCGACTTAGGGTCGGGTGCCGCGCTTCATCCCCCGCCGAACCGTTAACTTGGGTCGCGGGTGGCACCGATTTAGTCATGGCGTTCCTCCCAGCGGGTGACGCCGTTCACGACCATTTTGCGGGCGGATACCGGTCCGTCGCCGGTGAGATGTCCGCCATCCTCGCGCTGCTTGCCGTCATCGACATGGAACGTGACCGGGATCGAAATGCTCAAGATGATCACCTGTGGAGTCCCCCGCTTGATGCAGTCACCGCTGCCGCTAGGACGGTCGGAATATATGTTGGTGACCACGAAGTGACCTTCGTAAGGGCGATCCAAGCCTTCGATGTGCCTTAAGGTGATGCGGCCGATCAAGTCAGGAGGGGCCGCGGCGTTCCCGACAATCGCCTCGTCGGCGATCAATCCGATCTGGAGGTTGCCTTTGTTCTTTGTCGTGGAAATCCAATTGCTCATGAAGCCACTATATCAGTGACCGCAGTTCACGCACCATATTGGCGTGCATCGTCGGCGGAAAATCTGCAATGCAAGCGACGCTGGCGGACTGAGCGCTAAAGCGGACATTCGTCCGAGTAAGCGAGCTCTGGCGTGCTCGGATAGTCCGTCGTCCGCACCACTTCGCGCGTCGGGTTGGCCGGGGTATAGCTCACGGAGTCGCCGCCTTTGGTCGCGTCAAATCCAGCACGAAGACGCGCACAAGCCCGGTTTTTGCCGCTTGGCTGGTGGCGGAGAGCGCAGTGCGGAGTTCGTCTGCGGTCGTTGGCTTCTTGATGCCGGCCGGCGCCTTGGCGAGCGTAGTCGTCGGACCGAACCAGAGCGCGAGGTAGATTCCGCGTCGTTCGGCGCGCCAGTCGTTCGAATAAAGCAGGTCGAGTTGTCCGTCCGGGGACGTCCATAGGTCCTTGTGCCACTGCCCTTTCACCTCGATCGGCACCATCAGCGTTGGGGACGCGCTGCACTCGATGTCGACGCGCTTGTCGCCGGAAAGGTGCGCCTCGGGTCGCATTTCGACTCCAACCACCTTGCCGTCGAGCATCTTCATCAGCTCGTCGCGACAGCTCTCTTCGTCCTTGTGCGCCCCCCCGGGCAAGAAGAAGCCTTTGTGCCAGTCGAGTGGGTCGCCCTTGAGCCGTGCCTGCGCGACCGCCAGCTCCTCAAGCAGGACGGCCTGCAGGTCGGCCGCCGTCTGCGGAACCCCGCCGGTCAGCGCCGCGGCGACTTCAGCCAGAGACGGCGGCCGATGCCGCCCCTCTACGATCTTGCGGCGCTGCTCGGCGGCGACGATGCGAACGTATTTCGTGTAGCCGTCGTCGACATCCTTCAAGTCGGTCAGGACCGCGACGGCTTCGTCGCCCACATCGTCGCCGATCCTTGCAATTGCCCAGTTGATGAAATCCGTTGCGTCCCAGGGATTTGACTCGCCTTCCGACGATCTCGGCGATCCCACTGCCGGCCATGAGCCGCGGAAGGTGCGGACGATCCAGCTAAGCTGCTTCGGCGAGAGCGGCGCTCGCGAAACGCCGCCGGTGCTGCGGCGAGAGCCGGTCTGCGTTCGAATGTGCCAGAGAAGCGCCTTCGGTACCGTGCCCGCGGCGGAGCAGGCAATAGCGCCATCGAAATTGACAATCAGTTCGACGGCAAGCCACGTCAGGTACCTGTCTTTGTCGGGCGGGATGGATGCGAGCCGCGTCGCGGCGATGGCGGAGAGCTCATCCCTTCGCGGCGAGCCGAGCACCCGCGCCAGCATCTCGTGCTCCGGCTCGTTGGGCATTGCCGCGAACCGCGCCAGCCAGCCGAGCGCGAGGTCGGTAGCGAGTGTCGCGTCCTGCTCCCCTCGCATCAGTTCGTAGAGGAACGGGATGTGGGCGCGCTTGGCCCGCAGCTGCGGCTCGACCAGCAGGACGAGCGCGCTGCGAAGCTTCCTGCGCCGTCTGAGTTCGTCGCTTAGAGCGCCCGCCAACCCCTTCGCCCCGGCGTGCTCGTCGACCTTTTGCCTCAGCTCGAACCAGCCCGCCATGACGCGCTCAGCCGGCAGGTCGGCAAAGCCGCGCTCCTTGCGATGTCGCTCGGCCAGTGCCGCGACGATGATACTGCCAGCCGTCCACTCGCGGCTTTCCGCGAGGCTCCGGGCGATCTGGATCGCGTTCGGTTCAGGCTGACGCTTGGTCAGGAACGCCTCGAAGCCGTCGTGCGCGGCAGTGGCCAGCTGACCGCCCAGCCAGTTCTCCACCCGGTCTTGCGGAGCCAGGCCCTCCTCTAGGTCGCGTAATAAATTGAGGTAGCATTTTGCCGGGTTCAGGATGGCGGCGAACTCGCCGGCGCGCATCCGGGCTTCTTGCCCCGAGTAGTGCGCGCGCTGGTCCGCCCGCTCCATGGCTTTGCGGGCCTCGCGCTTCCTGCGGTCTTGGGCCTGCTTCCGCTCCCAGTCGGCAACGCGTGGCTTGGGGAGCCGGTCGAGCCAATCGAGAAGGTCGGGTCGGTGGGCGGCGAACGGCCTCGCCGCGGCGCGCAGGGCCGCCCCTTCAACTCCGTCGTGCCTAGTCATCGAGAGGACGTCGCGCCAGCGCTCGTCCGACCGGTCCGCGGGGTTCAGGTGGCCGAGCAGGTCGACTAGGTCGCCCTCGTCAGGGGTCAGCGCCGGCGAGCGGCGTCCGAGGCGGTAGCCGCGCTGCCACAGTTTCTTCTCCAATTTATCGTCCAGCAGCACCCGCCTTTGCACTCCCCTGCGCAGGACCGGGTAGCATCCGATCGCATCGGCCAGCGCCTCGCGCGCCTTCCGATCGTAGCCGTTTTCCTGCCGGACAGTTTGAAGCCAACCCCAGAGGCGCTCGGGGGTCGGCCGCTCGACCGCGACCGCCCGCGCGATGAGCGCGATGGTGAGGTCAGTCAGGTCGTCAGGTCCGGAAGCGTGCCGGTCGATGAGCGCGGTGAGGTATTCCGCCATAACGTCGAGCACGGCTCCAACCCGGTCGTCGGGAAGGCCGCGCTGCATTTGACGAAAGGTGCCAACCATGCGGTCGCGCGGCGACTTGTCGACACTGCTGACGGCAACGCCGGCGTGCGCCAGCACGGTCACGACGATCGACGTGTCGCTGAACTCGTCGAAACCGACCTCGTCAAGCAGTCGCATCGCGAGCCGCGTGGAGGACGGGTCGGCCTGCCGGCGGAGTTGCTCCACCATGTCCGGCCAATCGATCGGCCCGCCGCTCGCCGCCAGCGCGTCGGCGGCGGAGGCGCGCTCAGCGAAGCTCAGGCTCGGGTCCAGCGCCATCCTCTTCAGATCGTCCGCCAGCGCGGTCGAGACGTCGGCCCGTTCGAGCTGCTGGAGGAGCAGTAGCTTCAACGTTAAAGGCATAGCGCCATCCGCGATGGCGGTCCGCACCTCCGGCATCAGAGCCGGCTGCACCAGCGAGAGGGCGCGGAATAGGCCTTCGCCCAGCCTGGGATCCTCCCGAGCGTCGCGGCGCAGGGTCCGCAGCATTAACTGCGCGCGATCCTCGTCTAGCACGTCGGCGTCGCCATAGGTTACGACGCCCATGGCATCGGCGTCGATGACGTCGGCCGCGAGCGCGGTGTTGAGCGCGAGCCAGGCGTGCATACCGCGCAGACTTGCGGGGACTAGCCCGTCCGCCTGGAAGAGTGCGAGCAGCCGCGCCCTCTTGCGGCGGTCGGTTGCACGGGCCGCTAGCCAGCGCGCGCCGACGTATTCGCCGATGCGCCGATGCCAATAGGAGAAGCGGTCGGTGCCGATCGAGCGGAACAGGCGGGTGCCGAACGTCCGTGCGACCTGTCCGCCGTCGAACGCCTCAACGTCGCCCAGTGCCAGTTCCCCTTCGGCGACGTTCGCCACGGCCTTGCGCGAGATCGCCTCCCCGCCCGTTAGGACGAGTGCGGCGAACGCGGCGCCCGCCGCCTCAAGCGCCTCCTCTCGCGAGACAGCGTCGGCGGCCTTCTCGTCGCGATGCTCCTTCCAGACAATCTCTACCGTTCGTTCGAATAGTTCGGAGCTGGTTCGCGGCAGGTCACCCGCCGGAGCCACGCGCTCAATCATCTCCAGTGTCTGTGGGTTGCCAAGGAAGCCGCGCAGGCCGTGGCCTGCGAAATGTGCGACGACCTCGTCTGCTCGCTCGGCGCCAAGCCGCTCTGCCAGGAACGTCTGGGCGTCCTCCTCGCTGAATGGCTCGAGGTGCAGCTCCCGCGGCGGATCGGGATACTGCTCGGCGATCGCGGCGGTCGACGTCGCGCTCTGCCAGTCAGCGACGCGGCACGACAGGATGAAGCGAGGTTGGCCAAGGTGATCGAGTCGTTGGAGGACAAGGTCGACGGCATCGCCCTCCCGCCTGGCCGACACTTCGTCGAGAGCGTCGATCACCAGCGTCTCCGCGCCGCCGAGCAGTGTGCGCGGATCGGCGCGGTTGATGAGCTGGCGCGCGGTGCACCACGCGTGGCCGGGCGCCTCCGCAAGCCATTGCAGCAGGTGCGTTTTGCCCATTCCGGCCTCGCCCAAAATGACGGTTGGACCGGTGATCGCTGTGATGTCGTCCTGAGTAACAATCCGCACGTCGCGGCCTTCGCGGTAGTAGAGCGTGCGGGCGATGTTCGTCGTCATGAGTTTAGGCTAGCATCAGTGTCCGGCACGGTTCCAGCCCGGCAACCCCCGCGCGGAGCGGGCCTGCGGCGTTGGCTGCGATAATGAAGTGCGCTACCGTCGATTTGGCAGCGGTAGTCACAATCTTAATGACGCCTTCGACGCCTGCGGAGCGTGAATGACGCTTGCGGGCCCCTACTCTCTCGTGCCGAGAGACCCAGAAGCGGTCACTCCCGGCGCTCTGGCAGGCTCCCAACTTCGGACGCGCACTCATCTCCGCGGCCGACACGCGTGTCGCGCCGCAAAACCGCTCGCTTGGTCGGGTCTAGGGGGGATAGCTTACGCCCAACTCTCGCCAGAGCTGGCTACTGCCTAAACCATCGCCGAGCGACGCGGCGCGTAACAACGAATCCAATTGCGGCAACAGCCAGGCACGTAAGGGCAACTGCAAGCACCACCGCGGCCATTAGCAGGTCTGAGCAGGATTCAAGATCAGGGTGAAGGCGGTGGGACGGATTACAGCCCTAGAAAAGCGCGAAAAGGACCCACGCTCCCGCCGTGCAAAACACTAGCAGGCCAGCCATGAGTCCGCAGGTCATGCCAATGACATTGGACCATAGGATTGATGCCGCCTTCATCCCAGCAGTATGGCGCGATCAGCCGTATCCGCAACAGGGAGGCAATTCAATGTCGAACGCTCATGATCTTAGAAATGCGGCCCCGTCGCTTTTGATCGGCTTGACTCCCTCGCCTCTCGTGCCGAGGACCCACATTCGGCCGTTCAAGCATCTTGTTCGCTTCCTGATGTCGTTCGTTCGTTCATCTCTATTGAAGCGCATCTCAGGCTTAATAAGCTAACGGCCGCGTTAGGAACGGCGCCTTGGACCGCGGACGATGGCTCGTGCCATCCTCGTTGCTAACTGTGGGACGCAAAATCGCCGGAGATTTGATATTGTCGAAGACGTCGTAGAGTGTGACGACGCCCTTCGATCCAGCCACGGGAACGCCAAGCCGCTTGCAAGAGCGGTGCGTGGCAGTCATGAAGCACGTGTGACCGCAGACCAGATCAGCGCCGGAAGGCAAATCCTCGTCAATATCGGCAATCGGTTCGTCGTATTCGGCCCGCCTACCGGATTACCCGTCGCAGCTGCCTTTGACCCTGAAGAGCTCGAGGTTCTTCCGCGCGTACATGATGAGGCAGATGCGTCTGAGCGTAGAGTAGTAGAAACTATCAAAGTTGCAGGACTTCTCAAAGTTGATACCGACCCTGCTGAACGCGGTTGGGATATCGAGTTTCAAGATGAACTAGGCCGCTCCTTGTTTGTTGAAGTTAAAACCCGCGACGGCCCGGCTAGAAGCGCGGACTATCAGCAGGCTTTCGATCGTGCATCTAAGGCTGAGGCTGAGGGAAGAGAGTTCGAGACTTGGTTCTTCAACATTGACCGATTGTCGCTCACTGTAATCGGTTCTCCCGATCCGCTTCACGAGACGAACTGGGAACCAGTCGAGGTTTGGGAGAAAACAAAGGATAGCCTATTCGGCCGAGCCGACGTGGTTAGTTCAGTTGACAGCTGGCAAAACGCGATTGACAACCTTTTCGCGTTCTGCCGCACGACCCTTCAGTCAGACACCTCGCTCCAATTCGATACCAGCCGTCGATACACAATGTCTGAGGAGTTGATGCAGAAATTTGCGGTGCCTGATCGCGAACTACCGATCCTTGACGTTGTGCGCGGCGACGACGTGCTCGCAAGCTTCATTCCGAGGGCGCTATGGGTGCTCGGGTCTTTCGGGCGTGTCGACTTAGTGACCCGCTCAGGAACGACGCTTCTGGTACGTGTTTCTCGGGGGGATGAGTTTAGCTGGCAGGTGGTAAACAAGTCGGACCGGCGACAAGTTAGATCACTTGACGCTGAGGTTCTCCGCGGCCTTCTAGCATGAGCAAGCTTGAGCAAACCCGTCGGGCCTATGATAAGATCACAGAGCTTTTGGATCAAGAAATCCGGGGCCGTCGTGGAGCTACAAGGGAACTAGAGGAGTTCCGCCGGCTTTTGGATACAGCTTTCTACCTGTTAGGCTGGGGCCAGTTTGAATTCTTAGTTCGTCGTGCTTCGAGAGACGCCGTCGAAGAGCACGCTCGAACAAACACAGTGCACGGCCACGCATGGCGTCAAATTCAAGTAAACATCAAGGCACTCACAGTGCGCCAGCAACTTGATATAATCTTCCATGCTGATCCGCGGACTCGAGCGGAACTCAACAAAGACTATACTGTCCGGAATGAAGTGGCGCACGACAATCAACTCCCGCGCGAAGCCAAAGATTTATCGGCATGGTTCGATAGTTTGGAGGAGGCGGTTGACAAATTCCAGCGATAAATGGCATGAGGCGGCGCCACCCCTTTTTTTAAAGCCTCGAAAACCAAGAAAATTGGTCATCTGCAAGCCTTTGTGCAGCGCCCGAAACCGATGATACATCAAGCTTGGTGGAGCTTGGCAACGACGCCTCATCAAGCCTTAAGTTGGCCGATCTGGGTGAAGATGGCTAATGTGCTATCCGTCGAGTCGGCTGTGAAGGGGGGCTAGGTGAGGAGGAAAAGGAGAAACCGCGGCCGCTTAGGCTGGCCTCCAGATGCTCTTTTTACGCCGAAGCAATTTTTTGGTGCTGATTAACGGGATGACTCAGCTCAGAAAGACATACTGGCGGCGCCAGCTTGAACCCGAACGCTCGGCGTTGCGAAGTGGCGCAGCGGGCGTTTCTTTTCCATGCGCGGCAGAACGCTTCGCGACGAAGCGACTCAACTTACGTCCAACCATGATCTGGGAAGACGCGGTAGATGCGACGCGCGGTGAGCGCCGCTACGAAATCCGCCAACGTCGAAAGGGGGATAGCAAAGCCTTCGAGCGTTTAGACACGACTAAATTCGACTTATTGGTCGTCTGCGTGTGGACCATTGGGCAGGGACGAGGTGGCGTGTATCTTAAATTTCAGTGCAAAATCATAACGGCGCAAGCCATTGCAAATGCCGGAACGGCCAAACTGAACGCGTTGTTGTCAGCTGCGCCTACACGGTTTAGCGGTAAGGCAATGCAGTTGCGCAGATAGCGCCTTAATGGGCGCGATCAAACTTGTTGCTTCTCGACCGAGGCTTCAGTGTCGGCCATTCGGAGCCTCCTGCTTACTTCCCAGCTTCGGACGTCCGTTCAGCTTGGACGGAAAACTACCTCTGAGACGTTGGCGTAGGTCGGCAAACCCGCAGTTTGACGAGAACCAGTCTATGCGGTTTCGGGCATCTGTTGGCGAAAGCGGGCCTCGCTCAAGTAGCGAACCGGAGATTTGATGAACGCGGACGGCACCACGAGAGCGAGACCGAAGCTTCCGTTACTGGTGCTAATGCGGACGGCCGCGGAAGATCTTATCTGGAGAAGAGGGAAGGCGATGCACGCGTACGTGGACGAGACCGGCAACACGGGGGCCGCTATCTTCGATGCCGCGCAGCCGCTCTTCATTACCGCCGCGATGATGACCCGCAACGACTTCGATGCGCGGTTCTCCGCCGAGGTCGCCGCCGTCGCCGCGCGCCTCGGTGTCGAGGAGCTTCATGCTGCCGATCTTGGCGTCGGGCGCATCGAGGAGGTCGCGGCCGACCTTCTGGCGATCCTACGCCGAGCCGGCCCTGCGTTCGCGCTAAGCCGCGTAGAGAAGGGCTACCATCTTGCGGGCAAGGTGGTCGACACACTCTTCGACCCATCCGACAACAGGGCGGTGGCGTGGCAATTCTACAACCTCAGGCCTTTGCGCATGCTGCTGGTGTTCCAGGTAGCTGAGCTTCTCGACGAGCCGCTCGCCCGCCTGTTCTGGCCGGCACTTATGGAGAAGCGAAGGGATCGGGCGGAGGCGGCCCTCGTCGCCTTCTGCCGCGGCCTTGCCGAGCGGTTGGTTCGCATCGACGACTCCCGATTGCGGAAGGTCGTGGGCGACGCTCTGCAGTGGGCGGCCGACAATCCCGAGTCCTTCTTCCTTGTCTCCGACGATAGGAGGCAGCGGAACGGACACATGCCGAACATGGTTGGCTTCGGAAACCTCATTGGGGCGATAGAAAGCCAATCGAACAGGTGGAACCGTCGAGTGGACACGATCGTGCACGACAGGCAGAGCGAGTTCGAGCAGAGCCTCAAGTTTTGGCACCAGATGTTCGCGAACGCGAAGGCGGACGTGGCTACGCTGCCGCTAGGCGAGAAGTTGGTGCTCAGGAAGGTGTTCGGCAGCACCCTGCGGATGTCGGCTGGCGCCGATAGCGCTGGCATCCAGATGACGGACGTGGTACTATGGCTATTCGCACGGTCCCTGAAGGGCCCTGAGCTCCCGCCACGATGTGGGCGGCTGCTCACCTACGTCCAGTCGCGCGCCTACCAGAACGACTTCTCCTTCATCGGCGTCGGCACGGATCTCGTCCGCACGCTGGATGAGGCCTATGCGAGAGATCCATCCATCAGGGCCTACGAACGAGCGGTCGGGGTCGGCCGGGAGAGCGAGGCGCGCCGTTTGCAGGCGATGCGGGAATACGCCGAGGCGAAGGCCGCTCGCGAGATGGATGGATGAGCCGTCGAGGACGCAGATCGCGTCGCTCGCGAGCGGCAAGATTCACGCATCTCGAGATGCGGCAGTCGCTTGCATAGCCTTTGAGTTCCAGCCATTGAACTGATTGTCCTTTGCGGGCTACGGCGTTCTCGTTTGCGGCTCTGTTTTTGCGAGAAACGCGGATGTGGCTGCGTGCAGAAGTGTCCATAGTGCGGTATGTCGATGTGATGGCAATTATCGACTTCGAGAACGCCGACTCGGAACACGGCATGTGCACTGTACAAGCGCCTCGAGCGCGCGAAAGCGGTTTGGACCCGATCCGTGATCTCCATTCAGGCCAGCAGCCGTGATGAAGGCTGCATCAACAAGCCGGACACACGGAAGCATCTAAACCCGCGCGCCAAAATCTCTGCAACACCCCCTTGCATCCAGAGAGGCGTCCACACCCGGACAGGCAGATCACGGCCCCTTTTCAGCCGTTCGGCGCTAGCAATGCCAGGATGGCAGCTACTGGGCCGCTTGCGGAGCGACAGCTTTTCCTCAGTCGCGTGTGAAAGCGGACCTCCGCAAAGTGGCAGGACGCCTCTAGTGCGCTTTGTTCAAAATCTTCGCCATCGCAGATGTCCCCTTGCGAGTGGTGTCTATAGCGTTTGGCAGCGCGGCGGACGACGACCGACTTGCCCGACTGCCGGGCGAACAATCGCGACGGTCTTAGTCATGGCGCAGTCGACCAGCGTGTCCACCAGGGGATCGAAGCGCCAGCCGCCGCGGCACCAGCGTGGACTCGCGGTTCCGGCCGGCGCTCGCGGCACGTCGCAAAATCGCGAGGTCCGGCTTCGAGGCGGCGTGCGGCCGCTGCCGTTGCCGTCGCCGTCGCCGTTGCCGTTGCCGTTGCCGTTGCCGTTGCCGTTGCCGTTGCCGTTGCCGTTGCCGTTGCC